>CAWHKK010000001.1:0-62234 GCA_963829975.1 uncultured Actinomycetota bacterium
GTGGCGGGTCCCGCGCCGGATCGGGCAAGTCGGATGGCCGCACCCGAGGCGGCGCCGGAGCCGGCAAGCCTGCTCGCGGCCGGCAGGGGGATCGCGACTGGAAGCGTCCTGCGGGCCAACAGGCCGACCGTACCCAGGATCAGGCGCTCTACGACGGTCCCGACCTGCCCGTCGAGGTGACAGGGGCGGAGCTGGATCGCTCCATCACGTCTCAGCTGAAGGGTCTCCCCGAGAAGCTTGCGGCCCGGGTGGCGCGCCACCTGGCCGCGGCCGGGCTCGTGCTCGAGGACGACCCCGAGACCGCCTACCAGCACACTCTCGCCGCGCGGGCCCGAGCTCCGCGGCTGGCGGTGGTGCGGGAGGCCACCGGAGAGGCGGCGTACGCCGCCGGCCACTTCGCCGAGGCTCTCGCCGAGCTTCGCGCAGCGAAGCGGATGAACGGCGCTCCCGACTACCTGCCGATGATGGCCGACTGTCACCGCGCGCTCGGGAACCCCGAGCAGGCGCTCAAGCTTGCCAAGAGCCCCTCGGTGGCCAACTTCGATCCGCCTGCCAGGGCCGAGATGACCCTGGTGGAGGCTGGAGCCCGCCGGGACATGGGCCAGCTCGATGCCGCCCTGCGCACCCTGGAGCACGCCCCGATCAACTCCAAGAGCCGCGCCCCTGGGTGGTCCGGCTGCGATACGCGTATGCCGACATCCTCGAGGCAGCCGGGCGCGAGCAGGATGCGCTGCGCCTGGTTCCACCGAACCTATGCGGTCGATGGTGAGCAGATCACCGACGCCGACGTGCGCGCCGAGACCTTGGAGAAGCGCCTCGGCTGACGTGCCGGCTGGACCGCCCGCTGACACCGTCTTCGTCGGGACGACGGGTCTGCGAGACTTCGCATCATGAGCAACGTGAGGCGTCCTGCCCTCGAGGGCACGGTGGCGGTGCGAGATGATCGTCGGCTCAGCTTCGCCGAGTACGGCTCCCCGCGCGGACCGGCGATCGTGTGGATGCACGGAACACCAGGCGCGCGACGCCAGATTCCGTTCGAGGCCAGGGCGATCGCGCGAGGCGCGAGGTCTCCGGATCATCGGCATCGACCGGCCGGGCATCGGCTCATCGACGCCACATCTGTACCCAAACATCCTTGACTGGACCCACGATCTCGCCCTGCTGCTCGACACGTTGGCCATCGACACTGCCCGCATCATCGGTCTGTCCGGCGGCGGGCCCTACGCGCTGGCCGCCGGCGTCGGGCTGCCGGACCGCATCCACGGCGTCGGGGTCCTGGGCGGTGTTGCCCGACTCGCGGCCCGGATGCCGCCGAGGGTGGGATCATCCAGCTGGCCGTGCGCCTGGCGCCTGCCCTGGTGGCCGCCCGGGTGCCGCTGGGGGTGCTGCTGACCGGCGCCATCCGGCTGGCCCGGCCGATCGCCGGCCCCGGCCTCGATCTGTACGCCGCCGTGCAGCCGCCCGGGGACAAGAACCTGCTCTCGCGGCCGGAGTTCAAGGCCATGTTCCTCGACGACCTGCTCAACGGCAGCCGCTTCCAGACCTCGGCGCCGATCAGCGACCTGGTGCTGTTCACCCGCGACTGGGGCTTCGCGGCCGCGAGGTGAGCGTGCCCGTGCGCTGGTGGCACGGCGACGAGGACCACATCGTGCCGTTCCGCCACGGTCAGCACATGGTGGACCGGCTGCCGGACGCGACAATGAGCGTGATCGACGGGGAGAGCCACCTCGGGCGGCCTCGGCATCGCCGAGGAGGTCATCACCACCCTGATGGAGCTAGGGCCGCGCCGCAATCGAAAATCCGCCTCCGGAAGCTGAAACTCTGGCGTGTTTGCGCCACATGAGTCACAATGGCTACACAACTACATCCGTGTCGTTTGCACCGAGACACCACGACCGCACATCTCGATGAGCCCGCCGGGGAAGGCGTAGCTCGCGCCTGAGGTGAAGAGTCGAGGAGTCACGGTGACCGCACACACCGCAACACGTACTGCGACCAGGGGCGTTCTCTACGTCCACTCGGCGCCGTCCGCACTGTGCCCGCACATCGAGTGGGCCGTGGGCGGCGTGCTTGGCGCTGCCGTCAGCGCGGTCTGGACCCCCCAGCCCGCCCAGGCCGGGGCTTACCGCACGGAGCTGTCCTGGGCCGGCGACGCCGGATCGGCGGCGGCCGTCGCCTCTGCGCTCCGGGGTTGGAACCACCTTCGCTACGAGATCACCGAGGACCCGACCGCGACGACCGAGGGCGCCCGGTTCTCGTACACCCCTGACCTCGGAGTCTTCCATGCCGTCACCGGGCTCCACGGCGACATCATGATCCCCGAGGACCGCCTCAAGGCGGCCGTGGTCAAGGCGATGCTCGGTGACACGACGTTGCTCAACGAGATCGACAAGCTGCTGGGCAAGCCGTGGGACGACGAGCTGGAGACGTTCCGTCACGCCGGCGACGGTGCGCCAGTCCGCTGGCTGCACCAGGTGGTCTGATCGAGGCGCGCCTCGGCCGCGTCAGGGCGCGACAAACCTTCTACACACTCAGAACGGCCCCGGCGTAGGCGTTAGATCAGCGATGCCTGATCCGGAAGGTGGTCGGCTTCACCCTCGCCGTAACGACGTCATAGATGTTGATGAGGGTGACCTTCATCCTCATCGTGTACCTGCCGGGGGTGATCGAGGCGCGGCACAGTCGCCAGGCCAACTTCCCACGCGTCGGGTCCTCCGGGCTCAGGAGGTAAGCCGAGGCGAGGTTGACACCGCCCGGCCCGATCAGGAAGATCTCGGCCGACCACGTGGTGGTGTCGCGTGGCGGATTGACCCGGTAGGTGAACGGGTAGTCGTGGCATCCCTGGTGCAGCACCTGGTTGCGCGCAGATGTGGTGCCCAATGGCTCGGCTGCGGCAATCGGCCCGGCGGCGGCCAACGACAGGGCCAGCATGAGCCCACAGACGGTGACCAACAACTTCGCGTCGCATGTGCGTTCCTCCCAAGTTCTCGACGAGGTCTCGTCGTGGGGTCGCACGCTACTTGAGAGAGTCTCTTAGTCCTTCATCTGCGGCCGTGTGAGTTTGGCTACCGTCGACGCAGGCGGAAGTACGACGGCTTTACGAAGCCCTCGAACTTTTCGATAGTCCCGAGGTAGGTGATCTTCATCCGCATCTTGTACCTGCCGGGAGTAATCGACGGACGGCACAGACGCCAGTGTTGCCTGCCCGACCGCGGGGTCGGAGTCGACGTCCAGCGCTGCGCTCGCGAGCGGGACGCCGTCAGGACCGCTCAGGAAGATCTCGGCCGCCCAGTCGTCGACGGGCGGATTGATTCGATAGCGGTAGGGGTAGTAGGCGCAGGAGCGCTTCAGCACCTGGTCGGCTGCGCGCGTGCTGCCCCAAGGTTCGTACGCCGCCTCGGCGGTGGATCCCACCAGGCCGGCTGCGCCAGCAGCAGCCCGGCGCTGGACCCAGCTATCAGCCTGCGCAGCATCGTAGTTCTCCGGCATCCGTGATGTGACGGTCGTCATAGTGCACAACGGTGCCCCATCGCGGCGGTTACGGCCAGGCGAGAGCGCTCAGATGCTCCCGAACGCGACCGCGACGTTGGCGCCGCCGAACCCGAACGAGTTGTTGAGCGCCGCGATGTCGCCGATCGGCAGGTCGCGCGGCCTTGGTGGCGATGTCGAGCTCGACCTGGGGGTCGAGGTTGTCGAGGTTGATCGTCGGCGGCGACCACGCGGTGGAAGAGCGCGAGCACCGTGGCGATCGACTCGAGCGCTCCGGCGCCGCCGAGCAGGTGGCCGGTCATCGACTTCGTGCTGGTGACCACGACGTCGGAGACGTGCTTGCCGAGCGTGGCGTGCAGCATCAGGCCCTCGGCGATGTCGCCCTGCGGGGTCGAGGTGGCGTGGGCGTTGACGTGGGCGATGTCGTCGGGACCGATCTCCGACTCCATGCAGCGCCCGCAGGATCGCCCGCGAGCCACCGCGACCGAGCGGATCGGGCTGGGCGATGTCGTGGGAGTCGGCGGTGATGCCGGCGCCGAGCACCTCGGCGTAGATCCGCGCACCGCGAGCCTGCGCGTGCTCCAGGGACTCGAGCACCAGCACGCCGGCGCCCTCGCCGAGCACGAAGCCGTCGCGTCCGGTGTCCCAGGGCCGCGAGACCGTGGTGGGGTCGCCGGGGTTCTTCGAGAGCGCCATCATGTTGCCGAACGCGGCCATCGGCAGCGGGTGGATGGCCGCCTCGGTGCCGCCCGCGACGACGACGTCGGCCCGGTCGAGCCGGATCTGGTCGATCGCCGAGGGCGATGCCCTCGTTGCCGGAGGCACAGGCGGAGACCGGGGTGTTCACCGCGGCACGGGCGCCGACGTAGAGGCTGATGTTGGCAGCCGGTGCGTTGGGCATCAGCATCGGCACGGCCAGCGGGGAGACCCGGCGCGGGCCCTTCTCCTTGAGCAGGTCGTAGTTGGCGAGCAGGGTGTTGACGCCGCCGATGCCGGAGGCCATCGCCACGCCGACCCGGTCGCCATCGAGGTCACCTGACTGCCTGGGCCTCGTCGAGGCCGCAGTCGCGCCAGGCCTCCATGGCCGCCACCATGGCGAACTGGGAGGACCGGTCGAGGCGGCGGGCCTTGACCCTCTCCAGGATCTCGGTCGGTTCGACCGCCACGGTGGCGGCGATCTTGACCGGCAGCTCCTCGGCCCAGTCCTGGGTGAGGGTGCGGACGCCCGAGCGGCCGTTCACGAGGCCGTCCCACGTGCTCGCGACATCGCCACCGAGCGGGCTGGTGGTGCCCATGCCGGTGACCACGACTCGTGTGCGACTCATCTGCTGACTCGATTCTGGAGAGGGTTGGGTGGATCAGGCCTGGGAGCGCTCGATGAAGGCGACGGCGTCGCCGACGGTCTTGAGGTTCTTGACCTCTTCGTCGGGGATGGTCACCGAGAACTTCTCCTCGGCGGCCACGACGACCTCGACCATGGACAGCGAGTCGACGTCGAGGTCGTCGACGAAGGACTTGTCGAGCTGGACGTCGTCGGCGTCGATGCCGGCGACCTCGTTGACGATCTCGGCGAGGTCGGCGCGGATCTCTTCGGTGGTGGCCATCAGGCGGTTCTCACTTTCTGTATTTCTGGAAATTCGGATGGTTACGTGGTGCGGTCAGGGAACGGTGACGACCTGGGCGGCGTACGCCAGGCCGGCACCGAACGCTATGAGGAGGGCGGTGTCGCCCGGACGGGCGTCACCCTCGCGGATCATCCGCTCCAGTGCCATCGGCACCGAGGCGGCGGAGGTGTTGCCCTGCTCGGCGATGTCGCGAGCGATCCGGACGGTGTCGGGCAGCTTCATGGCCCGGGCCATCGCGTCGATGATCCGCATGTTGGCCTGGTGGGGGACGAAGACGTCGAGCTCGTCGACGCTGACGCCGGCGCGGTCGAGCGCCTGCAGGCCGACCTTGGCCATCGCGAACGACGCCCATCGGAACACCGGGTTGCCCTGCATCACCAGGTGGGGCATCTCGGGGTTGTCCGAGGCCACGACGTCGCGCCAGTCCTCGCGCTGCCGGATCAGGTCGTACTGCTCGCCGTCGGAGCCCCAGACGACCGGGCCGATGCCGGGGGTCTCGCTCGGTCCGACCACGGCGGCGCCCGCGCCGTCGGCGAAGATGAACGCGGTGCCGCGGTCACCGACGTCGGTCAGGTCGGACAGCCGCTCGACGCCGATCACGAGCACGTGCCGGCGCTGCCGGCCCGCACGAAGTCGCTGGCCATGGAGACGCCGTGGCAGAAACCGGCGCAGGCGGCCGAGATGTCGAACGCCGCTGCCTGGTCGGTGCCGAGCTCGTGGGCGATCGCGGTGGCGATCGCGGGCGTCTGCAGCATGTGGCTGACCGTCGCCACGATCACGCAGTCGATCTGGTGCGGGTCGATGCCGGCCGCCTCGATCGCCTGCCGGGAGGCGCCGACGGCCATCGACTGCACGGTCTCGGTCTCGTCGGCCCACATCCGCTGCTTGATGCCCGATCGCTGCTGGATCCACTCGTCGCTGGAGTCGATCGCGTCGACGATGTCGGCGTTGGGGATCACTCGGGAGGGCCGGTAGGCGCCGACGCCGAGGATGGCGGCGTACGGCGCGCCCTGGCTGCCGGTGATCGGGCTGGCCGCTCATGACTGACGCTCCTTCGCCGTGCTTGTCGCAGAACGCGCGAGCGTCGTCGAGCTGGTCTGGCGTCTTGAGGGCGAAGGTATCGACGCCCTTCAAGGCCCGCCCCCTTGAAGTAGCGCGCGCTATGCCGGTCAGCGTGCCGGCCGGCGGTAGCTCCAGGATGCCGGTCACGCCCGAGGCTCGGACATCCTCTCCAGGCACAGGTCCCAGCGCACCGGGCTGGCGATCTGGCCGACGATCCGCCGCAGCACCTCGGCACCGTCGTGGAGAACCTGCCCGTCGCGGTTGGAGATCACTGGGATGCGTGGGTCGTGCGACCGAGACCGACTGACGCGAGCGCGGCGACGTGGGCAACGGCGGGGGCCATGTGGTCGGTGTGGAAGGCGCCGGCCACCGTCAGCGGCATCAGCCGGGCCTTGGCGGGAGCGTCGTCGGCGAAGGCGGCCAGCTGCTCCTGACGTGCCGGCGGCGACGATCTGTCCGGGACCGTTGTCGTTGGCTGCGGTCAGCCCGTGCTTGTCGAGACCAGCCAGGACCTCATCCGGTCTCCGCCGAGGATCGCGGTCATGCCGGTCGGAGTCACCGCCGACGCCTCGGCCATCGCACTTCCGCGCTCCCGCACCAGCACCATGGCCTGTTCGGCGCTGATCGACTCCGGCGCCGGCGGCGGCCGCCAGCTCGCCGACGCTGTGGCCCGCTGCAGCGCCGATTGCCTTGAATGCGTCGGCGGGGCGGGGAAAGAGCTGGAGCGCCGCCACCAGGCCGGTGGCAACCAGGAGGGGCTGGGCGATCTTGGTGTCGCGGATGGTGTCGGCGTCTGCTTCGGTGCCGTAGTGCGCGAGGTCGATGCCCGCCACGGCGGACAGCCACTCGAGTCGCGCCGCGAACTGCTCGTCCTCCAGCCAGGGCGCCAGGAATCCGGGGGTCTGGGCACCTTGGCCAGGAGCGACAATGACGAGCACAAGGGACACTCTGCCCGCTCGAGGCGCCTGACACCCGCCCAGCGCCGCACGAAAGTTCCCTAGCGATCTTTGGAGGTTTCCTACAAACGGACACAACCTGTGCGGCGCTCTCTGTCAGAGGTCGCGGCCGGACTGACGTCCGAGGATCAGCGCGATCTGTAGCGCGAGCGCGTCGCGTGGTTCCGACGGCGAGAAGCCGATGAGGTCATCGGCCTGCTTGAGGCGATAACGGACGGTGTTGGGGTGCACGAACAGCGCCCGGGCCGTGGCCTCGATCGACGATCCCGACTCCAAGTAGGCGGCCACGGTGTCGAGCACGGCACCGCGCGCCCGCAGCAGCGGCAGATAGACCTCCTCGACCAGGTAGCGACGGGCATGGCCGTCGCCGGCAAGCGCCCGTTCGGGGAGCAGCTCTCCGCTCGAGACCGGTCGCGGCGCGTCGGGCCAGCCACTGGCAGCACGATGGGCCGACAACGCAGCTCGGGCTGACCCATGAGCGTGCTCGAGGTCCTCGCTGACCGGCCCGATCACCACCGGACCATCGCCGAAGATCTCTACCAGCGGCTGCCGCGGCGGTCCGGGGATCGGTGACACCGCCGAGCAGCACCACGAGGCGGTCACCCTGCACTGCACACAATGCGTCCAGGCCCGCGCCCTTGGCCGCCCGGCGTACGGCGTCGAAGAGGTCGGTCTCGGTGCGCTGCTCAGGAGCGCTGCCGAGCACCACCGTGACCTCGCCACGCGCCGCCCAGCCCAGCGCACTTGCCCGCGACAGAACGGTCTCGTCGGCCTCGGCGCGCAGCACGGCGTCGACGACCAGCGCCTCGAGTCGGGCGTCCCAAGCACCTCTGACCTCGGCCGCACGGGCGTAGACCTCCGCGGCAGCAAACGCGACCTCGCGGGCGTAGCGCAGCACGGATGCGTGGACCTCGGCCACGTCCGCTGGGTCGATCAGCGCGTCGACGTTGCTCTCGACGACCTCGATGGACAGGCGCACCAGGTCGACTGTCTGTTGCAACGTGATCACTCCGGCCAGGGCGCGGGGCGCGACGCCGAAGACCGATGCGGCAACGGCCGAGTCCGACCACAGCTCCCCGGCCGTCCCGACGTCGGACTCGTGCCATTCGACGAAGCTCTGGATGCCGGCCTGGACGATCTGGCCGACCCAGGCTCGGTCCTCGGCCGGAAGCTCGCGGAACCACGAGACCTCCGTCAGCATCCGAGCGGTCGCCGTCGTGCTGAGCTCTCCGGCCGAGCGGCGCAGTGCCGCTGCCGCGCGCGCGCGGGAGGTGACGGCCTTGGCCGCCTTGGGCGGGCTCACAGGTCGACCCTAGTTGAGGGCTCGTGACCGGATGCGCTTTGGCCCCTGGAGTGCCGAAAACCCAATAAATAAAGGCGAATCGGGCCAATCTTGGTGGTCTGCGTGTCAACGGTGGCCGCCATCTGGTTGAATCCTGAATTCGCCGACAGTCAGGGGGCGTGGTGACCGATAGCCACCATGAGATCCAGTTCGTCACGATCCACGGCCATCGGCGCGCGTTCGTGAAGGCGGGCACTGGCCCCGCCGTCCTGTTGCTGCACGGACTGGGATGCGACCACACCACGTGGGAGCCGGTCATCGACACCCTGGCGAAGCGCTACACCGTGATCGCTCCGGATCTGCTGGGTCACGGTCGCTCCGACAAGCCCCGCGCCGACTACAGCGTCGGTGGCTATGCCAACGGTATGCGCGACCTACTGACCGTGCTCGGCATCGACAAGGTCACCGTCGTGGGCCACAGCTTCGGGGGCGGCATCGCGATGCAGTTCGCCTACCAGTTCCCCGAGCGCACCGAACGGATGATGCTCGTCGCCTCCGGCGGTCTCGGACCGGAGGTGACTCCGTTCATCCGCGCCATCACGACCCCTGGCTACCACCAGGTGCTCGGGGCGCTGACCGTGCCCGGTGTCCGGCATGCGGGCGTAGCTGGCCTCAGGGCCCTGGCGCGCACCGGCTGGAAGAGCACCCGCGACCTGGGCGAGGTCGCCGACATCTACGAGACCTTCAAGGACCCCCACGCGCGAGCCGCCATCCGTCATGTGGTGCGAGCCGTGGTCGACTGGCGCGGACAGATCGTGACCATGGCCGACCGGGCCTACCTGACCGACGAGATGCCGATGGCGGTCGTGTGGGGTCGCGACGACAAGGTCATCCCGGTTCGCCATGCCAGCAACGCGGCCGCGCTCGCGCCCAAGGCGCGCATCGAGGTGATTCCGAATGCCGGCCACTTCCCGCACAAGGACCACCCACAGCGGTTCGCCAAGATCCTGCACGACTTCATCCGGACCACCCGCCCGGCGACGTACTCCCGGGCGAAGTGGCGCACGCTGCTCCGCAGCGGTCAGGGCGGACCGGTCGGTTCTGTGGGGCGACTGACTGTCGTCCGCGACAGCTCCGCCTAGGCGGACTCGGACGCCGAGCCGAACGCAGCGTGAGACCTAGGCGTCTCCGCCTTCTTGCTGGCGACCGGCGACGGCCGTCGGGTCGTCGATGCGGTACTTCGCGAACGCGTCGGTGACCACGGATCTGTCGATCTCGCCAGCATCGGCCAAGGCCTGGAGGGCTTGGACGACCACCGACTCAGCATCGACGTGGAAGTAGCGCCGCGCAGCCGGTCGGGTATCGGCGAAGCCGAATCCGTCGGTGCCGAGGACGCGGTAGTCGCCCGGCACCCAGCGCGCGATCTGCAGGGGTACGGCGCGCATGTAGTCGGAGACCGCGATCACCGGGCCATCGGCGCCGGTCAACTTGTCGGTGACGTACGCCGTGCGCGGCTCTCATCGGGGTGGAGCAGGTTCCACTCCTCGGCCTGCGTGGCGTCGCGAGCCAGCTCGTTCCATGAAGTGACCGACCAGGTGTCGGCCTGGACGCCATGGTCCTCGGCGAGGATCCGCTGCGCCTCGGCGATCCAGGGGAAGCCGACGCCCGAGGCGAAGCAGCTGTACCCGCGGTGAGTCGCTGCTCGAGCCGGTCCCGACGCGGTGGATTCCGCGCAGGATGCCCTCGGCGTCGACGTCGTCGGGTTCCGCGGGCTGCGCGACCGGCTCGTTGTAGACGGTGATGTAGAAGATCACGTCCTCGCCGTGAGGATGTGTCGGTGGAGCCGTACATCCGCTCGAGGCCAGACCGCATGACGTGGCCGACCTCGTAAGCGAACGCGGGGTCGTAGTGCACGATGGCCGGGTTGGTGGCAGCGAGCAACGGCGAGTGGCCGTCGGCATGCTGCAGGCCCTCACCGGTCAGCGTGGTGCGGCCAGCGGTGGCACCGATCAGGAAGCCTCGGGCGAGCTGGTCGGCCATCGCCCAGATCGAGTCGCCGGTGCGTTGGAACCCGAACATCGAGTAGAAGATGTAGAACGGGATCATCGTGCTCGCCGTGCGTCGAGTAGGCCGATCCTGCAGCGGTCGCCGAGGCCATCGCGCCAGCCTCGGAGATGCCCTCGTGCAGCATCTGGCCGGAGACCGACTCCTTGTAGGACAGGAGCATGTTGCGGTCGACCGACTCGTACTGCTGACCGCCCGGGTTGTAGACCTTTGCGCTCGGGAACATCGAGTCCATGCCGAACGTGCGGTACTCGTCGGGCGCGATCGGCACGATCCGCTGGCCGATCTCGGGGTCCTTCATCCAGTCGCGGAGCAGGCGGACCGCCGCCATGGTGGTGGCGATGGGGTTCTTGGCGCCCTGCTTGAGCTCGCGGTACATGTCATCGCCAGGCAGGGTGAGGCTCTTGGCCCGGAGCACCCGCCGCGGGACGGAGCCGCCGAGCTGCTTGCGGCGCTCCATCATGTACTGGATCTCGTCGGAGTTCTCGCCCGGATGGAAGAACGGCGCCGTGCCGGTCTCCTCGTAGGAGCGCTCGAGGTCGCGGTCGGAGATCGGCAGGTAGAGACGGTCCCGGAACTTCTTCAGGTCGTCCTGGGTCAGCTTCTTCATCTGGTGGGTGGCGTTCTTGCCCTCCAGCGCGTCGATCGTCCAGCCCTTGATCGTCTTCGCCAGGATCACGGTCGGCTGGCCGACATGCTTCGTGGCGGAGTCGAAGGCGGCGTACACCTTGCGGTAGTCGTGGCCACCGCGAGGCAGCTTCTCGATCTGCTGGTCCGTCATGTGCTCGACCATGGCGCGCAGCCGAGGGTCGCTGCCGAAGAAGTGGTCGCGGATGTAGCCACCGTCTTCGGTGGAGTAGGTCTGGAACTGTCCGTCGGGGGTGTTGTTCATCCGGTTGACGAGCACGCCGTCGACGTCGCGCGCCAGCAGGGGGTCCCACTCGCGGCCCCAGACCACCTTGATCACATTCCAGCCGGCGCCGCGGAAGTTGGCCTCCAGCTCCTGGATGATCTTCCCGTTGCCGGTGACCGGCCCGTCGAGCTGCTGGAGATTGCAGTTGATCACCCAGGTGAGGTTGTCCAGCTCCTCGCGGGCGGCGATCCGGATCGCCCCGAGCGACTCGGGCTCGGCCATCTCGCCATCGCCGAGGAACGCCCACACGTGCTGCTCGCTGGTGTCCTTGATGCCCCGGTTCTGGAGGTAGCGGTTGAACCGGGCCTGGTAGATCGAGTTGATGCCGGTCAGGCCCATCGAGACCGTCGGGAACTCCCAGAAGTCCGGCATCAGCCGGGGGTGCGGATACGACGGCAGACCCTTGGCCGGGCCCGTGCTGGACCTCCTGGCGGAACCGGTAGAGCTGCTCCTCGGTGAGCCGTCCCTCGAGGTAGGCCCGGGCATAGACGCCGGGGGAGCCGTGACCCTGGATGTAGATCTGGTCACCCCCGCCGGGGGCGTCCTTGCCCTTGAAGAAGTGGTTGAAGCCGACCTCGTAGAGGCTGGCCGAGGACTGATAGGTGGCGATGTGACCGCCTACCTCCAGGCCCTTGCGGTTGGCGCTCGAGACCATGACCGCGGCGTTCCAGCGGATGTAAGGCCCGGATCCGGCGCTCGGCGTCCTCGTCGCCCGGGAACCACGGCTCGCGCTCGGGAGGGATGGTGTTGATGTAGTCGGTGCTCCGTAGCGCGGGCACACCGACCTGGGTCTCGCGAGCCCGCTCGAGCAGGCGCAGCATGATGTAGCGCGCGCGCTCGCGCCCACGTTCCTCGACCAGGGCGTCGAAGGAATCGATCCAGTCGGTGGTCTCGTCGGGGTCGATGTCCGGGAGCTGGGTCGGCAGCCCCTCGTGGATCACCGACGGGGTGGCACCCGATCGGGTGCCTGCGGCGGAGGGCTTTCTCATCGGTCACCCGCTCATCGTTGCACGCGTCCGAGGGCTGCGAAATCTACCGTTGAGTACGTCTCAGCAGGTCCACGGATGTGCGCGCCGGGTTGCGCCCCCGCGACAACTCCGCTGGACTACTCCACACCCGGGGGCAGCGTGCACTCGCCTCCGGACGACATGGCACACGACTGGAGGTCACAGTGAGCTCGACCGCGGGTGGCGGGACCACCCAGACAGGCCCCGCCGAACGGCTGGGGTTCAAGCCCGGCATGGTGATCCAAGAGCTGGGCTGGGACAACGACACCGACGACGACCTGCGGATCGCCATCGAGGACTTGATCGACGCGGACATGGTCGACGGCGACTACGGCAATGTCGTCGACGCGGTGCTGCTCTGGTGGCGTGAAGAGGACGGCGACCTGGTCGACGGGCTGGTCGAGGCGCTGACCGACCTGGTCGGCGGTGGCGCCATCTGGTTGCTGACCCCGAAGATCGGTCGCTCCAACGCGGTCGAACCTGCCGACATCGCCGAGGCGGCCCCGATCGCAGGCCTCTCCCAGACGACCAGCGCGTCGGTCAGCGCGGACTGGGCGGCCAGCAGACTGGTGGCACCCAAGACGCCTGCGTGACGGTCACCACTAGGATCCTTGATGTGATCAAGAAGGTCGTTACGCGAGTCGGGGCGGCCGGCGTCGGCGCCAAGGTGTTGACCCAGTCCGGGGTGATCCGGCCGATGTCGCCGGTCAAGCTGGCCAAGCTAGGGCTGGCCGTCTCCCGCTGGGGCACTGGTCCAGCCGGTGGCTTCCACGCCCTGGCCATCCGCTGGCCCGACAAACCGGGTCTGGTCGACGAGATCGGCTCGCTCACGTTCGGCGAGATGCACGAGCGTAGCAACCGGCTCGCCCGAGCGCTGGCCGACCCAGGGCATCGGTGAGGGCGACAGCATCGCGGTGATGTGCCGCAACCACCGCTACTTCGTCGATGTCACAGTGGCCGCAGCCAAGCTCGGCGCCGACCTGCTCTACCTCAACACGGCGTTCGCCGGTCCTCAGCTGGTCGAGGTCCTCGAGCGGGAGAAACCAGCGGCGGTGGTCCACGACGAGGAGTTCACCAAGCTGCTGGACAAGGCCGATACCCAACGACGGATCCTGGCCTGGACCGACAGCGACGACGGCGACACCACCGTCGAAGGCCTGATCTCCTCAGCCGACAGCGGCGACCTGTCCGCACCGCAGCGGCACTCGCGGGTCGTGATCCTGACTTCTGGCACTACTGGTACTCCCAAGGGCGCTCCTCGCAACGAGGCGGGCATCGACGCCGCGGTCGCCCTCCTCGAGCGCATTCCGCTCCGCGCCGGTACCCGCGTCCACATCGCCGCGCCCCTCTTCCACACCTGGGGTTTCGCGCACCTGGCACTCGGCATGTTGTTGGGCACCACTGCTGTGCTCCGGCGCAAGTACGACCCCGAGTCAGCCCTCGAGCTGGTGCAGAAGGAGAAGTGCGAAGCGGTAGTCGTGATCCCGGTGATGCTGCAGCGGATCATGGCGTTGCCTCAGGAGAAGCTCGACTCCTACGACCTCTCCGCGGTGCGTGTCGTCACGTCCTCGGGCTCGGCCCTCCCGGGAGATCTTGCCGTCAACTGGATGGACAACTTCGGAGACAACCTCTACAGCACCTACGGCTCCACCGAGGTCGCGTACGGCAGCATCGCCACGCCAGCCGACCTCCGGCAGAACCCGATGACGGCCGGTAAGCCGCCGATCGGCACTGAGGTCAAGATCTTCGACCCCGACGGCAAGGAAGTCCCCGAGGGCGAGTCCGGCCGGATCTTTGTCGGCAACAGCCTGCTCTTCGAGGGATACACGGGGGGCGGCA
The DNA here is from genome assembly GCA_963829975.1 of uncultured Actinomycetota bacterium. Taxonomy (GTDB): domain Bacteria; phylum Actinomycetota; class Actinomycetes; order Propionibacteriales; family Nocardioidaceae; genus Nocardioides. Next base: position 14,238 of record CAWHKK010000001.1, read on the forward strand.
ACAAGGACATGATCGACGGCTTGATGTCCTCCGGCGACGTCGGCCGCTTCGAGGACGGGCTGCTGTTCATCGAGGGCCGCGACGACGAGATGATCGTCTCCGGTGGCGAGAACGTGTTCCCCAAGGAGGTCGAGGACTGCCTCTCCCGACACGACTCGGTCACCGAGGTAGCCGCGATCGGTGTCGACGACGACCAGTTCGGCAAACGACTGCGCGCCTTCGTGGTGCTGAGCGACAGCAGCTGCACCGAGGAAGACCTGAAGGGTTGGGTCAAGGAAAATCTGGCTCGCTACAAGGTGCCGCGCGACATCGTGTTCCTCGACGAGCTGCCGCGCAATGCGACCGGCAAGGTGTTGAAACGTGAACTGGTGGACCGGGATACCGAGTGACCGGGCTGACTCTCGGGGGGCCCGCACCTGACTTCACCCTGCGGGACCAGTTCGGCCAGGACGTCACCCTGTCGTCGTACCAGGGTTCGAAGGCGGTGGTGATCTTCTTCTACCCCGCGGCGTTCTCGGGCGTGTGCACCGGCGAGATGGCCGGCATCCGCGACCGGCTGGCGGAGTTCATGACCTTCGACACCGAGGTGCTGGCGATCTCCTGTGACGCCGTGTACTCGCTGCGCGCCTTCGCAGATGCCGATGGGCTGAACTTCCCGTTGTTGAGCGACTACTGGCCGCACGGCGAGGTCAGCAAGGCGTTCGACGTGTTCAACGAGGCCAAGGGCACCCCGTATCGGTCGTCGTACGTGATCGACACCGCGGGCACGGTGCGCTGGGCTGTGCACAACCCCGGCGCCCAGGGCCGCGACCTCGACGAGCACCTTCGCCAGCTCCACCTGGCCCTGGACGAAGCACCCGTCTAGACCGATCCGGGAAAACATTCTGGAACACGTGCCATGGCCGCGCCGCACAGGCTACTATTCTGCTTGCTGAACCGCTGGTGACCCGAGACTCCAGCGGTTCAGCTTCATTTTCGGGGCTGTCCGAGTCCCGGGTAGTCTGTGGCCGCTTCCGAGCAAGGGCGTATAGCTCAGCGGTAGAGCCCCTCGCTTACAACGAGGTGGTCGGGGGTTCGATCCCCTCTGCGCCCACCACAGCAAGTGGCCGGTCCGCGGCATGGGAAGTGCTGCTTCCGGCTCGTTCGGGCCGCGCTGCTTCTCGTTTCCCGGTCGCGTCTCAGATTGATTACGGAAAACTCCAATCCGCCTGACGCCTCGCACCGAAGCAAGTGTGGTGCGCCTCACATCGGGGTGTCCTCAGGGTCGTGGAGGCAGTCACATGAACGAGACCAGCCGGAGAAAACTGCTCGCAGTCGCGGGAGCGGGAGCCGCCGCAGGAACCATCAACTTCACGACCGGATCGGCAGCTGCGGCGCAGGCGCCTTCCGGTGACATCCGAGAACCCGTGGTGGCCTACATCGAGGAGCCGTGGTCGGGGCTCCTGGTGCTGATGGTCGGTGACCGCGAGGTCGAGGTCCGTGACCACGACCTGGTCAAGCGCATCCTCGTCGCGGCAGGGGGCAACTGATGTCGTCTCACCGCGAAGCACCGGAGATCTCCAAGGACCCGGTCGCCGACAGCACCGACGTCTATGCGTTCGTCAGCCCCGACAAGCCCAGCACCGTCACGCTGATCGCCAACTTCATTCCGTTGCAGCAGCCCGACGGCGGGCCGAACTTCTACGAGTTCGGTGACGACGTCCTCTACGAGATCCACGTGTCCAACGACGGCTCGGCTGACGCCGACGTCACCTACCAGTTTCGGTTCACGACCCAGATCCGTAACAAGGCGACGTTCCTCTACAACACGGGCCAGATCACCGACATCGCCGACACCAGCTGGAACCGCCCGCAGTACTACACCGTGACGCGAGTCGCCAACGGCAAGAAGCGGGTCCTCGGGCGGAACCTCCCGTGCCCGCCCTGCAACGTCGGAAAGCGAAGCCTGCCGGACTACGGCAAGGTGGCCGGTCAGGCGGTCCGGTTCCTTCCGGGCGGTACCAAGGTGTTCGCGGGACAGCGTGCCGACGCTTTCCACGTCGATCTCGGCAGCATCTTCGATCTCGGAGCGCTCCGGCCCTTCGGCGAGGCCCACCTGATCTCCATGCCGGCCATGGGGGGTGTGAACGCCGTCCAGTCCTACAACGTGCACACGATCGCGCTGCAGGTCCCGATCACCGGCCTGACCCGCAATGGCAGGAGGCCCACCTCGCCGACGGCCAGGGAGTCCACGATCGGCGTGTGGGCCAGCGCCAGCCGCCAGAAGTCGCGCATCTTCGACGCCAAGTCGGGCAGCTTCAAGGGCACCGGCCCGTGGAAGCAGGTGGCCCGCCTGGGCAACCCGCTGTTCAACGAGGTGATCGTCCCGATGTCGCTGAAGGACAACTGGAACGCGCGCAGACCCGGCACGGACAAGAAGTTCGAGCGCTATGTGTTCAAGCCCGAGCTGGCAGGGCTGCTACCGGACCTCTACCCGACGGTGTTCCCCAACCTGGCGGCCTACAGGAAGCCCCGAGCGGACCTGCACGCGATCCTGCTGACCGGGATCCCCAAGGGCGTGGTCCCGGGCTTTGCCAACTACACCGGGCCCACACCGGCGGACATGCTGCGGCTCAACGTGGCCATCCCCCCCAGCCAGAACCCGAACAAGCTCGGTCTGGTCGGCGGTGACGCCGCAGGTTTCCCGAACGGTCGCCGCATTGATGACGACGTGGTCACGATCGAGCTGCGCGCGATCGCCGGGGCCACCATCCCGCTGGTCGACTCGTCGTTCACCCCCGACGACGCGGCCGCGGCGATCGAGGACGGGACGACCAACACCAACGCCCCGTTGCTGGCCAGCTTCCCTTACCTCGGCCTGCCCGGAGGCGGTCTGCAAACGGTGCCCGGAACGACCGAGGCCGAGTGAGTCTCGCGTGACTAGGGCGCCTGACTCACCGGAGAACCCCCTCGCCGGACGCGGCGCGGTGATGCTCGACATCGGCGGTGACATCGGCGCCCTAGTCGTCTCCATGCCCGCCGCCCTCGCCGGGCAGGAGGTGGAGATCGCACCGGCCGGTGAGCAGGCGCCTAGGCACGACCACGACCCGGACCACGGGCATGGACACGGGCACGGCCACGAGCATGGCCACCGCCAGCACGTGGCCGTAGTACGGCGCCCGGTCACCGGTGGGGAGATCCCGTCGCTGGTGTTCCCGGAGCTGGTCGCTGGTAGCTACGAGCTCTTCGACAAGGGTGCCGACGAAGTTCGGCTCACGGTCGAGATCGTCGGTGGCCAGGTGGCGATGGCCACCTGGCCGGAGTGAGGCGCGGCTAGCCTCGAACCGTGCCGGTCGACAATGCCCTGATCAACGACATCCGGGCTGCGCTGGCATCTGCGGGCGACCCGGAAAGGGCCGTCACGCAGCGCGCGTACATGAAGTCCCAACTGCCCTACCGCGGCATCTCCGCGCAGGATCTGACGCGGCTGCTGCGTCCGATCCTGGCGATGTACCAACCGACCGACCGGGAAACTCACGAAGCGACGGTGCGGACATTGTGGGACGAGGCCACCCACCGTGAGGAGTGGTACGCCGCCATCGCGCTGGCTCGACACCGGCGCGCCCGCCAATGGTTGGACCCGGCGTCGTTGCCGCTGTGGCGTCATCTGCTCGTCACCGGTGCGTGGTGGGACGTGGTGGACGAGATCGCCTCTCACCTGGTGGGGGAGACGCTGGCCGGTTACCGGGCGGAGGTCACGCCGGTGATGCGGGACTGGGCCACCAGTCAGGATCTGTGGATACGCCGCGCGTCGGTCATCTGCCAGCTGACCTGCAAGGAGAAGACCGACGTCGAGCTGCTGCACTTCGCCATCGACAGCAACATCGACGACCCGTCGTTCTGGCTGCGCAAGGCCATCGGGTGGGCGTTGCGGCAGCACGCCAAGACCGACCCAGCCTGGGTGCTCGCCGAGGTGTCGCGGTACGGCGACCGGATGTCTGGGCTCTCTCGACGTGAGGCGACGAAGCAGCTGGCCTAGGTGGTCGGGCCGCCAGGTCCGGACGTCTGGGATCGACAAGACCAGGTCAACCGGCCGGGGGAGGTACTCCTCCGGCCGGGTCTGGTGCAGAATCAGCGCATCCACATCAGACCCGGCTGAAGGGGCCTCTGCGTGACCTCACCCACCATCGCGGAACGGCTTGACGGTCAGCATGTCTTGCTCACTGGAGTCACCGGTTTCATCGGTGAGGCCCTGCTCCAGCTGATGCTCGCCGAGACGCCCGGCACGCGGGTGTCGGTGCTGGTGCGGCCGAAGGGCTCCACCACCGGTGCCCAGCGGATCGCGAGCCTGCTGGGCAAACCCATCTTCAAGGAGATCGTCGGTTCTGCAGGCGGCGTCGAGCAGCTGATGGCGGCGCGGGTCGTGTGTGGTCGAGGGCGACCTGGCCGAGGTGCCAGAGCTTCCGGACGACCTCGATGCTGTGGTGCACTGCGCCGGCGACGTGTCCTTCGACCCGCCCGTCGACGAGGGGTTCCGCACCAACGTGGTCGGCACCCGCGACCTGCTCGGCCGGATCCGCGAGACGGGCGCCGACGTGCACTACGTGCACATCTCGACGGCGTACGTCGCCGGCCGCCGTCGCGGCGCGATCGCCGAAGGTCCCGTCGACCACGCGGTCGACCTCGACGCGGAGCTGGCCTGGGGCCTGGCTCAGAGGCAGTCGGTCGAGCACCGTTCGCGCGGTGCCGAGCTGCTCACCAAGGAGCGCCGCAAGGCCGAGCGCGCCCACAGCCGGGCCGGCAATCTCACGGCCGCGCGAGCCACCGAGGAGGCACGGCAGCAATGGGTGAAGGACGAGCTGGTGCGCATCGGCACCGAGCGCGCCCGCAGCCTCGGCTGGACGGACTGCTACACCTTCACCAAGGCGCTAGGCGAGCGCGTCGTCGAGGCACACGCCCGCGATCACCGCGCCTCGATCGTGCGACCCAGCATCGTGGAGTCGGCCCTCGTGAAGCCGCACCCCGGGTGGATCGAGGGCTTCAAGATGGCCGAACCGTTGATCCTGGCCTACGGGCGCGGCGAGCTGCCGGAATTCCCGGCGGCCGCGGACACCGTGGTCGACATCGTGCCGGTCGACCACGTGGTGGCGGCGATCGTGGCCGCGCTCGCCCACCCACCCGAGGTAGGCGAGGCGGCGTACCTCCACGTCGGATCTGGCCATCGCAACCCGCTCACGTTCCGAGTCCTCTACGACAACGTCCGCAGCTACTTCGACGCGCATCCCTTCACCACCGGTGACCGCGGCGCCGCTCGTCTTCCCGACTGGCGGTTCCCCGGCGCCCAGGCGGTCGAGCGGCTGCTCGTCACCAGCGAGAAGGCGCACCAGGCCGCCGACTACGTGATCGGGCACGCACCGCGGAGCGACCGGACCCGCGAGCTGGCTCGCAAGCTGGATCAGCAAGGTCGGCGCCTGGAGTTCCTGCGCCGCTACCTGGACATCTACAGCGAGTACGCCCAGTCGGAGCTGCACTTCGACGACTCCCACACCCTGGCCCTGTTCGAGTCGCTCTCCGACGCTGACCGCGAGACCTTTGCCTTCGACACGTCGGTGATCGACTGGAAGGTCTATCTCCAGGAGATCCACTGCCCGGCGGTGACCGCCCCGATCCGCGCGCTGGACGAACGCCGGCGCCAGCGAACGCGCAGCGACCCCAGCGCGCTCCGGAAGGTGAAGATGAGCGAGCGGGGAGAGGTCGCCGCCTTCTTCGACATGGACGGCACCCTGCTCTCCTCCAACGTGATCGAGGGCTACCTGTGGCTGCGGCTCCGCGAGCTGCCGACGTCCGAGCGGATGGCCCAGGTCGGCAGGATCGCGGCCAAGGTCCCCGGCTTGTTGCAGGCCGAGCGTCGCCAGCGCAGCGACTTCCTGCGCACCGCCTACCGTGAGTACGCCGGCGCAGAGCTCGCGGTGCTCGACGAGATCGTGGATCGGCACCTCACGGGGCATGTGCTGTCGCGGCTGTCCTCGGCCGCCGTACGCCGGGTGCGTGAGCACCAGGCTGCCGGGCACACCACCGTGCTGATCACCGGTGCGATCCGGCCGCTGACCCGTCCGCTGCTGCCGCTCTTCGACCACATCGAGGCGGCCGAGCTGGCCACGGACGCTCGGGGGGTCTGCACGGGCCACCTGGCCAGCTCGCCGCTGGTGGGTGAGTCACGGTCGGCGTGGATGCGCTCCTACGCCGCCGGCCAACGGAATCGACCTCACCAGCGTCGTTCGGCTACGCCGACTCCCACTCCGACCTACCGCTGCTGGCGGCGGTGGGCAACCCGGTGGCGGTGCGCCCCGACGTACCGCTCTTCCGGCACGCACGGAAGTCCCGCTGGACGATCGTCGACTGGGCCAGTCCCAGCCCGTCGGCACGCAGCCTCAACCCAGGGAGGCACGACCTGATGCTGGCTCTGGAGATGTTCCGCTCCCTGCCGCGCACGGTGGCAGGCAAGGCGATGGGCGGTCGGATGCCGATGGTCGGCAGCGTGACCATGCCGCTGCGGATGGTCACGATCGAGCCGCCCAAGGTGGACCGTCCGGGTTGGGCGCCGTTGCGCACCCGTCTGTCGGGCATCTGCGGCTCCGACCTCGGCGCGCTGTCGGGGAAGACCAGCCTCTACTTCTCGGCCGTCGTGTCGCTCCCGTTCGTGCCGGGGCACGAGGTGGTGGCCGACCTGGCCGCCGACTGCGAGGACCTGCCGAAGGGCACCCGGGTGGTCATCGACTCGGTGCTCACGTGTGCGGCCCGCGGTGTCGAGCCTTGCGCCGACTGCGCCGCCGGTGCGACCAACCGGTGCTCGCGGATCACCGTCGGCCACCTCGCGCCCGGGCCTCCAGACCGGGTTCTGCAAGGACACCGGCGGCGGCTGGGGCCAGCAGCTGTGGCCCACCGCTCGCAGCTGCACGTCGTGCCCGAGGGCTACTCCGACGAGCAGGCGGTGCTGATCGAGCCGCTCGCTTGCGCCGTACACGCGGCGATGCGGGCGAGGATCAAGGACAACGACCGGGTGCTGGTCAGCGGCGCCGGATCGGTCGGGCTGCTGACGACACTCGCGCTGCGTGAGCTCACCCCGGCCGGGGAGATCATCGTCGTCGCCAAGCACGGCCACCAGCGCGATCTCGCCGTCGAGCTCGGGGCCACCGAGGTGGTCGCGCCCGACGAGGTGCTCCGCCGCGTACGCCGGGTCACCGGCGCCTTCCAGCTCGAGCCCGACTACTCGCGCGCGTTCCTGCTCGGCGGCGTCGACGTGGCCGTCGATGCGGTCGGCAGCAAGGACTCGCTCGAGACCTGCCTCCACGCGACCCGGGCCGGGGGCCGGGTCGTGCTCTCGGGGATGCCGACCTCCGCCGACCTGTCCGCCGCGTGGTTCCGTGAGCTCGACGTCGTCGGCAGCTACGCCTCGGCCCGGCAGGAGACAGCCGGACGGCCCCCATGCTGGTCGCAGTGGCTTCGAGATCGCCACCGAGCTGGCCGGGCACGACGCTGTTGCCCGGCTCGCCAAGTCCGTCGCCCCCTATCCGCTGCACCGCTGGCGGGAGGCGCTCGACCACGCCCAGTCGGCCGGCCGGCTGGGCACCATCAAAGTTGCGTTCGATCCCAGGGAGACTCGATGACGAGGAGCGTTCGATGAGCAGGCCAGGTTTCGTCCTCGAAGTGGACGACCGCACGCCTCCGCTGCTGGTGCACGAAGGGCTGGGGTTCCGGCTGGAGAACTTCCCGCTCGGCACCCGCGTGGTCTACCCGCCGGAGTCGATCGCGACCGTCCCCGACGTGGAGGGAGCGATCCGCGAGGCGTTGGTCCACCCCACCAACTCCGACCCGCTGCCTTCGCTGCTGACGGCCGGGCATGCGGCTGACGATCGCCTTCGACGACGTCTCGACGGTGCTCCCGCTGATGAAGAAGCCCGACATCCGGCAGCGGATCATCGAGCAGGTGCTGACGATGGCTGCCGACGCCGGCGTCGACGACGTGGTGCTGATCTCGGCCAACGCGTTCCACCGGCGGCTGACCGCCAAGGAGCTCGAGCACATCGTGGGGGAGCGGGTCTTCCGCAGCTTCTACGGCGAAGGCCTGCTGATCAACCACGACGCCGAGGACCACGACAACCTGTCCTTCCTCGGGAAGACCGAGAAGGACGAGCACGTCGTGATCAACAAGCGGGCGGCCGAGTCCGACCTGCTGGTCTACGTCAACACGACGATGGTGCCGATGGAGGGCGGGCCACAAGTCCGTTGGCATCGGGCTGTCGGCGTACAACTCGCTGCGGCACCACCACAACCACGACACGATGGTGCACTCGACGTCGTTCATGGACCGCACACCGCTCCGAGCTGCACCACTCAGCCTGGCGGATGGGCCGGCTGATCCGCGACCACGTCAAGGTGTTCCAGATCGAGGCCACCCTCGACAACAACGTGTTCCCGAAGCCCTACGACTTCCTGATGAAGCGGGAGTGGGAGTGGTCGGTCAAGGACCAGGCGACCATGCTCGGCGTACGCCGGGGGCTGGCGGCCGCGCCGCTGAAGCTGCGCCACAAGCTCTTCCACGACATGCGGTCCAACTACGGCGTCACCGGCGTCAACGCCGGCGAGGTCGAGGCCGTGCACGACCTGACCCTGGCGAAGGTGCACGAGCAGCAGCTGGTCGAGGTCGAGGGTCAGACCGACGTGCTGGTGCTGGGGGTGCCGTTCCTCGGCCCCTACAACGTCAACTCGACGATGAACCCGATCCTCGCCACCTGCATGGGCCTGGGCTACTTCTTCAACTCCTACCGAGGCATGCCGCCGGTGCGCAAGGGCGGAGCGCTGATCCTCTACCACCCGCTCAACGAGGGCTTCAACCAGCTGCACCACCCGTCGTACGTCGACTTCTACGAGGAGGTGCTGGCCGACTCGACCGATCCGGCGGTGGTCGGGCAGAAGTACGAGCAGCAGTTCGCGCAGGACGAGTGGTACATCCACCTCTACCGCACCTCGCACGCCTACCACGGGGTGCACGCGTTCTACATGTGGTACTGGGCGTCGCACGCGATGGACCACGTCGGCGACGTGATCTGGGTCGGCGGCGACCGCAAGATCGCGGCCCACATGGGCTTCCGGGCGGCCAGCACGCTGTCCGACGCACTGGAGATGGCGTCGGGCACGGTCGGCACCAGCCCGTCGATCACCTACCTCCACAACCCGCCGCACCTGATTGCGGACGTGAAGTGGCCGGTGAGCTGGCTCAAGGAGGGCGTCGACGACGTCCGACAGATGAAGCGCGGGCTGGCGCTGGGGGCGCCGCCCGCAGGTGCCGCGCTCTGCAGAGCCATGGGTGCCCGAGGCGAAGTCGACGATCTTCCCCTCCGACTGGGCGCGTCGGAAGCCGGCGATGATGGCCCGTGAGATCGCCCAGAAGGGTGGCCTCGAGCCGGTGTTCCGGTCCAACGTGCGCACCCACGTGCAGGGCCTCGACGTACTCGCCCGGATCGACGGACCGGTGATCTTCGCGGCCAACCACGCCTCCCACCTCGACACGCCGCTGGTGCTGCTTGTCGCTGCCAGCCGAGTGGCGGCGGCGTACGGCGGTGGCGGCGGCAGCCGACTACTTCTTCGACACCTGGTGGCGGGCGGTCGGCTCCTCGGTGCTGTTCAACACCTTCCCGATCGACCGCCGCGGCGGCACCATGTCGGCCACGCCCGGCGAGGTGCTGGCCGACGGCTGGAGCCTGCTGATCTTCCCCGAGGGCACCCGCTCGAAGGACGGCTGGATGCACAACTTCCGGATGGGCGCCGCCTTCCTCGCCCACGAGCACGGGGTGCCGGTCGTGCCGGTGGCCCACCGCGGCACCTTCGCCGCCATGCCGCGCGGCCGGAGCTGGCCGGCGCCCGGACGTCGCCAGCTGACGATCCGCTTCGGCGAGCCGCTGTCGGCCCGAGCCGGGTGAGTCGGTGCGCGACTTCGCGCCCCGGATCAAGGACGCGGTCGCGACCCTGCTCGACGAGGACCGCACCTCCTGGTGGGAGGCGCGCCAGCGCGCGGCCGCGGGGGAGACGCCCGACCCGGGCGGGCCCGATGTGGCGCAGTGGCGTCGGCTCTGGGAGCAGGCGGAGTCGCCGCCAGGGCCCGGCCACCGGGCCGCGACTGGCGGCCTGGCGAAGGCGCTGACCGGCGCGGTCCTAGAGTGGCAGGAGTCACCGACGGCAGGAGGTCCCGTGTTCGTCCCGTTCAGCGTGTCCGACTTCATCGACCGTGCCGTGCAGGTGTACGGCGAGCGGGTGGGTGTGGTCGACGAGCCCGACCAGCCTGCCTCCTCGCAGGGTGAGCTGACCTACGCCGAGATCGGCGCGCTGGCCCGCCGGCAGGCGGCGAAGCTGGACGAGCTCGGCATCGGCGTCGGTGACCGGGTCGCGATCGTGAGCCACAACAGCGCCCGGCTGCTGACGTCGTTCTTCGGGGTGGCCGGCTCGGGGCGGGTCCTGGTGCCGGTGAACTTCCGGCTGCGGCCGGACGAGGTGAAGTACATCGTGGAGCACTCCGGTGCCCGCGTGCTCTACGTCGACCCGGAGCTCGACGACGTGCTGAAGGACGTGACGGCCGAGCACCGGTTCGTGCTGGGCAACGACGCCGACCTGTACGCCGCGGCACCCGAGGACGGCGGCGTCGAGCCGCAGGCCTGGGAGCCGGACGAGTCCGCGACCGCGTGCATCAACTACACCTCCGGCACCACCGCCCGACCCAAGGGCGTGCAGATCACCCACCGCAACATCTGGGTCAACGCGGTCACGTTCGCGATGCACACGACGGTCAGCGACCGCGACGTCTACCTGCACACGCTGCCGATGTTTCACGCCAACGGGTGGGGGATGCCGTTCGCGATGACCGGCCTGGGGGTCAAGCAGGTCGTGATCCGCAAGATCGACGGGGCCGAGATCCTGCGCCGGATCGAGCGGCACGGTGTCACCGTGCTGTGCGCCGCCCCGGCCGTCGCCGCGGCGGTGCTCGAGGCTGCCCAGAGCTGGGAGGGCGAGATCCCGGGCCGCGACCGGGTGCGGATCATCATGGCCGGCGCTCCGCCGCCGACGCAGACCGTGGCGCGGGTGGAGTCGGAGCTGGGCTGGGAGTTCATCCAGATCTACGGCCTGACCGAGACCTCTCCGCTGCTGACCATCAACCGCAGCCGCAGCCGAATGGGACGACCTGTCGGTCTGAGGAACGAGCCGCCAAGCTGACCCGAGCGGGGGCGCCCGCGCTCGGAGTGCGACTGAAGCGTGACCGAGTCCGACGAGGGCGCCGGCGAGCTGCTGAGCCCGGTCCAACGTGGTGCTCGAGGGCTACTGGGAGCAGCCGGAGGAGACCGCGGCGGCGTTGCAGGACGGCTGGTTCCACACCGGCGACGGGGCCGCGATCGGCGACGACGGCTACGTCACGATCCAGGACCGCAAGAAGGACGTGATCATCACCGGCGGCGAGAACGTCAGCTCGATCGAGGTCGAGGACGTGCTGTTCTCCCATCCGGCCGTGGCTGAGGTCGCCGTGATCGGGGTCCCGAGCGAGAAGTGGGGCGAGACCATCAAGGCCCTGGTCGTGCTCACCGACGGCGAGCAGGTCACCGAGGGTGAGCTGATCGCGTGGTGCAAGGACAAGGCCGCCGGCTACAAGGCCCCCACCACGATCGAGTTCCGCGACGCAGCTCGCCCGCACTGCGACCGGCAAGCTCCAGAAGTTCAAGCTCCGGGCGCCGTACTGGGAGGGTCGCGACCGCCAGGTCAACTGACGGCTACGGACGCTGGTCGATCACGACCTCGAACTCCAGCAGGTCCGCGCCGCTCGAGACCGGGTTGGCCCGCTCGCCCGAGTGGGCGGCGATCGCCGGGCCGTCGCGCCACGCGGCGAAGGACGCGTCGTCCTCCCACTGGGTGACCACGAAGTAGCGGTCCTCGCCCTTGACCGGGCGGAGCAGCTGGAAGCCGAGGAAGCCCGGCGTCCCGTCGACGCTGTGGGCGCGGTTGGCGAAGCGCTTCTCGAGCTCCTCGTGCGCCTGCGGTGGCACCGAGATGGCATTGATCTTCACGACTGGCATGCGCGCCGAGACGTAGGCGATTGCCTAGGGTGTGCCCGTGCCCTCCCTCGATGACGTCGTCCAGCCAGCTGCACGCGTGGTACCCGCCGCAGACGGCCGATGACTGGGACGCCGTCGGGCTCGTGTACGGCGACCCGGCGGCCACGGTCAAGAAGGTGCTGTTCGCCGTCGACCCGACGCTGGAGGTGGCCGAGGAGGCAGCCGAGTGGGGCGCGGACCTGCTGGTCGTGCACCACCCCTTGTTCCTGAAGCCCGTCCACGGGTTCGCGGCGACCACCCCGAAGGGGCGGACGCTGGCGACGCTGGCCGCGCCGGGTGCGCGCTGCTGACCGCCCACACCAACGCCGACCAGGCGGTCGAGGGAGTCTCGGATGCCCTGGCGACCGCCCTCGGGCTCACCGACCTGGCGCCGATCCGGGGCTTGGCGACGCGAGGCGACCGACAAGCTCACCGTCTTCGTGCCAGCCGACGCCGCCGCACCCGTCCGGGCCGCGATCGCCGAGGCCGGAGCAGGGCACATCGGCAACTACGACTTCGCCTCGTTCACCTCGACCGGGCAGGGCCGGTTCCGGCCGTTGGAGGGTGCGGACCCGACCCTCGGGATCCGTCGGCAACCTCGAGACCGTCGACGAGGTGCGGATCGAGGTCGTGCTGGACCGGCCGCGGCGCGGCAGCGTGGTCGCCGCGATGCTGGCGGCCCACCCCTACGAGGAGCCCGCCTACGACGTGGTCGAGCTCGCCGCCCCAGGCGTCGGGCAGACCGGGTCGGGCCGGATCGGCTCCGTCGAGCGCACCACCCTCGGCGCCTTCGCCGCCGTGGTCGCCGCGGCGCTGCCGGAGACCGCCCAGGGTGTGCGGTACGCCGGCGACCCCGACCGCGACGTACGCCGGGTGGCGGTGTGTGGTGGCGCCGGCGACTTCCTCCTCGACACGGTGCTCAGCACCGACGCCGACGTCTACGTGACCAGCGACCTGCGCCACCATCCGGCAGCGGAGTTCCTGGAGCATGAGGGGCCCGCGCTGATCGACGTCTCGCACTGGGCGGCCGAGTGGACCTGGCTACCCGTGGTGGAGCAGCGCCTGCGGACGACGTTCACCGAAGAGCGCGGGGATACGGTGGAGACCCGCGTGAGCACGACCAGCACCGACCCCTGGACCCAACCGCGTTGAATCGACCCCGAAAGGCGATGCGTGAAAGCCGACCCGTTCGCTCAGCTCAAGCTGCTCGACGTACAGACCTTGGACGCCAAGGCCGACCTGCTGCGCCACCAGCGAGCGAGCCTGCCCGAGCTCGCCGAGATCGCGTCTCTCAGCGCTACCCGGGCCGAGGTGGCCGACCAGATCCGCGACCAGCAGATCGTCGTCGACGACCTGAACGCGGCTCAGCGCAAGGCAGATGCCGACGTCGAGCAGGTGAAGGCGCGGCGCACCCGCGACCAGGACCGGATGAGCCAGGGTCTGATCAGCAACCCCAAGGACCTGGAGCGGATGCAGCACGAGCTGGAGACGCTCGAGCGCCGGATCTCGACGCTCGAGGACGAGGAGCTCGAGGTGATGGAGCAGCTCGAGGACGCGCAGAAGCTGCTCGACGACCTCAAGCAGCAGGTGGCCGGCGCCGACGAGCGACTGGCGGTGCTCACCGCCTCGCGCGACGAGCGCACCACCGAGATCGACCGGGAGCTCGACGGGCTGACGGCCGAACGCGCCCCGGCGGTCGAGGGGATGCCCGAGGACCTGCTCGCGCTCTACGAGAAGCTGCGCGCCAACCGCAAGGGAGTGGGAGTGGCCGAGCTGCGCCAGCGACGCTGCAGCGGTTGCCAGCTGACGATCGACAACGCCGAGATCGAGGTGATCCGGAAGGCGCCGAGCGACCTGGTGATCCGCTGCGAGGAGTGCTCGCGAATTCTGGTCCGGACCTCCGAGTCGGGACTGTGAGCGACCCGTTCAAGCATCGCAAGGTCATCATCGAGGCCGACGGAGGGTCGCGCGGCAACCCCGGCCCCGCGGCGTACGGCGTCGGTGCTGAAGGACGCGGAGACCGGCGAGGTGATCGCCGAGGACGCGCAGCACGATCGGCGTGGCCACCAACAACGTCGCCGAGTACTCCGGGCTGATCGGTGGCCTACGGCTGGCCGAGATGTTCGCGCCGCACGCCGAGATCGAGGTCCGGATGGACTCCAAGCTCGTCGTCGAGCAGATGTCGGGCCGCTGGAAGATCAAGCATCCGTCCATGTTGCCGCTGGCGATGCGAGGCCAACCAGCTGGCGCCGTTCGGCACGACGTACACCTGGATGCCGCGCGAGCAGAACAAGCACGCCGACCGGCTCGCCAACGAGGCGCTCGACGGCAAGCGCAACGGTGTCTGGGTGCCTGGCGAGGACGAGCCAGCGCTCGACAAGCCGGATTCCGTGGCCGAGGAGGTGCAGAGCCCCGACGCCGCGGCCGACGCCGCGCCGACCAGGTCGACCCGCGGTTGGTCGCCCGCTGGGGCCCTCCAGACCACGGTGATCCTGGTGCGCCACGGCGTCACCGCACACACCACAGCCAAGCGCTTCTCTGGCGGACTCGGCGGCGACAACCCCGGACTCAGCGACGAAGGGCGCGCCCAGATCCGGGCTGTCGCCGACTGGATCGCGCCACTGGCCGACACCGTTGACGTCGTGATCACCTCACCGGTCCGGCGTACGCAGGAGTCGGCGGAGATACTCGCCGAACGGCTCGGCCACCCACTGGAGGTCGAGGCTGGTTTCGCGGAGATGGAGTTCGGCTCGTGGGACGGTCTGACGTTCACGCAGGTGGCCGAGCAGCACCAAGCAGACCTCACCGCCTGGCTGGGCTCGGTGGACCTCGCACCGCCCGGAGGCGAGTCGTTCCGATCCGTGCAGAAGCGGGTGCTCGAGGCGCTCGAGCGGGTGCTCGCGGCACATGCCGGCAAGACGGTGGTCGTCGTGAGCCACGTGACCCCGATCAAGACGCTGGTTTCGCACGTGGTCGACGCGCCGCTCGACTCGGTGTTCCGGATGGAGCTGGCGCCCGCCTCGGTGACGGTGCTGGCGTTCTACGACAACGAGGAGACGGCCCGGCACACGTCGATGCGGATGTACAACGCCCTGCCGCCCGGCAACGACCCCTTCGGCGAAGGCAGCAAGTGGTGAGTCGCTCGGTCCTCAGATCTCGCGTGACGACGACATCGAGCTGGGTGCCCTGCTTCGATGGCTGACCGACTTCGACGGTCCAGCCCAGCTCGGTCAGCACTTCGGCGAGCTTTGCCGGGGTGCGGGGGTCGCGCCCATCCTCGAGCAAGGCCCGGACGATCCGGCCCTTGGTGGCCTTGTTGAAGTGGCTGACCACCTGCCGTTGGCCCGCGACCTCGTGGAGCACCCGCACAGTCGCGACCCTGCGCGCCAGCTCGGCCGGGGGCCGCCAGAAGGCGGCGTACATCCCGCTTCGCAGGTCAACCAGAAGACCACCTCCGACCGCCGCTGTGAGGGAAGGCCCGAGTGCCTCGCGCCAGAGGGCGGCGACCGGACCGACGCCCGGCAGCACCGCATCACCGGACAAGCGGTACGCCGGGATCCGGTCGCTCGGCCGCACCAGCCCGAACAGGCTGCTGATGACCGCCAGCCTCGCCGCGGCCCGCCGCTTGGCGCTCGACGACAGTGACTCGAGGCCGAGCGACTCGTAGAGCACCCCGCTGTAGACGCGGTCTGCGCGTGCCGTCGGTGCGCTCCGGAGCCCGGCATTGAGGTCGACCAGGTCGAGCTGGGTGTGCCCGATGCCCAGGGTGCGCGCAGCCACCTGCGGGTCGCCGCTGCACAGCGTGACCAGAGCATCGAGCGCGCGCTCGCGAGCGGGTCTCAGCTCGGGGCCGGCAAGAGTCGCGAGGTCCAGCGACTTGCCCCGCCTGGCCCCGGACTTGGCCTCGCTGGGAGGCAGCAGGATCAGCACAGATGACAACGTTAGGGTCTGCGACATGCCGAGCAACCAGGTGGTGCGGATCAAGGCTGGCAACGAAGAAGCGGTTGCCAGGACGCTGCACGAGGGCATCGCCCGGATCCGTGCCGAGCTCGAGCTGCCCGGTGAGTTCTCGCCTGAGGTGATCGCCGCGGCGGAGGTCGCCGCGGCCAACCCACGGCTGCCCGACCTGGATCGCACCGAGCTGCCCTTCGTGACGATCGACCCCGATGGCGCGATGGACCTCGACCAGGCCCTTCACATCGAACGCTCAGATGATGGCTACGTCGTCCGCTATGCGATCGCCGACGTAGCCGCGTTCGTCAGCCCTGGTGACCCGATCGACCTGGAGTCCCACCAGCGCGGTGAGACCTTCTACGGCGCCGACTCGAAGGTTCCGCTGCACCCGAAGGTGATCTCCGAGGATGCCGGCTCCCTGGTCGCCGGCCAGGTCCGCCCAGCACTTCTCTGGACGGTCCGGGTGGACGAGACGGGGGAGGGGACGGAGATCTTCGTCGAGCGGGCTCGGGTCCGGTCAACCGCGAAGCTGACCTATGAGAGCGCACAGCAGCTGATCGACGATGGCACTGCAGACGAGAGCCTCCAGCTGCTGAAGGAGATCGGCGAGCTGCGGATCAAGCGCGACGCCCTGCGCGGCGGAGTCTCCCTCCCTCTGCCGGAGCAAGAAGTGGACATCCAGGGGCACCAGTGGAGCGCTGGAGTTCCGCAGCATGCTTCCTGTCGAGCTGTGGAACGCCCAGATCTCCCTGCTGACGGGATTCGGCGCGGCCTCCCTCATGGTGGACGCCAAGGTCGGCCTCTTGCGCACCTTGCCGCCCCCCGACCCACGCGACGTACAGCGCCTGCAGCGCACCGCCAAGGCCCTGGGCGTCGAGTGGCCGGCCGACCAGCCCTACCCCGACTTCATCCGCGGCCTCGACCCGACCAACCCCAAGCACGCCGCCATGGTGGTGGCCTCGGCCCGCCTCCTGCGCGGCAGCGGCTACGTCGCCTTCGATGGTGAGGTGCCCGACGAGCCGAGGCACGCCGCACTGGCCTCCGAGTACGCCCATGTCACGGCGCCACTCCGGCGCCTCTGCGACCGCTACGCAGCCGAGGTCTGCGTCGCGCTCTGTGCTGGGACTGCGGTGCCCGACTGGGTGCGGTCCGCCCTTCCCGAGCTGCCCAAGACCATGCAGCGCTCAGGTCAGCGGGCGAAGACCTACGAGCGCGCAGTCCTCGACCTGGTCGAGGCGGGCGTGCTGGCCGACCGGATCGGCGAGGAGTTCGCCGCCGTCGTGGTCAGCGTGGATGAGAAGGACCCGACGCAGGGGACCGCGATGCTCAAGGAGCCCGGCGTGGAGGCGGCGGTCTCTGGCAGCGCTGCGCTGCCGCTGGGCACCGATGTCACGGTCCGCCTGGTCACCGCCGACGTCGCCGACCGCAAGGTGGAGTTCCGGCTCATCTGAGCCCGCCGTCACGGGCGGCGTAACGCTGCGGACAGGAGCAGGACCCCGCCGCCTCAAGAGGACTCTCCGCGGGCTAGCGACACCTGAGATAGGCATCGTCGCAGGTGGGAGGTGGTTAGGCGGATGGGCTGGCCTGTAGGCCGGGTTCTGTCTCATCTTGCGATGAGGGCGACCATCCATCTACGACGACCGTTGCCGGCCGCCTCCAGCGGTCTACCCGTGCACTCGGGCGAGCAGCCCTCGAACGTGCACTGTCTGACCTTGCTCCAGGCGGGGTTTACCTAGCCACACCGGTCACCCGATGTGCTGGTGGTCTCTTACACCACCGTTTCACCCTTACCTGCGCCTTGCGGCGCAGGCGGTTTGTTTTCTGTGGCACTGTCCCGCGGGTTTCCCCGGGTGGGTGTTACCCACCACCTTGCTCTGAGGAGCCCGGACCTTCCTCGGGGACCTGACGAATCAGATCCACGCGGTCGCCCGGCCAGCCCATCCACAGGTAAGCGTAGCGGCGGAACAGGGGTCGTGTGCCTGAGAGTGCGCTATGGCGCACCCTCAGGGGCACGACTCGAGGTGGTCGGGCTCAGGCCGCGTCGACGAAGGCGCGCAGGCCGGACGCATCCTCGGTCCAGGCCGTGCGGAAGGCCGGGTGCAGCGGTAGGTCGTCGACGTGGCTCGCCGCGGACCCAGCGGTGGTCGTTGCTCTCGGCGAGGTTGGCGAGCTCCAGAGGGCCGCAGCGGCACGGCCAGGACCGTCTCGTAGGTCCAGCCGCCGCAGCGTGGCGACGTACGAGCCCGCGGACCTCGATCGAGTCGCCGGCGAGCCCAGCTCCTCCTCGGCCTCCCGCAACGCGGCCTGCACGCTGGTCTCGCCACGTTCGATCGCGCCACCGGGGATGGACCAGGTGCCGCCCTGGTGCGACCAGCCCGCCCGCAGCTGGAGCAGGGCGCGGCCACCCTGCGCCACCAGGAGGCCGGCGGCACCGCGGCGGCCCCAGTGGGCGTGACCGTTGCTGCACGTGGCCCAGCTCATGGGTGCATTCTGCCGGGCGTCGCCTGTAGTTTCTGCGCATGAGCAACAAGGGCGAGTACTGGTACTGCCTCAACCATCACCGGGTCGAGGGCGTGGACGGCTGTGCGTACAAGGATCGGATGGGTCCCTACGCCACCGAGGCCGAGGCCGAGCGGGCGCTGGAGAAGGCGGCCGAGCGGACCAAGGAGTGGGACAACGACCCGAAGTGGAACGACAGCGTCGTCGAGGACTGATGTTCCGACGACGTCGGGTTGTCACCGCTCCGAAGTCCGCATCCGCCTGGCCGTTCGTCGGTATGAGCCTGATGGCTGCCGCGTTCTTCCTGTACGCCGCCAGCGGGCTGGTCGCTCCCGCCTGGGGTGTGGTCGCCCTGCTGGCTGTCTGGCTGGTCCTGTTCGTGCTCTGCGCTTCCTGGTGGACACCCCACCCGAAACGGTTGGTGTTCGTCGCGATCTTCGCGATGGTGTTCTGGTTCTGCGCGCTGACCGCCGGCGGGGCCTGGCTCGGCTGGAGCCCGTGAGCTGCCCTGGCCCTAGCGCGGGCTGACCCGCAGCACCGCGCCGCCGCCGCTGTCGGTGTCGGTGGTGATGAGCAGGTCGCCGTTGTCGGCGATCGAGACCGAGCGCAGCCGGCCGTAGCGACGCAGGGCGGCGGGCGCGCGCGTCTTCACCAGCTTGCCGTCCGCGTCGAAGGTCAGGAACAGCACCTGCGAGGCCTTGAGCGCGGCGACCGCAAGGGTGCCGTCGAGGGCACCCCACTGCCGCCCCTTGACGAAGTCGCCCCCGGACGTCGCCAGGGTGGGCTCGCCGGAGCTCCACTTGGCCTCGAGCTGGGTGCCGGGGAGCGACTGGTCGGTCATCGGCACCGCCTCGTTGTAGCCGGGCACCGGGTTCCAGCCGTAGTCGCCGCCGGGAACCAGCAGGTTGACCTCATCGTCGCGGTAGGGGCCGTGCTCCACCGACCACACCGTGCCGTCGGCGCGCTGGGCCAGGCCCTGCACGTTGCGGTGCCCGTAACGTGTCGACGTAGCGACGTCGCGCGGTCTCGGCGTCGATGAACGGGTTGCTCGGCCAGGGGGCGCCGGTGGTGCGGTTGAGCCGCAGCGTCTTGCCGCCGAGCGAGTCGAGGTCGCGCGGGTTGGTGCCGATCGCGGCGTCGCCGGTGCCGACGTACAACGACCCGTCGCGGGCGATCAGCAGCCGGCAGCCGCCGTGCCGACCGCTCGAGGTCGGGAAGCCGCTGACCAGGGTGCGCACCAGCCTGGCCTTGGTCGTCGCCGGGTTGAGCCGCCACGCGATCACCCGGACGTCGTGGCCGCTGCCGGACTTCCAGCCGCTGCAGGTGTAGAAGCGCCGGTTGCGCTTGAAGTACGGGTCGACCTCCAGCGACATCAGCCCGGTCTCGCCCGAGACCCACACCTTGTCGCTGGGGAACCGTGACCCGGTGCTTCTTGCCCTTGCCGAACACGAGCAGGCGGGCGGTGTCGCGCTCGGTGATCAGGAGCCGTCCATGTCCGAGGGACTTCACGTCCCACGGGTTGCTCAGCCCCGTCACCCGTTTGGTCACCTTGAGCTGAGGCACTGCTCGTTGGTGCTCGCCGACGATGGTCGTTCCTGGGGTCGGCTCCTCTGCCGGCCGACAAGCGACCGCAGCAGTCGCGGTGGCCACCAGGGCGAGGAGGGCGAACGGAATGGTCGAGGTCAGCCGGCGCATGCTGTCACCGTACGTCGCCGCGATCCGCAGCTACAGCGGCCAGCTGACGCCGGTGCGCTCCTCGGAGATCTCCCAGAGCCGACGAGCCGCATCTGCGTCCCGGCTCTCCCTGGAGCGCGGGTTGGAGCCCGGGGCACCACGGAGGCCCCGGAAGCCGGTCGGACCGATGTAGCTGTCGCCCGGCAGGTCCGCGACGGCGGCGTGCACCGTCGGCCGTGAGCCGAACTCGGCACTCGTGGCGACCAGCCGGTTGCCGACCCACATCAGCTTGTTCATCCACGGGTTCGCGTGATGGCTCTGCAGGTTGGTCGCGGAGTAACCCGGATGGGCGGCCATCGCGAGCACGGGCGATCCTGCCTCGGTGAGTCGACGCTGCAGCTCGGAAGTGAACAGCAGGTTGGCTAGCTTCGACTGGTGATAGGCCCGTCCGGGGGTGTACGCGCCGCCGTCCAGATCCAGGTTGTCGAAGTCGATCTGCGGGCCGTGGTGCAATCCCGATGACACGGTGACCACCCGGCCGGTGACCTGGGGGAGCAACAGGTTCGTCAGTGCGAAGTGACCGAAGTGGTTGGTGCCGAGCTGGCGCTCGAAGCCGTCGACGGTCCGACCTTCGGCGACCATCATGATCCCGGCGTTGTTGACCAGGACGTCGATCGGATCGCTGTGGTTCGCCGCGAACTTGCGCACCGAGGCGAGGTCAGCGAGGTCGAGCTCGCGCACTTCGGTGGCGCCCTCGATCCGTTGCGCTGCCTCCTCGCCGCGCTTTACGTCCCGGACCGCGAGCACGACGTGGCCACCGGCACCCGCGAACGCGCGGGCCGCCTCGAAGCCGATCCCGGAGTTCGCGCCGGTGACGACGAACGTCCGCCCCGACTGGTCGGCGATCTCGGACTTGCTCATCGGGACTCCTCAGAAGGTGTGCTCGGGGCCCGGGAAGGTCCCGGCCTTGACATCGGCGTCGAAGTCCTTCGCCGCCTGCAGCAGAACGCCGTGCACGTCGGCGTACTGCTTGACGAACTTGGCCATCCGGCCGGTGCGCAAGCCGAAGGCGTCCTGCCAGACCAGCACCTGTCCGTCGCACTCGACTCCGGCGCCGATGCCGATAGTGGGGATGACAAGCTCCTTGGTGACCTGCGCGGCCACGTCTCCCGGCACCATCTCCATGACCACCGCGAACGCACCCGCCGCTTCGATGGCCTTGGCGTCGTCGAGCACTCGCGCGCTCGTGTCGCCGCGGCCCTGCACCCGGTAGCCACCAAGGGTGTGCTCGGACTGCGGCGTGAACCCGATGTGCGCCATCACCGGGATGCCCCCACGCGTTAGCCGCTCGATCTGCGGCACCATCTCGACGCCGCCCTCGAGCTTCACGCAGTGGGCACCGCCTTCCTTCAGGAAGCGCGCAGCGGTGAGATAGGCCTGCTCTGGCGAGGCTTGGTAGGAACCGAACGGCAGGTCGCCGACGACCAACGCGCGTCGCGCCGCGCGCGACACGGCGCGAGTCAGCGGGATCAGCTCGTCGACCGTGACCGGCAACGACGTCTCGTTGCCGTAGACGTTGTTCGATGCGGAGTCGCCGACCAGCAGCACCTCGATGCCGGCCTCGTCGAACGTCTGCGCGGCGTACTGCTCGTAGGCGGTCAGCATCGAGAAGCGCTCGCCGCGCTCCTTCATCTCCCGCAGGTGGTGGGTGCGGACTCGCTTGACCGGGGAAGTCGCCGCTGCGGGTGGACCACTGCCGTAGGGCGCGGTCTCCTCGGGCGTGCTCACATCGAGCTCCTTCAACTCATCTCGCGGCTCCCTGATGGAGTCCACGGACTGTCCACGTGCGTGGCGTCGAACGACTTCAGGCTAGCCCGAAACGTCAGGCCGGCGCTGAGTCACCTCTCATGTCCAGATCCTAGGCTCGCCACGTGCCTGCGGACTCACTGAGCGAGGACCTCGCCACCGACAACAGGACGAGACACCCAGCGGCCGAGGCTGCGGCGACGGCGAGAGCGCCTTGCGTCCCCAGTCCGAGGCCGGCCAACCCACCGAGAGCGTAGGGCGCCGCGAACCCTAGGTAGGTCAGTGCGTAGAACACCGCGACGGTCGCACCCAGCTGGTCGGGTGCGGCCAGGCGCTCGGTCTCCCTCAACCCGGAGACCAGACAGCATCCGTAGCCGCCGCCGAGGATGGGGGCCGAGAGCAGCAGCACCCACCGCACCTCACTGCTGAGGGCGAGCAGGCCAACCAGGATTCCGATGACGGCCAGGCACAGTCCGAGCTGGCCGGCGAGCAGGCGGCGTCGGTCGTCGAGGCGACGGGCGAGTGGCTGCACCAGCACGCCGGTGCCGAGCGACACGGCAGCAAGTACGCCGGCGAACGCGACCGCACCTTCCTGCGAGCCGCCGAGCTCGCCCGGCAGGTAGGCGAACGAGATGGACACGCAGGCGAACACCCACGGCGCGGCCGGCGCGACCAGCAGCAGGAACGGTGCCTGTCGGGTGATCGCTGGGATGCGGAGCAGCGGACGCGACGCGACCTCGCGAGGTGACGGCCCCGGTGTCGGGAGCAGCAGCAGGGCGGCTAGCACGCCGAGCGCCAGATGGGGAAGGTAGCGCCATCTGAAGCGGGTAGGCCGACCACTCACTGATCAGTCCCGACACCAGCGGGCCGAGACCGAAGCCGGCCGACAGCGAGATGGCAGCTCGTCGCGCCGCCGTGCCGTGGGGTTCTCCGTCCGACAGGTCGGCGACCCAGGCGCTGGCAGCCGCGAACACGACGCCGGAGCAGACGCCGGCCAGCAGCCGGGCCACGGCCAGGCCGGGCACCGAGTCGTGCTCCACGACCAGGAGCAGCGACGCCAGCGGCGAGAGCAGGACGAACGGCAGCACCACTGCCCGCCGACCCCACCGGTCGGAGGCGGCTCCCCCCACCAGCAGTGCCGGCACCAGTCCGACGGCGTAGATGCCGAAGAGAACGGCCCGGGTCTGGGTCGACATGCCGATCTCGTCGCGGTAGGCCACGAGGACGGAGGAGAACTGGTTGGCTCCCCACCCCACTGCAAACATCGCGAACGCGACTCGCTGCCAGGACTTCACCTCGCCAACGGTAGGGCGTCGACGCTCCGAGCCGGCCTGAGTCAGGAGGCGGCAGCGGCAGCGGCTTCCAGGTCGGCGATCACGATCTTGGACATCCCGAGCATCGCCTCACTCGCCGCCGCGGCGCGGGCGGGGTTCGGGTCGGAGACCAGCTCGTAGAGCCGGGTGGGCACGATCTGCCAGCTGAGGCCGAACCGGTCCTTCAGCCATCCGCACACGGACTCCTCACCACCGTCGACGAGTGAGTCCCAGTAGTAGTCGACCTCGGCCTGGTCGTCACAGGCGATGCTGAACGAAATCGCTTCGGAGAAGCCGGCATGCGCCGGGCCGCCGTTGATGCCGCGGAACGTGATGCCGTTGAGGGTGAACTCTCCGGCCATCGCGGTGCCAGGCTCGCCCGGACCCGCCTCCGTGTAGCGGCTCAGGTGGCCGACCGACGAGTCGGGGAAGATGGATGTGTAGAAGGTCGCCGCCTCTTCGAGATTGTCGTCGAACCAGAGGCAGGGGCTGAGAAGTGTCATGACAAGTGCTGACCGCGGTCCGTCGGAGTATTCATCGGTGCGGCTCTGGGGCGCGACATCCCTAGACTCGGTGTGTGGACTTCTACTCCGCCTACGCTCACGGGTTCGCCCGAGTGGCCGCCTGCACGCTGCCGGTCGCGATCGCTGACCCGGCAACCAACGCGCAGCGGGTGATCGAGCAGGCCCGGCTGTGCCACGACGACGGCGTCGCGGTGGCGGTCTTTCCCGAGCTGGCGCTGTCCGGCTACGCCGTCGACGACCTGTTCCTCCAGGACGTCCTGCTGGAGGCGGTGGTGGTCGCGGTCGAGGAGATCGTGAGCGCCAGCGCCGACCTGTTGCCCGTGATCGTGGTGGGGGCGCCCCTGCTGCACGGCACCCGCGTGCTCAACTGCGCGGTCGTGGTCCACCGGGGCCGCGTGCTCGGGGTGGCGCCGAAGTCCTACCTGCCGACGTACCGGGAGTTCTACGAGCGCCGCTGGTTCGCGCCGGGCGACGATCGCCGCGGATCGTGCATCGACATCGCTGGACAGACCGTGCCGTTCGGTCCGGACCTGATCTTCGCCGCCAGCGACCTGCCCGACCTCAAGATCCACGTCGAGATCTGCGAGGACATGTGGGTGCCGATCCCGCCGAGCGCCGAGGCGGCGATGGCCGGTGCGCACGTGCTGCTCAACCTGTCCGGCAGCCCGATCACCGTCGCGCGCGCCGAGGACCGTCGGTTGCTGGTGCGCAGCGCCAGCGCGCGATGCTGCGCGGCATACCTCTACTCGGCCGCGGGCCAGGGCGAGTCGACCACCGACCTGTCGTGGGACGGGCAGACCATGGTCTACGAGTGCGGTGAACTGCTCGCCGAGGGAGACCGCTTCGCCGAGGAGGCCCGGCGCACCGTCGCCGACATCGACCTCGACCGGATCCGCCAGGAGCGGCTGCGGCAGGGCACGTTCGACGACAACCGCAGGACCTACGACGACCGCGTGCGCGAGTTCCGGACGGTGAGCTTCGAGCTGCGGCCGCCGAGCGGTGACATCGGTCTGCGTCGCAAGGTGGATCGCTACCCGTTCGTGCCCGACGACCCAGCCCGGCTGGCCCTGGATTGTTACGAGGCCTACAACATCCAGGTCTCGGGGCTCGAGCAGCGGTTGCGGGCGATCGGCCAGCCCAAGATCATCGTCGGAGTCAGCGGCGGTCTCGACTCGACCCACGCCCTGATCGTCGCCGCCAAGGCGATGGACCGTCTCGGGCGGCCGCGCAGCGACATCCACGCGTTCACGATGCCGGGGTTCGCCACGGGCGAGGCCACCAAGTCGTACGCGACCCGGCTGTCGGAAGCGCTCGGCGTGACCTTCGAGACGCTGTCCATCACCGAAGCGGCTGGGCAGATGCTCAAGGACCTCGGCCACCCCTACTCCAGGGGCGAGGAGGTCTACGACATCACGTTCGAGAACGTCCAGGCCGGCCTGCGCACCGACTACTTGTTCCGGCTCGCCAACCACCGCGGCGGCATCGTGCTCGGCACCGGAGACCTCTCGGAGCTGGCGCTCGGCTGGTGCACCTACGGCGTCGGCGACCAGATGTCGCACTACAACGTCAACGGCGGTGTGCCGAAGACCCTGATCCAGCACCTGATCCGCTGGGTGATGGACACCGGCCAGTTCGAAGGAGCGGGACGAGTGACGCCGACGAGGTGCTCCAGGAGATCCTCGACCAGGAGATCACCCCCGAGCTGATCCCCTCGCGCGAGGACCAGCTGCCGCAGCGCACCGAGGACTCGGTCGGCCCCTACTCGCTCCAGGACTTCACGCTCTTCCACGTGATTCGTCGTGGCTACCGGCCGAGCAAGATCGCCTTCCTCGCTTGGCATGCCTGGCGTGACGTGGGAACAGGGGAGTGGCCACCGAACTTCCCTGAGGAGGGGCGCGTCGCCTTCGACCTGCCGACCATCCGGCAGTGGCTGGAGGTCTTCGTGCAGCGCTTCTTCGCCAGCCAGTTCAAGCGCTCGGCCCTGCCCAACGGCCCCAAGGTCAGTGCGGGCGGCACCATGTCACCCCGCGGTGACTGGCGGATGCCGTCCGACGCGAGCGCTGCTGCCTGGTTGGCCGAGCTGGAGGCAGGCATCCCGCGCTCGTGACCTCTTTGGTGCCGAGGCATCGTCGGCCCTGGGCCTCATCGGCTGCGGACCACGTGACACCTGGTCCGACGCCCGCCGCCCATGCGCCATAGTTGGCCCATGGGCAAGCAGGAAGACTTCGTTCTCCGCGCACTAGAAGAGCGCGATGTCCGGTTCGTCCGGCTGTGGTTCACCGACGTGCTGGGGTACCTCAAGTCCGTCGCCGTGGCACCGGCGGAGCTCGAAGGTGCCTTCGCGGAGGGCATCGGGTTCGACGGTTCGGCGATCGAGGGGTTCGCCCGGGTCTACGAGGCCGACATGCTCGCCAAGCCCGATCCGTCGACGTTCCAGATCCTGCCGTGGCGGGGCGACGGTCCGGCGACCGCGCGGATGTTCTGCGACATCGTGATGCCTGACGGTTCGGCGTCGTACGCCGACCCCCGCAACGTGCTCAAGCGGACCTTGGCCAAGGCGGCTGACAAGGGCTTCACCTTCTACACCCACCCGGAGATCGAGTTCTACCTGTTCAAGGACACCCCGGAGCCGGGCGTGGAGCCGGTGCCGGTTGACCGCAGTGGCTACTTCGACCACACCGCCCAGTCGATGGGGTCCGACTTCCGCCGCGAGGCGATCACGATGCTCGAGTCGATGGGCATCTCGGTGGAGTTCAGCCACCACGAGGGCGGCCCCGGGCAGCAGGAGATCGACCTGCGCTACGCCGACGCGCTCACCACGGCCGACAACGTGATGACCTTCCGTACGGTGATCCGCGAGGTGGCCCTGAGCCAGGGCATCTGGGCGACGTTCATGCCCAAGCCGTTCACCACCCACCCGGGTTCGGGCATGCACACTCACGTCTCGTTGTTCGAGGGCGACTCCAACGCGTTCTACGAGGCCGGCTCGGAGTACCAGCTGTCGAAGACCGGGCGCTCGTTCATCGCTGGGGTGCTGCAACATGCGCCCGAGCTCAGTGTGGTGACCAACCAGTGGGTCAACTCCTACAAGCGGATGATGTGGGGCGGCGAGGCTCCGTCGTACGTCTGCTGGGGCCACAACAACCGTTCGGCCATGGTGCGGGTGCCCATGTACAAGCCGCTCAAGGGTCAGTCGACGCGGATCGAGCTGCGCACCATCGACGCGGCCTGCAACCCCTATCTCGCTTTTGCCGTGGTGCTCGCGGCGGGCATGAAGGGGATCGAGGAGAGCTATGAGCTGCCACGCGAGGCCGAGGACGACGTGTGGTCGCTGACCGAGCGCGAGCGCCAGAGCCTCGGCATCGAGCCGCTTCCGAAGAGCCTGTACGACGCCATCGGGATCGCCGAGACGTCCGAGCTGCTCGCCGAGACCCTGGGCGAGCAGGTCTTCGACTTCTTCCTGCGCAACAAGCGTGCCGAGTGGGACGAGTACCGCGGCCAGGTCTCCGCCTTCGAGCGCGACCGCATGCTGCCGGTGATCTGAGCCCGCGATGAACGACGCCGCGCCCATCTACGGCGCCGGCCGCGTCCGGCGCATCCGGATCGCGCTCGGGGTCGCGGTGGCACTGGGAATGCTCAGCGGGATGTTTGCGGTGCTGGTCGCCGTGCAGGTCGAGAAGGACGGAGCGGGGTTCTTCGCCGGCGTGCTCGGCGTCGTGGCTGGAGTCACCATCCTGTGGGCGTTCTTGACGTGGCGCATGCTGGATGCTCCGGATCAGACCGCGAAGCGGTCGGTGATCATCACCGGTGCCCTGCTCGTCCTCTTCGCTCTGCCGACGCTCGGGCTCTACGGCCTCGGGCTGCTGTACGTCGTGCTCGGCCTGGTGCTGATCTTCCTGGCCGTGATCGCCGACGAGGACCCCGGCTGATGACCCCCACGGTGCTGGTCGTCGAGCACGACACGCACTGTCCACCCGCCCTGTTCGGCGCCTGGTTGGCCGGCGCCGGAGCCGCGGTCGAGATCTGCCGGCCCTACGTCGGCGATGAGCTGCCGTCCACACCCGAGCACGATGCGCTGCTCGTGCTCGGCGGCCCGATGGACGCCGGCGACAGCAGGTGCGCGTGGTTGGAGCCCACCCGATCGCTGATCCGGGTGGCCGCCGAACAGCAGGTGCCGACGCTTGGCATCTGCCTCGGACACCAGCTCTGTGCCCTCGCGTTCGGCGGTGAGGTCGGCCGCAATCCCCTCGGTCAGCAAGTCGGCCTCTACGATGTCGGGTGGACTGCCGCCGTCGACGACGACCCGTTGCTAGGTGCGATGGAGCCGGGCGCTCGTGGCGTGCACTGGAACGACGACCTGGTGCTCGAGCTGCCTGCTGGCGCCGTGGCTCTCGCCCTCACCTCGCGTCAGGAGGTGCAGGCGGCCCGCTTCGCCCCGACGGTCTGGGGCGTGCAGTGGCATCCCGAGGTCGACGTTGAGGTGCTCCGCGCGTGGGCCGAGGACGACGCCGATCGGCACCTGGCGAGCGGGATCGACCAGGAGGAGGTGCTCGCTGACATCGGCCGTGCCGGGAGCGAGCTCGAGGCCACCTGGCGACCGCTGGCCGCAGGACTCGCGCGCCTCGCTGCGCACCGGACGTCGGTATGAACCGGCCGGTCACGACCAAGGGCAACCTCCTCCGGCTCGGCTTCCAGGACGCCGAGGCGGCGCTCGGCCTGCTGCGGGAGCTCGGCGGCGGCACCGAACCGCTGGTGGCGATCCTGTCGCGCACGGCTGACCCCGATGCCGCGCTCACCGCCCTGGTCCGCCTCGTCGAGGCGGCCGGCGACCCCGACGACCTGCTCGCCGCCGTGTGCGACGACGAGGGCACGTCGATGCGCCTGCTGAGCGTGCTCGGGGCAAGCACCGCTTTGGCCGACCACCTGATCCGTCACCCCGCGCACTGGCGCGAGCTGCGCGACCCGACCCTCGGCTCCACCAGGCCTGCGGCGTACGCGCTCCGGGAGGGTCTGCTCGAGGCGGTCGGTGCGGACCCGCATGCGAGCGCCCCCGTGGCGACCCTGGCTGACGACGAGGCCGTGGACGCGCTGCGCGTGGAGTACCGCAGGGTGTTGCTCCGGCTCGCAGCCCGCGACCTGGCTCACGACCTCGCGATCGACGACGCGGCGGCCGAGCTGTCCGACCTCGCGGCCGGCACGCTCGAGGCGAGCCTGGCGATCGCCCGGCAACGGGTGGGGGAGACGGCGGCGCTGGCGCGACTGTCGGTCGTCGCGATGGGCAAGTGCGGTGGCCACGAGCTCAACTACGTCTCCGACGTCGACGTGATCTTCGTGCACGAGCCGATCGACGGAGCTGAGGCCACCCCTGAGCAACACAGCGAGGCCACCCGGGCGGCGACCCAGCTGGCCAGCCATCTGATGCGAGTCTGCTCCGACCAGACGGCCGAAGGGCACGATCTGGCCGGTCGACGCGGCGCTGCGCCCCGAGGGTTCGGCCGGTCCACTGACCCGCACCCTGGCCAGCCACCGCGGCTACTACGAGCGCTGGGCGCGGACCTGGGAGTTCCAGGCCCTGTTGAAGGCGCGCCCGGTGGCCGGCGACCTCGCGCTGGGCGCCGACTACGTCGACATGGTCAGCCCGATGGTGTGGCAGGCGGTCGAGCGGGACGGCTTCGTGGGCGACACCCAGGCGATGCGACGGAGAGTGCTCGAACACATTCCAGCCCGTGAAGCTGACCGGCAGCTCAAGCTGGGGTCCGGAGGGCTCCGCGACGTCGAGTTCGCGGTCCAGCTGCTGCAGCTGGTGCACGGTCGCACCGACGAGACATTGCGGATGCCGACCACACTCAGCGCGCTCGCCCAGCTGACGCACAGCGGCTACGTCGGCCGTGAGGACGGCGAGGCGTTGCACGAGTCCTACGCGTTCCTACGCACCCTCGAGCATCGCATTCAGCTGCACCAGCTGCGGCGGACCCACGTCGTGCCTGCCGACCAGGAGTCGCTGCGACGACTGGGGCGCAGCATGGGCTTCTTCAAGGAATCCGACGTCGCCCTCGACAAGGCCTGGCAGTACCACCGCCGCGAGGTACGCCGGCTGCACGAGAAGCTGTTCTACCGACCGCTCCTCGAGGCCGTCGCCAAGATCCCGGACTCCGGCGTCCGACTGTCCTCCGAGGCGGCGGGTGACCGGCTCGCCGCGCTCGGCTACTCCGACCCGGCCGCAGCGCTGCGCAACCTGGCGGCACTGACCAGCGGGGTCACCCGCACGGCCAACATCCAGAAGGCGTTGCTCCCGGCGATGCTCGAGTGGTTCGCCGAGTGCGCGGACCCCGATGCCGGACTGTTCGGTTTCCGGCGGATCAGTGAGGCGTTGGGGCGCACGCCCTGGTATCTCAAAACGCTGCGTGACGAAGGGCAGGTGGCCGAGCGACTGGCCCGGCTGCTCGCCACCTCCCGCTATGCCACGACCCTGATGGAGACCGAACCTCAGGGCGTACAGATCCTGGCCGGTGAGCTCACGCCGCAGCCCGCTGACACGCTCACCGAGGAGATGCTCGCGTCGTCGAGTCGACACGACGAGGTCGAGAAGGCGGTGCGCTCCATCCGCGCGGTCCGGCGCCGCGAGCTGCTGCGTCTGGCGTCGGGCGAGGTGCTCGGTCTGACCGACATCGCCGAGGTGGGCGCCGGGCTCTCCCGGCTCACCGACGCCACGCTCGAGGCGACGCTGGCGTCGGTGGCGGCTGCTGTGCAGCAGCAGCGTGAGCTCGACGAGCAGCCAACCCGAATGGCAATCGTGGCGATGGGCCGCTACGGCGGCTTCGAGCTCTCCTACGGCAGCGACGCGGACGTGATGTTCGTGCATCAGCCGAACCCAGGCGTCGACCCGCAGGTTGCGGCGGCGTACGCACAGGCGGTGGCCAACGAGATCCGACGCCTCCTGGCCCTGCCCGGCGGTGACCCGCCCTTGGAGATCGATGCCGGGCTGCGCCCGGAGGGCAAGCAGGGGGCGCTCGTGCGCACGTTGGACTCCTACGCCGCCTACTACGCGAAGTGGTCCAAGGTCTGGGAGTTCCAGGCGCTGCTCCGAGCCGATGCGGTGGTGGGCGACATGGATCTGCGCAACCGCTTCCACGAGCTGATCGACCCGCTGCGGTTCCCGGAGGCTGGAGTCAGCGAGGACGACGTGATCGAGGTCCGGCGGGTCAAGGCCCGCATCGACAACGAACGGCTGCCTCGGGGGGCCGACCCGCACCTGCACTTCAAGCTCGGACGAGGCGGCCTGGCCGACATCGAGTGGACCGTGCAGCTGTTGCAGATGCAGCATGCCGGGGGCGTGCCAAGCCTACGCACCCCGCAGACACTGGCCGCGCTCCAAGCCGCCCGCGACGCTGACTTGATCAGCGCCGAGGACTGCGACGTGTTGTGCGAGGGGTGGCGGACGGTCAGTCGGATCCGCAACGCGGTGGCCCTGGCCCGCGGCAAGGGCAGCGACCACCTGCCGGGCGAGGCTCGCGAGCGAACCGCCGTGGCCAGCATCATGGGCTACGCACCGGGGCAGACCGACCAGATGGTCAACGACTACCTGCGCACGACGCGGATGTCCCGCTCGGTCGTGGATCGGATCTTCTGGGGCTGACGTCTTCGAGAGTCTCGCTGGTCATCGCCCTCCGAGTGCCTCTCGGATCACGGTGTGACTCGAGGAATCACGCCTCCTGGGCAAGAGCACAAACAACCATGAGGAGGCTGCAATGCCCAGTGCCAACAAGATGACCACCCCGGTCGCCGTGGACCTGCCAGAGATCCAGGGCCGATACGCCGAGCTCGACGGCTACACGGTCGGCTTCGAGTCCTACCCGGAGGACGTCGACCCGGCCGCGCTCTTCCGGGGGCTGCCGAACGACCGATGCCAGTGCCCGCACTGGGGCGTCGTCCAGAGTGGCCAGATCACCTTCCGGTGGGCTGACCGCGAAGAGACGTACGGTGCCGGCGACGCCTACTACGCCGCACCGGGCCACCTGCCCCTGATCGCGGCCGGCACCAGCTTGGTGGAGTTCAGCCCGAGTGAACCCCTGCAGCAGACGATGGCCGTGGTCGAGGCCAACCTGGCGACGGCGGGGTGAGCGCGATGCTGAAATGACCGCGACAGCAACGGAGGTCCCCGCTCTCGTCCAGGCGAGCGTCGACCGGTTCGTGGCATTCCTGGAGACGGGAGCGACGGAGGGCCTGTTCGCTCCCGACGTCTTCGCGGACATCGCGCTGCCGCACTGGCGGGTGCAGGTCCAGGGCGCCGAGGAGACGATCGCCGCCAAGAACCGGCTGCATCCGCCGGCTGGCCGGACCCGGGTCGAGAAGGTGCTGGCCGGGTCGCACGGCTACACGCTCAAGGTCGAGGAGCGGTGGGAGGACGCGTGGCAAGCAGTGGTACTGCCGCGAGGCATTCCTGTGCGATCTCGACGACGAGGGTCGGATCACCGAGCTCAGCGTCTATTGCACCGGCGACTGGGACGAAGCGGTGGTCGCGCGGCACGCGGAGGCCGTGACGCTGCTGCGGCCCTAATGTCACGATGACCGGCATGGACACCGGCGAGGTCGATCCCCGCACGCAGGCGGCGCTCGACCTCGCCGGGACCTACGTGTTCGGCACCGATCCTGGTCGGATCCCTGCCGTGCTCTTCGAGGCTTACGACGCGAGTGTCGCGGATCGGGATCGTGCGTTGCTGGGGGCCGCGCTTGCCCGCTGCTGGGCCTATGCCCGCGAGCGCAACCGCGCCGTACCTTTCGCCGTCGCTGCGGTGAAGCACGCGGAAGCCACGGGCGAGCCGGCCCTGCTCGCCGACGCGCTCGACGCCGCGCTCGCCACGCACTGGGGGCCGGACGAGCTCGAGGTGCGGGTGGACCTCGCCGCGCAAGCTCGCCGACGTCGCTGCTCACCTCGGTGACGCCGACGCGCGGCTCAAGGCGCACCTGTGGCTGCTGACCGTCGCAGCGGAGACCCTCGACGTCTCTGAGCTCAACCGTCAGGTTCGTGCGCTGGAGCGGCTGGGCGAGGAGTCGAGGAAGGCGCTCTTCTTCGCGGCCTCGCGGCGGCTGATGCTCGACCTGATGCGCGGTCGGATCGGACACCGTCGCGCCGCTGGTGTCGCTCGCACGGGAGACGGCGGACGAGCTGCCGGACGGCGAGCTGGTGGTCACCGCGTTGATCGGGTACGGCGCGGTGCAGGCAGGGGACCGCAGTGACGCCGTCCTCGCGGTGGCGCGAGCGGGCGAGGCGATCGCTGAGCAGGAAGGGATCCGCGAGGTCGTCGCCGAGATCGCCTGGATCTACCTCGGGATCGGTCTGCCGGACGACGCGCGCCGGCTCGCGTCGACGCTTCGACGAGCGGGTGCTGACGGGTCTGCCGCGCGACCACAACTACCTGCTCGTCCTGCAGCTGCTGCTCGACGTCGCGCTGGCGACCGGACTCGACGAGCTGGTCGAGACGATCACGCCGTTGCTGTTGCCGTACGCCGGGCGAGCCGTGATCAACGCGGGCGCGGTCATGTTCCACGGGGTCACCGACGACACGCTGGCCCGCGCGTGCGAGCGGCTCGGCGACGCCGAGCGTGCAGCGGCGCTGCGGGAGAAGGCGCTGGCGACGTACCGCCGGATCGGCGCGACCTGGTGGCGCGAGCGCCTCGAGGCGACGCTGCCGGCGACGCCCCGAGCAGCGAGCGGTCGACCGCGATGACCCTGCGGCCCGGACCAGCCGGTGTGTGGTTCGTCGGCCGGGGGTCTGCGGAGGCTCGCGATCCCGGCGCGCCGCGGGCTCGAGCACCTGCACGCGCTGCTCATGCGAACCCGGCACCGAGGTGCCGGCGCTGCGACTGGCCGGGGGAGTCGAGACCGTGGAGCAGGCGGGCTCGGTGAGGTGGTCGACGCCCAGGCGCTCGACGGCGTACCGCCGTCGGCTCGCCGAGATCGACACCGAGCTCGACGAGGCCGACGCGCCGGGCGACGCGGCACGCGGCGCGAGCCTGACCGCCGAGCGGGACGCGCTGCTGGCGGAGGTGTCGGCAGCGACCGGGCTCGGCGGTCGACCGCGCACGTCCGGCAGCGGCGCCGAGCGGGCCAGGGTCACGGTTCGCAAGGCCATCGCGACCGCGCTCGACGCGATCCACAGCGCGGACCCGGTGGTGGCCCGGCACCTCATCACCCACGTGCGGACCGGATTGCGATGCTGCTACGAGCCGGACCCGGACGCCCCGATCGAGTGGCGGCTGTAATGCGCTCAGTGCGCCATGTCGATGACGTCGACTGCCTGCCATATGCCTTCGATGCGGACGAAGCCGACGCCGTAGCTGTAGCTGCCGATGTCGTAGATCGTGCATCCGTACTTCGACGGGCCGTCGTAGGTGACGTCATCGGGCGGGTTAGCCGGAGTCTTGTAGCACCGGTCGAGGAAGAGCGCCTGCCCGGCCGTCAGCTTCCTCACCACCCGTCGGGTCGCATACCGCCTGGCCACGCCCTGGTGTTCGTTGTTGATTGCCTTGACGAGCTTGAAGGCAACGCGATGTACCTGTTGGACGTTGGTCGGTTGCGGCTCAGCCGAGGACGTGGACGAAACCGCCACGACCGTGGTGGGCGCGATCAGCATCAGTGAGGCGACGCCGACGACGGCAAGGAGGCGACACCAGGACAGGGGACGTTTCATGTGGACTCCTGAGGTTGACGGCTACG
Organism: uncultured Actinomycetota bacterium; assembly: GCA_963829975.1. Lineage (GTDB taxonomy): Bacteria > Actinomycetota > Actinomycetes > Propionibacteriales > Nocardioidaceae > Nocardioides. The sequence continues at coordinate 48,838 of CAWHKK010000001.1, forward strand.
ACTCACTAACGCCCGAGGTGACCCGGGGTTACCTGCTGCGCACCCCGTTTGGTGCGAGCTAGCCACGCGGCACATCGACCTGACATCGGCGACGACGGTCCTCACACAGCGATGTCACGCACTAGCGCCGTCACCTCCACGCAGCTGCGACATACCGTGGGCGCATCTACGGTCTGTCATCGAGCCGCACCGCTTGACCCTGCCCAGATCGCCGGGCGACACCCGGCCCGTGGATCGTCGGCGTGGCAAAGACCTGGCCCGCAGCAATTCCGCTACGGGCCAGGTCTTCAGTTTCCCGGTAGGAGGAAACCGAGCTCAGTCGCGCACGTAGACGGTCTCGAGCTCGATCTCGATCTGGATGTCCTTGGAGACCAGCACGCCGCCGGCTTCCAGCGCGACGTTCCAGGTGATGTCGAAGTCCTCGCGGTTGACCTTGGTGCTTGGCCGAGAAGATGCCGCGGTCGCCGCCCCAAGGGTCGCGAACGTAGCCCTCGAAAGTCACCGCTAGCGGGACCTGGCGGGTCACCCCGTGGATGGTGAGGTCGCCGTGAACGGTGCCTCGGGTTCCGCGCCAGTCGACGGTGGTGCTGCGGAACGTGGCCGTGGGGAACAGGTCGACGTCGAACAGCTCGGCTGACCTGATGTGTCGTCGCGCGACTTCGCTGCCGGACTCGACGCTGGCCATGTTGATGGTGACGTGGACGCTGGAGTCGTTGAGCTGATCGGCGATCGTGACCGAGCCGGTGACATCGGTGAATCGGCCGCGGACCTTGGTGATCATGAAATGGCGACCGACGAAGGCCAGGTCGGTGTGTCCGGGGTCGATCTCCCAGCGCCCGGGGGCGGGGAGGACGTGCCCGCCGATGTTCGGGTTGGGCGTTGGCACGTCACGTTGGTGGTGGTGGTGTCGGACATGGTGGCTGTTCCTTGTTGTGAGGGGTGATGGGGGGCCTCAGGCGGCCCGGGTCGACTCGGTCGGGTTGCCGGCAGCAACCCAGTCCTGGATGCCTTCGCGGTACTTGCGAACGCTCGTGTAGCCGAGGCGCTCGAGCCGGTTCGCGACGGCCTGGCTGTTGCCGCAGGCTTCGTTCGAGCAGTACGTGACGATGGTGGCGTCCTTGTCGGGGAGGAGCGTGGGGGCCAGCTCCACGACGTCGTTCTCGACCAGGTTGACAGCTCCGGGGAGGTGGATCTGGTCGTAGTACGCGGCAGGCAGCGCATCGATGACGATGACGTCTCCGGTGGAGAGCAGTGCCTGCAGATCGGTTCGGGTGATGCTGTCGGTCATGGCGATCCCATCTGTGGTAGGTGCGTGTGCACGCACATACTTCCAGGACGAGAGTTTGATGTCAAGATGTGTGCGCACGCACACACTCAAGCGCTCAGCTCAGGCGGTAGTTCCCTCTTCGGCCCGGACGACGCGGCCGAGCACCTCGGCGAGCAACCGTGCGTCCTTGTCCGTGAGCCTGGAGAGAAAGTGTTGCTCGATGGCCGCCAGGTAGGTGGGGGCGCTGGCACGCAGGCGTTTGCGACCCTCGGCGGTGATGACGGTGAAGGACGATCTTTTGTCGTCGGGGTTCGCCTCGCGGCGGACCAGGCCGGCCCGCTCTAGTTCGGTGACCACTCGGCTGACGCGTTCGCGGCTCACGACGGCTTGTTGCCCAAGCTCGGTCATGCGCAGGCGACGGCCTGGTGCGGCGTTCACGACTAGGAGGACGTCGTACCACGTCAGCGGTAGGCCGGTCGACGACAGCGCTCGCTCTACCTTCGGCAGGACAGCGGCGTGAGTGCGCAACAGCGCAGCCCAAGCGCTGACGGGATCGAAGTCGGTCATGACGACAGCCTAATGCGAAGCGTGCGTCCGCACGCACTTTGTGTGGGTTGGCGCCCAACCGAAAAAGCCGAGTCGTGAGCCTGGGAGTGCGCTAGGGCGCACGCTCAGCCACACGACTCGGTGGGGCGAACTCAGATGTCGTAGTTCTGCTGAACGCCTTGATGAACTCGCCCTCATGCAACGAGGTGCTGGCGTAGAAGTGTCGCAGGGGCGTGGCACCCGTTCGCCCGGGTCGTCGCGACGCAACCCGCTCCAGAGCACTGGAGCGCTAGGAACGCCGCCACATCAGCACTCCAGTCCAGAGCATCCATATCCACATCAGGGCCGCTCCTGCCTGCAGCCCCTCTGCCACATCGGCGTACGACGGCGAACCTAGCGCCAAGCCGACGACAAGGAGCGGCAGGCCCGCAAGAAGCCCCAGCGCACACAGGGCCTTGGGAAAGAGGCCAGACCTGAACATGGCCGCTGTCAGAGCCAGAACCGACATCCCGACGACACCCCAGAGCCCGTTCTGAAGTGCTACCGCGACGGTATCGAGAGACGTGACGGTCGATGCGGTCGCTCCATTGTCCGCGGCGACGGCGATGCCGGCCACCACAGCAATGTTCGTGGCCTCGACAATGACGCCGACGGTCGCTAGCAAGACGCCCCATCCGGCGAGTGGATCGTCATGCCCGGAGCGACGCAAGCCGTGCTGAAGCGTCAGCGCGAAGAGGATGCGGCCCGTCAGCACGATGCCCAGCCAGCCGGCGGCCCAGGAGAACTCCCCGCCGTGACCGGCGTAGCCGTCGAGAACGCGATCCGGATCCGTACCCGGCGCGAACCAGACCGACATCCCTCCCGCACCGATGATGGCGACCCACTCGGTGAGGTAGAGCAGTGCCCCGGCAAGCACCAGCCGGTTGCCTGCCAGCCCTCGGTGCTCACCGGCTTCGGGTGCTCCTGCGTTCGTCTGAACGGTCATGGTCAACTCCTTGGGGGATCCAGGGCTTACCTGCACCACGCTAGGGACGACGGGCCTACGTTCGCTGCCACCGTGGTGATGGACGGCCACCGCCTCGCGGATGAGTCCGAGCCGCCTAAAGACGGATGTCTCACGGCCGCCCCGGCACTACCGTGGGGACATGCGTGTCGCGCGATTCCTGCCGAGGTCGCGCCTCGACCTCGGCCTTGCCGTTGCCGCTCTGGCGTTGACCGGAGTCGCCACCTGGGTGCGGCCGAACCCGGTCGGTGACCCGGTGCTGGGCCCGGAGTGGATGCGGGCCATATACCCGCTACTGCTGGCCGGCCCCCTGGCTTGGCGACGGGTGTTCCCGCTCGGGGCGTTCTCGGTGACCATGGGCGCGGTCGTCCTGCAGGCGGTGGTCAGCGGTCATTCAGTCGAGGGCCTCCACAACATCGTGTGCTGGTATGCGTCGATGTACGCCGCCGCGCGCTACTCGAACCTCCGACGGGCGGCAGTGGCTCTCGCCGTGGCAGGGGTGGCGCTCACCATTTACTCGCTCGAGGACCCAGTCGTCATGGCTAGGGCCGAAGGCGACCTGTGGGCCATCTCGTTCTTCGGAACCGCCTTCCTCGTCACCTGGCTCGCCGGAGTCTTCGTGCGGATGCATCGGGACGCGCGCGAGTCGCTCCTGCGGACGCGAGCCCTCGAGAGGGCTGCGCTTGAAGCCGTCGCGGACGAGCGCGCCCGCCTGGCCCGCGAGCTGCACGACGTGATCTCCCACAACCTCAGCGTCATGGTCGTGCAGGCTGCTGGAGCGCGAGCGTCCGGCCAGAACTCCCCGGACGCTTTCGAGAAGATCGAGCGAAGTGGACGTGAGTCCCTGGTGGAGATGCGGCGGCTCCTCGGTGTTCTTCGCAGTGAGCCGGGGAATGTATCCACCGCCCCGCAGCCCGGCGTCCGATCGCTGGTGGACCTGGTGGAGCAGATCAACGCAGCCGGCATGCAGGTCGAGCTGGAGGTGGTGGGAGACTCGATCGACCTGCCTCCTGCACTGGATTTGTCCGTCTTCCGCATCGTCCAGGAGTCGCTCACGAACGTGGTCAAGCACGCGGGAGGCGCGTCGGCGCGTGTTCATGTGCGCTGTGCCGCGTCGACGGTGGAGGTGGAGGTGGTCGACGACGGGCCGGGCCCGTCGGAGGAACCCGGGATCGGGCACGGCCTCATCGGCATGAAGGAACGGGTCGCTCTGTTTGGTGGGACTCTGGAGGCTGGGCGGCGCGCCGGTCGTGGTTTCGTGGTGCGGGCCTGGCTCCCGCGCGAGACGATGGTCCCGTGATCGAAGTTCTGATTGCCGATGACCAGCAGCTGGTCCGTGAAGGTTTACGGATGATGCTTGAGGCCGAGCCGGACATCCGGGTCTCAGGCGAGGCAGGCAATGGTCGAGAAGCGATCCGGCTTGCCCGCACCCAGCCTGTCGACGTAGTGCTCATGGACATCCGCATGCCCGACCTCGACGGCATCGAGGCGACTCACGAGCTAGTGCGGTCTGGCACAACAGCCAAGGTGCTTATCCTGACGACGTTCGATCTCGACGAGTACGTGTACCGCGCGATGAAGGCCGGGGCCAGTGGCTTCCTGCTCAAGGACGCCACGCGGGAGCAGCTGGCCGGCGGCGTACGCACGGTCTCGGCAGGCGACGCCTTGCTTGCCCCGACGATCACGAGCCGGCTGATAGCTGACTTCTGTCGCCGCCCGTCGGCCGACATTGCCGCCGCGTCCACCGCGCATCTGAGCGAGCGGGAGCGTGAGGTCCTGCTGCTGGTGGCCGAGGGCCGTTCCAACGTCGAAGTCGCCGAGCGTCTGTTCCTGGGAGAGGCGACCGTGAAGAGTCACGTGGCCCGGATCCTAGCCAAGCTGGACCTGCGCGACCGAGTGCAGATCGTCGTATACGCCTACGAGTCCGGGCTGGTGCGGCCAGGCAATCCGGGCTAATCATCGTCGGCGTTAGTGTCGTACACCCAACCACCTGCGCCCAGAGGCCCGTGTCGTACACCCAACCACCTGCGCCCAGAGGCCCCCGAGTTCGCACTCAGGGGCCTCGGTGGAGCACAGGGCTCTCGCAGTTCGAGCTCTTGTCCTATATGTCGTAGTAGTGACTGACTCACCCATGCTGACCTGCGCAAACTCTCGAGGACTTTCGCGATTTGTGCCACGCATGTAACGGAATGCGGCCTTCTTCTCGGATCCCTGACCTGGCCGGTGTTCGTCTTGGCTGGAGGTCGTCCCAAGTGCTGGGGACTAGCGCGGGTCGCAGCGTCGACGTTTCTACTGCGAGCTGTCCAGGCCCGTGACGAACGCCGCGATCTCGTCGGCGCATGGCCCAGGCACATCGGGCTCCCCGGGGCAGGTCACCTGGCGTGAGTCGGCGCTGCTCGGCAACCAAAAGCTCTGGTTCTCGGCTGTGCTTTCCCCGTCGCTCGGCGTGACGAGCAGCAGCGGGGCGTCGAACTGCGGCGGGTCCTTCGCGAACCGGTTCTCGAAGCCACCCACGACGTCGAGGCGCTCGGTGTTGCCGGGGAAGTCCCAGACGAGCTCGGGCTCGCTCTCGGGCGTGAACTCCGCCGAGGGGGCCGGGGTGTCGAGCACGACGACGCCGATCACGTCCTCGGGGATCGCCTCCGCGTAGTGCGTCACGATCATTCCGCCGAACGACCGGCCGACGAGAACGAGTGGTCCTGTGAGGTCGGCCGCTCGGAGCAGCGCGTCCGCCTCCGTGACCACGTCATCAGCGTCCCGCCGCTCGGTGGGCGCGGGGTCGCTCCGGCCGGTGCCTGCGCGGTCGTAGGTGCACACCCGAGTGCTGCTGGCGAGTGCTCCGACCACCCCAGAGCCCGTCCACTCGTCGATGTTGACCCCACCGGTCTCCAGAAGCACGGTCGGCGACCCCTCACCCCAGCAGACCAGTGCCAGCTTCCTGTCTCCGTCGACCGGAAATTTGCCCTCTAGCGAAGGCTCCGACGCTGGATCGACGGCGATCGAGGGGGAGGCGGAGTGGAAGCTCGGATCGGCGGCCGTCGGCTCACCGTCGTCGTCTGCGCAGGAACCGAGGGCCGCTGCGAGCACGATCAGCAGGGGCACGGCAACCAAGGATCGGGTCATTGTCGTGTCCGTCCCTCAGCCGATCTTCGCCCAGGGATTGAGCACGAAGGGTGTCGGGGACACCCCGAGCGAATCGTCGCGCTCGAGCACGAGCTTGTTGCCGTCGATCGAGTAACGCATCGCGAACGCCTCGCCGTTGTCGAGGGTGAGGCGTAAGGTCTCATCCTCGGCGACGAACGTGCCCGATATCGAGTACTCGTCCCGCGGGTTCGCCTGGCTGAACGTGAACTCGCCGTTGCCGAGCGTGAAGGTGAAGGCTCCCCAGTTCTGGTCGTTGACCTCGTCGGGGTCGTAGAGGAGCGGAGAGCTTGCCAGCTCGTCCTCGGTGATGCTCGTCGTCCAGGTCCCGTCAAGGGCCGCGGACGCTGCTTCCGTCTGGTCCGTCGACGGTGCTGGCTTGTCCCGGAAAGTGACGGTCCCGAGCATCTCCTCGAACGCCGCGAACTCCTGGGCAGCGTCGTCGGTGTCGGGCGCCCCGCTGTGGCGGAGCCAGACGAGGAGAGTGGTGTCGCCAAGGTCCACGACCGCGATTCGCAGAGCGAGCTCCGGCTGCACGCCGTAACAGTCCGCTGCCTCGAGGCCCTCGGCCGGGCAGCCCAGCGAGCCGTCCAACGCGTCAGCGGCCGAGGCTGTCACCAGTGTGGCCGGCTCGCCGCCGACGGTCGTCTCGGTGCGGTCGGTGAAGGTCGCGCCGTGTTCGCTCTGCGACAGGAGGTAGGCGAGGTAGTCCGCCGGGGGAGGCACGGGGTCCGTGTCTCCGGGTTGGTAGACATCCACGGGGACGAGGAACCGCACAGCCGGTTCCTTCCCCAGCTGGGGGTCCCAGGTGACGAAGTTGGTTGCGTCAGTGGTGACATCGGACGGCAGCCACTCGGGTACTGTGACGTCGAAGGGCATGACGAACGCTGTCGTGCTGTACGTCGGTCCAGCCGGCGCCGCCGCGGTCGTCGGGTCGTCAGAGCGCTCGTCGGCGTCGTCACCACATGCTCCGAGCAGGAGCAGCGCTGTCGCGGCGACCAGGGCAGGAGAACGACGCGCCACGCCTGACGCCCGATGGGCACTACTCATGTCGGTCCTCATTCGGGTGGGGGATAGGAGCGGAGCTCACGCCCGTTGTCGCAGTGCGATGTAGACAGCCTCGGCAGTGACCGTGGTTCCGTCGGCGTCGGCGAGCTGACCGGTCAGGAAGATCTTGCGACCCTCGGTGCGCTCGATCTCGGCGAGAGCGTGGAGGCGACCCAGCCGTGTGGGCCGCACGTAACGCAGGGTGATCGTCCCGGTCGCCGCGACCGTCTCAGGACTGCCCTGGCTCGCGACGAAACCGAGGAGGTGATCGAGGACCAGGGCGCCGTAGCCCCCGTGGAGATGATCCGGAGCTCCTTCGTACGCAGCACCGAGGTCGACGTCGACATGAGCCCGGGTCGGGCTCTCGGTGCGGATGACCAGCGGGGGCGCGAGCGGGTTGCGGGTTCCGTCTCCGGCGTTGCCCCAGTTGACGATCTCGCCCTCGGGCGTGACGCACACGGGCAGAGTGCCGGGGCTCTGACGAGTGCGCAGCTTCGCCACTGCGGCGTCGACCCCGAGCTTCACCGACTGCGCAAGATCGTCATCGACCTCGGTCCTGACTGCAGCGCCAATCAGCTCGCGAATCGATTGCGTGAGTGGTTCGTATCGGTTGCGCAGTGTGCCGAGTTCTTCGCTGGTTAGCTCCGTGATGTTCCACATGGCTGCCACTCAGTCGCTCTCGGATGGCAAGGACTCGATGCTGGCTGGGCTCCCAGCGCCCCAGTCGAGCTGGGCCTCGTTGTCCGGAGTGTCGGTCAACTGCCGGCGGTCGCTGCCGTCGGGGCGGCTGAGGTACAGGTCGGCGAACGGGCCGCCGACGCTGCGCGAGTAGGCGATCCACTGGCCGTCGGGCGACCACACGCCACCGAAGAGGTAGGCCCCGCTGTCCTTGACCTGGTCGATGATCTCGCCGTCGAGATCGAGGGTCGCGATCACGCCGCCTCCAGCGGTGAGCACCGAGGTCCCGTCCGGCGAGAAGCGGCCCGGGTCCTCGAACGGGCCGGCTGCCAGCCCACGAGGCTCGCCCCCGGACGGGTCGACGATCATGAGCGCACCTTCCTCCTCGTCCTCGGTACGCAGGAAGCTGAACAGCGTGCCGTCGGGCGAGTAGTCACCTGGGTAGTCGACGAGCCCCTCGGGCGAGGACGTGAGCCGTTGGAGGTCGCTGCCGTCGGCGGCGCTGACCGAGTAGATCCCTCGACGCGACTCGTCGGTGTCGTCCCAGCCCTCGCACGCCAGACGCGTGTCGTCGGGTGACCAGGTCGTGCACACCAGATTCAGTGTCGGGTCGGAGATCTCCAGCACGCGATCGAGGGTGCCGTCCGGGGCGATGACCGCGGTGCCGATGCGTTCGTCCTCCCGGATCGTCATCACCGCGATCTCGGCGCCGCTGTGAGAGAACCGGCCGCCCCCCTCGGGGCCGGGCAGCACAAGCTCGACCTCGTCCGTGCCGTCCGGTCGGGCCAGGTGGGTGCTGACGAACTCGTGGGTGGCCTCGTCGAAGCGGGAGAACATGAGCCGTCCGTTCAGCGCTGGGGCCTCGGTCTCGACGCTCGCCGACGACGGCGGGGCGTCGTCCTTCGCCCCGTCGTCCGACGAGTTGCACCCGGCCACGCACACCATCACCCCAGCCAGAGCGGTCACGACTGATTTGATGTTCATGCTGGTCTCCTCAGAGGTCGAGTGTCAGGTCTCATCACACGTGTGGCCCGTCCGAGATGCGCTACGAAGTCGGTTGCCAGGTGCCATGGGTGTAGATGCCGCCCGCAGCGATCTCAACGGGGTTTCCGCCGTTCGCTGGGCATCGCCCACAGGCTTCGCGTGGTCGGGGTCACCGCGGTGAACACGATCCACCTGCCGTCGGGGGTGTACTGCGGTTGCGTGGCCCGCAACTCCGCGCTGCTGAAGTCGGTGAGTTTCTCGAGCCCAGTGCCGTCGGGATGCATGCGGTACAGATGCGACTCCCCCGAGTCGAACTGAGCGAGTGGGTGGGTGGCGAAGGTGATCCACTCCCCATCGCGCGACCAGACGGACTCACCGGCCTCCATCGCGGGGTCGGTGAGTCGGCGCTCTCCGGTGCCTTCGGCGCTCATGACGAAGACCGCGGTGATCGATGACTTGCCGTCCATGGACGGCTGCCGCCAGTACGTCAGTTGGGTGCCGTCCGGTGACCATCGCGGGTTGTACTCGCGATCGCACGCAGTCTTGGTGTTGTGAGTGACCCGGTGGACCTTGGTGGTGGCGACGTCCCCGATCCACAACGAGCAGTCCGACGGCAGGTCGTTCTTGATCGGCGCCAGCGCTCGGATGAACGCCACCTGCGTCCCGTCGGGCGAGTACACCGGCTCGTCGTCCCCCAGGCACGGGAACTCGCACTCGAAAAGCTGGCGAGAGGTCCCGGTGGCCAGGTCGTACTCGAACACCGGATCGGGCGACGTGAAGTCGCCCCGCGACGTGATGACGAGGCGGGTGCCATCGGGAGACCAGTCCGGGAGCTGGGGAAGCTTACCGTCCGGGAGGCCGAACGAGATCTGATGGTCTTCGGTGCCGTCGGGGTGGATGAGCCAGACTCCCTCGCCGGTGCGGCTCGACTGGTAGGCGATCCAGGACTCGTCGCCGCCGAACGGGTTGGGGTCGAGCAGCGAGTCGTCGGTTCCTGCGGTGGTGGAGGCGCTCGAGTCGGAGGCAGGCACTCGACTGGGAGAGTCGTGGCCCGCGGCGCCTCGCTCTTGTCGGACCCGCAACCAACGAGACCGCCGACGGCAAGCACTGCCGCCAGGACGAAGAACAGTCCTTTTCGTCTGGCGAGTTCCTCGCCCGAGACCTCGCGGTTCGTGGCTTCGCTTCAAGGCTTTCCCACCTGTCTTGGCCCCCGCTCCTGATGGTCGACATCAGCCGTCCCAAGCCACAAGGTCACCTCGTCCCGGCCGTCTCGGGAGCTTTGGTCCCGGCCCGCCGGGAAGATGACGACGCGTAGAGACAGGGGCCTGTCGGGCGAGGACAATCGCGGCCATGACGGCCCCGCAGCGCGTTCCCAGCTCGGGGGCCGTGGCCTGGTGCAGTGGGATTGCGATCGCCCTCGCCGTCCCCGGCATCCTCCTCCTCGAGTCGCGCGGGGCGTACGGCTATGAGCCGGTGGAGCTCGCCTGGAACTTCGGCGCGCTGACCATATTCCTCATCGTCGGGATGGTCCTGGCGGTGAAGGTCCCGGTGAATCCCATCGGCTGGCTGCTGCTGGGCGTGGCTGCCGCGATGGGGCTCGACGGTCTTGCCGGTGCCTACGCCGGGTACTCGCTCCACCACGGGGCCGACCTGCCTGGCGTTCGCTTCGCCGCGGCGTGGGAGAACTCGTGGTGGCCGCTGTGGTTCGCCCTCCTGGGTGCGATTCTCTTCCTCCTGCCGGATGGCAGGCTCCCATCGCGGCGGTGGCGGCCGGTGGCCGTCATGGGTGTTGTCACGGTCGCGCTGTCACTGTTCGGCGGCCTTCTCGGAGACGAGCAGCGTCTCGAGGCTTTGGAGGCGATCGAGCCGTTCGGCGTACTCGCATCGAGAGTCACCGAGGTGATGCTCGCCGTCGGCGTCACCGGCATGATCGTGGTGCTGGGTCTGATCGTCGGGTCCATGCTGATCAGGTTCCGCCATGCCACGCGGGAGGTGCGGAGCCAGCTCAAGTGGATCGCCTACGCTGCCGTGCTGTTTCCGGTCGCGCTCGCGTCCTGGGCGATCGAGAGCGCACTGATCTCTGGATCGCCAGCCGTCGTCACCCAGCTCTTGCTGGGGCTGGCCATCGTCGCCTTCTGCTGCGCGATCGCGATCTCGGTGCTGCGCTACCGCCTCTATGACATCGACGTCGTGGTCAACCGCACCCTGGTCTACGGCGTGCTGACACTGGTCGTGGTTGCCGGCTACGTGGCCTTGGTGGCTGGGCTTGACGTGCTGCTCGGGTCTCGCGGCTGGGCGGGCGTGATCGCGGCTGGGACGGTCGCGGTGGCCGTCCAGCCCCTGCGCGAGCGGCTTCAGCGCCGTGTCGACCGGTGGATCTACGGCTATCGGTCCGACCCTTACCAAGCGATGCGCCTGCTGGGTGACCGCGTGCACGCCACCCTCGCGCCCGGCCAGGTACTGCAGACCGTCGTCGTCTCGGTCGCCGAGGCATTGCGCGTTCCGTACGTCGCGGTCAATTTCACCGCGCGAGGGCGCATCGCAGACCGCCGCGACGCACGGCACCCTCGGCCGAGCACGTCCTGAAGTCCGGCCGCTCTTCTACCGGCGGGGCGCACGTGGCCGAGCTCGTGATCGGCGTGCCGCCGGGCCGCGACCTCTCGTCCGCCGACCAGCACCTCCTCGACGACCTGGCGGCCCAGGCCGGGGTGGTGGTGCACGCGGTCCGACTGACGGCCGACCTTCAGCACTCTCGCGAGCGACTGGTCACCGCCCGCGAGGAGGAGCGTCGGAGGGTCCGCCGCGACCTCCACGACGGGCTCGGACCCACGCTGGCCGCCGCCGTCCTGAGCCTCGACGCCTCCCGGCGCGCTGTCTCCGTGGATCCCGAGCAGGCCGAGCAGCTGCTCTTCGAGCTGCGCACCCAGATGCAGGACGCGATCACCGACGTCCGGCGTCTCGTCTATGACCTGCGACCGCCGGCCCTCGACGAGTTCGGCCTGGTGGGGGCGCTGAGCGAGCACGCCGCTCGCGTCTCGGCCGCTGACGGGGGGCTCAAGGTGGCTGTCGAGGCCACCGCCCCGTTTCCAGCCCTGCCGGCCGCCGTCGAGGTCGCGGCGTACCGCATTGCGATGGAAGCGATCAACAACGTCGAACGCCATGCGCACGCCCGGCGCTGCACGGTGCAGTTCGAGTTCTGCGACGCCGTCGAGCTGGAGATCGCGGACGACGGCCTGGGGGTGTCGCCGGACAGTCACTCGGGCGTGGGCATGCAGTCGATGCGTGAACGGGCGCGCGAGCTGGGCGGCACCTTGACGGTTGGTGACCGGGCCGGCGGCGGCACCAGCGTCGTGGCTCGGCTGCCGGTGGGCGCGTCATGACCGGGATTCGCGTCCTCGTGGCCGACGACCACCCACTGTTCCGCCAAGGCATCGCCAACTCGCTTGCCGGTGCTGCCGACATCACGCTCGTGGGAGAGGCGCCGGACGGACAGGCTGCGGTCACGCTCACGCTCGAGCTACAGCCCACCGTGGTGCTGATGGATCTCTCGATGCCCGGAATGAGCGGCATCGACGCCACCCGCGAGATCACCGCCCAGGCCCCGGGTGTCGGAGTCCTGGTCCTCACGATGTTCGAAGACGACGACAGTGTCTTCACCGCGATGCGTGCCGGCGCCCGCGGTTACCTGCTCAAGGGCGCGGGCCAGGACGACGTGGAGCGAGCCATCCGCAGCGTCGCCGCCGGCGAGGCGGTGTTCGGGGCGGCCGTGGCCACACGCCTGCTTGGCTACTTCGCGGCGCCCCCGGCCACCACCTTCCCCGAGCTGACGGAGCGGGAGCGGGAGGTGCTCGAGCTCGTGGCCTCGGGCAAGAACAACCAGGCGATCGCCGACGAACTCGTCCTCAGCCTCAAGACCGTGCGCAACCACGTCTCCAACGTCTTCGCCAAGCTGCGGGTGGCCGACCGCCCCCAGGCGATCGTCAAGGCCAGGGACGCGGGGCTCGGCCACAGCTGACGCAGTGCACTAGCTGACCCCCTTCTGGACTGCGCAAGCGTTGTTGACCGAGTCCCATTGACCGGATCGTTCACAGCGATTGGGCGTGATCGGCGCGTAGAAACCCCGAAGGGTCTGCTGCATGTCCGGGTGACAGGTGGATAGGCAGCGGGGGAGGCTGTTGTGGCCCTGTTTGCGTCGCAAAGCGCGGTGGGGACGCAGCTTTACAAGTGCGAAGACCCCGAGCGTGAGGCTCGGGGCCTTCGTGTTCAGACCTCGGATTCGAGCTCTACGTGCACTCAGCCTGCTGACCTGCGAAAACGCCTCATGCAGGCGCCGCGGGGGTGCAGTGGGTACGCACAGCGGAGCGGCGTCACGGCTCACTACCGTCGGCGTCGTTCTCGGGGTCGGGCTCGAGAGCGTTGCCCGCCAGCATCGCGTCGATCGCGGTCTTCGTCCGCTCGGTCGACGACGGCATCAGATCGGTGTGATTCCGGAGTGGGAATCCCGGATCGGCGTGGCCGAGGTACTCGCTGAGAGCCAGGATCGACTCGCCTGAGTCAAGCAGAGTGCTCGCGTAGAAGTGCCTCGATGCGTGAGACCCGTTCTGCCGCTTGGCCTCCAACCCCGCCCGTTTGAGCGCGGGACGCCAGACCGAAGGGTTGAAGTAGTTCCGGTTGAGCGCACCGGTCTCGCGCGTGAAGAGCAGCAGGTCGACGGTGCGTGGCTTTCCGTCC
>CAWHKK010000002.1:0-232826 GCA_963829975.1 uncultured Actinomycetota bacterium
CACCAACCTCGGCACCAAGGACATCTCCAAGGGCGTCAACCTCGGCTTCCAGCAGACGGCGGCGAGGGGTCCTACGAGCGGATGAAGAGCAAGGTCAAGGAGGAGCTCAAGCAGCACTTCCGTCCGGAGTTCCTCAACCGGGTCGACGAGATCATCGTCTTCCCGCCGCTGACCCAGGACCAGATCGTGCACATGGTCGACAACATGATCGCGGGCGTCGAGCTCCGGCTCAAGGACCGCGACATGTCGCTCGAGCTCACCCAGCCGGCCAAGAACCTGCTGGCCGAGCGCGGCTTCGACCCGGTGCTCGGGGCGCGTCCGCTCCGCCGCACGATCCAGCGCGAGATCGAGGACGTGCTCTCGGAGAAGATGCTCTTCGGCGAGGTCGGCCCCGGCCAGATCGTGCTGGTCGACGTCGAGGGCGAAGGTGCGACGGCCACGTTCACGTTCCACGGCCAGAAGGTCGGCCAGATGCCCGACGTTCCCCCGTTCGAGACCGCCGAGGTGGCGGCCTCCGACGCCGGTGGCGCGATCGACGAGCCCGAGGGCCCGCGCGACGTGCCGAAGTCGGCGGCGGCGGCGAGGCCGGCGGCGAGGCCGGCGCAGCCGGCTGACCCGATCTGCGTTCCGACCGCTGACCCGCCGGAAAGTTCTGACGGGTCAGCGTCATTTCGGGTGCGAGATGCGGCCGTCGCTAGGCTCCCGCCCATGCTGTTCACGGCGAGCACGGTCAAGGACATCGACGGCCGGGTTGAAGGCGTTCGTCGCGCGCAACCTGGCCGGCGGGGTCGACCACATGTTCCTGTTCGTCGACGACGCCGACGCCGAAGGTCACCGCCGAGCTGAACAAGCACCCGCACGTGACCGCGATCCCGACCGGGGCCGACTGGTGGCACGGCAAGCGGCCCCGCCAGCTCAACGCCCGGCAGCGGATCAACGCCAACGTCGCCAAGGTGCTGCTGGCGCCGTTCCCGTGGGCCGAGTGGCTGTTCCACATCGACGGTGACGAGTGCCTTCATGCTCGACCGCAGGCGCTTCGCGGGCCTTGCCGCCCGAGATCGGCAACGTGCGGGCGAACCCGCTCGAGGCGGTCAGCCGCAAGGAGTGGCCGGGCCGGAAGGTCACCCACTTCAAGCGGATGCTCGAGCCCGAGGAGCTGACGCTGCTGCAGGTGCTCGGACTGATCGACGAGCCGCTCAACGGTTACTACTTCCACGGCCACTGCGAGGGCAAGTCCGGGCTGCGGCCCCGGATGGACCGGTGGCTCACCCTCCACGACGTACACGACGCCGCGCAGGAGCTGGTGCCGGCCGACCGACGCCGGGAAGGGCGACTGGGTGCGGCTGCTCCACTACGAGTCCTGGTCGGGCGAGGAGTTCGTCCGCAAGTGGGTGAACATCCTCGACTCCGGATCCAAGGTGAGCTTCCGACCGGCGCGCGAGCCCACGGCGGTGGCGCTGCGCGCGCTGGTCGCTCTGGACCTGCCCGAGAAGAAGCTGCGCACCTACCTGATGCGGATCTTCGAGCGCACCACCGAGGACGACTTCGAGACGCTGCTCGACCTCGGCCTGCTCGAGGAGATCGACCCGCTCTCCGGCAAGCACCGGCCCGAGCAGCTCGGTGCGGAGCGCCAGGCCCAGCTCGAGGCACTGCTCGCCGCCATCGCAGCCGGAGAACAAGTGGCCCTTCCACACCGGGCGTACGGCGGCCGGCCTGGCCGCCACCCTCGAGCGGGCCAGCGCGCGGCTCGACGGTCCCCTGGCAGCCACCGCGCGCAACGGCTGGCAGATGCCGGCCGAGCTCCTGGCTACTGCGGACACCGCTGATCCGGACGCAGGAGCCCCGAAGGACGCGGGTCGATCTCAGGGCAGCGAGTAGCTCGCTGGCGCCGGCTGGGCGAGCAGGCCGTCGTCGATGAGGCTGGCCAGGCATCGCTCGCGCTGGGTCGCGTCGGACCAGACCGCGTCCAGGCGGCTGCGGTGCACCGGCCCGTCTGCGTCGCGCACCACCCCGAGCAGCCGACCTCGGCACTGACGGTCGGTGCCGGCCCAGGTCTGGGCGACTCGTGGCGGACCGTCGTACGCCGGGTGGCCGGCCAGCCGCCACGCGCACAGCGTCGCTACCGGGCAGCGCTCGCACCGCGGCTGGGCGGCGGTGCAGACCAGAGCGCCGAGCTCCATCACCGCGACCGCCCAGGTGGCCGCCGATGCGTCGTCGTCGGGCAGCAGATCGGCAGCCAGCGGCCCGCTCGGCAGCCGTCACCGAACGCGGCGGGAACTCGACTCCCGACACAGCGCGTCCGAGCACCCGGCGCACGTTGGTGTCGAGCACCACGTGGCGGCGGCCGAACGCAAAGCTGGCGATCGCGGCGGCGGTGTAGTCGCCCACGCCCAGGCAGCGCGATCAGGTCGTCGTACGACGACGGCACCTCGCCGCGATGGCGCTCCACGATCGCGACGGCGGCCGCGTGCAGGCGTAGCGCACGCCTCGGGTAACCCAGACGACCCCACATCCGGACGGCTTCCCCGGTGGTCTCGAGCGCCAGGTCAGCCGGTCGCGGCCAGCGCTCCAGCCATGCCTCGTGCACCGGCAGCACCCGGGCTACGGGCGTCTGCTGGAGCATGAACTCAGAGACCATCACCGACCACGGCGTAGCCGCCGCGCCGCGCCACGGCAGGTCCCGCGCGTGGTCGGCGTACCACTCGACGATGCGGTCCGGCAGCTCCACGGAACCATTGTGTCGTCAGGCCGGTCGGAAGCCCTCACGGAGTGGCATCCCCACCTGGGCGGAGGCGTGGCTAGCGTTCGCTCCATGACGTCGATGACCCGGGGGCCGCTGCCGCCAGGGGTGTATTGGCGGCGGCGGGCGTTGGTCCTCGGACTGGCCGTAGCGCTGGTGGTGGTCTTCGCCGGGTTGCTTGCGCGGCGGCAGCGACGGCTCGTCGGACGACGAGCCGGCCGTGGCTGAGCAGGCGGCCAGCTCGTCCGCAGACCTCACCGACCAACGAACCGACCCGGACCCGGAACGAAGAAGAACCGAGCGACGAAGACCCCGACCACCACACCGATGCCGGCTCCGACCGGGCCCTGCCTGGAGGACGACATCTTGGTGCGGCCCGTGGTCGAGCGAGCTGTCGCCGGCACCGATGTGATGATCGGGCTGGAGCTGCGGACCCGGACCGCCGAGGCCTGCACCTGGCAGGTTTCGCCCAGCCACTGACGCTGAAGGTGACCTCGGGGACCGACGACATCTGGGCCAGCCGCGAGTGCCCGCGCGCGGTGCCGGTCAAGGACGTCGTCGTGCGGCAGGACTTCACGACCAAGGTCGGAGTCGTCTGGAACGGCCGCCGATCCGACACCGGTTGCACCCGCAACACGGACTGGGCGCTGCCTGGGTACTACCACGTCGCGGCGGCGCCGCTCGGCGGCGAGCCCGTCGGAGACGCAGTTCCAGCTCGGGGCGCCAATCCCGGCGGTGATCACCAAGAGCCCGAACGCCGAACCAGAACCAGAACAAGAACCAGAACAAGAACCAGAACGACGGCCCGACAACCCAGGGCCAGCGAGAACTAGACGTAGCGCTCCAGGATCGTCGACTCGGCCAGCCGGGTCAGGCCCTCGCGGACGCTGCGGGCGCGCAGCTCCCCGACACCCTCGACCGCCTGCAGATCCTCGACGCCGGCCGAGAGCAGCTTCTGCATGGTGCCGAAGTGCTCGACCAGCCGGTCCACCACCGGGGCCGGCAGCCGCTGCACCTTGGCCAGCAGCCGGAACCCGCGTGGGGTGACCGCACCGTCGAGGTGGTCGGTGGTGCCGATGCCGAGTGCCCGGGCGGCCGCGGCCGGGTCGACCAGCTCGGTGGCCGACAGTGCCTCGAGCCGAGCCAGCAACGCCTCGGGGGACTTGCCGCGGCGGCCGGTCGGCACGTAGTCGCGGATCACCAGCTCACGCTCGCTGTCGACGCCGGTGATGAGCTCCTCGAGCTGCAGCGAGAGCAGGCGGCCGTCGGTGCCGAGCTCGAGCACGTAGTCCTCGATCTCGCGCGCGATCCGGGTCACCATCTCCAGCCGCTGGGCGACCACGGCGACGTCGCGCACGGTGACCAGGTCCTCGATCTCCAGCGCGGACAGGGTGCTGGAGACCTCGTCGAGCCGCTGCTTGTAGCGCTCCAGGGTCGCCAGCGCCTGGTTGGCCCGGGACAGGATCTGGGCGGAGTCCTCGAGCACGTGGCGGGTCTCGCCGACGTAGGCGGCGATGATCTGCATCGACTGCGACACCGAGATCACCGGGAAGCCGGTCTGCTTGGCGACCCGCTCCGCGGTGCGGTGGCGGGTGCCGGTCTCCTCGGACGGGATCGTCTGGTCGGGCATCAGGTGTACGGCGGCACGGCTGATCCGGGTGATGTCGCTGTCGACGATGATGCCGCCGTCCATCTTCGCCAGCTCGCGCAGGCCGGTGGCGGTGAACGGGACGTCGAGGGTGAAGCCGCCGGTGGCGATCGACTCCACGACCCGGTCGCTGCCGAGCACGATCAGGGCGCCGGTGCGTCCGCGGAGGATCCGTTCGAGGCCGTCGCGCAGCGCGGTGCCGGGGGCGATCGAGGCCAGGGTCTCGCGGAGACGCAGTGCCTCCTCGGAACGGTCGGGGCCCGGCACTGTTCTCCTCAGGTTGGTGTCGACGTCGTCGGCGAGTCTAACGGTCGTCGACGACCTCGAGGGCGTGCTTGGTCCGCTGGACGAGGTTGAGCAACCGCAGTGCGGACACCACGTCGGGTGCCTCGACCACGCGCATGCCGTCGACCTGGCGGTCGGAGCGCTCCGATCGCACGCCTGCGGTCGCCGGGCGGCGCCGGGACGATGGCCATCTGGAAGCCCGAGCCGCGCGGCCTCTGCGATGCGCTGCGGCAGGTCGCGGACCCGGCGCAGCTCACCGGCCAGCCCGAGCTCGCCCATCGCCACCACGCCCTCGGGCAGCGGGCTGACGAAGGTGGCCGAGGCCAGCGCGATCGCCACCGGCAGGTCGGTGGCGGGGTCGGAGAGCTTGGCGCCGCCGACGGTCGAGGCGAAGACGTCGTGGCCGTGGAGGCGGATGCCGGCGTGCTGCTGCAGCACGGCCAGCACCATCGCGATCCGAGAGGAGTCGAGCCCGGACGTCGTACGCCGCGGGCGCTCGAGCGGGGAGGGCGTGACCAGTGCCTGCACCTCGGCGAGCATCGGTCGGCGCCCCTCCATGGTGACCGCGACGCAGGTGCCGGCGACCCGGCCGTGGTGGTTCTCGACGAACAGGCCGGTGGGGTCGGCGACGGCGGTGATGCCCTCGGTGGCGAGGTCGAAGCAGCCGACCTCGTCGACCGGGCCGAAGCGGTTCTTGATCGCGCGCACCATCCGGAAGCGCGAGTTGCGGTCGCCCTCGAAGTGCAGCACCACGTCGACGAGGTGCTCGAGCACCCGCGGCCCGGCGATCGAGCCGTCCTTGGTGACGTGACCGACGAGCACGGTGGTGATGTTGCGGGTCTTGGCGACCCGGATCAGCGCGGCCGCGACCTCCTTGACCTGGGTGACGCCGCCCGGCACGCCCGTCGATGCCCGGAGGCGCCGATGGTCTGCACCGAGTCGACGACCAGCAGGGTGGGCCGCACCTCCTCGATGTGGGTGAGGATCGCGCCGAGGTCGGTCTCGGCGGCGAGGTAGAGCTCGTCGTGGACGCCGCCGGTGCGGTCGGCGCGCAGCCGCACCTGGCTGGCCGACTCCTCGCCGGTGACGTAGAGGGTGCGGTGGCTCAGGCGCGCGGTCTGCGCGGCCACCTCGAGGAGCAGCGTGCTCTTGCCGACCCCGGGCTCTCCGGCGAGCAGGATCGCCGCGCCGGGCACCAGCCCGCCGCCGAGCACCCGGTCGAGCTCGGGCACCCCGCAGCTGCGCGACCGCGACTCCTCGACCGAGACCTGCCCGATCGGCACGGCCGGGCGTGGTCACCGGGGCGGCGGTCGCCCGCAGCGTCGGCGCCGCGAGCTCGGCCACCGACCCCCAGGCCTGGCACTCGCCGCAGCGGCCGACCCACTTGCCGGCGTCCCACCCGCACTCGGAGCAGCGGTAGGCAGGGCGGGGGGCTTGGTGGTCTTGGTCGGGGCGGCCATGGCCCGAGGCTAGGTGGCGGCACCGACAGCCGGTGGACGCCACGGCGGGCGCCGTTATGCTTGCGATTTGGAACGATCCAGAGCATCCGCGGACCACGACGAGCAGGGGAGGAGCGGCATGGGCAGGTTGCCTTCGCCGGCGCCCACCCTCGCCGACGTCGCGGAGCGCGCCGGTGTCTCCCGTCAGACCGTGTCCAACGCGGTCAACAACCCCGACCTGCTGCGCGCCGACACCCTGTCGCGGGTGCAGCAGGCGATCGCCGATCTCGGCTACGTGCCCAACCGGGCCGCGCGCAACCTCCGCACCCGCGCCTCTCACCTGATCGGGCTGCGGATGAGCCCGGTCCAGGAGTTCACCGCGAACGCCGCCATGGACCGGTTCGTCCACTCCCTGGTCGAGACCTCGCGCGAGGCCGGCTACCACGTGCTGCTCTTCGCCGGCGATGCCGACAACGCGGCGACCGCTGACCGGCTACGACGACCTGCTGCGGTCCACCGCCGTCGACGCCTTCGTGGTCACCGACACCTACCTCGGCAACCCGCAGGCCGCCTGGCTGAGGGAGCGGCGGGCGCCGTTCGTGGCCTTCGGCCGGCCCTGGGACGACCCCGCGGCCACCCACCCGTGGGTCGACGTCGACGGCGCTGCCGGCACCGAGATCGCCACCCACCACCTGCTCGACAAGGGGCATCAGCGGGTGGCCTGGATCGGCTGGCGCAAGGACCAGTGGATCGGCGAGGACCGCCGGGCCGGGTGGAGCCGGGCGCTGAAGGCGCGCGGACTGTCGACGACCGGCATGGCTGCCCGGGTCGAGGACACCGTGCACAGCGGGCGTGAGGCCAGCGCCCTGCTGCTCGACGAAGCGCAGCCCTCCGCCTTCGTCTGCGCCTCCGACACCCTGGCCATGGGCGTGCTGCACACCCTCGCCGACCGTGGGCTCAGTCCCGGCCACGACATCGCGGTGGTCGGCTTCGACGACTCCCAGGTGGCGCAGGTGGTGCGGCCCGGCGCTCACCTCGGTCCGTCAGCCGCTCGAGCTCGCCGCCGTGGAGATCGTCAAGGCGCTCGAGGGGCTCCTGGCCACGCCGGCCCCGGTCGGGCCCGGCGTGATGCTGGCCCCGACGCTCGCGGTGCGCGACACCAGCTGAGGCTCAGAACACCTTGGACCAGAGGTTGACTGCGTAGTCGACCTCGAGGCCCTCGTGGTGGCGCAGGATCTCGTCGGCCACCTCGGGCTTGAACTCGATCCGCACCACTGCCTCGAGGTCCGCCCGCGACGCCGAACCGCCAGCCCATGTCCACCGGCGTCCGGGTCCAGCCGCGCATCGCCCAGAACCGCTCGATCTCCGCAGGCGCCGGCAGGTGCGGGTAGCCGCGCCGGAACCAGGCCCCGAACGTCGAGCGCGACCCGTCGTTGTCGATCACCAGGGCGGTGCCGCCTCGGCGTACGACACGGTCGAGCTCGGCCAGGCCCGGTTCGCAGCCGGGGCCGAAGAAGTAGGCCCAGCGCGCATGGACGACATCGACGGAGTGGTCCGGCAGCGGCACCGACTGGGCGGTGCCGGCCAGGAGCGAGACGTTGTCCAGCCGTCGGGTACGCCGCGCGGCCAGCGCCAGCAGGTCGGGGTGCGGCTCGACGCCGATCGACCGACGCGGCGGTCTCCGCGAAGCGCGGCAGGTGGAAGCCGGTGCCGCAGCCGAGGTCGAGCACGGTCCGGCCGGTCCAGGAGACAGCGACTCCATCGCCGCCCACAGCCGCCCGTCGGGATCGGCGGCGCGGTTCTCGACCTCGTAGGTCTCCGGCGTCTTCCAGATGTTGGGGCTCGGGAACGGCCCCCGGCAGCGGCTTGCTCAGATGCGCACGAGGCCGTCGGGCGTCTGCACCTGTACGGCGATCACGCCGGGGGTGCCGTGGGGGGCGACCCACTCGACCTTGACGTCCTCGAGCGGCGCCTCGACGGTCTCGCCGAGCCACTCGCTGACCCGCTGCGGGTCACCGGCGATCTCCAGGCAGGCCAGGGAGAGCGTGCCGTCGGCGCCGGCCGACGGGTGCAGCTCGCCCGGTCCCTCCCACTGGATGAAGAACGGGAGCTGCGGGTCGGCGATCAGGCCGTTGACGCCGATCTGCCGCCAGCGCAGCTCGGTGCCGTCGGGGCGGTGCCGGCTGCCGATGGCCGCCTCACGGCCCGAGCCGGGTCTCGACCACGCTGATGTCGTCGACAGCGACGACCCAGCCCAGCCAGCCGCCACCGGCCGCGGAGCGAGCCCGCACGGCCTGGCCGAACGGAGCCTTGTCGGAGGCCGGGTGGTCGAGCACCTCGACGATCTCGAGGTAGGTGTGGCCGGCGAGCGGCAGGATCATGTTGCGGGTGCCGAAGCGCGGGTGCACGCCGCCGTCGGTGAAGTCTCGGCCGAGCAGTCCCCCGATGCGCTGAGGCGGTGCTGACGAGACCATCCGGTCCTGCTGCGAAAGAGAGATGGTCGAGGCGCATGTCAGACATTCTCTGACAACCCTCGATGAGGTCCCGGGACGGCGGGGTCGTCTTCTCTTGACGTCGAGATTTCGTTCCGCCGGACGCAGAGTTAAAGCGGGCTTCAGCTCGGATCGGCGGGGTGCAGAGCGAGCGCCGAGCGGGACCGCACGTGGGCCTCGCAGTGACGCACCAGCTCGGCGTACGCCGCCTCGCCCATCAGCTCGGTCAGCTCGGCGGCCGAGGTGATGTAGACCGGCTCGACGGCGACATGCGCCTCGGTGTTGCCGGTGCAGTACCAGTCGAGGTCGTGGCCGCCCGGCGCCCCAGCCGCGCCGGTCGTACTCGCCGATCGAGACCTCGGTGTACGTCGTGCCGTCCTGCCGCTCGACGTCGCGGAAGGTACGCCGGATGGGCAGCTGCCAGCACACGTCCGGCTTGGTCTCCAGCGGGTTGCGGTCCCTGTTCCAGGGCCAGGGCGTGCAGGGCGCAGCCCGCGCCCAGGTGGAAGTCTTCGCGGTTGTGGAACACGCACGCCTGCTGGCCGTCGACCTCGATCGTGAGGGTCTTGCGCTCGCCCTCGTCGTCGGTCTCGATCCAGTCCTTCTTCTTCGCGGCCCGGCCCTCGGGCTTGAACTGCCACTGCCTCTCGTCGAGCTGCTTGACGAACCCGGCCACGCGCTTCTCGTCGGCCTTGCCGGCGAAGTGGGCGCCGAGCGTGCAGCAGCCGACGTCGGGTGAGGTGCTGTAGATGCCGGGGCAGCCCTGGCCGAAGATGCACGTGTAGCTCGAGGTCAGCCAGGTGAGGTCGCAGCGCATCACCTCGCTGTCGTCCGCGGGGTTGACGAACTCCACGAAGGCGCGCGGAAACACCAGGTCGACTTCGGGCATGTGGTCAGCCTACGGGCTCGCGCCAGGGCCCGGTAGGTTGGCGGCATGCGCCTCGGCGTCCTCGACATCGGCTCCAACACCGGTCATCTGCTGGTGGTGGACGCCCACGACGGCGCGGCACCACTGCCGGCGTTCTCCCACAAGCAGGCGCTGCGCCTGGCCGAGCACCTCGACGCCGAGGGCGCGATCTCCCGACCGGGCTCGACGCGCTGACCGATTTCGTGGCCGATGCGCTGGTCGTCGCCGAGGACAAGGGTTGCGAGGAGATGCTTGTCGTTCGCGACCTCGGCGGTGCGCGATGCCGGCAACTCCGACGCACGTGCTCGACCAGGTGCGCGAGCGCACCGGTGTCGACATCGAGGTGCTTGACGGGTGAGGACGAGGCGCGGCTGACCTTCCTCGCCGTACGCCGCTGGTTCGGCTGGTCGGCCGGGCGACTGGCGGTCTTCGACATCGGCGGCGGGTCGCTGGAGATCGCCGGTGGCACCGACGAACGGCCGGACACGGCCTGGTCGCTGCCGCTGGGCGCGGCCCGGCTGGCGCGCAGCTTCTTCGAGGAGACGCCCGACGAGGCCGGGCTGCGCAAGCTCCGCAAGCGGATCCGTGCCGAGATCGCCCGCGATGCCGGCAACCTGCTGCGCGGAGGCGCTCCCGACCGGGCGGCCGCCACGTCGAAGACCTTCCGCTCGCTGGCGCGGATCTGCGGCGCCGCCCCCTCGGGCGACGGCGCGCTGGTGCCACGCGACGCTCGAGCTCGGCGACCTTCGGGAGTGGATCCCGAAGCTGGTGGCGATGGCGCCCGACGACCTCGCCGACCTGCCTGGCGTCTCCCCGAGCCGTACCCACCAGATCGTGCCGGGCGCGCTGGTGGCCGAGGCCTGCATGGACATCTTCGATCTCGAGGAGCTCGAGATCTGCCCATGGGCGCTGCGCGAGGGAGTGATCCTCGAGCGCATCGACAAGCTCAGCGTGCGCGACGAGGCCTGATGACCACCCGCATCGGTCTCTCGACGTCCTCGGTCTACCCCGAGTCGACCGCGCACGCCTTCACCTACGCCGCCAGCATCGGCTACGACGCGGTCGAGGTGATGGTCGGCATCGACGCACTGTCGCAGCAGACCAACGCGGTCAAGCAGCTCTCCGAGCACCACCAGATGCCGATCAGCGCGATCCACGCGCCGTGCCTGTTGTTCACCCAGCGGGTCTGGGGCACCGAGCCGTGGGGCAAGCTCCAGCGCTCCGCGGAGATGGCCGCCGAGGTCGGTGCAGAGGTGGTCGTCGTGCATCCGCCGTTCCGGTGGCAGCGCGACTACGCACGCGACTTCGTCAACGGCATCGCGGCGATCGAGAACTCGACCGGCATCGCCTTCGCCGTCGAGAACATGTACCCGTGGCGGGCCTCGTCGCGTCGCGGGGCGAAGATGTACGCCCCCGGCCACGACCCGTCGGAAGAGCCGTACGCCAACACCACCATCGACCTCTCCCACGCCGCGATCGCCGCCGACGATCCGATCGCGATGGCCGAGCGGCTCGGCGACCGGCTGCGGCACGTCCACCTCACCGACGGCAGCGGCTCGGCCAAGGACGAGCACCTGGTGCCCGGCCGCGGGGCGATGGGCGCCGACGGCTTCCTTCGCCACCTCGCCGAGGTGGGGTTCGCCGGCGAGATCGTGGTCGAGATCAACACCCGGCGCTGCACCACCAAGGAGGAGCGCGAGGCCGACCTTCGCGAGTCGGTCGAGTTCGCGCGCGAGCACTTCTTCGCGAACATCCCCTGATGCTGGCTGCTGCCCGGTTAGGGATAGCAACGCGGTGGCCGACGTAGCCTCTGAGCATGTCGTTGCTGCGCGAACCGCTCCTGCTCCTGGCTCGCAGCCGGACGATCAAGAAGCTGGTCACGACGATGCCCGTTTCGGCAGGGATCGTGCGCAGCTACGTGCCCGGCGAGACCACGGAGGCGGCGGTACTGGCCACGGCAGCCCTGGCCGATGACGGGTTGCGCACCACCCTGGACTTCCTGGGCGAGGACACCCTGGACGTCGAGCAGGCCGACGCAACCGTGACGGCGTACACCGAGCTTCTCGCGGGGGCTCGCGCTCAAGGGTCTGACCGGATACGCCGAGGTCTCGGTGAAGCTGTCGGCCATCGGCCAGGCGCTTCCTGACAGCGGCCACAAGATCGCGCTCGAGAACGCCCGCACCATCTGCCGGGCGGCCCGCAACGCCGGCACCACGGTCACCATCGACATGGAGGACCACACCACCACCGACTCGACGCTGTCGATCCTGCGCGACCTGCGCAAGGACTTCCCGGAGACCGGGGCGGTGCTGCAGTCCTACCTGCGTCGCACCGAGGCCGACTGCCGCGCGCTCGCCTACGAGGGATCGCGGGTGCGCCTGTGCAAGGGCGCCTACAACGAGCCGGATGCCGTGGCCTTCCAGGACCGGATCGACGTCGACAAGTCGTACGTGCGATGCCTCAAGGTGCTGCTCGCCGGTCAGGGTTACCCGATGATCGCGACCCACGACCCGCGGATGATCGAGATCGCCTCGTCGCTCTCGAGCCGATACGGGCGAGCCCAGGGCACCTATGAGTTCCAGATGCTCTACGGCATTCGGCCCGACGAGCAGCGGCGTCTCGCGGCCAGCGGGGAGACGGTGCGCGTCTACCTCCCCTACGGCGGGGAGTGGTACGGCTACCTGATGCGCCGGCTCGCCGAACGACCGCAGAACCTGTCCTTCTTCCTGAAGTCCCTGATCTCCAAGAAGTGACACCCAGCAGCGCGGGCAGGCTCGCCGACCGGTGAGATCTGGGGAATGGGTTCGCCGGGATCGCCGCCGACCTGTCATTCTTTGCGGGTGAAGCAGACAGCGATCCTCGGCGCCGGAGTCATGGGGGAGACCCTGCTCTCCGGCCTGGTTCGCGCCGGGCGCCGGGTCGACCAGCTGCTCGTCGGCGAGAAGCGCGCCGAACGCGCTGCCGAGCTCGAGGAACGGTACGGCGTGGCCGTGGTCTCCAACCTCGAAGCAGCCGAGAAGGCCGACACGATCGCCTTGGTGGTGAAGCCGCAGGACATGGGCGGCGTGCTCGACGAGATCGCGCCGGCGCTGCGTGCTGGCCAGCTCGTGGTCTCGCTGGCCGCGGGCATCACCACCGCCTTCATCGAGTCGCGGGTGCCCGACGGCGTGGCCGTGGTGCGGGTGATGCCCAACACCCCGGCGCTCGTCGACGAAGGCATGGCCGCGATCTCGCCGGGCTCCCACTGCGACGAGCACCACCTCGCCGAAGCCGAGTCGCTGCTTGCGTCGGTGGGCCGCGTGGTCCGCATCCCCGAGAGCCAGCAGGACGCCGTCACGGCGATCTCCGGCTCCGGGCCGGCGTACATCTTCTTCGTGGTGGAGTCGATGATCGAGGCGGGCGTGCACCTCGGTCTGCCGCGGGCCACCGCCACCGAGCTGGTGATCCAGACGCTGGTCGGCTCGGCCAAGATGCTGCGCGAGACCGGCACCCACCCGACCGTGCTGCGCGAGCAGGTGACCTCGCCGGGCGGCACCACGGCCTCGGCGTTGCGCGAGCTCGAGATCCACAAGGTCCGGGCGGCGTTCCTGGCTGCCATGGAGGCCGCCCGCAACCGCTCCCGCGAGCTCGCCGAAGGGTCCTGAGCCAGGTCGTCCGTGGCGAGTGCTGGAAGACTGCTGAGATGCAGACATTCCGCACGCCCGACGAGCGCTTCGCCGGCCTGACCGGCTTCGCCTGGGCGCCGGCGTACGCCGAGGTGCCGGACGGCGACGGGGGTTCGCTACGGATGGCCTACGTCGACGCCGGTCCGGCCGACGGCCCGCTGGTCCTGCTGCTCCACGGCGAACCCACCTGGTCCTACCTCTACCGCCACGTGATCGCCGTGCTGGCCGCCACGGATCCGCGCGATCGCGCCCGACCTGGTCGGTTTCGGCCGCTCCGACAAGCCGACGGAGCTGGCGGACCACTCCTTCGCTCGCCACGTGGAGTGGATGCGGTCGCTCGTGTTCGACCACCTCGACCTGCAGCGACGTGACGCTGGTCGGCCAGGACTGGGGTGGACTGATCGGGCTGCGGCTGGTGGCCGAGCACCCGGACCGGTTCGCCCGCGTGGTCGCGGCCAACACCGGCCTCCCGACGGGGGACTTCGACATGCCGGAGATCTGGTGGGAGTTCCGCCGTGCGGTCGAGAGCGCACCGGTGCTCGACATCGGCCGGTTCGTCGAGTCGGGCTGCGTGCGCGGTCTCGACGACACGCGACCGGGCGGCGTACGACGCGCCCTTCCCGGACGAGGCCGCCAAGGCCGGCCCGCGGGTGATGCCGACGTTGGTGCCCACGCAGCCCGACGATCCGGCGGCGGAGGCCAACCGCGCGGCCTGGGAGGTGCTGGACGCAGTGGGAGAAGCCGTTCCTGACGGCCTTCAGCGACGGCGACCCGATCACCGGTGACATGGCGCCGATCCTGCAGAAGCTGGTCCCCGGCGCGGCCGGGCTGGAGCACCCGGTGCTGGCCGGGGCCGGCCACTTCCTGCAGGAGGACTCCGGCGAGGAGCTGGGCAGCGTGGTCGCGGCCTTCGTGCGTCAGCCGGAGTAGGTTTGCCGGCTCATGATTTCTCCGCGAGGTGGCTGCAGCGGGCCGAGCACGGTGGTCTTCGACTCCCGGCTCACCGAGTACAACTTCGGGGCCCAGCACCCGATGTCGCCGATCCGGGTCGACCTCACCATGCGCCTGGCGGACTCTCTCGGGCTCGTCGGTAGCGGGGCCGGGCAGCTGCGGATGGTCGACGCTCCGATCGCCGACGACGAGCTGATCGCCACGGTGCACGACGCCCGCCTGATCGAGGCGGTGACCCGGATGGGTCACCAGCCGGGGCCGGGGGAGGAGCAGCTCGGGCTCGGCACCGACGACAACCCGGTCTTCCTCGGCATGCACGAGGCCGCGGCGCACGTGGTCGGCGCCAGCTACGAGGCGTTCCGGCAGGTCTGGAGCGGCGAGTCGCTGCACAGCGCCAACATCGTGGGTGGCCTGCACCACGCGATGCGCGACCGCGCGAGCGGGTTCTGCATCTACAACGACATCGCGGTCGGCATCCAGTGGCTGCTCGACCAAGGGCGCGAAGAAGGTCGCGTACGTCGATGTGGACGTCCACCACGGCGACGGCGTCGAGCGGATCTTCTACGACGACCCGCGGGTGCTGACCGTCTCGCTGCACGAGTCCGGCCAGTTCCTGTTCCCCGGCACCGGCTTCCCGGAGGACCTCGGCGGACCCGAGGCTCAGGGCACCGCGGTCAACGTGGCCCTCCCGCCGGGCACCAGCGACGCGGGATGGCTGCGCGCCTTCCATGCCGTCGTACCCCGACCTGGTGCGGGAGTTCGCGCCCGACGTGCTGGTCACCCAGCACGGCTGCGACTCCCACGCCGACGACCCGCTGGCCCACCTGATGCTGTCGCGTCGACGGCCAGCGGGCCGCCTACCTCGCCCTGCACGACCTCGCCCACGAGGTCGCCGGCGGCCGCTGGGTGGCCACCGGCGGGGGCGGCTACGCGCTGGTCATCGGTGGTGCCGCGAGCCTGGACCCACCTGCTGGCCGCGGTCGCCGGCGGGCTCGCTCGACCCGGAGACGGAGACCCCGGGGGAGTGGCGCGAGCACGTCGCGCCAGACCGCTCGGCCGGACCGCGCCGGACCGGCTCACCGACGGCCGCAGACCGTCGTGGCGACCGTGGGAGGAGGGCTACGACCCGGACACCTGGCTGGACCGGGCCGTGCACGCGACCCGGATGGCCACCTTCCCGCTGCACGGCCTGGATCCGCTGCCCTGACCCCCGTCAGGCTCAGCAGGTCAAGCCGACACGCCGAAGCCTCAGAAGTTTCACTAAGCAACCCCTTCCCCACGAGTCACTCCAGGCCCTATTCTCACCAAACGTGCCCGTGTGATCACCGGCGGGGAAGCTGGTGGCGTGGCGCAGAGAGAATGGTGCTCAGCATGACCCCCAACCAGCCGGGCGACCTCTCGGAGTCCAAGTTCCTCACCATCGCCGAGGTTGCCTCGATGATGCGTGTGTCCAAGATGACCGTCTACCGCCTGGTGCACGGCGGCGAGCTGCCCGCCCTGCGGGTCGGCCGGTCCTTCCGCGTCCTCGAGGAGGACGTGAACGAGTACCTCCGCAAGAGCTTCTACAACGCTGGGCTGAGCCACTGGCCGGGGCGCTGATGGCGGACCTCACCCTGCCTGATTCTCTGTCGCGCGGCCTCGGCCGTTAGGCTGGGCCGGTCCTCCGGACTTCTCCGGGGCGGCTCAGCGTGTTGGAGAGGTTTGGCGAGGTACCTGTGGGTTCTGTCATCAAGAAGCGGCGCAAGCGTATGGCCAAGAAGAAGCACCGCAAGTTGCTGAAGAAGACGCGCGTTCAGCGTCGCAAGCTCGGCAAGTAACCCCTGCCGGGCCCAGGGCACGCCCATGAGCAGCGGTAGCACCGGCAAAAGTCGTCCTCGTCACGGGAGTCTCCCGTGACCTCGGGCGGCGCTTCGCGCGCGCCCTCGCCGCCGACCCCGCCGTACGCCGCGTGATCGGCGTCGACGTCGTCCCGCCTCGCGGCGACATCGGCGACGTCTCGTTCGTGCGCGCCGACATCCGCAACCCGGTGATCGCCAAGGTGATCGCCAAGGAGGACGTCGACACCGTCGTCCACATGAGTGTGATCGCCACGCCCGGCACCGCCGGCGGGCGCAACACCATGAAGGAGCTCAACGTCATCGGGACGATGCAGCTCCTGGCCGCCTGCCAGAAGGCGCCCAGCGTGCAGCACCTGGTGGTGAAGTCGACCACCACCGTCTACGGCGCCAGCAGCCGCGACCCCGCGATGTTCACCGAGGACATGGAGCCGCGCCAGGCTGCGCGCTCCGGCTATGCCAAGGACGTCGCCGAGATCGAGGGCTACGTGCGCGGGTTCGCCCGCCGCCGCCCCGACTGCCGGGTGACCCTGCTGCGCTGCGCCAACGTGATCGGGTCCCACGTGACCAGCCCGCTCACGTCGTACTTCCGGCTGCCGGTGATCCCGATGGTGCTCGGGTTCGACGCCCGGCTGCAGTTCCTGCACGAGGACGACCTGTTCGACGTGCTCCACCACGCGGTGGTCCACGACACCGCCGGCACCTTCAACATCGCCGGCGACGGTATGCTGATGCTCTCCCAGGCCGTACGCCGGCTGCAGCGGCCGATCATCCCGCTGCCCGGCCTTCGCGGTCGGCAACGTCGGCTCGATCCTCCGCTCCGCGCGGATCGCCGACTTCTCGCCCGAGCAGCTGGCTTTCCTGACCTACGGTCGCGGAGTCGACACCACCCGGATGCGGGACGAGCTCGGGTTCGAGCCGAGCTACACGACCGAGGAGGCGTTCGCCGACTTCGGCTCCCACCTGATGCCCACCGGCGGCCGCGCCGAGAAGGCACTGGCTGCGATCGCCCAGCGACTGCCCAGCACGGCGGACGACGGCGGCAGCCCGGTCTCCTTGACATCCGGAGGTGGTCACCATGGGTGATGCCGAGATCATCCCCATCGGCACGCGCGGCCGCCCGGGCCGTGGCACCGGCAAGCAAGCCGTCCTCTGCGGCGCGCAGTCTTGCTCCCAACAAGGGCCCTGGCCGATCACCCAAGACCGCCAAACCCGCGAAGTCAGTGCCCGAGCCGATCGCTGACGACCCGGTCGTCGAGCCCCACGGCTCCGACCCGGCAGCGACGCTCACCGAGGGCGCTGAGCCCCCCCAGGGCGCCGAGGCCACCGATCCGCGCCCGGCGGTCACCACCCGGGAGCGGCTGCCGCGTGGCGGCATCCCCACCGGCGAGCTTCTCGCGGCCTTCCAGCACGCCGCTCTCGAGGTCTTCGGCGACCAGTGGGAGCCGCAGCTGGCGGCATTCTTGGCGTTCCTCCGTCGCCGCCTCACCGGTGACTACCGCGTCGACGAGTACGGCTTCGACGAAGAGGTCACCCAGCGGTTCTTCATGGCCACCCTGCGACCCATCGCACAGAAGTGGTTCCGGATCGACGTTCGCGGCGTGGAGAACATCCCAGCCGAGGGCGGCGCTCTGGTCGTCTCCAACCACTCCGGCACCATCCCGGTCGACGGCCTGATGACGATGGTGACGATCAACGACCGCACTGGTCGGAACCTGCGACCGCTCGGCGCCGATCTCGTGTTCAAGATGCCGCTGGTCAGCGCCCTTGCCCGCAAGGGTGGCGCCACCTTGGCGTGCAACGAGGACGCCGAGCGGATGCTCCGGGGTGGCGAGCTGGTCGGGGTCTGGCCGGAGGGCTTCAAGGGCATCGGCAAGCCGTATGGCGACCGCTACAAGCTGCAGCGCTTCGGGCGTGGCGGATTCGTTGCAGCCGCCCTGCGCACCGGGGTGCCGATCGTGCCGCTGGCGGTCGTTGGTGCCGAAGAGATCTACCCGCTGGTAGGCAACATCCCGTCGCTGGCCCGGTTGCTCGGCATCCCTTACATCCCCATCACGCCGTTCTTCCCGTTGCTCGGCCCGCTCGGCCTGGTGCCGTTGCCGTCGAAGTGGTTGCTCGAGTTCGGTGAGCCGATCCGCACCGACGACTATGACGAGGGGGCGGCGGACGACCCGATGCTGGTCTTCGACGTCACCGACCAGGTGCGCGAGACGATCCAGCAGACGCTCTACGCATTGCTGATGAAGCGGCAGTCCGTCTTCCGCTGATCGGCCGCTGATCGGCCGTAGTTCGGCGGGTGCTACTTGCCGAACAACCCGTCGCCAACCTGATCGAGAGCGTCGTTGATGGCGTCGCTGAGACTGGTGTTGTTCCTCGGAGTGCGACCGCCGCCGGTGAGCCGATCGGTGAGTTCCTTGATCGCGTCGCGGTCCTTGCCGTCCTTGGTGTCGGCACCGCCTTCGATCTTGCCGGAGTCGGTGACTCCTCCGGGTCCTTCGGGGAACGGGATCGGCTCTTCCTGTGCACCTCGCCGCGGTCCCTGCGGGGTGTCCTGGTCGCTGGCCTGTGCCGTGGTGTCAACGGGCTGCCGGCCGGGGGGGTTCCGGGTGCCCTGGGCGCTCAGCGGAGCGTCGATCGCGGTGCCAAGGCTCTCGAAGCTGTCCTCGATCGATGCCGCAGCCTCGAACTCAGCCACCTGCGCCGCGCCGTCACCGCAGCTCGGACACAGCCGGACCGCCGCGATGTCGATCATGCTGATGACCTGGGCGGCCTCGATCAGTGCGGCACGAGCAGACGCGGGCACCATGGTCTCGAGATCGTTGAGCGCCGCCATGCTCTGCGCCGCGAAGGACCGCAGCTCTTCGATGTCGGACTTCTGGCCCTCCTTGGCATAGGCCGCGATCAGCAGCTCGGAGGCGGAGGTGGCTTGATCTGCGAAGGCATGCAGCGTGTCAGCCACGACGTCGGCATTGCTGTCATCGCCCTGCCGGGCCAGCTCTCCGACCTCGTCGAGACGACCGGACGCATGGTCGAGCAGGCTGGCGCCCTTGGCGTCCTCGTCGACCTGGATCGTGGTGTTGGCGTTCTCCAGAGCTCGCTTGAGGGGGTAGAGAGTGTCGCCAGGAAGAGCGGTCTGTGCCGCCATGGCCATCGAGGTCGTCGCGCCGATCACGGCGAAGCCACCGATCGCGATGGCGATCCGGCGCTCGCGAGGACCACGTCGCGGCGTGACCGTCAGCCGGGCGGCCGTCGGGGTCA
Source organism: uncultured Actinomycetota bacterium (assembly GCA_963829975.1). Classification (GTDB taxonomy): domain Bacteria; phylum Actinomycetota; class Actinomycetes; order Propionibacteriales; family Nocardioidaceae; genus Nocardioides. The sequence goes on from CAWHKK010000002.1 coordinate 19,221, forward strand.
GCATGGTGGTCGCCTCGGTCAGGAGCTGGCCTCGCAGGGCGGCGACGAACTGGCTCCTCGGCTCCACCGGATCGGTGGTGCGCAGGCTGCTGACCAGCTCGAGGAAGTCGGCGTAGCGAGCGGCACCCGGGTCGGGCACAGAGGTGCCCTCGACGAGGGAGTTGAACTCCTCGGCGCCACGTCGCGCCGCGAATCCGGGTTTCATCGCTGCCGTCCTGCTGAGGGTGCTTCCGCTGACATCTGGACCAACGAACGGCAGGCGTGGCAAGTTACGCCGCCAGCGTGGCCGATGGGTGTGCTCCGGGCCACGATGAGATCGGACCTGTGCCTACCCACCATGGGGGGCAGGATCGCGCGGGCCATCAGCCCCGGATCCCTTCTGGCATCAGCTTGGCGAGGTTGCGTACCCCGCGCAGCTGCAGCTGCTTCACCGCGCCATCACTGCGGCCCAGCACGGCCGCGGTCTCAGCGATGCTCATGCCCTGGAGGAACCGCATCACCAGGCAGTCACGCTGCTCGTCGGGCAGCTCGGTGAGTGCCTGGAGCAGGATCTCGTTGGTGAGGCTGGCCAGCACCAAGGACTCGGGCCCTTCGGTGTGTCCGTCATGCTGCCCCATGTCCTCGGTGGTCATCTCGAGGCGGGTACGACCAGCCTTGAAGTGGTCGGTTGCGAGGTTGCGGGCGATGGTCATCAGCCAGGCGCCGAAGTCCTTGCCCTGCCAGCGGAAGTTGGTCATGCTGCGCAGCGCTCGGAAGAAGGTCTCCGACGCGAGATCCTCGGCCAGCGGCTGCGACCGGGTGCGGTAGAAGAGGAAGCGGTAGACCGCCCCCTGGTAGTGGTCGTACAGGAGGCCGAATGCCTCTGCGTCGCCGTTGCGGGCCAGCTCGACCAGCGCGATCAGCCGGGTGCGCTCCTCCTCGGAGTCCTCGGACGAGGCAGCCAGGTCGGCATCGCCGTAGCGCCCTGACTCGGAGCCGGGGGTCTCGCCGGCGACGGCCTTGGCGAAGAGGATGCCGACCGGTTCCCGACTCGCTCCTGCTTGGTCCCCGGTGGAGGTGCCCGCGGTGGTGGCGAGCAGGGGTTGGCCGGCGAGGGGAAGGTCGAACAGGCTCGCCAGAGTTGTCCGAAGACCGTCAAGTCCCCGCGCAACTTCGGTGCGCTCCCACGCCATGGCTGAATTCCCTCCCCTGGACCCCCTCCAGCGAGACCTTCGCATCCTAGCGGCGTCGGGGCCGGGTGTCCCTATGTTGCTCGTTTTGGTAAAGAGGTCACGAGCGGCGACCGCGGAGCGCGATTCCCGCGGCGACGGTGCCGCTTGCGGCTCCGGCGAGGGCGCCCACCACGAGTCCGATCCGGGCCGCTTTCCGGCCGGTGCGGTAGTCGCGGATCCGCCAGCCCTCCGCTCGAGCGTGGGCGCGCAGCTTGGCATCGGGGTTGATCGCGCACGGGTTGCCGACCAGGGTCAGCATCGGTAGGTCGTTGACGGAGTCGGAGTACGCCGAGCAGGCGGCCAGGTCGAGCCCCTCGCGCGCGGCCAACGCCTTGACCGCCTCTGCCTTGGCCGGACCGTGCAACATGTCGCCGACCAGCTTGCCGGTGTAGACGCCGTCGACGTGTTCCGAGACGGTGCCCATGGCGCCGGTCAGGCCGAGCCGGCGGGCAATGATCCGCGCGATCTCGATCGGTGCTGCGGTGACCAGCCAGACCCGCTGCCCCTCGTCGAGGTGGAGCTGGGCCAGGGCTCGGGTGCCCGGCCAGATCCGGTGGGCCATCGCCTCGTCGAAGATCTCCTCGCCCAGCTCCTCCAGCTCGGCGACGGTGTGTCCGGCGATGAAGCTCAGAGCGGAATTGCGGGTTTCGGCGATGTGGTCGGGGTCCTCGACGCCGACCACCCGGAAGTAGGCCTGCATCCAGACCGCGCCGAGGATGTCGCGGGTCGTGAAGAACTTCCGGCGATGCAGGCCACGGGCCAGGTGGAAGATGCTCGCACCCTGCATGACGGTGTTGTCGACGTCGAAGAACGCGGCGACGGTCGGGTCTGCGGGAGTGTCCAAGGCGGTCTCGACCTCGGCAGCGGCGGCCGCGGCCTCACCGGCCATCGTCGACCGTTGCCGCAGGTCCGGCGGCGAACGGCGATCGGGGGGCGGGGCCATGAGGTCAGCGTAGTTGCGTTGGGCGGAGCGTCTGACGCAACCGCGCTGCCTGCGTAGGATCCCTCTCATGTCCGGGACCGCCGTGCACGACCTCGCTGCCATGGTGTCCGAGGCGGCAGTGGAGAGTCCCGACAAGCTGGCCATGGTCGAGTCGGGTGGCCGCAGCCTGACCTGGGCGGAGCTCGACGACGAAGTGGGGCGGATCGCGACCGGGCTCGGCGCCTCGGGCATCGTGGCCGGCTACCGGGTGCTGATCGCCACGGGCAACCGGCTCGAGTTCGTGACCACCTACCTGGGCGTGCTGCGCGCGCAGGCGGTCGCGGTGCCGGTCAACCCGAAGTCAACGGCCGGTGAGCTGGCCCGGATGATCGCCGACTCGGGGGCGAGGATGGTCGTTGCTGACGCCGACACGGTGGCTGGTGTACGTGAGGCGGTCGCGATCCTCGAGCGCGCCCTCGATGGTGAGTACGGCGAGATCGACGCCGACCTCCTGGAGCGGGCCGTGAAGGTGCGGGTCGTTTCGATCGGCACCACGCTGCTGCCGGGCGAGCGAGCCTACGACCAGCTGCGGGCCGACAGCGCCCGGCCCGCCCCGGCCCTGCAGGACCCTGAGAGGCTTGCCGCGCTGCTCTACACGAGTGGCACCTCCGGGCGCCCGCGCGCCGCGATGCTGACCCACCGCGCGCTGCTCGCCAACATCGAGCAGGTTGCCGCGGTCGAGCCGCCGATGATGCATGGCGACGACGTCGTGCTCGGCGTACTGCCGATGTTCCACGTCTACGGGCTCAACGCCGTGCTCGGCGGGGTGATCCGTCACCGCGCCAAGCTGGTGCTGGCCGACCGGTTCGACCCGCAGGGCACCCTCGACCTGATCGAGGACGAAGCATGCAGCGTGGTTCCCGTGGCGCCGCCGGTCTTCGGCCACTGGCGTTCAGTCGAGCAGCTCGATGAGCGACTCGGCCCGGTGCGCCTGATCCTGTCCGGGTCCGCACCGCTGGCGACCGAGGTCATCGAGGACTTCACCGAGCGCACCCGCATCGCCATCCACCAGGGTTATGGCCTGACCGAGGCTTCACCGGTCGTCACCAGCACTCTGCGCTCGCAAGCCCTCCAGAACGGCTCGGTCGGCGCCGCGCTCGAAGGCATCGACATCCGTCTGGTTGATGGATCGGGAGAGACGTTCGAGGGCGACGATCCCGGTGAGATCCAGATCCGGGGAGCCAACCTCTTCAGCGGTTACTGGCCCGATGGTGACGACGGCCCGGACGCCGACGGCTGGTGGTCCACTGGTGACATCGGGTTCCTCGACGTCTCCGGCGACCTGTTCCTGGTCGATCGGCTCAAGGAGCTGATCATCGTGTCCGGGTTCAACGTCTACCCGATGGAGGTCGAGGACGTCGTCCTCGAGGTCGCCGGGGTCTCCGAGGCGGCGGTGATCGGCACCGCGGACGAGGAGACCGGCGAAGCCGTGGTGGCCTATGTGGTCGCCCCCGGCGCAGACCGGGCGACGGTGGAGGACGCCGTACGCGAGCACACGGAGGTCCGGCTGGCTCGGTTCAAGCGACCGACCCGGATCGAGGTCGTGGACGAGCTTCCGCTGACCGTCACCGGCAAGGTGCAGAAGGGCCGGCTCCGAGGCCTCGAGCGCCGGCGTGCGCTCGGCATCCTGGAGTGATGAGCGAACCCAGAATCACCTTCTACAGCCGGCCCGGCTGCCACCTGTGCGACGAGGCCAGGCTGGTGGTGGAGCGGGTCTGTGCCGACCTGGGAGAGTCATACGTCGAGGTCTCGATCGACGACAAGCCGGAGCTTCAGCAGCGCTTCGGCGAGGAGATCCCGGTGACCTTCGTCGACAACCGCCAGCACGACTTCTGGCGGGTCGACGAGGGGCGGCTGCGGGCTGCCCTGGCGGGTTGAACGCGTCAGCGAACCGCAATCGGCGTGATGCAGAACGGAGGGCACGAGTCCGACGCTGCGAGGGTGTCAGCCCCTTCGGTGCTCACCGTCCCGGCATGTCGCGGACTACCCCCGTGCGGTGTGACTTCTCACATGTGCTAGTCCGCCAGCCGGACCGGCTCCTTCTCGTTTTGTTCTCGCGTTCACAAACTTCTACAGTTGCCTGGTCGTTCGCCGCCGCCCGGCGTCCGGCTGGAAAGTAGAGCAGTGACCGCACGGAGTTCGAGCGAGAATGCCCGGGACATTCCCGAGGCGACTGTCGCCCGCCTGCCCGTATACCTGCGGGCACTGACGACCCTGGGCGATTCCGGCACTCAGACGTGTTCCAGCGAGGACCTCGCGGTTGCTGCTGGGGTCAACAGTGCGAAGCTTCGCAAGGACCTGTCCTACCTCGGCAGCTACGGCACCCGCGGTGTCGGCTACGACGTCGACTACCTGCGCTACCAGATCGCCCGCGAGATCGGCGTGACCCAGGACTGGCCCGTGGTCATCGTCGGGATCGGCAACCTGGGGCACGCCCTGGCCAACTACAGCGGTTTTCGCAGCCGTGGCTTCCGCGTGGTCGCGCTGCTGGATGCGGACCCGACGCGCACCGACGAACAGGTCGCCGGGGTCGCGGTGCGGCCGTTCGACGAGCTGGAGCAGATCGTCTCCGAGCAGGATGTCGCGATCGGCGTGATCGCCACTCCGGCGCCCGCCGCGCAAGACGTGGCGGACCGCATGGTCGCCTGCGGGATCACCAGCATCCTCAACTTCGCACCCGCTGTGATCAACGTCCGGGACGGCGTCGACGTGCGGAAGGTGGACCTGTCCATCGAGCTCCAGATCCTGGCCTACCACGAACAACGCAAGGCCCAGGCGGACCTCCGGACAGGGACCGCATGAGCGTCCTCGTGGTGGGAATCTCCCACAACTCCGCGCCGGTTGCCCTGCTCGAGCAGGTCGCGCTCGACGCAGACGGCGTCCAGAAGCTGATCGCCGACGCCGCGGCCTGCGAGCACGTGGTCGAGGCAACCGCGATCTCCACGTGCAACCGGGTCGAGATCTATACCGAGGTCGACCGTTTCCACGGCAGCGTCGAGGAGCTCTCGCGGCTTCTCGTCGACCAAGCCGGTCTGTCGACCGAGACGATGCTGCCCCACCTCTACGTGCACTACGACGACGGCGCTGTCTCCCACCTCTTCCAGGTGGCCGCCGGCCTCGACTCGATGGCCGTCGGCGAGGGCCAGATCCTCGGCCAGACCCGCGAGGCGCTGCGACGCGGCCAGGAGCTCGGCACCGTGGGTCCAGCCCTCAACGTCTTGTTCCAGCAGGCACTCCGCGTCGGCAAGCGCTCGCGTGCCGAGACAGGCATCGACCAGGTCGCGCCGTCGCTGGTCAGCGCCGCGCTCGAGCGCTCCGACGAGGCCGTCGGCTCGGTGGCCGGCAAGTACGTCGTCGTGGTCGGTGCCGGCGCCATGGCCAGTCTCGCTACCGCCACGGTTTCTCGTCTCGGCGCCGCCGAGGTGGTGGTGCTCAACCGCACTACCGGCCGGGCGGACCGCCTCGCCGCCGAGTACGGCGCCCGCTCCGCCACGATGGCGGACGCTGCCGAGCGAGCTCGCCAAGGCCGACGTGCTGATCACCTGCACCGGCGCGCGTGGGCTCCTGGTCTCCCGCGACCTTCTCGAAGCCGCCCGGCCCCAGCCGACGTCCCGGCCGCTCGCGGTGATCGACGTGGCCCTGCCCCACGACGTAGATCCCGAGGTGGCCGCCCTGCCGGGGGTCGTCCTGATCGGCCTGGCCCAGCTGGCCGATGCCCTGCACGACTCGGCCGCCGGTCGCGAGGTCGTCGAGGTCCGCCGGATCGTCACCCAAGAGGTGACCGCGTTCCTGACGGCTCGCCATCAGGCCAGCGTCACCCCCACGGTCGTGGCCCTCCGCTCGATGGCGACGTCGGTGGTCGACGCCGAGATGGCGCGGCTCGACGGGCGGCTGCCCGGACTTGACGAGGCCGCCCGGTCCGAGGTGCTCCACACCGTGCGCCGGGTCGCCGACAAGCTGCTCCATGAGCCGACCGTCCGGGTCAAGGAGCTGGCCAACGAACAAGGAGCCGTCTCCTACGCCACGGCGCTGGCCGAGCTGTTCGCCCTCGATCCCGACGCCGTCGAGGCTGTCACCCGCCCGGAGGGGTTGGCATGATTCCGCGACCACTTCGTATCGGCACTCGGGCCTCCCGGCTCGCGACCACCCAGGCCGAGCTCGTGGCGTCGTTGGTCCGCGACGTCCTCGGCCGTGAGACCGAGCTGGTCGAGATCGTCACCGAGGGCGACCGCTCGCAACGGGACGGCACTGCTCTCGAGCAGATCGGCGGCACCGGAGTTTTCGTCAGCGCGCTGCGGGACGCGCTGGTCGAGGGCCGCGTCGACCTGGCCGTCCACTCGCTCAAGGATCTGCCGACGGCCCCTGCCCACGGCGTCCACCTTGCCGCCGTGCCGCTGCGCGAGGACCCGCGCGACGCCGTCGTGGCCCGCGACGGGCTCACACTTGGTGAGCTGCCGGTCGGCAGCAGGGTCGGCACGGGCTCGCCACGCCGGGCGGCCCAGCTGCATGCCCTCGGCCTCGGTTTGGACGTGGTGCCAGTTCGTGGCAACGTCGACACCAGGATCGAGAAGGTTCGCAACGGCGACTACGACGCGGTCGTGCTGGCACGGGCGGGGTTGGCGCGCTTGGGTCGGATCGAGGAGGCCACCGAGGTGCTCGACCCATTGCAGATGCTCCCGGCCCCCGGCCAAGGGGCGCTGGCGGTCGAGTGCGCCGACAGCTCGACGGGCAGGGCACTGGCCGAGGAACTGGCGGGACTCGACGACTCGCGCACGCGGGCCGCGATTGAAGCAGAACGGGCGGTGCTCGCCACGTTGGAGGGCGGCTGCTCGGCGCCGATAGGGGCGTTGGCGGAAGTCGTTGAGGGTGATGACGGAGATGAGCTCTGGGTGCGGGCGGTGGCGCTCTCGCGGGACGGCCAGCTCTCGGTGCGGATGTCGATGTCGGGAGATCCGGACGACGCCGCAGGACTAGGCAACCGGCTGGGGAGCGACATGCTCGCCGACGGAGCAGGACGGCTCGAAGGAGCCGATACGGCACAACCAGCAGATCAAGCAAAGGTGCAGAACGCATGACGCGAGGCAAGACGACCACGACCACTGGACGAGCCGCTGAGAAGGCCGCCCGCGCATGGGTCTCGTTCGTGGGCAGCGGCCCGGGTGACCCGGATCTGCTGACGGTACGCGCCGTCGACCTGATCAAACAGGCCGATGTCGTGGTGACCGAGTCCCCCGAGCACGGACCACTGGTGCGGACATTGCTGGGTCTCCCACCGGTCGAGCCGGTGGATGAGACAGCAGCGACTGACGACGCCGAAGAGACCGGGCCCGTCGGGCCCGTCGAGCCTGGTCGGTCCGGAGCTGGTCGACGGCGGGTTCGGTGAGGACGGTCAGCCGCTCACCCACGCCGCACGCACCAAGGTCGTGGTCAGGCAGGCCAAGCGCGGCCTGCGGGTGGTCCGGCTGATGGCCGGTGACCCGTTCCTCTACGCCTCCGGCCCCGAGGAGGCGCAGGCCGTGGCCAAGGCCGGCATCGGTTTCGAGATCGTGCCCGGTGTCTCGTCGGTCGGTGCGGTCCCGGCGTACGCCGGCATCCCGCTGACCACCAAGGACCACCGCGAGATCTCGGTGATCACCTGCGGAGAGAAGGTCGACTGGAAGCAGCACGCCGGCGAGCGCACCCTGGTGCTGCTCTCGGCGGTCGGCATGATCGGCGACATCGCCAAGGAGCTGATGGCTGCCGGACGTTCGCCGCAGACCCCCGTCGCGATGACCCGCGTCGGCACCACCACCGAGCAGGCCACGGTCGTCTCGACGCTGGAGCACATCGCGGCCGATGCCCGGTCCGCCCGTATCTCACCGCCCGCCATCACGGTGGTCGGCAAGGTCGTCGACCTGCGCGAGACCCTGTCGTGGTTCGAGACCAAGCCGCTGTTCGGCTGGCGGGTCCTGGTGCCGCGCACCAAGGACCAGGCCCCCTCGCTGTCGATCCGCCTGCGCGGCTTCGGCGCCGTCCCGGAGGAGGTGCCGACCATCTCGGTCGAGCCGCCCCGCAACCCGCTGCAGATGGACAAGGCCGTCCGCGGCCTGGTCGAGGGCCGCTACGAGTGGATCGCCTTCACCTCGGTGAACGCGGTCAAGGCCGTGCGCGAGAAGTTCGAGGAGTATGGCCTCGACGCACGAGCCTTCTCCGGCCTCAAGATCGCGGCGGTCGGCGACAAGACCGCCGCCGCCATCGCGGCCTGGGGCCTGCGCGCCGATCTGATGCCATCGGGTGAGCAGTCGGCTGCCGGACTGCTGGCCGACTGGCCCGAGTACGACGAGCTGCTGGACCCGATCAACCGGGTCTTCCTGCCGCGCGCCGACATCGCCACCGAGAACCTCGTGGCCGGCCTGATCGACCTGGGCTGGGAGTGCGACGACGTGACCGCTTACCGCACGGTGCGCGCAACGCCGCCGCCGGCGCCCACCCGTGATGCGATCAAGAGCGGCCGGTTCGACGCGGTGGTCTTCACCTCGTCCTCGACGGTTCGCAACCTGGTCGGCATCGCTGGCAAGCCACACCCGTCCACGGTGATCGCCGTGATCGGGCCGGCCACCGCCAAGACAGCGGAGGAGCACGGCCTGCGGGTCGACGTACTGGCCGCCAAGCCGGACGTCGACGAGCTGGTCAACGCGCTCGCCGACTTCGGCGGCACCCGCCGGTTGGCGATGCTCGAGGCCGGCGAGCCGGTCACCAAGCCCTCCGACCGCAAGCCGACGGGTCGCCGTCGCGCGAGCTCTTCGCAGTGATCGAGCCGGGCGCAGGCCCTGTGGTGCGGCCCCGTCGGCTGCGGACCACGCCTGCGCTCCGGCGGATGGTCGCCGAGACCTCGCTCGAGGCGCGACAGCTGGTGCTGCCGCTCTTCGTCCGGGAGGGTCTCGACGAGCCGCACCCGATCGCCTCGATGCCCGGGGTCGTCCAGCACAGCCGCGACACCCTGCGCAAGGCCGTGCGCGAAGCCGCCGAGCTCGGGTTGGGAGGCGTGATGATCTTCGGGATCCCGGACCACAAGGATCCCACGGGGTCACAGGCACTCGATCCTGCTGGAGTGCTCAACCTGGCCATCGCCGACGCGGTTGCCGAGGTTGGTGATGCGCTGACGGTGATGAGCGACCTGTGCCTTGATGAGTTCACCGACCACGGGCATTGCGGTGTGCTCACCCCGGACGGTCGGGTCGACAACGACGCCACGCTCAGCGTGTACGCCGAGATGGCGCTCGCCCACGCCGCCGCCGGCGTCGACATGGTCGGACCGAGCGGGATGATGGACGGCCAGGTGGCAGCGGTCCGAACCGCCCTCGATGCAGCCGGGCAGAGCGACGTCGCGATCCTGGCCTACTCGGCGAAGTATGCGTCCGCCTTCTTCGGACCGTTCCGGGAGGCCGTCGACTCGTCCCTGCAGGGTGATCGGCGTACGTATCAGCAGGACCCCGGCAACGCCCGAGAAGGCGTACGTGAGGCGCAGCTCGACGTTGCGCAGGGCGCCGACATCGTGATGGTGAAGCCGGCTCTTGCCTACCTCGACGTGATCCGGCGGGTGCGCGACGCGGTCGACGTGCCGGTGGCGGCGTACAACGTCTCGGGCGAGTACGCGATGGTCGAGGCCGCCGCTGCCAACGGCTGGATCGACCGCGAGGCGGCGATCATCGAGACGATGACCTCGATCCGGCGCGCGGGTGCCGACATCGTGCTCACCTACTGGGCAGCCGAGGCCGCACGACTGCTCAGCTGACAGTCGATCGCGGTTACGGCCGCGGCCGCGGCTTGCTGTAGTCGTCGATGCACTGCTGGAAGCGACTCGGCTCGACCAGGGGATCGAGTCCTTCGAGGGTGCACTGCACGGTGGCCTGGGTGAGCGTCAGCAGCTCGTCGACCGGACGCACCTGGGTGCTCGGCAGCGGCGGCAGCGTCGGCACGAAGCTGGGCAAGGTCGGGCCCGGATCGTCGGTCTCGCCGCGGTCCGGTCTGCCGGTGTCCCCGTCGTCGGGCTCCTCGCTCGCACCAGGGTCGACGGGGGCGTCGCTCTCGGTGTCTGTCGGAGGACCCTGGGTGCCGGGGCCGTTGTTGCCGCTGTTGTTGCGGTCGGGCGGGCTCGGGATCAAGAAGCCAGCAGCCGAGGTGTTGTTGGGGATCGAGGTGAAGTCGCCATCGAGGTAGGCGTCCATGATCGAGAGCACCAGGTCCACGTATGCCTGGGAGTGGTTGTAGCGGTAGACCGCCGCCCGCTGACCGGCAGTGGTGGCCAGGTCGTCGTCGCCGGAGCAGAGGTAGACCGCCGTGGCGAGTGCCGCGTCGTCGATGTCCTGAGGGTTGCGCTGCCCGTCGCCATCGGCGTCGACACCGACCACGGACCAGGTGGAGGGAATGAACTGCATGGGACCGACCGCTCGGTCGTAGACCGGGTCGTTGTCGAACTGGCCGGCGTCGGTGTCGCGGATGACCGAGGTGTTGTTGGTGCCGTCGAGGGCGAGGCCGTAGATACCGGGCTGGGCGATGCCGTCGTCATCGAGTGCATTGCCGCCGAAGCGTCCGTGGTTGGACTCCACCCGGCCGATGGCAGCGATCAGCTGCCAGGTCAGGTTGCAGCTCTTGTCGGCGGAGTTGATGACGCTCTCGGCACGCTGGTAGGCAGCCAAGGCGACGGCCGGGATGCCGTTGGTCGACGAGGTGGCGATCACCTGCTGGGTGTCACCGGCGACGCCGAGGCCGAGCCCGTCGCCGGAGGACACGCTGGCAGGTGCCTCGATCGCCTCCTCGGGCACGGAGGCGCCGTCGGGCAGCGGGTCTTCCTGCGGTGCCTCGGCAGTGATCGCGGTGTCCACCCCGGCTCCGGCGAGGCTGGCGGTCCAGGCCGCTGAGAGCAGGGCCAGCGGCACGATGGCCACTACCCTCTGCCAACGACCGAACTGCTTGGTCGACATCGTCATCTCCCTGTGAGCTCCGGTCCCGGATGAACCGTCGTGCTCTGTGTCGCGAATCCGTCGCGAACGGTGTCCCTCCCGCACGCACTCAGCCTCTCCAACGAATAGTGTCACAGCGAAGTTACGTGCGTGGCCGCTCTGGCACCAAAGGCCTGGGCCGCCCCGGCGGCGCTCAGGCCCCTCGGGGACAATGAGCCGGTGACCCCAGTGCTGCCCGACGCCGCTCCCGTCTCGCGCGCATTGTTCGACCGAGCCCTCGCGGTGACCCCGGGTGGCGTGAACTCTCCGGTGCGGGCGTTCGCGGCGGTTGGCGGGACACCTCGCTTCATCCGGTCCGCCAAAGGAGCCTGGTTGACCGACGTCGACGGCAACGTCTACGTCGACCTGGTCTGCTCCTGGGGACCGATGCTGCTCGGACACGCCCACCCGGAGGTGCAGGCGGAGGTGCAGGCGGCCGTGGCCCGCGGGACCTCGTACGGCACGCCGACGTTGCCCGAGGTCGAGCTGGCCGAGGAGATCGTGGCGCGGACCCCGGCCGAGAAGGTGCGGCTCGTGTCGTCGGGCACCGAGGCGACCATGTCGGCGATCCGGCTCGCCCGTGGCTTCACCGGTCGTGACGTCATCGTGAAGTTCGCCGGCTGCTACCACGGCCACGTCGACGCCCTGCTGGCCGCAGGTGGTTCCGGCCTCGTCACCTTCGCCGTGCCCGGCACACCGGGAGTGCCCGACTCGTCCACCCAGCTGACGCTGGTGCTGCCCTACAACGACCAGGCCGCGGTCCAGGCGGCCTTCGCCGAGCACGGCGACCGGATCGCCTGCCTGATCACCGAGGCGGCCCCAGGGAACATGGGCGTGGTGCCCCCGGACCCGGGCTTCAACAAGTTCCTGGCCGAGACCTGCGCGCGCTACGGCGCCTTGTTCGTCTCCGACGAGGTGATGACCGGGTTTCGGGTGTCGGCCCAAGGTCAGTGGGGCCTCGACGGCGCGCTGGAGGGGTGGGCTCCGGACCTGATGACCTTCGGCAAGGTGATGGGGGGCGGCTTCCCGGCCGCGGCTTTCGGTGGGCGGGCCGACGTGATGTCGCAGCTCTCGCCCGAGGGTCCGGTCTACCAGGCCGGCACCCTGTCCGGAAACCCCGTGGCGACCACCGCCGGGCTGACCACGCTCCGGCTGGCCACCGACGAGGTCTACTCGCACATCACCGCCGCGGGTGAGGTGATCAAGGCTGCCACCGGCGAAGCGCTGGCCGCGGCAGGGGTGCCGCACCTGATCTCGACGGCGGGCACCATGTTCTCGGTCTTCTTCAGCGACCCGGCCGATGGTCCGGTGCGCGACTTCGACTCCGCGACCCGCACCGACGTGCAGGCGTACGCCGCGTTCTTCAACGCCCTGCTCGAGCTGGGGGTCTACCTGCCGCCGTCGGCGTACGAGGCCTGGTTCCTGTCGTCCGCCCACGACGACCAAGCGGTGCAGGCGGTGCTGGACGCGCTGCCAGCCGGGGCCAGGGCGGCCGCCAGCGCGATCGACCACCCAGCAAGGGAGCAGTGAGGGAGCAATGAGTCAGCCACCCGACACGATCGTCCACCTGCTCCGGCACGGCGAGGTGCACAACCCCGAGGGCATCCTCTACGGACGGCGCGACGGCTTCCTGCTCTCCGGGCTCGGCAGGCAGATGGCAGAGAAGGTCGCCGATGCGGTGGCGGACCGCGACATCACGCATCTCCGGTCCTCCCCGCTGGAGCGCGCCCAGGAGACAGCCAGCCCGCTGGCGCTCGCGCTGGGGCTCGAAGTGACCACAGACAAGCGGGTGATCGAGTCGAGCAACAAGTTCGAGGGCGCCCAGTTCGGCGCCGGTCGCAACGCGCTGAAGAATCCCGCGAACTGGCGCTACCTCTGGAACCCGTTCAAGCCGTCGTGGGGCGAGCCCTACCGGGAGATCGTGGGCCGGATGATGGCCGCGATCCATGACGCGCGCGAGGCGGCGCTTGGTCACGAGGCCGTGATCGTGTCGCACCAGCTGCCCATCTGGACCACGCGACTGCACGTCGAAGGCCGATCCTTCTTGCACGACCCGCGCAAGCGCCAGTGCACGCTCTGTTCGCTGACGTCGCTGCAGTTCGTGGGTGACCGGCTCACGCAGGTCTCCTACAGCGAACCCGCCGGTGACCTGATCCCGAAGGGTGACAAGAAGGCGCCGTTCTCGGCTGGTGGCGCTCCCGAGGAGAAGCGGCCGTGAGACTCCGCCGGTTCGTCCCTCTCGTGCTGCTGGTCGCGGTGGTCACTGTGCCGGTCACTGTGCTGACCAGCTGCTCGGGCCTGGCCGAGTCCGGCGACAAGGGCTATCCGACCGGGACGGGCGAGGTCAGCCAGCTGGCGGTCGACGACCGCGGGTCGCCGATCGCGTTGCGGGCCGACGACCTGGACGGCAACCAGGTGTCGCTCGAGGACTACCGTGGCCAGCCGCTCGTGGTCGTGGTCTGGGGTGCGTGGTGCGTCGAGTGTCGGGCCGAGCAGTCCGAGGTCAACGGCGCGGCCGACGATCTGAGGGGCACTGCCGAGTTCGTCGGTCTCAACGTGAGGGACAACCTCGGTGCAGCCACTCAGTACCAGCGGGAGAAGGGCGTCCCGTACCCGTCGATCGACGGCAACGACGGCCAGGCCCTGAAGAGCTTCACCGGCGCGCTGACCCCCTACACGGTGCCTGCGTTCGTCGTGCTGGACGCCGAAGGCCGGATCGCTGCGAGCATCATCGGCAAGCTGCCGTCTCGGCTCACGTTGGTGGACGTCGTGGAAGAGGTGGCCACCGGGGCCTCGGGCACGGCTGATGGGTGAGTGGTTCCAGGAGCAGGCGCTCTCCGGCTCGATGCCGTTGGCGATCCCGGTTGCCCTCTTGGCCGGCCTGGTCTCCTTCTTCTCGCCGTGCGTGATCCCGCTGCTGCCGGGCTACCTCTCCTACGCGACCGGGCTCTCCGGGGCCGACCTGGCCGGTGGTGAGGCCGAGGTCCGTCGCGGCCGGATGCTGCTCGGGTCGGTGCTGTTCGTGCTCGGCTTCGCGGTCGTGTTCGTCACCCTGGGCGCACTCTCCGGTGCCGTCGGACACTGGCTGATCGACGAGCGGCGCACGATCACGGTCGTGCTCGGCTCCCTGACCATCGTGCTCGGGTTGGTCTTCGCCGGGCTGGTCCCCTTCCTGCAGCGCGAGTGGCGGGTCCACTCCGTGCCAGCGGTCGGGCTCGGCGCTGCTCCGCTGCTCGGATTTCTCTTCGGGCTGGGCTGGACCCCCTGTATCGGGCCGACCTTGACCGCGATCACCGCCCTCTCGTTCAACGAGGCCACGGTGACCCGCAGTGCCGTCCTGGCCGGCGTCTACGCCATCGGACTGGGTCTTCCCTTCATTGCGGCCGGGCTGGCGTACCGCAAGGCGCTGGGCGCGATGTCGTTCGTCCGCCGTCATCAGCTGTTCGTGATGCGGCTCGGCGGCCTGCTGCTGGTCCTGGTCGGCGTGCTGCTGGTCTCCGGCTGGTGGGACTGGGTGGTCACCTGGTTGCAGACCAACCTCATCTCGAGCACGACGGTCGGCATATGAGCGAGCCCGAAACCCGCCCTCGCGGGGCCGGAGAGCTCGATGCGCGTGAGCTGGCGCGGTGGGGCTGGCGTCAGCTCACGTCCATGCGGACGGCCCTGATCCTGTTGCTGGTGCTCGCACTCGCCGCGATCCCGGGGTCGGTGATCCCGCAGGAGGGCGTGGATGCGATCGGCACCTCGCGCTGGAAGGAGGACCACCCGACGCTGACGCCGATCTACGACCGACTGGACCTCTTCTCGGTGTATGACTCGGTGTGGTTCTCGGCCATCTACATCCTGTTGGTGCTGTCACTGGTCGGCTGCATCCTGCCCCGAACCTTCCACTACTGGCGTGGCATCCGCGCGCAGCCGCCCACCGCTCCCCGCAACCTCGCAAGGCTGCCCGACCATGCGTCGTACCAGACCTCGGAACCGGTCGAGGAGGTGCTGGCGAAGGCGCGGGCGGTGCTGCGGCGCGGGCACCGACTCCGCGACGACGAGGGCGACGGGGCGGTCAGCGCCGAGCGGGGCTACCTGCGCGAGGTGGGCAACCTGGTGTTCCACCTGTCGGTGCTGGTCGTGCTGGTGGGCTTCGCCATGGGCGGCCTGTGGGGCTACAAGGGTGCCGTGATCGTGGTGGAGGGCGGCGGCTTCGGCAACAGCCCCAACCAGTACGACGACTTCTCGCCCGGGCGACTGTTCACCCTCGAGGACCTGGACAACTTCTCCTTCGACGTGGGGAACTTCGACGTCGAGTGGCTGACCAGCGGGCCGCGAGCCGGAATGGCCCGAGCGTTCAACGCGAGCCTGCGCTACCAGGAGGGCACCGACGGGAAGCAGCAGGAGTACGACCTCAGGGTCAACCACCCGTTGACGATCGGCACCACCGAGCTGTTCCTGGTCGGCCATGGCTACGCGCCAGTGGTCACGGTCCGCGACGGCGAGGGCAACGTCGCCTACTCCGGGCCGACCATCTTCCTGCCCCAGGACTCCAGCTTCCTGTCCTTCGGCGTGGTCAAGGCCCCGGACGCGCAACCGGTCGGCCTAGGGCTGGAAGGCCTCTTCTACCCGACCTTCTACATGACCGCCGATGGTGACCCCGCCACCTTGATGGGTGACGACAACAACCCGCTGCTCTCGATGCTGGTCTACTCCGGCAACCTCAGCATGGACGCCGGACCGTCGCAGTCGGTCTACCTGCTCGACAAGTCGCAGGCCGACCAGGTCACCCAGGCCGACGGCAAGCCGTTTCGCCTGGACATCGCCCCCGGTCAGAGTGTCGACCTCCCCGACGGGCTCGGGTCGGTGACCTTCGAGAGCGTCGAGCCGTGGGTGCGGATCCAGATCAGCAAGTCGCCGGGTCAGCGGATCGCGCTGGGCGGGGTCCTGCTCGCGCTGCTCGGGCTGTTGGGGTCGCTGTTCATCCGGCCGCGGCGGGTGTGGGTGCGGGCTCGTCGGGAGGGTGAGGTCACAATGGTGGACGTCGCCGCCCTGGACCGATCCGGCGGAGGCGACGTGACCGACGTACTGGCAGAGCTGGTGGCGAAGCTGAGACCTGCCGAGCCCGAGGACGAGGAGCGACAGTGACCGACGCCGACTGGGGCTTGCTCAGCGACCAGGCAGTCGCTGCTGCGGCAGTCGTCTACTTCCTGGCCCTGCTGACCCACCTCGCGGAGTGGGCATCACTGCGGACCCCGGTCACGGCGCGGGCCGAGGCGGGGGTCGTCGTCGGTGCCGTCTCCGCGGCGCCCGGAGCGCGGCCGAGACGCCGGCCGATCCCGACCGGGGAAGTCGGGTCGCGTTCCTCGGTCGACTCGGGCTGATCCTGACGATGTTGGCCGCCAGCATCCACCTGGTGGCGCTGGTGGGCCGCGGGATGTCGGCGGAGCCCAACCGGGTGCCCTGGGGCAACATGTACGAGTTCACGCTGTCCGGCACCTTTGTCGTGACCTTCATGTATCTCGTGCTCTACCGCCGCTTCAAGCTCGACTGGATCTCCCCGCTGGTGGTCGGCTTCGTGGTCACCTTCCTGATGGTGGCCGTGATCTGGCTGCATGACGAGGTCGCCCCGCTGCCCGAGGCGTTGGACTCCTACTGGCTGGTCATCCACGTGGTGTCGGCGATCATCGCGACCGGAGGTTTTACGCTCGGCGGACTCCTGTCGACGATGTACTTGCTCAAGCTGCGCAAGCCCGACACCACGACCGGTCCGCTGGCGCGGGTGCCCCCGCTCGAGGTGCTCGACCGGATCTCCTACCGCATCCACGCCTTCGCGTTCCCGGTGTGGACCTTCGCGGTGCTGATCACCGGTCCGATCTGGGCCAAGGAGGCGTGGTCGTCGTACTGGAACTGGGACCCGAAGGAGGTGTGGGCGTTCATCACCTGGGTGGTCTACGCGGCTTACCTGCATGCTCGGGCCACGGCCGGCTGGAAGGGTCGCAACACCGCCCTGCTCTCGCTCCTCGGCGTCGCCACCCTCTGGTTCAACTTCATCGGGATCAACTACTTCTCGAGCGCCAGCCAGCACTCCTACGCATCCGCGCCCGCGATCGAGCAGCTAATGCACGACCCGGTGGTCGACTAGCTCGCACCTAACCTCCTTCAGAGTGCCGTCGGGTTGGGGTGGTTTCGAGGCTCGCAGGCTCGCATCTCAACCGTCGTCGGGTGCGTCAGCGACGAGCCTGGGAACCCCTTGTGGAGTATGGGGAAACTCGGCCGGTGGCTGTCGGTGGTGGGTGCTTGGATTGTTCTATGACCATCACCGCAGTTGAGTCCGGTTCGGCCTCCACGGCCGAGGTGCTGGCGGTGGTGCGCGGTCGCAAGGCTGATCGGGACGCGGCCGAGGTTGCGATGGTGAGGGCGACGATCGACTGGGCGGTCCTCAACGAGGTCGAGCCCGATGACTGGTACGCCAACTACGGCCAGGCCGTCGGTGACCGTGGCGTTCCGTTGGCGGGTGTGGGGGCGCCGTTGGTCGCGGAGTTCGCGGCGATGGAGTACGCCGCCGTGTTGGGGATGTCTACCGATGCCGGCAAGGCCTATATCGGGCGGGCGCTGGAGCTGCGCTACCGACTCCCGCGCCTGTGGGACCGGGTGCTGGCTGGGGAGCTGTCGGTGTGGCGGGCGGGCCGGATCGCCGACCAGACCATCTGCCTGCCGGAGGCTGGTGCCGCGCATGTGGACCGGCACCTGGCCCCGGTGGCGCACTCCTGTTCGTGGGCGCAGCTGGAGCGCACGGTCGAGGAAGCCCTGGTCCGGTTCGACCCCGAAGCCGCCGACGCCCGGCGTCTCGAGGCAGCCGAACGGCGTCACTTCGACCTCCATGTCGACCAGGTCGGCTTTGACGGCACCGTCCACGTCGATGGCGAGCTGGACCTGGCCGACGCCCTGGATCTGGAGGACGCGATCCGTGCCGGTGCGCGGCAGCAAGCAGCCCTGGGCTCGACCGAGTCGTTGGACGTACGCCGCTCCATCGCCCTGGGTGACCTGGCCCGCAGACAGCTTGCTTTCGGTTTCGACACCACCGAAGCCAGTACGACACCGGGTCGGTCGGTGGTGCTCTACGCCCACCTCGGTGAGGGACCGGTGTCCCGGTGCGCGAACACCCGGACCCCGGTCAGCGTGGAACAGATCAAGGGCTGGTGTGCCGACGCAACCCGGGTGGTCGTGAAGCCGGTGATCGACCTGGCCGAGCACGGATCCATGTCGAGGCCTACGAAGCACCGGACCGGCTGAAAGAGGAGAACGCCCTGGTCGACGTGCACTGCGTGTTCCCCCACTGCACCCGAGAGCAGCCGCTGCGACACCGACCACGTCGTCGCGTTCGCCGACGGCGGATCGACCAGCTCCGACAACACCGCTCCGTTGTGTCGACGCCACCACCGCGCCAAAACCCACTCCGCCTGGACCTACACCGTCCTCGACCGCGGCACCTACCTCTGGACCACCCCCCACGGCATCACCCTGATCCGCGACCACACCGGCACCCACCCCCACACCGCCGAACCCTGACCACCCCGCCCCACCCCCCGACCAGGAAACCCCGGTCGGGGCAGTCGGCGCGGCTGGAGCGCGCTTGACGGAGGCCGACTGAGAGCTAGTCGCCCGGGTCCTCCGGATTGAGCCGCTTGCGGTCGAGATCGCGGAGGAAGTCCTCGTCGTCGTCGGGCGCCACCATCTTTGGTGGCGTGCTCGGGTCGCTTGGGCTTGGGTCGGGGTCGCGGCGGAGGCGTGAGGCCGCGCTCCTGCATGCAGCCGAACCATGAAATAGGTGGCGACTGCGAACAGAATCACCACGAGCAGGAACCTCAACACCCCTCCAATGTAGGCCGAAGGTGGTGATGCGTACCCTCGATCCGTGAAGCAATTCTGGACCTATACCCTCCTGCGTATCGCGGTGTTCGTCGCGACAGCCGCGATCGTCTTCGGTATCTGGTCGCTGTTCAGCGACACGGTGCCGGTTGCTGTGGGTCGTCGTGATCGGGTTCGTGGTGAGCGGGGTCGCGTCGTACTTCGTGCTCGCGCCCCAGCGCGAGGCGTTCGCGCAGCGCGTCGACGAGCGTGCCCGGCGCGCTACGACGAAGATCGAGGAGATGCGGTCCAAGGAGGACGCGGACTGACCTGCCCGGTCAGCGCTTGCGGCGGTTGAGCTGCCGGTCGATCCGGCTCTCGGACTGCCCGAGCGCCTTGGCGATCAGCGAGACCCGCATCCGCCACGCGACGAAGCCGACCACGATCACGGCCACGATGATGAGGAAGGTCATGGTCCGAGCGTACGTCGGGCGCGGCTGGCGCTACGCGCAGCTCGAGCAGAGCTGCGGTCACCAGGACCGCCCAGGCCAGCTCGGCCAAGCCGGTCTGCTGGAGCACCGGGATCAGCGCCGGTCCGGAGGCCCCGCCCAGCACGGCGCGCACCGCAGGCACTGAAACTGCCAGAAAGCCCAATCCCACGAGGACGCACCAGCTGGTCGTCGCCGCCACGGCGACGACGGCTGCGGCCGCGGCGAGCACCAGAAGCAGGTAGAGGCGCCGGGTGCGCTGGTCGCCGAGGCGTACGGCGAGGGTGCGTTTGCCGGTGAGAGTGTCGGTCGGGATGTCGCGCAGGTTGTTGGTCACGAGAATCGCGCAGGCGAGCGAGCCGATGCCCACGCCGGCGAAGAACGCCGCCCACTCCCACGACTTCGTCTGGACATACGTCGTGCCGATCACGGCGACCAGGCCGAAGAACACGAAGACCATGACCTCGCCCAGACCCAGGTAGCCGTAGGGCTTCGATCCGCCGGTGTAGAACCACGCGGCCCCGACACAGACCAGGCCGACGGCGACCAGCCACCACGCTGTGGTCGCGGCGAGCACCAGCCCGGCGGCGCCGGCGACCGCGAAGGAGAGGAACGCGGCGCGCTTCACCGCAGCCGGGGCCGCTGCGCCAGAGCCGACCAGCCGCATCGGGCCGACCCGCTCGTCGTCGGTGCCGCGGATGCCATCTGAGTAGTCGTTGGCGTAGTTGACGGCGACCTGGAGGGCCAGGCTCACCACCAGGGCGAGCAGCGCCGCCCACCACACCCACTCGTCGACGTACGCCGCAACGCCGCTGCCGGCGAGCACGGGCGCGACGGCTGCGGGGAGGGTCCGCGGCCGGGCGCCGGCCAGCCACTGATCAGGAGTTGCCACGACCAGGCAGTAAATCAGCAGGGTCAGGCGGGCGCGGCGGCGGTGTCCCTGTCCAGGTAGCGCTCGGCGGCCCGCGCGGCGGGGCCCATGCCCAGCGTGGCGAGCACCACGATGGCCGCGATCGTGATCCAGCCCGGAGTGCCCCAGGTCATGGCGAGGAACGTGTACAGGGCCGGCGCCCAGACGCTGCCGGCGGTGCCGCCCAGGTGGGCCGCGCCCTGGTACTCGCCACGCCGTTGGGGATCAGACAGCTCGGACATGAACCCCCAGTGGCCCGCAGACTGGAAGAGCTCCGCGCCGGTGACGGTCACGTGCCCCAGCCACACCAAGAGGATCGTCACCCAACCGATGGTGTCGTGGGTGACCAGCACGATCCCGCACGAGGCGATGAAGAACATGGCGCTGATCCGAGAGGCGCGCAGCGAGCCGATCGACGGAGTCCACGCCCCGGGCGGCAGCGACCTGGAGGAAGACCGCCATCAGGGTGTTGGTGCCGAACAGCCAGGCCAGGAGCACCCGCGGGGCGTCGGTCTCCTCGACCAGCCACAGCGGGATCACGATGTTGAGCAGCACCTGGTTGGTGCCGAGCACGCCGTCGCAGGCGCTGAGGAGCAAGAACCCCTTGTTGCGCAGGGCGCCCGCGTTGACCAGCTGGTCGGGCTGCGCCGGCGCCCGGTCGTGCTCGGCATCCGGCAACCGGGTGATGTAGAAGGCGTTGGCCGCGAGGATCGCGGCGGTCACCCACGGCACCGCGCGCACCAGGTCGTCGTTGTTGAAGGCGAGGGCGATGCCACCGAGCAGGGCGCCCAGGGTGAAGCCGATGTTGAGCGCGGCGCGCATGAAGGCCTGCGACTGCACCCGCTCCTCGCGGGGGAAGACATCGAGCGTGTAGGCGCCGCGCCCGGACCAGCCTGCGGTGCCGACCAGCTCGAGCACGACCATCATGGCCAGGAAGGCCACGAACCCGTTGATGAACGGCCACACGGCGTACAGCCCGGCGCCGCCGAACGCGCCGAACGTCCACATCCGCTTGGGGCCGACCCGGTCCGCGAGCTTGCCGAGCGGCACCGCGAAGAAGAACGACACCACTCCCGCCACCGTCAGCCCGAGCCCGACCTGCGCGGCGCTGAGGCCGACGATCTGGGTGAAGAAGACGGCGCTCCCGGTGAGGAATGTGCCATCGCCGATCGCGAAGAGCACCGACTGGACGGACAGCTTGCGCGCCAGTGGCGTGGGGGGCAGCATCCGGCTGAGTCGCGATGTCATCGCGGACATTCTCGCCCTCGGCAGTAGCGTTCGTCGCGTGGTTTTGCTCAGTCCGCGTGGCGGGCCCGACGAGGTGGTCGACCAGCTGCGTGACTGGCTCGACGGGCCGGACGACGTGCGGCTCTGCGTGGAGACCTCGGGATCGACCGGAACCCCCAAGCGCGTGGTGATCTCCCGGGCCGCGGTGCTGGCCTCCGTCGCGGCCACCGAGCGCAGGCTCGCTGGCTCGGGACGGTGGGTGCTGAAGCTGGCGCCGACGTACGTCGCGGGGGTGCAGGTCATCGTCAGATCGCTCGCCGCCGGTCACGAGCCGACTGCCGACTGGCCCGACGACGACTGGTGGTGCACCTCGTTGGTGCCGACCCAGCTCCAGCGGTTGCTCGACTCGCCGGCCGATCTGGCGGCGCTGCAGCGGGCACACGCGATCCTGCTCGGTGGAGGTCCGATCGACCCGGCGCTGCGCAGGCGGGCGGCTGACGCCGGGGTGCGGGTGGTGGCGACGTACGGATCGGCCGAGACGGCGGGTGGCTGTGTCTACGACGGGCTGCCGCTCGACGGGGTAGGAGTCGCCATCGACGGCGCAGGTCGAATCCGGATCGCCGGGCCGACGCTTTTCGACGAGTACGCCGGCGATCCTGTTCTCACCGCTCAGACCCTGGTCGACGGCTGGTTCGTCACCAACGACGCCGGCCGGATGGACGCGGACGGACGGCTTGCCGTGCTCGGGCGTCTGGACGACATGATCGTCACCGGCGGCGTCAACGTTGCCGGCCCGGCCGTGGCGGCCCGGTTGCGCGAGCACCCGGAGGTCGCGGCGGCCGAGGTGATCGGCGTACCGGATGAGGAGTGGGGCAATCGCGTGGTCGCGTTCGTGGTCGGCCCGCTCTCGTTGTCAGCGGCCCGCGACTGGGTGGCCGAGGTGCGGCCGCGGTCGTGGGCGCCCCGGCAGGTGGTCGCGCTCGACGCGATCCCGATGCTCGGCAACGGCAAGCCCGACCGCCTGGCCCTGGTGGAGCTGGCATGACCGTCTGGTCGGTGCCGATGCGCACCCGCTTCCGCGGCATCACGGTGCGCGAGGGGATGCTGCTGCGCGGTGCGGCCGGTTGGGGGGAGTGGAGCCCGTTCCTCGAGTACGACGCGGCGGAGGCCGAGCCTTGGCTGCGGTGTGCCGAGGAGGCCGCCGCTGGAGACTGGCCGGCGCCGCTGCGCGACACCGTCGAGGTCAACGTGACGGTCCCCGCCGTGGGTCCCGAGGAGGCGGTGGAGATCGTGCGTCGCGGTGGCTGTCGCACCGCGAAGGTGAAGGTGGCCGAGCCCGGGCAGTCGCTCGCCGACGACCAAGCCAGGCTCGAAGCGGTGCGCGCTGCGATCGGGCCTGGTGGTGCCGTGCGGATCGATGCGAATGGCGGCTGGTCGGTCGATGACGCCGTGCGGGCGATCGCCCTGCTGGACCGGGCAGCCGGCGGCCTGGAGTACGTCGAGCAGCCGTGCGCCACCGTCGAGGAGCTGGCGCAGGTGCGCAGGTCGGTGGACGTGCGGATCGCCGCCGACGAGTCGATCCGCCGGGCCACTGATCCCTACCGGGTGCGCGACCTGGAGGCGGCCGACGTCGCGGTGCTGAAGGTGCAGCCGTTGGGTGGCGTTCGCGCCTGCTTGCGGATCGCCGAGGACCTCGGCCTGCCGGTCGTGGTGTCGTCGGCGCTCGAGACCTCGGTCGGCATCGCGGCCGGCGTCGCGCTGGCTGCCGCCCTGCCGGAGCTGCCGTTCGCGTGCGGGCTCGCGACGGTGCAGCTGCTGACGGCCGACCCGGTGGTGGAGTCGTTGCTACCGGTCGACGGCGCGCTGCCGGTGCGGCGTCCCGAGGTCGACGAGTCGTCGCTGGCGCGGTGGACCGCGGCGCCCGACCGGGTGGCGTCTTGGGAGGCCCGCCTCGCCGAGGTGCGCTCACTGCGGCAGGATCGTCGATCGTGACTTCCTCATCGACCGGTTCGGCATCGGCCGAGCTCGCCAGGCGCGTGCTGACGCATCTCCTGGAGGCCGGTGTCACCGAGGTCGTCGTCGCACCCGGGTCCCGCAATGCGCCGCTGTTGTTCGCGGCGTACGACGCAGCGGCGGCGGGGGCGGTCCGACTGCACTCCCGGATCGACGAGCGGACGGCCGGGTTCCTGGCGCTGGGGTTGACCCGGGTCGGCGCCCGCGCAGCCGTGATCTGCACGTCCGGCACGGCCGTTGCCAACCTGCACCCGGCGG
The DNA here is from genome assembly GCA_963829975.1 of uncultured Actinomycetota bacterium. Lineage (GTDB taxonomy): Bacteria > Actinomycetota > Actinomycetes > Propionibacteriales > Nocardioidaceae > Nocardioides. The sequence goes on from CAWHKK010000002.1 coordinate 43,127, forward strand.
TGCTCGAGGCGGCCCATGCCGGGCTTGCCGCTGGTGGTGGTCACCGCCGACCGGCCGGCCCGGCTGCGGGGCACCGACGCCAACCAGACCACCGACCAGGTAGGAATCTTCGGGCGTTTGGTGGACACCCGCGACCTACCTGGTGACGAGCCTCGCGCTCTCCGAGGTCGGGCCTACTCACCTCAATGTGCAGCTCGACGACCCGTTGGTCCCGACAGAAGCCTGGAACCCTCCGAGTCGTGCCCCTCAGGGTGCGCCGGAGCGCACGGTGGGGGGCACGACCCCGCTGGCGCTCGGGCCGCGCACCGTGGTGGTTGCCGGCGACGACTCCGGTCCCCGCGCTCGGCAGCTTGCTGAGGCCGCCGGTTGGCCGCTGTTCGCCGAGCCGAGCAGCGGCGCTCGCACCGGCACGCACGCACTTCGCTGCTACCGCCTGTTGCTCGGTGGTGATCTCGGCAGCAACATCGAGCGGGTTGTCGTCTTCGGTCATCCGACCCTGTCCCGCCCGGTGCTGCAGCTGCTGACCCGCACGGACGTCGAGGTGCTCGCGACCGCGGGGTCGGGGGTATGGCGAGACCGGCCGTTCGCGGCCACGACGATCGAACAGCCGACGGCCGAGCCCGACGACCCGGCGTGGCTGGACGCAGTGGCTGGCCGTCGATCGGGCGGTGGCTGCCGAGCTCGACCAGCTGTTGGCCGCTGAGCCCGACCTCACGCCGTACGCCGTGGTCGGGGCGGTCAGCGCGGCCCTGCCTCCCGAGGGACTGCTGGTGGTCGGTGCCTCCAGCCCGATCCGCGACCTGGACCTGATGGCCCGGCCCTATCCGGTCGGGCGAGCGGCGCAAGGTGATCGCCAACCGCGGGCTCTCCGGCATCGACGGCACCATCTCGACCGCCGTCGGAGCCGCGCTGGGCCGCGCCGGTTCGTCTCGGGCGTTGGCGCTGATGGGTGACGTCACGTTCCTGCACGACAGCAACGGCCTCGTCGTCGGGCCGACCGACTCGCGGCCCGACCTGACCATCGTGGTGGTCAACGACGACGGCGGCTCGATCTTCTCCATGCTCGAGCAGGGCGCGGAGCAGCACGCGGACCGCTTCGACACGCTCTTCGGCACGCCGCACGGGGTCGACCTCGCCAGCCTCTGCGCCGCCACTCGAACCCCCCACTGGCTGGCCGGGAGCCTCGCCGAGCTGGAACAGGCCCTGGCCAACCCCAACGGTGGCGTCGAGGTGATCGAGGTGCGGGTGCGCCGAGACAACCGCCGCGAGCTCGATGCGCGGATCCGTGCGCTGCGTGCCTGACCATCGACATCGGGTCGCCGTGGACGTCCGACGTCGATCTAGGCCAGCGCTCCCAGGATCGGCTCGGACTCGACCAGGCCCTCGTCGCTGGGCTCGGCGCCCTCACCCAGGACCCGCGCGGCCTGACGCGCCCGCAGCTCGAGGTGGGCGTCCCGGGGACGGTCGTAGCCGTAGCGGGCGCGCGCCTCGGCAGGAGTGACCACGTCGGGGTTGGTCGGTTCGATGCCGAGCATGATCGGCTCGACCACCGGCAGTGTCATGGGCGAGATCAGCCGCAACACGGCGAGCTTGAGCCGGATGTTGCTCTCGACCGCCCGGAAAGAGATCTTGAGGACCGGCCGGACCACCACGTCCACGATCCGGGGCTGCTGCAGCCCGCCCATCTTCCGCATCCAGGTGGGCATGGTGGCGATGGTGCCGTAGCGCAGCACCCTGCTGACCACCCAGGCGCCGGGTCTCATCAGGCGCGGCATCGGCGGCAGCATCACGTCGGCGTTGAGCAGGTGGTTCATGGCTCGTTGCGCGGCCTCGCTGCCGGCCAGCTTGGGCCGCATGGAGTCGAAGTACTCGCGGACGCCCTCGCGGGTGCGTGGTACGTCGTCCGGGTCGCAGGTCTGCAGCTCGGCGCCGATCGCGCACTCCGCCCAGTACTGCTCCTCCTCCGCTTGCGAGAGCCGGCCGGGGCCGTAGCGTCTCGTAGGCGTAGAGGATCGAGTGCCAGGCGGTCAGGTGGATCCACAGCTGGCTGTGCGGGTCGTTGGCGTCGTACCTGTTGCCGGTCACCGGGTCGATGCCGATCGCCTTGGAGTGGATCTTGACCAGGATGTCCGCGACCTTCGCGGTCTCGCGGCTGGACGCGAAGGCGACCATCGAGAAGTAGCGCAGCGTCCGGTCGTAGCGGGTGCGCGGCCGGTAGAAGATGTCCTGGGTCTTGTCGACCGCGGCGATCAGGGCCGGGTCGAGCTCCTCGACCACGACCGCGCGCTGGAACCCGATCGTGGCGGAGGTGGAGTAGCCCCACACCTTCCAGGTGATCGAGTCGGGACCGAAAAAGCCGTAGTCCTCGTGCGGGGTGATCTCTCGCTGCTTGCGAAGGCTCATTCGCGCAAATTACTACACCAGTGTAGTAATTGGAAGACCTGCCCTTAAGGTGGCGTGGTGAGCAAGAGACGGCCGTACGCCGCGCGGGTGCCGCTCGACGTACGCCGGGAGCAGCTGCTCGATGCCGCGATCCAGGTGATCGTGCGAGAGGGCTACGGCGGCGTCTCGGTCGACGCGATCGCCCGAGAGGCGGGCGTGACCCGGCCGGTCGTCTACGGCGTCTACGCGGACCTCAGCGAGCTCCTCGGGGCGTTGCTGGACCGGCAGCAGGCCCGAGCGCTGGCCCAGCTGGCCGAGGTGCTCCCGGACCGGCTCGACCCACAGACCCTCGGCGACCCCGATTCATTTCTGCTGGACGCCGTACGAGCCCTGATCGACCGCGTCAGCCACGACCAGCTCACGTGGCGACCGATCCTGCTGGCACCGCACGGAACTCCGGACGCGGTGCGAGCGAGGATCGACGCCGACCGCGAACGCATTCGCGGGCAGCTCGCCGAGCTGCTGGCCGCTGGCATCGAGCTGCGCGGTGGCCCGGCCATCGACGTCGAGGTCGCCTCCCACGCACTGATCAGCGTGCTCGAGCACTTCGGCCGTCTGCTGCTGGAGCAGCCTGACCGGTTCGAGGCGGATCGGCTGGTCACTTTCGCCGCCGGATTGCTGGGGGCACTCGGCAAGGGCGATCAAGTCCGGACGCCGGGTCCGGTCTGAGGATGGAGGCATGACCGCGGCCGACACCTTCGCCGACTTCGTCGACCACCTCGGCGAAGCCCTTGACGACGCCGAGATCGGCTCGCTGTCGGGGGAGGAGTGGGCGGCCCGGCTGCACTTCTCGCGGTTCCACTTCGACCGGATGATCAAGTCGGTGGCCGGCGAGCCGCCGCGGGCCTTCCGCAGGCGACTGCTCCTGGAGCGGGCGGCATATCGGATGATCACGACGGCCGCACCGCTGCTCGACGTCGCGGTCGAGGCGGGCTACGGCTCGCACGAGGCGTTCACCCGCGCCTTCACCAAGGCCTACGGCGCTGCCCCGGCGACCTGGCGGCGCAAACCCGGCCACATCCAGATCGAGGCGCCCAGCGGCGTCCACTTCCACCCACCCGGCAGCCTGCGGCTGCCCGCACGAGACAAGGTGACCGCTATGGAGCTGCTGACCAAGATGGTGGAGCACCACGTGTGGCTCACCGGCGAGCTGGTGCGTGTCTCCGAGCGGCTCAGCGATGCCCAGCTCGACGACCCGCTCGGGGGCGTCGCGGAGGACGACGAGGCGACGATCCGCCGGATCTTGTCCCGGTTGGTCGGTCAGATGGGTATGTGGAATGCCGCGATGGCCACCCGCGACTACGACTGGTCGGTCGAGGAGCACGAGTCGCTGTCGTCGATGCGTCAGCGTCTCGCGGAGGAAGGTCCCACCTACCTGGCGCACGTGCACTCCGTCGTAGCCGCGGGTCGGCTGGACGACACCTTCGTGGACGCCATCTGCGTGCCCGCGACGGTGTTCACCTACGGAGGGATGATCGCCCACGTGCTGACCTTTGCGGCCCATCGGCGCACGCTGGTGTCGCTGGCCCTGATGAAGCTGGGACTCGACGAGCTCGGGTGGGGCGACCCGATGCTGTGGGTCGCAGCCGAACGCGCCTGACCGGTCACCCCGCACTCAGCGACAATGGTGCCCGTGGATATCGCTGTGTTCCTGGTCGCCCTGGTCGCGAGTGTCCTCGCGGTCACCGCGATCGCCGGCCACCTCGACCTACCCGCGCCGCTGGTGCTGGTGGTGGCCGGCATCGCCGCGTCGTACGTCCCGGGCATGCCGGAGGTGCACCTCCACGAGGAAGTGGTGCTGCTCGGATTGTTGCCGCCCCTGCTCTACTCGGTGGCCATCCAGACCTCGCTGGTCGACTTCAACGCCAACCGACGGCCGATCCTGCTGCTGTCGGTGGGCCTGGTCATCTTCACCACGGCCGGCGTCGGGCTGCTCGTGCACTCGCTCCTGCCTGGCCTCGGGTGGCCGGCCGCGATCGCCATCGGCGCGGTGGTCGCGCCCCCGGATGCGGTAGCCGCCACCGCGGTCGGCCGCCGGATCGGCCTGCCCCGACGGATCGTCACGATCCTCGAAGGCGAGTCACTGCTCAACGACGCCACCGCCCTGGTGTCCCTGCGCACCGCCATCGCGGCCGCGGGCGTCAGCGTCTCGGCCCTCGAGGTCGGCATCGACTTCTTCCGCGCCGCCGGCGGTGGCGTCATCATCGGGGTCGCGTTCTTCATCCTCGTGGGGTGGCTGCGCAAGCGGGTCACCGACCCGCTGATGGACGTCGGCATCTCGCTGGTCGTGCCGTTCGCGGCCTACCTCTCTGCCGAGGAGATACACGCCTCCGGGGTGATCGCGGTGGTCGTCGCCGGTCTGTTGCTGGGGCACAAGTCGCCGATCCTCCAGGACGCGCAGTCGCGGATCGCCGAGCGCACCAACTGGCGCACGATCGCGTTCATCCTCGAGAACGCCGTGTTCCTGCTGATCGGGCTCCAGGCCGAGTGGCTGCTCGCCGATGTGGAGAAGAGCGAGCTCTCCACTGCCCGGGTCGCCGCCGTCTGCGGGCTCACCTTGATCGCGGTGATCGTGCTCCGGCTGGCCTGGGTCTTCCCGGCCCGCTATCTCCTGGTGCGACCCGGGCCCGACTCACTGACGGGACGAGCCCGCCGTGGACCTATACGTTCCTGCTCGGCTGGGCGGGGATGCGCGGGGTGGTCACGCTCGCCGCGGCGTTCGTGATCCCGTCGGACACCAAGCATCGAGAGGTGCTGGTGCTGATCGCGTTCACGGTCGTCGCCGGCACGTTGCTGATCCAGGGTCTGAGCCTGCCGGTGATCGCCCGTCGGCTGAAGGTGCCGTCGCCTGACCCCATGGACGACGCGCTGGCCAGGGCGACGCTGCTCCAGCAGGCGTCCAAGGCCGGTCATCACGCCCTCGAGGAGCTCGAGTACGACGACCACCATGGGGTGGTCGACCTGATCAAGCAGCGGATCAACCAGCGCAACTTCGCGGCCTGGGAGCGGCTTGGCACCACCGCGGACGAAGAGTCACCGAGCGACCTGTATGCCCGGATCCGGGTGGCGATGATCGAGGCCGAGCGTGCTCGGATCCTGGAGATCCGCGACGGCGGAACCGTCCCGTCCGAGGTGATCAACGACGTGCTCGCCATGCTGGACGTCGAGGAATCGATGCTCGACCGGGCAACGGAGGAACGCCAGAACCTGAGGGTCAGCCGAGCACCGCGGCTGGTCGGCGCGGGTTGTGACCACCTCGCGGCGTACCCGGCGGAGGAGACGGCCCCGGATCCGGTCTGTGCCGCGTGCCTGGCCGACGGCGCCCGCTGGGTGGCTCTGCGGCAGTGCCTGGACTGCGGGCACGTCGGCTGCTGCGACTCCTCGCCGGGCCAGCACGCCACCGCTCACTTCCACGAGACCACCCACCCCGTGATGCAGTCCGCCGAACCAGGCGAGGACTGGCGTTGGTGCTTCGTGCACCACCAGACCGCCTGACCGGCTGAGCGCCCGTCTGGCTAGCTCGACCCGGACGGCGTGAAGCGGATCGGGAACCTCAACGCACCGGTGTTGCCCGAGACCGGTAGCCACTCACCGGGGCCGTCGGGTACGGCGTCGGGCATCCGCCGAGCGAGCAGGGGCAGAGCGACGGCCATGTCGGTGCGGGCGACGAAGTGCCCCAAGCAGTGGTGCACGCCGGCCCCGAACCCGTGGTGGGGCGGACGGATCTCGGCGATGTCGAACGCGGGGTCGGGCACCGCACGCGGGTCGGTACCGGCCGCGTGCGACAGCATCTGCACGATGCCGCCCCTCGGGATGTGCAGTCCCTGGAACTCGACGTCCTCCAGCGCCTCACGGGTCACCCAGGTGACGGTCGGGTTGACCCGCATCACTTCCTCGACCGCGTTGCCGCCGAGGTCCGGCCGAGCGCCGAGCAGCCTCCACTGGTCGGGGTGCTGGAGCAAGGTCTGCAGCGCCAGCCCGAGCTGGTTGCGGGTCGTCTCCATCCCGGCGAAGGCCAGGAACACCAGGGCGACGCTGAGCTCGTGGCGCGAGAGCCGGTCGCCATCGTCGGAGGCCTGCACGAGCTCGGTGACCAGATCCTCGCGCGGGTGCGCCTGCCGATCTGCGACCACCTCGTCGAGGTACGCCGCGCAGACCCTCGAGCGCGGCCTCGATGCGCGGCACCTGGTTGCCCACGTCGATCGAGAACGACGCACCGAGGTCGTCGGCCCAGTGCGCCACCTGCTGCCAGCTCTCCTGCGGGAGCCCGAGCAACGAGCAGATGATGCGGGCGGCGTACGGCTCCGCGAACTCGCTGATGAACTCCACCGTGCCCCGCGGTGCGAACCCGTCGATCGAGATCGTCGGCCAGGGCCTGGAACTGAGGCCGCATCCCAGCAATCGTCTTGTTGCGGAAGGCCGGCATCAGCAACCGACGGATCCGCGCGTGATTCTCCCCTTCCAGCGACAGCAACGTCTCTTGCCACCAGTCCGAGAAGAGTCCGGAGTGGATACCGTTCTGGGCTGGCCAGCGCGCATTGCCCTGACGGAACCTCCGGTCGCGCAGCAGGGCCGAGACCTCCGCGTGGCGTAGGACCGCCCAACCCCAGTTGGTCTCGACGTACCAGCTCTCCTCGCGGGCAGCGTGCACGACGGGCGAGGTGACATCGAATTCGGGATCGGCGAGGTCGAAACGAGTCATGGTGATCCCATTATGTTGGCCGGATGCGGATCACGAAGTTCGGCCACTCCTGCGTCCGGATGGAACACGACGGGATCTCCCTGGTGCTCGATCCGGGAGTCTTCGCCACGCCCGATGCGGTCGCCGACGTCGACGCCGTGCTGATCACTCACGAACACCCCGACCACTACGCACCTGACCTGCTGGCCGCCACGGACGCCCGCATCTTCACGATCGAGGCCGTCGCCACCAAGATCCGTCAGGATGCCCCCGCGCTCGCGGAGCGGGTGACGGTGGTGCACCCGGGGGAGTCCGTGGATGCCGGGCTGCCGGTGCGCGCGGTGGGAGAGCTGCACGCCGTGATCCACCCGGAGTTCCCGGGGTTCTTCAACAGCGGCTACCTGGTCACCCTCGGCGACCAGATGGTCTATCACCCCGGCGACGCGCTGACCGACCCCGGCGAGCACGTCGACGTGCTGTGCTCTGCCGGTCTCGGCGCCCTGGCTGAAGATCTCCGAGGCCCTCGACTTCGTCCGGTTGGTCGGGGCGCCGCGCAACCTCGGCATCCACGACCGGGTCTACAGCGAGTTCGCTCATGGGATCGCCGAGAGCCACCTGGCCCGGTTCCTCGGCGACTCCGGGCAGCACTACGTCCGGGTCCCCGACGGCTCCGATCTGTGATGGCGCAGACAGTCATGGCGCGACCGTCACCGGGCTCTGGATCGACCTGCCCGGCTAGTCGCTGATCGGTCACTCGCCCGAGGACGGGTCGATCAGGGTCGCGACCTTGCTGACCCGGTTGGCCGGGAAGCCGCCCGCGGCAGCGTGCTCGAGGACGGCGTCCTCGTTGTCAGCGAAGTAGACGCAGTAGATCTTGTCGTCGGTGACGTAGCTCTGCTGCCACTTGGCCCGGCCGTTCATGTCGGACAGGACCTCGTTGGACTTCGTCGAGATGGCGTGCAGCTCGTCGGACGACAGCTGGCCGGCGCCGGGAAGTTCACGCTCGATGACGTACTTGGGCATCTCAATCTCCTTGGTCGTTGATCCGGGTTCGGATCGATGACCTGAAACTAGGAGCCCGGGTGGCCGCGGCTCATCGAGCGCACGACCCATCTTGGGTCGGCTCAGGACTGGGTCGTTCGACCCATCAGGTCGTTGTCGTAAGCGAACGCCGTGGCGGCGGACCGGGTGGCGCTGCCGGTCTTCGCGAAGATGTTGGAGAGGTGCCGGGCGACCGTCTTCGGGCTGAGGAACAGCTGCTCCGCGATCTCCCTGTTGCTCAGGCCAGAAGCGAGGAGCTTGATCACCTCGACCTCACGGGCGGTCAGGCCGGCGGGTGCTGCCCGCGCCGTCCCCGACGGGCAGCACGCCGAGCCGCTCGAAGCAGGCTCGGGCGGCCACTTCTTCGCGCTGGGCAGCGTCGGCGTCGCCGCAGGCGGCGTAGGTCTGGGCGAGCAGCATCCGGGTGCGGGCGGCCTCGAACGGCACGTCGAGCCGCGTCCACTCGTTGAACGCCATCCGCAGGGCGCCGAGCGCCTCCATCACCCGACCTTTGGCGAGCAGCACCGCGCCGACACAGCGGTGTCCCTCGGCCGTGAGCCCGACGCTGTCGAAGGCCTCTGCGGTGGCGGCGACCTCAGCTGCTGACTGCTCGGCCAGGTCGTGGTCACCGCCCGCAAGCGCGATCTCCGACTGGGCGGCGTGCAGCGGCGCGCGTTCGAGACGACTGCCACCCGACCCGGCGATCGCGGCGGCGATGGCGGTGGCCGCGTCGGCGCCGCGTCCTTGGGCGAGGCGGAGGAGGGCGAGTCCGGGCTGCGGGTCTCGGCCGTAGTCGTGTGCCTGGTGGTAGGCCTGTTCGGCGCCGCCCAGGTCACCTCGGAGCCGGCGTACCTCGCCCACCTCGTAGTAGGCGTCGGCCACGGCGAAAACGTCGATCCCGACCATGTCGTCGCAGGCGCCGAGTGCTTCCTGCTCGGCCTCGTCCCAGTTGCCGCGGCTCTGCATGACCTGGGCCCGGTGCACGCGGCAGATCCCGGGATAGAGCGAGGCCAGAGGAAGCGGTTCGGACCACCGACGCGTGGCTTCGGTCCACTCCGAGGCCCGGCTGAGGTCGCGAAGCTCGTTGCAGGCATCCATCAGCCCGCAGTAGATAGCGCCTGTCCACAGGGGGCCGAGCGCGTCGGACAGCGCGGCCAACATCGCCTCGTCGAGGAGCGCGAGGCCCTCTGCCACCCGGGCCTGCTTGATCCGGATGCGGCCTTCGAAGTAGACCCCGAGCGCAGCCAGGGTGGGGTCGTCGTAGCGACGGCCGAGGTCCTGCAGCCGGCGAGCGCTGGCGTACGCCGCGTCGAGGTCGCTGCCGGTCAGTCCGGCCGTCCACAGGTAGAGCGGGTAGCCGTGCGCGGCGCACTCGGGTAGGTCCTCGAGGATCCGTTGCGCACGGCTCACCCACCCGGCGCTCTGTGCTGCCTCGCCGACCAGCCGCGTGTGGATGGAGAGCTGGACCGCCGCCATCGCGGCCGCCTGGAAATCGCCTGCCTCGCTGTGCAGCCGGTACGCCTCGGAGTAGAGCCGGATGGACTCCTCCATCCGTCCCAGCCACCAGGCGGACTCCGCCAGGCCTTCGACCGCCGCACCGGTGCGCTCGGGCAGCGCAGCGAAGGCGTCGTACGCCGCTTGCCAGTCGCGGCGCCGGCGCAGCTCCTCGGCGAGCGCGAAACCGGTCACCGGGTCAGCGTAGGGCGACTCAGCCGTATGCGTAGTCGTCAACAGGGAAGCTTGCGGCCTCTTTGTGGGTGTTCAGCGTCGAGCTCGGGCGGAGCAGCGCGGCCTCGCCGTGCTGGTTGAAGTAGTAGCTGCGCGCGGTTGCGCACTGGCCGAGGCTGAAGACCGAGTCTGCCGAGTCGTTCGGTGACCCACCCGAGGAACTCCTCGTTGGCGGGGTCCCGCACCTCGAACGTGGTCGCGCCCCGGCGGCGTACCTCGGTCAGCAGCCGGTCGATGTGCTTCATCTGGCCCTCGATGGTGGTGAAGAAGGACAGGCCGGAGTACGAGTACGGCGAGGCCAGGCTGAGGAAGTTGGGGAAGCCGGGTACCGCGATCCCCTGGTAGGCCTGGAACCTGGTCGACCGCCACCAGGTGCCGAGATCCTTGCCGTCGCGACCCAGCACTGAGATGGCGGGGAAGTTGGCGTCCCACATGTCGAAGCCGGTGGCGAGCACGAGCACGTCGACCTCGGTCTCGTGGCCGTCGGTCGTGGTGATGCCGGTCGGCGTGATCCGTTCGATCGACGTGGTCTCGAGGTCGACGTGGTCGCGGGTGAACGACGGGTAGTAGGAGTTGCTGAACGTCGGCCGCTTGCAGCCGAACGAGTAGTCGGGGGTCAGCGCCTCGCGCATCGCCGGGTCCTTGATCTGGCTGTGCAGGTGACGCTTGGCGATGCGGGCGGCGATCTGGTTGAAGACCTTGCCCTGCCGGTAGTGGATCACCGCCGTCACCATCATTGCCTCGAGCCAGGCGCTGTTGACCCTGCGCGCGATCCGTTGCGTGACCGGCGCCTTGGCGAACAGCTGTCGCACCGCACCCGGCATCGTGAAGTCCATCTTGGGGGTCGACCCAGATCGGCGTGCGCTGGAAGACGGTGAGGTGGTTGGCCCGTTTGGCGAGCTCGGGGATCAGCTGCACGGCGGTGGCGCCGGTGCCGATGATGGCGACCCGTTTGCCGTCCAGGTCGACGTGGTCGTCCCACTTGGCGGTGTGGATGACGTCGCCGGCGAAGTCGCCCACCCCTTCGATGTCGGGCAGCCGGGGTTGGGAGAGGAAGCCGGTTGCGGTGATCAGGTAGCTGCCGCGCACCGGCTCGCTGCCGGTGATCGCCACCTCCCACTCCTGTGCCTGTTCGTCCCAGCGCGCTCCTTCGACGGCCGCGTCGAAACGCATGTGGCGGAGCAGGTCGTACTTGTCGGCCACGTGCTTGGCGTACTGCTTGAGCTCGGGGCCGCGGGCGTACCAGTTGCGCCAGTGCGGGTTGGGCTCGAAGGAGTAGGAGTAGGTGACGCTGGCGATGTCGACCGCGAGGCCGGGGTAGCGGTTCACGTGCCAGGTGCCGCCGAGGTCGTCCTCCCGGTCGAGCATCACGAAGTCGTCGATGCCGAGTCGCTTCAGCTGGATGGCGGCGCCCATGCCGCCGAACCCGGTGCCGACGATGATCGCCTGGTAGGTCATCCCTCTTGAATATCGTTCAATAGCCGGGATGGCAAGGGGGTGTGACGCAGCCTTCGCGCCGGTCAGCCGCCGGCGAGGGCATCGCGCACAGGCACGAACTTCGCCTGCGCCTCGGCCAGCTCGTCCTCGGGGTCCGAGTCGGCGACGATGCCGCAGCCGGCGAAGAGCCGCACGGTGTCGCCGTCCACGAGCGCCGAGCGCAGGGCGAGACCCCACTCGCCGTCGCCGTCGGCGTCCATCCAGCCGACGGGAGCGGCGTAGCGACCCCGGTCCATGCCCTCGATCTCGGAGATCAGGGCCTGGGCATCAGGAGTGGGGGTGCCGCCGACGGCCGCCGAGGGGTGCAGGGCGGCGGCCAGCTGCAGCGACGACACGGTTGCCGCGTCATGCACCACTCCGTTGACGTCGGTCGCCAGGTGCATCACGTTCGGCAGGTGCAGCACGAACGGCGCCTCGGGCACATTCATGGACGAGCAGTGCGGCTCCAGCGCGTCGGCGACGGAGCGGACGGCGTACTCGTGCTCCTCGAGGTCCTTCGAGCTGCGAGCGAGGGTTGCGGCCAGCGCCAGGTCGCGATCGTCGTCGCCGGTGCGGCGGATGGTGCCGGCGAGCACCCGCGAGGTGACCAGTCCGCGCTCGCGGCGGACCAGCAGCTCGGGCGTGGCGCCGAACAGGCCCGCCACGTGGAACGTCCAGCACATCGGGTACGTCGCCGACAGCCGTTGCAGCGGCCACCGCACGTCGATCGGTTCGTCTGCGCTGGCCACCAGGTCGCGAGCCAGCACGACCTTCTCGAGGTCACCACCGTTGATCCGCGACACCGCGTCGGCGACGACGGACATCCACTCCTCGCCGTTCAGCGCACCGTCCGCGAAGCTGACCCCGGTCGGAGCGGCGGGCGCACGCAGCACCTGGATGTCTTGGGTGGCAGGCAGGTCCAACCCGCCGACCGAGACGGTCGTGAGCCACGCGGAGTCACCGCGGCGACCGACCACCACCTCGGGCACCACCAGCACCGAGTCGCCAGGGTCGTCGGCGAACCCGAAGCTGCCGAAGCAGATCAGTCCGGTGCCGGGCTCGCCCACCTCGTCACGCACCACGGCGCGGGCGGCCGTCTCGGTCCACCACTTGTCGGCGTCCGCGAACCGGGTCGAGCCGTTCGTGTGCAGGGAGGCGGCGACGCCCCAGCCGACCGCGCCATCACCGCGGCGTACCCACGCGACCGGCTGGTCGGTCGGCAGCAGGTCGACCAGCGCGGTCGCGGTATCCAGGTCCAGGGGGACGGTCCGGACGACCAGGGTGCCCGGCGTGGGGTCGTCAGCCGGGATGGCGCCAGTCGTCACGAGATCGAGCGTACTCAACCAGTCCACGTTGTACGCCGGACGGTGGCCCACCTCACCTGCCGTCACCCCGGTCGAGCCAGTCGCTGGCTAGGACCAGTAGACGACGACCTTGTCGCCGACCACGACCTGGTCGAAGAGCGCCGCGATGCCGTCGTAGTCACGCACGTTGACGCACCCGTGCGATGCGCCGTTGTAGCCGACGGCCGCGAAGTCCGACGAGTAGTGCACCGCCTGACCGCCGGAGAAGAACATGGCGAACGGCATTGAGCTGTCGTAGAGCGTGGAGACGTGGTCGCGGCTCTTCATGTAGACGCTGAAGACCCCGTCGCGGGTCGGCGTCGCCGAGCCACCGAAGCGAGTGTCGACGGTCACCCGCACCTCGCCATCGACCACCCAGCGCAGGGTGCTGCTCGACTTGTCGATGCAGAGCACCCGGCCGGTCGTGCACCTCGGGTCGAGGGTGCCGGGCACGTTTCCGTTGGACGACGGCACCTCGTTGTTCAGCTCGGCCTCGGTCGGCTCGGTGGTCATGCCGTGCAGGAGGTCGAGGGTTCGTTGGTCGACGTCACCGGTCACCGGGATCTCGCGCTTGCCTTGGAAGCCCCGCACCGCGGCGGTGGTGATGTCGCCGTAGACGCCGGTGACGTCACCCTCGAACCAGTCGATCTGCCGCAACCGGGACTGGACCCTGCGGACCCGGTCGCCCTCGTCGCCGGGGCCCAGCAGGGTCTCGCCGGGCAGCGTCGCGGGGTCGGGCTCTTCGACCTCCGGCGGCTGCGTGGGCTCGGTGGGCTCGGTGGGCTCCGGCGTCTCGGGCGTCGTCGTGGCTTCTGGCACGGGATCGATGACCCGTGAGCCGGCCTGGCTGGAGTGTGCTTCTGGCCCGGTAGCGCTCCGCGACGGCAGGCCGCGGTCGGCGACGTAGGCGGCGGCGTACCCGATGCCCGCGAGCATGGTGGCGATCACGAGAGTGAGGGCGAGACGACGGAGGATCCTCATGGCTGCTTCCTGTTGCGCTTTGTTGACACCAAGATGACGCAGCCGGGGGCCGAAAGGTTGCTCCCGCGGCGGCCGTCCCCCGCTCCGTGACCAACCCGTGACCGGCCGTAGTCTTCGGAAGTGGCCCGCGCAGACCTGCACAAGCAACCGACCGATGTCCGCACCATGTTCGATGCGGTCGCGCGCCGCTATGACGTCACCAACGACGTGCTCTCCCTGGGCCAGGACAGGCGCTGGCGACGCGACGTGATCGCAGGCCGTCGATCCGCAGCGTGGTGAGACGGTGCTCGACCTCGCCGCGGGCACCGGCACCTCCAGCCAGCCCTTCGCCGACCGGGGTGCGCTGGTGGTGCCGTGCGACTTCTCGCTCGGCATGTTGCGAGTAGGCAAGCAGGCCAGGCCCGGACTGCCGTTCACCGCCGGTGACGGCACCCAGCTGCCCTTCGCCGACGGGACCTTCGACGCGGTCACGATTTCCTTCGGGCTTCGCAACATCGTGGACCCTCTCGCGGGCCTGCGGGAGATGCTGCGGGTGACCAAGCCCGGGGGTCGTCTGGTGGTCTGCGAGTTCAGTCATCCGACCTGGTCGCCGTTCCGCACGGTCTACATCGAGTACCTGATGCGTGCGCTGCCGACGGTCGCCCGCGCGGTCTCCTCGTCCCCGGACGCCTATGTCTACCTGGCCGAGTCCATCCGGGCGTGGCCGGACCAGCAGGGGCTCGCAGACCTGGTCGAGACGGCGGGCTGGCAGCGCCCGCAGTGGCGCAACCTTTCGGGGGGGATCGTGGCGCTGCACAGGGCCACGAATGCCACGAATTAGGCCACGGCTCCATGCGTTAAATCGCCAGGTGAGAGGGGCTTTCGGCCCGGTTCCCCCCGAGTGTGACGGGCCGGCCGCGGAGTGGCAGACTGAGTCCTGCGCCACTAGTGATTCTCTTCACAAAGTCACAATCAGCGGTCCGTGAGGCCATCTTCGAGCGGCATTACGAGCGGAGGAGGAACCCAGGTTGGAGCTGTACACACCGGTCCTCTTCCTGACCGGCCTTGCCACGATCTTCGTGCTCGGCTCACTCGCGACCAGCTTCGTGGTCGGCCCCAAGCGCTACAACCGGGCCAAGCTCGACTCCTACGAGTGCGGCATCGAACCGACCCCCCAGCCCGTCGGTGGCGGGCGGTTCCCGGTGAAGTACTACATCACCGCGATGCTGTTCATCATCTTCGACATCGAGATCATCTTTCTCTACCCATGGGCCGTGCACTTCGACGCCATGAAGTTCTTCGGGTTGGTCGAGATGGTCATCTTCATCGCAACGGTCTTCGTCGCGTATGCCTATGTCTGGCGTCGCGGCGGCCTGGAGTGGGATTGAGCCCCATGATCCACGCACCTTGCCTTCGCTCCTGTGTCTTGATGCCGGAAAGGACTTCCTGATGGGTATTGAGGACAAGCTGCCGAGCGGCGTACTGCTCAGCACCGTCGAGGGTCTCTCCGGTTACATGCGCAAGGCCAGCTTCTGGCCGGCGACCTTCGGGCTGGCGTGCTGCGCGATCGAGATGATGACCTCCGGTGGTCCGAAGTACGACCTCGCCCGCTTCGGCATGGAGGTCTTCCGGGCCAGCCCTCGTCAGGCCGACCTGATGATCGTGGCCGGCCGGGTCAGCCAGAAGATGGCGCCGGTGCTCCGCCAGATCTATGACCAGATGGCCGAGCCGAAGTACGTCCTCGCGATGGGCGTGTGCGCCAGCAGCGGGGGGATGTTCAACAACTACGCGATCGTCCAGGGTGTCGACCACATCGTGCCGGTCGACATGTACCTCCCCGGCTGTCCGCCCCGGCCGGAGATGCTGATCGACGCGATCCTCAAGCTCCACGACCAGGTGCAGCACGCCAAGCTCGGCGCCAACCGTGCCGCCGAGATCGTCGACCTGGAGACCACCGCGCTGGCGGCCCTGCCCACCTCGGACATGAAGGGTCTGCTCAGGTGAGCGAGGACAAGAGCCCCGAGCAGCCGGCGATCGACAAGTCACCGGAGAACGCACCAGCCACCACCCACACCGAGGTGCAGCAGGTCGGGGTCCGCACCGGCATGTTCGGCACCAAGGGCACAGGCGACACCAGTGGATACGGCGGACTCGTGCAGCCGATCGTCTACCCCGGCGCCGCTCAGCGACCGTTCGGGGGCTGGTACGACGAGGTGGCCGACGCCCTCGAGGCGACCGTCAACCTGGGCAACGTCGTCATCCACCGCGGCGAGATCACCTTCCACGTCCGCCGCGAGGATCTGCTCGCCGTCGCCCAGCTGGTGCGCGACGACCCGCGGATGCGGTTCGAGTTCTGCGCCGGCGTCAGCGGCGTCCACTTTCCCGACGACACCGGGGCCGAGCTGCACGCGGTCTATCACCTGCTCTCGATGACCTTCAACCGCCGGATCCGGCTCGAGGTCTCCATGCCCGACGCCGATCCGCACGTCCCGTCGCTGGTCGCCATCTATCCCACCAACGACTGGCACGAGCGCGAGACCTACGACATGTTCGGGATCATCTTCGACGGTCACCCCTCGTTGACCCGGATCCTGATGCCGGACGACTGGCCCGGCCACCCTCAGCGCAAGGACTACCCGCTGGGCGGCATCCCCGTGGAGTACAAGGGCGGCAGCATCCCGCCGCCCGATCAGCGAAGGTCGTACAACTGACATGAGCACTAAAGAGGACATCTACGCCAGCACGTCGGACACCCACGACGGCAAGGTCTTCACCGTCACCGGCCAGGACTGGGACCAGATCGCCGAAGGACTCGCTGAAGAAGGCGAGGAGCGGATCGTGGTCAACATGGGGCCGCAGCATCCCTCCACGCACGGGGTGCTCCGGCTGATCCTCGAGATCGAGGGCGAGACGGTCACCGAGGCGCGGTGCGGCATCGGCTACCTCCACACCGGCATCGAGAAGAACATGGAGTTCCGCACCTGGGTGCAGGGCACCACGTTCTGCACCCGGATGGACTACCTGAGCCCGTTCTACAACGAGGCGACCTACGCGTTGGGCGTCGAGCGGCTGCTCGACATCGAGGACGACATCCCCGAGAAGGCCAACGTCATGCGGGTGCTCATGATGGAGCTCAACCGCATCTCTTCCCACCTGGTGGCCATCGCCACCGGCGGCATGGAGATCGGCGCCCTGACCGTGATGACGATCGGCTTCCGGGAGCGCGAGCTCGTGCTCGACCTGTTCGAGCTGATCACCGGACTGCGGATGAACCACGCGTTCATCCGTCCCGGCGGTGTAGCCCAGGACCTGCCGCCGGGCGCCTTGGACGAGATCAGGGCCTTCATTGCCCTGATGAAGAAGCGGCTGCCCGAGTACGCCGCGCTGTGCAACGCCAACCCGATCTTCAAGGCTCGTCTCGAGGGCGTCGGCCATCTCGAGCTCGAGGGCTGCATGGGCCTCGGGCTCACCGGCCCCGTGCTGCGCAGCACCGGCTACCCCTGGGACCTGCGCAAGACCCAGCCGTACTGCGGCTACGAGGACTACGACTTCGACGTCCAGACCTGGGACACCTGCGACTCCTACGGCCGCTTCCGGGTCCGGCTCAACGAGATGCACGAGTCGCTGAGGCTGCTCGAGCAGTGCGCGGACAGGCTCGCGGGTCTGGAAGGCGCGCCGGTGATGGTCGCGGACAAGAAGATCGCGTGGCCCAGCCAGCTGTCGATCGGCAGCGACGGCATGGGCAACAGCCTCGACCACATCCGGCACATCATGGGTGAGTCGATGGAGGCGTTGATCCACCACTTCAAGCTGGTGACCGAAGGCTTCCGGGTCCCCGCGGGCCAGGCGTACGTGCCGGTCGAGAGCCCGCGCGGCGAGCTCGGGGCCCACGTCGTCTCCGACGGCGGCACCCGTCCGTTCCGGGCGCACTTCCGCGACCCGTCGTTCGCCAACCTGCAGGCAACCAGCGTGATGAGCGAAGGCGGCATGATCGCCGACGTGATCGTGGCCATCGCCTCGCTCGATCCGGTGATGGGAGGAGTCGACCGATGAGCCAGGAGCACACCTCTGGGTCCGGACTCGACGAGACCACGCTGGAGGAGCTGCGCGAGATCGCCGCTCGCTACCCGCAGAAGCGGTCGGGACTGCTGCCCATGCTCCACCTCGTGCAGTCAGTCTCTGGCCGGATCACCCCAGAAGGCATCGAGGCGTGCGCCGACATCCTCGACATCAGCGCGGCCGAGGTCAGCGGAGTCGCGACGTTCTACACCATGTACAAGCGCAAGCCGGTCGGTGACTACCACGTCGGGGTCTGCACCAACACGCTGTGCGCGGTGATGGGTGGCGACCAGATCTTCGAACGGCTCAAGGAGCACCTCGACGTCGGCAACGACGAGACCACCGACCTCCGGCCCGAGGACAAGCGGACGGTCACGCTGGAGCACGTCGAGTGCAACGCCGCCTGCGACTACGCCCCGGTGATGATGGTCAACTGGGAGTTCATGGACAACATGACTCCCGCGTCGGCCACGCAGCTGGTCGACGACCTGCGGGCCGGCACCGACGTGCACTCCACGCGTGGCCCCAAGCTCTGCACCTGGCGCGAGGCCGAGCGCGTCCTCGCCGGATTCCCCGACGGACTGGCCGATGAAGGGCCCGCGGCTGGTCCGGCCAGCCTGGTCGGTCTGAAGATCGCTCGCGAGCAGGGCTGGACCGCACCCGAGGGCGCCGTCCCGGCGGCGATCGCCGGCCCAGACAACTCAGCCGACACCGAGACCGACACCAAGACCGAGGCCGTCGAGCAGGCCGACACCTCGCGCGCCGAGAGCGAGACGAAGCAGGAGAAGTCGTCATGACGATCGACACCCTGACCCCGGTCCTGACCGACGACTGGGACGCCGAGCGCAGCTGGACCCTGGCCACCTACGAGGCGCGCGGTGGCTACGAAGCAGCCAAGAAGGCGTTCTCGATGGCTCCCGGTGACATCGTCACGGCCGTGAAGGACTCCGGGCTGCGCGGCCGCGGCGGGGCAGGGTTCCCGACCGGCATGAAGTGGAGCTTCATCCCGCAGGACTCCGATGCGCCGGGCGGGGGAAGCCGAAGTACCTCGTCGTCAACGCCGACGAGTCGGAGCCGGGCACCTGCAAGGACATCCCGCTGATGATGGCCTCACCGCACACCCTGGTCGAGGGCGTGATCATCAGCTCCTTCGCCATCCGGGCCAACATCGCGTTCATCTACATCCGCGGCGAGGTGCTCCACGTGATCCGCCGGGTGCAGGCCGCGGTCACCGAGGCGTACGCCGCCGGCCACCTGGGCAAGAACATCCACGGCTCCGGCTTCGACCTGGACGTCGTGGTGCACGCCGGCGCCGGCGCCTACATCTGCGGCGAGGAGACCGCACTGCTCGAGGGACTGGAGGGTCGCCGCGGTCAACCCCGGTTGCGCCCGCCGTTCCCGGCCGTGGCGGGTCTCTACGCCAGCCCCACCGTGATCAACAACGTCGAGTCCATCGCCTCCGTGCCGAGCATCATCGCCAACGGCGCCGCCTGGTTCGCGTCGATGGGCACCGAGAAGTCCAAGGGCTACGGCATCTTCTCGCTCTCGGGCCACGTGCAGGAGCCGGGCCAGTACGAAGCCCCGCTCGGCATCACGCTGCGCAGGCTGATCGAGCTGGCCGGCGGCATGCGCGACGGCCACGAGCTGAAGTTCTGGACGCCGGGTGGTTCGAGCACGCCGTTGCTGACCGCTGAGCACCTCGACGTGCCGCTCGACTTCGAGGGGGTGGGCGCGGCCGGCTCGATGCTCGGCACCCGCGCCCTGCAGATCTTCGACGAGACCACCTGCGTGGTCCGGGCCGTGCTCCGCTGGACGGAGTTCTACAAGCACGAGTCCTGCGGCAAGTGCACCCCGTGCCGCGAGGGCACCTGGTGGCTGGTGCAGGTGCTGGCCAACCTCGAGCGCGGACAGGGCAGCGAGGCCGACCTCGACCTGCTGCTCGACCAGTGCGACAACATCATGGGCCGCTCGTTCTGCGCGCTGGCCGACGGTGCGGTCAGCCCGATCGCCAGCTCGATCGAGCACTTCCGCGAGGAGTACCTCGCTCACCTGACCCACGGCGGCTGCCCGTTCGACCCGGCCGCGTCCACCCTCTTCGCGGCTGCCGGAGCGCAGGCATGACCCAGACCTCCAACGACCAGACCTCCACGGCCAGGCCACCGACGAGACCGGCACCGTCAGCGTCACCATCGACGGCATCCAGGTCAGCGTCCCCAAGGACACCCTGGTGATCCGCGCCGCCGAGCAGGTCGGCGTCCAGATCCCGCGTTTCTGCGACCACCCGCTGCTCGCCCCGGTCGGCGCCTGCCGCCAGTGCCTGGTCGAGGTGCCCGACGCCGGCAACGGCCGCGGCTTCCCGAAGCCCCAGGCCTCCTGCACCCTTCCCGTCGCCGAGGGCATGGTGGTCAGCACCCAGGTGACCAGCCCCGTCGCCGACAAGGCGCAGCAGGGGATCATGGAGTTCCTGCTCATCAACCACCCGCTCGACTGTCCCGTCTGCGACAAGGGCGGCGAGTGCCCGCTGCAGAACCAGGCGATGTCGAACGGTCGCGGCGAGTCCCGGTTCTCCAGCGGCGGCGGCATCAAGCGCACCTTCCCGAAACCGATCAACATCTCCGCGCAGGTGCTGCTGGACCGCGAGCGCTGCGTGCTGTGCGCCCGCTGCACCCGGTTCTCCGAGCAGATCGCCGGTGACCCCTTCATCGAGCTGCTCGAGCGCGGCGCGCTGCAGCAGGTCGGCATCTACGAGAAGGAGCCGCTCGAGTCGTACTTCTCCGGCAACACGATCCAGATCTGCCCGGTCGGAGCCCTGACCTCGGCCGACTATCGCTTCCGCTCGCGCCCGTTCGACCTGGTCTCATCGCCCTCGGTCGCCGAGCACGACGCCTGCGGCTCGGCCATCCGCGTCGACCACCGCCGGGGCAAGGTGATGCGTCGCCTGGCCGGCAACGACCCCGAGGTCAACGAGGAGTGGATCACCGACAAGGACCGCTTCGCGTTCACCTACGCCCAGCAGCCCGACCGGCTCGGCTATCCGCAGGTCCGCGACGATGACGGCGTCGCTGCGCCCGGCTTCCTGGCCCGAGGCCTTCGCCAGGGCGGCCCAGGGCCTGCACGCAGGCCGGCGCGGTCGGCGTACTCACCGGCGGTCGGGTGACCGCCGAGGACGCCTACGCCTACAGCAAGTTCGCCCGGGTCTCGCTCGGCACCAACGACATCGACTTCCGGGCCCGCCCCCACTCTGCGGAGGAGGCCGAGTTCCTGGCCGCCCACGTGGCGCTGACCGGTCCCGACGGGCGGCGCGGTCACCTACGCCGACCTCGAGAGTGCCGCGACGGTGGTGCTCGCGGGCCTCGAGCCCGAGGACGAGGCCGGTGCGATCTTCCTGCGGCTGCGCAAGTCCGTGCGCGCCGGTCGGCACCCGCGTGCTGGCGCTGGCGCCGTTCACGACCCGCGGTCTGGCCAAGCTGCAACGGCACGCTTGGTGCCGACCGCTCCCGGCGCCGAGCCGGCAGCGCTGGACGCTCTGCTCGGACACGCCGACTACGGCGTCGACAAGACCACCGTGATCCTGGTCGGCGAGCGGCTGGCGACCGTGCCAGGTGCCCTGTCTGCCGCGGCGGCGCTGGCGCAGAAGACCGGAGCCCGGCTGGCTTGGGTGCCCCGCCGGGCGGGTGACCGCGGTGCGGTCGAGACCGGCTGCCTGCCGACCCTGCTGCCCGGTGGCCGTCCCGTGGCCGAGGCCTCGGCGCGCGTCGATGCCGCCACCACCTGGGGCGTCGACCACCTGCCCGAGACCGCGGGCCGCGACGGCGACGCGATCGTCGCCGCCCTGATCTCCGGTGACCTCGGCGGCCTGGTGATCGGCGGTGTCGACCCGGACGACACCGCCGACCCTGCCGCCACTCGGGCGGCCATCGCGGCGGCGTCGTTCGTGGTTGCTCTGGAGCTGCGCGAGACCGAAGTGACCCGCGGCGCCGACGTGGTCTTCCCGGTGGCCCCGGTCACCGACAAGGCCGGCATGTTCGTGACCTGGGAGGGGCGACCGCGCCCGTTCGAGCAGGTGCTCGCCAACCCCGCCTCGCTGCCCGGACCTGCGCATCCTGTCCGGCATCGCCGAAGAGCTGGCCGCAGCTCGGTCAGGGAGTCCCCTGGGCTTCCGCACCGTCGCCGAGGCGCGCGCCCAGATGGAGGAGATGGGTCCGTGGGACGGCCCGCGCGCGAGCATGACGCCGAGTCTCGCCAAGCGACCACGACACCCGGCGGCGAAGGGACTGGCCCTGGCCACCTGGAAACCGCATGCTCGACAACGGCTCGATGCAGGACGGCGAGAAGCACCTCGCGGCGACCGCACGCGCGGTCGTGGTCCGGGTCTCCGCGACCGTCTTCGACGCCGTCGGCCCCGCCGTCACCGTGACCGGTGACCGCGGCTCGGTGACGCTG
The DNA here is from genome assembly GCA_963829975.1 of uncultured Actinomycetota bacterium. Taxonomy (GTDB): domain Bacteria; phylum Actinomycetota; class Actinomycetes; order Propionibacteriales; family Nocardioidaceae; genus Nocardioides. The sequence continues at coordinate 65,300 of CAWHKK010000002.1, forward strand.
CCGGCCGAGATCGCCGGCGACCTGGTCGAAGGCGTGGTCTGGCTCCCGACCAACTCCACCGGCAACGGGATCCTGGCCGACGTGGCCTCGCCCGGCAGCCGGGTCCGGGTGACGGGGGGCGGCGCATGACCGTCGATGCTCGCTGGTCAGCCCGATGGCTGGCCGACGACCTCGGCGCCTTCGGCCAGGACCCGTGGTGGCTGATCCTGATCAAGACCGTGCTGATCTTCCTGGTCCTGGTCCTGCTCACGCTGTTCAACATCTGGTGGGAGCGCCGGGTCGTGGCCCGGATGCAGCACCGGATCGGCCCCAACGTGCACGGCCCGTTCGGACTGCTGCAGTCGCTTGGCCGACGGCGCCAAGCTGATGTTCAAGGAAGACCTCATCCCGAAGGCGGCCGACAAGCTGGTCTTCGTGCTGGCGCCCGTGCTCGCGGCGGTGCCGGCGTTCGTGACCTTCAGCGTGATCCCGTTCGGCCCCGAGGTGGGCCTGCCGTTCACCGACCGCACTACGCCGCTGCAGCTCACCGACATGCCGGTCGCCGTGCTGTTCGTGATGGCCATCGCCTCGATCGGCATCTACGGCATCGTGCTCGGCGGCTGGTCCAGCGGCTCGACGTACTCCCTGCTCGGTGGCCTGCGCTCGAGCGCCCAGATGATCTCCTACGAGGTCGCGATGGGCCTGGCCCTGGTCGCGGTCTTCCTGTACGCCGGCTCGCTGTCGACCTCGGAGATCGTGGCCGCCCAGGACGACCTGTGGTTCGGGCTGATCCTGGCGCCGTCGTTCGTCATCTACGTGATCTCGATGATCGGTGAGACCAACCGCGCGCCGTTCGACCTCCCCGAGGCGGAGGGTGAGCTGGTCGGTGGGTTCCACACCGAGTACTCCTCGATCAAGTTCGCCATGTTCTTCCTCGCCGAGTACATCAACATGGCGACGGTCTCGGCCCTCGCCACGACGCTGTTCCTCGGTGGCTGGCACGCGCCGTTCTGGATCGACCGGGTCTGGGAAGGCGCCAACGAGGGTTACGTCCCGCTCATCTGGTTCTTCGGCAAGGTGCTCTTCTTCGTCTTCATCTTCATCTGGCTGCGGGGTTCGCTGCCGCGCCTGCGCTACGACCAGTTCATGGCGTTCGGCTGGAAGCGGCTGATCCCGATCTCGCTGCTCTGGATCATTGCCGTGGCCACCATCCGCGCGGTCTCGCTGGACGGCGGCGTCGACCGGCAGTACCTCCTGATCGGTATCGGCATCCTGGCCGTGCTCTTCCTGGTGATGTTCTTCATCGGCGACGACGGGAGCGTGGAGGAGAAAACCGCACCTGCCGAGCCGACCGCGGGCGGCTTCCCGGTCCCGGCCATGCCCGCCGGCGGCCCGGTCCGGGGCGCGGCTGCTCCCGCTGACCTTCGACGCACCGATGCAGGCACCATTCAAGGAAGAAGCAGTCGATGGCTGAGCCGTCTGAAGAGCAGAACAAGTCCCTGAAGGAGCAGTTCTGGGACCCGGTAGCGGGTTTCGGCGTCACCTTCCGCACCATGTTCAAGAAGGTCGTCACCGAGCAGTACCCCTTCGAGAAGCTGCCGACGGCGCCCCGGTTCCACGGTCGTCACCAGCTCAACCGCTGGCCCGATGGGCTCGAGAAGTGCATCGGGTGCGAGCTGTGCGCCTGGGCCTGCCCGGCCGACGCGATCTACGTCGAGGGTGCCTCCAACACCGACGACGAGAGGTTCAGCCCCGGCGAGCGTTACGGCCGCGTCTACCAGATCAACTACCTGCGCTGCATCCTGTGCGGGCTCTGCATCGAGGCCTGTCCGACCCGCGCGTTGACCATGACCAACGAGTACGAGCTCGCGGACAACAACCGAGAGGACCTCATCTACGAGAAGTCCGACCTGTTGGCCCCGCTCCTGCCCGGCATGGAGCAGCCGCCCCACGCCATGCTGCTCGGCGACGACGAGGGTGCCTACTACCGGGGGGAGTTCTCCGCTCCGGTGGTCCCTGAGGAGGGCAAGGCATGACCGCCTTCTGGATCCTGGCTCCGGTGATGGTGCTGGCGGCTCTCGGCATCCTGTTCGTCCGCAAGGCCGTGCACGCCGCCCTCCTGCTGGCTGTCGTGATGATCAGCCTGGCCATCCTCTACGCGGTGCTCGAGGCGCCGTTCCTCTTCGTGGTGCAGATCATCGTCTACACGGGCGCCATCCTGATGCTCTTCCTCTTCGTGCTGATGCTCGTCGGCGTCGATGCATCCGACTCCGTGGTGGAGACGATCCGTGGGCACCGGATGCTGGCCTGGCTCGGCGGGCTGATCCTCGGCGCCGTCCTGGTGATCGGACTCTCGCAGATCACGCTGGGCACCAGCGTGGGCCTCGAGGAGGCCAACGGTGAGGGCAACATCCAGGCCCTGGCGAACATCCTGTTCTCGAAGTACGTCTTCGCGTTCGAGACCACCAGCGCGCTGCTGATCACTGCGGCTGTTGGCGCCATGGTGCTGGCGCACCGCGAGCGGCTCACGCCCAAGCCCGGCCAGGCCGCGCTCGCCCAGCAGCGGGTGCGCGACTACGCCGCGCAGGGGAAACACCTCGGACCGCTGCCCTCGCCCGGCGTCTTCGCTCGCCACAACGCGGTCGACACTCCCGCGCTGCTGCCGGACGGCACGGCGGCTGAGACCTCGGTGTCCGCAATGCTGGCGGCCCGGGGGACGGTGCGTTCGGCACCGGACCTGGCCGACGACATCGACGAGGTACAGCGCCAGCTCGGCGTCGACCCCACAGAGATGCCGGACACCGCGGGCAAGCAGGGCGCCCCCGCCAACAGCACCGAGGACGAGCAGGGGCGTGACGCATGAACGAGTACGTCGTCCTCTCCGCGATCCTCTTCACCATCGGCTGCGTCGGGGTGCTCACGCGCCGCAACGCGATCGTGGTGTTCATGTGTATCGAGCTGATGCTCAACGCCAGCAACCTCGCACTGGTGGCTTTCGCGAAGCAGCACGGCAACCTCGACGGCCAGATCGCCGCGTTCTTCGTGATGGTCGTGGCGGCCGCAGAGGTCGTTGTCGGGCTCGCGATCATCATGACCATCTTCCGCACCCGCCGCTCGGCCTCGGTCGACGACGCCAGCCTGCTGAAGTTCTAGGAGCCGGCCACAGATGCAGCTTCCAATGTTCGTGACGATGGCCGCCGAGGGCGGCCACCAACCCGTCGTCGCTCCCACGACCGGCGACGGCGTGTTCGACCTGATCTGGCTGGTGATCGCCCTGCCCCTGCTGGGCGCGGTCATCCTGCTGCTGGGGGGTCCCCTCCTGGGCGAGAAGCTCGACAGGTGGGGCCACCTGCTCGGCACCGCTTTGCCCAGCGCTTCCTTCGTCCTCAGCCTGGTGATGTTCTTCTCGCTGCTCGGGCGCGACGAGTCGGAGCGGCAGATCGGCCAACACCTCTACGACTGGATCGACGTCGGCGGTCTCCAGGTCGGCATGGATCTGCTCCTCGACCCGCTGTCCGTGCTCTTCTTGCTGCTGATCACTGGTGTCGGTTCCCTGATCCACGTCTACTCGATCGGCTACATGGCGCACGACCCGCGCCGACGCCGCTTCTTCGGTTACCTCAACCTGTTCGTCGCCGCGATGCTGCTGCTGGTCCTCTCCGAGAACTACCTCGGGCTCTTCGTCGGCTGGGAGGGCGTCGGCCTGGCGTCGTACCTGCTGATCGGCTTCTGGCAGCACAAGCCGACCGCGGCCGCTGCGGCCAAGAAGGCGTTCGTGATCAACCGCGTCGGCGACATCGGCATGGTGCTCGCGATCTCGTTGGCGTTCGTCACGTTCGGGACCACCAGCTTCTCCGGCATCAGTGCCCTGTCATCGGGCGCCACCGAGGCCACCCTCAACGCCTTCGGAGTCCTGCTTCTGCTCGGGGCCTGCGCCAAGTCGGCCCAGGTGCCGCTGCAGGCCTGGCTGCTCGACGCGATGGAGGGCCCGACCCCGGTCTCGGCGCTCATCCACGCGGCCACCATGGTCACCGCCGGCGTCTACCTGATCGTCCGCTCGAACTTCGTCTTCGAGCTGGCCCCGGCGGCGCAGACCGCGGTGGTCGTCGTCGCGACGGTCACCCTCCTGTGGGGAGCGATCATCGGTTGCGCGAAGGACGACATCAAGAAGGCACTGGCCGGGTCGACCATGAGCCAGATCGGTTACATGATGCTCGCCGCCGGCCTCGGTGTCGCCGGCTACGCGTTCGCGATCATGCACCTGCTCACCCACGGCTTCTTCAAGGCGAACATGTTCCTCGGCGCCGGCTCGGTCATGCACGCGATGGACGACGACGTCGACATGCGCCACTACGGCGGACTGCGCAAGATGCTGCCGGTGACGTTCCTGACTTTCGCGATGGGTTATCTCGCGATCATCGGATTCCCCGGTTTCTCCGGCTTCTGGTCGAAGGACAAGATCATCGAGACCGCGCTGGTCGACAACCCCGTGGTCGGGCTGTGCGCTCTGCTGGGCGCTGGCATCACCGCGTTCTACATGACGCGGCTGATGCTGATGACGTTCTTCGGCAAGGAACGCTGGGGAGCTACCGATTCTGGTGAAGATGTTCACCCGCACGAGTCGCCCAAGGTGATGACCATCCCGCTCATCGTGCTGGCCGCGCTGTCGGTGCTCGGTGGCTTCCTGCTGCTCGGCAACTGGATCATCAGCTGGCTGGAGCCGGTGGTCGGCCATGCGGAACACCACGAACCACCGATCCCGGTCATCTTGATCACGCTGATCACGGTCGCCGTGGTGGCCATGGGTGTCGCGCTGGCCTGGGTCCTGGTCGGCAAGCCTGACGTGCCGCGCGAGGCGCCGCAGGACGTGTCGTTCGCGACCAGGGCTGCCCGTGCCGATCTCTACGGTGACGCGATCAACGAAGGCCTCGTGGTGGAGCCCGGCCGCCGACTGGTCGGTGGACTGCTCGGCTTCGACAAGCACGGCGCCGACGGCGTCTTCACCGGTGGTGCGATCGGCATCGGCGCGATCGGTGCTCAGCTGCGGAGGGTTCAGAACGGCTTTGTCCGCTCCTACGCCCTCTCCATCCTCGGCGGCGTGCTCATCGTCGTCCTGGCCCTGCTGGCGGTGAACTGGTCGTGAACGACTTCCCGATCCTCACCGTCCTGATCGCGCTGCCACTCGTCGGCGCGCTCGCGGTCGCCTTCCTGCCGGCTGCCCTCAGCAAGGTTGCCGGCCTCGGTTTCGCCCTCGTCACCCTGGCCGTGGGCATCGTCATCGCCGCGTCGTACGACGTCGACGACGGCATGCAGCTCGAGGAGCAGCACTCCTGGATCGAGGCGTTCGGTGTGCACTATGCGCTGGGCGTCGACGGGCTCGGCCTGCTGATGATCCTGCTCACCGTCGTCCTGGTGCCGATCGTGGTCGCCGCCGGTTGGCACGACGGCGACAGCAATCCACGCGCCTTCTTCGGCTGGATGCTGGCGCTCGAGGCACTGTCGCTCGCGGTGTTCGCCGCTACCGACGTGTTCCTCTTCTACGTGGTCTTCGAGGCCACCCTGATCCCGGCCTACTTCCTGATCGGCGGGTTCGGACGGGCGAGGCGCAGCGCTGCCGCGCTGAAGTTCCTGCTGTTCCAGCTCGGCGGCGGTCTGGTGCTGCTCGGGTCGGTGATCGGGCTCTACGTCGTCTCCGCCCAGCAGGGCGAGCCGTCCTACCTCCTCTCCGACCTGGCCGCTCTCGACATCGACACCACGGCAGGTCGCTGGCTGTTCGCCGGGTTCTTCATCGCCTTTGCGATCAAGGCGCCACTGTTCCCGGTGCACACCTGGCTTGCCGACACGACCGAGAACGCGACGCCCGGCGTCAGCGTGCTGCTGGTCTGCGTGCTCGACAAGATCGGCACGTTCGGCATGTTGCGCTTCTGTCTCGGCATCTTCCCCGATGCCTCCCAGTGGGCGACGCCGGTGGTGATCACGCTCGCGTTGATCTCCATCATCTACGGCGCCCTGATCGCGATCGGCCAGGACGACATCCTGCGACTGATCGGTCTGACCTCGCTGAGCCACTTCGGCTTCATCGTGCTGGGCATCTGGGTGTTCAGCACCCAGGGCCAGTCGGGCGCGATCCTCTACATGGTCAACCACGGGATCGGCACCGCCGCGCTGTTCCTGCTTGCCGGCTACCTGATCCGTCGTCGGGGCACCACCTTGATCAGCCACATGCGCGGGATCGAGAAGGCGGCGCCGGTGCTGGCTGGCTTGTTCCTGGTGGCGGGTCTGGCGACCCTCGGCCTGCCCGGCCTGAGCCCGTTCATCTCGGAGTTCCTGGTGATCCTGTCCGCCTTCGACTACCACTGGTGGGTCGGGGCGATCGCGGTGACCGCCATCGTGCTGGCACCGATCTACGTGTTGTGGATGTACCAGCGGGTCTTCACCGGTGCGACGCCGACCGAGGTCGAGGAAACCAAGGACCTTTCCCGGCGTGAGGTCGGTGCCGTCGCTCCGCTGATGCTGGCGCTGGTCTTCTTCGGTTTCTATCCCCAGCCGTTGCTCGATGTCAGCAACCCGACCATCGACTCCTTGATGCAGCACGTCGGGGTTACCGACGACGATCCAGTCGTACCCCCGGAATCCGTCGACCACCACGACGATCCCTCGATCGACGGAGAGGAAGGCGGTCACTGATGGACTTCGTCAAACCCGTCATCCAGTACGCCGAGCTGTGGCCGCTCATCGCGGTGCTCGGAGTCGCCTGTCTCGGTGTCGTCGTCGAGGCGGCGCTGCCGCGCGAGCAGCGCCACTTCGTGCAGATCGGCCTGGCGGGCACGGGACTGGTGGCCGCGCTCGTCGGCACCTGTCTGATCGCTGCCGACCTGGTCGAGGTCGGGGGTGGTGACGCTCGGGGCTTCGTGGGTGCTGAGGGCACCCTCGTCGTCGACGGACCCACGGTCTACCTGTGGGGGCTCATCCTGATCTTCGCCATTGGCGGCGTAGCCCTCTTCGCCGAGCGCAGGCTCGAGGCGGGAGTCTCCGCGTTCGCCGGACAGGCTGCCGCGCTGCCCGGCACCGAGGCCGAGCGCCAGGCCTCGACCAAGGGCCTCGACCACACCGAGGTCTACCCGCTGCTGATGTTCGCTGTCGGCGGCATGATGCTCTTCCCCACGGCCAACGACCTGCTGACGATGTTCGTGGCGCTCGAGGTGCTGTCGCTGCCGCTCTACCTGCTCTGCGGGCTCGCCCGTCGGCGTCGGCTGCTCAGCCAGGAGGCTGCGCTCAAGTACTTCCTGCTGGGTGCCTTCTCCTCCGGCTTTTTCATCTACGGCGTCGCGCTCATCTACGGCTATGCCGGGTCGATGGAGTTCGCCAAGATCAACGAGGCGATCCGCAACGACATCGGCAACGACAACCTGCTGCTGGTTGGCATGGGGATGATCGCTGTCGGGCTGCTGTTCAAGGTCGGTGCCGTCCCGTTCCACAGCTGGACCCCCGACGTGTATCAAGGTGCGCCCACCGCGGTGACCGCCTTCATGGCCGCGGGCACCAAGATCGCGGCGTTCGGCGCGCTCCTCCGCTTGTTCTATGTCGCCTTCGACTCGGATCGGGCGAGCTGGCAGCCGATGCTGTGGGTGGTCGCGATCTTGACCATGATCGTTGGCTCCGTCGTTGCCGTGGTGCAGACCGACGTCAAGCGGATGCTGGCCTACTCCTCGGTCGCCCACACCGGCTTCCTGCTCACCGGCGTCCTGGGCGTGCAGAGCGCGACCGACCTCGCCATCGGCCAGGTCACCTCGCTGCAGGCAGTGCTGTTCTACCTGACGACCTACGGCTTCTTGATGGTCGGCGCGTTTGCGGTCGTCACGCTCGTCCGCGACTCTGGTGGTGAGTCCGCGTCGTTCGCGAAATGGCGCGGCCTCGGACAGCGCTCACCCCTCCTGGCCGCCACGTTTGCGTTCTTCCTGCTCTCGATGGCCGGCATCCCGCTGACGTCGGGTTTCGTGGGCAAGTGGGCCGTGTTCACGGTCGCGCTCTCCGCCGGTGCCTGGCCGGTCGTGCTGGTGGCGATCGCGAGCAGCATCATCTCCGTGTACTTCTATGTGCGGCTGATCCTGGTCATGTTCTTCTCCGACCCGGTCGACGAGACGGCCATGGGCCAGGAGGCGTCGGCGTTCACCACGGTGACCATCGGGATCTGCGCCGTGGCGACCCTCGTCCTCGGTGTCGTGCCGGGCCCCGTGCTGGATCTTGCGGCCCGTGCGGGAGACTTCATCAGGTGAGTTCCGGTTCTGCTCCGCTGATAGGCGACCTCGCCCTCCCGATCTCCGACGATGCGCTTGCTGCCCGGCTGCGCGAGCGGATGGCGCTCGTGGAGAAGGAGCTCTTCGAGCACACGCAGAGCCGGGCGCCCTTCGTCACCGAAGCGGCTCGCCACCTGCTGGCGGCCGGGGGCAAGCGATTCCGGCCGCTCCTGGTGCTGCTCGCGGCCGAGGCGGGCAATCGCGCTGACTCCGATGACGTCGTCACGGCGGCCTGCGTCGTCGAGATCACCCACGTCGGTTCGCTCTACCACGACGATGTGATGGACGAGGCGGACCTGCGCCGCGGAGCCGACTCCGCCAACTCGCGGTGGGACAACCATGTCGCAATCCTGACCGGGGACTTCTTGTTCGCGAAGTCCTCCGAGCTCACCGCCGCGCTGGGCGTGGAGGCGGTGCGCATCCAGGCCGAGACCTTCGGCCGGCTGGTGGAGGGTCAGATCCTCGAGACCGTCTCCCCAGGCCCTGGTGAGGACCCGCTCAAGCACTACCTGGATGTCGTGGCCGGCAAGACCGGCTCGTTGATTGCGACCTCGGCTCGTTATGGCGCACTCTTCGGCGGCGCCGGCAAGGACGTCGAGCTCGCGCTCACGGCCTACGGCGAGATCGTCGGCTCCGCGTTCCAGCTCTCCGACGACATCCTCGACATCGGCTCGGAGTCCGACGAGTCCGGCAAGACCCCAGGCACCGACCTGCGCGAAGGCGTGCCCACGCTGCCGGTGCTGATGGCCCGGGCTTCGACCGACCCGGCCGACGCGCGGCTGCTGGAGCTCCTCGACGCCGACCTCAGCGACGACGCCCTCCACGCCGAGGCCCTCGACCTGCTGCGCCGGCACCCAGCCATGGCGCAGGCGCGGGACTACGTCGTGGCCCGCGCCGAGGAGGCCAAGGCCCTGCTGAGGATCCTCCCCGAGGGCTCCGTGCGTTCGGCGCTCGAGGCGTTTGCCGACGCCGTGGCTGTCCGCACCGCCTGAGCAGTACGAGTCGCGAGGTCACCGTCCTCAGGCGGCCGCCGAGGCGGCGACGGTCAGCTGGAGCTGTCGCCGGCGGTGGTTGACCGCCTCCACGGTGAAGACCGAGACGGCGAGCCAGACCAGCCCGAAGCCCGCCCAGCGACCGGCCGACATGTCCTCGCCGAGCACGAAGACGCCCAGACCGAACTGCAGGATCGGTGCTAGGTACTGCAGCAACCCCAGCGACACCATCGAGACCCTGGTGGCGGCGGCGCCGAAGCAGATCAGCGGGACAGCGGTGACGATGCCGGTGGTCGTGTAGAGCAGCGCGTGGCCCACGCCGTTGGTCCCGAACTCGGCGGCGCCGGTGGCGCCCAACCAGAAGAGGTACGCCGCTGCGAACGGCGCGATCACGGCGGTCTCGAAGGCGAGGCTCTCGACGGCCCCGACGTCGGCGCTCTTCTTGGCCAGGCCGTAGGTGCCGAAGGAGAACGCCAGGATCAGCGCGACGTACGGCAAGTGACCGTAGTCCCAGGTCAACACGCTGACCGCGAGGAAGCCGACGCCCATGGCGACCCACTGCAGCGGGCGCAATCGCTCCTTGAGCACCACGACCCCCATCAGCACGGTGACCAGGGGGTTGATGAAGTAGCCGAGTGAGGTCTCCACCACCCGGCCGTTGTTGACGCCGTAGATGTAGGTCGCCCAGTTGCACGAGATGGTGACTGCCGCGACGACCAGCAGCACTCGCACCCGACGATCGACCCAGATTGCCCGGAGCTGGGTCCGCCGCCCGATCACCAACACCAGAACGCCCATGGTCAGCATCGACCAGAGGATGCGGTGGGCCAGCAGCTCGAACGCTCCGCCAGGCTTCAGCAGCGGCCAGTAGAGGGGGAAGGCGCCCCAGAGCAGGAACGCTGTCGCGCCGAGGAGCAAACCACGTCGCGAGTCCGGCACCTCCGCACTCTAAGGAATGTGGTTGTCTATCTCTGCGCCCGGGTGCGCCCGTTCCGAAGTGGAAACCGTTCGAAAGTCAGACGCACCACACACGTCCCGAGAGTTCTGGAGGGAAACCATGCGGATGAGCCGCACTTTCATCGCCGCCCTCGCGTTCTGCACGGTCGGCCTGGTGCCGCTCACGACAGCGTCCTCCGCACACTCGGCTGAGCCCCGAGGCAAGGCTCCGGACGCGAGCGTCGAGATGGCGGCCCTGCCTGGTCGCAGGGTGAAGTTCGAGTTCAAGCAGCAGGACAGCTCGAGCTACAAGTTCTACGGCAAGGTGCAAGGCGCCCAGCAGAAGAAGAAGGTCATCCTGCTGCGCGCGACGTCGAAGGAGGGGAAGTACCGCCCCTTCAGGACCGCCCGCACCAACGCGCGGGGCCACTATTCCTGGAGCCACCTGAGGGCGGTTGGCTGGTTCTACCTGAAGGTGCCCGGTGACCGCCAGTACGCCACGTCGTACTCCAAGCTGATCCACGTCCACTACCGCTAGGGGACCCGGCCGGCCCCCGGCAGGGTTGGGTCAGACGACGGTCCAGGTGTCGCCGCCGTTGACGAGGGCCTCGAGGCGCTCGGCGGGCTCGCCGGGCGCCGCGTCGCGGGAGGTGGCGATCTGGGCGCGCGCCTGGTCGTCGTAGGTGGTTCGCTCGACCTGGCGGAAGATGCCGATCGGCGACTGGTTGAGGTAGCCGGAATCGGTGAGGCGCGAGATTGCGAATGCCATCGTCGGGTCGGGGTTGTGGGCGTCGTGGACGATCAGCGCTTCCTCGCCGACGTCGGCGACCTGGACCACCTTGACGCCTCCGGTCTCCGAGTCGCGGATCAGGCCCTTGGCCCCTTCGACACCGAACTTCACAGCTTCGCCGTGCACCAGCGGGATGATCGCGTCGGCCTTGGTGTCGTTGTTCTTGATCGCGTCGAACGCGCCGTCGTTGAAGATCGGGCAGTTCTGGTAGATCTCGACGAACGACGTCCCGCGGTGAGCGGCGGCCGCCGAAAGCACCGCGGTGAGGTGCTTGCGGTCGGAGTCGATGGTGCGGGCAACGAAGGAGCCCTCTGCCCCGAGGGCCAGCGAGACGGGGTTGAACGGGTGGTCGAGCGAGCCCATCGGCGTCGACTTGGTGACCTTGCCGGTCTCGGAGGTGGGGGAGTACTGGCCCTTGGTGAGGCCGTAGATCCGGTTGTTGAACAGCAGGATCGTCATGTTGACGTTGCGGCGCAGAGCGTGGATCAGGTGGTTGCCACCGATGGACAACGCGTCGCCGTCACCGGTGACGACCCAGACCGACAGGTCTTCGCGGGCGGTGGCGATGCCGGTCGCGATCGCCGGTGCCCGGCCATGGATGGAGTGCATGCCGTAGGTCTCGAGGTAGTACGGGAACCGCGACGAGCAGCCGATGCCAGAGACGAACACGATGTTCTCGCGGCGCAGGCCGAGCTCGGGCAGGAAGCTCTGGACCGCCTTGAGGACGGCGTAGTCTCCGCAACCCGGGCACCAGCGGACCTCCTGGTCGGAGGTGTACTCCTTGCCGGTCTGCGGCTGGTCGTTGGTGGGGACGAGCTCGACTCCGGAACGAAGTCCGGGCAGCGGCAGGTCTGCCACCGGCGTGCTGGCGGGGGTCACGACATTGCCTCCTCGGCGGTCGGAACGGTCAGGTCGACGGTGATGCCCTCGGCATCAGCGACCAGACCGCCGATGGCCTCGGCGAGCTCGGCCGCCTTCAACGGCATTCCGTTGACCTGGTTGTAGCCGATGGCGTCGACGAGGTACTTGGCGCGCAGCAGGGTGCTGAGCTGGCCGAGGTTCATCTCGGGCACCAGCACCTTGTCGTAGCGCTTGAGGATGTCGCCCAGGTCATTCGGGAACGGGTTGAGGTGGCGCAGGTGGACCTGGGCCACGTGGTAGCCGGCCTTGCGAACCCGGCGGCAGCCCGCGCCGATCGGACCGTACGTCGAGCCCCAGCCGATCACGAGCACCTTGGCCTCACCGGTCGGGTCGTCGACCTCAAGGGGCGGCAGGGAGTCGGCGATCCGGTCCACCTTCGCCTGACGGGTGCGGACCATGAAGTCGTGGTTGGCGGGGTCGTAGGAGATGTTGCCGTGGCCCTTGCCCTTCTCGAGGCCGCCGATGCGGTGCTCGAGGCCCGGGGTGCCGGGGATCGCCCACGGTCGGGCCAGGGTTTCCTCGTCCCGCAGGTAGGGCCAGAAGTCCTTGCCACCCGGCACTGTCTCCCCGTCCTTGCCGCCCTTGACCGGAGTGTCAGGAAGCTCGTGGTTGAGCTCGGTCGCGAAGTTCGGGTCGATCACGGGCAGGTCAGCGATGTCGGGGACTCGCCACGGCTCCGAGCCGTTCGCCAGGTAGCCGTCGGAGAGCAGCATCACCGGCGTGCGGTAGGTGATCGCGATCCGAGCGGCCTCGACCGCGGCGTTGAAGCAGTCGCCGGGCGACTGGGGCGCCACGATGGGCACCGGCGCCTCGCCGTTGCGCCCGAACATGGCCTGCATCAGGTCGGCCTGCTCGGTCTTGGTCGGCAGGCCGGTCGACGGCCCGCCCCGCTGGACGTCGATCACGAGCAGCGGGAGCTCGGTCATCACGGCGAGGCCGATCGACTCGGACTTCAAGGCGATACCCGGTCCGGATGTCGTGGTGACCCCGAGCGAACCGGAGAACGCGGCGCCGATCGCCGCACCGATGCCGGCGATCTCGTCCTCGGCCTGCAGCGTGGTCACGCCGAATGACTTGTGCTTGCTGAGCTCATGGAGGATGTCGGAGGCCGGGGTGATCGGGTAGGAGCCGAGGAAGATCGGCAGACCCGACTGCACGCCGGCGGCGATCAGCCCGTAGGAGAGCGCGAGGTTGCCGGTGATGTTGCGGTAGGTGCCCGGCGCCATCGGCGAGGGCTTGACCTCGTACTGCACCGCGAACGTCTCGGTGGTCTCACCGAAGTTCCAGCCGGACTTGAACGCCGTGATGTTGGCGTCACGGATGTCGGCGACCTTGGCGAACCGCTTCTCCAGGAACGCGATCGTCGACTCGATGGGGCGTCCAAACATCCAGGACAGCAGGCCGAGCGCAAACATGTTCTTCGCCCGGGCGGCGTCCTTGCGAGAGAGCCCGAACTCCTTGACGGCCTCGACGGTCATCCCGGTCAGATCGAGGGCGAAGACAGCGAACTCGCCGAGCTCACCGCCGACCCCGCCATCCTCCAGGGAGTCGAGGGGGTTCACGTCGTAGCCGGCTTTGGTCAGGTTCCGTCCGGTGAAGTCGTGGGTGTCGACAATGATCTGCGCACCCTTGGGCAGGTCGGCCAAGTTGGCCTTCAGCGCTGCGGGGTTCATCGCCACCAGCACGTCGGGGGCGTCGCCCGCGGTGAGGATGTCGTGGTCGGCGAAGTGCACCTGGAACGACGACACTCCCGGCAGCGTGCCCTGGGGTGCCCGAATCTCCGCAGGGAAGTTCGGCAGCGTCACCAGGTCGTTGCCGAAGACGGCCGACTCCTGGGTGAACCGGTCCCCGGTGAGCTGCATGCCGTCACCCGAGTCGCCCGCGAACCGGATGATCACCCGGTCGAGCTGCTTGACCTGCTTGGACACTCGTCCACATCCTCGTAACTGCTGGTGCCCGGCTCGTGCTCAGAGCTGGAATGTCGTGCTTTCGCTTGGACTGCGATCGTACTCGGGGTGCGGCCGAAACAGGAACACGTTTCAGTTTTGCACGTAACCCCTTCGCAGCCTTCACGATAGTCGCCGCCGAATTGGCCGCAGGCCGCATCTCCTCCCATGGATGCCGTCCGCGGCGTGATGTGCGCCACCTTGAGGCCCGCACCCCCCGCGGCCCGAGCCGCGACTCGCGCCGTCGAGTGGCATTAAGTCACTAAAGACAACTAATCTACTGGTTATTATCAATCAATAACGTTCGGCAGCCACAACAGAGAGGGATGCGATGAAGAGGACGATCAAGGCTTCGGTGGTGGGGCTGGCCGGAGTGCTGGCCTGGACCGGTTGCTCAACCGCCAACGGCGGTGACCACGGCGTTGGCGCCCCAGTAACGATCAGCGCGTTCTCCGTGATGGAGACGGCCAACGGACCCGTCTTCGATGACTTCACCCACACCGACGCGGGCGAGGGAGTCGAGTTCGAGCCGTCGTACGGCGCCTCGGGTGACCAGAGCCGCGCAGTCGTGGCCGGCGCCGACACCGACGTCGTGCACTACTCCCTGGAGAGCGACGTGACGCGGCTGGTCGGTGAGGGTCTGGTGGCCGAGAACTGGAACGACAACCCCACCCACGGCATCGCGACCACCTCCGTCGTGGTCTTCGTGGTGCGCCAGGGCAACCCCCTCGGCATCGAGTCCTGGGACGACCTGATCGCGCCGGGCGTCGAGGTCATCACGCCCAATCCGGGTTCCTCGGGCTCGGCCCGCTGGAACATCCTGGCCGCCTGGGCGCACATCACCGGCAACGGCGGGAGTGAGGGCGACGCCAAGTCCTTCTTGACCGATCTCCTCGACAACACCATCGCCCTGCCAGGCAGTGGCCGTGAGGCCACCACGGCCTTCACCGACGGCAGTGGCGACGTGCTCCTGTCCTACGAGAACGAGGCAATTCTCGCCAAGCAGAACGGTGCGGCGGTCGACTACGTGCTTCCGCCCGACACGATCCTGATCGAGAACCCCGCCGCGGTGACCGTAGGCGCAACTGAGGCCGCAAGGTCGTTCCTGGAGTTCATGACCAGTCCCGAGGCCCAGGCCGACTACGCCCAGTCCGGCTTCCGCCCGGTCGTTGACGGCGTGGAGATCGACGACGTCGACGGGGCCAACGACCCGGCCGATCCGTTCCCCGCTCCGCAGCAGCTGTTCACCGTCGACGGTGACTTCAATGGCTGGGGAGAGGCTGCCGACAAGTACTTCGGCGACGGCCAGGACGGCCACCCGCTGGGCATCGTCACCGCCCTGCAACAGCGCGCCGGCAAGGTGGGAGACGAGTAGTGGGCGTCCGTACGGGGGCCACGATCGATCCGCTTGCGTCAACGCCCCTCAGCGATGATGTGGGCGTACGACGCTCGCAGCGGCCCCGCCGCTCGACGCCCCGGAGCACCCTGACGCGAGGCTCCGGCCTCGCTCTCGGGATCGCGACCATGTGGTTCAGCCTGCTGGTCCTGATCCCGCTGACGGCAGTGGTGGCAAGCGCCGGCTCCCGCGGGTGGAGCGGCTACCTCGACGTGCTGCGGGACGACCAGACCTGGGCCGCCGTCACCTTGACCGTCGGCCAGGCCGGGGCGGTCACCCTGGTCAACATCGTCGTCGGCACGATCATCGCCTGGGTGCTGGTCCGCGACCACTTCCCCGGCAAGGCGGTGCTGGACGTGATCATCGACGTGCCGTTCGCACTGCCGACGATCGTCGCGGGGTTGGTGTTGCTCTCCCTCTACGGGCCGAACAGCCCGATCGGCGTGCACTGGGCGTTCACCCCCAACGCGGTGACCCTTGCCCTGGCGTTCGTCACCCTCCCCTTCATCGTGCGCACGGTGCAGCCCGTGCTGGAGGAGCTCGAGGCAGACGTCGAGGAGGCCGCGGCCTCCCTCGGCGCCCGGCGGATCACGATCTTCCGCCGGATCCTGCTGCCGAGCCTCGTCCCGGCCATCGCGGCCGGGGCAGCCCTCTCGTTCGCCCGAGCCATCTCGGAGTACGGCTCGCTGGTCCTGCTGAGCGGCAACCTGCCGTTCAAGACCGAAGTGGTCTCGGTGCGGGTGCTGACGTTCATCGAGAACGGCAACAACGCGTCGGCGGCCGCGCTTGCCTCGATCATGCTCGTGGTGGCCCTTGCGGTGATCGTGCTGCTCGACATCGTGCAACGCAGGGTGGTCCGCCGTGCTTGAGACCGCCACGCCCGTGAAGTGGGCGCTACGCCTGGTCGCCGTGAGCTACGTGTTCTTCCTGGTTGCGTGGCCGGTCACCCAGGTCGTGCGGCACACCTTCGCCAATGGACTCACCAACCTCACCGATGCGCTCACCGACGATCGGATCATCGGTTCATTGCAGCTGACCGTGATGATCGCCATCTGGGCGGTGGTGATCAACCTGGTCTTCGGCGTGACCATCTCGCTGTTGCTGGTCCGTCAGGAGTTCCCCGGCAAGCGCGTCCTGTCGGCTCTGATCGACCTGCCCATGTCGGTCTCCCCGGTGGTGGTGGGACTGGCTCTGGTGCTGGTCTACAACGGACGCGACGGATGGTTCGGACCGACCGCTGAGTCAGCCGGGTTCAAGATCATCTTCGACTCGCCCGGCATGATCATGGCAACCTGTTTCGTGGCGCTGCCACTGGTGGTCCGCGAGGTGGTTCCGGTGCCTGCGCGAGGTCGGGCGACGACCAGGAGCAAGCTGCCCGCAGCCTGGGTGCGAACTATCCCCAGACGTTCTGGCGGATCACCCTGCCAAGCATCAAGTGGGCCGTCGTGTACGGCGTCGTCCTCAGCCTCGCCCGGTCGCTCGGTGAGTTCGGCGCGGTGAAGATCGTCTCCGGCAACATCACCGGCCGCACCCAGACCGCCACCTTGATGGTGGAGGCGAGGTACCAGAACTTCCAGCAGGAAACGGCCTATGCCACCTCGTTCCTGCTGATCGCGGTCAGCATCGCGTGCCTGGTCGTCGTCGCTTTCCTCCGCCCTCAACGACCTCACTGATCCCCCACCCCCTTCCGCGCACAGCGTGATCGACAGGAGCACCACATGAGCATCGACGTCACCGGCGTCACCAAGAAGTTCGGGGACTTCGTCGCACTCGACGACGTATCCGTCACCCTGCCCACCGGCCAGCTGACCGCCCTCCTCGGACCCTCGGGTGGCGGCAAGTCGACCCTGCTGCGGATCATCGCGGGGCTCGACACGGCGGACTCAGGTGCGGTCTCGATCGAGGGCACCGACGCCACGAGGCTGCCCCCGCAGAAGCGCAACGTCGGCTTCGTGTTCCAGCACTATGCAGTCTTCAAGCACATGACCGTTGCCAAGAACGTCGCGTTCGGCCTCGAGATCCGCAAGACGCCGAAGGCGGAGGTCCAGGCGCGGGTCGAGGAGCTGCTCAACCTCGTCCACCTGACGCAGTTCTCCCACCGGTTGCCGTCGCAGCTCTCGGGCGGTCAGCGGCAACGGATGGCGCTGGCCCGGGCGCTCGCGGTGGAGCCGAAGGTGCTGCTGCTCGACGAGCCTTTTGGTGCGCTCGACGCCCAGGTCCGCAAGGAGCTGCGCGACTGGCTGCGCCGCTTGCACGACGAGGTGCAGGTGACGACGGTCTTCGTCACCCACGACCAGGAGGAGGCCCTCGAGGTCGCCGACGAGATCGTCGTGATCAACGAGGGTCGCGTCGAGCAGGTCGGCACGCCCGACCAGCTCTACGATGAGCCGGCCAACGACTTCGTGATGGGGTTCCTGGGTGCCGTCTCCCGCCTTGGTGACCTCCAGCTGCGACCTCATGACATCGAGGTCTTGACGGCCCCGGGAACCCCGGGTGCGCTGTCCGGACGGATCGTCCGGATGCTCCGCATCGGCTTCGAGGTGCGGCTCAGCGTCGAGATCGCGGACGCCGAGCCGGTGTCGGTGGTGCTCAGCCGCTCCCACGCCCGCAGTCTGCACCTGGTCGAAGGCGACCGAGTGTGGCTGACGCCGACCCCCGGTGCGATCACCGTGCCGACCATGGTCGCCGTCTGAGGCACGGCCAGCCGGTGCGCAACAATGACGCGATGGAGAAGGCGACGCGGGTCCTGCTGGTGCTGCTGGGTGTGGCTTTCGCGGTGTCGGTCGTGCACTACACCGACAACTACTTCAACTACGACGACTATCCGCAGCCGGGACCCGACGACCTGCCGGCTCCCTCGGCTGCGGTCATCGGGGTTGCCTGGTTCGTCTTCACCGGACTCGGAGCACTCGGACTGTGGCTGTGGTTCCAGGACCGGGTCACCGCGGCTGCGGTGGCGCTGACCGGTTACTCGGTCAGCGGCCTGATCGGCTTCGGTCACTACTCGGTCCCGGGCGCGACCGACATGGTGTGGTGGCGGCAGACGCACGTGATCGCCGACATCGTCTGCGGGATTGCGATCTTCGGCTTTGCGATCTGGGCGGCGCGGAAGCTGCCGCGGTCGGTCACGGGCGTTGAAGCGACTCAGCGCGGCTCTTGAGACCTTCGGCGTGACGGCGAAAGCCGTCCGCAACTCGGCCGGGCCCGGCCAGCTTCACCAGCGACCCGGAGAACTCCTCGACGGTCTCGTACGACGTCGGCTCGCCGGGCTGTTGGCTGAGCCGTTGATGGCGCACGCCGCGGACCAGGCCCAGCTTGGCCGGCCAGCCCGCGAACACGTAGGAGAGGCAGGCCCTGGTCGCCCCGTCGACAGTGGTCGGCGGCTCGATCGCGCTGATCCGCTCCGGTGACCGTGTCGTACGGCCGTTGGCCCAGCGCACGTGCAGCACGATCGGGTTGCCGACCGCGGCCGGGCTAGCGGTCTCCGCGCGCTCGACGAACGGGTTCCACTCGGCGTACGACTCAGTGTCGAGCATGACCTGCCACACGAGCTGGATGGGGGCGTCGATCGTGATGCTGGCAGAGGGACGCGCGATAGGCATGGACCGAGACTAGGGTCTCTGGCGTGGCAGCCGCTGAGGACTTCGACGTGGTGGTCGTCGGCGCTGGACCCGCAGGCTCAGCTGCCGCTCGCGCGGCCGCCGATGCGGGAGCCCGGGTCGCCCTGCTCGACCGGGCGGACTTCCCGCGCTACAAGACCTGCGGCGGAGGGCTGATCGGACCGGCCCTGGCCCACCTGCCGGGGCCCCCGCCGAGCCGGGCGGACATCCAGCGCGCCTCGTTCACTTTTCGCGGTGAGCGTTGGCTGCACCGATCGGTCGGCGCAACTCTGATCCAGACTGCCGCTCGCAGCGAGCTCGACGACTGGCTGGCTCGCTCGGCGGTGCGGGCCGGAGCCGATCTCCGGACGCGGTGCGCGGTCTCGAAGGTGGAGCAGGACCCAGAGTCCGTCGTGGTCACCACTGAGGGTGGCTCGCTCCGGGCCAGGGTCGTGATCGGTGCCGACGGCACCTCCGGCCGCGTGTCGCGTCAGGTCGGGGTCCGTCTCGGCCGCGTCGACCTCGGACTGGAGCTCGAGCTGGACGCCGGGTCCTTGGCCACCGAGTGGGCCGACCGCATCCACCTCGACTGGGGTCCTTTGCCCGGTTCCTATGGCTGGGTCTTCCCCAAGGGTGACTCGCTGACAGTGGGCGTGATCGCGGCGAAGGGCAGGCCGACCGAGACCAGGACGTACCTGGCCGGGCTGGTGCGGCAGCTGGGCCTGGACGGGCTGCGAGTGCTGCACGACTCCGGGCACCTCACCCGGTGCCGGACCCCCGACTCCCCACTTGGCTCGGGTCGCGTACTGCTGGCCGGTGACGCCGCCGGCCTCCTCGAGCCGTGGACCCGTGAGGGAATCTCGTTCGCGGTGCGGTCCGGAGAGGTGGCCGGCACCATCGCTGCTGCCGAGGCGGCCGGCACGGCAGCCGGTGGCCTGCAAGAGGCGTACGCCGGCGCCATCGGGGGCCAGCTCGTCCCTGAGATGGCGGCGGGCGAGCGCTGCCTGCAGGCATTCGAGCGGCGCCCTGGCGTCTTCCACCGACTGATCGGCGGCACCGACCTCGGCTGGCGCCAGTTCGCCCGGCTGGTGCGCGGCGAGACCACGTTGGACCGCGCGATGCATCGGCGGACGGTGCGCGTCGCCGTACGCGCACTCAGCGGTAGCTGGTGAATCGAACCTGGGTCGCCAGCGTCGCGTATCAGCTCTTGTCGAGTTCCTCGGCGAACATCACGAGGATGTCGCTGGGGCCGCGGAGGTAGGTGAGCTTGTAGATGTCCTCGTAGGTCGCGACGCCGCGCAGCGGGTGGTACCCGTGTCTCGCGGCAATCGCGACGGCTTCGTCAATGTCGTCCACTTTGAATGCGACACGGTGCATCCCGATGTCGTTGGGTTGGGTGGGAGGAGTCTCGATGGCGTCGGGGTGTATGTACTCGAAGAGTTCGAGGCAACCAATGCCGTCCGGCGTCTGGAGCACGGCAACCTTGGCGTGGTTGCCGTCGAGACCGACGGCGGTGTCAGCCCACTCTCCACTGACCGTGGCGCGGCCCAGCACGCTCAATCCGAGGTCGGTGAAAAAGGCGATCGTCTCGTCGAGGTCGCGGACGGCGATCCCGACGTTCTCAAACTTGATGGGCATGAGGTCTCCTGCTGTTGTCCTGGTGTTGCGATGTCGTCCTCGGTTGATCGTGGTGGCGACCGCCAGCTGTGGCCGCTTCAGTCGTAGAAAACCGAACGGTTGAGAATCGAGCGCTTCCAGAGCACTGTCGCGATCAGCGGCGCTCATCCTGGCCGCCATGGCGGCGCCCGTCCCCTGATCCTGGACAGTAGATACGATGGGATCAACGATCTCCCGAGCTTCGGGACGTGACAACCCGTAGTTGGCGGCGGCGACGCAGATCCCTTGTGCCGAGGTATCGGTCGAACGCACTGGGGCGTCAGGTCAAAGGCTGGCGATAGCTCGAGGGACTTACCGTCCCGAAGCGCTGCATGATTGCGTGCATGGTCGTCGTTGTCGAGAACTGCCGGGTCAGAAACCATCGAAGAGGCGATGTTCCTGGATGGCGTGAGGTCTTCCCGACCCCACCGGGAACGGTCCGGAGCTAGACGCCGTCAGGCGTGTGGGGCGGGCGGTTCCCGAGCGTGGCTCAGCGGTAGTTGGTGGACGGGGTCGGGGTGCTCAACGAGTCGCGGTAGGGGCCGGTTGAGCGTGAATCAGGGTCCGGTCCGTACACCGCATTGTGGTTGATCACGGCTGCTCCTCTGTCTCCTGCGGACTCACTGCGGACTCGGAGGCTCGCCGGAGTGGCCTGAGGTGTCCCCGGAGTACGTCATGATGGAGTATCACCAGCCCGACGAGAGGAGGCAACCGTGACCGTTCTCGAGGCTGAGTCCGCCGTCGACAAGTTCGACGCACCGCTCTACACGCAGGCCGAGGCGTCGCGCTTCCTGGGCCTCTCGGAGTCGACGTTCCGCAACTGGTCGCGCGGCTATCACTCCGTCATCCAGGGACGAGAAGTCACCGGGAAGCCGGTTATCACCGCCGTCGGGAAGTTGGGCCAACGAGGTCCGGCGATCCCGTTCATTGGGCTCGCCGAAGGTTACGCACTCGCCGCGATCCGCCGGACCGGCGTCCCCCTGCAGCGCATTCGCCCGGCGCTGGAGCGGCTCAACACTGAGATGGGCGTTGAGCACGCACTTGCCTCCGAGAAGCTCTTCACAGACGGTGCCGAGGTGCTTTTCGACTACGCCGGCAAGGCCGGGGGGGATGAAGCAGACGCGGTGCGCGAGCTCGTCGTCGTTCGCGACGGTCAGCGAGTCTTCCCCGAAGTGGTGTCGGGCTACCTACAGCGCATCGTGTTCGGCGCCGACGGGTTCGCCACCGCGCTTCCGCTCCCTGGCTTCGAGCACGCACACCTGGTTGCCGACGTCCGCCGCTCCTTCGGACAGCCGATCTTCACCCACGGTGGCGCACGGCTTGAGGACGCCCTCTCGCTGTTCCGGTCAGGTGAGGAACTGGCGGTCGTCGCCGAGGAGTACGGCATTCCCTACCTCGAGCTTGAGGACGCGGTCCGCCAGGTCGTCAAGACCAACTGAGGTCGATCCAGGTGCCGGGGCCGCTGTTCTTCGTTGACCGCAGCCTGGGCAGGGTTCGCGTTCCGGCATTGCTGCGGGAGAGTGGCTGGGCGCTGGTCACGCTGTCTGAGCACTACGGAGTGCCGCAGGACGAGACCGTCGACGATGTCGCATGGCTGCGGCTCGCAGGTGAGCGGGGCTGGCCGGTGCTCATGAAGGACGAGCGGATCAAGTACCGCGCGGCCGAGCGCCGGGCCCTGATCGACCACGGCGTGCGGGCCTTCTGTCTCACGTCGGGCAATCTCAACGCGCAGGCGATGGCGGACTGCTTCATCCGGGATCAGCACCGGATCTGGGCAGAAGCAGCGAGAACCGGCCCCGCCCTTTTCGCAGTCTCGCGGCATGACATCCGAGAGATTGACCTCGACGACTGACTCGTTGACGCTCACTTCGGCGGCACAACCATCTGCCACACACCCTTTGCACCGGCTGTGACCGGATTCGTCCGGAACCCAATGCCGGGGAGGGGGTCCACTCGTCCGATCCTCGGCGCTTGATGTCGGTGTGAGAACCGTCAGCACCTCGTCTCCGACGACCTGCGCTCACTGCGGAGCGGTGCTCCCGCCGCCGGCCCCGGTCGGCCGCACTCGGCTGTGGTGTTCCGATCGGTGCAGGAGGGCTGCCTACGAGGCCCGCAGGTCTGGTCGCTCGGGCGCTTTCAGTGTCAAGGTCGTCGAGCGGGTGGTCGTCCAGGAGCACGACCTCACCGAATGCGTCGCTCGCGTCGCAGTGTCCCCGTCCGCCTGTCGTCGGGTGCTCCACGAGCTTCGCAGCCTTGCATCAGACAGGACCCTGTTCGACGACCTCAAGTGGCAACCCGTGATGCGCGCCTACGAAGCCATTGGGGACGCGATCGGCTTCGTCCGCCGCGGACGGCGGTGGTGAGGGAGGCCGCTGCGCGGACGCATCCACAGTTGAGGCATTGGCTCGACCCCGCCGCCGCCCGCCAAGTGACTATCGAACCCGACGTAACGAGGAGGCGGCCCTGGACGACGCGTTCTGGGTGACCGCGGCGAGGTCCTACGTGGCGGCCCTCGCGGACAATGCACTGACGTTCGAGGGATCGGTCGCGTACGAGCAGGCGCTGCTGGAGTTCGATGTGCGGGTGCCGAGGATCTACGGCCACACCGAACCGGTGGCGACCGCCGACCCTGGCGTGCTGTTCGCTGCCGCAGACCAGGCAATCGAATGCGTAGACGCCGATCGGTTCGACCTAGAGATGGTGTTCGCGCGGCTCGATGACGCGTGGGAGCTCGACCCTCGGCCGGACGCAGTGTCGTGACGCCTCACCAACAAGGAGGGCCAACGACCGCGAGGTCGCGGCCCTCCCGTCGGGACGCCTTCGTCGCCTGATGGAGGGGCCGTGGCGGCACCATCCACAGCGCCCGCTTTCGCGCCGGTTGTCCACTCGCCCTTGGTTCGCGCTTGAAGAAGGCGACAAGCGCCTGATGCTTGCAGGCGAATCACCTACCAGGGGGCGCGCACATGACCACCACCACTCTCAATCCGAACCGGCTCTGGAAGATCACCGAGGTTGCCGACTACCTCGGGGTCTCGGTCGACACCATGCGCTACTGGCGCGCGATGGGCGAGGGGCCGATCTGCTGCCGGATCGGCAAGCACCTGCGGTACCGCGTCGCCGACGTTCTCGCCTGGCTCGAGGAACGCCGTGGCATGTAGCCATGGCCAGCATCGTCAAACGGTCGAACGGCAAGTGGCGGGCGCGCTACCGCGACCCGGCCGGCCGCGAGCATGCCCGCCACTTCGCCCGGAAGGCCGACGCCCAGTGCTGGCTCGTCGAGGTCAACTCGCTCATCCTCACCGGTGCGTACGTCGATCCTGATGCCGGCAAGATCACCTTCGCCGAATGGTGGGGGGTCTGGTCGGGCCGCCAGACCTGGACGCACTCGACCCGGGAGACGGCAGACCTGGCAGCGAGGTCGGTGACCTTCGGCGACGCACCCCTGAGATCGCTCAAGCGGGCGCACATCGAACAGTGGGTCAAGACCATGACCCTGCCTGCCGAGACCCGCAGGCACGGGCTCGCGGCGTCGACGATCCGGGCGAGGTTCAACTATGTCCACATGGCCCTCCGCGCTGCGGTGAGAGATCGGCTCATCGTGGCGAACCCCGCCGAACGGGTGAAGATCCCCAAGCAGCGCCGCCGCCACGTCACGATGACCATCCCGACGCCCGAGCAGGTCGCCAAGGCGCTCAGTGCCGCGCCTCGCGAGTTCAAGGCCTTCGTCGCGCTCTGCGCCTTCGCTGGCCTGCGTCTCGGCGAGGCAGCAGCCATCCAGGCCAGCGACATCGAGACGACCAGCCACGTCCTCGCCGTGCGCCGCCAGGCCCAGGGCCAGGTGCGCGGCAAGCAGCACATCGTCCCGCCGAAGGCGGGCTCGGAACGCGACGTACCGATCCCAACCAGCCTCACCGACACGCTCACCGACCACCTCACATCGGTGGGCACCTACGGCGAGGAGGGCTGGCTCTCCCAGTCAGGCGACGCGCTGCTCAACCGCAACAGCGCCGGCCACCAGTGGCGCCTGATCCGAGCCATGGCCGGGCTCGAGGAGTTCACGCTCCACGACCTCCGCCACTTCTACGCCAGCGGCCTCATCGCCGCGGGCTGCGACGTGGTCACCGTCCAGCGTGCACTTGGCCACGCCAGTGCCTCAATCACCCTCAACACCTACAGCCACCTGTGGCCCACCGCGGATGACCGCACCCGGGCGGCCGCGACCGAGTTGATGCGGCAGGTCGGCGTACTCCCTGCGGACTCCGTGCGGACTGACGAGCAGTGACAGCGCGCTGACCAGCGCAAACTGCCCAGATCAGCGGTAGTTGGTGAACTGCACCGCGAACTCGTAGTCCTGGCCCTTGACCAGGGCCTGGACGGCCTGCAGGTCGTCGCGCTTCTTGGAGGAGACCCGCAGCTCGTCGCCCTGGATCTGCGCCTTGACACCCTTGGGGCCCTCGTCGCGGATCAGCTTGCTGATCTTCTTCGCGTCCTCGGAGCTGATGCCCTCCTTGAGCGTGATGCCGATCTTGGACTGCTGTCCGGACTGGCGCGGCTCGGAGGCATCGAGGATCTTCAGGCTCTGGTCGCGCTTGATCAGCTTCTGCTTGAACACGTCGAGCACAGCGGTGGCCCGGTCGTCCGCGGAGGCCGAGATCTCGATGGCCTCGTCTCCCTGCCACTCGATGGTTGCGCCGGTTCCCTTGAAGTCGAATCGGGTGGCGATCTCGCGAGCCGTCTGGCCGAGCGCGTTGTCGACCTCCTGGCGGTCGATCTTGCTCACGATGTCGAAGGAGGAGTCGCCCACTGGTGTCACCTGTTCCTGTTTTCGTCTGCCGAAGCTGCTGCGCTATTCTCATGCCTCGTTGCCCAGCGGCCAAGTGCCGGGGCATCACCCCCCGGCAGGTTGCCCGAGCGGCCAAAGGGAGCTGACTGTAAATCAGCCGTCATCGACTTCGCTGGTTCGAATCCAGCACCTGCCACTGAGGCCCCTCACCGCGAGCCGGTGGGGGGCTTTTGGGTAGGCCCAGGTCAGGTGACTCCACGTTCCTCGACGAGCGATCGGATCCCGTGCAGCCGTTGGTCGAGTCCGAGCCGGTGGGCGGAGCGTTCGATGGCCTCCATCAGGTGCTCGGGCACGAGCGCGTCCGGTTCTGCCAGCTTCTCGAGAGTGCCCAGTCCGACCAGGATCGCCTCGGTCAGACTTCGGTCGCCGGCGTCGATGGCCTGCACCACGGGCTGGCGAGCCGCCGGCTCCATCTCCGAGACGATGCGCAGCAGTGTGCCCATCGTCTCCGGAGCTGTTGTTGCCTCGGTCAGCAAGTCCACCAGACGCTCGTTGCTCAGGTCGGCCACCGCCCGGGCGACCAGGGTCACTGCTGTTGCAGGCAGCGCGTCGACCAGCGGCACCAGGTCCAGCCACAGGTCGTCGGCGATCGCTGAGCCAAGGATGTCGGCGAGCACTGCGGGTGAGTGGAACGCTGACTTGCCGGCCACGGCCTTCCGCGCGTCCGGCTGCATCACCCGGACCACGGGCAGCAGGCTCGACCAGAGATCGTCAGCGGTCACGGCGGCCACCAGTTCCGAGACGATGTCCGACGGCAGCCCGGCCATCAGGTCCGCGATCGGCCCCTTCTGCTCGTCGGAGACATGGTGAAGGAGGTCGAGGGCTTCCGACCAGAGGTCGAGCCTCGAGGCCGTGTGGATGATCTCGGGAAGCCGCTCGGGTGGCAGCAGGCCGATGGCGTGGTCGAGCCGGTCCTTGTGCTCCAGGACGAACGCCGTCCGCAGCATCGTCTCGTCAGTGAGCGCGCCTATCGCTGCCACGATCGCGTGGTCCGGCACGAAGGCCAGGAAGCGACCCATGGTCACGAACTCGCCTCGTCGCTCCAGTTCCTTGGCAACGGGCACAACGAGCTCCTTCGGCACCCCGGCGATGATCGTCGCCACCCGTCGCGGGTCGAGGTGGATGGCCACATCGGCCAAGAAGTCAGCCGGCAGGTGCTGGGCGACGTCGACGGCTTTGGCCGGGTCGGCTCCGCCGGCGGCACGCGCACACAGCACGGGCCCGAAGGTCCGCTGCGCGATGCTGGCGACCAGCCGAGACGGGATCAGCTTGGCGACGGCGGCTGCGCGGGCCAGGCCGGGGGCACTGGTGAAGAGGCGATCGGTCGCCTTGGCCCGAAAATCGCGCAGGTCGACAGCCGGTACGCCGGTGAGATAAGCCAGTTCCGATTCGTCGACGTCGAGAAGCCGGGCGATCTTGAGGATCTCTGCGCGCACGTCGAGTCGTTCGCTCATCCCATCAGCGCCTTGCGCACACCGAGGCGCAGCACCCGCGGCAGGAAGCCGAGCCCGTTCTCGATCGCCACATCAGCCATCGCCCGCTGCGCCTCGCGCTGGCGGTTCAGGCTGGCAGCCAGGTGGGCGATCCGCTCGGGTGGCAGTGCCGCGATCGCGGGCGGCGCGTCAGCGCGGAGCTCACGTTCGAGGTCGGCCAGCGGGTCAGTCAGCGGTTCAGACACGCTCGCAGACTAGTTCCAATCCGAAGCGCCCATCGCGACGAAGGGCCTGTGACCCAGTTCACAAAATCCTGGAAGGTCTTTGATGAAATCACACACTCGGAAACGCCCTAGCCTCTCCCTTCTCATCTCGATCGTTGCCCTGATCGTTGCGACGGGCGGCACGTCGTACGCCGCCGTCAAGATCGGCACGCGTGACATCCAGAACAACGCCGTCACCAGCGCGAAGATCAAGAACAACACGATCAACTCCGCCGATGTTCGTAACGGCTCCCTCAAGGCTGGCGACTTCGCGGGCGGCCTGGCGTCCGGACCCCGGGGTCCGCGTGGCCTGCCAGGAGTCAACCGTTGGGCCCTGATCGGCACCGACGGCACGATCACCGCTCAGTCGGGTGGCTTCACCCTCGTTGCCGGGTACCCGACCCTGCCGAACACCGCACCTGTCGGTATGCCGGACAACTCGCTGCGGGCCAACGGCAACGTCTACCTGAACGCCAACGAGGACCTGAGTGACAACGGCATCCTGGCCACCATCGTGCTGCAGAACACGTTGGACCAGGACGGCGACGGGATGGCCGGCCGCACCCCTGGTTCGGACAAGAACGCCGAGTTCTCGGGCGAGATCGCGGTGAGCCGTTGCAACGTCGGTGCCCCGGCGACTCCGCCCTCGGGCCCGACGAACTGCGCGCCCCCCGGTGCGCAGAACGCCACGAGCTTCGTGGTGAGCCCGCGACTCAGCGACGGATCGGTGACCAGCGGCGTCGCGCCGGCCGGGAACCGAAAGGCCTTCTACGTCGTCATCACCGGCGACTCGAGCGACTTCGTCGCTCCCTGACCGAGGAGATACCCCGGCCGCTCTCATCGAGTGGTCGGGGCTTCGGCGCGCTCAGGAGCGAGTGTTGAACGCCGAGTCCTTGCGGGAGATCTCCTCGCGCCGCTGCTCTGCGGTGAGGCTCTCCAGCTGGGCGACCACGTCGCTGGGGTAACCGCTGACCTCGCGGGCCTGGGTCAGCGGCACGATCGTGTGCACGATCTGGTCGGCGTAGACGTGCATCAGCGTGATCGACTGGTGACCGTCGACACCGGAGATGAAACGCTCGACCGGCGCCGGGTCCGCGGTGTAACAGCTGGCCGAGGCCACCGACACCGGGATGCCGGCAAACGTCGAGTACGTCGAGAAGTGGAAGTGCCCGCCCACGATCGAGCGCACGTCGCTGCCCTCGATCACGGCGGCCAGCTGATGTTGGTCGAGCAGCTCGATGATCTCGGCGGCGCGCAGCATCGGCACCGGGATGGGCGGGTGGTGCATCGCCAGGATCGTGCCATGGGCGGCAGGGGTGGCGAGCTGGTCGCGCAACCATTCGAGCTGGGCTGGGGTCAGGTCGCCGTGGTGGTAGCCCGGGACGCTGGTGTCCAGGGCGATCACGCGCAGACCGGCCACGTCGTAGACGCGATCCTGAGGGGCCCTCTCGTCGGCCCCGCCGGCCTCGTCGAACAAGGCGGCCGCGTACTCCGCGCGATCGTCGTGGTTGCCCATCACCCAGACCAGCTGCGCGCCCAGCTCTGCGGCGACCGGCTCGACCATGTCGCGCAGACGTGTGTACGCGGCGGCCTCGGCCTTGTCGGCCAGGTCGCCGGTGAAGATCAACACCTGCGGGGCCGGGTGGACGTGGCGCAGCCGCTGCAGAGCGAGCCTCAGCCCGGCTTCGGTGTCGACGGCGCCGTACTGGAGCACGCCGTTGGCCAGCAGATGGACGTCGCTGAGGTGGGCGACGACGTGGCCGGGCGGCGGGTGCTGGCCGAACTGGATCATGACCGCTGGAGGTAGAAGACCGGGATCACCCGGCTGGTGCGTTCTTCGTACTTGGCGAAATTGGGCCAGGTACGGAGCATCACCTGCCACATCTCGGAACGCTCCTGGCCTTCGACCTCGCGCCAGGTCACGTCGATCTCTTCGCGCCCGAACCGAATCCGGGCCTGGTCGGTGGCCCGCAAGTTGTTGACCCAGAGCGGCACCTGGGGGCTGCCGAAGTACGAGCCGGCG
Organism: uncultured Actinomycetota bacterium; assembly: GCA_963829975.1. Classification (GTDB taxonomy): domain Bacteria; phylum Actinomycetota; class Actinomycetes; order Propionibacteriales; family Nocardioidaceae; genus Nocardioides. The sequence continues at coordinate 94,374 of CAWHKK010000002.1, forward strand.
ATCAGCCAGCCGCCCTCGTGAGGTACGCAGAGGAGGGGAGTGGTCCGCGGGACACCGCTCTTGCGACCGGGCACGGTGAGGGCCAGGTTGGGCAGCCCGGCTATGTCGAGCACGGTGTAGCGGCCCTTGGTCGCCTTCTGCAGTCTCGTGTCCGCCCAGACGATCTGAGGGAGGAGCTTCGGCATCCACGGGACAGCGCCGATACGCACGGCGAGCGGAGTGAGCAGACCCATGTGCCGACCCTAGGACACGACTCAGCGGGCCGGCTCGATCCGACCGGTCACCTCACCGAGCGTGACCCGCCCACCGCCGACCCCGGGGGCCGAGTAGCGCAGCACCACCTCGTCGCCGTCCTCGAGGAAGGTGCGCCCATCCGCGAACGGCTCCTGGCCGCCCCAGCACAGCTCGAGGAACGAGCCGCGCTGGTCGCGCTCGGCTCCGCTGACGGTGCCGGAGCCGAACAGGTCGCCGGTCCGCAGTGAGGCGCCGTTGACGGTCAGGTGGGCGAGCATCTGCGCCGGGGCCCAGTACATCGAGGAGTACGTCGGCCGGCTGACCACCTCGCCGTTGAGCACCACCTCGATGTCGATGTCCAGCCCGCGAGCGTGGTCGGGGTCGAGGTAGTCGAGCGGTCGCGGGTCCTGGCCCGGTAGGTCGACCCAGGCGGCATCGAGCGCAGCGAGGGGGGTGACCCAGTGGGAGATCGAGGTGGCAAAGGACTTGCCCAGGAACGGCCCCAGCGGCACGTACTCCCAGGCCTGGATGTCGCGAGCTGACCAGTCGTTGAGCCCGACCACGCCGAACACGTGCTCGCCGAGCGCGGACGCCGGCACCGGCTCACCGAGCCGTGAGCCGGCTCCGACCACGAAGCCGAGCTCGGCCTCGATGTCCAGCCGCGTGCTCGGGCCGTGCGCGGGTGCCTCCTCGGTCGGAGCCTTGCGTTGCCCGCTCGGTCGGACCACCGGCGTTCCGCTGGCCACGACGGTGCCGGCGCGACCGTGGTAGCCGACGGGCAGGTGTCGCCAGTTCGGCAGCAGCGGCTCCTGGTCGGGGCGGAACATCCGGCCCACGTTGGAGGCGTGCTCCAGCGAGGCGTAGAAGTCGACGTAGTCGGCCACCTCGATCGGGAGGTGCAGCTCCACCTGGTCCAGGGCATACGCAGGAGCGGCGGAGTCAACAGCCAGACCCGCAACCGTTTCGCGGGTCTCTCGCCACGTTTGCGGGCCCAGGGCCATGAACGCGTTCAGGGACGGCTGGTCGAGCTCGGGTCGGTCGGTGGCAGCAGCAAGGTCGATGACGGTGTCCTCGTAGCGCACGCCGACTCGTCGACGGTCGCCGTCGACCGAGAAGATCCCGTAGGGCAGGTGGTCGAGCCCGAAGCCGGTCATGCCACCAACCCCAGCTCACGCAGGTCAGCGAGTGGTTCGGCAACGCTGCACGAGCCGAACGAGGTGAACCAGCGACGCGCCCGGACCAGGTCATCGACCGGCTCGAGCTGCCGCTGCTCGAGAATGGAGATGACGTCGTCCGACGAGGCGCCGTCGAACGCCTGCAGGGTCGCCACGAGGACGTTGAGAAAACCGTGGTGCTCGAAGCCGTCGTCGCTGGTGTGCCGCAGCGCCCGATGCAGCCCTGCGGTGCACTTGAAGGGAGTCTCTCGATCCAGGGCGGCGTCGATCCACGCCGCCAGGGTCCGCGAGGTGGGGAACTGGTGTGCTTCCTGTCCGCCGGTGCGGAACTTCAACCGCAGCTCTGCGCCCGCCACCTCGTCGGCCGCGGCCAGCCACTGGTGGGTCGGCTCGGTCGGGGGCAGCTCGACGAAGACCGACACCTCGGGGTCCAGCGCGCCTGCGTCACGCGCGGCATGCACCGCGGCGATCACCCGCTGCGCATTGCCACCCAGGTCGTCGAGGTCACGTAGCGCGATCTCCAGACCGACCAGGTCGAGTCCGAGCTTGCGACAGAGGCCGGCCGGACCTTCGATCTGACCGGCTCCGCCGGTGATCACCACCGACAACGGGGCACCGAAGCCGCGGACCAGCGGCAGCTCCTTGTCGCTGAGCACGAACGTGCGGACCAGACCGGCACCCTGCTGGGCGTCGCGGGCGGCGTACGCCGCGGTCGCGTCGTGCAGCGCGGCATTGCCGGGAGGAAAGATCGCCGCGTCGTCGACGAGGGCGGACCAGGTCGGGTCGAGTTCCGTTGACACGCGACCTACTGTAGACATATCGCAGATAACGGTGAGAAGCGTCCGTTTATCGAACGTGCAGGATCTTCAGAAGGGGAGGCGAGTGGCGGTGGCCCACTATCGGCGGATCGGCAACGTGCCAGGGAAGCGACACACCCAGCACCGCGATCCCGATGGCAACCTCTACTACGAGGAGTTGATGGGGGAGGAGGGTTTCTCCTCCGACTCCTCGCTGCTCTACCACCGCGGGGTGCCCTCGGCGATCGTCGCGTCACAGGTGTGGGAGCTGCCCGACCAGTCGCGGACCCCGAACCATCCGCTGACGCCCCGCCACCTGAAGCTGCACGACCTGACGACTGACGCCTGTCCCGTCGAGGGCCGGCGGATGGTGCTCGGCAACAACGACGTCCGGATCGGCTACGTCGTCACCGGCACGGACGCCTCGCCCCTGTATCGCAACGCCATCGGTGATGAGTGCGTCTTCGTCGAGGCCGGCCGCGGCAAGGTCGAGACGACTTTCGGCGCGCTGTCCTACCGCTCCGGCGACTATGTGATCGTGCCGCGGGCGACCACGCATCGGTGGGTGCCGGCCGAGCCGAGCCGGCTCTACGCCATCGAGGCCAACAGCCACATCTCGCCACCGAGGCGCTACCTGGCGAAGTACGGGCAGCTGCTCGAGCATGCGCCGTACTGCGAGCGCGACCTGTACGGACCGACCGAGCTGTCGTCGGCCGAAGGTGTCGATGTCGACGTGCTGGTGAAGCACCGCACCACAGCCGGGATCGTCGGCACCCGGATGACCTACGCCACCCATCCGTTCGACGTCGTCGGCTGGGACGGCTGCCTGTACCCCTACACGTTCAACATCGACGACTTCATGCCGATCACCGGCAAGATCCACCAACCACCGCCGGTGCACCAGGTCTTCGAGGGGTGGAACTTCGTGGTGTGCAACTTTCTCCCGCGCAAGGTCGACTACCACGAGCTCTCGATCCCGGTGCCGTACTACCACTCCAACGTCGACAGCGACGAGGTCATGTTCTACGTCGGCGGGGACTACGAGGCAAGGAAGGGATCGGGCATCGGCATCGGCTCGGTCTCCTTGCACCCAGGCGGTTTCGCCCACGGCCCCCAACCGTCGGCGATCGAAGCCTCGCTCGGCGTGGAGTACTTCGAGGAGTCGGCGGTGATGGTCGACACCTTCGCACCGCTCGACCTCGGTGAGGCCGGTCTGTCCGTCCAGGACCCGGCGTACCCCTGGACCTGGGCCGGCCGCAACGACGGCGGCCCCGCCGTCTTCTCCAACAGCTGACCCGGCTTGAGTTGACGGTGAGGAGTGTCGACCCGGCTTGAGTCGGCGGCGAGGAGTGTCGACCCGGCTTGAGTCGGCGGCGTACGCCGTGAAGTCGAGCCGGGTGGGCGGCGTACGCCGTGAAGTCGAGCCGGGTCGGCGGCGTACGCCGCGAAGTCGAGCCGGGTCGGCGGCGTACGCCGTGAAGTCGAGCCGGGTCGGCGTGCGGGCCCATTCGACCAGTTTGACGCTCGGGTAAGGATGGGGACCATGATCCGTCGGGCACCCAGCAAGGACATCGATGAGTCGGACCTCGAGGTCGGAGGGTCGGCTCATGCGGCCGCCGGTGTGACGGCGGTGGGGGTGAGCATGAAGCGGACCGTGGAACAGATGGGTGTGCTCCGCACGGCGCAGACCCTGCTCAAGCTCAACCAGGTCGACGGCTTCGACTGCCAGGGCTGCGCCTGGCCGGATCCCGACCCGGAGCATCGCCACACCGCGGAGTTCTGCGAGAACGGCGCCAAGGCGGTGACCGAGGAGGCGACACTGCGTCACCTGGACCGTCGCTTCTTCGCTCAGCACTCGCTGGCAGAGCTGGCGGAGAAGACGGACTACTGGCTCGGACAACAGGGGCGGATCACCGAACCGATGGTGCTGCGCGACGGCGGCACGCACTACGAGCCGGTGACCTGGCCCGAGTCGTTCGAGTTGATCGCCCGACACCTGAGCGGGCTCCACAGCCCCGACCACGCGATCTTCTACACCTCCGGCAAGACCTCCAACGAAGCGGCGTTCGCCTATCAGCTCTTCGCCAGGGCCTTCGGCACCAACAACCTTCCCGACTGCTCCAACATGTGCCACGAGTCGACGTCGGTCGCTCTCGCCGAGACCATCGGCATCGGCAAGGGGTCGGTGACCCTGCACGACGTGGAGACGGCCGACCTGCTGCTGATCGTCGGTCAGAACCCCGGCACCAACCACCCCCGGATGCTCTCGGCGTTGGAGAAGGCGAAGAAACGTGGGGCCAAGATCCTGGCGATCAACCCCTTGCGCGAGGCTGGCCTGGTCCGGTTCAAGAACCCACAGACCCCGCGAGGCCTGGTGGCGGGCACCGGCCTGGCCGACCTCCACCTCCCGGTCCGCGTCAACGGCGACCTGGCGTTGTTCCAGGCGTTGGGGTCGCTGTTGCTGAAGTGGGGCGCTGTCGACCGCGACTTCATCGAGCAGCACACCCACGGCTTCGTCGGGTACGCCGACCACATGTCGCGCCTCGACTGGGCCGAGGTCGAGCGGGCCACCGGTCTCGACCGTGCTCTGATCGAGGAGGCCGCGATGATGCTGCGCGACTCCTCGGCCACCGTCTTTTGTTGGGCGATGGGGATCACCCAGCACCGCAACTCGGTAGCCACCATCAAGGAGTTCGTCAACGTGGCACTCCTCCAGGGCAACATCGGCAAGCCGGCGGCCGGTCTGTGCCCGGTGCGCGGCCACTCCAACGTGCAGGGCGACCGCACGATGGGGATCTGGGAGCGGGTGCCGGACCACTTCCTCGACGCGTTGCGTGACGAGTTCTCCTTCGAGCCGCCGCGCGAGCACGGCCTCGACACGGTGGCTTCCGTGCAGGCGTTGCGCGACGGGAAGGCCAAGGTGTTCTTCGCGATGGGCGGCAACTTCGTCTCAGCCGTCTCCGACACTGCCGTGACCGAAGACGCCATGCGGCGAGCCGACCTCACCGTCCACGTCTCCACCAAGCTCAACCGCTCGCACGTCGTCACCGGCACGGAGGCGTTGATCCTGCCCGCGCTCGGTCGCTCGGAGAAGGACCGGACCGGCGGGCGTGAGCAGCGGGTCACCGTGGAGGACTCGATGTCGGCGGTGCACGCGTCGAAGGGCCCGCTCAAGCCTGCGTCGAAGCACCTCAAGTCCGAGGTCGACATCATCTGTTCCCTGGCTGAGGCGGTGGCCGCAACAGGTGATGAGGGAGACCCGTTGGCGCGGATCCCCTGGGCCGACTTCCGTTCCGACTACCGAGCCATCCGTCGCCGGATCGCCAACGTGGTGCCCGGTTGTGCGGCCTACGACGAGAAGGTGGATCAGCCCGGCGGCTTCGTGCTGCCGCACCCACCCCGCGACTCGCGGACGTTCGCCACCAAGCACGACCTGGCGCTGTTCACGGTGAGCCCGCTGGAGATCCTGGAGGTGCCCGAGGGCCGCCTGCTGCTGCAGACGTTGCGCTCCCACGACCAGTTCAACACCACGATCTACGGGCTCGACGACCGCTACCGAGGGGTCAAGGGCGGCCGCAGGGTGGTCTTCGTCCACCCCGACGACATCAAGCACCTCGGCCACGTCGACGGCGACCTGGTCGACCTCGTCAGCGAGTGGACCGACGGTTCGGAGCGACGAGCGCCTGACTTCCGGATCGTCGCCTACGAACAGCCGGTCGGTTGCGCGGCGGCGTACTACCCGGAGACCAACCCGCTGGTGCCGCTGGAGTCGACGGCCGAGGGGAGCAACACTCCGACCTCCAAGTCGGTGATCGTGCGGCTCGAGCCTCCGAACGGCGACCGGAGGCGAGAGGTCAGTGACGCCTCCGTTGCCGGCGCAGACTCTGGGGGGTCGGGAGACAAGCGCAGCACCGATCCCGTGCAGCTCAGCTGACGATGTGCAACGGCCGGAAGCAATGAATCCCGAAGAGGTTCGCCCCAGGGGCCGGTCCGCGGCGAGACGATATCGGCATGAGCAACCCTGAGAAGCGGCCTGACGAGGTGACCTGTGCGGCCGAGCCGTCGGACGACCTGGAGATCCTGACTCCCCGCGACGTGCCGCTGGGCGGGCTGCGGGCGATGAGCGTACGACGCACCCTCCCGCAGCGGCAGCGCTCCCTGATCGGCGCATGGTGCTTCGTCGACCACTACGGACCGGACCTGGTTGCCGACACCGGCGGCATGAGCGTGCCCCCACATCCGCACACCGGACTGCAGACGGTGAGCTGGTTGTTCGAAGGGGAGATCGAGCACCGCGACAGTGCCGGGCACCGAGCGATGGTGCGACCGGGCGAGGTGAACCTGATGACCGCCGGCCGCGGCATCAGCCACTCGGAGGTCTCCACGCCGGCCACCAGCGCGCTGCACGGGGTGCAGCTGTGGGTCGCGCTCCCCGACGCCACCCGCGATGCCGACCCGGGTTTCGAGCACTACGAGCCGAACCTGGTCACGGGTTCGGGCTGGAGGTCCTTGGTCTTCCTGGGCTCGTTGCTGGGCGACACCTCGCCGGTGACGACGCATACCCCGTTGCTCGGTGCGGAGCTGGTGGTCGACGCCGGCTGTTCGGTCACGATCGACGTCGACGGATCCTTCGAGCATGGAGTGCTCGTGGACTCGGGGATGCTGACGGTGGCCGGCCGCGAGACGAAGCCGGCCGAGCTCGCCTACGTGCCGGCAGGCCGTGACCACATCGAGGTGACAGCGCATGCGGAGCCGACGCGAGTGCTGGTGCTCGGTGGACCGCCGTTCGGCGAGTCGATCGTGATGTGGTGGAACTTCATCGGTCGCAGCCACGAGGAGATCGTGTCCTTTCGCGAGGCCTGGCAGAGCCAGATCGACGGGGCGCACCTGCGCGATGGACGGTTCGGCATTCCGATTGCCGACCCAAGCCCGCCGATCCCAGCGCCTGCGCTGCCCAACGCCCGGCTGAGGGAACGGCACTGACAAGTAGCTGCCGAGCTCGATCGACCCCCCGGCGCCGGCACTTCCTGCGCGAGAGCTGTCGGCGACGTCGGGCAGGATGCCGCGCATGGGACCGGTGATCGGTGAGGACGGCGTCGCCCGCTGCCCGTGGGCCGGTGGCCCGGGAGTGATGCGCGAGTATCACGACGAGGAGTGGGGCAACCCCGTCAGTGGCGAGCCGGCGTACCTCGAGCGGCTGACGTTGGAGGCCTTCCAGTCCGGCCTATCCTGGGCGACGATCCTCAACAAGCGCGAGGCGTTCCGTGAGGTGTTTCTCGGGTTCGACGCCGACCGAGTCGCAGCCTTCGAGGATGCTGACCGGGCCCGTCTGATGCTGGATCCGCGCATCGTGCGCAACCGGCTGAAGATCGACGCTGCGATCACCAACGCGCGAGCCACCGTGGCGCTGCGCGAACAGGAGGGGCTGGAGGCGTTCGTCTCCTCGTTCGCTCCAGCCGAGTCGCCGACGTGGCGCGTGACCGACGACATGGAGACCACCTCGGCTGAGTCGGCAGCGTTGTCGAAGGCACTGAAGAAGAAGGGCTTCGCCTTTGTCGGGCCGACCACGATGTATGCCCTGATGGAGGCGATCGGCATCTTCGACCCGCATCTCGTGGGCTGCCACCGCCGCGGCAGCTGACCCCCGTATAGGCGACCATGTCCGGTGTGATCACGGGACTGACCTGGCTGCTGGCCTGCCAGCTCGTCGGTGAGGTGCTGGTCCGGCTCACCGACGTGCCGGTGCCCGGTCCGGTGGTCGGGATGCTGATCCTCTTCGTCCTGCTTCGCGTACGCCGCGCCGGTGACGACGCCACAGTGGTCCGCGCGGCCGACGGCCTGCTGCGTCACCTCCAGCTCATGTTCGTGCCCGCCGGTGTCGGTGTGGTCGCCTACACAGCGACGCTGCGCGACGAGGCGCTGCCGATCGCGGTAGCGGTCTCGGTCTCCTGGCTGCTCGGCCTGGCCGTCGTGGGCTGGACCGTCACGCTGCTCGTCCGCCCACGCCACGCGGCTGGCGACAACCGATGAGCCGGCTGGAGGAGACGTGGGAGTGGGCCGTCCACTCGCCGGTGTTCTTCCTGCTCCTCACGTTGGCGGCCTACCGGGTGGGCCGTGAGCTCCGTGACCGCACCGGTGGTCACTCCCTGGCGCAACCGGTGTTGGTCGCGATCGTGATCATCGCGCCGGTGATCACCCTGCTGGACATCGACTACGCGGACTACCGGTCCGGCACCGAGCTGATTGCCTTCCTGCTCGGACCGGCCACGGTGGCGCTCGCGGTGCCGCTGCATCGCAACGCCCATCGCCTCACCGGCCACGTGCTCCCACTGCTGGTCGCCGTCACCCTCGGAGCGGTGGTCTCCGTCGGCAGCGCCATCGTGCTGGTGCGGGCGTTGGGCGGCGATGAGCTGCTCGCCCGGACGCTGGCCCCCAAGGCAGCAACTACGCCGGTCGCGATAGCGATCGCCGAACGAGCCGACGCGATTGCTCCGCTCGCGGCGGTGCTGGCCATCATGGCCGGCATCCTCGGTGCGGTGGCCGGGCCTCGCGTGCTCACGCTGCTTCGGGTGCGCGGTCATCTGGCGCGGGGTCTCGCGCAGGGTGCGGTCTCCCACGGCATCGGCGCCTCTCGGATGCTGCACGACGACGAGACCGAGGGTGCCTTCGCTGGTCTCTCGATGGGGTTGACCGCCGTCGCGGTGAGCCTGGTGGTTCCGGTGCTGGTCGCCGTGCTGCTCTAGGCCCGGACCCGCCAATCACCCGCTGTCCCTCGGACTCACCACACTGCTCGGCGGCCACATCGTGAGCCCGCGCGCCGCGGCGGTTCCTCGCCGGTAACTTTGAGCCCATGACCCGTGTGCATGCTTTCGGTGACGACGCCCTCGGTGATCTCGATGCGGTGGGGCTGGTCGAGGCCCTGCACGCAGGCAAGGTCTCGGTGCGGGAGGTGGTCGACGCCTCGATCGCTCGCGTGCAGCAGGTCGACCCCCAGCTCAACGGCATGGCATTCACCGCCTACGACCGCGCCCGCGCCGAGGCACGCGATCCCCGCGGCGGCTACTTCGCCGGCGTACCGACATTGGTCAAGGACAACGTCGACGTGGCCGGCATGCCGACCATGCAGGGGGCCGACTCGTGGGTCGGCCACCCGGCCAAGAAGGACGGCGACTTCGCCCGGATGTTCTTGGCGACCGGGCTGATCCCGCTCGGCAAGAGCCAGCTCTCCGAGTACGGATACAGCGCGGCGGCGGAGCACCCTCGACTGGGCGCGGTTCGTACGCCGTGGAACACCGACCACATCGCGGGCGCGAGCTCGTCCGGCTCAGCCGCGCTGGTCGCCGCCGGCGCGGTGCCGGTCGCCCACGCCAACGACGGCGGCGGATCGATCCGGATCCCCGCCTCGGTCAACGGGTTGGTCGGGCTCAAGCCGACGCGCGACCGGCTGGCCCAGGACAAGATGATGCGTGACCAGCCGATCCGGATCGTCTCGGACGGCATGGTCAGCCGCTCGGTGCGAGACACCGCGGCCTTCTTCCGCGAGGCGGAGAAGGTCTACCGTGCGCTGGCGCTACCGCCCGTCGGCGACATCACCCGCCCAGGTCGCAAACGGCTCCGGATCGGCGTGCACACGGCGGGCGTCGGTCGAGGCGCCGATCCCGACGTCACCGACCTCACCATGAAGACCGCCCGGCTGCTCGAGGAGATGGGCCACACGGTGGTCGAGGCGGACGCTCCGGTCTCCGAGACCTTCCCCGACGACTTCCTGCTCTACTGGGCGATGACGGCGATGTTCCTGATCCGCACCGGTCGACGCGCCCACGGGCGCACGTTCGACAAGAGTCGCCACGACAACCTCACCCTGGGGCTGGTCGCCCACGCCCAGCGCAACCTGCACCGGATCCCCGGCGCCATCCGACGGCTGAAGCGGCTCCAGGCGCAGCGGCGGCCTACTACCAGCGGTACGACGTCGCCCTCACGCCGACGCTCGCTCACGAGACCCCGCGGGTCGGCCACCTCGATCCGACGCAGGACTACGACACCATCCTGGAGGGGCTGCTCGACTGGGTGGCCTTCACTCCGTTCCAGAACATCTCCGGTGATCCGGCGATCTCGCTTCCGCTGGCGACGACAGCCGGTGGGCTGCCGCATGGGGATGATGTTTGCCGCGGGCGCGGGCCGCGAGGCGCTGCTGCTGGAGCTGGCCTTCGAGCTCGAGGAAGCTGCGCCGTTCGCCAAGATCACCGCACCGTGACCGCGGCGCCGAAGTACACCCATGGGCACTCCGAGGCGGTGCTTCGGTCGCATCGCTGGCGTACGGCGGAGAACTCCGCGGCGTACCTCCTGCCGCAGCTGCGCCGGGGTCAGCGACTGCTCGACATCGGCGCCGGCCCGGGCACGATCACCGCCGACCTTGCCGAGCGCGTGCTACCCGGCCGGGTCACTGCCCTGGAGGCCAACGACGACGCGTTGGCGCTCAGCCGCGCCGAGCTCGGCCGCCGCGAGATCGCTGCTGACTTCGTGGTCGGCGACGTGCACGCGCTCGACCTGCCCGACGACTCGTTCGACGTCGTGCACGCCCATCAGGTGCTGCAACACGTCGCCGACCCGGTGCAGGCGCTGCGCGAGATGCGCCGTGTGTGCCGGCCCGGAGGTGTGGTGGCCGTGCGGGACAGCGACTACCGGGCCTTCGCCTGGCATCCGCAGCACGCCGAGCTGGATCGCTGGATGGAGGTTTACCAGGCGGCGGCGCGGGCCAACGGCGGTGAGCCGGACGCGGGGCGCCGGCTGAAGGCCTGGGCCCACGAAGCCGGCTTCGAGCAGGTGACGGCGACCGCGAGCACCTGGTGCTTCACCGAGGCCGTCGACCGGGCCTACTGGGGCGGCATGTGGGCCGATCGGATCCTCACCTCGGCGCTGTCCGACCAGCTGCTCGCCGAGGGACTGTCCACCCGTGCCGAGCTGGAGGCCATCTCGGGTGCCTGGCTCGCCTGGACCGAGGACCCGGACGGCTGGATCGCGCTGCTGCACGGCGAGATCCTCGCGACCTGTTGATCGGTCGGACAGCCCGCTCAGACGGGGGAAATCGAGCCTCGTGAACCGATTTCTCGATCCTCGATCCCCCTGTGTATCGTTCTCCGTCGTTGCCCCTTTAGCTCAGTCGGCAGAGCGTCTCCATGGTAAGGAGAAGGTCTACGGTTCGATTCCGTAAAGGGGCTCTGGTGCGGATCTGCACCTACTCTTGGCGGGGTAGCTCAGGTGGTTAGAGCACACGACTCATAATCGTGGTGTCGCGGGTTCGAGTCCCGCCCCCGCTACAGCCCAGCGACAAGACTCAGAAACTTTCCAGCAGAAGGACTTCCCGTGGCCAGCAAAAGCTCCGACGTTCGCCCCAAGATCACGCTCGCGTGCGTGGACTGCAAGGAGCGCAACTACATCACCAAGAAGAACCGCCGCAACGACCCCGACCGTCTCGAGCTGGCGAAGTTCTGCCCCCGCTGCCGCAAGCACACCGAGCACAAGGAAACCCGCTGACCCAGCGCTTTCCAGGTTGACCCGTCAGAAGTACTTCTGACGGGTCAGCGTCATTTTCCGGGTGTGCAGGCGGAGCCGAGGCGCTGTTGGCGAGGCGGTGCGGGATGAAGTTCGCCTGGGCCCGCGGCAAGCATCGCCCCGCACGTCAGCGAAGGCAGGGGGACCGCAGGCGTCCTGGTTGCGCGTTTCGCGGGGCCGGCCCTATCCCGATCGGGCTCGTCGGCCGAGCCGGTGCAGCCGGAGCCGAGGAGGAGGAGCGCGACGACGTAGGCGAGCCGCGGTCGTCTAGGTTGGTGGCATGCCAGTCGACCAGTCGCTCGTCGGCCGCGCCTTCCCACCCACTCGACCCTATGTGGTGTCCGAAGAGAAGCTGCGTGAGTTCGCGGCCGCCACGGGAAGCACCTACGACGGGGGTCAGGCTCCCGCGACGTTCCCGATCGTGCTGGCCTTCGACGCCATGAACGCCTTCCTCGAAGCCGAGGAAGTCGACTTGTTCCGGATCGTCCACGGCGAGCAGAAGTTCGCCTACGCACGACCGATCGTCCCCGGCGACGTGCTCACCGCGACGTTGACCGTTGCCGGCCTTCGACAGATCGGAGGCGCCGACATCATCAGCACCACCAGCGCGGTCACCGATCCCGACGGTGTGGTGGTGTGCACCGCTGGCGCGACTTTGGTGCACACGGGGGCCGGTCCATGAGCCTGGCCGCGCACACCTACGCCATCACCCGCGCTGACCTGGTGCGATACGCCGAGGCGAGCGGTGACCACAACCCGATCCACCAGGACGACGCCGTCGCGACCAGCGTCGGGCTACCTGGCGTGATCGCACACGGCATGTACACGATGGCGCTGGCCGCGCGGGCCGTCGGCGAGTGGTTCCCCGGAGCCGAGGTGGTCAGCCTCGGCTGCAAGTTCACCCAGCCGGTCGTCGTACCCTCCGACGGGGCGGTCGAGATAGCGGTCGCTGGCGAGGTGAAGAGCACCGACGATGGACTCACCACGATCGCCCTGACGGTCACCTGTGACGGTCAGAAAGTGCTTGGCATGCCCAAGGCCGTCGTCCGTGCCTGAGTCGCTCAGGGAGCACACCACCCTGCGGCTGGGTGGCCCCGTCGACCGGTTCGTCACGGTGCGCACCGAGGACGAGCTGGTCGCGGCGGTGGCTGCCGCCGATGAGGCCGGTGAGCAGTGCCTGGTGCTCGGTGGTGGTAGCAACCTCGTCGTCGCCGACCAGGGTTTCCGGGGCACCGTGGTGCGAGTCGCAACCTCTGGGGTGGAGCCCGACAACGTCGATGACGACCCGTCCTGCGGAGGAGTCATGGTCACCGTCGCCGCTGGTGAGGCCTGGGACGGGTTCGTGGCCACCGCGGTCGATCGTCGGTGGGTCGGCATCGAAGCCCTCGCCGGCATCCCCGGTCTGGTCGGAGCAACACCCATCCAGAACGTCGGCGCCTACGGCCAGGAGGTCGCCCAGGTCATCGCATCGGTCCGCGTGTGGGACCGCAGGTTGAGGGGCATCCGCAGGTTCGCCAACGCCGACTGCGGCTTCGGCTACCGAACGTCCAGGTTCAAGGCCGATCCGGACCGCCACGTCGTGCTGAGCGTGACCTTTCAGCTCGCCCACGGCGACCTTGGCGCGCCCGTCGCGTACGCCGAGCTCGCTCGCACCCTTGGCATCGAGGTCGGCCAGCGCGCGCCGGCCGCCGACGTGCGGCAGGCGGTGCTGGAGCTGCGACGCAGCAAGGGCATGGTGCTCGACGACACCGATCACGACACCTGGAGCGCAGGGTCGTTCTTCACCAACCCGGTCGTCGCTCCCGGGCAGGTCCCCGATGGTGCTCCCGCTTGGCCGACCGACGAGGGAGTGAAGACGAGCGCGGCCTGGTTGATCGAGCAGGCCGGCTTCGCCAAGGGCTACGGCAACGACCGGGTGGCCCTGTCCACCAAGCACACCCTTGCCCTGACCAACCGCGGACCGGGCACCACCGACGACCTGTTGCTACTGGCCCGTGAGCTGCGGGACACCGTGGAGGCGGCATACGGCATCAGGCTGGTCAACGAGCCGGTGCTGGTCGGCTGCTCGTTGTGACGACACCTAGCTGACGCTGGCGCTGCCGGCGATGAGCAGCATCGAGCCGAGCACGACGAGCACCACGATCAGGATCATCAGGACCGTGGTGACGATCCCCATCACGTAGCCGGCGGTGGCCTCGCCGCGGCCGCTCCACCGCTGGGGCTCGGCGTCGATCTCTCTGCGCACCTTCGCGCCCTTGGCCCACGCGAAGGGGCCGAGCACGCACAGGAAGCCGCAGACGAAGGTGCCGGCTAGCGCGACGATGCCCAGGATCATCGCGGAGGTGGCTCGAGGGTGCGGCGTGAGGCCCTGGCCGTACGGCGACCAGCCAGGCTGAGCCTGGCCGTACGGGGGTTGGCCGTATTGTCGCTGGCCCTCGGAAGGCGGGGGGTACGACGGCGTCGACGGCTGCTGGTAGTTCTCCCAGCTCGGCTGCTGGCCCGGTGTCTCCTCGGGATTGGTTCCGCTCATGAGGCCATGGTCCCAGGCTCTGCCGCGAGCCACGCGTCGATGTCGGCGATGACGGTGGACTTCGTGTCGTCCGGGGCCCGCGACGCCCGGACCGACATCCGGGCCAGCTCGGCGAGCGTTGCGTCGGAGAGGTCGTGGGCGGCGCGCATCGTGGCGTACTGCGCAGCAAGTCGCGACCCGAAGAGCAGCGGGTCGTCCGCACCGAGGGCCACAGTCGCACCTGCGTCCAGCAGCGTGGGCAGCGGCACCGAGGTCAGGTCGGAGTAGACGCCGAGCGCCACGTTGGAGACCGGACACACCTCGAGTGCGACCCCGGCCTGCACGATCCGGTCCAGCAGCTCAGCGTCCTCGACGGCGCGCACACCGTGTCCGAGACGGTTCGCGTGCAACACGTCGAGGCAGGTGCGGATGCTGTCGGGCCCGACCAGCTCTCCGCCGTGGGGGGTGAGCATCAGGCCGGCCCGCTCGGCGATCGCGAAGGCGCCCGCGAACTCCGCGGTCACCCCACGTCGCTCGTCGTTCGACAGCCCGAACCCGACCACTCCGCGGCCGACGTACTGCGCCGCCAGGCGGGCCAACGTGCGGGCGTCGAGCTGGTGGCGAGTGCGGTTGGCGGCGATCACGACCGCCATGCCGAGTCCGGTGCGCTGTTCGGCGTCGCGGACCGCGTCGAGCACCAGGTCGGTGAAGGCGGTGATGCCATGGAACTTGGCGGCGTACCCGCTCGGGTCGACCTGGATCTCCAGCCACCGTCCGCCATCACGTACGTCGTCCTCGGCGGCCTCCAGGACCAGGCGGCGCACGTCGCCCTCGGTCCGGAGCACCGACCGCGCGACGTCGTAGAGGCGCTGGAAGCGGAACCAGCCCTTCTCGTCGGTCGCCCGCAGCGTCGGCGGCCACTCCTCGACCAGCGAGTCGGGCAACGAGATGCCATCACGCTCGGCGAGCTCGAGCAGGGTGCCATGCCGCATCGAGCCGGTGAAGTGAAGGTGCAGGTGGGCCTTGGGCAGCCGGCGCAGGTCGCGATGATCCATCTCGGTGGCGGAGAGCTGAGGAGGGTCAGCGACGTGCCCCGACACCCTCAGGAGAACAACTTCTGGAGCCGCGTGATCCCCTCGACGAGGTCGTCGTCACCAAGCGCGTAGGACAGCCGGAGGTAGCCGGGCGATCCGAAGGCCTCGCCGGGCACCACGGCCACTTCGGCGGTGTCCAGGATGAACTCGGCGAGCTCTGCGCTGGTGTCGATCTGCTGGCCGGCATGCTCCTTGCCGAGCAGGCCCTTCACGGACGGGTAGGCGTAGAACGCGCCGGTGGGGGTCGGGCAGACCACGCCTTCGATCTCGTTGAGCATCGAGACGATGGTCTTGCGCCGCCGGTCGAAGGCCGCTTTCATCTCGTCGACGGCGGTCAGGTCGCCCTCCACCGCAGCGATCGCCGCGCGCTGCGCCACGTTGGCGACGTTGGAGGTGGCATGGGACTGGAGGTTGGTGGCTGCCTTGACCAGGTCCTTGGGACCGATCATCCAGCCGACCCGCCAGCCGGTCATCGCGTAGGTCTTGGCGACGCCGTTGACCACGACGCAGTTGTCCTGCAGGTAAGGGCACAGCACTGGCATCGAGCCGGTCTCCACGCCGTCGTAGACGAGGTGCTCATAGATCTCGTCGGTCAGCACCCACAGGTTGTGGTCCTCGACCCATCGGCCGATCGCCCGGATCTCCTCGGAGGTGTAGACCGATCCGGTCGGGTTGGACGGTGAGACGAACAGCAAGACCTTGGTGCGCTCGGTGCGGGCCGCCTCGAGCTGCTCGACGGTCACCTTGTAGTCCTGGGTCTCGTCGGCCAGCACGTCGACCGGCACGCCACCGGCCAGCTGGATCGCCTCTGGGTACGTCGTCCAGTACGGCGCGGGCACGATCACCTCATCGCCGGGGTCGATCATGGCGGCGAAGGCGGCGTAGATGGCTTGCTTGCCGCCGTTGGTGACGAGCACCTGGGCCGGCTCGACGTCCAGGCCGCTGTCGCGCTTGGTCTTGGCGGCGATCGCCTGCTTCAGCTCGGGTAGGCCACCCGCAGGTGTGTAGCGGTGGTTCTTGGGGTCCTTGCACGCCGCGACGGCCGCCTCGACGATGTAGTCGGGCGTCGGGAAGTCCGGCTCGCCGGCACCGAAACCGATGACCGGCCGGCCGTCCGCCTTCAGCGCCTTGGCCTTCGCGTCGACCTTGAGCGTCGCCGACTCGGCGATAGCGCCGATCCGACGGGAAACCCGGCGGTCTCGCGGGGTGCTGGCGGTTGTGGCTGCTGGGGGCTCCGACATGTCTGCCATCGTAGGCGTGCGCAGAAGACGATCTCACCCAGGTTTGTCCTGACCGGCTGTCCGGACGGTCGTGCTCGTCGTCATCCGTTTGGACTCGGCCTTCGAGTTGGCCGTAGACTCCCGTTTTGGTGGATTCCCCAAGGCTTTGCCATGCCCAGAAGTGGGCTGGCCCGGGCGGAGGACATCGGAGGGCACTAGCTCAACTGGCAGAGCATCGGTCTCCAAAACCGAAGGTTGGGGGTTCAAGTCCCTCGTGCCCTGCAGGAAGACGAACATCCATTAACGAGAGTCCACGACGAGAGGTGAACGGCTGTGTCGGACAGCAGCGCGGTCCGCGGTCCCAAGGACGGCAAGGCCGGCGACGCGCACAAGCGCACCAGCATCCCGACGTACTACCGCCAGGTGGTGGCCGAGCTGCGCAAGGTGGTCTACCCGACCCAGGAGCAGCTGATCACCTACTTCATCGTGGTCATGGTGTTCGTGATCTTCATGATGGCGCTCATCTCGATGCTCGACCTGGGCCTCGGCAAGCTGGCCTTCGAGGTCTTCACCGGTCCGAGCCAGACGTAATCCTGTAGACCCCTTGGAGGCATGGCCACTTGGCCCGCCTACCACCGCAACAGCAACTGATGGAGCAGCACGTGTCGCAGCAGCACGACCAGGAGATTCCCTCCGAGGTCGAGGAGCACCCAGTCGACCCCGTTGACCCCGTAGCCGCGGAGGAGCCTGTCGACGAGGCGCTTGTTGAGGCCACCGAGGGTGCGCCGGAGGGCACCGCCCCAGCAGAGGTCGCCGTCGACGACGAGTCGACCGACGACGCTGCGACCGCGGAGCCGGTCGACGAGGTCGTGGCCAGCGCCGAGGAAGTCGCCGACGAGATCACCCAGGAGCCGGTCGACGAGGCCGACGCGGGCGAGGACGCCGGCGCCGACTCCGACGCCGTCCAGCCGGATGAGAACGACCCCCTTGAGGCCTTCCGTCGTGAGCTGTGGGCGAAGCCCGGTGACTGGTTCGTGGTCCACACCTACTCCGGCATGGAGAACAGGGTGAAGGCCAACCTCGAGAACCGTCGGACGTCGCTGAACATGGAGGACTACATCCACGAGATCGTGGTCCCGATCGAGGACGTCGTCGAGATCAAGAACGGTCAGCGACGCACCCGCAGCAAGCCTTCGCTCCCGGGTTACGTCCTGGTCCGGATGGACCTCACCGACGAGTCCTGGTCCGCCGTGCGCCACACGCCGTCGGTGACCGGGTTCGTCGGCCACCTGCACCAGCCTGTGCCGCTGACCATGGACGAGGTCGAGAACATGCTCGCCCCTGCCGTGGTCGCCACGGCGGAGGCCGAGGCAGCCGCAGCCGGTACCTCGACGCCCGGAGGCGGCACCACTGCGAAGAAGCAGATCGAGGTCGCCGACTTCGATGTGTCCGACTCGGTCATGGTCGTCGACGGCCCGTTCGCCACGCTCCACGCGACGATCACCGAGATCAACGCGGAGTCGCAGAGGGTCAAGGCCCTCGTCGAGATCTTCGGCCGGGAAACTCCGGTCGAGCTGAGCTTCAGCCAGATCCAGAAGGTCTGAAGCAGCAACACAGCCGCAACACCAGGTGGCAGAGGACGGCACTCGTCCTCGTCATGACCACGAGAGAGAAAGAGAACTACGAAGATGCCTCCCAAGAAGAAGGTCGCTGCACTCGTCAAGGTGCAGCTCCAGGCCGGGGCCGCTACCCCGGCTCCCCCCGTCGGAACGGCCCTCGGCCCGCACGGCGTCAACATCATGGACTTCTGCAAGGCCTACAACGCCCAGACCGAGTCCATGCGCGGCAACGTCATCCCCGTCGAGATCACCATCTACGAGGACCGCACGTTCGACTTCATCACCAAGACCCCTCCGGCCGCCGAGCTGATCAAGAAGGCTGCCGGGCTGTCGAAGGGCTCCGGGGTCCCGCACAAGGAGAAGGTCGGCAAGCTGACCAAGGCTCAGGTCCGCGAGATCGCTGAGACGAAGCTGCCCGACCTCAACGCCAACGACGTGGATGCCGCGATGAAGATCGTCGAGGGCACCGCCCGTTCCATGGGTGTCTCCACGGAGTAGCACCCCGCATCAGTTACCGAACAACCTCAGTGGCAGAGCCGCGCTGGCTCACCTAGACCACGACTGGAAGAAAAGAGAACCAGACATGCAGCGCAGCAAGACCTACCGCGCGGCGGCCGACTCCTTCAACAAGGACGAGCTGTACGCGCCGCTGGCCGCGATCAAGATCGCCAAGGCCGGCAGCAAGAAGAAGTTCGACGAGACCGTTGACGTCGTGATGCGCCTCGGGGTCGACCCGCGCAAGGCCGACCAGATGATCCGCGGCACCGTCAACCTGCCCCACGGCACCGGCAAGACCTCCCGCGTCCTCGTCTTCGCCGTCGGCGACAAGGCCGAAGCCGCCCGTGAGGCCGGCGCCGATGTCGTCGGTGGCGACGAGCTGGTCGAGAAGGTCAACGGCGGATGGCTCGAGTTCGACGCCGTCGTCGCGACCCCCGACATGATGGGCAAGGTCGGCCGTCTGGGCCGGGTGCTCGGTCCTCGCGGCCTGATGCCGAACCCGAAGACCGGCACGGTCACCCCCGACCCCGCCAAGGCGGTTGCGGACATCAAGGGCGGCAAGATCGAGTTCCGCGTCGACCGCCACTCCAACTTGCACTTCATCATCGGCAAGGCGTCCTTCTCCGAGGCCCAGCTTGCTGAGAACTACGCCGCGGCTCTCGAGGAGGTGCTGCGGCTCAAGCCGTCCAGCTCCAAGGGCCGCTACCTGAAGAAGGTCACCGTCTCGACGACCATGGGCCCCGGCGTCCAGGTCGACCCCAACCGGGTGAAGAACGTGGCAGCGGAGGACGAGGGCCAGGCCTGAGTCACCCCGCGCTGTCGGCGCCCCGGTCACCCCTTGGGGTGGCCGGGGCGTTGTGCTTGCGGTCAGGATTTGGCGAGGGGCGAGGACGACCCGTAGTCTTCTGCTCGTAACCAGAGACCGCCGGTTGTCATGCTGCAACAGCAGCTCGACCGAAAGTTCCGCCGGAGAAAAGCGGACGACCTGCGCAGGGGACAGAGCATGACCCGCAACGTACGCCGTTGCAGAAGTCAGACGCCCTGAGCCTTGCGCTCAGGGCGTTCGTCATTCCGGGGCACCGGGCGCGGCGGTCTCCCTCAGAGATGTTCGGAAGGAGACCCATGGCGCGGGCAGACAAGCAGGCCGCCGTCGCGGAGATCGTCGAGTCGTTCAACGACGCCGCCGGTGCCGTGCTGACCGAGTACCGCGGGCTCACCGTCAAGGAGCTGCAGGCACTTCGCCGCTCCCTCGGTGCGAACGCAAGCTACGCCGTGGTCAAGAACACGCTGGCCAAGCTCGCCGCCAAGGAGGCGGGCATCGATGGCTTCGACGACCTGCTCACCGGTCCGACCGCGATCGCCTTCATCAATGGCGACGTCGTCGAGGCGGCCAAGGGTCTGCGTGACTTTGCCAAGGCCAACCCCACCCTGGTCATCAAGGGTGGCATTCTCGACGGCCAGCCGCTCGACGCGAACGAGATCGCCAAGCTGGCGAACCTCGAGTCCCGCGAGGTGCTGCTCGGCAAGCTGGCGGGCGCGATGCTCGCTTCGCTCAGCCAGGCCGTCTACCTGCTCAACGCCCCCCTCGCCCAGGCTGCCCGGCTCGCCGGCGCGCTGCAGGCGAAGGCCGAGCAGGACCCCACGATCCTCGCAGGTGGTGCTGGCACGGAGTCTGTCTCCGAGCCGGTGGCCGCCGAGGAGGCACCGGCCGAGGACTCCCCCGAGGAGCCCGCGGTCGAGGCCCCCGCTGACGAGGCCGCTGCGGAGGAGGTTCCCACCGAGGAGCCCGCTGCTGAGGTCTCCGACGAGGGCGAAACCACCGAGGCCTGACCCAGGCCGACGTACACCACCTGAAATAACGAAAACCGGCCCCCGCTAACCGGCGGCGGGCTCATGCGAATGGAAGGAAACGCCACCATGGCGAAGCTCAGCACCGGCGAGCTGCTCGACGCGTTCAAAGAGATGACGCTGATCGAGCTCTCGGAGTTCGTGAAGCAGTTCGAAGAGACCTTCGGCGTGACTGCCGCTGCTCCGGTCGCGGTTTCCGCCGCGCCGGCCGCTGGCGGTGCCGCTGGCGGCGCCGACGAGGACGCTGCGCAGGACACCTTCGACGTCATCCTCGAAGCTGCCGGCGACAAGAAGATCAACGTCATCAAGGAGGTGCGCGCGCTCACGTCCCTCGGTCTCAAGGAGGCCAAGGACCTGGTCGAGGCCGCCCCCAAGCCGATCCTCGAAGGCGTCGCGAAGGACGCTGCCGAGAAGGCGAAGGAAGCCCTCGAAGGCGCCGGCGCCACCGTCACCGTCAAGTGACTCATTGCTGATCGGTCAGCTGATTGCCTGACCGACCAGCACCTGTTCCACCGCAAGAGCGGCTCCCTGGTACGCCGGGGAGCCGCTCCTTGTTGCGTTACACGGGGTAGCAGGTTCTGCGCCGTGTGTCACGGCTCGATCTCGGTAGGCGTCAGAGAGTGACGTACGGCTCAAATGTGCGTAACCTCGCCGCGGTAGCGCAGTTGTTACTCATCAGTGGGATGTGTGCACCGCCACACTTAGTCTGGACCTGGTCGATGAACCGCGGTCGAGGGAGGAAACAGCATGGGTGTGGAGATCAAGGTCGAGGACCTGTCCAAGTCCTTCGGCAAGCAGCTCATCTGGGGTGACGTCACCCTGACCATCCCGGCTGGCGAGGTCTCCGTCATGCTCGGCCCCTCGGGTACCGGCAAGTCCGTGTTCCTCAAGGCGTTGATCGGGCTGCTGAAGCCCGACAAGGGCTCGATCATGATCGAGGGCACCGACATCGCGACCTGCTCCGAGAAGGAGCTCTACGAGATTCGCAAGCTGTTCGGGGTGCTGTTCCAGGACGGCGCCATGTTCGGCTCGATGAACCTCTACGACAACGTTGCCTTCCCGCTGCGCGAACACACCAAGAAGTCCGAGTCCGACATCCGTGACGTGGTCATGGAGAAGATGGACCTGGTCGGCCTGCTCGGCGCCGAGGACAAGCTCCCCGGTGAGATCTCGGGCGGCATGCGCAAGCGCGCCGGTCTGGCGCGGGCCTTGGTGCTGGACCCGGAGATCCTGCTCGTCGACGAGCCCGACTCGGGTCTGGACCCGGTGCGCACGTCGTTCATCAACCAGCTGTTCATCGACCTGAACGCGCAGATCGACGCGACGTTCCTGATCGTGACCCACGACATCAACACCGCTCGGACGGTGCCCGACAACATCGGCTTGCTCTACCACAAGCACCTCGCGATGTTCGGTCCTCGCGAGATGCTGCTCAGCTCGCAGGAGCCGGTGGTGCGTCAGTTCCTGAACGCACAGACCGTCGGCCCCATCGGTATGTCGGAGGAGAAGGATGCCGACGAGCTCGAGGCGGAGAAGGACATCGAGATGCCTCCCCTCCCGTCGATCCCGATGCAGCTCGAGCCCTCCAACGGAATCCCGCGGCGCAGCCAGCGTGAGGCCGGCGCGTGGTGCCGCGACAACGGAGTGACTCCTCCTCCTGGTTCATTCGAGGACAAAATGTCCATGGCGCCCGGTTCCTGAGCAAGGAAGGCATCGGTGGCATCTTCGACGGCGACACGGGTTCTGGCTCCTGTCGGAACTGCGGGCAAGCTCTTTGCCTTCGGTCTTGACGTAGGGCGCAACCTGTTCAAGCGACCCTTCCAGCTGCGGGAGTTCCTGCAGCAGGCTTGGTTCATCGCGTCCGTCACGATCATCCCGACCGCCCTGGTCGCCATCCCCTTCGGTGCGGTCATCGCGCTGCAGGTGGGTGGCCTGATCAAGCAGTTCGGTGCCCAGTCGTTCACCGGGTCCGCCTCGGTGCTCGCGGTGGTCCGCGAGGCGGGGCCGATCGCCACAGCTCTCCTCATCGCCGGCGCCGGCGGCTCGGCCATCGCGGCTGACCTCGGAGCTCGAAAGATCCGTGAAGAGCTCGACGCCATGATGGTGCTCGGTATCGACCCGATCCAGCGGCTCGTCGTGCCCCGCGTCCTGGCCTGCATGCTCGTCGCGGTCTTCCTCAACGGGCTCGTCAGTGTCGTCGGTGTCGCCGGCGGTTACGTCTTCAATGTCGTCCTCCAAGACGGCACACCTGGGGCCTACTTATCGAGCTTTACCGCGCTCGCACAGTTACCAGACCTCTGGCAAGGCATGGCCAAGGCGCTGGTGTTCGGGCTGATCGCGGCAGTCGTCGCTTCGTACAAGGGTATGAATGCCAAAGGTGGCCCGAAGGGCGTGGGTGACGCGGTCAACGAATCCGTCGTCATCACCTTCCTGCTGCTGTTCCTCGTCAACTTCATCATGAGCGCGATCTACTTCCAGCTCGTGCCTCCAAAGACAGGTTGACGACGTGTCCGCGATCAAGGCCGTCTACGAGCGGCCACTCAAGATGCTCGACAGGCTCGGCGACGAGCTGTCGTTCTACGTGCGCGCTCTCGCTTGGACGCCGCGCACCCTGCGTCGCTACAAGAAGGAGATCCTGCGCCTGCTGGCGGAGGTGACCCTGGGCTCCGGCGCGCTCGCGGTCATCGGTGGCACGGTCGGCGTGATCGTCGGGCTCTGCTTCTTCACCGGCACCGAGGTGGGCCTGCAGGGCTACGCCGCACTCAACCAGCTCGGCACGGCCAACTTCGCCGGCTTCGTCTCCGCCTACTTCAACACTCGCGAGATCGCGCCCCTGGTGGCCGGCATCGGCCTGGCCGCCACCGTGGGATGCGGATTCACTGCCCAGCTCGGCGCGATGCGGATCTCCGAGGAGGTCGACGCGCTCGAGGTGATGGCAGTCCCCTCACTGCCGTTCCTGGTGACCACCCGGATCATCGCTGGCCTGGTCGCGATCGTGCCGCTGTACGTCGTCGGTCTGCTGTCGTCGTACTTCGCCAGCAGGCTCGTGGTCACTCAGTTCTTCGGACAGAGCGCGGGCACCTACGACGACACGTTCAACAAGTTCCTGCCACCCGGTGACGTCTTGTGGTCCTTCGGGAAGGTCCTCGTCTTCGCCATCCTGGTGATCTTGATCCACTGCTACCACGGCTACACCGCATCCGGGGGTCCCGCCGGAGTGGGAGTGGCGGTGGGTCACGCCGTCCGCACGAGCATCGTTGCCATCAACGTGGTCGACCTGCTGCTGTCCATGGCCATCTGGGGCACCACGACGACCGTCAGATTGGCGGGGTAGCGGCGTGAGCTCTATTTTCCGACCCAGGGTGCTGGGCATCATCTTCCTCGCCATGTTGGTGGGCGCGGTCTGGCTGACCAACGCGATCTTCACCAAGAAGTTCACCGACTACGAGAAGGTCGCTCTCCGGACCAACAACATCGGCCTCAACCTCCCCGAGCGGGCCGACGTCAAGATCCGTGGCGTCATCGTCGGTGAGGTGCTGAACACCGAGTCGACCGCCAACGGCGCCGAGATCACCCTCGGCATCTTCAAGGGCGACGAGAAGGACATTCCCGAGAACGTCACCGGGTCGATCGTCCCCAAGACGCTGTTCGGTGAGAAGTACGTCTCCCTCATCATCCCCGAGGACCCGTCCTCGAAGCACATCACCTCGGCCACCGTCATTCCTCGCACGGCTGTGAGCACGGAGGTCGAGCAGGTGCTCAACGACCTCTACCCGCTGCTGACCACGGTGCAGCCGGCGCAGCTCAACATGACCCTCAACGCGCTTGCGACGGCCCTCGAAGGGCGCGGCGACCAGCTCGGCGAGAACTTGGAGACCGTTGATGCGTACCTCAAGCGGATCAACCCACAGATCCCTGACATCGTCGAGGACCTCAGGCTGACCGCCCAGGTCTCCAACACCTATGCCGAGATCCTGCCTGAGGTGGCACAGATCCTTCAGAACACGATCACGACCTCGCAGACCCTTGAGGGGCGCGAGGCCCAGCTGCACGCGTTCTTCACCGACATCGCGTCGTTCTCCGACAGCGCACGCACCTTCCTCGACGACAACGGTGACGACATGGTCCGGCTCGGCAAGGCCAGTGCCGCACAGCTGCGCGTGCTGGCGCGCTACTCCACCGAGTTCCCCTGCCTGACCCAGGGCTTGGTGAACGTCGGCAAACTGCAAGCGGAGGCATTCCGCGGGTTCGTCCTGCACATCATCTTGGAGCCGCTGCCGCGCCAGCCCCGGGCTTACAATCCGGCCGACAAGCCGCGCACCGCGGAGAACCGCGGACCCAACTGCCTGCACCTGCCGAACCCGCCCTGGAGCCAGTCCAACCCGGTGAGGCACCAGCCCAACTTCAACGATGGCGTCGACACCCCCACCGGCAAGGGCACCTCCCGGGCTGCCTTCGGTGACGGCGACTACCGCTACTCAGGCAGCCCGGCCGATGTGGCGGTGCTCCGGCAGATGCTCGATGCGAGCGGATTCCAGGGTTCCGACCTCGGTGCTTTGCTGGCGGGTCCTCTGGTCGGGGAGGCTGTTCGCTGATGGCACGCCTCGACAAGAAAACGACCGGTGACCTGATCAGGCTGGTCATCTTCCTGGTGGTCACCACTCTGGCGACCGGCCTGCTGGTGATCACCATCGGCAACATCTCGTTCTCGGGGTCCAAGGAGTACCAAGCCCAGTTCTCCGACGCCACGGGGGTGGTGAAGGGCGACGACATCCGGATCGCGGGGGTCAAGGTCGGCTACGTGAGGAAAGTCGAAATAGTCGATGACACCCAGGCGCTAGTGACGTTCTCCGTGGAGGACAGCACTCGGCTCAACGACTCGACCCACGCCACGATCCGCTACCGCAACCTGGTCGGCCAGCGCTACCTGTCGTTGACCCAGGACGCCGGTGAGACCGACGTGCTCGAGGAGGGCGACACCATCCCGGTCGACCGCACCTCAGCGGCGCTCGACCTCACCGTGCTGTTCAACGGTTTCAAGCCGCTGTTCGAGGCGCTCTCACCGGATGACCTCAACAAGTTCTCCTACGAGATCGTCCAGGTCTTCCAGGGAGAAGGCGGCACGCTCGAGAGTCTGTTGGGCCACACCGCGTCCATCACCCAGACTCTCGCCGACCGCGACGCCGTGATCGGCGACCTGATCGACAACCTCGACTTCGTGCTTCAGCACCTCGCCGACCGCGACGACCAGCTGAGCAGCCTGATCATCAACTTCCGCGACCTGATCACGGGGCTGAAAGATGACCGGGAGGCGATTCTGGGCTCGCTCGACGGCATCTCTGAGCTCACGGTGGAAACTGCCGGGTTGATCAAGGGAATCAGGGCACCGTTCGTCGAGGACATCAAGCAGCTGCGCCGTTTCGCCGCCATCACCGACCGGAACAAGGCGGAGCTCGACCGAGCTCTGCAGGTGCTTCCGATCAAGCTCAACAAGGTCGGGCGGACGGCCATCTACGGCTCGTGGTTCAACTTCTACCTGTGCGAGTTCCATGGCCGCGTACAGCTCCCGGCCAACGTCACCATCCCGATCGACTACTCAACCGCCGCCGATAGGTGTGATCTCGGATGAAGCCGTTCCGCGAGCGCAACCCCGTGATCATCGGGGCCGCCAGCCTGGCCGCCATCGTGTTGCTCATCTTGGCCGCCTTCCGTGCACAGGACCTGCCCCTGATCGGTGGGGGCGACTCCTACTACGCGTCCTTCGCCGAGTCCGGCGGACTCAAGGTCAATGACGAGGTGCGGATCGCCGGCGTGCGGGTGGGCAAGGTCAACTCCGTCGAGCTCAAGGACGGCGTTGTGAGGGTTGGCTTCAAGGTCAAGACCGACTCGACGTTCGGCGATCAAACCCGCGCCGCCATCAAGGTCAAGACCCTGCTGGGCGCGATGTACATCGCCCTCGAACCAGAGGGCGACGGTCAGCTCGACAAAGATTCGACAATTCCCGTCGAGCGCACGTCGTCCCCGTTCGACGTCGTCGACGCGTTCGAGGGCTTGGCCGAGACCTCCGCCGAGATCGACACCGACCAGCTGGCCGAATCGCTGACCACGTTCGCCGACCTGACCCGGAACACGCCAGAGGAGTTCAAGAATGCTTTGAGCGGCGTCTCCGCCCTGTCAGAGACGGTCGCCTCCAGGGACAAGCAGATCAACTCCCTGCTCAAGAACCTTGAGAGCGTCTCGTCGGTCTTCAACGCACGCGACGAGGACATCGTGACCCTGATGCGCGACTCCGACGTGCTCTTCCGGGCGCTGGTGGGTCGCCGTGACGCGGTACACAACCTGCTCGTCGCCACCTCGACCCTGTCCAGAGAGCTGACCGCACTCGTGTCGCAGAGCCGAGCGGACCTGAAGCCGGCACTCGCTCATCTCGAGAACGTGCTCGCGGTGCTCAACAAGAACCAGGACAACATCGACAACAGCCTGCGCCTGATGGAACCCTTCTACCGGGTGTTCACCAACACGCTCGGCACAGGTCCCTGGTTCGACACCTACATCGAGAACTTCCCCCCGGTCCCCAACCCGAGAAACGGGGGTGGCATCGGATGAGCTACCTCCAACGGGCGATCGTGCCCTTCATCATCGTGGCCCTGGTCGTGGCCGGCGCGATCATCATGTTCAGCGGTGGCGGCGGCGAGAAGAGCCTGACCGCCTACTTCCCCCGCACTGTCTCCCTCTACGCCGGCAGCGACGTCCGGGTGCTCGGCGTCACGGTCGGCACGATCGACGAGGTGACGCCGGAAGGCACCCGGGTCAAGGTGGTGATGACCTACGACGGCGACATCAAGATTCCCGCCGACGCGCACGCCATGATCATCTCGCCCTCGATCGTCGGTGACCGCTACATCCAGCTCACTCCCGTCTACACCGACGGCGAAGTCCTGGCCGACAACATCAGCCTCGACGAGAGCCTCACCGCCGTACCGCTGGAGCTGGACCAGATCTACGCCAGCCTGGACCGGCTCAACGTGGCGCTCGGCCCTGACGGTGCGAACGCGAACGGCGCTCTGACCGACCTGCTGGAGACCACAGCCGCGAACTTCGGCGGCCAGGGTGCGAAGTTCCGCCAGACGCTCACAGACTTCGCCACGCTCAGCGAGACGTTCGACAACAACAAGGAAGAGCTGTTCGGCTCACTCACCGAGCTCGAAGGCTTCGTGTCGACATTCGCTGAGAACGACGACACGGTGCGCCAGTTCAACCGGTCGTTGGCCGACGTATCCGTCATGCTCTCCGGCGAGTCGGACGAGCTCTCCGCAGCCCTGAGCAACCTGTCAACCGCGCTGACCCAGGTCGGGACGTTCGTCCAGGAGAACAAGGCTTCGCTGGGCCGCAACATCACCGGCCTCAACCGGTTCGCCAAGGTGCTGGTCAAGCGTCGGTCCGAGCTCGACCAGATCCTCCGGATCGCCCCGGTCGCGCTCAGCAACCTGTCGCTGACCTACAACCCCGATACCGGCACCCTGGACACCAACGCGAACCTCGGCAACATCTTCCACGAGATCGAGACTGATCCGGCCCGCTACCTCTGCGCACTGGTGAGCGCGAACGACCCGCAGGGCACCATCTGCGACTCCATCCAGGCGATGGACCCGTCCTCCGGGGCTCCGCGCGCCGGCTACGGCGACACGACCAACGGAGACACGAAACCGGTGCAGCCCAGCAAGTTCGACCTCTCCCTGAACGGCCTGGTGGAGGTCCGATGATGCGCAAGAAGGTGGCCGCGGGAGCCGCCCTGCTGATCAGCTCGCTCGTGCTCAGCGCCTGCGACTTCGACGTCTACCAACTGCCGCTTCCTGGCGGCACGGACGTCGGTGACGACCCCATGAGCGTCACCGTCGAGTTCCGCGACGTGCTCGACCTGGTGCCCCTGTCGTCGGTCAAGGTCAACGAGGTCAACGTCGGCAAAGTGACCGATGTCGAGCTCGACGGCTACACCGCCAAGGTCACCCTGGAGCTCCGTAAGGACACCGACCTCCCGGACAACGCGCTTGCGGAGATCCGCCAGACCAGCCTGTTGGGCGAGAAGTTCGTCTCGCTTTCATCGCCGACAGAGGGCGCGAGCACGGGGACGCTCGGCGACGGGGACACCATCCCGCTCGAGCGCTCGGGCCGCAACCCCGAGGTCGAGGAGGTGCTCGGTGCGTTGAGCCTGGTGCTCAACGGCGGCGGCGTGGCGCAGCTGAAGACCATCACCACCGAGTTCAGCCTGGCGCTCGAGGGCCGCGAGGGCGCTGCCAAGTCGGTGCTCACCCAGATCGACTCCCTAGTGGGTCAGCTCGACGAGAACCGCACCGACATCGTCAACGCCATCGAGTCCCTGAACCGGCTGGGCGCCTCAGCGCGTCAGCAGCAGGACACCATCGACGCAGCGTTGGTCGAGCTGCCGAGTGCCTTCGAGTCGATCGACAGCCAGCGTGAAGACCTGATCAAGATGCTGGGCGCGCTCAATCGGCTCGGTGATGTCGGGGTCCGAGTGATCCAGGCCTCGAAGCAGAGCACCGTCGAGTCGTTCAGGCAGCTGCAGCCGGTGCTCACCGAGCTCGCCAACTCCGGTGACGCGTTCGTCAACTCCTTCAACGTGTTCCTGACCTACCCGTTCGTCGACGACGTCGTCGGGCGCGATCCTCAGGTGGCCCGGAACTTGCACATGGGCGACTTCACGAACCTGTCGGTCGAGCTCGACCTGGACCTGACCAAGGCGGCCCTTCCGGGGATTCCGTGCACGTCGCTGAGCAATCTTCCGGGCGGGCTGTCCCTGGACGACCTGCTCGGGCTGCCGAACTTGTGCGCCGGCGTCAGCGATGCGCTCACGTTGTGCGTCAACCGTCCGACTGCTCGTAACTGCTCGAGCATCCCTTCGCGGATCCTCAACCAGCTGTGCCGCAGCCTCAACCTGCCGTTGCTCTGCACGCTCGGTGGCCTCGGCGCCAACAACAACGGCAATGGCAACGGCCCCACTGGTGGTCTTGGTGGGCTCGGCCTACCGGACCGGGGCGTCGGCGGCGTCCTGGGCGGGCTGGGTCTCAGCGGGCTCCTCGGTAGAGCTGTCTTCGATCCTGGTTCTTCCACACCCAGCGGTACTAGCGGACCCACGATGGAGCAGCTGATGGCCTCCTACGACCCGGGGCTCGTCACGTTGCTGGTCCCCCCGATGGTGGTGAACCCATGATCACCCGGCGCACCAAGATCCAGCTGGTGATCTTCGTGATCATCACCCTCGTCGGCGTCTCCTACGTCGGCGCCCGCTACGCGCGGCTCGACCGGATCGTGGTTGACGATGCCTACACGGTGGTGGGCCACTTCGAGGACTCCGGCGGCATCTTCGCCGGCGGCGAGGTGACCTACCGCGGCGTGCGCATCGGGCGGGTCGACAAGCTCAAGCTGACCGACGACGGCGTGGACGTCTACCTCGACATCGACAACGACAACGACAAGATCCCCGCAGACGCGATCGCGCTGGTCGGCAACCGCTCCGCGGTGGGTGAGCAGTACGTCGAGCTCCAGCCGAAGACCGACAACGCGCCGTACTTCGAAGAAGGCTCCCAGATCGCGATGGCGGACACGCGGCTGCCCATCCAGACCGACCAGCTGCTCACCAACCTCTCCAACACGGTGTCGTCGGTCGACCAGGAGGCATTGCGCACCACGGTCACGGAGATCGGCGCGGCATTCGGCGGCGCCGGCGAGGATCTGCAGCGGCTGATCGACTCGGGCAACTCCTTCATCAAGGCCGCCAACGACAACTTCGACGTCACCACGGCCCTGATCGAGGACTCCAACGTCGTCTTGAACGGGCAGGTCGACTCGACCAGCGCGTTGCGCACCTTCGCATCCCAGCTCTCGGTCTTCACCCAGGCCTTCGCCAACTCCGATGCTGACCTGCGCAAGGTCATCGACAACGGGTCCTTCACCGCCAACCAGCTGCGCGACTTCCTGGAGACGAATCGGGTCGATCTGGGTGAGTTGATCCGCAACCTGGCGACGACGGGCGAGGTGTTCCAAAAGCGGCTCCCTGGCATCGAGCAGCTGCTGGTCATCTACCCCTACGTCGTCGAGGGCGGCTACTCGGTCGTCTCGAAGACTCCGGCGACCGGGCTCTACGATGCCCACTTCGGCCTGATCATGAGCACCACGACGCCGTGCCACGAGGGCTATCTCAAGCCCAACGAGACTCGAAACCCCTCCCAGGGCAAGAACGTCCCGATGGACACCGATGCCCGCTGCAAAGAGCCGGCGACGATGAGCAATGCCCGCGGTGAGCAGAACATCCCGCCGCGCGCTCCGGCCAACTACGACGCCCCGGTCGTGGCGTCCTACGACCCGACGACGTCACAGCTGACCTGGGGTGAGCCGGCCGACTTGGCAACGGCCGGTAGCGTTGCCCCTCGATCGCTCGGAGAGGAGTCGTGGAAGTGGCTGTACCTTCAGCCCCTGATGGCGCACTAGCCAGCCCCAGCACGGATTCCGCGACGCCTTTGTCACCTCGTTCCTCCAAGTCTCGGTCGGCGCTGCTCGTTGCGCTGGTGGCAGTGATCGTCGGCTGTCTCGCCTCGCTGGGCATCCTGCTCGTCACCGACGAAGGCGACGTCGGCGACCCTGCCGGACAGCCCCAAGCACAGCGCGAAGAGCTGATGACGCAGACCCAGCAGTTCGTGATCCGGGTCAACACGTTCGGACCGTCCTGGCTGGACGAGGCGAACAAGATGCCGCGGTACGTCGACGGTGTCTCCGAGCTGTTGACCGCAAAGTTCGCAGCCAGCTTCAAGGAGAGCGTGGTCATCCCCGAGGCGCAGGTTGCCCAGTCGGGGTACGGACGCACCGCCCAGGTCTTTGCCGTCGGCGTCGCCTCGATGGACGACGACTCGGCGACGGTCCTGGTCGGATTCGTGCGCACCGACACCTATCCCCGGCCGCGTGATCCCAACAAGCGGCTGAAGCTGCCCGGCAACCCCGAGCGGTGGGCGGTCCAGCTGGTGCGCACCCAGGGCGAGTGGCTGATCGACAACTACGCGGTGATCTCGGAGATCCCGGAGAGCGACAAGCCCAGTGACGCGCCCAGCGCTCAGCCCAGTGGCCAACCCAGTGGCCAGCAGTCGCCCAACGGTGGTGGCCAGCAGTGAGCCTCAGCCTCTACGACGTCCTCGACGTCGACCCAGCGGCCTCGGCCGACGAGATCCAGGTGGCCTGGAAGCGCGCCATCGCGGACCTCGGCCCGGGTGATCGCCGGTTCCGTGCCTACAACGATGCCGCCGAGGTGCTCCTCGACCCGGATCGCCGGGCGGTCTATGACGCAAAGCTGGGCGTCAGCGCCGACGATGAGCAGCCAGCCCCAGATTCAGTGGTGCCCGCGGAGCCGGAGCCGGAACCGGAATTGGAACCGGAGCCGGAGCCAGAACCGGAGCCGAGTCGACCAGCCGAGCACGATCGATCCGGGATAGCGACCTGGGTGCTGGCGGTGGTCGGTGTGGTGGCCGCCGCGGTGCTGGCCGTGACCATCGTGATGTGGGTGCAGGTCGGCGGCGACGACAGCATGCCGACATTGGACACCGAGAAGAACGCTGCGGCTGCCCTGACCGCGGCTGAGAAGGCCTCCGTGCCGGTGCTCTCCTACGACTACCGGACCTTCGACGCCGGCATCGCGGATGCCGAGTCCTACATGACCACGTCGTACGCAGCCGAGCACAGCCAGCTGATGAACGACCTGCGTGACGACGCCACCACGCAGAAGGCGATCGTGGAGGCTGAGTTCAAGGGCTCGGCGATCGTCCGGGTCACCGATGACCGGGCCGACATCCTGGTGCTGATCAACCAGGTGATCCAGAAGGCCGACGCCGCGGACTTCGTGCTGCCGGTCTGGGCCACGCTGCAGATGGTCCAGGAGGACGGCACCTGGCGGGTCGACAGCATCGTCAACGAGGGCACCGTCGGCGGCTGAGCGCTTCCCGGCGGTCGGTCCACCCGACCAAACCTGTGCGTGGGTGCTTGACCTGAGGGCCGGGTGGAAGCATGATCTTCGGAACGCTCGTCGTTGCGGCGCATGCAGTCGTTGGTGCGCGCCTTGTGGTGAGCCCATTTTCGGGTAATGTGGCGCGTTGCGCCTGCCCTCAGATGCGAATCGCCTGTCCGGTGGCTGATTTAGTGGTGGGAGGTGCGATCCCACGCGTCACCGTCGAAGGACAACTCTTGGCCGCGCGCAGCACCTCTGCTAACTCCTCCAAGACCAACCGCATCTCGTTCGCGAAGATCAAAGAACCCCTCGAGGTTCCCCAGCTCCTCTCCCTCCAGACCGACAGCTTCGACTGGCTGATCGGCAACGAGAAGTGGGAGGCGCAGGTCAAGGCTCGCAAGGACGCTGGCGAGGACGTCAGCCCCAAGTCCGGGCTCACCGAGATCTTCGAAGAGATCTCCCCGATCGAAGACTTCTCCGAGACGATGTCGCTCTCGTTCGAGAACCCCGTCTTCTACGACCCGAAGTACACCGTCGACGAGTGCAAGGAGAAGGACTTCACCTACTCCGCTCCGCTCTACGTCTCGGCGGAGTTCACCAACAACGACACAGGTGAGATCAAGGGCCAGACGGTCTTCATGGGCGACTTCCCCCTGATGACCCCCAAGGGCACCTTCGT
Organism: uncultured Actinomycetota bacterium; assembly: GCA_963829975.1. Lineage (GTDB taxonomy): Bacteria > Actinomycetota > Actinomycetes > Propionibacteriales > Nocardioidaceae > Nocardioides. The sequence goes on from CAWHKK010000002.1 coordinate 127,606, forward strand.
CATCAACGGCACCGAGCGGGTCGTCGTCTCCCAGCTCGTCCGATCGCCGGGCGTCTACTTCGAGCGCACCGCCGACAAGACGTCCGACAAGGACATCTACACCTCCCGGCTGATCCCCTCCCGAGGCGCCTGGCTCGAGTTCGAGATCGACAAGCGCGACCTCGTCGGCGTCCGTCTCGACCGCAAGCGCAAGCAGAACGTCACCGTGCTGCTCAAGGCGTTCCAGGCCGTCGCCGAGGAGACCGGTGAGGACTACGACTACGAAGCCGTCATCGGCGAGCTCCGTCAGTACGAGTCGATCCAGCTGACCGAGGAGAAGGACAACACCACGGGGCCGGACGACGCGCTGCTCGACATCTACCGCAAGCTGCGTCCCGGGCGAACCCCCCACCCGCGAGGCCGCGCTGACCCTGTTGAAGAACTACTACTTCAACCCGAAGCGCTACGACCTGGCCAAGGTCGGTCGCTACAAGATCAACAAGAAGCTCGGCCTGCTCGAGGCCTTCGACCAGCAGACCCTGACCATTGCCGACATCGTCGCCACCATCAAGTACATCGTGGCGCTGCACGACGGCAAGACCGAGGTCCAGGCCCCGATCGGCGACGCTCGAGCTGAACCCCGACGACATCGACCACTTCGGCAACCGCCGGATGCGGACGGTCGGCGAGCTGATCCAGAACCAGCTGCGCACCGGCCTGGCCCGGATGGAGCGGGTGGTTCGCGAGCGGATGACGACCCAGGACGTCGAGGCGATCACGCCGCAGTCGCTGATCAACATCCGGCCCGTGGTGGCTGCGCTGAAGGAGTTCTTCGGCACCTCGCAGCTCTCGCAGTTCATGGACCAGACCAACCCGATCGCCGGCCTGACCCACAAGCGCCGCCTGTCGGCGCTGGGCCCGGGTGGTCTGTCCCGCGACCGCGCCGGCATGGAGGTCCGTGACGTCCACCCCTCGCACTACGGCCGCATGTGCCCGATCGAGACCCCGGAAGGCCCCAACATCGGCCTGATCGGCTCGCTCGCGTCGTACGGACGGATCAACCCGTTCGGGTTCGTGGAGACGCCGTACCGCAAGGTCAAGGACGGCAAGGTCACCGACAAGGTCGACTACCTCACCGCCGACGACGAGGACCGCTACGTCATCGCTCAGGCCAACGCGGCCCTGGATGACAAGGGTCGCTTCGTCGAGGAGCGGGTGCTGGTGCGCCAGCGCCGCGGCGAGGTCTCCGAGATCCTGGCCGGCGAGGTCGACTACATGGACGTCTCGCCGCGCCAGATGGTGTCGGTCGCGACCGCCCTGATCCCCTTCCTCGAGCACGACGACGCCAACCGCGCCCTGATGGGTGCCAACATGCAGCGTCAGGCGGTGCCGCTGATCGTGAGCGACTCGCCGCTGGTCGGCACCGGCATCGAGTACCGCGCCGCGGTCGACGCCGGTGACGTGGTCGTGGCCGAGAAGGCCGGTGTGGTCAAGGAGGTCTCCGCCGACCTCATCGAGACGATGAACGACGACGGCACCTACACGACCTACAAGCTGGCCAAGTTCCGCCGCTCCAACCAGGGCACCTGCATCAACCAGCGCCCGCTGGTGAGCGAGGGCGACAAGCTCGGGGTCGGCACGCCGATCGCCGACGGCCCGTGCACCGACAAGGCGGAGATGGCGCTCGGCACCAACCTGCTGGTGGCGTTCATGCCGTGGCACGGCCACAACTACGAGGACGCGATCATCCTCAGCCAGCGCCTGGTGCAGGAGGACATCCTCACCTCGATCCACATCGAGGAGCACGAGGTCGACGCCCGCGACACCAAGCTCGGCCCCGAGGAGATCACCCGGGACATCCCGAACGTCTCCGAGGAGATGCTGGCCGACCTCGACGAGCGCGGGATCATCCGCATCGGCGCCGAGGTCACCACCGGCGACATCCTGGTCGGCAAGGTCACGCCCAAGGGCGAGACCGAGCTCACCCCCGAGGAGCGGCTGCTCCGCGCGATCTTCGGTGAGAAGGCGCGCGAGGTGCGCGACACCTCGATGAAGGTGCCGCACGGTGAGTCCGGCACGGTCATCGGCGTCCGGGTCTTCGACCGCGAGGACGGCGACGAGCTGCCTCCTGGCGTCAACCAGCTGGTCCGCGTCTACGTCGCCCAGAAGCGCAAGATCTCGGTGGGCGACAAGCTCGCCGGGCGTCACGGAAACAAGGGCGTCATCGCGAAGATCCTGCCGATCGAGGACATGCCGTTCATGGAGGACGGCACCCCCGTCGACGTCGTGCTCAACCCGCTGGGTGTGCCGCGACGGATGAACGTCGGTCAGATCCTCGAGCTGCACATGGGTTGGCTCGCCAAGCAGGGCTGGGACCTGACTCTCAACGACGACAAGGCAGACGCCGACTGGAAGCAGCGGCTGATCAAGATCCACGCCGACAAGGCCGCCCCGAACACCAAGGTGGCGACACCGGTCTTCGACGGCGCCCGTGAGGACGAGATCGTCGGTCTGCTCGGCTCCACGACCCCCAACCGCGATGGCGTGCGGGTGGTCAAGGAGGACGGCAAGGCCAGTCTGTTCGACGGACGGTCAGGTGACCCGTTCCCCGAGCCGGTCGCGGTCGGCTACATGTACATCTTGAAGCTGCACCACCTGGTCGACGACAAGATCCACGCACGTTCGACCGGCCCCTACTCGATGATCACGCAGCAGCCCCTGGGCGGTAAGGCCCAGTTCGGCGGCCAGCGGTTCGGCGAGATGGAGGTCTGGGCGATGGAGGCCTACGGGGCCGCTTACGCCCTGCAGGAGCTGCTCACGATCAAGTCCGACGACGTGCCCGGTCGCGTCAAGGTCTACGAAGCGATCGTCAAGGGCGAGAACATCCCGGACTCGGGCATCCCCGAGTCGTTCAAGGTGCTCGTCAAGGAGATGCAGTCGCTGTGCCTCAACGTGGAGGTGCTGTCGCAGGACGGCACGGCCATCGAGATGCGCGATGCGGAGGAAGACGTGTTCCGCGCAGCCGAGGAGCTCGGTATCGACCTCTCCCGTCGCGAGCCCAGCTCCGTCGAAGAAGTCTGAGGTGACAGGCAGTACGCCGCCCGCGGCGTACAGCCTGCCCTCGGTCAACGCTTGATTCTCAGAACTAACGAAGGACAAAAGCCATCGTGCTCGACGTGAACTTCTTCGACCAGCTTCAGATCGGCCTGGCCACTGCGGACGACATCCGCACCTGGAGCCACGGCGAGGTCAAGAAGCCGGAGACCATCAACTACCGCACGCTCAAGCCGGAGCGTGACGGACTCTTCTGCGAGAAGATCTTCGGTCCCACGCGGGACTGGGAGTGCTACTGCGGCAAGTACAAGCGGGTGCGCTTCAAGGGCATCATCTGCGAGCGCTGCGGCGTCGAGGTGACCCGGTCCAAGGTGCGTCGTGAGCGCATGGGCCACATCGAGCTCGCCGCTCCGGTGACCCACATCTGGTACTTCAAGGGTGTCCCGAGCCGGCTCGGCTACCTGCTCGACCTCGCGCCGAAGGACCTCGAGAAGGTCATCTACTTCGCCGCCTACATGATCACCGCTGTCGACGAGGACGCCCGCCACCGCGACCTGTCCTCGCTCGAGGGCAAGGTGCAGCTCGAGCGCGAGCGTCTCGAGAAGCGCCGTGACGGCATGATCGAGGACCGCACCAAGAAGCTCGAGGAAGACCTCGCCGCGCTCGAGGACGAGGGCGCGAAGGCCGACCAGAAGCGCAAGGTGCGCGACGGTGCCGAGCGCGAGATGAACCAGATCCGCAAGCGCTCCGAGGCCGAGATCGGCCGCCTCGACGAGGTGTGGAGCACGTTCAAGGCGCTGAAGGTCCAGGACCTGATGGGCGACGAGCTGCTCTACCGCGAGATGAAGAACTGGTTCGGCAAGTACTTCGAGGGTCACATGGGCGCCACGGCGATCCAGCGTCGCCTCGAGGACTTCGACACCACCGCTGAGGTGGAGTCGCTGCGCGAGACCATCGCCACCGGCAAGGGCCAGAAGAAGGTCCGGGCGCTCAAGCGACTCAAGGTCGTCGACGCGTTCCGCAAGACCGGCAACGAGCCCCGCGGCATGGTGCTCGACGCCGTCCCGGTCATCCCCCCGGACCTGCGCCCGATGGTGCAGCTCGACGGTGGCCGGTTCGCGACGTCCGACCTCAACGACCTCTACCGCCGCGTCATCAACCGGAACAACCGGCTCAAGCGCCTGCTCGACCTGGGCGCGCCGGAGATCATCGTCAACAACGAGAAGCGGATGCTGCAGGAGGCCGTCGACTCGCTGTTCGACAACGGCCGCCGAGGCCGTCCGGTCACCGGACCGGGCAACCGTCCGCTGAAGTCGTTGTCCGACATGCTCAAGGGCAAGCAGGGCCGCTTCCGGCAGAACCTGCTCGGCAAGCGCGTCGACTACTCCGGCCGTTCGGTCATCGTCTCCGGCCCGCAGCTGAAGCTGCACCAGTGCGGTCTGCCCAAGCAGATGGCGCTGGAGCTCTTCAAGCCGTTCGTCATGAAGCGGCTGGTGGACCTCTCGCACGCGCAGAACATCAAGTCCGCCAAGCGGATGGTCGAGCGCGCCCGCCCGGTCGTCTGGGACGTCCTCGAAGAGGTCATCACCGAGCACCCGGTGCTGCTCAACCGCGCACCCACGCTGCACCGCCTCGGTATTCAGGCCTTCGAGCCTCAGCTGATCGAGGGCAAGGCGATCCAGATCCACCCGCTCGTCTGCACCGCGTTCAACGCGGACTTCGACGGCGACCAGATGGCGGTGCACCTGCCGCTGTCGGCCGAGGCCCAGGCCGAGGCTCGGATCCTGATGCTCTCGACCAACAACATCCTCAAGCCGTCGGACGGCCGTCCGGTGACCATGCCTACCCAGGACATGATCATCGGCCTGTTCTTCCTCACCACCGACCGTGACGGTCAGGTGGGCGACGGCCGCGCGTTCTCCTCGCAGGCCGAGGCGATCATGGCGTTCGACCGGGGTGAGATCGCGCTGCAGAGCAAGGTCAAGATCCGGTTCACCGACATCGTGCCGCCGCTCGAGATGGACCTCAGCGAGTGGGAGGAGGGTCAGTCGTTGACCCTCGACACCACGCTGGGCCGCTCGATCTTCAACGACACCCTGCCGGCCGACTACCCCTTCGTGAACTACGAAGTGGGCAAGAAGGCGCTGGGCGCGATCGTCAACGACCTGGCCGAGCGCTACACCAAGGTCGAGGTCGCTGCGTCGCTGGACGCGCTCAAGGACACCGGCTTCCACTGGGCGACCCGCTCCGGTGTGACCGTCTCGATCGACGACGTCACCACCCCGGACGACAAGGCCAAGATCCTCTCCGGCTACGAGGACGAAGGCGGCCAAGGTCCAGAAGCAGTTCGAGCGCGGTCTCGTCACCGACGAGGAGCGTCGCCAGGACCTGATCGAGATCTGGACCGAAGCCTCCAACGAGGTCGGCATCGCGATGGAGAAGAACTTCGACCGGAAGAACCCCATCTACATGATGGTCGACTCCGGCGCCTCCGGAAACATGAACCAGATCCGGCAGGTCGCGGCCATGCGTGGCCTCGTGGCCAACCCGAAGGGCGAGATCATCCCGCGCCCGATCAAGGCCAACTTCCGTGAGGGCCTGTCCGTGCTCGAGTACTTCATCTCGACCCACGGTGCCCGCAAGGGTCTGGCGGACACCGCCCTGCGGACCGCCGACTCGGGCTACCTCACCCGTCGTCTGGTCGACGTCTCACAGGACGTGATCATCCGCGAGGACGACTGCGGCACCGAGCGCGGTCTGCCCAAGCGGATCGGCGACCGCCGGGACGCCGCCGAGGTTCGGGGTCGACCGTGGTCAAGGCGGAGAACGCCGAGACCGCGGCGTACGCCCGGACCTCTGCCGTCGAGGTCACCCACCCCGACACCAACGAGACGTTGGTGGGTGCCGGTGAGGATCTCGGCGACATCAAGATCGGCGAGCTGGTCGCGGCCGGTATCGAGGAGGTCAAGGTCCGCTCCGTGCTGACCTGTGACGCCAAGACCGGCACCTGCGCCAAGTGCTACGGCCGTTCGCTAGCGACCGGCAAGCTGGTCGACATCGGCGAGGCGGTCGGCATCATCGCGGCCCAGTCGATCGGTGAGCCCGGCACGCAGCTGACCATGCGTACGTTCCACACCGGTGGTGTGGCGTCGGCCGACGACATCACGCAGGGTCTGCCCCGCGTGGTCGAGCTGTTCGAGGCGCGTTCGCCCAAGGGACGTTCCCCGATCTCCGAGGCCGCTGGCCGGATCGAGATCGAGGAGACCGACAAGGCGCGCAAGGTGCTGGTCACCCCGGACGACGGTTCCGAGGTCCAGGAGTACGCCGTCTCCAAGCGGGCGCGACTGCTGGTGGCCGATGGTGACCACATCGAGGTCGGCGACCAGCTGACCGTCGGTACTCCCGACCCGCAGGACGTGCTCCGGATCCTGGGTGTGCGCAAGGCGCAGGAGCACCTGGTGGACGAGGTCCAGGCTGTGTACCGCAGCCAGGGCGTGGCGATCCACGACAAGCACATCGAGATCATCGTGCGGCAGATGCTGCGCCGGGTCACGGTCATCGAGTCGGGGGAGACCAACCTGCTTCCCTCCGACCTGGTCGACCGGGGCCGCTTCGAGGAGGAGAACCGTCGGGTTGTCTCCGAGAGCGGCAAGCCGGCCTCGGGTCGTCCGGTGCTGATGGGCATCACGAAGGCGTCACTCGCGACGGAGTCGTGGCTCTCGGCGGCCTCCTTCCAGGAGACCACCCGAGTGCTCACCGACGCCGCGATCCACGGTCGCTCCGACAGCCTTCGTGGCCTGAAGGAGAACGTGATCATCGGCAAGCTGATCCCGGCCGGCACCGGCCTCGAGCGCTACCGCAACATCCGGGTGGAGCCGACCGAGGAGGCCCGCGCCGCGGCGTACTCCGTCACCGGCTACGACTCCTACGACTACGAGTTCGGCAACGCCGGCTCCGGTCAGGCTGTCGCCCTGGACGACTTCGACTTTGGTTCCTACCAGAACTGAGCGCACCCGCGCGAAGGCCTGGTGATACGAACCAGATCGAGTAGCTGAAGGCCCTCCCGAGCGTGGCTCGGGAGGGCCTTCGGCGTACCGGGCCGGGCACTGCACCGATTCGGCACCAGCGCCGGCAACTTTTCGGCCCGAGCGCAGTCTCAAGGGCATGCGACCACCAGCTGATCGTGGTCTGCCGTGGTCGCGGCCGCAGGCTCGTCGTGCCCGCGGTCTGCGTGCGCAGGCGTCGTCGCTGCCGTGCACCAATGCCGAGCTGGCGCGACGTACCGGGCCGCCGACGTCGGGGTGAGCCACGAATTCGGGCGGATCATCCTGGCCAACGTCTCCGATCACGCCTGCAAGATCGGCGGGTACGGCGGGGTGTCGTACGTCGGCGGCGGGACGGCACCCAGGTCGGGGCGCCAGCTGACCGCGACCCGGGACCGTCCGGGCCTACGGCCTGGCGCCCGGTGAGCGCGTGAAGAGCCAAGATCTCGACGCGAGCGCCGAGTCTACCCGCGCCGCACGTGCCGGCCGAGGCCGGTGGACGGGTTCCGGGTCTACTCCCGAACGAGACCAGGTCGCAGTTCGTCGCCATCGAACGTGGGCTGCGCCAATCCCGCGTGCACCTGCTGTCGCACCAGCCCGTACACGGAACTCCTGACCAGCGCGGTGCACCTGAGACAATTGCGGGGTGAGCACGCGACCCACGGCGACCGACGTCCTCGTCGTTGGCGCCGGCCCCTCGGGGTCGGCTGCCGCTGCGTGGGCGGCGCGCGGTGGTCTCGACGTCGTGCTGGCCGATGCGGCGGTGTTCCCCCGCGACAAGACTTGCGGCGACGGGCTGACCCCGAGCGCGATCGGTGAGCTCCAACGGTTGGGCCTGGAGGACTGGCTGCGCGCCCACACCGTCAACCAGGGGCTGCGAGCCCATGGGTTCGGCCAGACGCTTCTGCTGCCCTGGCCCGGTGGCAACCTGCCTGCCTGGGGAAGTGCGGTGGCCCGTACCGAGCTTGACGACCACCTGCGCACGACCGCCATCAAGGCCGGCGCGTTGGCCGTCGACGGCGCCCGTGCGGTCGACGTACGCATGGAGGCCGGCCGGGTCGCGGCTGTGGTCTTCCGGGGCGCCGACGCCGAGCGCTACGAGATCGGCTGCCGCCGACTGGTCGTGGCCGACGGTGTGCGCTCTCCGCTGGGCAAGCTGTTGGGACGCGAGTGGCACCGCGAGACCGTCTACGGCGTGGCCGGCCGGTCCTACATCGACCTCGGAGATGTCCGACGACCCGTGGATCAGCTCACACCTCGAGCTGCGCGGGGAGGACGGCGAGATCCTGTCGGGCTACGGCTGGATCTTCCCGCTGGGCACGGGCGAGGTGAACATCGGGGTCGGCACGCTGGCCACCTCCAAGCGCCCGGCGCACCTGGCGATCAAGCCGCTGATGAGCTTCTACGCCGACGAGCGACGCGAGGAGTTCAAGCTGTCCGGCGAGCTGCGGATGCCGACGTCTGCGCTGCTGCCGATGGGCGGCGCCGTCTCCGGTGTCGCTGGCCCCAACTGGGCGTTGATCGGCGACGCCGCCGCCTGCGTGAACCCGCTCAACGGCGAGGGCATCGACTACGGACTCGAGTCGGGACGTTTCATCGCCGAGCTGATGTCCGAGGACGCTTCCGGTGATAGAGATCTTTCGAGCGCCTGGCCGGCACTGCTGCGCCACCACTACGGCGAGTCCTTCTCCATCGCTCGTCGGCTGGCCGGGCTGGTCACGATCCCGCGGCTGCTGCCGACGCTGGGGCCCGCCGGGATGCGCTCCGACTGGCTGATGACGCTGGCCCTGCGCTGGATGGGCAACCTGGTCACCGACGAGGACCGCGACCGCGCCGCCCGCGTGTGGCGCTGGGCCGGCCGCAGGTCATTGGCCCGCGACCACCGCCCGCCGTTCGTCTAGGCCGTCGTGGGGGAGGCTGGTACCGAGCGGCGATCGCGGGCGGCAAGGTCCTGCTCAAGGGCCTCGACGTGACCACCCGTGCGGCTGGTCAGGAACACGTGCCGGCCTCGGGCCCGGTGGTGCTCGCGGCGGCCCACGTGTCGTTCCCTGACTTCGTGTTCATCCAGGCAGGCGATGCGCGGATCCAGACGGCTACGTGCGGTTCATGGCCCGTCGGGAGACCTGGCGGATCGGGCTCGTCGCCCGCGCGATGGACGGGATGGGGCACATTCCCGTCGACCGCCAGGCTCCCGCCGCGGCGTACCTGCAGTCCCGCCGGCTGCTCGAGCGAAGGACGAGGTCGTCTGCGCCTTCCCTGAGGGCGGGATCTCGGCGGCGTACACGGTGCGGGCACTGATGCCGGGCGCCGTCGCGCTGGCCCGCGAGACCGGCGCGCCTGCTGGTGCCGGTGAACATCTGGGGCTCGCAGCGTCTGTGGCCGCAGAAGCGGTCACTCGACGCGCCGTTCCCGCGGCCGACGCCGAGCCGCGGCCGGCTGGTGGACGTCGCGCTTCCACGAGCCGATCGCCGTCCCGTTCGACGCCGACCTCGTCGCAACCGTGCGCGAGCTCGGGCACCGGCTGTGGCGGGGTCTGGAGGAGCTGCAGCGGCTGTCCTGAGCATCGGCCGCGACCGGGGGAGTGGGCGCCGTGGCACCCCGCCCACCTGGGCGGCGACGCCGTCGAACGGCAGGCGTCGTTCGCGCTCGACGGGATGCCTCGCTCGGCGGTCACGCCGACGTGGGGACCACTAGGGTGACCGAGTCGGCGGCGGCGCGATGGCAGCGGGTGGGGGCGTACGCCGTCATCATCCGCGACGGCCGGATCCTGCTGAGCCGGCTGGCGCCGCGGCTGACCAAGTCGGAGCTGTGGACCCTGCCGGGTGGCGGACTCGACCACGGTGAGGACCCGCGCGACGCGGTGGTGCGCGAGGTCTTCGAGGAGACCGGCCTCGACGTGCGAGGTGGGGGAGACCGCCCAGGTGTTCTCCCGGCACCTGCCGGACGCCTACCGCGACGGTCGGCGGGTCGACGCCCACTCACTACGCCTGGTCTACGAGGGCTGGGTGCCGGTCGATGCTCCGGCGCCGCGGGTCGTCGAGGTCGACGGATCGACGGTCGACGCCGCCTGGCACCCGCTGGCCTCGGTGCTCGACGGCAGCGTGCCGGTGGACTGGCAGGTGCGGGAGGCGCTCGCCGCGCACCAGCCGTTCCGGATGCAGCGGGTCGCGGCGTACGCGCTGGTGGTGCGCGACGGTGCGGTGCTGCTGACCCGCTTCTCGGAGCGTGGCTTTCACACCGGCCAGTGGGGTCTGCCCGGCGGCGGCATCGAGCACGGCGAGCACCCCCGAGACGCGGTGGTCCGGGAGGTCGCCGAGGAGACGGGCCTCGAGTGCGTGGTCGGCGAGGTCGTCACCGTCGACGACGTCCGGGTGCGAGGCACTGCGCCGTCAGGTCGGGACGAGGAGTTCCACTCCATCGGGATCGTCTACGCCGCCACGGTGCCGCCCGGGGCTGAGCCTCGAGTCGTCGAGCAGGGCGGCACGACCGACGCCGTCGGCCTGGGTGCCGCTGGCCGACATCGAGTCGGGTGCGGTGCCCGTGGTCGAGACGGTGCGTCGGGCGCTCGACGGCTGCACCGGTTATCGTGACCGCGTGAACGAGACCGTCTTCACCTATGCCGCTCCCGGCCTGAAGTTCGGGGCCGGCGCCGCCGCCGAGGTGGGTCACGACCTGGCGACCTGGGGGGTGACGCGGGTGCTGCTCGTGACCGACGCGGGCGTCGCCGCCACCGGCCACCCCGCCCGGATCGCGGAGCAGATCGCGGCCCGCGGCATCGAGGTGACGACGTACGACGGCGTACGGGTGGAGCCGACCGATGAGTCGATGGACGAGGCGATCGCGTTCGCGCGGGCCGCGGGGTCCTTCGACGCGATCGTGGCGGTCGGCGGCGGCTCGTCGATCGACACCGCGAAGGCGGTCAACCTGCTGACCACCAATCCGGGCGAGCTGATGGACTACATCAACGCGCCGGTGGGCAAGGCGCGTGCTCCGCAGGCAGCCGCTGCTGCCGCTGGTGGCGGTGCCGACCACAACCGGCACCGGGAGCGAGAGCACCACCATCTGCGTGCTCGACGTGCTGTCGCTCAAGGTGAAGACCGGCATCAGCCACGTCGCGCTCCGGCCGCGGCTGGCGATCGTCGACCCGTCGCTGTACGATGACCCAGCCGGCCATGGTGACCGCCGCTGCTGGGATGGACATCCTGTGTCACGCGCTCGAGACCTACACCGCCCGCTGGTACGCCGACTTCGAGGCCAAGCAGCCCGAGCAGCGGGTGCCCTACTGCGGGGCCAACCCGATCGCGGACATGTGGTCGGAGAAGGCGATGTCGTTGCTGTCCGGTGCGTTCCGTCGCGCCGTAGCGCGACGGCTCCGACCAGCCGGCCCGCGAGGAGATGGCGCTGGCGGCCACGTTCGCCGGGCTCGGCTTCGGCAATGCCGGCGTACACATCCCGCACGCGAACGCCTACCCGATCGCCGGCCGGGTGCGCGACTTCCGGCCGTCGGACTATCCCGAGGACGCGGCGATCGTGCCGCACGGCATGGCCGTTTCGCTGACCGCACCCGAGGCGTTCCGGTTCACGTTCGACGCCTCGCCCGAGCGGCACCTGAAGGCTGCGCGGCTGCTGGACCCGGAGGCTCCGGGTCCGGTGCCCGATGTGTTGCCGGGGGTGCTGACCAGGCTGATGCGCGACATCGGCATCCCCAACGGGCTGGCCGCGGTCGGCTACGCCACGGGCGATGTCGACGACCTGGTCGCCGGGGCCGCTGCAGCAGCAGCGACTGCTGGCGACTGCCCCGAAGCCGGTGACCGACGAGGACCTCGCCGAGCGTCTTCCAGGCCTCGATGGAGCACTGGTGAGCGCACGGCCCTCGGCCGGCGACAGCGTGACCCCGGACCTGGTCGCTGCGCTGCGCCGCGCGGGCGTCACCGACGTCGACGACTCCACCCTTGCCCGTGCCCTCTACTCCTCGGACGCCTCCCTCTACCGCGTGGTGCCGCAGGTCGTCGTCCGGCCGCGGCACCGCGACGAGCTCGACGCCGTGCTGGAGGTCTCGCGGTCGACCGGCGTGCCGATCACGATGCGCGGTGCCGGCACCTCGATCGCCGGCAACGCGGTCGGGCCCGGCATCGTGGTCGACACCCTCAAGCACCTCAACCGGGTGCTGTCCATCGACCCGGAGTCCCGCACCGCGACCGTCGAGCCCGGGGTGGTGCATGCCGTGCTGCAGCGGGCGGCGGCGCCGCACGGACTGCGGTTCGGGCCGGACCCGTCGACCCACACCCGCTGCACCATCGGCGGCATGATCGGCAACAACGCGTGCGGCTCGCGCGCGCTCGGCTACGGGCGTACGTCGGACAACGTGGTCGCGCTCGACACGATCTTTCCCGGCCGACGACGTGCCGGACCGGCTTGCGGCGTTGGCCGACGCGCACCTGGCGCACGTGCGGACGGCGTTCGGCCGGTTCTCGCGACAGGTCAGCGGCTACTCCCTCGAGCACCTGCTGCCGGAGCGCCGCTCGCTCGACCGGTTCCTGGTCGGGTCCGAGGGCACGCTGGGCGTGGTGCGCGAGGCGACGGTGTCGCTCGTGGGGAGGAGCCTCGGCTGCTGGTCGCGCTGGGCTACCCGTCGATGATCGACGCGGCCGACGCCGTGCCCGCGCTGCTGGCTGTGGATGAGCAGGCGCGACTGTCGGCGGCCGGTGCTCGACTGGTCGCATGCGAAGGCCTCGACTCCCGGATCGTCGACCTGGTGCGCGCCCGCGGCGCGGTGCCGGAGCTGCCGCCGGGGCCGGGCTTCCTGCTGGTCGAGCTGGCCGGGCCGGAGCCGGAGTCGCTGGTGACGCAGGTGCTCGAGGCGGCCTCGGCGCTCGGGCCACCGGGTGGTGACCGACGCCGGCGGACGCGGCGGGGCTCTGGAAGATCCGCGAGGAGGGCGCCGGCCTGGCTGCCCGCAGCCTGAGCCGTCCGGCCTACTCCGGGTGGGAGGACGCAGCCGTGCCGCCGGCGCACCTCGGCGCCTGGCTGCGCGACTTCGACGAGCTGCTGCGCGCCCATGGTCTCGACGGGGTGCCCTACGGCCACTTCGGCGATGGCTGCGTGCACGTGCGGATCGACTTCGAGTTCGACGACGGCGGAGTCGCGGTTCCGGGAGTTCCTGGAGGCGTCCGCGCGACGGTTGGCCGACTACGGCGGCTCGCTGTCGGGCGAGCACGGCGACGGCCGGGCCCGCTCCGAGCTGCTGCCGCTGATGTACGACGAGGAGTCGATGCGGCTCTTCGGCGCGGTCAAGGCGATCTGCGACCCCGACAACCTGCTCAACCCCGGGGTCCTGGTCGACCCGGCTCCGATCGACGCCGACCTGCGCCCGGCCCGGCCGCGGGCGGCGGTGCCGATCGCGCTGCGGCTGGTGCACGACGGCGGCTCGCTCGGCAACGCGGTCCACCGCTGCACCGGGGTGGGCAAGTGCGTCGCGCCGGCGACCACCGGCGTGATGTGCCCGTCCTACCTCGCCACTCGCGACGAGAAGGACTCCACCCGCGGCCGGGCCCGCGTGCTGCAGGAGGCGCTCGACGGCTCGCTCGTGGGCGGGCTGTCCGACCCGGCGGTGCACGACGCGCTGGACCTGTGCCTGGCGTGCAAGGGCTGCGCGTCCGACTGCCCCACGGGCGTCGACATGGCGACGTACAAGGCAGAGGCGCTCTACCAGAAGTACGACGGACCCGACGCGACCGAGCGACGGCCGCGCGGTCACTACCTGCTCGGGCGGTTGCCGAAGTGGGCGGCCCGGGCTGCGCCGATGGCGCCGCTCGCCAACCGGATGATGCGGCTCGGCCCGGTGGCCCGGCTCGCCAAGGCGGCCGCCGGCATCGACCAGCGACGCTCGATCCCGGCGTTCGCGCCGACGACACTGCGCAAGGGACTCGGCAGCTCGACCCCGACGTGGTGCCGGACGTCTGGATCTGGGCGGACTCGTTCACCGACCACTTCTTCCCGGGCAGCGCGCACGCCGCGATCCGGTTCCTGGAGGTCGACCGGGCTCACCGTCCGGGTGATCGCCGACGACGCCTGCTGCGGGCTGACCTGGGTGACCACCGGCCAGCTCGACCAGGCGCGCTCGATCATGGAGCGCACGGTGGCCACGCTGGCGCCGTACGTCGCCTCAGGGGTGCCGGTGATCGGGCTCGAGCCGTCGTGCCTGGCGACGCTGCGCAGCGACGCGGTCGAGCTCACCGACAGTGAGCACGCGGTCACCGTCGCGGACGGGGTGCTGACGTTCGCGGAGCTGCTCGAGCGCCTCGACGTCGCGCTGCCCGACCTGTCGGGCGTCGAGGTCGTGGCGCAGCCGCACTGCCACCAGTCCGCGGTCCTGGGCTGGGCCGCCGACAAGCGACTGCTGGAGCGGGCCGGCGCGAAGGTGACCCAGGTGCGCCGGCTGCTGCGGCCTGGCCGGCAACTTCGGCATGGAGAAGGGCCACTACGAGACGTCGGTGGCGGTCGCGGAGACCTATCTGCTGCCGGCGGTGCGCGCCCACGAAGGAGCGGTCGTGCTAGCCGACGGCATGTCCTGCCGGGTCCAGCTCGACGACCTCGCCGGCGTGGCGGCGATGCATCTGGCCGAGCTGCTGGCTTCTAGGCTTGAGAGAATGAACCCCCGCCACCGCCGACTCGTGATCCCGGTCGCGCTGGTGGCGCTGCTTGCTGATCGTGGTGGTCGCGGCGGTGCTGAAGTGAGCGAGCCGCTGCTGCGGGCGCTGGCCCGGATGCGATCCCACCTGCTCGACCCCGATGCCCTGGTCCGAGCGGTGGCCTCGGGGCGGCAGCGCGGCGAGGAGCCAGCCTGGCGGAGGGTCGAGCTCCGCTACGTCGACCTGAAGGCCGGCCCGCACCTGCAGGTGACGGCGTACGACGAGACCCAGGCCCACACGTCGAACTACGCAGTTGCCCCGGTCGGCCAGCCCAGCGAGGCGCGCGAGGCCGTCGACGACCTGCTGGACCAGCCGTTCGGCAACTGGCACGTCGAGACCACCACCGAGACCCACCAGCTGCGGGTGACCAAGAAGCTCGAGGCCGTGGTGCACACCTCCACCCGTGCCGACGAGGTGGAGGCCGATCGCGACCACGACCGCGACAAGCACCGGCTGCTCAGCGAGGACGATCCCGTCTTCCGCGCGCTCGGACTCTCCGACGCAGAGGGGCGGATGAAGCCGAGCCGCCAGGCGAAGTACCGCCAGGTCGAAGAGTTCCTCCGGCTGCTCGACGGCTCGATCAGCGACGCCCTCGCCAAGGGCCACCTGCGGACGCCCACGGCCGCCGACCCGCTGCGGATCGCGGACCTCGGCTGCGGCAACGCCTACCTGACTCTGGCCGCCCAACGGTTCCTCGCCGACGTGCGCGGACTGCCCGTGCGGCTGACCGGCGTCGACCTGCGCGACCAGTCGCATGAGCACAACAGCGAGATCGCCACCCAGCTCGGCATGGACGCGGGATTCGTCATCGGCAGCATCGCTGAGGCGATCCTCGACCCGCCGCCCGAGGTGGTGCTGGCGCTGCATGCCTGCGACACCGCCACCGACGAGGCGCTGGCCCGAGCCGTGGAGTGGCAGTCCCAGCTGGTGCTGGCTGCGCCCTGCTGCCACCACGACATCGCCGCCCAGCTGCGGAAGGCGCCCACTCCGGCGCCGTACGCGATGCTCACCCGGCACGGGATCCTCCGAGAGCGGTTGGCCGACACATTGACCGACGGGTTGCGAGCCGGGTTGCTGCGACTGCAGGGTTACCGGGTCGACGTGATGCAGTTCGTGGAGAGCAAGCACACGCCCCGCAACACGATGCTGCGGGCGGTCCGCACGGGCGGCCCGGTCAAGGGCGGCGGCGTCCGCAAGGAGTACGACGATCTGGTCGCCACTTGGGGGATCCGGCCGCGGCTCGCCGACCTGCTCGCCGACGGTCCGTGATCAGGCTGGCTCAGGTCGTCACGCTGGTCGTGGTGGCGGCCCCGTTCGCCATCGGGACTGCGGTGGCCGACAGTGACCGGACCGCCGTCGAGTTCCGGTTCCATGATCCGCAGATCGTCGAGGCCAGTGGCCTGGTGGCGCACGACGGACTGTTCGTCACCGTCAACGACTCGGGTGACTCCGGTCGTACGTTCGTCGTCGACGGCGCCACGGGACGTACGGTGGGCGGCGCCTCCTGGTCGACCAACCCGAGTGACGTCGAGGCGATCGCCCCGATGCCCGACGGCTCCGTGCTGGTCGCCGACATCGGGGACAACGCCGGCGACCGCGACTCGGTGGTGCTGCTCGAGGTGCCGATGGAGCGCAGGTTCGCGGAAGTGCAACCGCGCGCGTTCACCCTCACCTATCGCGACGGCCCCCGCGATGCCGAGACCCTGCTGGTGCACCCCACGACGGGGCGCGTCTTCGTGGTGTCGAAGGCTCTGCTGGGTGGCGTCCTCTACGAGGCGCCGAAGCGACTCGCCACGGACGGGCCCAACGTGCTCGAGCCGATCGGTGACGTGCTCGGGTTCGCCACCGATGGCGCCTTTTTCCCCGACGGCCGCCACTTCGTTCTTCGTGACTACGGGCGGGCGGTCGTCTACACCTACCCCGGACTCGAGGTCGTCGGCCAGCTGGGGCTGCCCGACCAGCAGCAGGGCGAGGGCATCGCGGTCGACGACACCGGCACGGTGTTCGTCTGCAGCGAGGGCCAGTTCAGCCCGGTCTTCCGGGTGCGGGTGCCGGGCCGGATCGCCCGGATCGTCGATCCCGCTCCACCGGCCGTCGCCCCGCCGTCGGACCAGCCGTCGGACCCGCCGTCGGGCCAGCCCTCGGACCAGCCGTCGGGCGGATCCCGCAGTCCCGCCGACGACCCCTCCGGCGTCGACGACGGGTTGGAGGTCGACCGTCCGACCTGGTTGTGGTTATTCGGAGGCATCGTGGGTATCGGCATGGTTGTGGTACTCATCCGATCCCTTCGCCCACGCTGATGGTGCGGCTACGCAGGACTTCGCCCGACCAGCCCGGCTGGACGCGACGACGTGCTGGTGCGGGGTTCGTCTACCTCGACGAGGACGGTGAGCGACTGCCGCCCGAGCTGGCTCGGCGGGTCAAGGACCTCGTGATCCCACCGGCGTGGAAGGACGTCTGGGTGACGCCGTACGACAACGGTCACCTGCAGGCGGTCGGCACCGACGATGCTGGACGCCGCCAGTACCTGTACCACGAGGACTGGCGCACCCGTCGCGACGCCGAGAAGTTCGACCGGATGCTGGAGTTCGGCAGAGCCCTGGTCCGGGCGCGGGAGCGAGTGCTCGCTGGATCTCGGCAGCGAGGGCATGCCGCTCGAACGCGCGTGCGCAGCGGCCGTGCGACTGCTCGACCTCGGCTACTTCCGGATCGGCAACGACGTCTACGCCGACGAGCACGGCAGCTTCGGGCTCACCACCCTCGAACGCCGGCACGTCCGCCGCCAGCAGGATCGGCTGGTCTTCACGTTCGTCGGCAAGTCCGGCGTCGACCACCGGATCGAGATCGACGACGCGACCGTGATCGAGGCGATCGATGTGATGCGGCGTCGCAAGAGTGAAGACCTGCGGTTGTTGGCGTACAAGAACGGCCGCTCCTGGCGCTCGATCCTCCCCGATCTGGTCAACGAGTACGTCCGCGAGAGCACCGGACTGGATGCCACCGCCAAGGACTTCCGCACCTGGCACGCCACGGTGCTGGCGGCCGCCGCCTTGGCGGAAACCGAAGAGCGGGGGGAGAGCAAGGCGTCGCGCAAGCGGGCCGTCTCGGCGGCGATGAAGGAGGTTGCGGAGTTCCTGGGCAACACTCCGACGTTGGCGCGCTCGGCGTACGTCGACCCTCGCGTGATCGAGGCCTACGAGCGCGGCCGGACGATCCGCGGCACCACCCGTCGGACCTACGACACTCCGGACGAGCGCCAAGCAGCCCTCGAACGAGCAACCGTGAAGCTGATCAAGCAGGCTTGAGCCCATGGAGATCACGGCGGTCGAGGGTGACATCACCCGGCAACAGGTCGACGCCGTGGTCAACGCTGCCAACAATCGGATGCGCGGCGGTGGTGGCGTCGACGGGGCGATCCACCGGGCAGGTGGCCCGGCGGTGATCGCCGACTGCGTCGAGCGCTTCCCCGACGGGCTGGCCACCGGAGATGCGGGCTGGACGACTGCCGGCGATCTGCCAGCGCGGTGGGTGATCCACGTGGTCGGCCCGAACCGCACCGCCGGCCAGACCGACCGCTCGCTGCTGACGTCGTGCTACGCTCCGGGCCATCGAGGTCGCCGAGGAGCTCGGAGCCCGCACCGTCGCCTTCCCACTCATCAGCGCCGGCGTCTACGGGTGGCCCAAGGACGACGCGATCGCCGCCGCCATCGAGACCCTCCGGGAGGCCGACGCTCCGCGGCACTCCCGTCACCGAGGCCCGCCTGGTCGCCTTCGACCACCCGACGTTCACCCAGATCTCCGCCGCCCTCGCGCGGTAGTCCCGGGTCAGTGGCGGGTGAATTCGTCGATCTGACCCGCCACTGACCCGGGACTACCCCGGAGATGGCGGTCAGGAGTTGGCGACGACCCAGTCGATGCAGGCGGTGAGGGCCTCGATGTCGGAGGGGTCGACGGCGGGGTACATGGCGATCCGGAGCTGGTTGCGGCCGAGCTTGCGGTAGGGCTCGGTGTCGACGATGCCGTTGGCGCGCAGGGTGGCGGCGATCGCGGCGGCGTCGATGGTGTCGTCGAAGTCGATGGTGCCGATGACCAGCGAGCGGTGGGCCGGGTCGACGACGTACGGCGTCGTGTACGCCGTCCGCTCGGCCCAGCCGTACAGCGCGTCGGAGGACGCAGTGGTCCGCTCGACCATGCCCTTGAGGCCGCCCTGGCTGTTCATCCAGTCCAGCTGCTCGGCCATCAGGAACAGGGTGGCGACCGAGGGGGTGTTGTAGGTCTGGTTCTTCGCGGAGTTGTCGATCGCGGTCGGCAGGTCGAAGAACGCCGGGATGTGCCGGTCGGAGGCCGCGATGCTGGCTGCCCGCTCGAGCGCGGCCGGCGACATCAGCGCGATCCAGAGGCCGCCGTCGGAGGCGAAGCACTTCTGCGGCGCGAAGTAGTAGGTGTCCACCTCGGCCAGGTCGACGGGCAGGCCGCCCGCGCCGGACGTCGCGTCGACGAGCACCAGCGCGTCGCCAGCGGTGCCGGCGGGCCGGACCACGGGAGCCATCACGGCGGTCGAGGTCTCGTTGTGCGCCCAGGCGTAGACGTCGATGCCGTCCTCGGCCACGGCCTCGGGCCGCGAGCCCGGCTCGCTCTTGATGACCGACGGATCCTCGAGCCACGGTGCGGCCGCGGCCGCCGACGCGAACTTCGACGAGAACTCGCCGAACGAGAGGTGCTGGCTCTTGCGCTCGATCAGGCCGAACGTCGCGATGTCCCAGAACGCCGTGGCGCCGCCGTTGCCGAGCACCACCTCGTAGCCGTCGGGCATGCGAGAACAGCTCGGCCAGCCCCGTGCGCACCCGACCGACGGTGTCGCGGACCGGCGCCTGCCGGTGGGAGGTGCCCATCAGGGACGAGCCGGTCGCCGCCAGCGCATCGAGGTGCGAGGTCTGGATCTTCGACGGCCCCGCCCCGAAGCGCCCGTCAGCGGGCAGCAGGTCGGCGGGGATCTGGAGGGCGTCGGTCACGGTGCAGCCTTTCGAGCGGGTCGAGGTCGGGTGCTGACGACGCTGTCAGGGCCGTCACTATTCTGTCAGCACGGATGCCGACGTGCTGAATCGGAGGAGCACGCGCGGACATGGTGGCGTTGCGGATCGAGCAGGTGGGCTACGGACATCCCGACGCGACCCGGCTCATCGACGAGGTCCAAGCCTCGCGTACGCCGTCCTCTACGGCACGCCTGACGAGGGGGCGATCGACCAGCTGATGTTCGAGCCGCCCCACGGCAGCTTCTACGTCGGCTACCTCGGTGACGTTCCGGTCGCCACCGGAGCCTGGCGGCGCCTGGACGTCGAGGCGTTCGGCACCATCGGCCACCGCCGAGATCAAGCGGATGTACGTCGTCCCCGTCAGCCCGCGGTCGGGGCCACGCGCGCCGGATCCTGCGTCATCTCGAGGAGACGGCCGGCGCCGCTGGCGTCGAGGCAATGATCCTGGAGACCGGGCTGCGCCAGCCCGAGGCGATCGCGCTCTACGAGTCGGCCGGCTACACGCCGATCCCCGGCGTTCGGCCACTACCGCGACTCGCCGATCTGCCGCTGCTTCGGCAGGTTGCTGGTCGCTGTCGAGCCGGCGGGTTGAGAGCGACGCGGGGGGCCCGTCAGGACACCTCGGTGGGGAGATGCCGCTCACACCTGCGCAGATCCGAACTGCCCAGCAAGGGACGCGATCGGCTCGATCCTTCGGTGACGAGGGCGATCGCTCCTACGGCCTTTTGACAAACAAATGGTACGATCGTTCGTATTATTAGTTAGGAGGAGCAGCAATGGCGCTGCTGATCCCGGAGGCTCGCCTCCGGACGTGGATTCCGGGTCCCATGTCGGACCCGAGCTCACCCGACGCATTCGGCACGCCGAGCTGGCCGACCATGACGCGCTCGCGCAGTTCGTGCGTGACCTGTCCCCCGACTCGACCCATAGTCGGTTTCTCTCCGGTCTGGGGAACCGAGTGCCCCACTCCATGCTGGCGCGGCTCCTCACTGGTGGCCCCGGCGGCGGAGCGCTGGTAGCCGTCCTGGACGGCCAGGTGGTGGGGCACGCGCTCTGGGCGCGGTCCGGCGCCGCTGACGCGCCGGTCGCCGAGATTGCCCTCGTCGTTGCCGATGCGTGCCAACGCCGCGGCATCGGGTCGATGCTGGTTGATCGCGTGCAGGCCGAGATGCTCGGTTGCGGCATCGAACGCGTGCAGGTCGTGACCAGCGGCGCGAACCGGGCGGTGCTCAGTATGTTGGCGAGCCGCAGCCCGGACCCCCACCCGATCGAGGTCGACGGGCCCACCCTGACCTACGAGCTGAGTCTCGAGGGACCGCAGTGGCAATCAGCGCGACCCAGCCCGGACTACGGTCACCTGCTGTGACACCGAAATCGAAGCGCACGGCCCCCACCACGGACGGTCGACTGCTCCGCGGTGACCTGACCCGGCGCACCGTCCTCCGACGGGCGGTGGACACCGCCTCGATCTGCGGGCTCGAGGGTCTCTCGATCGGCCAGCTGGCAGCTGACCTGGAGCTCAGCAAGAGCGGGTTGTTCGCGCATTTCGGGTCCAAGGAGGAGCTGCAGCTCGCCACGATCCGAGCCGCGAGACGGATCTACGCCGACGCGGTCATCGTCCCGGCGTTGGCTGCTCCGGTCGGCCTCGAGCGGCTGTGGGTGATGAGCGAAGCCTGGTTGGCCTACTCCGAGAGTCGAGTTTTCCCGGGCGGTTGCTTCTTCGCCAAGGCGTCCCAGGACTTCGCCGCTCAGCGCGGCACGGTTCGCGACGCGTTGGCGGCCGCGAACCAGGAGTGGATGGACCTGGTCGAGCGAACCGTGGAAGAGGCCCGCGATCTCGGGCATCTCGCCCCGGAAGCTGATGCTCGCCAGCTCGCGTTCGAGCTCAACGCCCTCTACGAGGGTGCCAACCTGCTCTCGCTACTACGCGATGAGCCCTCCAGCGTCTACGAGCTGGCCCGGCGCTCGATCACGATGCGCCTGCAGGAGTTTGCTGCTCCAGACGCGCCTCGCCCCTGG
Organism: uncultured Actinomycetota bacterium; assembly: GCA_963829975.1. GTDB lineage: Bacteria > Actinomycetota > Actinomycetes > Propionibacteriales > Nocardioidaceae > Nocardioides. The sequence goes on from CAWHKK010000002.1 coordinate 149,425, forward strand.
GCCTGAGGCCTACTCAGCCCACTCGGCCTTCCAGCCGTCGACCTCGTCGGCCTTGCGGGCGCTCGGGCCGACGTACACGGCGGAGGGTCGGATCAGCCGGCCGGTGCGCTTCTGCTCCAGGATGTGCGCCGACCAGCCGCCGGTGCGGGCACAGGTGAACATGGATGTGAACAAGGTGGCCGGCACCTCGGCGAAGTCGAGGACGATGGCCGCCCAGAACTCCACGTTCGTCTCCAGCACCCGGTCCGGACGGCGCTCGCGCAGCTCCTTGAGGGCCGCCTGCTCCAGAGCCTCGGCAACCTCATAGCGAGGCGCGTCGAGCTCCTTCGCCGTGCGGCGCAGCACGCGGGCGCGAGGGTCCTCGGCTCGGTAGACGCGATGGCCGAAGCCCATCAGGCGCTCACCGGAGTCGAGCAGTCCCTTGACGTACGCCGTGGCATCACCTGACTTCTCGACCTCCTCGATCATCGTCAGCACCCGGGCGGGGGCGCCGCCGTGCAGCGGACCACTCATCGCGCCGATGGCACCGGAGAAGGCTGCCGCCACGTCGGCGCCGGTGCTGGTGATCACCCGGGCCGTGAACGTCGAGGCGTTCATCCCGTGCTCGGCCGCGGAGCTCCAGTAGGCGTCGATCGCCTTGACGTGCTGGGGATCCGCCTCACCCTTCCAGCGGATCATGAAGCGTTCGGCCAGCGTTGCGCCCTTGTCGACCTCGCTCTGCGGGACCACCGTCTGGTTGAGTCCGCGGGCTGACTGGGCTGCGTAGGAGAGCACCAGGACGGCCAACCGGCCGATGTCCTCCCGAGCCTGCTCGTCGGAGATGTCATAGGTCTGTCCGAAGCCGAACGCCGGCGCCAGCATCGCCACGGCGGCCTGTACGTCGACGCGGACGTCGCCGGTGTGGACCGGCAGGTTGTAGGGCTCGGCGGGGGCGAGCCCGGGCGTGTAGGACCCGTCGATCAGCAGACCCCAGACGTTCTCGAACGGCACCCGCCCGACGATGTCCTCGATGTCGACGCCGCGGTAGCGAAGGGCAGACCCTTCCTTGTCGGGCTCGGCGATCTCCGACTCGAACGCGACGACACCTTCCAGTCCGTGGTGTACCTCGGTCATCCGCGCTCCTTCGTCGAGACCGTCGATCGGGTCTGTCGATCTGTGGTCGGAGGCATTCTGCACCACTCGTCTACGGTCAGGACATGGCTGATCTCGATCTCGCGTCGCTGCGCGCCGAGTACGCCCGCGACGGACTGGTGGAGACGGACCTCGCGCCGGACCCGGTGGCGATGTTCCGGCGCTGGCTGGCGGAAGCGGTTGCGGCTGGCTTGCACGAACCGAACGCCATGGTGGTAGCGACCGTGTCGGCGGAGGGGCAGCCGTCCTCACGGATGGTGCTGCTCAAGGGTCTCTCCGAAGCAGGGTGGGTCTTCTTCACCAACACCCGCTCGCGCAAAGGCGCCGAGCTCGCCGCCAACCCACGATGCGCCCTGCTGTTCCCGTGGCACCCGTTGGAGCGACAGGTCCGCGTCGATGGATCCGCGGCGCCACTGGCGCCGGCCGAGGTGGCGGCGTACTTCGAGGTCCGGCCGCGCGGCTCGCAGCTGGGCGCCTGGGCGTCGCACCAGTCACGGCCGGTGGCCGGACGCGAAGAGCTGGCGGCGGCGTACGACGAGGTCGCGGCGCGCTATCCCGAGCCGCTGCCGGTGCCGGTGCCGGAGGAGTGGGGCGGGTACGTCGTTCGGCCGGAGATGGTGGAGTTCTGGCAGGGCCGCCCTGGCCGGATGCACGACCGGCTCACCTACACCCGGTCCGGCGATGGCTGGACCACCCAACGACTCGCTCCCTGACAGGGCCCCGGAGCTCACCGCCGATCGGCCCGCGAAAACCTCTTGAGTGAACCGCGGTCGCGGCCTACCTTGGTCGAACACGGGAAAGGAGGTGGTCCGAAGAATGAATTCTTTGAGGACGCGTGAGGTGGCTGCCCGCTAGCAGCCCAGCATCACTCGGACGGAACCGTTCGTTTGGCTGCTGGTGAATTCCAAGCGGCTACCCGACCCGCAGGTGATCCGGGACCACGTCCCCCGGAGCGACATCTCCAGACCCTGGGCCCGACCCAGCGACGGACTTGTCACACCTGCGGGTCGTCCCATTTTCCGGGACTACCGCGTTGTACGTCGAAGCCGAGGTGAAGTTGCCAAGGTCAACCATGAGGAATATGGTTGATCACGGCAACCTTCTACCGAGCATGAGACGAGACGACGTGACCGAGGCGGTACCGGCCGAGCAGACGGGTCAGATGACCCATCGAGAAGTCATGGAAGCGTTGAGCGGGCTGCTGCTCGCCATGTTCGTGGCCATGCTCTCCAGCACCGTGGTCACCAACGCGCTGCCGCGGATCATCACCGATCTCAAGGGCACCCAGACCGGCTACACCTGGGTCGTCGTCGCCACCCTGCTGTCGATGACGGCGACCACCCCGATCTGGGGCAAGCTCGCCGACCTCTTCAGCAAGAAGCTGCTCGTGCAGAGCGCCCTGGTGATCTTCTCGGTCGGCTCACTGCTGGCGGCGTTCGCACCCAACATGGAGACGCTGATCGCTGCGCGCGTCGTCCAGGGCCTGGGGATCGGTGGCCTCACCGCTCTCGTGCAGGTCGTGATCGCGAGCATGGTCAGCCCGCGCGAGCGCGGCCGCTACTCCGGCTACATCGGCGCCACCTTCGCGCTGGCCACGGTGAGCGGCCCGCTCATCGGAGGCGTGATCGTCGACTCCCCGCTCGGCTGGCGCGGCTGCTTCTTCGTCGGCCTGCCCGTCGCGGCGCTCGCCTTCGGGGTGCTCCAGGCCAAGCTCCACCTGCCCGTCGTCAAGCGTGAGGTCAAAGATCGACTACCTGGGCGCCACCCTGATCATCGGAGGCGTCAGCATCCTGCTGATCTGGGTGTCGCTGGCCGGCCAGCAGTTCGAGTGGGCGTCGACCACCACCGCACTGCTCGTCGCCGCGGGCGTCGGCCTGATCGCCGTCGCCGTGTACGTCGAGGCCCGCGTGGCCACCGAACCGGTGATCCCGTTGCGGCTGTTCGCCGACCGAACCACGGCCCTGGCGACGATCGCGTCGGTGCTGATCGGCGTGGCGATGTTCGGCTCCACGGTCTACCTGAGCCAGTACTTCCAGCTCGCGCGCGGCATGTCGCCGACCGACGCCGGCCTGATGTCGATCGCCATGGTCGGCGGCCTGCTGGTCTCCAGCATCGTCAGCGGCCGCATCATCAGCTCGACCGGTTACTGGAAGCGCTGGCTGGTCGGCGGCATGGTCCTGGTGATCATCGGACTGGCGCTGCTCAGCACGATCGACGACACCACCAACCTGGTGCGGGTGGGAGTCTTCATGGCGGTGCTCGGCATCGGTCTGGGCGCGACCATGCAGAACCTCGTGCTCGCCGTACAGAACAACACTGCCCAGTCCGACATGGGTGCCGCGAGCTCGGTGGTGTCGTTCTTCCGGTCCATGGGCGGCTCGATCGGCGTCTCCGTGCTCGGCGCGATCCTCAGCAGCCGGGTCGCGACCAGCGTGGCCGAGACCACCGGCGGTGCAGTCGGACACGAGAGCCACGCGATCCCGGACCTGAGCACGCTTCCCGACCAGGCCCGGTTGATCTTCGAGCACGCCTTCGGCACCGCGACCGGCCACATCTTCCTGGTGGCCACACCGTTCGCGGTCCTGGCGCTGGTCGCCGTGCTGTTCATCCGCGAGGTGCCGCTGCGCACGACGCTCGACACCGGCGCCGAGCCCGCTGCCCGAGCCGACGCTGGAGCTGCGATGACCGAGAGCCGCGCCGACTCGATCCGGATGCTCGAGCAGGAGGTGGGCGTGCTGATCCGTCGGGTACGCCGGGTGATCGGCGAACGCGCCCGGGCGGTGCACGAGTCGCTGCAGCCGGCGTCGTACCTGATGCTCGGCTACGTCGCGGAGAACGGCGCCGATCCGCGCGTCGGCGATGGCGGAGATCTTCGACATCGACAAGGGCGCGATCAGCCGGCAGGTCCAGCACCTGATCGACCTCGGTCTGGTCGAGCGCACCCCCGATCCGGTCGACGGACGCGCGACCCTGCTGTCGACCACCGACGAGGCGGTACGCCGGATGCAGGACGTCGCCGAGCACCGCCGCAAGTGGCTGGACGAACAGCTCGGCGACTGGTCCGACCCCCAGCTCGACGGGTTCGTGCGCGAGCTCGGCCGCTACAACGCCGCCCTCAACCAGGCTGATCCGAGCTGAACCAGGCCGCCGTGTCGGGTGGCAGCATCGGTGCCGACCGGGCCGCTGGCGACCAACGGCTCACCGGGCGGCGCCGGCACCGGCTCGTCGCCGCAGTTCATCACGACCGTGACCGGACCGCGGCGGACGACCAGCAGGTCGTGGTCGACCTCCACCCGAACCTCTGGCTCCGCATCGCGGACCCAACTCCGACGTGCTGCGAGCGCGCTCCGGTAGAACTCCAGGGTCGACGTCGGCGTCGCCGGTCTGCGCGGCGGCGGTCAGTGCGGACCAGTTGTCGGGTTGAGGTATCCACGGCTGCTGGTCGCCGGGCCCGAAGCCGTACGGCGGCCGGTCGCCGGACCACGGCATCGGCACCCGGCATCCGTCCCGCCCCGGCTTGCCGGTCCGGAACCACGACGGGTCCTGACGGTGCTCCGGGGCCACGTCGACATCCTCGAGACCGAGCTCCTCGCCCTGGTACAGGTACGCCGACCCGGGCAGCGCCAACGACACCAGCGTGGCGGCGCGGGCCCGGGCCAGCCCCCGCGTGCCGCCGCCGTAGCGGGTGGCATGGCGATGCATGTCGTGGTTGCTCAGCACCCACGTCGGCTCGCCGTCGACCTTCCCCAGGGCGGTGAGCGTCTGCTCGATCACGGTCCCGAACTCGGACGCCGACCACGGTGACAGCAGCCAGTCGAAGTTGAAGGCCTGGTTGAGCTCGTCCTTGCGCACGTAGCGGGCGACGGCGTCCGGGGTGCGGGCCCAGGCCTCGGCCACTGCCATCCGGTCGCCGTCGTACTCCTCCAGGATCTCGTGCCAGCGGTGGTAGATCTCATGCACCTCGGGCCGGTCCCACATCGGCTCGTCCTCGATCTCCTGCTCGACCATGCTGGTGTCCCGCGCCGCCTTCTCCTGCTCGGTGACGACCTGGTCGGGCAAGCCCTCGGTCTTGATCAGCCCATGGGCGACGTCGACCCGGAAGCCGTCGACACCCCGGTCGAGCCAGAACCGGAGCACCTCTTCGAACATCGCCGGCACCTCGGGGTTGCGCCAGTCGAGGTCGGGTTGGCTCGAGTCGAACAGGTGCAGGTACCACTGGTCGCTGTCACCGACCCGGCTCCAGGCCGGGCCGCCGAACACCGACTGCCAGTTGTTCGGTGGGGCGGCGGCATCCTTCCCCCGGCCGGTGCGGAAGATGTAGCGAGCGCGCTCGGGGCTACCAGGCTCGGCAGCCAACGCCGCCTGGAACCAGGCGTGCTCGCTCGAGGTGTGGTTGGGCACCACGTCGAAGATGACTCGCAGGCCGAGGTCGTGGGCCGTCGCGACCAGTCGATCGGCATCATCGAGGGAACCGAACAGGTCGTCGACCTGGCGGTAGTCGGCCACGTCGTAGCCGTGGTCGTGCTGCGGGGAGGTGTAGAACGGCGTCAACCAGACCGCATCGACGCCGAGGTCGCGCAGGTAGGGCAGGCGCGAGGTGATGCCGGGCAGGTCGCCGATGCCGTCACCGTCGGAGTCGGCGAAGCTGCGCACGTAGACCTGGTAGACGACGGCGTGGCGCCACCACTCGGTCACGAGAAGGCGGCCGGGTCGACGGAGATCCACACGTGCTCCGCGACAGCCACCAGGCCGCCCCGACTGTCATAGATCGAGGACGACGTGTGCTGCTTGCGTCCATCCGCCTCGCGGGCGAGGCCGATCACGACGTGCTCCTCGCCGACCACCGGCAACGAGCCGACCCGACCCGTCATCCGGCCCAGCACCATGGCGCGCTCGCCCATGTCGGCCGACCACGCCCCCACGCAGTCGAGTGCGGCCCAGGTGACCGCGAGCGACGCGCGCCGGTCCGCACCGGAGTAGTCATGCCAGTCCTCGCGCAGCGACTCGGCCGGGCTCCAGGTGGCGGCGGCCCGCGCCCGGCCGTCCTGGTCGGCGACCGGTCCGGGGAAGATCCGGAGCCCGTCACCCGGCGCTCTCGCCGTGCCGCAGGAGAAGCATTCGGGGAAGGGGTGCTTGGCCAGACCGGGGTACGCCGCCTCGGCGGCGCGCGCCTCCTCGACCGACACCGGGTTGACCCGACCGGGCTCCGTGACGGCCGGCTGGGCTTCCAGCACGGTCTCGCCGGCGTGGCTGGCGGCCAGCCCGACACCGGCGGGGGCCACCTCCATCGACGTCTCGAGCGGAGGCGGTCGGCGAAGCGTCACGGTCACAGCGGACCCGTGCGCGGGGTCGAGCAGGCGGGCCAGGGCGCCCGCCGACCAGCCGCCGTTGCCCGACGACGTCGGACCACGGAACCGTCGCGGCACGACCAGATCGGTCACGGTGTCACTCGCTTCATCGCCCACGCCGACAACCCTGCCACGAGTCAGCGAATCTCCTCCCAACGCCGGAGCGCCTCCTTGCGCTCCTGCGCATGGTCGACGACCGGCTCGGGATAGCCCACCCGGGAGCGGTCCGCGGAGCTGGGCTCGTGCGGGTCCGCGACGTCAGCCAGCTCGGGAACCCACCGACGGAGGTAAGTGCCCTGGCGATCGAACTTGCGGCTCTGGGTGGTCGGGTTGAAGACCCGGAAGTAGGGCGCGGCGTCGGTGCCGCTGCCGGCGGCCCACTGCCAGCCGTGCTGGTTGGAGGCCAGGTCGCCGTCGACCAGCCACCGCATGAAGTGCCGGGCGCCGTGCTGCCACTCGAGGTGCAGGTCCTTGACCAAGAAGCTGGCGACGATCATCCGGACCCGGTTGTGCATCCATCCGGTTGCTCGCAGCTGGCGCATGCCGGCATCGACGATCGGGAAGCCGGTGCGACCGCGGCGCCAGGCGTCGAAGTGGCTGTCCGGGTCGTCAGGCGCGACGTAGCGCATCGCGGCGTACTCGGGCCGGAGGTAGTCACGCGCGGAGCTCGGGCGAGCACGTAGGACGGTGGCATAGAACTCGCGCCACGCCAGCTCCTTGCGGTAGGTCGCCGCGCCCGCCGAGTGCCGCCTGCCGAGATCGGCCAGCATCGTGCGGGGGTGGATCTCGCCCCATTTGAGGTGCACTGACATCTGAGAGGTGCCGTCGATGCCGGGCAGGTCGCGGTCGTGGTCGTAGGCGTCGACCCGATCGAGGAAGGCCTGCCACCGGCGGTGTGCGGCCGCTTCGCCCGCCCTCGGCAGCACCACGCCGTCGGTGAGCGTGGGGTCGGGGAGGTCGGTGGTGCTGGACAGCGTGGTGATCCAGGAGGGCCGATCCGGCGGGTCGACGGGGTCGCGCCACCCGTGCTCGGCCCAGGCACGCAGGTAGGGCGTGAAGACCTTGAACGGCTCGCCCGCACCCGTGGTCACCTGGCCCGGTGGGACGGCATACGGCGAAGCGGTGCGGACCAGCTCTATCCCGACCTCCGCGAGCGCCTTCTCGACGGCCGCGTCGCGCCGGCTTCCGTAGGGCCCGTAGTCGGCGGTGACGTGCACCCGTCGGGCGCCGACCTCTTGGGCAGCGAGGGCCACCCGACGGACGGGGTCGCCGCGCACCACGGAGAGCGGGATCCGGTCGGCCAGGTCGCGCAGCGAAGCGCCGAGGTAGGCGCGACGCACGGGGCCAGCCGGACCCCACAGGGCGGGGTCGAGCACGAAGAGCGGCAGCACGGCACCATCCGCGCAGGCCTCGAGCAGCGCCGGGTTGTCACCGAGCCTCAGGTCGCGCCGGAACCACATGACACTGATGGGCTGGCCGGAGTCCATGTCACCCATTGCCCTCCAGCCTGCCAGGGGATGCGGCATGGGTAAGAATGGGCCGGTGAGCGACTTGATCGACACCACCGAGATGTACCTCCGGACCATCTATGAGCTGGTCGAAGAGGGCATCACGCCGCTGCGCGCCCGCATCGCCGAGCGGCTGCACCAGAGCGGACCGACCGTGTCGCAGACCGTTGCCCGGATGGAGCGTGACGGCCTGGTCACCGTCGAGGGAGATCGTCACCTCGAGCTCACCGACGAGGGTCAGCGCCTGGCGACCCGGGTGATGCGCAAGCACCGTCTCGCCGAGCGCCTGCTGACCGACGTGATCGGCCTCGACTGGGAGCTGGTGCACGAAGAGGCGTGTCGCTGGGAGCACGTGATGTCGGAGACGGTCGAGCGACGACTGCTCGAGCTGCTCGACCACCCGACCGAGTCGCCGTACGGCAACCCGATCCCGGGGCTGCACGAGCTCGGCGAGAGTGAGGTCAGCGAGGACTTCATGTTCGGTCTCGAGCCGCTCTCCAAGGCTGCCTCCGAGGTCGAGGGCCGCGTGTTGGTGCGGCGGATCTCCGAGGAGATGCAGAAGGACGAGCTGCTGATGAGCGCCATGCGTCGCGTCGGGGCGCTGCCGGACAAGACGATCACCGTGATCGCCACCGCCGACGGCGTGCTGGTGGGCTCCGGCGGAGAGTCAGCCGAGATCGCGCCCGAGGCCGCCGACCACATCTTCGTGAGGAAGATGTAGGCGCTGCGGTCTGTCCGTCAGCGCCTTGTCAGCACCCGTCAGCCTAGGACTCCGGGTGCAGGTGCGGAGACCGTGGCGAGCTTGGCGAGGAACTCGGAACACCCGGCCGCGATCCGGTGCGTCGCCAGGTCGTCGCCGCGGGTGACGCCCCGGTTGACGATCACCACAGGCACGCCGGCCTTCGCGGCGCGGCGGACGAACCGGAGGCCGCTCATCACGGTCAGGCTCGAACCGGCCACGAGCAGCGCGCCGTCCGACTCGGTCAACGCATCGACGGCGGAGTAGCACCGCTCGACCCGCGCTGGTGGCACGTTCTCGCCGAAGAACACCACGTCCGGCTTCAGCACTCCACCGCAGGCGTCGCAGGGTGGCACCACGAACTCGCGGGTGTCGTCGAGCTCGACGTCACCATCGGGACGTAGCTCGAGCGATGCGTGCCGGGCCACCCACCGGGGGTTGAGCTCGCTCAGCCGCGCGTGCAGCGCTGCCCGCGACGAGGTACGCCGGCAGGCCAGGCAGACGACGTCGGCGATCCGACCGTGCAGGGCCACCAGGCGACGGGAGCCGGCCGCCTCGTGGAGGCCGTCGACGTTCTGGGTGATCAGCAGCTCCGGGTCGAGACCGGCCAGGGCTCGGTGCCCGGCGTTGGGTGTCGCCTGGTTCATCCGCCCCCAGCCGAGGTGACTGCGCGCCCAGTAACGCTGCTGGGCCGCTGGCCCGGACACGAAGTCCTGGTAGGTCATCGGCTGCCGCGAAGTCGATCCGGGCCCGCGGTAGTCGGGGATGCCCGAGTCGGTCGACACGCCTGCGCCGGTGAGCACCACCAGCTGGCGGTCGACCAGCAGGTCGAGGGCCTCGATCAACTCGCGTACCGCGAGGCCGCCCGGGCCCGCCGCTTGTCGGCCTCGACCTCCCGGTTCTTCGGCGGCGCCGTCGTCACCAGGTCCTCGAGCAGGTGTTGGGTGATGTGCGCGATCTCCTTGACCGCGGCATCGAAGACCTCCTGGTTGGCCTGCGACGGCTTGGTGGTGCCGCTGACCTTGCGCACGTACTGCAGCGCTGCGGACGTGACCTCGTCGCGGCTCGCAGGCGGATCGAAGTTGTTGAGGGGGCGGATGTTGCGGCACATGGCTCCGAGAATACGTCGCAGTTGGCCCTGCGGAACCTGTCGCGGTTGTCGGCGCCGGCCGCTCGGTGCGACGTGGGCCTGGAACACCCAGGTCCCTTGGGATTCCGATCTGCGAACATGAGGCCATGGCTGCGACTGCGAACACCCGCCCGTTCGACCTGGTGCTCTTCGGGGCGACGGGGTTCACCGGCGGCCTGACGGCCGAGTACCTCGCCCGCAACGGTCCCCAAGGACTCAGGTGGGCGCTGGTCGGCCGCAATCGGGACAAGCTCGAGGCGGTGCGGGACCGGCTGGCCGACATCGACGAGGGCCTTGCCAAGCTGGAGGTGATCGTCGCCGATGCGAGCGACGCGAGCGCCCTGGCCGACGTTGCCGCACAGACCCGCGTCGTGATCACCACCGTCGGCCCCTACCTGCACCACGGCGGCCCGCTCGTGGCTGCCTGCGCCGAGGCCGGCACCGACTACGTCGACCTGACCGGTGAGCCCGAGTTTGTCGATCGGATGTACGTCGAGCACCACGCCACCGCCGAGCGCACCGGCGCCCGGATCGTGCACGCCTGTGGCTTCGACTCGATCCCGCACGACCTCGGCGCTCTCTTCACGGTGCAGCAGCTCGCCGCCTCCGGCCCGGTCACGATGCGTGGAGTGGTCCGCGCCAGCGGCATGTTCTCCGGTGGCACCTTCCACTCGGCGCTGAACGCGATGTCGCGAGCGCGGCTGATGAAGGAGGCCAGCTCGGCCCGACGTCGTGCGGAGGGCGAGTCGGCCGACGGCCGCTCGTCGCGACCGGTGGCCGGCAAGCCGCACCGCGACAAGGTGCTGGGCCTGTGGCTCCTGCCGATGCCCCTCATCGACCCGCTGATCGTGAGCCGCAGCGGCGCCGCCCTTGCGGCGTACGGACCGAAGTTCCGCTACTCCCACTTCGCCGGTCTCAAGACCCTGCGGTATGCCGTCGGGGGCGTGGCCGGGGTCAGCGCCATCGCCGTCTCCGCGCAGGTGAAGCCGCTGCGCAACCTGCTGCTCAGCAAGGTCAAGCAGGGCCATGGCCCGGATGAGGCCAAGCGAGAGAAGTCGTGGTTCAGCGTCGACTTCATCGCCGAGGGCACGGTCAACGGGCAGAGCCGGACCATCCACACCAAGGTCTCGGGGGGCGATCCCGGCTACGGCGAGACCGCGAAGATGCTGGCCGAGTCGGCGCTCTGCCTCGCCTTCGACGACAACCCCACGTCCGCTGGACAGGTCACCACCGCCCAGGCCATGGGCGACAACTTGATGGCTCGGTTGCGGGCAGCGGGGATCAGCTTCGAGGTCGTCGCCTGACCCACCACTGGGATCGTGTGCCGGTGCGTGCCTCGATCCCGCTGGCCGCGGCGGCCTGCCTCGGGTGGGTGCCGTTCGTCGGACGGACCTTGAGCCCGGACGAGGGGGGCTACCTGGTGGTGGCCGCCCAATGGTCGCCGGGCTCGTCGTTGTACGGCGACTACTGGGTTGATCGGCCGCCTGCCCTGATCGGGTTGTTCGCGGCGGCGGACTGGCTCGGGGGGCCCGGGGCGCTGCGCCTGATGGGGTCGCGGCGGTGGTGCTGGCGGTGGTCCTGGCCGGGGCGATCGGACGGTTGGTGGTGCCGACATCGCGGCGAACCGAAGCGCTGACTGCCGGCACCGCCGCGATCTTCTTGGCGACGCCACTTTTCGGCGGCTCCGTCGTCAACGGCGAGCTGCTCGGGCTGGTGTTCGTGTTGGCCGGGGTCGCCTCGACCGTCGCATCACTACGCAGCTCCCGTCCGGCGTCAGCGGTGCTCTGGGCGATAGCCGCGGGAGCGGCTGGGATGACCGCCTTCCTGGTCAAGCAGAGCATCGATCGATCTCTTCGTCTTCGTGCTGGCGGTGGCAGTTGCCCACTGGCGGGTCTCTGGCCGCAGGCTGGTGATCGGCGTCGCCTGCGGCGCGATCGTGAGCGCTGCGCTGCTGCTGTGGGCGGCCGACCTGCAGGGCACCAGCCCGGGCGACCTGTGGGATGCAGTGATCACGTTCCGTGGCGAGGCGAGTGCGGTGATCGCGGAGTCAGCGCCTACCACGACCGTGACCCGGCTCGGCGGCTTGCTGCTGGCCTTCTTGGGCAGCGGGGCCGTGTTCGTCGTCGGCACGCTGGCGTTGGCTGCGCGACGGCCTCGCAGCCGAGCCGGCCAGCGGCCTCGACCTCAGGTGGCCCGCTGCAGCGCTGCTCGGCTGGGAGGCGATCGCCGTGCTGCTCGGCGGCAGCTACTGGCTGCACTACCTGATGGGCCTGGTGCCCGGGCTCGTGGTCCTGGCCGCGGCGGCTGCCCAACGCGGGCTGACCACGCCGAGTCTGCGCGCGGCGTACGGGTTCGCGGCCGTCTCCTCGCTGGTCGCGATCGCGCTGGGTCGTCGTCCACCCCATCGACCGGCCCGAGGAGCCCGCCATCGCCTATCTGGAGGATCACGCGAAGCCCGGCGACACCATCGTGGTGGGCTTCGGCGGCGCCAACATCGTGGAGGCGGCCGGCCTCGACAGCCCCTATCAGTACCTCTGGAGCCTGCCGGTGCGGGTCCGCGATCCTGAGCTGGAGGAGCTGGCCGGAGTGCTCGCGGGAGCCGCACGCCCCGACCTGGCTGGTCTCGTCGGGCCCGACGCTGGCGACCTGGGGCATCGACGATGCCGCGGCCGAGCAGTACGTCGATGCCCGCTACACCCTGGCCGTCGACCTCGGTCGGTTCTCCGTCTACCACCGCAACGAGGCCCGGTGACGCCTCGCACAGCGGCGATGCTGGGCTACGCCGCGCTCCTGCTGTCGTGGAGCTGGTTCATCGGCATCCCCAACGACTCCGTCGGTGTGGTCATCTGGGTGTGGTTGGGCACCATTGCCTGGCGCATCGAAGAGCCTCGCCGCAGCCATCTCGAGTTTTGGCGCGACTGGTGGCTGCCGGTGGTTGCCCTCGTCGTCTACTGGCTCCTGCGCGGCATGGTCGACGACGTCGGGCTGCTACCGGTCAGCTACCAGCTGCCGATCCGGATCGACGAGTGGCTGGGTGGCGGGATCACGCCCACCGAGCGCCTCCAGGAGGCCTGGTGCGGCACTCCGTGCGTGCGGACCGATCCGCCCCGCTGGTACGACGTCTTCTTCACCACCGTGTATGCGAGCCACTTCCTCGCCGCACTGACCCTGGCCGGTGTCCTCTGGGTGCGCGACCGCGGCGAATGGGTGCTGTGGATCCGGCGCTACCTCACCCTGCTCTTCGCCGGCTTGACCCTCTACTGGCTCTACCCGATGGCGCCGCCGTGGATGGCCTCGCGGGACGGGTTCATGGGCGAGGCGCACCGGATCACCAGCCGGGGGTGGTCGGAGATCGATCTTCACCGTCAGACGATGGTGCTGTGGGGGATGGGCAACAAGTCCGCGGCGATGCCTTCGCTGCACGCCGGTATTGCGTTCCTGATCACCTTCTACGCCATCTGGCGACTCTCGGCGCGCTGGCGATGGCTGCTGCTCCTGTACCCGATCGCGATGTCGACCGCCCTCGTCTACTTCGCCGAGCACTACGTGATCGACGCGATTGCCGGCGCGGCGGTGGCAGGTGTGGCGATGGTCGGCTGCTCCTGGTGGGAGAGACGCCGGGCTACCTACGCCTAGGTGAGGAGGGCCCGCATCGATTCCGCAAGGGCCATGGTGCCGCTCAGCGGGCGGATCATCACCGTGAACTCGTCGATCAGGCCGCCCTCGTTGACGTGCAGGAAGTCGGCCCCCTCGACCTGCTTGCCGTTGACCTGAGCCGTGAAGACCAGCACGTGGTCGGCCGCGCCGTCGGCGCCGATCTCACGGTCGTAGCGGAAGTCCTCGAAGACCTGGGTCACCGCCTGCAGGATCGGTCGCACAGTCTCACGGCCCTGGTACGGCTTGAACACCACCGGGCTGTGAAAGACGACGTCCTCGGTCATCAGGGCCACGGCCGCATCGATGTCTCGCGCCTCGACGGCGGCTCGGAACGGGTGCATGACCCATGAGACCACGGCCGCGCGCTGGCCTCGAGACCACGTAGCCCGCGCGCGTCACCGTGTCACGATCATCCGAGCCAGAAGGCCTCCGTGCGAACGGCGCGATCGACCGCTAGCTGGGTCGCGTCGGGACGGTGGAGCGAGGTGCGCGACCGCATCGAGATCGAGTCGAACTGCCTGAGGCAGCGCAACGGCAAGCGCTGCTTGATGCTGTTGCGCTCGTAGTCGGTGGTGACCGACGAGCCGCGGCACGTAGCGAGGGAGCTACCCGTAAACACTTTCACCTCGTGGGTGCCGAGTTCCGTGGTCAAGACCAGCGAGTCGGCTCCGCCGCTCACCCTGGTCTCCGCGAACTGGGCGAGGTGCGGAAACCGCTTCAGGTCGACCACGGTGGTGGTGATGGTCAGCCGGCGGCTTCCCAGCTCGTACCGGACGCGTCGGATGTCGACCGACGACCTCTGGTCCGCACTCACCGTGCCGTTCATGGTTCGCACATCACCGGCGGGATCGGAGGAGTGTCCCCCGTCGGCTCCCAGAGCCGAACCTGCGGTCAGGACGACGAGGACGACGACAGCGACCGAGCACCGGACCGGGCGGAGGCGGCTCAGCAGCGGTGGTCGGCGGAGAGTGAGGATCGACATTCAGGGCTCCTGGAAGGGTGCGGCGCCATGCGTCCGGCGGACGCCGGAAACGAGACTTCAACTACTGGACGCCCACAACGACACGCTGGTTCCCATCAACTGGTCCAGACGGGATGTCCAGGATGGCCGGGTCCAGGAGAACCCGTCGTGCTGATGCCGCCGCTATGACAGATCGTGCCCCAGGCAGGAGTCGAACCTGCGACCTTTCGCTTAGGAGGCGGCTGCTCTATCCACTGAGCTACTGGGGCCGGACGGTAAACGTCGGCGCACATACTGTCACGGGTCGCCCAACCCGGGTTTGGCGGCAGCCCCCCGCCGGGGCGACAATTTGGGCTGCGCCGGTATTTTCACAACGGCGCAAGCCCGCCCGACCAGCTGGAACCCGCCAGACAGATACAACCTGCCCGACGAGAGCGATTCATGTCCGAGCACCTCGAGCCGCGCGGTCATCGGGCGACCCCTGGGGCGCGGGCGACCGGCTCCGCCGGAGGCAGGCGTCGCGCCAAGGGCCGCAAGCGGCACGTGATCGCCAAGGTGGTCGTCGCGACGTTCGTCGTCCTGGGCATGGTGGTCGGGCTCTCGGTCGTCTACTTCTACCGGCACCTCAACGACAACCTCACGGTCCTCGACATCGGCGACCAGCTGAATGACCGGCCGGAGAAAGCGAAGAGCGAGCTCCCGAAGGAGCCGCTCAACATCATGGTGATGGGGTCCGACGATCGCGACGGCGCCGGCAACAACATCGACGGGCTCACCGGTGGCGGCGCGCGATCGGACACCACCCTGCTGTTCCACCTCAGCGCAGACCGGAAGGACGCGTACGGCATCAGCATCCCGCGCGACACCCTGGTCGATCGGCCGGAGTGCACCGACGGTGACGGCAACGCGATCGCGGGAGCGACCGATGCGATGTGGAACGAGGCGTTCGGCGTCGGCGGCCCGGCGTGCACCATCCAGCAGTTCGAGCAGGTGACCGGGATCTTCGTCGACCACTTCGTGGTGGTCGACTTCAACGGCTTCCAGGACATGGTCGACGCGATCGACGGGGTCGAGGTCTGCATCCCCGAGGACATCGACGACCCGGCCCACGGCATCAACATCCCGGCCGGCACCCGCGAGATCGAGGGCAAGGAGGCGCTCAGCTACGTGCGCGCCCGCTACACCCTCGGCGACGGCTCCGACATCGGACGGGTCAAGCGGCAGCAGGCGTTCATCGCGGCGATGGCCAACAAGGTGATCTCGAACGGCGTGCTGGCGCGGGTCGACCGACTGGTGCCGTTCCTCAACGCCGCCACCAAGTCGCTCGTGGTCGACAAGGACATGGGCAACCTGATCCAGATCGCCAAGGTCGGGCTCGGCTTCAAGAACATCGGCCTCGACAACATCAAGTTCATCACCGTGCCGTTCCAGTACAGCACCGAGCAGCCGGGCCGGGTCGAGTTCCTCCCCGAGGCCGAGCAGCTCTGGCAGCGGGTGATCAACGACGAGCCGCTCAGCCGCCGGCTCAGCGACGACGTGATCACCGCAGGTGACGACGTCGGCGGCGCGGAGTCCGAGTCGCCGTCCGGTAGCCGCCGAGCCCGGATCGCCGGAGCCGATGACCCGACGCGAGGCCGCCGCCCGTGAGCAGGCCGGGCTGTGCGCATGACCGCCGCGACGAGCAAGCCAGAGACCGAGCGTCGAGCGCAAGCGCCGGCTGGCGGCGGTCTTCGGCGACGTGCTGCCCGACACCACCGCCGACGAGCGCGACGAGAAGGACGAGCGCCCGCGGCTCAGACGAGTGGCTGAAGTCGCAGGTGCCGCCGCACCACGGCTGAGGCGGGCTGAGGCGGCGTGATCGGGGCTGGCCTTGGTGGCGAGCAGGTCGCGGATCTCCTGCAGCAGCTTGATGTCCTCCGGCGTGCCCGGCTCCGGGCTCGGGAAGAACCGCTCCTTCGCCCTGGTGTAGGGCACCACCACCAGGAAGTAGACGACCGCGGCCAGGAGCACGAACGAGATCACGGCGTTGATGAAGAAGCCGAGGTCGCCGAGCTCGGCGTCGTTGAAGAAGTCGTTGCTGTCGCCGCCGATGGCACCTGGTCAGCCACGCGGTGAACGCAGCGACGACGGCTCCGAAGGCCGTGCCGATGATGACCGCGACGGCGAGGTCGACCAGGTTGCCCCGAAGGATGAAGTTCTTGAATCCAGTCATGTGCCAGCTCCTAGTTCGGTACCGAGAATACGGCGACCGCAGCAACCTAGCGCCCAGACCAGGTGAACGTCACGAACGAGCCCACGGCCGCGGCGGCGACGTCGTCGACCTCGCTCGGGCCGACGCCGACCACGACCAGGCGCCCGGGAAGCCCGGCGGTCCCGGGCCCGCCGCCGGCCTCGGACGGGATGCGCGAGCACCGGCACGCCGACGGCCACGGTCTCCGCGCCGGTGCCGCGCGGGTCGGCAGCGACCAGGTCGATCCGGTCGCCCACCCGAGCAGGTCGACCATGCCCGCGTCGGGTAGCCGGACCGGAGTGGCGGTCAGGCCGGGGCAGCCCTCGGTGAGCTGCGGCCCGACCAGGCGTACGTCGGTGACCGGCTCGCCGCGCGCAGCGGGCGCCGCCAGCGTGCGGCCGACGGGGTCCGCGGCGAGGTCGTCGGGAGCCGAGCCCGGCGCGAACTCGGCAGCGACCAGGTCGGCCGGCCGCCAGCTCGGCGCCGGCCGGCAGGTCGCGGGCCGCCACCAGGACGGACACGGTCGAGGGCGGGGGAGCGGCGACCGCGTGCAGGCCGGCGGCCACCGCGACGGCGGTCAGCACCGCGGCGAGCAGCCGCCGGCGGCGCAGCACGGCGCGGCGTACGAGACCCGAGGCGCGAGAGATGCGCGGAGAGCATCCCTGCGACGCTAGGCGAGAAGTCGCCGGCGGCGTGGCCCGGCTCTCCACAGGCGCTCAGGAAGAGGTGGCCGCCGGGGCGCTGCGGGTCGCTCTTCGACTCGGACTTCGTCTCGGTCTTCGTTCTCGGTCTTGGTGTCCGACTTGCTGTCGGACTTGCCGTCGACTTGGAGTCGCTCGCGGCGCGGCGCGTCGCTGCGACGACCGAGGTCGCCCGGCTGTCGTTGCGGTAGAAGCCGGAGCCCTTGAAGACCACGCCCACGGCGTTGAACAGCTTGCGCAGCTTGCCGCTGCACTCCGGGCACTCGGTCAGCGAGTCCTCGGAGAAGCTCTGGAACTGCTCGAAGTCGTGCCCGCACTCGGTGCAGGCGTACTGGTAGGTCGGCATCTCACTCCCTGTTCGGACACCGGGGCGCGCTGGGGTTAGCACTCGTCCCCGACGACTGCCAATTCTAGGGCACGGCACAATGACGGCACCATGACCGGCGCCACAGCCCCTGTGGGGGAGATGACCGACGACTCGGCGGATCGGACCGCCGTGCCCGGTGGTGGGCCGCGGTTCCGGATGCTGCCGAGGCCGCTGCGGGTCACGACGTACGTCGCGGTCGCCCTGGTGCTGCTGCTGGTCGCCGGGCTGATCGTCGGCGTCGTGCTGGTGCGCCGCCCGCTGCCGCAGACCAGCGGCACGCTCGAGCTGCCCGGCCTGACCGGTGAGGTCGAGGTGATCCGCGACGAGCACGGCATCCCGCAGATCTACGCCGACACCACCGAGGACCTGATGCGCGCGCAGGGCTACGTGCACGCGCAGGAGCGGTTCTTCGAGATGGACGTACGCCGGCACGCCACGGCCGGGCGGCTGGCCGAGCTGTTCGGCGAGGACGCCGCTGGAGACCGACACCTACGTGCGCACGATGGGCTGGCGGCGGGTGGCCGAGCGAGGAGCTGGCGCTGATCAAGCCCGAGACCCGCGCCGCTCTCGAGGCGTACGCCGACGGGGTCAACGCCTACCTGGCCGACAAGGCGCCGTCGGAGATCTCGCTGGAGTACACGGTGCTCAACCTCGGCGGCCTCGACTACCGCCCCGCCGACTGGGACCCGGTCGACTCGCTGGCCTGGCTCAAGGCGATGGCCTGGGACCTGCGCGGCAACATGCAGGACGAGATCGACCGGGTGCTCACCGCCGACAGCGTCGGCGAGGACGCGCTCGACGAGCTGTACCCGGCGTACCCCTTCGACGAGCACCGGGCGATCGTCGACCAGGGCGCGGTGATCGACGACGTCTTCGAGCAGGACGCGACCGACGACCGGCACCCGACTCCGCGCCGCCCGCCCTGGGCCGCCGACCGTCGCCCGGGCGTCGCGGACGCGCTCGACGCGGGTCGAGCGACGGGCTGGACCGGATGCCGGCCTGGCTCGGCCGCGGCGACGGGATCGGCAGCAACTCCTGGGTCGTCGACGGCGAGCACTCCTCGACCGGGGCGCCGCTCCTGGCCAACGACCCGCACCTCGGCGTCTCGATGCCCGGGGTGTGGATGCAGGTCGGCCTGCACTGCCGGACGGTCGGCGACGACTGCCCGTTCGACGTGGCGGGCTTCAGCTTCTCCGGGCGTGCCGGGGGTGATCATCGGCCACAACGACGACATCGCCTGGGGCTTCACCAACCTCGGCCCCGACGTCACCGACCTCTTCGTCGAGCGGGTCGAGGGCGACGAGTGGCGCTACGACCGCCGGCTCCGGCCGATGGCGACCCGCGAGGAGAAGATCGCGGTGGCCGACGGCCCCGACGTCACGATCACGGTCCGCAGCACCGACCACGGCCCGCTGATCTCCGACGTCGAGGACCAGCTCGCCGACGTGGCTGACGACGCGCCGATGGACCGGCCGCCGCTACGCGCCGAAGGAGGAGTACGCCGTCGCCCTGGCGTGGACGGCGCTGCAGCCCAGCGCGACCGCCGACGCGATCTTCGAGCTCAACCAGGCCGGCGACTGGGACGAGTTCCGGGCCGCGGCCGCCGACTTCGCGGTGCCGGCGCAGAACCTCGTGTACGCCGACCGGCGAGGGCCACATCGGCTACCAGGCGCCGGGGCTGATCCCGATCCGCAAGTCGGGCAACGACGGGCGGCTGCCGTCGGCGGGCTGGCGTCCCGGAGAACGACTGGACCGGTGAGTTCGTGCCGTTCGACGCGCTGCCCAACGTGCTCGACCCCGACGAAGGGTTCATCGTCACCGCCAACCAGGCGGTGATCGACCCCGCGACCGGCGACTACCCCTACTTCCTCACCGACGACTGGGACCGCGGCTACCGCGCACAGCGGATCCGCGACCTCCTCGAGCAGGAGGGCGACGCTGTCGGTGGACGGACCTGCTCGATCTCCAGCTCGACGACCGCAACCCGATGGCGCCGGTGCTGACGCCGTACCTGCTCGACATCGGCCTGTCCCGCGGCTACTACTCCGACGGCAAGCGGCTGCTGCGGGACTGGGACTACCGCCAGCCCGCCGACAGCTCCGCGGCGGCGTACTACAACGCGGTCTGGCGCAGCCTGCTGGAGCTGACCTTCCACGACGAGCTGCCGGAGGACGTGTGGCCCGACGGCGGGCAGCGGTGGTTCGCGGTGGTCGACGCGGCTGCTGGAGCAGCCCGGCAACACGTGGTGGGACGACGTGACGACCGAGGAGGTGCGCGAGCAGCGCGACGACATCCTGCGGGCGGCGATGCGCAGCGCGCGCGACGAGCTGACCTCGCGAGCAGTCGCCCAACAGCAGGGAGTGGCGGTGGGGCGATCTGCACGAGCTGGAGCTGACGTCGAGCACCCTGGGCGAGTCGGGCATCGGGATGGTCGAGCGGCTGTTCAACCGGGACGGCTGGGAGGCCGCCGGCGGCGGCTCGGCAGTCAACGCGACCTCGTGGGACGCGGCCGAGGGCTACGAGGTGACCTCGGCGCCGTCGATGCGGATGGTGGTCTCGCTCGCCGACTTCGACGACTCCCGCTGGGTCAGCCTGACCGGCGTCTCCGGCCACCCGTTCAGCGACCACTACACCGACCAGACCGACCTGTGGGCCGAGGGCGAGGTCCCTGGCCTGGCCGTTCTCGGCGGACGCGGTCGAGGCGGCCGGAAGAGGACACCCTCACCCTGGTGCCGGCCGACGAGTAGGGCGCTACTCGCCCAGCCTCAGAACCGGACGATGCGGGTCGGGCGTGGCGGCCGCCGTGACGGGGCGGTCGTGGGGTTCGACCGGGTACGTCGACGTCGACCTCCGCGTCGTACAGCAGAGCGCAGGTGAAGGTGCCGACCGGCACCCGGCCGAGCGCCCGGTCGTAGGAGCCGCCGCCGCGGCCCATCCGCAGGCCGGTCGAGCGAGACCGCGAGCGCGGGCACCAGCACCACGTCGGCGGTGGCCACGGCGTCGACGCCGAGCGGATGGGCCGGCCGGCTCGAGCAGTCCGAGGCGGGCCGGCACCAGCCCGGCGTCGCCGGTGTGCAGCGCCCCAGTCGAGGTCGCCGTCGGGCAGCAGCACGGGCAGGAGCACCCGCTTGCCGGCGTCGGCGCAGCGCGCGTCAGCAGGGCACCGGTGCCGGGCTCGCGGCCGATCGAGACGTACGCCGCCACGGTGGCCGCGCGGCGTACCTCCGGAGCGGCGAGCAGCACCTCCGCGAGGTCGCGGGCGGCCGCGCCGATCTCGGCGAGGCCATCCGGTTGCGCGCGGTCACCAGCTGGTCGCGGAGCGCCGTCTTGCGGGCGGAGGCCGAATTCGGACTCGGTTGGGTCTCGGGCACCCCACGAGCCTACGATCGGAGTATGGGCAGTGGTGCTAGCAAGGGCTTGATCCAGGCTCGCGACAAGATGGTCGCCGCCGGAGTGGACGAGGTCGCGATCGAGACGTTCGCCCACTACTACCGACTGCTCGAGCACGGCGAGACCGGGATGATCCCCGAGTCGACCATCGACCCGGTCGACATGGAGTCGCTGGCCGACGTCGAGGTGGCCGACGACGTGGCGTCGGAGGCGATCCGGCACACGGTCGTGATCAAGCTCAACGGCGGGCTCGGCACCTCGATGGGCATGGACCGCGCCAAGTCGCTGCTGTGCGTGCGCCGCGGCCTGTCCTTCCTCGACATCATCGCCCGGCAGGTGCTCCACCTCCGCAAGGAGTACGACGCCCCGCTGCCGATGATCTTCATGAACAGCTTCCGCACCTCCACCGACACCCTCGACGCGCTCGGCCGCTACGACGAGCTGCCGGTCGAGGGGCTGCCGCTGGAGTTCCTGCAGAACAAGGAGCCCAAGCTCCTGCTGCAAGGACCTCGACCCCCGCGGCCTATCCCAAGGACCCCGGCCTCGAGTGGTGTCCGCCGGGTCACGGCGACGTCTACACCGCGCTGCGCGGCACCGGCCTGCTGGACCGGCTGCTCGAGCTCGGCTACCGCCACGTGTTCATCAGCAACTCCGACAACCTCGGCGCGGTGCCGCGAGGCGCGGGTCGCCGGGTGGTTCGCGAGCTCGGGTGCGCCGTTCGCGATCGAGTGCGTCCGGCGTACTGCCTCGGACCGCAAGGGCGGCCACCTGGCCCGCCGCAAGACCGACGGCCGGCTGGTGCTGCGGGAGACCGCGCAGACGCCGCCGGAGGACATCGAGTCGCTGGCCGACCTGGACCGGCACCGGTTCACCTCCACCAACAACGTGTGGTTCGACCTGGCCGCGATGAAGCAGGCGCTCGACGTGCGTCAGGGCATCCTCGGCCTGCCGCTGATCCGCAACGTCAAGCACCTCGACCCGGCCGACAGCTCGACGCCCGAGGTGGTCCAGATCGAGACCGCGATGGGCGTCCGCGATCGAGGTGTTCGAGGGCTCGCAGCTGATCGAGGTCGGGTCGCGACCGGTTCGTGCCGGTGAAGACGACCAACGACCTGCTGGTGCTGCGCTCCGACGTCTACGACATCGGCGACGACTTCGTGCTCGACCAGGTGGCCGAGGACGTCCCGTTCGTCGATCTCGACGGCGCACTTCTACAAGCTGGTGCGCGAGTTCGACAAGCGCTTCCCCGAGGGCGCGCCGTCGATGCGCAAGGCCAGCTCGCTGACGGTCGAGGGCGACTGGACGTTCGGCCACGGCGTCCAGGTCATCGGTGACGTCGAGCTCGACGCCACGTCGGCCCAACGGGTGCCGCCGGACGCCGTACTCACCGGCGATGCCTGACGACCTGCCCAGCGTCGAGGACCACCTGGCCCGGATCCTCGACGACGTGGCCCCGCTGCCGCCGCGCGAGGTGCCGCTGATGGAGTCGCTCGGGCTGACGCTCGCCGACGACGTGGCGGCCGAGCCTGTCGCTGCCGCGCTTCGACAACTCCGCGATGGACGGCTACGCCGTGCGCGTCGCCGACCTGGCGACGCTGCCGGTCACCCTGCCGGTGGTCGGCGAGATCGGGGCCGGCCAGTCGGGCGTCACCTCGCTGGCGCCGGGCACGGTCGCCAAGATCATGACCGGCGCGCCGGTGCCGGCGGGTGCCGACGCGGTCGTGCCCTACGAGTGGACCGACCGTGGCACGTCGACGGTGGTCATCGAGCAGGCGCCGGAGCTCGGCCAGCACCTGCGCTACGTCGGCGAGGACGTGCACGAGGGCGACGTCGTGCTGCCGCGCCGGCACCGTGCTCGAACCGCGCCACCTGGGGCTGCTTGCCTCGATCGGGCACCCGTCGGTGGCGTGCGGGCGGCGCCCGCGCGTGGTCGATCGTGTCGACCGGCTCCGAGCTCCGCGAGCCCGGCGCCGAGCTGGCCGCGGACTCGATCTACGAGGGCAACTCCTTCCTCCTCGCCGGCGCCGCGCTGCGGGCCGGCGTCGAGGTGCATCGACTCGGCATCGTGCCCGACGACCCCGACGCGTTCCTGGCCGCCCTGCGCGGCGCCCTGGGCGACGGGGACGGCGCGGACGCCGTGGTGACCAGCGGTGGGGTGTCGCAGGGCGACTACGACGTGGTGAAGGCGGCGCTGCGTCCGCTCGGCACGGTCTGGTTCGGCGGAGTCGCGATGCAGCCGGGCAAGCCGCAGGGCTACGGCCGGGTCGACGGCACGCCGATCTTCACGTTGCCCGGCAACCCGGTGTCGAGCTACATCTCGTTCCAGGTCTTCGTGCTTCCCGCGCTGCACCGGATGATGGGCCGCGAGCGCGAACGCGTCGGCTTGGCCGACCGCTCGGCTGGCCGATGCCGATCGTGTCCTCGCCAGCCGGGCGGCGACAGTTCTTGCGGGGGGTGCTCCGCGATGGTGAACTGCACCAGGTGGGCGGCCCGGGCTCTCACCTGATCGGTGCCCTGGCGGCGTCCGATGCGCTGATCATCGTGCCGGAGGAGGCGACGTCGTTGGCTGCCGGTGACGTGGTGCAGATGCTGAGTCTGGACGGTGCGTGATGAGTGCTGAGCGCAACCAGGCTGACCCACGTCGACGAGTCGGGTGCCGCCCGGATGGTCGACGTCTCCGGCAAGGAAGTCACCGCCCGCTCGGCCACCGCCACCGGACGGGTGCTGGTCTCCGCCGAGGTGATCGCGTTGCTGCGCGGCGCCGGAGTGCCCAAGGGCGACACCCTCGCGGTGGCCCGGCTGGCCGGCATCATGGGCGCCAAGCAGACGCCCGTCGCTGATCCCGCTCTGCCACCCGCTGGCGATCTCCGCGGTGACCGTCGACCTCGTGGTCGCCGACGACGCGGTCGAGATCAGCGCGACCGTGCGCACCACCGACCGCACCGGCGTCGAGATGGAGGCGCTGACCGCCGTCTCCGTGGCCGCGCTGACCGTGATCGACATGGTGAAGGCGGTCGACAAGGCGGCGGTGATCACCGACGTCCGGGTCGAGGCCAAGAGCGGCGGCAAGTCGGGCGAGTGGACCCGGCCATGACGCATGCCGCGGCGACGTCGTGGTGGCCTCCAACCGAGCGGCCGCCGGCATCTACGAGGACACGACCGGGCCGCTGATCGTCGAGTTCCTCACCGAGCTCGGGTTCGCGGTCGCGCCGGCCGCCGTCGTACCCGATGGTGAGCCGGTGGGCGCCGCCATCGCGGCCGCGATCGCCGATGGCTCGCGGGTAGTGATCACCACCGGCGGCACCGGCCTCACCCCGACCGACCGGACGCCGGAGGTGACCCGAGCGCTGCTCGACTTCGAGGTGCCGGGCATCTCCGAGGCGATCCGGGCCTACGGCATCAGCAAGCACGTGCCCAAGGCCGCGCTCACCCGCGGGCGTTGCCGGGGTCGCCGGCACCTGCGTGGTGATCAACCTGCCCGGCTCGACGCGGCGGGGTGAAGGACGGCATCGCGGTGCTCCGGCGACATCCTGATCCACGCGGTCGAGCAGGCCGTCGGGAGCGACCATTGACCCGCTCGGGTGAGCGGCACGGCTGGCCGGTACGCCTGACCTCCGGCACCGATCCGCAGGTCGCCCTGCGTCCGCTGGCGGTCTCGGATGCGGCGGCCTGGCGCGCGGCTCGGCAGCGCAACGGCTGCCTGGTTGGTGCGCTGGGACGCGACCGTGCCGCCCGGTGCCGACCCGCGCAGCACCACCTTCCGGGCGCTGGTCAGGCGGCTGCGTCGAGCGGCTCGCGCGGGGACGACGTACCCCTTCGCGGTCGACGTCGACGGGGCCTTCGCCGGTCAGCTGACCGTCAACAACATCGTCCGCGGCTCGGCGCAGTTCGCGTCGGTCGGCTACTGGCTCGACCAGACGTACGCCGGCCGCGGGGTGATGCCGCGCGCGGTGGCGATGGTGATCGACCACTGCTTCACCACCGCCGGCCTGCACCGGATCGAGGTCTGCATCCGCCCCGAGAACACCAACTCCCTGCGGGTGGTGGAGAAGCTCGGCATCCGCGAGATCGGCTACGCCCCGCTCTTCCTGCACATCGACGGCGACTGGCGCGACCACCGGATCTACGCGATCACCAAGGAAGAGGTCCCGCGGGCCTGCATCCGCGCTCGGTACTCGAGCCGGGCGACGTAGGGCTCCCCTGAGTCACATCAGTAACACAGGCAATTTGCGACACACCGGTAGACATCCGAGGCACGGTGAGGTAGCGAACCTAACCTCTGACACGTGGACCTGAGCGCTTTGATCTTCGTCGCCCTGGCGGTGGCCTGGGCCGTCTACCTGATCCCCAAGGCGCTCAAGCACCACGAGGACGACCTGCGCAGCCGGACGGTGGACAAGTTCTCGACCTCGATGCGGGTGCTGGCTAGTCGCGAGCCGGTCGACAGCCGCACCGCTCGCCTGACCGTCAACGGACAGCCCGTCGGCCGCTCCACGCCCCGCTGGTCGCCGAGCCGCACCGCCGCGGCCCGCGCCACCAAGCGTCGTCGCCGGGTGCTCGGCGCTGATCCTGCTCACCGCCGTCGCGGTCGGCACCCTGGCCGGCTTCGCGACTGATCCCCATGCCCGTACGTCGCCAGCCCCGGCCGGCCTGCTGGTCGCCTGGCTGGTCGCCTGCCGGCTGATGGTGAAGTCGGAGCGCGCCGCCCGCACGTCGACGCGTTCGGCCGCCCGCCACCTCGGCGCCGAGCGTCCGATCGCCGACGACGGTCCGGTCACCGAGGAGATCGCCGTGGTCCAGGCCGACCGTCGAGCGCGCGCCCGGCAGCTGGGACCCGGTGCCGGTCACCCTGCCGACGTACGTCTCCAAGGAGCCGGCCGGCCGGCGCAGCGTCCGCACCATCGACCTCGACTCGACCGGCGTCTGGACCTCCGGGCACGACGAGTCCGACAGCCGCCTGGCCCGCGAGGCCGACGAGGCGGAGCGAGGCCGCCGCGCCGGTCAGCGAGGACGACGCAGGCACGCCGCGCCACCGGCTCCTGAACCGCGGCCGTGCCGATTGGAGCGGCCGCAATCCCCGGTGCTAACGTTTCCCCTCGCTTGGGGCTGTGGCGCAGTTGGTAGCGCGTCTCGTTCGCAATGAGAAGGTCAGGGGTTCGAATCCCCTCAGCTCCACCGGTTTCAGCAAGAACCCCAGGTCGCGTCTGACCTGGGCTTTTCTTGATATTCGCCTGTGGCTCTCTTTCCAGATCTCCGCCGACCTCCGCCACCCCCCGCGGTAGTCCCGGGTCAGTGGCCGGTGATATCGCCGATCTGACTCGCCACTGACCCGGGACTACGCTGCGCGGAGGGTCAGGTGCGGTGCGGGCAGTGCCTCTGGAGTGCCGCCGGAGTTGCTTTTGCGGTGTCTCTGAAGTGTGTCTGGAGTGCTATGTGTCGACCGATCAGCCGTGGGAGAAGGTGATCGACGGGAGCACCTTGCGCAGCCAGGCAGGGCTCCACCACGCGGCGTTGCCGGTCAGCCGGAGCATCACGGGCAGCAGCACCAGGCGGACCAGGAACGCATCCAGCAGGACGGCGACGCCGAGCACGATCCCCATCTCCTTGGGCGGCAACGGGCCGGACAGGGCAAAGGTGAAGAACACCGCCACCATCACCGCGCCGGCCGCGAAGATCACCCGGCCTGAGTGGGCCAGAGACCCGACCATCGCGTCCTTCGGATCACCCGAGTGCTCGTAGTGTTCCTTGGCCGAGGCCAGCAGGAAGACGGTGTAGTCCATCGCGATCGCAAAGATCATCGCGAAGAAGAACACCGGTGCCCACGCGTCCAGGAACCCCTGGCTCTCGAAGCCGAGCAGGCTTGAGCCGATGCCCTCCTGGAAGACCAGGCGGGCAACTCCGAACGCCGCGGCGGTCGAGAGCAGGCTGGCCAAGGTGCCGAGCAACGATATCAACGGGGCCTGGAGCGCCACCAGCAGCAGCAGGAAGCCGAGCACCAGAACTACTCCGATCACCAGCGGCGTGGAGGTGTCGAGCTGGGTCTTGAGGTCGAGGTTCTCCACGGCGGCGCCGCCGACGAGAGCACTGGGCGGTAGGTCGGCGCGGAGCCGGTCGACGGTGTCTCCGAGGGTGGGGTCGGAGGGGTCGACGGTCGGGACGGCCTGGATGAGGACGAGGTCGCTGTCATCGGCAGCCAGGAATGGGTGGTGTGGTGCCGGCGATGCCTTCGTCGAAGGCCAGCACGGCTGCCGCCGAGTAGACGTCGGTCGACTTCATCACGATCTGCAGCGTGCCGGGAGCCCCCTCTCCGAAGGACTCCTGGACGAGGTCATAGCCCACCCGAGCGCTGGAGTCATCGGGCAGCACCTTGATGGAGGGCATGGCGGTCGTCAGGCCGACGATCGGCGCGGCCAGTGCGAGCAGCACGATCAGCGCGCCCAGACCCCAGGCAACGGGCCGTTTCCAGAGCCGCTCCCCCCACGCGGCGAACTTGGGTGAGCGGTGCTCACCGGACTTCACCCACGGGAGCGCGAGCTTGTTGATCCGGTGGTCGAGCTTGAACAGCACCAACGGCAACAGCGTGAGGGTGGCGGCCAGGACGAAGGCCACCGAGAGCATGATGCCGCCAGCCATCGAGCGGAACGACGGCGATGGCACGAGCATCACGGCCGACAGCGAGATCAGCACCGTGACGCCCGAGAGCAGCACAGCCTTGCCGGCGGTGTCCATGGTCTCGGCGATCGCCTGGCGCGCGGGGTTGCCGGCGCCCATCCGCGAGGCGCGATAGCGGACGACGAGGAACAGGGCGTAGTCGATGCCGAGCGCGAGGGCGAACATCATCGCGAAGTTCATCGCCCAGATCGAGACCGGCACCAGCTCGTTGATGAGCACCAGCGAGCCGGCCGAGGCGACCAGCCCGGCGAGAGTCAGGAGCAGTGGGAGGCCGGCCGCGACCAAGGCTCCGAACGCCAGCACCAGGATCGCCATGGTCACTGGCCACGAGAACAGCTCGGACTTGAGCATGGCCTCGAGGTTGGCTTCGTTGAAGTCCGACCAGAGCAGGGAGGACCCGGTCGGGTTGACCTGGATGCCGTCCACGGACAGGTCCTGGAGATCACCCTT
Source organism: uncultured Actinomycetota bacterium (assembly GCA_963829975.1). GTDB lineage: Bacteria > Actinomycetota > Actinomycetes > Propionibacteriales > Nocardioidaceae > Nocardioides. The sequence continues at coordinate 177,708 of CAWHKK010000002.1, forward strand.
GAGGTCGGTGGCGACCCGGACCATCTCGTTGGTGTCGGCACCGGCGCCGGCGAGGACGATGGCGGTGCTGCCGTCCTGGCTCAGGGTCGCACCTGGCGTGGGCGCGACGACGTCCGCGATGCGTGGCTCGCCCTCCAGGATTTCGGTCACCTGCGCCAGGACCTCGGCGCCGCGGCCCTCGGTCACCGGTCCGTCGGCGGAGTGCACGACGACCTGGATCGCGGAGGATGCGTTGCCGCCGAAGCTCTCCTGGGCCAGCTCGCGGGCAGCGACGGACTCGGAACCATCGGCCTGCCAGCCCGCGCCCGAGAGGTTGTGCTCGACCTGCGGGGCGAACATGCCCAGACCGGCGATCAGCAGCAGCCAGACGACGGTGACGAGCTTCGCGTGGTGGGTGACCCAGACGCCGAGCCGCCCTAGGGGCCCGGGCCGGGAGTCCGGTGCGAGTCGGGAGTCGGGCGATTCGTTGGTGCGGCCCGCGATGGTGCTGGTCATGGGATTCTCCGTTTCGGGTGAGGGAGCGAGTTCAGGACTCAGAAGAGGGCGGGCAGCGCGCGCGCCGCGGTGTAGCCGGCCACAGCCAGCACGAGGACGGTGAACGCGGCTGAGAGGTGACGGGTGGCAAACCGGTTGGCCAGCCGGGCGCCGGCGACGGCGGTGACCGCCGAGGCCACGGTGAGGACCACGACGACGCCCCAGTCGGGCGTCGTGCCGACGCCCGCCCGGGTGGCAAGTGCGGCCGCACTGGTGATGGTGATCACCACGAGCGACGTGCCGGCGGCGTACGTGACTGGTAGGGAGAGCGCGAGCAGCAGCGCAGGGACCACGAGGAAGCCACCTCCGACGCCCAGGAAGCCGGTCAGCAGTCCCACGACCGTGGCCGTGACCAGCACCTTCAGGGCACGCGGGCACTGGCAGGCGAAGGTGGGGCTGAAGGAGATGATCGGGTCGTCCAACGTCGGTCGTTCGGTGCGGGCCGGTGTGGACGTGCGGTGGTGCAGCAGCCGCCACGCCATCACCGCGCCGACCAGCAGCATCAGCGCGGCGAACGAGGCAAGCAACACGTCCTCGTCGACCCGGGCGGATGCCTTGGCGCCGAGGACGGCGCCAAGGATCGCGACGAACCCGAAGGCGGCCCCACGACCGAGCAGCACGTTGCCGGCGCGCTGGGCCGCCACCGCGCCGATCAGCGAGGTCACGCCGACGACCACCAGCGAGCCCGTCGTCGCCTGGGCAGGCGACTGGTCCAGCAGGTAGACCAGCACCGGGACCGCCAGGATCGATCCGCCACCACCCAGTGCCCCCAGGCTGAGCCCGATGAGTGCGCCGGCGATGATCGCGAGGGCGAGCGTCACGCGTCGGGTCCCACCAGATGGAGCCCGACGCTCTCGGCGTTGTCGAACGTGTCGTCGATCGCGACGAGGGTGCGGTCGCGGGCATCGAGCATGGACGAGGCCACCGAAGCGCGGTAACCACCGGCGCAGTGCACCCAGACCTCACCCGCCGGCACCTCGTCCAGGCGGCCCCACAGCTCGTGGAGCGGGATGTTGACGGCGCCGTTGATCGCGGCCGCTTCGTGCTCGTCGGTGCGGCGGACGTCGAGGATCACCACCTCGCGGTGGTGCCGGACCTGCGCCAGGTCGGCGAAGGTCGCGGTCGCGAAGCTGGAGAGCTCACCGGTCGCCCACTGCTGGGGCTCGCCCGTGGCGTGGGCGGCGGGCCGGTCGATGCCGATGCGGACCAGCTCACGCTGGGCCTCGGTCACATCCTCAGCAGTCTCGCCGAGCAGCGTGACCGGGGTGCCCCACGGGATCAGCCAGCCGACGTATGTCGCGAAGCCGCCGTCGAGGCCGAAGTTGAGCGTGCCGGGGGCATGCCCGGCCGCGAAGGCCGTGCGGTTGCGCAGGTCGACGACCCACTCGCCGGCCTCGATCCGCTGCCGCAGCTCGTTGGCATCTGCCGGTGCTGGGGCGCTGAGGTCGGGCTCGGCCGGGCCGGCGGCGTTGATCGGAGCCACGTGGACGTAGTAGGCCGGCCAGGCGCCGAGCCCGGAGAGCAGCTCGCGTACGTAGGTCTCCTCGTCCTGGGTGAGGACGGGGTTGGTCTCCTTCTCCCGACCGATGGTGGACTCCGTGGCCTCGGTGGGGCTCGCCGAGCAGAACGAGCCGAAACCGTGTGTGGGGAACACCTCGGTCGTCGTCGGGCAGGGCATCGGCGAGCCGATGTGCAGAGGAGTGCTGATGACGGGCCAGCTCATCGGTGTGCTCGTCACCGAGCAGGTCGGGACGACCCGTGGCGCCGTACAGCAAGGAGCCGCCGGTGAAGACGCCGACATCCTCGCCGCGTCGCGGTGTCGCGCAACGCATAGGAGAGGTGGGTGAACGTGTGACCGGGGGTGGCCAGCGCGGTGACCTGCATGCGCTCGCCGATGGTGAGCTGCTCGCCGTCGGCGATGGGGGTGCGGTCGAAGGCCACGTCGTCGGCGCCGTTGACGAAGTACGCCGCGCCGGTGGCCTCGGCCAGCGCGAAGCCGCCGGTCACATAGTCGTTGTGGATGTGGGTCTCGAGGACGTGGGTCAGTCGCACCCCATGTGAGTCCAGGAGCTCGAGCACGCGGTCGATGTCGCGCTGCGGGTCGATGACCAACGCCACGTCGCCGTCGTGGACGAGATAGCTGCGGTCACCCAGCGTCGGAGTCTCGATCGTGAGCACCGTCAGGTCGGTCATCGCGTCGCTCCCGTCTGCACCGGACGGCCGGCCTTGATCCAGGCGCTGGTGCCGCCGAGCACGTTGACGGCATCGAAGCCCTGTGCCACGAGCAGGTCAGCCATGGCCGAACTGCGGTTCCCGGAGGCACAGATGACGTGGACCGGCGCGCTGCGGTCGAGCTCGTCGATCCGTGACCCGAGGACGCTCATGGGCACGTTGAGCGCGCCGGGGACGTGGCCCTCGACGTACTCATCGGGCTCGCGAACGTCGATGAGGGCAGCACCGCTCTCGAGGGCCGCGGCGACTTGGTCGATGTCCATCTCTCGCATCTGTCAGCGTTCCTTCCGGGCTGGGTAGCCTGACTTCGATCGAACCCCCTGGGGGGATATTTCGTCACATTAACAGAACCCCCCGGGGGTTGTACAATCGGAACTAGTGGGGCCGCTGTGGTCCTCCCCGACACCAGGAAAGGTTCCCCAGAATGGCTGATGACAAGCTCTCGATCACGATGGAGCGCCCCTACGAGGAGACGCTCGCCGACGTCCGTGAGCAGCTCGCGGAGTCCGGCTTCGGCGTGCTGACCGAGATCGACCTGCGTGCCACGCTCAAGGCGAAGCTGGACGTCGACGTCGCGCCGCAGATCATCCTTGGCGCCTGCCGCCCGCAGCTGGCCCACCAGGCCCTGGTGGAGGATCCATCGGTCGCAGTGCTGCTGCCCTGCAATGTCGTGGTCCGCTCGACCGGTGAGCAGGTCACGGTGGTCGAAGCGTTCGACCCGGCACTGATGGCCACTCTCGTCCAAGAGCCGAGCGAGGCGCTGCGCGCGGTCGCCGACGAGGCCCGCACCCGACTCGTTGCGGCCCTGGAGGCCGTCGTTGCCCAAGGAGGGCAAGCTGATGGAGCTCGAGCCCACCGAGATCAAGGCGATCATCACCCGGATGAAGCGAGCCAACGGGCACCTGGCCAGCGTGATCCGAATGATGGAAGCAGGCTCCTCGTGCGAGGACGTCCTGACCCAGCTGGCCGCGGTCAACAAGGCCCTCTCGCGCGCCGGCTACGCGATCGTGGCAACGGGCTTGCAGCAATGCCTCGAGCACGGTGACGGGCTGGAGGACGTCGACGTGAAGAAGATGGAGAAGCTGTTCCTGGCGCTCGCGTAGGCCCCGCCCGCCAGCGGTACTCAATCTTGACTGTTTCCAGAAAACGATCCAGACTGCGGCTGTGGTCACCCCGCCGGACGCAGAGCAGATGCTGCGCGATGCCGCGTTGCGGGTGACGCGTCCCCGGCTCGCTGTGCTGGCCGCGGTGCACGCCGCCCCGCACGCTGACACCGACTCGATCATCCGCTCGGTGCGCGCCGAGCTCGGCGGAGGTCTCCCACCAGGCTGTCTACGACGTGCTGCGAGCGCTGACGAACGCAAGCTTGCTGCGCCGCATCCAGCCAGCCGGTTCCGTTGCTCGCTATGAGGCGAGGGTCGGCGACAACCATCATCACCTGGTGTGCCGCGAGTGCGCCGGGATCACCGATGTCGACTGCGTCGTCGGCGCAGCACCGTGCCTGGACGCCGGCGACCACGAGGGCTTCGTCATCGACGAGGCCGAGGTCACCTACTGGGGCGTGTGCCCCGCCTGTTCCACCAACGACTCCTGAAAAGTCACACCTCCTGAAAGGTTGCAGATGACCGACACGCATGACGGCAGCGAGAGCGAGAACCCGGTAATCGACTCCCCGACCCCGAAGAAGGTCGGCCGCGCACGCAACCAGGACTGGTGGCCCAACCAGCTCGACCTGCGCGTGCTGCACCAGCACTCGCCGGTCGGCAACCCACTGGACCCGGACTTCGACTACGCCGAGGCGGTCCAGAGCCTCGACGTCGACGCGCTGAAGCGCGACGTCACCGCGGTGATGACCGACTCTCAGGACTGGTGGCCGGCCGACTTCGGCCACTACGGCGGTCTCTTCATCCGCCTGAGCTGGCACGCCGCCGGCACCTACCGCATCGCCGACGGCCGCGGCGGCGCCGGCGACGGAGCGCAGCGCTTCGCCCCGCTCAACAGCTGGCCCGACAACGCGAACCTCGACAAGGCCCGCCGGCTGCTCTGGCCGGTCAAGAAGAAGTACGGCCGGCAGATCTCCTGGGCCGACCTGCTGGTCTTCGCCGGCAACGTGGCCCTGGAGTCGATGGGCTTCAAGACCTTCGGCTTCGGCGTTCGGACGCGAGGACATCTGGGAGCCCGAGGAGATCTTCTGGGGTCCGGAGGACACCTGGCTCGGCGACGAGCGCTACAGCGGTGACCGGGAGCTTTCCGGTCCCCTCGGCGCGGTGCAGATGGGCCTGATCTACGTCAACCCCGAAGGACCCAACGGCAACCCTGACCCGATCGCCGCGGCTCGCGACATTCGCGAGACCTTCCGTCGGATGGCGATGAACGACGAGGAGACGTTTGCGCTGATCGCCGGCGGCCACTCGTTCGGCAAGACCCACGGGGCGGCTCCCGCCGACGACATCGGCCCTGAGCCCGAGGCCGCTCCGATCGAGGCCCAGGGCCTCGGCTGGCACAACTCCCACGGCACCGGCAAGGGTGGCGACACGATCACCAGCGGTCTCGAGGTCACCTGGACCGCCACGCCGACCAAGTGGAGCATCAACTTCCTGGAGAACCTGTTCGGCTTGGAGTGGGAGCTCTCGAAGAGTCCAGCGGGTGCTCACCAGTGGGTCGCCAAGGACGCGGAGGCGATCATCCCGGACGCCCACGACCCCGCCAGGAAGCATCGCCGACCATGCTGACGACCGACCTCGCGCTGCGGTTCGACCCGGCGTACGAAAAGATCGGTCGGAAGTTCCTGGACAACCCGGAGCAGTTCGCAGAGGCCTTCGCCAAGGCTTGGTACAAGCTCCTGCACCGCGACATGGGGCCCGTCTCGCGTTACCTCGGACCGTGGGTGGCGGAGCCGCAGATCTGGCAGGACCCCGTGCCGGCGGTCGACCACGAGCTGGTCACGGCCGAGGACGTCGCCGCGCTGAAGGCCCAGCTGCTCGACTCGGGGCTGACCGTCTCGCAACTCGCGTCCGTCGCATGGTGCTCGGCGTCGACCTTCCGCGGCACGGACAAACGAGGCGGTGCCAACGGCGCCCGGATCCGGCTAGCCCCGCAGAAGGACTGGGAGGTCACGAACCCGCCGAGCTGACCAGCGTGCTGCAGGTGCTCGAGCAGATCCGGGAGAGCTTCAACGCCCAGTCGGGTGCCACGAAGGTCTCGCTGGCCGACCTGATCGTGCTCGGTGGCACCGCCGCCGTCGAGCAGGCAGCCAAGAATGCGGGCGTCGACGTCGAGGTGCCGTTCGCGCCGGGTCGCACCGACGCCACGCAGGAGCAGACCGACGTGGAGTCGTTCGCTGTGCTCGAGCCGCGAGCCGACGGGTTCCGCAACTACCTGCGGATCGGCGAGAAGCTGCCTCCCGAGACCCTGTTGCTCGATCGCGCGAACCTGCTCGAGCTCACCGCTCCGGAGATGACGGTGCTGGTCGGCGGCATGCGGGCGCTCGGCGCCAATGTCGGCGGTACCCAGCTCGGTGTCTTTACTGACCGGCCAGGCGCGCTGACCAACGACTTCTTCGTGAACCTGCTCGACCAGAACACGGAATGGAAGGCGTCAGCCTCGGCCGAGAATGTCTTCGAGGGCACCGATCGCGCCACCGGCGAGGTCGTCCGGACTGCTACGGCCGCCGACCTGGTCTTCGGCTCGAACTCCCAGCTGCGGGCGCTCGCAGAGGTCTACGCGGCCGACGACGCCCAGCAGAAGTTCGTCCGCGACTTCGTCGCCGCGTGGGTCAAGGTGATGAACCTGGACCGGTTCGACCTGGCCTGATCGGTCGGCCGCGACGGTCGGCCGCGAGCTGATGTCAGCGCACCCCCGCGTGCCGGCGCGGGGGAGCCCGGCCGGACCACGACGCGTCCAGCGCATGCTGCGGGCACCCAAGGGCTCCGACGCGCTACCATGGGGTCAGCACCGGCCCCCCGAGATGGCTTGTCGAGCGACACCAAACGTTTCGCGGTCGGTGACGCGGACACCACCAGGTGTCCGGAGGCGCCACCGCGGCGGGCCTTCGTACCCACCGCGTTGATCTCTCGCAGATCGTGGATTTCTGAGTCGGACAAGTGGCCATCGCGGTCGCTCCACACGGCTTGGGTCTGCTTTTGCGAGATTGCGTGCGGCTGGCCGTTCACGGCGAGTGCGGTGCGCTCGAGAGGAGAAGTCTGTGGCTCGTCGAGGCCAGCGTCAGGGCGCTACCCGCACCCAGCCGCGCAACCAGCGACGAGGTCGCGACCTCGACAACGAGGGCATCATCCCGGTGCTCGCCCGCGCGGTCCGCGAGGTCGAGGCCAGCGCCGAGCGCGGCCGGGTGCAGCCGTCGGGGCGCACCAAGTTCCAGGTCATCGCCCTGCTGGTGCGCGAGGAGCGGACCCGGGTCAAGAGCCGACGACACGCTCACCGAGGCTCAGCGCACCGCGCAGCTCAAGCGCCTCGACGGGGTCGCCACGATCCTGGCGAAGACCGCCGCCCGCGACACCTCGCTGCTCCAGCTGCTCGACGAGGAGGCGCAGGTCTCCGACGGCGCGAAGGCGCTCAAGCGCGAGATGCTGCTCGCCGGTGGGATCGAGCCGCCGGCCGAGGAGGAACCGGAAGTCGACGAGGACGCCGGCGCCGACGCCGGTCAACGAGCGCCGGGTGGTGCCCGCAGTCGGTCAAGTCGCGACAGCTCGCCAACCCGTTCCTCACCCCCGACTTCTCCAACGCCTCCAGCAACAGCTCCGGCGCCCGCCTGCTGGCCAGCTGGGAGCTGCTCGGGCCGCTGTTCCGGGCCTTCGAGGAGGCCTCGGGCGGCGTGTCCTCGTGCATGGACCTGCCGGAGCCGACCTCGCTGAAGGCCCCGCACGGCCTCGAGCTGATGAAGCACCAGGCGCAGGTGGTCGCGGCCGCGGCCGCCGGCCACCGCACCTTCCTGCTCGCCGACGAGCCCGGCCTGGGCAAGACCGCGCAGGCGCTGCTCGCCGCGCAGGCTGCCCACGCCTTCCCGCTGCTCGCCGTCGTCCCGAACGTGGTCAAGACCAACTGGGCCCGCGAGGCCGGACCTGTGGACGCCGAACCATCCGGCCACCGTGATCCACGGCGACGGCGACACGATCGACGCCTTCGCCGACATCGTGGTCGTCAACTACGAGGTGCTCGACCGCCACGTCGGCTGGCTCGGCGACATCGGCTTCCGCAGCATGGTGGTCGACGAGGCGCACTTCATCAAGAACAAGGCCGTCGCAGCGCTCGCAGCACGTGCTCGAGCTGTCCGACCGGATCCGGGCCCGCACCGCGCGGCCGCTGCTGATGGCGCTCACCGGCACGCCGCTGATCAACGACATCGAGGACTTCCGCGCGATCTGGCAGTTCCTCGGCTGGATCGACGACAAGAAGCCACGCGCCGAGCTGATGTCGAAGCTCGAGGAGATCGGGCTCGAACCGATCGACCGGGGCTTCTACCCGGCCGCCCGCGCCCGGGTGATCGACATGGGCATCGTCCGGCGTCGCAAGGTCGACGTGGCCGCCGACATCCCGGCGCGCCGCATCGCCGACCTCCCGGTCGAGCTCGACGACGAGGCCGGCCGCTCGATCCGCGAGGCCGAGCGCGAGCTCGCCCGTCGTCTGGTGGCGCGCTACGAGAGCGCCCTGGCCACCCGCACCTCGGGTCCCACCGTGGACGGCATCGACCACGAGCTCGTCCGCCGGGTCGCCACCTGGGAGCGGGAGGACACGACCACGACGTCGGGCGCCGAGAACGTCTTCAGCATGATGCGCCGGATCGGTCAGGCGAAGGCCGGCCTCGCCGCCGACTACGCCGCCCAGCTGGCGCGGAGCGTCGGCAAGGTCGTCTTCTTCGCCAAGCACGTCGACGTCATGGACGCCGCCGAGGAGGTCTTCGCGAAGCGGGGGATTCGCTACTCCTCGATCCGTGGCAACCAGACCTCGAAGGTCCGCCAGAACAACATCGACGCGTTCGTGGAGGACCCAGAGGTCGCCATCGCGGTCTGCTCGCTGACCGCGGCCGGCGTCGGACTCAACCTCCAGGTCGCCTCCAACGTCGTGCTCGCCGAGCTGTCCTGGACCGACGCGGAGCAGACCCAGGCCATCGACCGCATCCACCGGATCGGTCAGGACCAGCCGGTCACCGCCTGGCGGATCATCGCGGCCCAGACCATCGACACCAAGATCGCCGAGCTGATCGACAGCAAGGCCGGACTGGCCGCCAGGGCGCTGGACGGCTCCGACGAGGAGGTCTCGTCGTCGGCCGACGTACAGCTCGAGGCGTTGGTGGCGCTGCTGACCGAGGAGCTCGAAGCGAGGCTCTAGCCGACCTCGGAGCCGCGACGAGCGGCCGAGCGGCGACGCTGCCGTTGAAAACGCAGGCGACGTAGTCGACGGACCAGGAGCGAGTCGTGCGCGTGGGCTTCGGGGTGGTCGATCAGGCGGCTGAGCACCTGGTAGTACTCGTCGACGCTCATGTCGAAAGCGGCCCGGACGGCGGAGTCCTTGGTGCCGGCGTGCTTCCACCACTCGCGCTCGAAACCGAGCACCGCGCGCTCGTGGTCGGTGAGGCCTGTTGGAGTCTCGCTGGACATGGCCCAAGGCTAGGTCGCGAGCCCTGGTCGGCCGAATCGAGGCGGAGCAATTTCCTCGGCGGCTGGTCTCGCCTAGCATTCCGGTGGTGATCACTTGGAGCCTGCGACTGGTGAAGGCCGTCGCTGTGCTCGCGTTCGTCTTGGTGGCCGTTGGCTTCACGACCGGCGTCCACGGGCGAGCAGCCCGGATCGGTGGTCCGCAGCAACCTGGCCGGCCAGGCGGTGCGTCTGTCGCTCCCCTCCGGCGACGGTGAACCGAAGGGCATCGCGCTCTGGTTCCACGGCCAGGGCGGCGGGGCCAACCATCGTGTCGAGAGCCCGTGGCTGGAGGCGCTGCGTCGCGACGGTTGGGTGATCGCTTCCTCGGACTTCCACGAGACCTCGTGGGGCAACGAAGCGTCCACGGACGACACCCGTCGGCTGATCGAGTGGGCCGAAGCCAAGACCGGGCTCGACGTCGAGCTGTGGGTCTCCGGGTCGATGGGCGGCGCGGTCAGCCTCAACGCACTGCTCTTCGGGGTACCGGCCCCGCCGTGCTGGTACGGCGTGAAGCCGGCCATCAGCCTGACCCAGATGGACAACGTGCCGGGCGGCCGCAAGTTCATCGCCAGCGCCTACGACGGCAACGTGCCGGTCGAGCGCGACCCCGTGCGCAACCTCGACGCGCTGCCGCTCGACATCGACTACCGCGTGGTGGCCTCGAAGGACGACCACTGGGTCCGCTACGACGAGAACAGCGAGCCGCTCATCGACACGCTGGTCGACCGCGGCGCTGACGGTGTCACTGCTTCCGGCGCGCGGCCTCCACGAGGACCCGTCGCACTGGGACGCGCCCGACCTGCTCGAGTTCGCCGACGGCTGCCACGCCGAGGTCGAGACCTCGCTGGCCGCCGACTAGGAAGTCAGCCCGGAGGAGCCGAGGAATCGGTCGATCTCGATCCGGACCGCGACGCGCTGCGGGTTCTCTCGCGGCACGCGGTAGCGGGCGGCGTAGCGGTCGCAGGCCCGGGCCACCGAGGCCGCGTCGGTCAGCACGGTGCCGCTGCCTTCGAGGGTGGACCAGCGCTTCCCGTCGACCTGGCAGGCCGCGACCTCGCCCCGGGCCCGCAGCTGCCGGACCTTGACTGACGTGCCCGAGGTGATCACCCACGCGCACTGCTGCTCCAGGTCGAGGGCCACGCCCACGGGCACGACGTGCGGGCGGCCATCGGCGCGCAGTGTGGTGAGAGTGCACAGGTGTCGCTCGGTCCAGAACTCCAGCAGAGCGGAGGGGAGCTCGTTCAGATCCATCGTTGGAACCAGATCCGGTCGAGCCACTCGGACTTGGTGAGCAGGCCATTGGTCCAGATCGGCCAGAACCACGCGAAGTTGACCACGACCAGCACGACGAACGAGCCCGGCCACGATCACTCCGGCGGTACGCCGCGTCGAGGGCAGTCTCGAGCTGCCGATCAGCTTTCCGATGGCGAGGGTCAGCGCGATCACCATGAACGGCAGCGTGGCGATGGCGTAGAAGAAGAAGATCGGCCGGTCGTCGTACATCAGCCAGGGCAGCCAGGTCGAGCCGGCGCCGACCACTGCCAGCCCGAACCGCCAGTCGCGGCCGCCGACCCACATCGCTGACGGCGTAGAGCAGGGCCAGGACCCCTGCCCACCAGATCATCGGCGTGCCGATCAGCAGCACCTGGCGCAGGCAGTCGCTGCCAGCGGGCGCGTCGCAGCCGCGGGTGCCGGGCTGGATGCCGGTGTCGGCGGCGACGCCGACCGGGCGGTTGATGAACAGCCAGCCAGACGGTTTCGAGGCGTAGGTGTGCTCGCTGCAGTTGAGGAAGTGGGCGTGGAAGGCGTAGACGTCCTGGTGGTAGTACCAGAGCGACCGCAGCGACTGGATCAGCTCGGCCGGACCGCTGGCGTCCTTCTCGGTGGCCGTCGGCCAGCGGTCGTCGTTGAGCGTGTTGTCGGTCTCGCCGTCCTTGCAGGGGTTCTCGGACTGGAACCGGGTGTACTGCGTGGAGGAGAGGTGCTCCTCGTACTCGTTGGCGTGCACCAGCCACCCGGTCCAGCTGGCGACGTAGACCACGAACGCGACCAGCGACCAGCTGGGCGAAGGCGGGCAGCCCGTCGGCGACAGCGGAACGCACCAGCGGCCAGCGGACGCCGAAGGACCGTCGGGCGCCGGCGCTCCACAGCCAGGCCAGCATGCCGAACGCCGCCATCGGGAAGATCGCGGTCCACTTGGTGCCGACCGCGAGCCCGAAGCAGACCCCGCCGAGCCAGCAGCCAGGGACGGAAGCAGCAGCCCGCGCACCGGCCCCCAGTCGCGTTCCCGGCGTACCTGCTCGTCGCCTCGGTCAGCCTCGAGCAGCCGCGCCAGCTTCGCGCGGAACCAGAAGCGGTCGTTGACCAGGCAGGTGACGCCGCAGAGGAGGAAGAACGCCAGGAAGATGTCGAGCAGCGCGAGCCGCGACAGCACGAAGTGGAGCCCGTCGAGGGTCAGCAGCAGCCCGGCAACGCAGCCGAGCATCGTCGAGCCGGTCAGCCGCCGGACCAGGCGGCACATCACCAGCACCATCAGCGCGCCGACGACCGCCGAGGCGATCCGCCAGCCGAAGGGATCCATGCCGAAGGCCTTCTCGCCGAGCGCGATCAGCCACTTGCCGACGTCGGGGTGGACGATCATCGACGGCTTGTCCTGCCAGAGCCCCGTGGTGGTGCCGTCGAGGATCGCGTCGTTGACCTCGACCCCGCCGACCTTGTCGACGTAGTCGCGCACGTAGCCGTTGTGCAGCATCGACCAGGCGTCTTTGGCGTAGTAGGTCTCGTCGAACTCGAAGACCTTCGGAGAGCCGAGGTGCCACAGCCGCAGGCCCAGCGCCAGCAGCGTGATGCCGATCGGCGCGAGCCAGCCGAACAGCCGCCCGCTCGAGGTCGATCCGCGGCCGGGCGCGCTCCGCGGCCAGGGGTACGTCGTCGCCGGAGGCCGTGCGTGACAGACCGGCGCGAGGGGATCGCTCCACGGTCGTCACGGAGGTGAACTCTAGTGGGGGTGTCATCATCGGGACCGTGACCACCGAAGGTGCCGGGACCCTCGTCCTGGCGGCGACCCCGATCGGGCAGGTTGGTGATGCGCCGCCGCGGCTGGCCGAGGAGCTGGCCAGCGCCGACGTGGTCGCGGCCGAGGACACCCGACGGCTCCGGCGGCTGACCAGCGAACTCGGCATCACCCTCGGCGGACGGGTGGTCTCCTACTTCGAGGGCAACGAGTCGGCCCGCACCCCGGTCCTGCTGGAGGCGCTGCTCGCCGGTCAGCGGGTGGTGCTGGTGACCGACGCCGGCATGCCGAGCGTCTCCGACCCCGGCTACCGCCTGGTCGCGGCCGCGGTCGAGGCCGGCGTCCGGGTGACCGCGGTGCCGGGACCGTCGGCCGTGCTGACGGCGCTGGCGGTCTCCGGGCTGCCGGTCGACCGCTTCTGCTTCGAGGGCTTCCTGCCGCGCAAGCAGGGCGAGCGGGCCCGCCGGCTCGACGGCGCTGGCCGGCGAGGAGCGCACGATGGTCTTCTTCGAGGCGCCGCACCGCACGGCCGCGGCTCTGGCGCGCGATGGCCGCAGGCGTGGGGCGAGCGATCGGGCGGCCGCGGTCTGCCGCGAGCTGACCAAGACCCACGAGGAGATCCGCCGCGGGCCCGCTCGGCCGAGCTGGTCGACTGGGCGGCCGAGGGAGTGCGCGGCGAGGTCACCATCGTGGTCACCGGGGCACCTGGTGGGCCGAGCATCGAGAATGACGAGGAGAGCCTCCGCGCTGCGGTGGCCCGACGAGAGGAAGCCGGGATGAGCCGCAAGGACGCGATCGTGGAGGTGGCCAAGCTGGCCGGCGTACCGAAGCGTGAGGTCTACAACCTGGTGCACGGCGCGTGACCGACACCAGACGACGGCTCTCCACGCTCCGAGCACGACGGGCTGACCTTCGACGTCTTCGACGAGGGGCCGGTCGACGGCGAGGTCGTGGTGCTGCTGCACGGCTTCCCCGAGCGCAGCTCGTGCTGGCGGGAGGTGACGCCGCTGCTGCACGAGCGCGGCTACCGCACCGTGGCGATGGACCAGCGCGGCTACTCGCCGGGCGCCCGGCCGCCGCGCCGGCGCGACTACACGCATGTCGACCCTCGCCGCCGATGCCGTCGCGCTCATCGAGCGCATCGGGCGGCCCGGTGCACCTGGTCGGCCACGACCTCGGGGCGGCCAACTCCTGGGTGGTGGCGATGCGGCGACCCGACCTCGTCCGCACCCTGACCGCCATCTCGGTGCCGCACCCGGCGGCCTACCTCGTGTCGGCGCTGACCACGCCGCAGTTCTTCAAGGCCTGGTACATCCTCTTCTTCCAGCTGCCCCTGCTGCCCGAGCTCGGCGCCCGCAGGACGCGGGCCGTTCGACCGGGCGCTGCGCACGCTCGGGCATGACCAGCGACGACGTCGCCAGGTTCCGCGAGGAGATCGTCGGCAGTGGCGCGTTCGGGCCGGCCTTGCGCTGGTACCGGGCGTTCCCGTTCTCCGGCAGGCGCCATCCGCGGGCGGCGAGTCTCGGTGCCGACGACGATGCTGTGGAGCGACCAGGACACGGCGCTGTCGCGCTGGAGCGTGCGGAAGAACGACAAGTACGTCGACGCGCCCTACGAGTTCGTGACCCTGGAGGGGGTCAGCCACTGGATCCCGACCGAGGCCCCGGAGGCCTGCGCCGACGGCGATCCTGGAGCGGATCGGGGGCGTCGCAGCGTGAGCCACGAGCGCCCGCCGGCGCCGGAGCGGCTGCCGCACCCGGTCGTCGACAACCACTGCCACCTCGACATCTCCCGTGGCGGCGACCCGGTCGACGTCGCGGGCACCATCGAGGCGGCCGCCGAGGTCGGGGTGCCGCGGATCGTGCAGATCGGCTGCGACCTGCCGGGCGCGCGCTGGGCGGTCGAGGCGGCCACGACGTACGACGCCCTGGTGGCGGGGGTCGCGCTGCACCCCAACGAGGTGCCGAGGCTCGCCGACGAGGGTCGGCTCGAGGACGCCCTGGCCGAGATCGAGGCGCTGGCCCAGGCCCACGACAAGGTGCGCGCCGTGGGGGAGACCGGGCTCGACCACTTCCGCACCGGCGAGGAGGGCCGGGCCGCGCAGGTGCGAGTCGTTCCGGTGGCACATCGACCTCGCCAAGCGGCTGGACAAGACGCTGGTGATCCACGACCGCGATGCCCACGACGAGGTGCTCGAGATCATCGACGACGAGGGCGCGCCGGACCGCTGGGTGATGCACTGCTTCTCCGGCGACGCCGACTTCGCCCGCCGCTGCCTCGACCGCGGCGCCTACCTCTCCTTCGCCGGCACGGTCACCTTCAAGAACGCCCAGCCGCTGCGCAACGCGCTGGTCGTCGTGCCGCAGGACCGGCTGCTGGTCGAGACCGACGCGCCGTACCTTGCGCCCCACCCGTACCGCGGCCGCACCAACGCGTCGTACCTCGATCCCGCTCACCATGCAGCTGATGGCCGAGGTGCGCGGCGAGGACCTCGGCGAGCTGTGCGCGGCCATCGACGGCAACACCGAGCGGCCTTCGGCGGCTCCTGGTAGCGGCTGGATCCGACGTGCACAGGGTGCGATCTGGCTCACAATTCCCGCCTGAGCGGTCCGCGGAGTTTGCATTCCGCGTCCGAGTCCTGCTCTGGTAGATGTCAACGGCCGGGATCGGGAACGACCCTGACCAGTGCAATGAGCGGCTGCCGCGGTCCCCTTCGGGGACGCTGTGGTGGCGCCTATCCACCTTCCCCACGTGCGCGCGCTGTTTGCGCGCGCGGATTGCACTGGCACCCGAGGCCCGGAGAGTACGACGTTCGGAGAATCGTGCCCTTCAACGGACACACCGCAGCTTGCAACCGCCCTCAAGACCGTGTTCAGCAGCAAGGCCGCCCTGGCCGCCCTGGTAGGGGTCGTGGCCCTCGCCGTCGCTGGCACCACGGTCGGCTACGCCGCACTGACCACCTCGGTGACGCTGTCGATCGACGGCCAGTCCGAGAAGGTGCGCGCCATGGGCGACACCGTCGGCGAGATCCTCGAGTCCGAGGACATCGAGGTCACCGAGCGCGACATCGTCGCGCCCTCGCTGGACGAGCCGGTGGAGGACGGCAGCAAGATCAGCATCCGCTTCGCGCGGCCGCTCGAGCTCACCGTCGACGGCGTGACCACCACGAAGTGGGTGACCTCGACCGAGGTCGCCTCCGCCCTGGGCGAGCTCGGCACGCCGTACTCGGCGGCCCGGCTGTCGACCAGCCGTGGCGCCGAGATCGACCGCGGCGGCATGGAGCCTCGAGGTGGTCACTCCCAAGAAGCTGACGCTGGTGATCGCCGGCAAGAAGCCCGTCACCCGCAACATCGCCGCGCTCACCGTCGAGGACGCGCTCGACCGAGATGGGTGTCGAGGTCGACGCCAACGACGAGACCAAGCCCGCCGTCGAGCACGAGCTCGCCGACGGCGACCGCGTCGTCTTCACCGACGTGCGCTCGACCAAGAAGTGGATCAAGGGCGAGTACGGTCGACTTCGGCGACGATCGAGCGCGAGGACGACTCGATGTACGAGGGCGAGACCAGCGTGGTCCGCTCCGGCACCGACGGCGCTCCGCAACGTGACCTACCGGCTGATCTACCGCAACGGCAAGCTCGCCGTGCGCAAGGTGATCCACCAGAAGGTGCTGCGCGAGCCGGTCGACGCGATCGTCAACGTCGGCACCGCTTCCGCCTACGAGTCCGGCAGCACCGTGTGGGACGCGCTCGCCCAGTGCGAGTCCGGCGGCAACTGGGCCATCAACACCGGCAACGGCTACTACGGCGGCCTGCAGTTCAACCTCGGCACGTGGCAGTCCTACGGCGGCACCGGGCTCCCGAGCCAGAACTCCCGCGAGACCCAGATCGCCGTGGCCACCCGGCTGCGCGACGCCTCCGGCGGCTACGGCGCGTGGCCCGGCTGTGCCTCGTCGCTCGGCCTCCCGATGTGACCACTAGACTCTCCATGCATGACACCTCCCGCCGGTCCGAGGCTTCTCGGGCCGGCGGAGGTGCGTCAGCTGGCGCGATCGACTGGACCTGCGCCCCACCAAGCAGCGCGGCCAGAACTTCGTCATCGACGCCAACACGGTGCGCCGGATCGTCCGTGAGTCCGGCATCACCGGCGACGACGTGGTGCTCGAGGTCGGTCCGGGGCTGGGGTCGCTGACCCTGGCGCTGCTCGACGTCGCCCGCCGGGTGATCGCGGTCGAGCTCGACGAGAAGCTGGCGTCGCTGCTCCCCGAGACCGTCGCCGCCTACGCGCCGGACCAGGCAGACCGGTTCGAGGTCGTGCACGCCGACGCGCTGCGCGTCACCGAGCTGCCCGGCCCGCCGCCGACCGCGCTGGTGGCCAACCTCCCCTACAACGTCTCGGTGCCGGTGCTGCTCCACCTGCTCGCCCTGCTGCCCTCGCTCGAGCGCGGCCTGGTGATGGTGCAGGCCGAGGTCGCCGACCGGCTGGCGGCCGGCCCCGGCTCCAAGGTCTACGGCATCCCCTCGGTGAAGGCCGCCTGGTTCGCCGACGTACGCCGTGCGGGGACGGTTGGCCGCAACGTCTTCTGGCCGGCGCCCAACGTCGACTCGGGCCTGGTGGCCTGGACCCGCCGCGACCCACCGGCAGACCACCGCGACCCGCGAGCAGGTCTTCGCGGTGGTCGACGCGGCGTTCGCCCAGCGACGCAAGGCGTTGCGGGGTGCGCTGCGCGACCTGGCCGGATCGGCCGAGCGCGCGACCGCTGTCCTGGAGCAGGCCGGTGTCGAGCCGTTGGCCCGTGGCGAGTCGCTGGGCGTCACCGAGTTCGTGAAGATCGCCGAGTCCTTGGCGGCGCCTGTCGTGATCACCGTGCGCGCGGCCGCCAAGATCAACCTGCATCTCGGCGTGGGGGCGCCCCGCGGCGACGGGTTCCATCCGCTGAGCACCGTCTACCAGGCGGTCGGACTGTGCGACGACCTGACCGTGAGCGAGACGATCGAGCCCGGCGGCTGGGAGCTGGAGCTGAGCGCGTCGGACTGGGTCGACGCCGGCGCGGTGCCGGCCGACGCCCACAACATCGTCTACCTCGCCGCCGTGGCGCTGGCCGCCCACCACGATCTGCGCAGTGACCGGTCACGTCGCCATCGACAAGGCGATCCCGGTCGCGGGCGGTCTGGCGGGCGGCTCCGCGGACGCCGCCGCAGCGCTGGTGGCGCTGGACCGGCTCTGGGACGTGCACACCAGCGACGACGACCTGCTGCGGATCGCAGGCGAGCTGGGCAGCGACGTACCGTTCGCGCTGCTCGGCGGCACCGCCCTCGGCACCGGCCGCGGGGAGATCGTCGAGCCGCTGGTCGACTCCGGCACCTGGTGGTGGGTGCTGGTGCCGAGCGCCCAGGGGCTCGTCGACGCCCGAGGTCTACCGGCACTTCGACAAGCTGCACCCCGATGCCTCCGCCGACGCCGACGACTCGCCGACGGCGTCATCGCCGCGGTCGCCAGCGGGCGATCCGCTTCGCGCTGGCCGACAGCATGCACAACGACCTGCAGGAGGCCGCGATCGACCTGCGACCGGACCTGGGCGAGCTGATCGTGCGCGGCGAGGCCGAGGGTGCGCTGCGAGGCATCGTCTCCGGGTCCGGCCCGACCTGCGCGTTCCTGTGCGGGTCGCCCGACGAGGCCCGGGCGGTGGCCGGGGCTCTGCAGGGTCCCGACCTCGCCACCGTCCTGGTCGTCAACGGCGCCGTCGCCGGCGCGCACGTGGTGCGGTGATCGGGATGGCGAACCTCCTCAACCTCGAGCGCGTCTCCAAGGCCTACGGCGTACGACCCGCTGCTCGACCGACGTCTCGCTCGGCATCTCGGTCGGCGAGCGGATCGGCATCGTCGGCCGCAACGGCGACGGCAAGACCACGCTGCTGAAGGTGATGACCGGCCAGGAGGAGCCCGACACCGGGCGGGTCTCCCAGCAGCGCGGGCTGCTCATCGGCTACCTCCACCAGGGCGACGAGCTGGTCGACAGCCACACCGTGCGGGAGGTCGTGCTCGGCGGCCGCTCCGACCACGAGTGGGCGGCCGACCAGCAGCTGCGCGAGATCGTGGAGGTGCTGCTGGCCGGCGTCGAGCTGGACCGCGCGGTGCTCGGTCTCTCGGGCGGCGAGCGGCGACGCTGCGCGCTGGCCGCGCTGCTGCTGGGCGACCACGACCTGATCGTGCTCGACGAGCCGACCAACCACCTCGACGTCGAGGCGGTGGCCTGGCTGGCCGGCCACCTCGCCGCCCGCGCGTCCGCGCTGGTGGTGGTGACCCACGACCGGTGGTTCCTCGACGCGGTGTGCCAGTGGACCTGGGAGGTGCACGACGGGGGTGTCGACGCCTACGAGGGCGGGTACGCCGCGTTCGTGCTGGCGAAGGCCGAGCGCCAGCGCCAGGCTGCGGCGTCCGAGGAGCGACGGCAGAACCTGGTGCGCAAGGAGCTGGCCTGGCTGCGGCGCGGCCCGCCGGCGCGCACGTCGAAGCCGAAGTTCCGGATCGACGCCGCCACCCAGCTGATCGAGGACGAGCCGCCGGCTCGGGACCGGCTGGAGCTGCAGCGGTTCGCGTCCCAGCGGCTGGGCAAGGACGTGATCGACGTCGAGGACGTCGACCTGGTGCGTGGCGAGCGCACGCTGCTGTCGCACGCGACCTGGCGGCTCGGGCCGGGCGACCGGGTCGGCATCGTCGGCGTCAACGGCGCGGGCAAGACATCGGTGCTGGCCCTGGTGTCGGGCGTCCTGGCCCCGACAGCCGGGCGGGTGCGGCTCGGCAAGACCGTCGCCATGCAGCACCTCACCCAGGCGCTCGACGACCTCGATCCGGAGTCGCGGGTGCTGGAGTCGGTCGAGGCGATCCGTCGGGTCACCAAGACCGCCAGCGGCGAGATCACGGCGTCGTCGATGCTGGAGCGCTTCGGCTTCACCGGCGACCGGCTGACCGCCCGGCTCGGCGACCTCTCCGGTGGCGAGCGCCGGCGCTTCCAGCTGCTGCGCCTGCTGCTCACCGAGCCCAACGTGCTGCTGCTCGACGAGCCCACCAACGACCTCGACATCGAGACCCTCAACGTGCTCGAGGACTACCTCGACGGCTGGCCCGGCACCCTGATCGTGGTCTCCCACGACCGCTACTTCCTCGAGCGCGTCACCGACTCCACCTGGGCCCTGCTCGGCGACGGCCAGATCTCGATGCTGCCCCGCGGCGTCGACGAGTACCTCGAGCGTCGCGCGGCCGAGCTGGCCCGTCCAGAAGCTGACTGACGGGTCCGACCCCTGCTGTGACGCGCCGAGCCGAAGGTGAAGGCGGGTGGCGCAGAGGAGCGGGCGGCGCGCAAGACGATGGCCCGGATCGACAAGCAGCTCCAGCGTCTCGCCTCCCGCGAAGGCCGAGCTCAACGCCGAGCTCCTCGAGCGCGCCCACGACTACGAGCGGCTGGCCGAGCTCGGCGCCGAGCTCGACGACCTGACCGCCGAGCGCGACGTACTGGAGCTCGAGTGGCTGGAGGCTGCCGAGCTCGTCGACCAACCCCTCCGCCGCGACAGCCCCTGATCTGTCCGCCATAGCGCGGATAGTCCCGGGTCAGTGGCCGGCTCGATCGGCAGACTTCACCCGCCACTGACCCGGGACTACCGCGGAAAGCCGGTCAGGAGTACGGCGCGAGGAGCGTGCGGAGGAGAGAGGCGAGCTTCTTCTGGTCGCGGACGGGGAGGTCGGCGAGCAGGGTGGCCTCGGCTGCGAGCAGCGCCTCGAAGGCGCCGTCGACGGCGGTCTTGCCCTCGCGGGTCAGCCGCACGATCACGCCGCGCCGGTCCTCGGGGTCGGGGTAGCGCTCGACATAGCCGCGGCCGGCCAGTCGGTCGACCCGGTTGGTCATCGTGCCGCTGGTGACCAACGTCTCGCGGAGCAGTCGCCCCGGCGAGAGCTCGTACGGCGCACCGGCCCGCCGCAGCGCGGCCAGCACGTCGAACTCCCAGGACTCGATGCTCGTGCGCAGCGAAGGCCTCACGCCGGGCCAGGTCGAGATGCCGGGCCAGGCGGTGGATCCGGCTGAAGATGGAGACCGGCTCCAGATCGAGGTCGGGCAGCTCGCGCGCCCATGCCTCGACCAGCTCGTCGACCTCGTCTCGCATGCGCCGAGTCTAGTGGCCCCGGTCGAGATTCTTGACATCAAGGTATCTTGACGTCAAGATAGATCGCATGAACTGGGATCCCGACCGCTACCTCACCTATGCCGACGAGCGTGGCCGTCCTTTCGTCGACCTGATCAGCCGGGTCGACGCCGTTCAGCCCCGGACGGTCGTCGACCTCGGCTGCGGCCCGGGCAACCTCACCCGCCTGCTTGCCGACCGTTGGCCCGCAGCGGAGGTCGCCGGTCTCGACAGCAGCCCCGAGATGATCGCCAAGGCCCGCGAGACGGTGACCGGCATCGACTTCGCAGTCGCCGACCTCCGGGCCTGGTCCCCGAGCGAACCGGTCGACGTGCTCGTCTCCAACGCCACGCTGCAGTGGGTGCCCGGCCACCTCGACCTCCTGCCGAGGCTGGTCGACGCCGTCACCCCGGGTGGTTGGTTGGCTTTCCAGGTGCCGGGCAACTTCGAGCAGCCCAGCCACGCGATCCTGCACGAGCTCGAGGCCGACCCTGCGTACGCCGACCACACCCGCGGCCTCGGCCAGACCGGGCAGCCACGAGGCGGAGGTGTACCTGCGTGCCCTGGCGGACCTCGGCTGCACCGTCGATGCCTGGGAGACCACCTATCTCCACGTGCTGCAGGGCGAGGACCCCGTCTTCACCTGGATCTCGGCCACCGGCGCTCGGCCGGTGCTCCAGGCATTGCCGCGCGACCTTCTCGAGCACTTCACCGAAGAGTTCAAGCGACGGCTGCGCGCGGCGTACCCCGCTCATGAGCACGGAGTCGTGCTCCCGTTCCGCCGCGTCTTCGCCGTCGCGCGAACGGCATCAGCATGAGGCTCCACCACGTCCAGGTCGCCTGCCCGACCGGCGGGGAGGATGCTGCGCGCAGGTTCTACGGCGAGGCGCTCGGGATGGTCGAGGTGGAGAAGCCCGAGGACCTGAGGGCTCGCGGCGGAGCCTGGTTCAGGGCACTCGGCGCGGCCGGCATCGTCACCGCCGAGATCCACGTCGGGGTCGAGGACCCGTTCGCCCCGGCCCGCAAGGCGCATCCCGCGCTGGCGCTGAGCTCGACCGAGGAGCTGGAGGCGGCGGGCGAGCGGCTGACCCGACTGGGCTTCGTCGTGGACTGGAGCCAACGTCACACGTTCCCGGGCTACCAGCGGCTGCACACCTTCGACGCTCACGGCAACCGGGTGGAGTTCCTGGCCTGAAGTTACCCACTGGTAACAATTTTGGTAGCCTGGGCGCATGAGCCAAGTCCTGAGCCTGTGGAAGAAGACCAGCAGCATCCCGGTGGTCGGCACCCGGCTGTTCTCGTTCGCGTTCGCGCAGAAGGCGCCATACTTCGGCACCATCCACCCGCGGTTCACCGAGATCCGGCCCAACTACGCCGAGCTGGTGATCCCCAAGCGTCGTGGGGTGCACAACCACCTCAAGACCGTGCACGCGATCGCGCTCTGCAACGGGCTCGAGGCCGCCATGGGTGCACTCGCAGAAGTCACGATCCCTGCCGACAAGCGCTGGATCCCCAAGGGCATGGACATCTCCTACACGGCCAAGGCGACCAGCGACATCGTCTGCAGCGCCGAGACCGATCCCGAGCAGTGGACCGCCGACAACCCGGACCTCCCGGTGCGGGTGAAGGGCGTCCGCGACGACGGCACCGTCGTCATCGAAGGCGTGATCAAGCTCTGGGTGACACCCAAGAGCCGGTGAGCCGGATCGGGTTGGTCAAAGCGACCATCGGCAGCGTCAGCACCCCTTCGAGCGGGTTCGCCACCGGCTGAGAGTCCATCCGCCGTACCTCGGCTCGCACGAACGGCGCCATCAGAGCCGGCACCTTGGCCGTCACCACCGCTCTGCCAGCGTCGTCGGTGAGCCCGGTCGCCAGTGGCAGTGCGAGCGGCCCCAGGACGACTGCCGCGCATCCCGGGGCGCCCGACACCTCCAGCCGTACGTCGACCAGGTCGGTCGTCCGGGCGCCGAGTGTCTCTCCGCAACTGACCGTGCGCCCCGCGACGCTGGCCGCAAATGTCAACCCGATCTTTGACGACTCCGCGATCCAGGACCGTCCGGCGCGCAGCCCGGCGACGATTGCCGGCACCGACAGCTTCTGCGCTCGCACCACGCTCTGGGCTTCGCCGACCGTCTGGCTCGGGTTGTGTGAGTCCGAGTTGCCTACCACCGGGATGAACTTCCCCGACAGCAGCATCGCGTGCCAGGCCGTCACGCCGAACTGGTCGTCGAGGGTCCAGGGGCCGTTCCAGATCTCGATCGCGTCGATCTGCTCGAAGTCGTAGCCGAACCCCCATCGGCTCCCCGGCGTCGGGGCCCACGGGTGCGCGGCGATGGCGATCCCGCCGAGGCCCCGCACCTGGTTGGCATGGCGAGCGAGGTTGGCGGGGTCGCGGTAGCGCCAGTCGACCCAGGTGCCGGCGGGCGTCCCCATCCCCAGCCAGTGCCCGTTGCGGGTGGTGATCTCCTCGCCGCACACGACCAGGGGCGGGCGGCGGGCGGAGACGTAGCGCCCCCAGGTCAGCGGAGCGGATGAGGTGTTGTGCTCGGCGGATCCGATGAAGTCGAGCTTGGCCTCGCGGGCCAGCGCCACCAGGCTGGCCTGGGTGTGGCGCCCATCGGAGTGCACCGTGTGCAGATGCAGGTCGCCCCGGTACCAGCCGGGGCCGGTGTGGCGGATCGCCCTCGGCGGGGGAGTGGCGGCAGGGGTCGCTGCCGCTCGACCGAACCGCAACTTCACCTTCACCGACCAGTCGACACCGGGCGGGACCATCGTGAAGGGGCCCAGGGCGACCCGCCACCTCCCGGCACGGATCCGGCCAGCGAGGTAGCCCGGGGTGGCGGAGTCAGTCGCGACCCGGAAGCTGCGCCGGGCTCCGCCTGACCAGCCGCGGAAGCCGTGGGGGTCGAAGATCCCGATGTCGACAACGTTGGCGGTCAAGCCAAGGCCGGTCTCCAACGGCGTGTAGTCGTAGGAGACCTCGATGGCGCTCACTCCGGCCGGCACCTTCACCGGCAGGTAGTGCCAGTCAGGGGTGCCGACACCGGTGAACCTGCCGGAAAAGGTGAGTGTCCTGGACCGGGCCGCTCGCGCCGGTGCTGCGGTGATCATGGCCGCAGTAGTGGCCACCCCAGCGCCCGCCACCATCAGCGAGCGGCGGTCGAGCCCGGCGGTCGGGTGGTCGCTGCACATGCGCGGTCAACGAGCCGAGCGAGAGGATCGTTACGCGTTCCGCCCACCGTCGAGGGCGCCGAGCCCGGTGACCTCGAGCGGCCGCTTCTCACCGACGAACTTGCGCTGCGCCCAGGTGGCCAACGCCGTCAGAAGCAGGTTGACCACGATGTAGAGCCCGGCGATGACGATCATGGTCGGGATGCGGTTGTCGAACTCCAGATAGATCCGCTTGTAGATGTAGGTCAGGCCCGGCGCGGTCACGTAGATCCCGAGCGCGGTGTCCTTGAGGGCGACGATGCACTGGCTGATGATCGCCGGCAGCATGATCTTGACCGCCTGCGGCAGGAGCACGATGTTCATCACCTGGGTCTTGCGCATCCCGATCGCGTACGCCGCCTCGCCCTGACCCTTCGGTACGGCGTTCACGCCGGCGCGCAGCACCTCGGCCAGCACCGCCCCGTTGTAGAGGGTCAGCGCGATCACCACTGCCCAGAACGACGATCCGGGTCGACTGATGCCGATGAGGTACCAGGTGAAGACCATGAGCAGCAGCACGGGGACGGCTCGGAAGAACTCCACCACCAGCCAGGCGGGCCAGCGAATGACGAAGAGGTCCGAGAGCTTGCCGACACCGAGGAGGAAGCCGAGGACCGATGCGCCGAGGATGGCCACCCCGGCCATCTTCAGGGTGTTGAGGAGTCCGTCGACGAGGATGACCTCGAGGTACTTCGGGGTGGTGAAGACCTCCCACTTGCTGGCCTCGAACACTCCGGCGTCGTTGAACTGGATGATGACGTAGGCAACCGCGCCGATGACGCCGATCAGGGCAACCAGGCTGTAGACCCGGTGCCGGATGACCGTGCGGGGGCCGGGGGCGTCGAAGAGCACGCTGTCACTCATGTGGCGAGCCTCCAGCGCCGCTCGAGCCGGCTGGAGAGGAACGAGAAGATCTCGACGATGACGATGTAGCCGACAGCGAAGCAGATGAAGATCCCGAGCCGCTCCGAGCCGAAGTTGTTGGTGAAGATGCGCATCCGCGAGGTGGCCTCAGCGACACCGAAGACGGCAGCCACTGAGGTGTTCTTGATCAGAGCGATCTGCACGCTCGCCAACGGGGGCAGGGCTGCCCGGAACGCCTGAGGCAGCACGACCTGGTTCATCACGCCGACGAACGGGAGGCCGATGGCCCGGGCCGCCTCTGCCTGGCCGAGCGGCACCGCGTTGACGCCTGCCCGGAGTGCCTCGCACACGAACGCAGAGGTGTAGAGCGTCAGCGAGACCACGGCCGCCCCGAAGAACGCCGTGAAGTCGAAGTCGCCGATGTGGACCTTCAGCCAGTTGAACTTGATGCCGAGGCTCGGAGCGGCGAAGGAGAAGAACGCGAAGACGATGACCAGCGGCGTGTTGCGCACCAGGGAGACGTACGTCGTGCCTGTGGCCCGGAGGACGGCCACGGGGCCGACCCGCATCGCCACCAGAAAGGTGCCGAGGGCCATCGACAGGACCCCGGCCACCAGGAAGAGCGCGAACGTGTAGCCGAACGCCTGGAGGTAGGCGCCGAAGTCGCCGAAGACGGCTTCCACCAGAGGTGCCCCTTCCTGGATGAGAGATCGGGGGCGGGCGACGACACGCGACGCCCGCCCCAGATCAGTGGTCGATCAGGCTGCCGGGCACTCGTCCAACGCCGGCGGGTCCGGGGTCTCGACGCCCGACGGGCCGAGCGTCAGCTCGAAGGCATCAGCCCACGAGCCGTCGTCGAAGGAATCCTGGAGAACGCCGTTGATCCACTCGCACATCTCGGGGTGGTCCAGGCTGTAGCCGACACCGATCCGCTCCTCGGAGAACTCATCGCCGACGACCTTGAGCTCGCCCTCGTTCTGGGCGGCGAAGCCGGCCAGGATCGAGCCATCGGTCGACATGGCCGAGACCGTGCCGTCGAGCACCTTCTGGACGCACTCCGAGTAGCTGTCGAAGCCGACGCCCTTGGCCCCGGACTCGTTGATGCGATCGATGGAGGTCGAGCCCGTCACGGAGCAGACTTCCTCACCGGCGAGATCTTCGATGCCGGCAACGTCGCTGTCGGCCGGCACCAGGACCTGCTGGCCGGTCAGGAAGTAGGGCCCGGTCTGGCCGACGACCTTCCGACGGTCGTCGGTGATGGAGTACGACGCGAGCACCAGGTCGACCTTGCCCTGCACGAGGAAAGGCTCGCGGTTGTCGGAGATGGTCTCCTCGTAGGTGACCACGTTGGTGTCCTGCGGGTCGATGCCCAGGTCAGCCACCAGCAGCTTGGCGATCTCGACGTCGAAGCCCGACGGGAGATCGTCGGCAGCGCCCTTGAATCCGAGGCCCGGTTGGTCGTACTTCACGCCGACGGTGATCTTGCCCGCCTCCGACAGCTGCTTCATGTAGGTGCCGTCATCGAACTTGTCGGCGGCCACGTCCTCGGCTTTGACGTCGGTCCCACCCTTGTCGTCGCCCGCGTCACCGCAGCCGGCCAGCGAGCCCGCGAGAAGGATGGCGGCAAAGGCCACCGTGAGCTTGGTACTGCGCATTGCATCTCCTTGTTGTTGCTGGTTGTTGCTGGTTGTTGCTTCTTGAGTCAGTGCTTGAGGATCTTGCCGAGGAAGTCCTTGGCCCGGTCGCTCTTGGGGTTGGTGAAGAACTCCTCGGGAGTGTTCTCCTCCTCGATGGCGCCATCGGACATGAAGATCACCCGGTCGGCGGCTGTGCGGGCAAAGCCCATCTCGTGAGTCACCACGATCATCGTCATGCCGCCCTCAGCGAGGTCGATCATCACGTCGAGCACTTCCTTGATCATCTCTGGGTCGAGCGCGGAGGTGGGCTCGTCGAAGAGCATCACCTTCGGCTGCATGGCCAGGGCACGGGCGATGGCCACGCGCTGCTGCTGACCGCCGGAGAGCTGGGCGGGATACTTCGCCGCCTGGTGGCCGACGCCGACCCGGTCGAGGAGCTCGGTGGCCAGCTTGTCGGCGGCGGCCTTGTCCTGCTTGCGGACCTTGATCGGACCGAGCGTGACGTTCTCGAGGATGTTCTTGTGGGCGAAGAGGTTGAAGCTCTGGAAGACCATGCCGACTTCCGCGCGGAGATTGGCGAGCTCCTTGCCCTCCTGTGGAAGGGGCTGGCCGTCGAGGGTGATGGAACCCTTGTCGATGGTCTCGAGCCGGTTGATCGCCCGACACAGGGTCGACTTGCCCGAGCCGGACGGTCCGATCACGACCACGACCTCGCCACGTTTCACCGTGAGATTGATGTCTTGGAGCACGTGCAGCTCGCCGAACCACTTGTCGACGTGGTCGAGCACGACCAGCGGCTCACCCTTGGCAGCTTGGGCGGGGCCCTCCTCCAGGAGTGTCATGCCGCCAGACCCTAGTCCTAGGAACTCCGATCGGGCTATGACCGACCTTCGAGCGACACCGGACCGTGACATTCGATTCGAGCGTGACGACGCTTCCGCCGTGCCGTGGTCGATCGTCGTCTTCAGCGCCCCGCACTTACGAAGTCCGCGACTACGGGTGCCGGACGAACGCTGCCCGTCAGCACCGCTTCAAGGTCGACTCTTCGCGTGTTCAACGTGCTGGTTCTTCGTACCTGACAGTCGAAAACCTGTATCCGGGTGCGCCCTTCATCTCCGAGTGACCTTGCGTCAAGCGTTCGCCGCGCGCGCGTGTCTTGCCGCACATTTTGGAGGCTGGGTCGAACCTTGAGTCAGACTGCTGGTCGTGAAACACCAACTCTCGTCGACCTCCTCCTTGTGCCCAAAAGGTCGCGACGAACTCGGTTCGGCCGGCTCGCATGCCTGACGAGGATGATGTTGCCGTTGGAAAGAGACCGATAGTCGATCGCTTCGCTGATATTGCTTCGTGGCCCACCGCCAAGAAGAACTCGTTGCTAACGGGTGTCGCATTTGTAACGCATGGAGTTTCATTCGGTTTATCGGCGCTCGTGATTCGCGGTCTGGACGGTCTGAACACCCGCGGCTACCTGTGGTGGGTGCTCGTCGGATTGGTGGCCCTGGCGTCCGTCTTCGTGATGAGTGCGGTTGAGACGGTGCGTGGCCGAGATGGAACCTGGACGGCCTACGCGCTCGTGCTTGCCTACGGCGGATGGATCACGGCCTTCGTACAGCTTCAGGGAAGTTGGAGCACCGCTGCGTATGCCTACTTCCCGCTGGCGGTCGTCCTGATAGCGCTGTACTTCGGCGAGGGTGTCGGCTGGTTCGCTTTCGCGGCTGGGTTGCTCATGATCAGCGTGCGGGAACTGCTCGAGCGAACAGGTCGGCTGGAGTACGCCCCGTTGCTTGAAAACAGGTCGCTCGAAGTCTATGAGAGCGGTCGCTGGGCTGCTGCATCGGCGATCGGGATCCTCGCGGTGTTCGCGTTCTGTTTCAGCATCAGCATCTTGGTGGTGGCCAGCCGACGCCAACAGGATCTGCGGCTACACCACGCCAACGTGCTGGTCGCGCGGTACGCCCCGCGCCAGGTCAGCGAGCGAATCCTATCCGGCGAGCACTCGCCTGATTTTGCGCCCGAGAGACTTCGGCTCACAGTGTTCTTCTCTGACGTCGTCGGCTTCACTGAGTCCTCGGACGAAATGGATCCGGAGTCGCTGGCCACTGCGCTGAACACCTACTTCGCGGAGATGACTGAGATCGCCGAACGGCATGGGGGCACCGTGGACAAGTTCATCGGAGATGGGCTGATGATCTTCTTCGGGGCTCCCGTCGCAACCGACGACCGCAGCCACGCCCGAGCGGCCGTGGACATGGCGTTGGACATGCAGCAGGCAATGCCGTCGCTCAACGAGATGTGGATTGACCACGGGGGCCGACGACAGCTGGAAGTCCGTATGGGTCTCAACACTGGGTATGCATCGGTGGGCGACTTCGGCTCACCCACCAGGAAGACGTACTCCGCGATGGGCATTCAGGTGAACCTTGCAGCGCGGGTGCAGGTTGAGTGTCGGCCAGGACAGGTCTTGGTCAGCGACTCAACGTGGGCTCTGGTACGCGACGACTTTCACGGGATCGATGAGGGCGAGTCAACCTTCAAGGGTCTCCACTACCCGGTGCGCTGCTTCACGATCTCTGGCCGCCGGGATGCCGCTCCCCCGATGGCAGGAGACAGGGAGGTCAGATGAGCAAGCCACAGGAACCCATTGATGCGGGGAATCGGCATGAATGAAGCGAAGAGTGGCCTGATCCGGCCCATGTCTGATGATCGATTCTTCCTGCTGGCTCTCCTCGGAGGCATGTGTTACGCCGCAGGCGGTGTGGCGGCCGGGGTGGGTGCAGCCTCGGGCTGGGATGAACTTGCCCATCCGATGTTGCTGCTCGTCGCAGGGGTCGGCATCTTCGGCATCGCTGGCATTGCCATGGTTGGTATAGGTGTTGTGAGGTCGGCAGCAGCCTTCGAACGAATGCGGCCGATTGTCTCGGTAGCGCTTTTCGCCCCCCCACCGGCCATCACCTTGGCGCAGATCGGCATTGGCCCAATAACCCCGTTGGCGGCGGTCTTCTATTGTGTGGTGCCGATTTTTGCGTACTTCATGACGTCGCCTCTCCGAGCGTGGCTGTTGGTCGCGGTTGTGGCTGTGCTGTTTGGCGGTGTGCTCATCTTCCAAGACGGCTATGCGATCCCGTTGGCAACCTGGTTCGCGGTTGTCGCAGCCGTGGCCTCTACCTGCTATGTGTTCGGACGTCTGATCCGGTCTGCCGTGGACGAGTCCGAGCGCAGCGCACGGCTTCGCCACTTCCTGGCTCCATCTGTCGCGGATGCCCTGCTGTCGGGGGATCACGGCGGCGTCTTGACCCCCCACCGGCGCGAGATTGCGGTGTTCTTTGCCGATCTCAGGGGCTTCACCGATTTTGCTGCGCGGGCTGAACCTGAAGATGTTCTATCCGTTCTCAACGAGTACTACGAGACGGTCGGTGCCGTCCTACATCGTCACGCAGCAACGATCGGGGACTACATCGGCGACGGCATCATGGCCTATCTCAACGACCCCTTGCCGGTGCCAGAGCCCGCCGCAACAGCGGTGCAGATGGCCACTGAGGCCCGCGATGCTCTCCTGCCGGTTGCTGCGCGGTGGGCTCGCTACGGTTACGACATCCGGTTCGGCATCGGCGTCGCGTTCGGACACGCCACCCTCGGCGTCGTTGGTTTCAGCGAACGGCATTCCTATGCACCCCTGGGCACGGTGGTCAACCTTGCCGCCAGACTTTGCAACGCAGCCGATAACAGCGAAGTCTTGGTCGACCGACGTGCAGCTGCCCACATGCCCGAGGACTGGCAAGCCACAGCAGATCAAGTAGCACTCAAAGGTCTGGGTGACGAGGTGACCGTGTATCGCGTCCCGGCACCTGTGGCCAGCGACGCAGGCAAGTAGCGCTGCAAACCCGGTCATACGATGGTCTCCTGATAATGATGAACCACCACGCTCCTGGAGCGCCAAAGCCTCGTCCGTTCGAAGTCCGCACCCACGGGTGCCAGATGAACGTTGCCTCTCGGCCCCGCTTCGCGGTCACGACTTTCCGTGTCTGCAACGTGGCGGTTCTGTGAACATGACAGCCGAGAACTAGCACCGTTCTTGCGTTGTCCGGCTCGAGCTGGAGCCGGGCCACAGGCACCGACACACCCGGTTTGGATGCGGTGGCGGCCCCAGTTGTCTGCGGGGAACCCTGATCCCAAGGGTTGAGGCACCGCTAGCATTCAGCGACTCTGCCGGACAGATGAGAGTTCCGCATGAACGAAGACAACGCTGGGGGGCTCATCCGCCCGCTGTCGCCCGAACGATTCTTTCTGATCGTCGGTCTTGGAGGCATCTGCATCGCCGCAGGAGGGGGCGCTGGGGTCGTCGCCGCGACCTTCGCTTGGGATGGCGTAGCCCACCCCGTGGTACTCATGACTGTCGGCGCGATCATCTTGGCGTTCGGCATATTGATGATGTTGCTCGCCCTCATCAAGCCGGCTCTGTCGCTTAGATACGTCACGCCCATTGTGGGGGCCGCCCTCTTCGTCCCGCCGCCTGCCATCACGCTTTCGCAGTTCGCCATCGGCAATGTTGGAAGCGCCGCCATCTTCTACGTCGTCGTCCCGATTTTCGCGTACTACCTGATGTCCCCTAGCGGCGCCTGGCTGCTCGTGGCAATCGTGGCGGCTCTCTATGGAGGCGTGTATGCGTTCCAGGAGGGCTATCCACTCCCGGTGCTGAACTGGCTGGCCGTGGTTGTTGGAGTGGCTTCCACTTGCTACGTCTTCGGAAGGTTGATTCGCTCGTCCGTCGAAGAGGCTGAACGGGCCACGCAACTGCGTCGCTTCCTTGCACCTCCGGTCGCCGATGCGCTCCTCACGGGCGACCACGATTCAGTGCTCACCCCCCACCGCCGAGAGATCGCGGTCTTCTTCGCTGACCTGCGGGGTTTCACCAACTTCGCTGCTCGTGCCGAGCCCGAGGATGTCCTCGGCGCGCTCAACGAGTACTACGAGACCGTAGGAGCCGTTCTGCATCGCTACGGGGCGACCATTGGTGACTACATCGGCGACGGCATCATGGCCTACCTCAATGACCCATTGCCCGTTCCGAACCCGGCCTCTACCGCGATTCAGATGGCGACTGAGGCTCGTGATGCGTTGCTACCTGTCGCTGCACAGTGGTCTCGCTTCGGCTACGACATCAGTTTCGGCATCGGTGTTGCCTACGGTCACGCCACGTTGGGCGTCGTAGGTTTCAGCGAGCGTCACTCATATGCGCCGCTCGGCACAGTGGTCAATCTGGCTGCAAGGTTGTGTAGCGCAGCCAGCAAAGGTGAAGTTCTCGTCGATCGGCGTGCGGCTGCCTACATGCCCGAAGATTGGCAGGCAGTAGCAGATCAAGTCGCCCTCAAAGGTTTGGGCGACGAGGTGGCCGTGTACCGCGTCCCGACAGCTGTGGTCAGCGACGCAGGCAAGTAGCGCTCCGAACCCGGTCCTACGATGGTCTCCTGATGATGATGAACCACCACGCTCCTGAGGCGCCGAAGCCTCGCACCTACGAAGTCCGCACCTACGGGTGCCAGATGAACGTCCATGACTCCGAGCGCCTTGCCGGTCTGCTCGAGATTGCCGGGTACGTCGCATCGCCGGCCGGCGAGCAGGCCGACGTGGTCGTCTTCAACACCTGCGCGGTGCGCGAGAACGCCGACAACAAGCTCTACGGCAACCTCTCGCACCTGGCGCCGATCAAGGCCGCCACGCCGGGCATGCAGATCGCGGTGGGCGGTTGTCTGGCGCAGAAGGACCGCGAGACGATCACCGACCGGGCGCCGTACGTTGACGTCGTCTTCGGCACCCACAACATCGGCTCGTTGCCGGTGCTGCTCGAGCGGGCGCGCGTCCAGGAAGAGGCGCAGGTCGAGATCCTCGAGTCGCTCGAGGTCTTCCCCTCGACGCTGCCGACCAAGCGCGAGTCGGCGTACGCCGCCTGGGTCTCGATCTCGGTCGGCTGCAACAACACCTGCACGTTCTGCATCGTGCCGGCACTGCGTGGCAAGGAGAAGGACCGGCGGGCCGGAGACATCCTGGCCGAGGTGCGCGCGCTCGTGGCCGAGGGCGTCTCCGAGGTGACCCTGCTGGGCCAGAACGTCAACAGCTACGGCGTCGAGTTCGGCGATCGGCAAGCGTTCTCGAAGCTGCTGCGGGCGTGCGGTGAGATCGAGGGGCTGGAGAGGGTGCGGTTCACCTCGCCCCACCCGGCCGAGTTCACCGACGACGTCATCGAGGCGATGGCGCAGACGCCCAACGTGATGCCGCAGCTGCACATGCCGCTGCAGTCCGGCTCGGATCGGGTGCTGAAGGCGATGCGGCGTTCCTACCGGCAGGCCAAGTACCTCGGCATCATCGACCGGGTGCGCGCCGCGATGCCCGGACGCCGCGATCACGACCGACATCATCGTCGGCTTCCCCGGCGAGACCGAGGAGGACTTCGCGGCCACGCTCGACGTGGTCCGCGCCGCTCGGTTCTCCGGGGCCTACACGTTCCAGTACTCCAAGCGCCCGGGCACTCCCGCGGTCGACCTCGCCCGACCAGGTGCCACCCGACGTGGTCAAGCACCGCTACGAGCGACTGGTCGAGCTGGTCAACGACGTCGCGTGGTCGGAGAACAAGGCGCTGATCGGTCGCCGGGTCGAGCTGATGGTCGCCGAGGGCGAAGGTCGTAAGGACGCCGCCACCCACCGTCTCTCCGGTCGCGGCCCCGACAACCGGCTCGTCCACTTTGCCCCGCCGACGTACGCCGAGGTCCGGCCGGGCGACATGGTCACCGTCGAGATCACCAAGGCCGCCCCCCACCATCTTGTCGCCGACGGCGAGGTGCTCGACGTACGCCCCACCCGCTCGGGTGATGCCTGGGCGGTGCGCCAGGGGCAGTCCTCCGCACCGGCAGGCGTGGTGCTCGGCATGCCCGCGATCGGCGTACCCGCTCCGCTCGCCGACGCCCCGGCCTGCCGCTGATGGCCGCCGACGCGCCCACGATCCTGGCGACCTCGGGCGGCATCGTCTACGGGTCGCGCACCCGGTGGTCGGTCGGGCCGCTCACCGACTACGCCGTCGAGCTGGCTGGCGTGACCGGGCGGGCGCCCAAGGTCTGCTACCTCGGGACCGCGAGTGGCGACAACCCCCAGGGGATCCGCGACTTCTACGACATGGCACAGGAGGCGGGCTTCGACGGCTCGCACCTGCAGCTGTTCCTGATGCCGAACGTCGCGGACATCCGGGCGCACCTGCTGGCCCAGGACGTGATCTGGGTCTTCGGTGGCAGCGTCGCCGGCCTGCTCGCGATGTGGGAGCTGCATGGCGTCGGCGCCGCGATGCGGGAGGCGTGGGAGGCGGGGGTCGTGCTGACCGGCGTCTCGGCCGGCTCGATCTGCTGGCACGTCGGGGGCACCACCGACTCCTTCGGACCCGACCTGCGGCCGGTCACCAACGGACTGGCCCTGGTGCCGTACTCGAACGGCGTCCACTACGACTCCGAGGCCCAGCGGCGCCCCACCTTCCACGCGCTGATCGCGGACGGCAGCCTGCCCGCCGGCTACGCAACCGACGACGGCGCGGGCGTGCTCTACCGCGGCACCGAGTTCGTCGAGGCAGTCAGCGAGAAGGCCGACGCCGGCGCTTACTACGTCGAGCGCGCTGCCGACGGCACCGCCGTCGAGACCCCGCTGGAGACCCGCCGCCTGAAGTGAAGCGTGGTGAGCTCAGGTGTCGGATTGCTCCGGAGGCAAGTCGGGGTCGAGCTCGATCTCCCGGGTGTCGCGCACGCCGGTCGCGCCGAGCTGGTCAGGACCGGTGGGACCCTCGCGCTCGCTGCTGACACCCATGTCGCCCTCGACGCCCTGGTCCGACTCGGTGACGTCGTACCCCTCAGCTTCCTCGTCGTGGGGGCTCATGCGGACGGCTCCTGCTCGTCGTCGTCGTGGACGTTGCCGCCCTTGCTCTGGTCGCTCTTGCTCTCCTCGCCATCACCCTCGGTCGCCTCGGTGCCGGTGTCCTCGGCCTCCGTCATCGAGTCGGGGAGGGCATCCTCCACCGCAGGATTCTTGTCGGGGTTGAGGTCGCGCAGGGGCGGTTGCGACTCGGCTGACTCGCCGTCGACTCCGTCGCCCCCGTCAACGGCGTCTGCGCCACCGGGCTGGGGCTCACCGGGTTCGATCTCCGGCTCCGGTCGGGGGCCGAGCTTGTCGTCGGTCATGGGGTCTCCTCAGAAGCCGAAGGTCGAGTACGCAGTGACGGTGCCCGTTCGGAGCGCATTCAACACGGAGAGCTCGTGGGGGACCACAGGATCGGGGAGGGCATCCCATCGACACCAGCGCAGCTCGGCGCACTTGTGTGGCTCGACGATCCGGGGTTCGCCCGACCAGGAGCGCGCTGCGAAGAAGAAGTCGACCCGCTCATCGATCGGCAGGTCGTGCTGGGTGCGCTGCATCGCAGTGATGAACTCGAGAGCCAGGTCGCCGACGGCGATCTCCTCGGCCGCTTCGCGATGAGCGGCGTCGATCGCCGTCTCCCCGCGCTCCACGTGGCCGGCCGCGGCCGCAGCCCAGTGGTCGTCCATGTAGCCGGTGTTCTGCCGCAGCTGCAGCAGCACCTCGGTGCCGGAGCCGGTGCCGCGAGTCAGGAACACGTAGGAGGCCGGCACCACCACGAACCGGTCGGCATGCTGCGGGGTCACTGTGACGGCTGGTCCAGGGAGGTCCCAGCGTTCTCCGCCTGGCTCGTCGAGCCGGACGCGTCGGACTCGTCGGGCAGCTCGTCCTCGTGCTCACCCGGCGGCGTGGTGTGCGGCTCGCCGGGCTCGACACCGGAGCTGTCCGAGGCCTCGGTCGGCTCGTCCTTGGCATCGTCGAGAATTCCCACGAGTCACTCCTCACAGAGGTCGGCACCTGGGCGGTCCCGGCAGTCTTGCCAGACTAGCCACATGAGCAGACCGCGCCCTGCGCCGATCGTCGCGGTCGTGGGTTGCACCGCGTCGGGGAAGACGGGCCTGTCGCTCGACCTGGCCGAGGCGCTCGGGGGCGAGATCGTCAACACCGACGCCATGCAGGTCTATCGCGGCATGGACATCGGTACGGCGAAGCTGCCGGTGGACGGGCGACGTAACGTTTGCCACCACCTGCTGGACCTGCTCGACGTGACCGAGCCGCTCACGGTCGCCGACTTCCAGGGCTGGGCTCGCGACCAGATCGCCGAGCTGCGCTCGCGCGGAGCCCTGCCCGTGCTGGTAGGTGGATCTGCTCTCTACACGCGCGCGATCCTCGATCGGTTCGAGTTCCCCGGCACCGATGTAGCCGTCCGCGCGAGCTGGGAGGCCGAGCTCGCCGCGGTGGGTGCGGCCGCGCTGCACCGCCGGCTCGCTGAGCTCGACGCGGAAGCGGCCTCCCGGATCGAGCCGGACAACGGGCGCCGGGTCGTGCGCGCCCTCGAGGTCATCGAGCTGACCGGCGCTTCCTATTCAGCGTCCCTCCCGCAGCTGGAGTACGCCGACCCGCACACCGTGCAGATCGGGTTGGCCATCGATCGGCCGACCCTCGACCGGAGGATCGAGCAACGGGTGGACCAGATGTTTGCGGCCGGTTTCGTGGACGAGGTCCAACGGCTGCTGGACGCGGGACTGGCGCAGGGGCGCACGGCGTCGCGCGCCATCGGCTATCGCGAGGTGACGGCCTACCTGGCTGGCGAGCTGACGCTTCACGAAGCCCGGGAACGCACGGTCATCAGCACCCGTCAGTTCGCCCGCCGGCAGGACGCCTGGTGGCGCAAGGACTCCCGGATCAGCTGGGTGCCGTTCGACGCCGCCGACCGGGTGGAGCAGGCCCTGACTGTCATCCGGGGCTCAGCTGAGGCTTGAGATCCACGCTTCGAGCTCGCGGGGCGACGTGAACAGCAGCACCGGCGGACCGTCGGGCGCGGTCAGTGCGGCGCGCATGCCGTCGCGCTTCCTCGCGAACGACCGGAAGTGCCACGCGATGATCGAGTCGGATGAGAACACCTGGGGCACGGTCTCGACGTTGCCGTTGCACACCAGCTCCCGGGTGCGGACCCGGCGCGCGGTGCGGCGGAGCAGCCGTCCCAGTGACAGCCAGCGCGGGTAGTCCAGACCCACCACCAGGTCGACCCGCGACAACACGACGTCGCGCCAGGTGCTGTACGCCGTGTCCAGCACCCAGCGCTCGCCGGCACAGATGTCGACGAACGCGCGACGTTGCTCGCCCACGTCGGTCTGCGCCCAGCCGGGCTGCCAGGTGACGTCGTCGACGGAGGTCCACGGGATGCCGGTGGCTCTCGAGATGGCTGCCGCGGCCGACGACTTCCCGGAGCCGGTGACTCCCCAGAGCACCAAGCGGTCAAACGGCGCGGACGGTTCTGCAGCGGGCATCGGACGAGGGTAGGGCGTGCCCTCTACCCTCGGGCCATGAGCCTTCCTCCCCCCGGCCCCGACCGCGCAGCCGTCGTCACCGGTGCCTCCTCCGGCATCGGCACCGAGATCGCACGCGTCCTGGCTGCACGGGGCCACCAGGTCGTGCTGGTGGCTCGCACCGAGGCCAAGCTGCAGAGCCTGGCCGACGAGATCAATGGCAACGGCGGCGGTGCGCACGTCGTGACCGCCGACCTGTCGGACCGGAAGGTTCGCTCCGCCCTCGCCGACCGCGTCGAAGCGCTCGGCCTGGTGCCCGACATCCTGGTCAACAATGCCGGCCTCTCGACGCTCGGTCCGGTCAGCAACGCTGACCCGTTGGCAGAGCTGAACATGATCGAGGTCGACGTG
The DNA here is from genome assembly GCA_963829975.1 of uncultured Actinomycetota bacterium. Taxonomy (GTDB): domain Bacteria; phylum Actinomycetota; class Actinomycetes; order Propionibacteriales; family Nocardioidaceae; genus Nocardioides. The sequence continues at coordinate 214,809 of CAWHKK010000002.1, forward strand.
GCTTCGGTGGCCGACCTCTGCACTCGCTTCCTGCCGGGCATGGTCGAGCGCGGCCGAGGCGCCGTGCTCAACGTCGCGTCCACCGCCGCTTTCCAGCCCCTGCCCGGCCAAGCGGCGTACGGCGCCGGCAAGGCGTTCGTGCTGTCCTACACACAAAGCCTGGCCGGTGAGCTCCGAGGCACCGGCGTGACGGCCACGGCGCTGTGTCCCGGGCCGGTGGAGACCGGGTTCGGTGAGCGGGCCGGCTTCACGGACGAGGAAGCCCACAACGCGCTGCCCGGAGTCATGTGGGTCGACGCCGTCGATGTCGCGAAGGCAGCGGTGGCCGGCATGGACAAGGGCAAGATGGTGGTGATCCCCGGCCTGGCCAACCGGGTGGGCGCGATGTTCTCCCAGGTGGCTCCGAGATCGCTGCTGCTGCCGATCCTGGTCAAGGCTCACCCCGGCCTGAAGTAGGACCCCGGTTTCGGACCTGTCGGTGGCGGGGTACAGGGTGGTCGGACAGCGACTCACCTCTCGGGAGGACCCATGCTTCGCCGCATTGTTTTGTGCATTCCGCTCGCTCTCGTGGTCATCTACGCGCCGGTGCTACCTGCGCCGGCACGCTCGGCAGCCCCCGCCGTGGTGCCGGCCGCGGTCTCGGTCGCCGACAAGGCGCCACCCAAGCAGGCCACCGTGCGCGGCCGGGGCGGAGCAGTCTCCTCGGTCGACCCCTATGCCTCCGCCATCGGGGTCAAGGTGCTCAAGCGCGGCGGCAACGCTGTGGACGCGGCCATCGCCACGGCAGCTGCCCTCGGGGTGACCGAGCCGTACAGCGCCGGCCTCGGCGGCGGCGGCTTCTTCGTCTACTACGACGCCAAGAGCGGCAAGGTGCGCACCATCGATGGTCGCGAGTCCGCCCCACGAGGGATGCCACACGACGCCTTCATCGACCCGGAGACCGGCGACCCCTACAACTTCACGCCCGAGCTGGTGACCAGCGGTGTCGGCGTCGGCGTGCCCGGCACCCCGATGACCTGGACCGCCGCCCTGCGCAGGTGGGGCACTCGATCGCTGGCCGCGACGCTCCGTCCGGCCGCTCGGCTGGCCCGCCACGGGTTCCAGGTCGACGCGACTTTCCGCAAGCAGACGGAGGACAACCGCGAGCGCTTCGAGCAGTTCCGGTCGACCAAGGCGATCTACCTCAAGGGCGGCAAGCTGCCTCGCATCGGCAGTCTGCTGAAGAACCCCGACCTGGCCCGCACCTACGAGAAGTTCGCTGAGCAGGGTGCGCGCTACTTCTACGAGGGGAAGGTGCCGGCCGCCATCGTCCGAGCCGTGCGCAAGCCGCCGACGGTGAAGCACCCCACCCTGCCCATCCCTACGGGCTTCATGACCCGACAGGACCTGCGTCGCTACCACGTGCTCGCCAAGGCCCCGACCAGGACGCACTACCGCGGTCACGACATCTTCGGCATGAAGGGCTCCTCCAGCGGCGGCACCGCGGTCGGTGAGGCGCTGAACATCCTGGAGAGCTCCGACCTCTCCTCGCTCGCACCCGCGGACGCACTGCACCGTTACCTCGAGGCCAGTGCGCTGGCCTTCGCCGACCGGGCGAAGTACGTCGGCGACGACCAGTTCGTCGACGTACCGCGCAAGGACCTGCTCTCGCAGAAGTATGCCGACGAGCGGGCCTGCCAGATCGACCCCGACGCCGCGCTGACCAAACCCACCGCGGCCGGTGACGTGACCGACTACGACGGAGAGTGCGATGCCCCGACCGGCCAGCGAGAGCTCGCCGAGGACACCGAGAACCAGTCGACGACCCACCTGTCCGTCGCCGACAGGTGGGGCAACGTGGTGGCCTACACGCTCACCATCGAGCAGACCGGTGGTTCCGGCATCGTGGTGCCCGGTCGAGGGTTCCTGCTCAACAACGAGCTGACCGACTTCTCCACCGTCTACGACGCCAACGACCCGAACCGGATCGAAGGTGGCAAGCGACCGCGCAGCTCGATGTCGCCCACCATCGTGCTCAAGGCCGGCAAGCCGGTGCTCGCCCTGGGGTCACCGGGCGGGTCGACGATCATCACCACCGTGCTGCAGGTGCTGGTCAACTGGTTCGACTTCGACATGACCCTTCCGCAGGCTCTGGCGGCACCCCGCGCCTCCCAGCGCAACACGCCCACGGTGACCGCCGAGCAGGCGTTCATCGACGCGTACGGCGACGAGCTGACGGACCTCGGACACGAGCTGGTGCCGGCCGGCGACGGACTGACCACCGACCCGTTCATCGGGGCGGCGGCCGCTATCGAGCTCGGCCCCGGGTCGCTGATGACAGCAGCAGCCGAGCCGGTCCGTCGTGGTGGGGGTGCGGCCCGCGTGGTGCATCCCCGCTGACGTCACACCGGCAGCAGCGCGGTGGATCTCACGAGCGTGGAAGTCGGTGGCGGCGTACCGTTGACGGGTGACGATGACCGAGATCAGCACCCTCGACCAGCTGGTCGAGCTGCTGGGTGAGCCCAATGCTCGAGCCCGCGACAAGTCGCGGCCGGAGCTGGTCGCCATGGACCGCGCCTGGCTGTCGGCGTCCCCGTTCTGCGTGTTGGCGACATCGGCCGCGGACGGCACCTGCGACGCCTCCCCGAAGGGCGATCCAGCCGGCCGACTGGTGCACGTGATCGACGACCGCACGATCGCGCTCGCGGAGCGCCCCGGCAACAAGCGGGCCGACGGCTACCAGAACATCCTCACCAATCCACATGTCGGGCTGAACTTCTTCATCCCCGGGCGTTCGGACACGCTCCGGATCAACGGGCGGGCCCGGCTGGTCAGCGACGCACCCTTCTTCGACGAGATGGTGGTCAAGGGCCACCGGCCACTCCTGGCCGTGGTCGTCGCGATCGACGACGTCTTCTTCCACTGCGGCAAGGCGTTCCTGCGCTCTGGGCTGTGGAAGCCCGAGACGTGGGATCCGGAGGGCGTCGTGCCCCGGCGGGCGGTCATCGCCAGCGAGATCGAGCCCTCGGGGATGACCGTCGAGCAGCTCGACGAGTACTACCGGCCCGAGAACTACGTCCGGGGTCTCTATGCCTGACTACCCGTTTCTCAAGGGCCACGGCACCGAGAACGACTTCGTGCTGCTGCCCGACCATGACGGCTCGGTGCATGGCGACCTGTCACCCGAGCGGGTGCGCGCACTGTGCAACCGGCACGCCGGCATCGGTGGTGACGGTGTGCTCCGGGTGGTCCGGACGGCAGCGCTCGAGGACTCGCCCGTCCCGGACCTGACGAGCTCCGGGGCGGAGTGGTTCATGGACTACCGCAACTCCGACGGGTCGGTCTCGGAGATGTGCGGCAACGGCGTCCGGCTGTTCGCGCGCCACCTCGTCGAGGAGGGCCTCGCCGATGCGGGGACGCCGATCCCGATCGGCACCCGCGATGGCATCAAGACGCTGACCATCTCCGGCGACCAGATCACGGCCGACATGGGTACGCCCAAGGTGCTGGGTGAGACCACCGTGTCGGCGGGGGGACGCACGTGGGGCGCAAGGCACGTCGAGATCGGCAATCCGCACGCCGTCGCGTTCGTCGATGACCTCGCAGAGGCAGGGCACCTGCTCGTCGAGCCCGACTTCGACCACGCGCTCTACCCCGAGGGGGTCAACGTGGAGTTCGTGGTGCGCCGAGGTGAGCGGCACGTCGCCATGCGGGTGCACGAGCGTGGCTCGGGTGAGACGCGCTCCTGCGGCACCGGCGCCTGCGCGGTGATGGTGGTCGCGGCCCTGGCCGACGACTGCCGACCGCGACCAGCCCTACCGGGTGGACCTGCCCGGCGGCACCCTGACGGTCACCTGGACCGCCGACGACCGAATCCTGATGACCGGCCCCGCGGTGGTCGTCGCCCGCGGCACCACCTCGCTCTAGGAGTCGTGCGGCTGAGGGTGCGCTAGAGGTCACTCTCGGGTGCACGACCCCACCCACTACGCTCCGAGCCATGGAACTTTCCGGATCTTCTGCCATCGTCACCGGCGGCGCCTCGGGCATCGGCGCCGCGGCCGCCCGCCAGCTCGCCGCGCAGGGCGTCACCGTCGTGGTCGCCGATCTCCAGGCCGACAAGGGCGAAGCCCTGGCCGCGGAGATCAAGGGTGTGTTCGCCCAGGTCGACGTCACCAACACCGACCAGATCGCCGGTGCGGTCAAGGCCGCAGCCGACATCGCGCCGCTGCGTGCCGTGGTCAACTCGGCCGGCATCGGCTGGGCCCAGCGCACGATCGGCCGCGACGGCCAGGTCGAGTCGGCGCACGATCTCGGCGCGTTCACCAAGGTCATCCAGATCAACCTGATCGGTACCTTCGACATGGTCCGCCAGGCAGCGACCGTGATGAGTCAGAACGAGCCCGACGCCGACGGGTGTCGTGGTGCGATCGTCAACATGGCGAGCGTGGCGGCATTCGACGGTCAGATCGGCCAGGCGTCGTACTCCGCCTCGAAGGGCGGCGTGGTCGGCATGACCCTGCCGATCGCCCGCGACCTCTCCGCTGCCGGCATCCGGCTCAACACCGTCGCTCCCGGCCTGATCGACACCCCGATCTACGGAGAGGGCCCGGAGTCGGAGGCGTTCAAGGCCAACCTCGGCCAGAACGTGCTCTTCCCCAAGCGTCTGGGGACGCCCGACGAGCTGGCCAGCATGGTGCTCGAATGCCTGACCAACTCCTACATGAACGGCGAGGTCGTCCGTCTCGACGGCGGCATCAGGATGCCTCCGAAATAGGCTCCAAATAGGCTCGCGACCCCGGCTCAGGGGAGCAGGAGCATGGAGTCGCCGAACTCGTGCCACAGGTACGCCGGGCTGTGGGCACCCGTCACCGCCGCGTAAGCCTCGGAGACCAGCTCGGGTCCGGCCACCGCTTCCAGCAGTTCGAGGTGGCTGGCCTCCGGGGAGTGCAGCCCGGTGAAGAGGCCGGTGACCACGCGGGCTGGTCGGTGGGGGCCGAGGACCAGGTCGGTCCAGCCGGTGCTCGGTGTCACCCGGCCGGACGGCGCCGCCGACTCGAGCGCGCGCACCACGGTGGTGCCGATCGCCACCACCCGACGGCCAGCCGCCAGCGTGCTCGTCACCAGTCGCGCGGTCGCGGCGGGCACCGTGTATCGCTCCGGCTGGGGCGGCTCGGGTGCCTCCTGGCTGGACACTCCGGTGTGCAGCTCGATGGGTGCGATGGCCACACCGCGGGCGATCAGTCGTACCAGGGTCCGCTCGCTGATGGGTCTTCCGGCGCTGGCCATCTCGGCGCTGCCCGGCCGGTCGGCGTAGACGTTCTGCAGGTCCGAGAGCGGCCAGCTGCCGTCGACATAGGGGTAGCGGATCGGGCGCCCGTGAGTGGCCAGATACCCGACCAGATCGACGTTCGGCAGCGGCCGGGCGCGCCACAGCCGACGCTGGCCGGCCGGGTGCGGCTCGACCACTCGCAGCCGTACGCCGCCGGGCAGGCGCAGCACCTCGTCCGCATCGGGCGTGGCCGGGCCGGAGCTGTCCGGGAGCCGGAGCTCGATCACCCAGCTGCCATCGTCGAGCTCGGTCGAGACGTGCACCGTCCAGGTGGCCCCGCGCCGTGGGAGATCGACCGCGGCGGGCATGGTGGCGCTGGTGTTGACGACGACCAGGTCGCCGGGATGCAGGTGGCTGGCCAGCGCCTGGGCGCGGGTGTGCGAGACCCCAGCCGGGGTGGCCACCGCCAACCGGACCTCGTCGCGGGCCAGGCCGCGCGATTCCGGCGGGCGGGTGGCGTCGCTCCGGTCGGGTCGCTGGAAGCGGGCGGTCGTGGACGTCGTTGGCACAGGCTCGACATTCATGCTGCCGGTGCCTCCGCCAGCTCGCTGGCCCGATGGCGGCCCGGGGGCACGTCACCGAGCAGCAGCCGGAGTACTGCCGGCACGACGGTTGCGGGCAGCGGACGGTCCGAGATGTCCTCGCCGGGGAACGCGTCGCGGTGCATGTCGGTGCGCATGTCGCCGGGGTCGAGGCTGTGCACGCGGAGGGTCGGCTCCTCGGCCGCGAGGATCCGCGTCGCGTGGTCGAGCGCGGCCTTGGCCGAGCCGTAGCCGCCCCAGGTCTCGTAGGCCTCGACCGCGGCGTCGGACGAGATGTTCACGATCCGCCCGCCTCGACCACGCAGCTGGGGCAGCAGCTCGCGGACCAGCGCCATCGGTGCGATGAGGTTGGTCTCCAGGATCGCGGCATAGGTCTCGGGGTCGAGGTCGGCAAAGCTCGGCAGCGGGCTGGCGCCCAGGGTGCTGGCGTTGTTGACCAGCGCATCGGCGCCGCCGAGGTCGTGGGCCGCCTCGGCCAGCGCACGCGGTGCCACTCATCGGTGACGTCGCCGGTGATGACCCGGTGCGGGCCTCCGGTCAGGCTCACGGCGGCGCGACGCAGGTCGGCCTCGCGACGGGCGTCGAGCACCAGGCTCCACCCACGTCTGTCCAGCTCCTGAGCGAGGACGAGGCCCAGGCCCCGCGAAGCTCCGGTGATGACTGCAACAGGCATGCTCTTCTCCTTGGTTGGATCCTCGATTGCGGTTGGACTCTCCGAGCATGCAAGTTGAAGTGAACTTGAAGTCAAGGCCCAGAGGGCTGGGGGAATGTGATATCGGGTCGCCATCGTTGAGGTGGACACCTACTCTGGAGGCATATGACGAACGCAGAACCAGCACCTGAAGACTTCGACCTCGACGCCGCGCTCGACGAGACCGACGACTGGGACGACAGCGAGAGCGACGACACCTTCGAATCCGGCATCGACGCCTCGTGGCAAGAGGAGCCCGATCCTGAGGCTGACCCGACCACCGGCGCGATGGAGCTGGCCGAACGCCACGCGCTACGCCGGGTCGCTGGACTCTCCACCGAGCTGGAGGACATCTCCGAGGTCGAGTACCGCAAGCTCCGGCTCGAGCGGGTCGTGCTCGTCGGGGTCTGGACCGATGGCTCCATCGAAGACGCCGACAACTCGATGGCGGAGCTGGCCCTGCTCGCCGAGACCGCCGGCTCCACGGTGCTCGAGGCGCTCTACCAGCGCCGGCAGAACCCCGACCCGGCGACGTACATCGGTCGCGGCAAGGTGGAGGGCCTGCGCGAGATCGTGCAGGCCACGGGCGCCGACACGGTGATCTGCGACGGCGAGCTCGCGCCCAGCCAGCTGCGCAACCTCGAGGACCGGCTCAAGGTCAAGGTCGTCGACCGGACCGCGCTGATCCTCGACATCTTCGCCCAGCACGCAAAGTCCAAGGAGGGCCAGGCGCAGGTCGAGCTGGCCCAGCTCAGCTACATGAAGCAACGCCTGCGCGGTTGGGGCGGCCAGCTCTCCCGCCAGGCCGGCGGCCGGGTCGGCGCCGACGGCGGGGGAATCGGTGGCCGTGGCCCTGGTGAGACCAAGATCGAGACTGACCGACGTCGGATCAACGACAAGATCGCCAAGCTGCGCCGTGAGCTGAAGGCGATGGTCGGCACCCGCGAGACGAAGCGGGCCGACCGCCGTCGCCACCGCATCCCGTCGGTCGCGATCGCCGGTTACACGAACGCCGGCAAGTCGTCGCTGCTCAACCGGCTCACCGGATCGGGGGTGCTCGTCGAGGACTCGCTGTTCGCCACCCTCGACCCGACCACGCGCCGCACCACGACCAGCGACGGCCGGGTCTACACGATGAGCGACACCGTCGGCTTCGTCCGACATCTGCCGCACCAGCTGGTCGATGCGTTCCGCTCGACCCTGGAGGAGATCAGCGACTCCGACCTGATCCTCCACGTCGTCGACGGCTCCCACTCCGACCCCGAGGGCCAGATCGGCGCCGTGCGCGAGGTGCTGGCCGAGATCGGCGCCGACAAGGTGCCCGAGCTGATCGTGATCAACAAGGCCGATGCGGCCGATCCGATGGTGATCGCCCGCCTCCGGCAGCGCGAGCCGCACTCGGTGGTGGTCAGCGCCAAGACCGGCGAGGGCCTCAGCGAGGCGTTGGCCCTGGTCGAGAGCGAGCTGCCCCGGCCCGACGTCGAGTTCCACGTGCTGCTGCCGTACGAGCGCGGTGACCTGATCAACCGGCTCCACCAGCAGGGCGAGATCGACTCCATGGACCACACCGCCGACGGCACCGTGGTGCGCGGCCGGGCCAACGAGGACCTGGCGGCCGAGCTGTCGGCGTACGCCGTCGCCGCCACCTGATCAGCTCCCGCACAGTTCGGGTAATCACCGGACACAGCGCGGTCCCGACCGCAGACTTTGCAGGTGGTTCTTGGGATCGGCGTGACGCGACTACGGATGCCGATCCTGGCGAGCCTGCTCGCCCTCTCCTTGGTGGCTGCGGTCTTCGTGCACCTCTCCGGCCGGGCCAGCGGCACCACTGAGGAGCGCTGCGCAGCGCTCGCCGCACGGTCGGCCAAGATCGCCTCGGTCGTCGTCGGCTCGGGCTCCGGACGCCGGATCACTGTGATCGGCGATTCCTATGCCTTCGGCACGGGCCTCGACCGACCAGGTGACGCGTGGCCGTCGCGGCTCCCCGGTCGGGTCACCGTCGACGGCTTCCCTGGCTCCGGGTTCAGCGCGCGAGCCAGCAGCTGCCCCAAGGTCTCCTACGCCGACCGGGCGCGGGCCGCCGCGAAGGGTGCCGACCTGGTCGTGGTCGAAGGGGGGCTCAACGACGTCAACCGCCGTGGGCTCAAGATCAGGGCTGGCTTCAAGCGGCTGATCCGGGCACTCGCTGGTCACCGGGTGGTCGTGGTCGGACCGGCGTCCGCACCGGCTCGCGCGAAGGGGGTGCCCCGGATGAACGCACTGCTGTCGGAGCTGTCGGCCGAGGCCGGCGTGCGCTACCTGCGGATGAGCTACCTCGACCTGGCCTACCTCGGCGACCGGCTGCACCTCACCCCGGCCGGCCACGATGCCTTCGGGCGGCGCGTGGCCAGAGCCATCGCGTCGAGGCCCTAGCCCCGATCCTGCGCCAAGGTCCCCAGATCGCGAACGACACGCGGCCGAGGCCTCGATGTTCACGAACAACGTCTGGCCGCTCGGGCTGAACGTGGAGCCGGCGAACTCGTCGTTCGACCGGTCGGTGCCGGTGCTCTCAGCTGGTGACCTCGCGGATCTGGTCGAGCGTCCGGGGCTGGGTCAGCCGCCAGAAGTTGCCGGACGGGTCCCGGAACGCAGCATCGACTCCGTAGAACCGCTCCTCGGGCTCCTCGGTGAACTCGACGCCCTTGGCCTTCAGCTCCCGGTAGGTCGCCTGGCAGTCGTCGGTCGAGAGCGCTCCGACGCTGAGGTAGCCGCGCGAGATCAGGCTGCGCATCTGCGTCGGCGATCGGCTCCTCGACCAGGGGCGACCCGGGCACCGTCAGCATCAGCGGCTGCTCGGGGTGTCCCGGCGGGTGCACGGTGAGCCAGCGGTGATCCGTCGAGCACCTGGTCCATGCCGAGCTCGAAGCCCAGCGTCTCGACGTAGAAATCCTTCGCCTCGTCGAGGTCGAGCACGTTGAGGCACACCAGCGCGAATCCTGTGATCACGCTCGGCACCCTAGGCCGCGACGAAGGCGTGAACAGCGGAGGCGAGCACATCGGCCGCTACTTGGTGGGTCTGACCGGGCAGAACGTCGTAGGCGCCGCCGGGATCGCCGCCGCAGCGGCCTGTGCGGACTCGCGGAACCACTCGGGGCTGTCACCGCCCGCGAGCACCAGGGCGGGGGAGTCGATCTGCGCGAACCGATCGGGCACGGGGCCATCGCCGAGCACGGCGGCGTCGTAGGCCAGCGTCGGCGCCATCCGTTCGCCGACTCGCCCAGTACGGCGACTGACGCATGCCGTCGATCATCTCCGGCGACAGCCCGACCAGGCTCATGAACAGCGCGAGCGCGTCGCCTCGCCGGTCCTCGGCGAGCAGCTCGGTCAGCCGTCGCGACGTACTCCTTCGACGCGAGCTGGCCGTCGGGGTCGAGCCGGAAGGGCGGCTCCCACATCACCAGCCGGCTGATCGGCAGTCCGCTCGGCGGCCGCATGCGCGGCCAACGCGCCGCCCGAGGAGATCCCGACGCACGGCGGCGGAGCCCCCGGCCGCCGCGATCAGCACCTCGAGGTCCTCGATCTCCCGGTCGACGGCGTACGGCAGGGTGTCGGTGCTGTCGCCGCGGCCGCGCCGGTCGTAGTTGAGCACCGTGAAGTGGGCGGCGAGCGCTTCGGCGACTTCCGCATCGACCGCCCGGTCGCACGAGGCGCCGGCCACGAGCACGAGCGGAGTGCCCGAGCCGAGCTGGTCGAAGGCGATCATGGTTCCGTCTGCTGAGGTCACTGTTTCCATGTCGGCGACGCTAGGATGGAGACCCGACCCAGGCGCTTCTCCAAACCTGCCCTACTGCTGGGACGGGCGGACGGAGTGGTGGTCGGTCGGGTGTGCCGTTTCACCAGGCACCCGGGGATCCGCGCCAGCTCGCGGTGGTCGAGGTCGCGGTACGCCGTCGGGCTCATCCCCACGAAGCGGCGGAACTGCGCGCTGAAGGACCCCAGGCTGGTGAACCCCACCGCGAGGCAGACGTCGGTCACCGACAGCTCGTCGGCGCGCAGCAGCGCCTTGGCCCGCTCCATCCGGCGGCTGCAGCAGGTAGTGGTGCGGCGTCTCCCCGAACGCCGCCCGGAAGGACCGGCTGAAGTAGCGCCTCCGAGACGTGGGCACTCCGAGCCAGGGCGGGGATGTCGAGCGGACCAGCGTAGGCCCGGTCGATCAGGTCCCGGACCCGCAGCAGATGCCGCGACAGCGGGATCGCTGGGGCGCTCGTGGTCACCCGACGAGGATAGGTGCTAGTCCCCGGAGCTGAACGCTGCGTCGAACGACGCGGTCGGCGGCTCGAAGTCGAAGCGCCGTAGGAACTCCAACGCCTCGGGGGCGCCCTCAACCATCGCCGTTCGTCGTCGGTCGAGTGGTTTCGAGGCTTGCTGCGCTCGCACCTCAACCATCGTCGTAGAACCGATGTTTCGACGGTGGTTGACGTGTGAGGAGCGTCAGCGACGAGCCTCGAAACCACTACCAGCTGACGAGCTTCCAGATCTCGGGTAGGCGAGCGGCGTCGTCGGCACCTACCTCGCGGAAGATCGTCACGGCCCGCTTGAGGTGGGTCATCGACTCGTCCTCGTGGCCGGCCGCGTGGTGCAGGTCGGCCAGGTTGTTCTCGAGCGCGGCCTCGCGGTGGCGGTCGCCGTAGCGGGAGCAGAGTGTCAGCGCGGCTTCGGTGAGCTGGAGCGCGGCCGGCAGGTCGCCCGCGTCGCGCCGAAGGAGCGCCAGGTTGTTGAGCGCCGCCGCTTCGGCGGGGGCATCGGCCAGTTCGCGGGCCAGCTCGAGGCTGCGCTCCAGATGCCCACGCGCCCGATCTACCGCACCGTCACTGCTGTCCAGCACGCCCAGCATGTTGTGCGCCTGCGCCTCCGCCCGCAGGTCGTGCGCGGCTTCAGCCAGGGCGAGTGCGTCGCGAGCAAGCTCCGCAGCATGGGCCGGATCGCCAGCATGGAACAGGGTGAGTCCCAGGTCGGCCTGCACCCGGGCCCGCAGTCCCTGCTGCTCGTTGGTGGCTGCCGCGAGCGCGGCGAGCAGGTGCGACTCGGCCCGGTCCCACTCGCCGCGACGGTGGTGCACGTTGCCGAGCTTGTGCTCGATCGGCGCGAGCGCCTCTGGCTGGTCGGCGTACGCCGCCGCGGCCTCGTACGCCGCCAACGCTCCGCCGTAGTCGCCGAGCACGGTTCGCAGGTCGCCCATCCGCTCGTGCAGCGCTACGACGTCAGGGTGGCCGAGGGCGAGCGCCGACTGCAGGTGCTCGAGAGCATCGGCATGGGCGTACAGCGACGCAGCCTGCTCGGCAGCCAGCCGGTAGTGCTCGGCGGAGCCGGCATGGTCACCGGCGAGCCGGAGGTGCTGAGCCACGAGCGCCGCCCGTTCGCCCCCCGAGCGCGACCCCGAGAGCGCAGCCGCCACGCGGCCGTGGAGCAGCTGGCGGCGGGCCAAGGCGGTCCGCTCGTAGACAAGCTCACGCATCTTCTGGTGGGAGAAGTCATAGTCGGCGCCGTCACCGGCGCGCTCCCGGACCACCCCGTGTGCGACCAGCTCCTCGAGCGCGCCGACAGTCTCCTCGTCGCTGCGCCCACTCGCTCGGCGCAGTGTCTCCGCGTCGAACGAACGACCGATGGCGGCGGCGGCGCCGAGCACCTGGCGCGCGGTCTCGCCGAGCCCCGCCAGCCGCCCGTCGAGCAGATTCTGGGCCTGGGACGAGAGGTTGCCGGGGGACATCTCTGCGCCGGTGGCCAGGCCGGCCAGGTACTCGGCAACGAACAGCGGCAGACCCTCGCTCTCGAGGTACACGCGTTGCTCGAGCTCGGGTGTCGTCGTGTCGGACACCACCGACCGCACCAACCCGGTGACCTCGGCCTCGTCGAGCCGGCCGGGCGTCACGATCGTCGTTCGGCCCTCGCGAGCCAGGTCGACGGCTAGTCGGCGCAGCCGGTGACCCGGCGGCACCCGCTCGGTCCGCCAGCCGAGGACCAGCACCAGCGCCCGGCCGGTGAGCCTGCGGCCGAGGTACGCGATCGCGTCGACGGTCGCATCGTCGGCGGCATGTACGTCGTCGAGGAAGACCAGTCCGGGCTCGGGTCCGGCACACGCCGCGCCGACTACGGCGGCCACGCCTTCGAGCAGCCGCACCTGAGCGCCGGGGCCATCTAGCGGCAGCAGCTCGGCCCCCTCGGCTGCCAGCGCTGCGAGCTCCGGCAGCAGCAGAGCCGCGTCGGCGAGACGTTGGGGAGTGACGGACCCCTGCCACCGGGGGGCGTCCCTGGCCGACTCGCGCAACAGCTCGACGACGGGTCCGTAGGGAAGGCCGGCTTCGTCGTCATGGCAGCGAGCCTCGAGCACCACGGCTCCGCCCGCGCGGGCGCGGCGGATCAGCTCAGTGGCCAGCCGGGTCTTACCGATGCCGGCCTCGCCCTCGATGATCACCAGGCGGCCGTCCGGTTGCGCTGCTGCATGTGCCTCGAGCAGCGCCGCTAGATGCTCCTCGCGGCCGGCCAGCCGCAGCTCGTCGGGCGGCTCGGGGGGTTGGGCCCGAACCGGGGCCCGGAGCGGCTCCGAGGGCTGCGGCGGCGCGAGCGTGCCGTCGTTGACCTGCGCGTAGAGCGACGCGGTCTCTTCGAGTGGAGCGACGCCGAGCTCGCGGCTCAGGGTCCGGACGCAGGTCCGGTACTGCTCGAGGGCGGCAGCACGGTCGCCGTTCCACGCGTAGAGCCGGATCAGCTCGCGGTGCGCCGGCTCGTGCAGGGGGTCGATCGCCAGCCAGCGTCGGGCGCCTGAGATGGCCTCCTCGATCTCGCCGTGCGCCGCGAGCTGTCCGACCAAGCGGCGTATCACCGAGGCGAGCTCGGCCCGGAGCGTGTCTGCGGTCGCTGCCTGCCAGTCGTCGAAGTCCGGGCTGTCGCGCAGCGAGAAGCCCTCGAGGAAGTCGCCGGGGAAGATCGCCACGGCCTCGCGCAGCCGCGGCTCTGACGCCGGCTCTGCGGCGAGCTCTCGGAACTTCTCGACGTCCACCGAGAGCCCGGGTCCCCGGCGCAGGGACGACGCCGTCGCCCGCCGTGTCGATCCATTCCTCGCCGATTCCCTTCCGCAGGGTGGAGAGCGTGCGACGCAGTGCCCCACGCGTGCGATCCGGGTCGTGACCGGGATACAGCAGCTCGCACAACAAGTCGCGAGATCGCGGGCGTTCGCTCTGCGCAAGGTGGGCGAGCAGCGCCATCGCCTTGCGCGTCTCGAAGATCACCGGCTCCCCCTCGCGGGTCACCCGTGGAGATCCGAGAAGCGTTATCTCGACGACCATTCCGTGACGGTAGCGGCACTCGAGGTGGTTTCGTAACGGATGTTTCCGTAACGAATTCAGGACGGGCGCCCGCTTGGCTGACCAGCACAGCCATCGCGGGTCGTCGAAGGAGAAGTCATGAGAGCACGCGCCGCCGCGTCACTCGCCTCAGCCTTGCTGCTGGCCATCGCGCCCCTGTCCGGCTGCGGGTCCGACGACCCGGAGCCCACCCAGAACTTGTCTTCTTCTCCCACTGCGACCGCGTCGGAGGCGTCAGTGGACCCGATCGAACCCGTCATCGACGGCCTCTACCCTGCGGACGGCGGCTACGACCTCGCATTGCGGTGCTGGGGAGAGGGCTCGCCGACGGTCGTGTACGACGCCGGCACCGGCACCAGCGGGATCGTCCAGGCACAGGGCAGCTCGATAATGCGGGGGCTGGCCGCCCAGACCCGGGTGTGCAGCTACGACCGAGCGGGCATCGGAGCCAGCGACCCAGCCCCCCGACATAAGCGCTACCTCGACGATGTAGTCGACGACCTGCATGCCGTCCTGCTCGCGGCCGGTGTCGATCCGCCCTATCTGCTGGTGGGCTCGTCCGGCGGCGGCTTCGATGTCTACCACCACACGGGCCGCTACCCGGACGACGTCGTCGGTCTGGTCATGCTCGACGTGCCGGCCGGGCAGGCGCACATCCCACCCAGCGACGTGCCTGCATGGGACAGCGCAGAGAACCCCGAACACATGGACTACGTCGCGGTCGAGCACCAGATGGCGGTCGACCGCCTGCCCATCCCGGCGATCCCGGTCACGGTGGTCACGGCCGCGCAGGGGCAGTCCGCCGACCCCAAGGAGCAACGGGTGTGGTTGGAGGGCAGCTCGGACCCGAAGCAGGTCGTCGTCGAGAGCGGCCACGACGTCTTCTACGAGAGCCCGGACGATGTGCTGCGGGCGATCCTGGAGATCCTTGCAAGCTCGGGGCCGTGAGCTTCGCGCAAGCGGACGGACGAGCCGCTATGCATCGAGTCCGGCTTCCGCGAGGATGCGCCCCATGACCGCATCGACTGCGGGGACCTCGGTGGCGCAGCCGCGCCCGCGGCTGCCGTGGCTGTTACTGTGCATCACGCTCTTGCTCGTGCCGGCGATGCTCGTGCTCTCGCTCGGTGAGGAGCCGGGTTCGACACCCTCGTCTTCGGTGCCATCGCACTCGCCTTGGGCACCACGGGGGCGTTCGTCGCCTCCCGGCAGCCCGGCCAACCCGATCGGTTGGATCTTCTGCGCCAGGGTGTCTGGAGCGGAACCGTCGAGCCGTGGGAGTCGTTTGGCTATCACTCGCTGCCCACCGGCGACGCGGGCTCCTGGGTGATCGGCTGGAGCTGGATCGTCGATGGTCGCTCCTACGCCGTGGTCTTCCTGCTGTTCCCGACCGGACGGCTGCTGACACGGCGCTGGCGATGGGTGCTCTGGGTGCTCGTGGCCGCCTGCGTCGTCGCGATCCCCGGGCAGGCGCTGAACCCCGAGAACCCCGAGAACCCGCTCACCGTCGACAGCCCGGTGCTGGAGACCGGCTTCATCGCCGGGATGATGCTGCTGCTCGTCGCGATGGCAGCGTCCCTGGTCTCGCTGGGGGTCCGCTACCGGCGGGCGGTGGGCATCGAGCGCCTCCAGCTGAGGCAGTTCCTTTGCGCCGGCGCGTCTCATGCCGATCATGGCGGTGGCGGTGCCGTTCTGGTACGAGTCGGTCGTGGTGCAGGCGGCAGCGGCATCGGGGTCGTCCTCCTGCCGACGGCTGCCGGCCTCGCGATCCTTCGCTACCGGCTCTACGACATCGACGTCGTGATCAACCGCGCGCTGGTCTACGGCTCGCTCACCGCCACCCTCGGCGCCGTGTACGTCGGCAGCGTGCTGCTGCTGCAGCTGGTGCTGAGCGGGCTCATCCAGGGCTCCGGGCTGGCGGTGGCGGCGTCCACGCTGGCGGTCGCGGCGCTGTTCCGGCCGGCCCGCGCACGCATCCAGAAGATCGTCGACCGCCGCTTCTTCCGCAGCCGCTACGACGCGCGGCGGACCATCGAAGCGTTCGGTGCTCGGCTCCGCGACGAGGTCGACCTCGCGATGCTGAGCGCAGACCTCCAGGCCGTCGTGGCGGAGACGATGCGCCCCGACCACGTGTCGCTGTGGCTGCGCAACGAACCCGCCGAGGGCGCGCGGTGAACCGTCTGCCCAGCTCCCTCGCCTACGTGGTCGCCGGCTTAGCCGTGCTCT
The DNA here is from genome assembly GCA_963829975.1 of uncultured Actinomycetota bacterium. Classification (GTDB taxonomy): domain Bacteria; phylum Actinomycetota; class Actinomycetes; order Propionibacteriales; family Nocardioidaceae; genus Nocardioides. Next base: position 230,913 of record CAWHKK010000002.1, read on the forward strand.
CGGTGCTACTGCTGCCCTTCGCGTTGTCGGTCTCTGACATTACGGCGACCGAGGCGCTGAACGACTTCTACGTTCACAGCTTCGTCCTGTTCGCGGTCCTGGGCGCGGTGATTGTCTGGCGGCGACCGGGGCACGGAATCGGCTGGCTCCTGGTCTTCATCGGTGCGTTCAACGCCGTCTTCGGCTTCTCCAGCGAGTACCGCCTGTTCGGGTTTCACGAGCAACCCGGCTTTCCTTCGGAAGAGCTGGTCTACGCGGTCAGTGGCTGGACCTGGGTGCCGGCCACGTCCGGTGTCGTCATGGCCCTGCCGCTGCTTTTCCCCGACGGGAGGTTGCCGTCGCGACGCTGGCGACCGCTGGCCCTCACGGCTGTCCTGGCCACGGTGCTGCTGAGCGTCGTCGATTCACTCAGCGCCACGCCGGTGGACCTCGCCTACGTCGAGATGGCGGCGTACCTGCTCTACGGCGGCGCGATGCTGGCCTGTCTGGTCCCCTTGGTCATTCGATTTCGCAGGTCACGGGACGTGGAGCGGCTGCAGTTCAAGTGGGTGCTGATAGGACTCGCGATCAGCGTGCCGGCGGTCGCGGTCGGGACCGTCTGGTCCACCTCCGGGGGTGGCGGCGTCCTCACCCTGTTCCCATTGGTCGTCACCCCGGTCGCGATCACCGTGGCTGTGCTTCGGTACCGGCTCTACGACATCGACGTCGTGATCAACCGGGCACTGGTCTACGGCTCCTTGACCGCCATCCTGGCCGGGGTGTACGTCGGCAGCGTGCTGCTCCTCCAGCTCATTCTGAGCGGTCTCATCCAGGGTTCCGGGCTGGCGGTCGCGGCCTCCACGCTGGCGGTCGCAGCATTGTTCAGGCCGGTGCGAGGACGGATCCAGGCCACGGTGGACCGTCGCTTCTTCCGCAGCCGCTACGACGCTGCCCGGACCATCGAGTCGTTCGGTGCCCGCCTGCGCGACGAGGTCGACCTCGGCGCGCTGAGCGTCGATCTCCAGGCGGCGGTCGTGGAGACGATGCGGCCGACCCACGTCTCGCTGTGGCTGCGGTCTCCAGGAGTGGGTCGATGACCGCCAAACTCGTTGCTCGGGGGATCGCGGCGGTGGCGATCCTTCTCGCCGTTGCCGCCCCGGTGATCGCGACCATTGACGGGCATCGCCTGGTCCTCGCGTCCGACGCATTCCTCTGGGGAATCACTCTCGTGTTCGTGGTCACCGGCTACCTGATCGCAGTTCGCCAGCCTGGCAACGCGATCGGCTGGCTGTTCCTCGGAGTGGGGACCTCGGCGGCCCTGGGCGGCATTGCGGGGGCCTATGCCGACCACTTCGTTGAGACGGGGGCTGGCTCGAGGGCGCTGGGCCAGACCGCCGCGTGGTACGGCGAGCTCTCCTGGATGCCGTTCATCCTGGTGCCGGCGACCTTCCTGCTCCTGCTCTTCCCGGACGGTCACCTGCTCACGCCGCGGTGGCGTGCGATCGCCTGGACCGCCGGAGCGGGAATCCTCGGCAACTTCGTGGCTGAGGGGACGCTCCCAGGGTCGCTCTCGGACCATCCACAGCTCGAGAATCCCTACGCCGTCGACAGCCTCGTCCGTGAAGTTCTGGGGGGTCTGGCGGCTCTGGCGCTTGTTGTGGCCCTGATCGCTTCCACCGCAGCCGTGGTTCTTCGATTCCGCCGGGCCCGCGGGGAGGAACGCCAGCAGATGAAGTGGATCGCGTACGCCGGCGCTGTTGCGGCAGCGTCGATCGTGATGATGGTCCCGCTCTACGAGGTCGTCGGGGATGAGGTTGCGAACGCAACGATGATGCTCAGCATCATGGGTCTGCCGGTGGCGACGGCCGTTTCGATCCTGCGCTTCCGGCTCTACGACATCGACGTCGTGATCAACCGCACGCTGGTCTACGGCTC
>CAWHKK010000003.1:0-15006 GCA_963829975.1 uncultured Actinomycetota bacterium
GCAGCAGGTACTCGCTCTCCTTGATCCTGCCGCGGCCGTGCTGGCCGGGAGGGTAGGGGCGCTTCTCGAAGGCAGCGTCGCCTCCGACGAGGTCGACACCGAGACGGCGCGACTTCCGGGTCATGGGACCGATGTAGCGGGCCATGGTTCAGAACTCCTTTTCGGTCTCGGGTCAGACGCGCCGGCGCTTGGGCGGGCGGCAACCGTTGTGGGGGGTGGGCGTGACGTCCTGGATGGTGCCGACCTCGAGGCCGATCGCGCCCAGGGAGCGGATCGCGGTCTCGCGCCCAGAGCCGGGGCCCTTGACGAAGACGTCGATCTTCTTCATGCCGTGGTCCATCGCCCGACGACCGGCGGCCTCAGCGGCCATCTGCGCGGCGTACGGGGTGGACTTGCGTGAGCCCTTGAAGCCGACGGTGCCGGCAGAGGCCCATGAGATGACCGCACCCGTGGGGTCGGTGATCGTGACGATGGTGTTGTTGAACGTGCTCTTGATGTGGGCTTCGCCCTGAGCGATGTTCTTCTTCTCCTTGCGGCGGACTTTCTTGGCGCCGGCCGCGCGAGCCTTGGGAGGCATTCGTTATCTCCTGAAGTAGCTGGTCTGTGGGTGCAAGTGAGACGCCGTGCGGCGGGTCACTTGGCCTTCTTCTTGCCGGCAACCGTGCGCTTCGGACCCTTGCGGGTGCGGGCGTTGGTCTTGGTGCGCTGACCGCGGACCGGAAGGCCCTGACGGTGACGGCGACCCTGGTAGCTGCCGATCTCGATCTTGCGGCGGATGTCCGCCTGGACCTCACGGCGGAGGTCACCTTCGATCTTGATGTCGCGAGCATCAATTGCGTCGCGAAGCTTGACCAGCTCTTCGTCGCCCAGCTCGTGGACGCGGAGGTTGGGGTTGACCCCAGTTGCAGCCAGGAGCTCCTGGCTGCGGGTACGGCCGATGCCGTAGATGTAGGTGAGAGCGATCTCGATGCGCTTGTCACGCGGGAGATCTACACCAACGAGGCGTGCCATGTGATTGGCCCTTCCTTGAAGAGCAAAGCTCTTCGATTGTTCACAGAGGTTTCTGGTCGTGTCGCATCCCACTCCTCGTCGAATGGGCTCCAGCCTTCTGCTCCGGAGGTGATTTGCCCGCCCTGCGGCGAACTAAGCGATCACGTTGAGGTTTGTTCAGTTGTGGTGTTCGGGGCGGTGTGGCTTAGCCCTGACGCTGCTTGTGGCGCGGGTTCTCGCAGATCACCATGACGGTGCCGTGGCGACGGATCACCTTGCACTTGTCACAGATCGGCTTGACGCTCGGGTTGACCTTCATGAACTTTCCTTCGGTGAGGCGGCTTCTCTGTGGTCAGTGAGCTCGCAAGCCCAGCTCACTTGTACCGGTAGACGATGCGACCCCTGGTGAGGTCGTACGGCGAGAGCTCCACCACCACGCGGTCCTCGGGGAGGATCCGGATGTAGTGCTGACGCATCTTGCCGCTGATGTGGGCGAGAACCTTGTGCCCATTGCTGAGCTCGACACGGAACATCGCGTTGGGGAGAGCCTCCACAACGACGCCCTCGATCTCGATCACGCCTTCTTTCTTCGGCATGTCCTCCACAATCTGTCGGTTCTCTTGGTTGTCTACCGTTGGCCCGGGAACCTCCGTCCCCACGCGTTCGTGGAGGCCGGTGGACCTCGTGAAGCCGCTTCCTGAGCCTCATCCCGGGCACACGTCGGACCGACTCGATCGAGAAGGTCAGATGTGATCCGGGCAGCCGCGAGGCGCCACGAAACGAGCCCACGTTGGGCCGACCCGTAAGTCTACGGAAACCGCCCCGGAAACACGAATCGGAGCTAGCCGGCTGCCAGCAGGCGCAGCGACTCCTCGCGGCCGGGGCTGAGCATGGCCCGGGTGCCCCTGGTAGCGCCGGAGACGGGGTGGAGCATGACCTCGTCGACGGCGAATCTCGCGGCGAGCTCGGCGATCCGGGCTCGAGCCTGGTCCGGCGCACCGATCACCCAGCGACTGCGCATCGCCTCGATCAGGCGGTGGTGAGGTTCCGGGACGTCCACCTCGGCTGCCTCCTCGACGAGCGGCTGAGGGGTGAGCGGCTGACCGGTCCGGAGCGCCACCATCTGCAGCAGCTGTGGGAGCGCCCTGCGCTCGGCTTCCTCGAGCGTCTCCGCAACACACACGTTCAGGGTCAAGAAGGTGCGCGGCTCGGCCAGCTCGGGCGAGGGTCGGAAGGTCGAGCGGTACAGCGCGAGCGCCTCGGCCGTCCCGCTGCCGGAGAAGTGGTGCGCGAAGACGTAGGGCAGGCCCTTTTCCGCGGCCAGGCGGGCGGAGTAGTCCGACGAGCCGAGCAACCAGATCTCCGGCACCGAGCTCGCCGACGGGGTCGCCCGGAGGACGTGCTGTCGCCCCTGAAGGGCGAGCCCCACTCCCGCCGGCTCCATCATGGCGAGCACGTTGTCGACGTACTCCGGGAAGCGCGTGACGGCCTCGTCGGTCACGCCGCCGGCTCCGTGACGCAGCGCCCAGCTGGTGACCGGGTCGGTGCCGGGGGCTCGGCCGAGGCCGAGGTCGATCCGGTGCGGGTACGCCGCTTCCAGCAGCGCGAACTGCTCGGCCACCACGAGCGGGGCGTGGTTGGGCAGCATCACCCCACCCGACCCGACCCGGATCTGCCGGGTGGCGGCGGCGATCATGGCGATCAGCACCGGAGGGTTCGTGGCTGCCACGGCGGGCATGTTGTGGTGCTCGGCCACCCAGTAGCGGCGAAAGCCGAGCGCATCGGCCGTCCCCGCCAACGAGAGGGTTGCTGCGAGGGCGTCGCCGGTGGTCTGGTCGGTGCGCACCGGCACCAGGTCGAGCACGGACAGCGCAGGCAGTGAGGAAGTCATCGACGGTGCAACGTCCGGAGCTGTCCAGCGATTCCACGGGTGAGGGGCCGGATCAACCCCGATCGACCGATTCCTTCTTGTCCTTGGCGAGGCTGGCGACGGCGGTGACGACAAGGGTGACGATGATGACCCCGAGGCTGAGCAGCGAGGAGATCTCGAAGACGTCGATGTGTTTGCCGTCGTTGAGGAAGGCCAGCTCATTCTCGTGCAACGCGTGCAGCACCAGCTTGACGCCGATGAAGGCGAGGATGAAGGAGAGCCCAAGCGCAAGATAGACCAGTCGCTCGAGCAGCCCGCCAAGGAGGAAGTAGAGCTGGCGCAGGCCCATCAGCGCGAAGACGTTGGCGGCGAAGACCAGGTAGGGCTCCTGGGTGATGCCGAAGATCGCGGGGATCGAGTCGAGGGCGAACAGGATGTCCGTGGTCCCGAGCGCGATGATCACGATCAGCATCGGCGACACGAAACGGCTGCCGTTCTGCCGGTACCACAGCTTCAGCCCGTGGTAGTCCTCACCGACGTTGAGGTGGCTCTGGGCGAATCTGACCACGCGGTTGTCCTCAGGATGCTCGTCCTCGTTCGACCGGTAGTTCTGCACCAGGCTGTAGGCGGTGTAGACCAGGAAGGCTCCGAAGATGTAGAAGATCCACGAGAAGTTGTTGATCAGCTGGTAGCCCAGAGCGATGAAGATGGCGCGGAAGACCAGCGCCAGGATGATCCCCACCATCAGCGCCTCCTGCTGGAGCTGCCGCGGCACCTTCAGCGCCGTCATCAGGATGATGAAGACGAAGAGGTTGTCGATCGAGAGGCTGTACTCGGTCAACCAGCCTGCGTAGAACTCGATGCCGTAGGCATGGCCGTGGACGAACAGCACGTACACCCCGAACGCCACCGCCGCGCCGACGTAGAAGCAGAGCGCGATCGCGCTCTCCCTCATCGACGGTTCGTGCGGGTCGCGCGCGATGACGAACACGTCGAAGACGAGCACGGTGATGGTGACGCCGATGGTGACGGCCCATTCGAGGGTCGAGACTTCCACGGGATACTCCTGGACGAGAGGACGGCTGGACGCCAGAGGTCTCTTCCGCCGCCAGTTCAACTACCCGGTGACCTGCGGCCCCGGACCGGAAACCCGATCGTGCTGACGAGACCGCAACGAAGGAATACTCCCCTCCCGCGGTTCTAGTCTTCCACGGCCCTCACGGTCCGCCGTAGGGGACCCCGAGCCTAGCCAGCTCGGCTTCGCCACCGTCGAGGTCGGTCAGCACCCAGGCGCCGTCCGACGTCAACGTGAAGGTGTGTTCAAAGTGCGCTGCCAGCGCCCCGTCGGTGGTGACCACCGTCCAGTCATCGCTCAGGACGGCAGTCTCCTTGGTGCCGAGCGTGAGCATCGGCTCGACCGCGAGGGCCAGTCCCTCGACCAGCCTGGGCCCGCGCCGACGACCGAAGTTCGGTACGTCGGGGGGCTGGTGCATCTGCGACCCGATGCCGTGCCCGGTGTAGTCCTCGACGATGCCGTAGCTGCCCTGCGACTGGACATAGGTCTCCACAGCCTCGGAGATGTCCCCCACCCGGCCACCGAGGTGCGCAGCGGCGATCCCGCGCCACATCGCCTCCTGGGTCACCCGCATCAGCTCGGTCGCCTCATCCGGCACCGTCCCGAGCGCGACCGTGATCGCCGCGTCGCCGTGCCAACCGTCGATGATGGCGCCGCAGTCGATGGAGATCACGTCACCGTCGGCCAGGACCTGGGTGCCCGGGATGCCGTGCACGACCTGGTGGTTCACCGACGTGCAGATGGTGCCGGTGAAACCGTGGTAGCCCAGGAACGACGGCAACCCGCCCGCAGATCGGATGTTGTCCTCCGCGATCGCGTCGAGCTCACCGGTGCTGATGCCGACCCGCACCGACGTGCGCAGCAGCTCGAGCGTCTCGCCGACCAGCCGACCGGCGCGCCGCATCACCGCGATCTCCTCGCGGTTCTTGATCTCGATCCCGCGGTCCAGCAGGCGCATCAGGAGGACCCGCCGACAGCTATGACTGGGGAACGACGTCCAGCGCGTCGAAGATCCGGCCGGTGACCTCGTCGACCTCGCCCATCCCGTCGACCTCGACCAGGATGCCGCGCTGGCGGTAGACGTCGATCAGCGGCTCGGTCTGCTCGGCGTAGACCTCTTGCCGCCGACGTACGACGTCCTCGGTGTCGTCGGTGCGACCCTCGACCTGCGCACGCTGCACGAGGCGCTGGACGATCTCGTCGGAGTCGACCGTGAGCACCACGGCGGCGTCGAGCTGGTGGCCGGTGAACTTGATCATCCCGTCGAGCTCTTCGACCTGGGCCAGGGTGCGCGGATAGCCGTCGAGCAGGAAGCCCGGCTCGGCGTCCGGCTCGTCGATCCGGTTGCGGACCATCTTGTTCGTGATCTCGTCCGGCACGTAGTCGCCGGCATCCATGTAGCGCTTGGCCTCGACGCCGAGCTCGGTGCCCTCGGACACGTTCGCGCGGAAGATGTCGCCGGTGGAGATCGCTGGAATCTTGAAGTGCTCCGCGACGTACTTCGCCTGCGTGCCCTTCCCGGCCCCGGGGGGCCCCATCATGATCAGCCTCATTTAGCGCAGGAATCCTTCGTAGTTGCGCTGCTGGAGCTGGCTCTCGATCTGCTTCACCGTGTCCAGGGCGACGCCGACCATGATCAGGATCGAGATGCCTCCGAACGGGAAGTTTTGGTCGGCGTTGATCAGCACGAGGGCGATCGAGTGGGATCAGCGAGATCAGACCAAGGTAGAGAGCGCCCGGCAGCGTGATGCGGGACAGGACGTAGGACAGGTAGTCCTCGGTCGGCTTGCCCGCCCGGATCCCGGGGATGAAGCCGCCGTACTTCTTCATGTTGTCGGCCACCTCGTTGGGGTTGAAGGTGATCGAGACGTAGAAGTAGGTGAAGAAGACGATCAGGCAGAAGTAGACGGTCATGTAGAGCGGAGTGTCCGGCGGAGACCAGGTAGTCGCTGACGAACGCGAATCACCGGCGAGCCGCTGGTCTGGTTGAACTGGACAGCCATCGCTGGGAGGTACATCAGCGACGAAGCGAAGATGACCGGGATGATGCCGGCCTGGTTGACCTTCAGCGGGATGTAGGTCGAGCTGCCGCCGAACATCTTGCGGCCGACCATGCGCCGGGCGTACTGCACCGGGATCCGTCGCTGCGCCTGTTCGATGAAGATGACCGCCGCGATGATCGCGAAACCGATCCGCGAGCACGATTGCGAAGACCCACCAGCCCTGGCCCTTCTGGACCTGACCGAGCGAGGTCGGGAAGGTCGCGACCACCTGGCAGAAGATCAGCATCGACATGCCGTTGCCGACGCCGCGTTCGGTGATCAGCTCACCGAGCCACATGATCACTGTGGTGCCGGCGGTCATCGTGACCACCATCACGAGGAAGGTCTGGGTGCCGTTGTCGTGCAACAACGGCAGCTCGCACTGGAGGAGGCCGCCGGAGCGCGCCAGGGCCACGATGCCGGTGGCCTGCAGCAGCGCAAGGCCCAGGGTCAGGTAGCGCGTGTACTGGGTGATCTTCGTCTGGCCGGCCTGGCCCTCCTTCTTCAGCGACTCGAGCCGCGGGATCACCACGACGAGAAGCTGCAAGATGATGCTGGCCGTGATGTAGGGCATGATGCCCAGCGCGAAGACGGTCAGCTGGAGCAGGGCGCCACCGGAGAACAGGTTGACCAGGCTGTAGAGCCCGGCATTGTCGCCGTTCTGAGCGAGGTCGACACAGGTCCGCACGTTGGCCATGTCGACGCCGGGAGCCGGAATCTGCGATCCAGCCCGGAAGATGAAGATGATGAACAGGACGAACAGCAGCTTGCGCCGCAGGTCGGGAGTCCGGAAGGCGTTCACGAACGCGCTGAGCACGAGTTCCTCTTTCTCCAGCGGATTGTGGGCCCTCAGATCCGGCAAACCTTAACAGGGGCGCTGAGGTCGGTCAGGGGCGTGGCCGGGGGCTTCATGACGAAGCCCTCAGGCACACGCCCCACGTACCAACGATTCAGAGAACGGTGGTCGTTCCGCCTGCGGCCTCGATCTTCTCCTTGGCGGAACCGGAGAACGCATTGACGCTCACCGCGACCTTGACCGAGATGTCGCCCTGACCCAGCACCTTGACGGGCTGGTTCTTGCGGACAGCACCGCGCGCCACGAGCTCCTCGACGGTGACGTCGCCACCCTCAGGGAAGAGCTCGGTGATGCGGTCCAGGTTGACGACCTGGAACTCGACCTTGAACGGGTTCTTGAAGCCCTTCAGCTTGGGCAGCCGCATGTGCATCGGCATCTGCCCGCCCTCGAAGTGGGCCGGCACCTGGTTGCGGGCCTTGGTGCCCTTGGTGCCACGACCCGCGGTCTTGCCCTTGGAACCCTCACCGCGACCCACGCGGGTCTTGGCGGTCTTCGCGCCGGGGGCAGGACGCAGGTGATGAAGTTTGAGTGTCATATCAGTCGACCTCCTCGACCGTCACGAGGTGACGGACGGTGTGGACCATGCCCCGGATCTCCGGGCGGTCTTCCTTGACGACGACGTCTCCGATGCGCTTGAGACCGAGCGTTCGCATCGTCTCGCGCTGGTTGGCCTTGCGGCCGATCGTCGACTTCAGCTGCTGGACCTTGAGCTGCCCCATCAGGAGTTACCTCCTGCTGCAGCAGCGGCGGCGATGCCGTCGGCCTTGGCCTTCAGCAGTGCCGCCGGAGCAACGTCCTCGACCCTGAGACCGCGTCGGGCAGCTACGGCCTCGGGCTGCTCCAGCATCTGGAGAGCCGTCACGGTCGCGTGCACGATGTTGATCTGGTTGGACGAGCCGAGCGACTTGCTCAGGATGTCGTGGATGCCAGCGCACTCCAGGACCGCGCGCACCGGACCACCTGCGATGACACCGGTACCGGGGGCGGCCGGGCGCAGCATGACCACACCGGCAGCCTTCTCACCCTGGACCGGGTGCGGGATGGTCCCTTGGATGCGAGGGACGCGGAAGAAGTTCTTCTTCGCCTCCTCGACGCCCTTGGCGATCGCCGCGGGCACCTCCTTGGCCTTGCCGTAGCCGACGCCGACCATGCCGTCGCCGTCACCGACGACCACGAGGGCGGTGAAGCTGAAGCGACGACCACCCTTCACGACCTTGGCGACGCGGTTGATCGCGACTACCCGCTCGATGTACTGGTTCTTGTCGGCACCCTGACCGCGACCGCCGTCACGACCACGGCCTCCGCCCTGGCGACCACCGTCGCGCTGTCCGCGCTGGGCTCCGCTCATGAGTCTTTACCTTCTCTCTGAGAACTGTGTGTGCTCGACGCCGTCACTCCACCAATGAAGGGGCTCATCAGAACGTCAACCCACCCTCGCGGGCGCCGTCGGCAAGAGCCGCGATTCGGCCGTGGTACTTGTTGCCGGCGCGGTCGAAGACCACGGTCTCGACACCGACGCCCTTGGCCCGCTCGGCGACCAGCTCGCCGACTCGCTTGGCCTTGGCCGTCTTGTCGCCGGTGAGCGTGCGCAGGTCGGACTCCATCGTCGAGGCATAGGCCAGCGTCTTGCCCTCGAGGTCGTCGACCACCTGGACGCTGATGTGCTTCGTGGACCGGGTGACCACGAGACGCGGACGCTCCGGGGTCCCCGACAGCCTCTTGCGACCACGGATCTGACGACGCAGGCGCGACTTCTGGCGCGCTGCGGTGTGCTTGTGCTGCTTCAGGGATACAGCCATGGCTACTTACCGGCCTTTCCGACCTTGCGGCGGATGTGCTCGCCGGCGTAACGGACGCCCTTGCCCTTGTAGGGCTCCGGCTTGCGCAGCTTGCGGATGTTGGCGGCAGTCTCACCGACCAGCTGCTTGTCGATCCCGGCAACGCCGAGCTTCGTGGGTCCATCGACGCTGAAGGTGATGCCCTCGGGGGCGTCGAACACGATCGGGTGGGAGTAACCGAGCTGGAACTCCAGCTGGGTCGGCCCCTTGGACAGGACGCGGTAACCGACGCCGACGATCTCGAGCTTCTTCTCGAAGCCATCGGTGACGCCCACGACCATGTTGTTGATCAGGGTGCGGGTGAGCCCGTGGAGGGCCTTGCTCTGACGCTCGTCGTCGGGACGCTTCACGTCGAGGACTGCTTCGTTGCGCTCGACGATGATCGGCGCGGCGACGGTGTGCGAGAGCGTGCCCTTGGGTCCCTTGACGGTCACCACGGCATCGTCGATCGCGACGTCGACACCGGACGGGACGTCGATGGGGAGCTTGCCAATACGCGACATGCTTGTTGTCTCCTTCTCGGTCTCGTCGTTACCAGACGTAGGCGAGGACTTCCCCACCTACGCCCTTCTGGTTTGCGTGGCGGTCGGTCAGCAGGCCCTGGCTCGTCGAGATGATCGCGACGCCGAGGCCGCCGAGCACCTTCGGCAGGCCGGTGCTCTTCGCGTAGACGCGGAGGCCGGGCTTGCTGATCCGGCGTACGCCGGCGATGGAGCGCTCGCGGTTGCGACCGTACTTGAGGGTGATGTGCAGGGTCTGGCCCACACCCTCGTTGTCGGTCACCTCGAAGGAGGTGATGTAGCCCTCCTGCTTGAGGATCTCCGCTACGCCCTGCTTCAGCTTGCTGTAGGGCATGGCCACGTCGTCGTGGTACGCCTGGTTGGCGTTGCGCAGACGCGTCAGCATGTCTGCGATCGGGTCGGTCATCGTCATTGCTTGGGGTTCTCTCTCTTCTGTGGTTTCCCCGCAGGGACCTTCAGCGGTTGGTTCGGATGGAATCCGGTGGTCGAGGTGCGAGCGTGCGAGCCTCGCAGCTCACCAAGAGGACTTGGTCACGCCGGGGAGCTCGCCGCGGTGGGCCATCTCCCGCAGGCAGATCCGGCACAAGCCGAACTTGCGGTAGACGGCCTTGGGCCGGCCGCATCGCTGGCAGCGGGTGTAACCGCGCACCGCGAACTTGGGCTTGCGGGCTGCCTTGACCCTGAGTGCTGTCTTCGCCATTAGTCTCTCCTGCTCATCGCTCCGCGAAGGGGAAGCCGAGCTGCTTGAGCAGTGCCCGCCCCTCCTCGTCGTTGGTCGCGGTCGTGACGACCGTGATGTCCATGCCCCGCTGGCGATCGACCTTGTCCTGGTCGATCTCGTGGAACATGACCTGCTCGGTCAGACCGAACGTGTAGTTGCCCCGGCCGTCGAACTGCTTGGGCGAGAGGCCACGGAAGTCGCGGATACGCGGGAGCGCGATCGACAGGAGCCGATCGAGGAACTCCCACATCCGGTCGCCCCGCAGCGTCACGTGCGTACCGATCGGCATGCCTTCGCGCAGCTTGAACTGCGCGATCGACTGCCGGGCCTTGGTCACCGACGGCTTCTGGCCGGTGATCGCGGTGAGGTCGCGGACGGCGCCCTCGATCAGCTTGGAGTCACGAGCCGCCTCGCCGACGCCCATGTTGACCACGATCTTGGTCAGGCCGGGCACCTGCATGATGTTCTTGATGTCGAACTCGGAGCGCAGCGCGGGGAGGATCTCCTCGCGGTAGCGGGTCTTCAGCCGCGGCGTCACCTTCTCGGTGGCCTCGGTCTCAGCCTGGGTGTCGGTCATCAGATTTCCTTGCCGGTCTTGCGGGAGATGCGGACGCTGCGCGTCGCGGCGTACGTCGAGCCGTCGGGCCGACGCTTGAGGACCTCGTCGCGGCGGAAGCCGATCCGGGTCACTCCGTCACCCTCGACGAGCATCACGTTGGAGACGTGGATCGGCGCCTCCGTGGTGATGATGCCGCCGGTCGTGCCGCCGCGGCCGCCCTGGTTGACGACCTTGGTGTGGCGCTTGACGCGGTTGACGCCCTCGACGATCACCCGCTGCTCCTCGCGGAGCACCTTGATGATCTTGCCTTCGGCGCCCTTGTCACGGCCGGCGATCACCTTGACGGTGTCGCCCTTCTTGATGTTCACGCTGGCCTTCTTGGCTACTTCCCGTCATCGCTCACAACACCTCCGGGGCGAGCGAGATGATCTTCATGAACTTCTTCTCGCGCAGCTCACGGCCGACGGGGCCGAAGATGCGGGTGCCGCGCGGCTCACCATCGGACTTGAGGATGACGGCGGCGTTCTCGTCGAACTTGATGTAGGACCCGTCACCGCGACGGCGCTCCTTGACGGTGCGCACGATGACGGCCTTGACGACGTCGCCCTTCTTGACGTTGCCGCCAGGGATCGCGTCCTTGACCGTGGCCACGATGGTGTCGCCGATGCCGGCGTAGCGCCGACCCGACCCACCGAGGACCCGGATGCACAGGATCTCCTTGGCACCAGTGTTGTCGGCGACCTTGAGCCTGGACTCTTGCTGGATCATTTCGCCCTCTCCAGGATCTCCACGATGCGCCAGCGCTTGGTGGCGGACAGCGGACGGGTCTCCATCAGGAGCACCCGGTCGCCGATGCCGCACTCGTTCTGCTCGTCGTGGGCCTTGAGCTTGCTCGTGCGCCGCAGGACCTTGCCGTACTTCGCGTGCTTGACGCGGTCCTCGACGGACACGACCACGGTCTTGTCCATCTTGTCGCTGACGACCAGGCCCTCACGGACCTTGCGGGCGTTGCGCTGGCCGGCACCTCGAGCTGAGTCTGCTCGCTCATGCGCTTGCTTCCTCTTCGATGAGCGTCTCATTCGCGCCCGGGGCGACCCGGATGCCGAGCTCGCGCTCACGCACCACGGTGTAGATCCGGGCAATGTCCTTCTTGACCGTGCGCAGCCGGCCGTGGCTCTCCAGCTGGCCGGTGGCCGCCTGGAACCGGAGGTTGAAAAGCTCCTCCTTGGCCTCGCGCAGCTTTGACTCGAGGTCGACGTCGTTGAGCTCGTCGAGCTCGTGTGCAGCAGTGCCCTGTGCCATCAGAATTCACCCGCCTCTCGCGAGATGAACCGGCACTTCATCGGAAGCTTGTGCATCGCGCGGCGCATGGCCTCGCGGGCAGTCACCTCGTCGATGCCGGAAAGTTCGAACATGACGCGGCCGGGCTTGACGTTGGCGATCCACCACTCGGGGGAGCCCTTACCGGAACCCATCCGGGTCTCGGCCGGCTTCTTGGTCAGCGGGCGGTCGGGGTAGATGTTGATCCACACCTTTCCACCACGCTTGATGTGACGGGTCATGGCGATTCGGGCCGACTCGATCTGGCGGTTGGTCACGTAGTGACCTTCGATCGCCTGGATCCCGTAGTCACCGAACGCCAGGGTGGTCCCGCCCTTGGCCGCACCACGCCGGTTGGGGTGGTGCTGCTTGCGGTGCTTGACGCGACGGGGCATCAACATGGCTCAGGCCTCCGTTCCGGCACTGGTGTCAGGGGTGGTGGGCGCAGCCGCGGGGGCTGCGGGCGCAGTGGCCTCGGCCGGCGCGTCGCCGTCGGCACGCGCGGGCGGTCCGAACGGGTCGGCCGGTCGGCGCGGGTGCCGCGGGTCGGGCGCTCGCCGCCACGGGCCGGGCGCGGCACTGCCGCCGCGGCCGGGGACGCCGGCGCGAGCCGCTGCCTGGGCCTGGCGCTCGGCACGGGTGCCGGCGACCTCGCCCTTGTAGATCCAGACCTTCACGCCGATGCGACCGAAGGTGGTCCGAGCCTCGTAGAAGCCGTAGTCGATGTCGGCACGCAGCGTGTGCAGCGGGACGCGACCCTCGCGGTAGAACTCGGTACGCGACATCTCGGCGCCGTTGAGGCGGCCGGAGCACTGGATCCGGATGCCCTTGGCACCCGAACGCATCGAGGTCTGCATCGCCTTGCGCATGGCACGACGGAACTGCACGCGACCGGAGAGCTGCTCGGCAACACCCTGGGCGACCAGCTGAGCGTCGATCTCGGGGCTCTTGACCTCGAGGATGTTCAGCTGCACCTGCTTGCCCGTGAGCTTCTCGAGGTCGCCGCGGATGCGGTCGGCCTCGGCGCCACGGCGACCGATGACGATGCCCGGACGCGCGGTGTGGATGTCGACGCGGACCCGGTCACGGGTGCGCTCGATCTCGACCTTGGAGATGCCGGCCCGCTCCATGCCCTTGGAGAGCAGCTTGCGGATGGCGACATCCTCGCCGACGTACGACTTGTAGAGCTTGTCGGCGTACCAACGGGACTTGTGGTCCGTCGAGATGCCGAGGCGGAAGCCGTTCGGGTTGATTTTCTGGCCCATCAGGCACTCTTTCCGTTCTTGGGGGTCCGCTTCTTCTGGCGGCGGCCACCAGCGTCGGCCGGCTGGACGACAAGCGTGATGTGGCTGGTGCGCTTGAGGATGCGGGTGGCCCGGCCCTGGGCCCGGGGGCGCCAGCGCTTCATGGTCGGGCCTTCGTCGACGTGGGCCACCGAGATGACCAGGTCGTTGGTGTCGAGCCCCTCGGTGGTCTCGGCGTTGGCGATCGCGCTCTCCAGCACCTTGTAGACGGTCTCGGAGGCCGACTGCGGAGCGAACTGCAGCAGCGACAGAGCGTCTTCGACGGGGAGACCGCGGACCATGTCGACGACACGGCGGGCCTTCATCGGGGTGATGCGGACGAAACGTGCGCGCGCAAAGGCTCCCGGCTGGTCGCCGAGCAGCGAGTCGCGGCGGGCGCTGGTGCGCCGGCGCTCAGTGGACGCTCATCGACGGCGTCCCTTCCGGTCGTCCTTCACGTGGCCGCGGTAGGTGCGGGTCGGGGCGAACTCGCCCAGCTTGTGACCGACCATCGAGTCAGTCACGAAGACCGGGACGTGCTTGCGACCGTCGTGCACCGCGATGGTGTGACCGATCATGTCGGGCACGATCATCGAGCGGCGCGACCACGTCTTGATCACGTTGTGGCTGCCCTTGGCGTTCTCGGCGTCCACCTTCTTCTGAAGGTGGTCATCGACGAAGGGGCCCTTTTTCAGGCTGCGAGGCATCTCGTTACTTCCCTACTCAGCGCTTCTTGCCGGACTTGCGGCGACGGATGATCTGGGAGTCGCTGGCCTTGCGCTTGCGCGTACGGCCCTCGGCCTTGCCCCAGGGGGACACCGGGTGACGACCACCGGAGGTCTTGCCCTCGCCACCACCGTGGGGGTGGTCGACCGGGTTCATGACCACACCGCGGACGGTCGGGCGCTTGCCCTTCCAGCGCATGCGGCCGGCCTTGCCCCAGTTGATGTTGGACTGCTCGGCGTTGCCGACCTCACCGACGGTGGCGCGGCAGCGCACGTCGACGAAGCGCATCTCGCCCGAGGGCAGACGCAGCGTGGCGCGTGATCCTTCACGAGCCACCAGCTGCGCGCTGTTGCCAGCGGAGCGGGCGATCTTGGCGCCGCCGCCGGGTCGCAGCTCGACGCAGTGGATCGTCGTACCGACCGGGATGTTGCGCAGCGGCAGGTTGTTGCCGGGCTTGATGTCGGCCCCGACTCCGGACTCGACGGTGATGCCCTGCTTGAGGTCCTTCGGCGCGATGATGTAGCGCTTCTCGCCGTCGGCGAAGTGCAGCAGTGCGATCCGGGCGGTCCGGTTGGGGTCGTACTCGATGTGAGCGACCTTGGCGGGCACGCCGTCCTTGTCGTAGCGACGGAAGTCGATGATCCGGTAGGCCCGCTTGTGACCGCCGCCCTGGTGCCGGGTGGTGATCCGACCCTGGTTGTTGCGGCCGCCCTTCTTGGGCAGCGGACGGGTCAGGGACTTCTCAGGCGTCGTCCGCGTGATCTCGACGAAGTCGGCGACCGACGAGCCGCGACGGCCCGGGGTAGTCGGCTTGTATTTACGAATGGCCATCAGGAAACCGGTCCTCCGAAGATGTCGATGCGGTGGCCCTCGACCAGGCTGACGATGGCGCGCTTGGTGTCCTTGCGCTTGCCCAGCCCGTTGCGGGTACGGCGCGTCTTGCCCTTGCGGTTGAGGGTGTTGACCGACGTGACCTTGACGTTGAACACCTTTTCGACCGCGATCTTGATCTCGGTCTTGTTGGCGTCCGGGACGCACCAGGAACGTGTACTTGTTGTTGTCGAGGAGGCCGTAGCTCTTCTCCGACACGACCGGCGCGATCAGAACGTCGCGGTGGTCCTTGTGCAGCGTGCTCACTTGTCGCTCCCCTCACCGGCGCGGGTGAAGCCCGCTGCCTCGGCGTCCTCAACGGACTTGAAGTAGAA
>CAWHKK010000004.1:0-42573 GCA_963829975.1 uncultured Actinomycetota bacterium
CGTTGTCCTGTCCGGGATCCCGTGGTGGGGGCACGGTCCGGCCCGGCTACGGCCTGACCGCACTTCCGTGCCCAGCGACCCAGGCGCGGTCCACCAACCGGTTGGCCTCGGTCACGGTGAGACCCAGCCGCCGGACCGTGGCGACGTAGTCGGCGGCAGCCTTCTCCGCATCGGGGGAGGCTCCGGCCAGCATGGCGATGAAGGTGCCGCGACGGCCCTCGGTGACCACGACGCCATCGGACTCGAGCTCGCGGTAGGCACGGGCGACGGTGTTGACGGCAAGGTGCAGCTCAGCTGCGAGTGCCCGCACCGTGGGCAGCTTGGTGCCGGCCGTGAGCTCTCCAGATCCTGCCCGCCGGGCAAGCTGGCTGCGCAGCTGTTCGAAGGGAGGCTCGGTCGCGCCGGGGTCCAGCGGGAGGACATCCATTCCGTGACCCTATTGAATGGACGGCATGGTCGGTGACGCGCTGGTGATCGGGGAGTCGTTGGTCGACATCGTGCGGACCTCCGACGGCGCGACCACCGAACGACCGGGCGGTAGCGCCGCCAACGTGGCGGTGGCCCTGAGTCGATTGGGCCGGCCGGTGCGTTTCGCGACGGCCTACGCAGCCGACGACCGTGGCGCGGCGATTGCGCGTCACCTCACCGACTCCGCAGTGGCGCTGGCGGGCGACCCCGAGATCCTGGCGCACACCTCCACCGCGGTGGCGACGATCCAGCCCGACGGGTCGGCGGCGTACTCGTTCGATCTCGACTGGCGGCTGGGGCAGGTGCCGGTCGATGCTCCGCGGTTCGTGCACGTGTGCTCGCTCGGCGCTGTGGTCCGTCCGGGTGCCGTCGACGTACGACACATCCTCGAGGAGGTGCGCGGCTCGGCGTTCATCAGCTACGACGTCAACGCCCGGCCGGCGGTGACGGGCACCGGACCCGACCTGGTGGCCGCGGTGGAGCTGGTCGTCGCGGTCGCCGACCTGGTCAAGGTGAGCGACGAGGACCTGGCCGTCCTCTACCCGACCTGGAGCCTGAGCGAGGCCACCGAACACCTCCTCACGCTCGGACCGCGCGCCATTGCGCTGACCCTGGGCGGGGCCGGCGCGACCTGGATCTCCGACCGGGGCGAGGTCTCGGTGGAGGCCGCACCCGCGACCGTGCTCGACACCATCGGGGCCGGCGACACCTTCTCGGCGGCGCTGATCGACGCGCTCTGGGTCGACGTCGACCGTGATCCCGCCGAGGTACTGGCCCACGCGGCCCGTGCCGCCGCCGTCACGGTGTCGCGGCCCGGCGCCGACCCGCCGTACGCACACGAGCTGCGCTGAGCCAGGCCGCGCGGATCAGCGCAGGGTGTGGGAGGCGAACAGCGACGCGGTGAGGGCCAGCTCGAGGCCGACGTAGCGCCACACGATCGCAGAGCCGCGGGTGCGGTCGGCGACCGTCGACACCACGCGACCGACGGCCATGCCGAAGCAGAGCACCGCGATCACGCTCGGGATCCACAGCTCACCGCGGCCGTCGGTGAAGACGGCCCAGCCCAGCAGGAACGCCACGGCGACACCGAAGCCGCCGTAGACGGACCGGATCTCGTTGCGGCCGTCGAGGCTCTCGACGGTGACTCCGAAGCGGTCCACGACGTGGGCGGGCCGGGTCAGCGCCACCACGCCCATGCCGAGGAAGAAGAGCGCCGGCCAGGCGACCAGGAGGTCCGCGAGCAGGTCCACGTCAGTCACCGCGACCAGAGACGGGGAGGGTCGTCGATCGCCGCGGACCGAGGGGAGGTCGTGATGATCGCTGGGTGCACGAAGCAAGTATCCGTCACACTGCAGCTGTGATTGCCGGCCTTCCCTACCGAGGCACCTATGGCGACCCTCGCCCGGAGACGCTGGCGACGTTGACGCTCCCGCCCGCCACGATGCCGGGACGACAGGGACTGCGCCCGCTCAAGACGTGGCGCTACGTCGGCGTCTACGGTCCCGACCTGATGATCTGTCTGGGGTCGGTGCGGATCGGTCCGGCGAGGCAGTCGTTCTGGGCGGTCTGGGACCGCGCCGGTCGTCAGCTCCACGGCAGCACCCGAGTCGGCAGCGGCGCCGCGGAGCTCGGTGAGGGCTGGGCGCGGGTGCGCGACCGCGGCGCGACCATCGACCTCGCCTGGGTCGAGGAACCTGGCATCGAGGCGATCGGGCCGAGCGGGGCGTCGTATGCGTGGACCCGGAAGCAGGGCGGGGTTGCGGTCAGCGGCACGGTGCGACTCGGTGACCAGCAGTGGCCGGTCGAGGCACGAGCCGTCATCGACGACACGGCTGCCTACTACCAGCGACGCACCACGTGGTGGTGGTCGGCCGGCGTCGGGTGCGCGGACGACGGCCGCGAGGTCGCCTGGAACCTCGTGAGGGGGGTCAACGACTCGGTCACCGGCAGCGAGCGCACCGTCTGGGTTGCCGGGGCGGCGCACGAGCCGCCGCCGAGCGAGTTCGCAAGCGACCTGAGCCGGGTCGACGGATTGAGGTTCTCGAGCGAGGCCGTGCGGGAACACAACGAGAACTACGGGCTGATCCGCAGCAGGTACCGCCAGCCGTTCGGCACCTTCGCCGGGAGCATCGGCGGGGTCACCCTTGCCGAGGGTTTCGGCGTGATGGAGTTCCACGACGCGCACTGGTGAGCCCGGATGGAAGACTGCCCCCGTGCGTCTCCGGATCGACCTTGCCTACGACGGCACCGACTTCCGTGGATGGGCGACCCAGCCCGGCCTGCGAACGGTGCAGGCGGAGCTGTCGACGGCCCTGTCCACCGCGCTGCGGGTGCCCTCGGTCAACCTGGTGGTGGCCGGGCGCACCGATGCCGGCGTCCACGCGCGCGGACAAGTGGCGCACGCCGACGTTCCGACCCAGGACGACCTCATCCTGCGGCGGCTCAACGGGATCCTCCCGCGTGACGTCCGGGTCCGTCGGGTAGCGGAGGCCGCACCCGGCTTCCACGCCAGGTTCGGGGCGCTCTGGCGTCGCTACGCCTATCGGGTGGCCGACTCCGCCGAAGCCCTCGACCCGCTGACCAGGCGACACGTGCTGAGCTGGGGTCGAGCCCTGGACCTCGAGGCCATGAACCAGGCAGCTGCGCTGTTGGTGGGCCGCCATGACTTCGCCTCGTTCTGCAAGCAACGGGAAGGGGCGACCACGATCCGTAGCCTGCTCGAGCTGTCGTGGAGCCGGGACGAGGCTGGCGTGGTCGTGGCCAAGGTGCGCGCCGACGCGTTCTGCCACAGCATGGTGCGGTCGTTGGTGGGCTGTCTGATCTCGATCGGTGAGGGACGTCGGCCGGCCTCCTGGGCCGGCGACATGCTCCGCCTGGGGGCTCGCAACTCGGCGGTGATCGTCGCTCCGGCTCACGGGCTGACCCTCGAAGAGGTGGCCTACCCGCCCGACGAAGAGCTGGCGGCCCGGGCCCAGGCAACCAGACGGAGACGGCAGGCTGCCGATGTCTGAGGAGCACTACTTCACCGCCGACCCGGCCGTCGCCTTCAAGCGAGCGCCGGTGCACGCGGAGGTCTGGGGCGTCGAGCTCGACCTGACCAGCGGGTCCGGTGTCTTCGCCCGAGGTCGGCTCGACGCCGGCACCGCGGTGCTGTTCCGGGAGACCGAGCCGCCCACGAGCGGTGGCAGGATCCTCGACCTCGGCTGCGGGTACGGTGTCATCGGGCTGGCGATCGCGGCGACCACGGACGCCGATGTCACGGCCGTCGACATCAACGAGCGGGCGGTGCTCCTGGCCAACGAGAACGCCGTCGCGCTCGGCCTCACGGATCGTTTCCGCGCGACCACGCCGGCGGGCGTGTCGGCTGAGGCGACCTACGACGAGATCTGGTCGAATCCACCCATCCGCGTCGGCAAGCAGGCGCTGCACGAGCTGCTGCTGACCTGGCTGCCGCGGCTGACCCCCGAGGGGCGGGCGGTGCTGGTCGTGGGCCGCAACCTCGGCGCCGACTCACTCCAGCGTTGGCTGACCGACCAGGGCTTCCCGACGGAACGGCTGGCCAGCGCCAAGGGCTTCCGAGTGCTGGAGACCAAGCGAGCTCCAGCCTGATCCGTCGGAGCCGAACAGGTGTGACCGGGCGGTGCGGCGCCCTAGACGAACGCGCTGATGCCGGTCTCGGCCCGGCCGATCAGCAGCTTCTGGATCTGGCTGGTGCCTTCGTAGAGGGTCATCACGCGCGCGTCGCGCAGGTACTTCTCGGCCGGGTGCTCGTCGACGTAGCCGGCACCGCCGTAGACCTGGATCGCGTGGTTGGCGGCGCGGACGGCGGCCTCGGAGGCGTAGAGCTTGGCCTTGGAGGCGGCCACTCCGAACGGCTCTCCGCGGTCGATCAGGTCGGCGCAGCGCCAGACGAGCAGGCGAGCGGCGTCAGCATCGACGGAGATGTCGGCGATCATGTCCTGCACCAGCTGGAAACCAGCCAGCGGACGCCCGAACTGGGTGCGGTGCTGGGCGTAGTCGACAGAGCTCTCCAGGCAGCCCTGCACGATGCCGACGCAGCCAGCAGCCACCGAGACTCGACCTTTGTCCAGGGTGGTCATCGCGACCTTGAAACCCTGGCCCTCCTCGCCGAGCAGCGCGGCGGCCGGGACCCGGACGTCGGCCAAGAACAGCTCCGCTGTCGCCTGGCCGCGAAGCCCGAGCTTGCCCTTGATCTCGCGCGCCTCGAAGCCATCGGTGTCGGTGGGCACCAGGAAGGCGCTGACCCCCTTCGGCCCGCTGTCGCCGGTGCGCGCAAAGATCAGCGCCACGTCCGCCCAGGTGCCGTTGGTGATGAACAGCTTCTGGCCATTGATCACGTAGTCGTCACCGTCGCGTTGGGCGCGGGCGGTCAGGTTGCCGGCGTCGGACCCGGTGTCCGGTTCGGTGAGCCCGAAGCAGCCCAGCTTGGTCGCAGTCGCGATGCCCGGCAGCCACTCCTGCTTCTGGTCCTCGGTGCCGAAACCGAGGATGGACTTGCCCACCAGGCCGTTGGAGACCGAGACGATCCCGCGCAACGCGGAGTCGGCGCGACCGAGCTCCTCCATGCCGAGCACGTAGGTGAGGTAGTCGCCACCGAGGCCGCCGTACTCCTCGGGAATGGTCAGCCCGAAGAACCCGATCTCGGCCATCTTGGGGATGATGCCGAGGTCGACCGACTCGCGACGATCCCATTCGGTGCGGTGCGGCACCGCCTCGCGGTCGAGGAACTCGCGGGCCAGGTCGCGGAACGCCTGCTGCTCGTCGCTGAGGGCCAGGTCCATGGTCCTACTCTGCCCCTCCTTCAGCGGGCGCGGCGTGGCGGGCGATCTCGGCCTTGGCCAGGGAGTTCTTGTGCACCTCGTCGGGGCCGTCGGCGAAGCGCAGGGTACGGATGCCGGCGAAGGATGCTGCCAGCGGGAAGTCCTGCGAGAGCCCGCCGGCGCCGTGCACCTGGATGGCCCGGTCGAGGATCTCTTGGACCACCTTCGGGGTGGCGATCTTGATGGCCTGGATCTCGGTGTGGGCGCCCCGGTTGCCGACGGTGTCCATCAGCCACGCGGTCTTGAGCACCAGCAGTCGGAGCTGCTCGATGGCGACCCGCGACTCGGCGATCCACTCGCGGATCACACCTTGGCGCGACAGCGGCCGACCGAACGCGACCCGGCTCTCGACCCGGTGGCACATCAGCTCGATGGCTCGCTCGGCGACACCGATCGACCGCATGCAGTGGTGGATCCGGCCAGGGCCCAACCGGGCCTGCGCGATGCCGAACCCGTGGCCCTCTTCACCGATCAGGTTCGACGCCGGCACCCGGACGTCCTCGAAGAGGAGCTCGGCATGGCCGCCGTGCTGATGGTCGTCGTACCCGAGCACGTGCATCGGACGGACGATGGTGAGCCCGGGGGTGTCGCGGGGCACCAGGACCATCGACTGCTGCCGGTGCCGAGACGCCTCGGTGTCGGTCTTGCCCATCACGATGAAGATCTCGCACTCGGGGTTCATGGCCCCGGTGATCCACCACTTGCGGCCGTTGAGGACGTACTCGTCGCCGTCACGGACGATGCTGGTGGAGATGTTGGTCGCGTCGGACGACGCGACATCCGGCTCGGTCATCGCGAACGCTGACCGGATCCGGCCGTCGAGCAGCGGTTCCAGCCAGCGTTCCTTCTGATCGGGGGTGCCGAACATGTGCAGCACCTCCATGTTGCCGGTGTCCGGAGCCGCGCAGTTGAACGCCGCCGGAGCGAGATGACCGCTGCGGCCGGTGATCTCCGCGATCGGGGCGTACTGCTGGTTGGTCAACCCGGCGCCTACCCCGCCGGTGTCGCCGGGGAGGAAGAAGTTCCACATCCCGCGGTCACGGGCCACGGCCTGGATCTCCTTGAGCACCGGCGCGGTCGACCAGGCGAAGGGGTCGTCGAGGGCGTCCAGCTGCTCCTCGAAGGTCTCCTCGTTGGGGTAGATGTGGGAGTCCATGAAGCTGAGCACCTCAGCGCTCAGCGCTTCGGTGCGGGCGTCGAAGGTGAAGTCCATGATGTCTCCCGTGGTCAGGCGCTGCGGTCAGCGCCGCGGTTGATGGCGGCCAGGCCGGCAGCCAGCAGCGGCTGCACCGCCTCGCCGATGCTGTCGAATCCTGCACCGACCGTCTGGCCCTGCAGGAAGCGGTAGTGGATGCCCTCGAGGATCACCGCGAGCTTGAAGTGGGCCAGGCCGAGGTGGAAGTCCATGGTGCCGAGGTCGCGCCCACTGGTGGCCGCGTAGCGCTGCAGCTGGTCGTCCGCGCTCGGGTAGCCCGGTGCCGCACTCGCATCGGCAACGGCTCCTCCGCCGGCGATGGTGCCGAGGCGGTCGTAGACCAGCAGCAGGGCCAGGTCGGTGAGGGTGTCGCCGAGCGTCGACATCTCCCAGTCGACCACCGCCTTCACGGGAGCGGGATCACCGGGCACCGAGAGCAGGTTGTCGAGCCGGTAGTCACCGTGCACGACGCCGGTGCTGCCCGGGTGGTCGGGAGGCACCCGCTCGGACAGCCTGGCCAGCAGGGTGTCGGCGTCCGGGAGATCACGGTTGCGCGATCCCTCCAGCTGCTTGCCCCAGCGGCGCACCTGACGTTCCAGGAATCCGGCCGGTCGGCCGAACTCGGTCAGTCCGACCTCGGCCGGCACCACCGCGTGGAGTCCGGCCAGCACGTCGACCATCGCGTCCGCGATGGTGCGGGTCTCGGACTCACCGATCGCCGCAAGCTGTGCTGCAGTGCGGTACGGCGTGCCCTCGACGTGTTCCATCACGTAGAAGGGGGCGCCGATCACCGAGTCGTCGGCGCAGTGCGCGAACGTCTGCGGCACCGGCACGTCGGTGTGGGCCAGCGCTGTCATCACGGTGTACTCACGACCCATGTCGTGCGCGGTGGCCTGCACGTGGCCCATGGGGGGGCGCCGGACGACCCACCGCGAGGACCGGTCGGTGACCTCGTAGGTCAGGTTGGACTTGCCGCCCGCGATCACCCGGGCGCTGAGCTCGCCGTCGACCTCGCCGGGTCGCTCGCCGTCGTACCAGGTGCGGAAGGCCACCAGGTCGAGGCCGGGCACGGAGTCGGCCTGCAGCTCGCTCATGCCAAGAACCCGTCCACCTTGGTCTGCAGGCGTCGCATGCCGGCCAGCCAGCGGTCGGTGTCGGCGGCGCGGGCGGCGTAGTAGTCGCCGACCTCGGGATGGGGGAGCACCAGGAAGCGGTCGTCAGCGAGCGAGGCAACCCAGGTGTCGGCCACCTGGTCAGGAGTCAGCGCCTCGTCGCGCGACAGCAGGTCCTTGAGCGGACCGGCCTGCTCAAGCATCCGGGTCTGCACGCCCTGCGGGCAGATCGCTTGGACGGTCACGCCGCGCTCGCCGTAGGTGACCGACAGCCATTCGGCGAAGCCGACCGCGGCGTGCTTGGTGACGGAGTACGGCGCCGCGCCGATCATGGTGAGCAGTCCGGCGGCCGATGCCGTCACGACGAACCGACCGCCCGCGCCATCGGCGAGCCAGGTCGGCACGAGCAGCCGCGCAGCGCGCACGTGGGACATCACGTTGGTCTCGATCATCCGTGCCCAGTCATCGTCCGATGCCTGCAGGCTGTCTGGCTGGGTGCGGTCGATGCCCGCGTTGGCCATGAACACGTCGATCCGGCCCAGCGACGCAGTGGCACCGTCGACCAGTGCGCGCACACCCTCAGCTGTCGAGCAGTCGCCTGGGGCTGCGGTGGCGCCGATCTCTGTTGCCACGGCCTCGGCCGCTGCGGCGTCGAGATCGTTGACGACGACCCGGGCGCCCTCGGCCACGAGCCGGGTCGCCAGCGCCCGGCCGATGCCGTGGCCGGCGCCCGTGACGACGGCGCCCTTGCCGTTCAACATCAATCCTCCAGTTGCCAGAACCATTGCCGGTGACTAAGCGCTTGCTTACTATGTCTCTCGTGGTCGCCAACGTCAACGCCGAGGAGCGGCCCGATGCGCGCACCCGGCTCCTCGCGGCGGCCATCGACGCCTTCTCCGCCAAGGGGTTCCACGGCACCACGACCCGGGACATCGCCGCTGCCGCGGGCATGAGCCCGGCCGCGCTGTATGTGCATCATCGGTCGAAGGAGGAGCTGCTGCTCCTGATCGCCAGGGAGGGTCACGACCGGACGCTCGCACTCTGCGAGGCCGCCGTCGCCGCCGGCGGCAGCGCGGTCGCGCAGCTCGACCGGCTGATCGAGGCCTTCGTGCGTCATCACGCGCTCAACCACACCAGTGCCCGGGTCGTGAACTACGAGATGTCCGCCCTCACCGACGAGCACCGGGCCGAGATCGCCGAGCTGCGTCGCCGCATCGACCGGGTGGTCCGCGACCTCCTGGAACGGGGATCGACGGCCGGCGAGTTCGCTACCTCGGACCCCGCGATGACGGCCTCCGCCCTGTTGTCCTTGGGGATCGACGTCGCCCGCTGGTACCGCGACGACCGCGGCTGGAGCCCCGACGACGTCGCCGCGCACTACGTCGAGCTGGCTCGACGGATGGCCGGCGTGAGCTGATCGGGGGTTCCTGGCAGGCTGGACGCATGGCCTACGAAGCAGCCTCCGACCGCTACGACTCGACGACATACCGCTTCAGCGGGAACAGCGGGCTACAGCTGCCGCCGCTGTCGCTGGGGCTGTGGCAGAACTTCGGCACCGACCGCCCGGAAGAGACCCAACGTGCGATCCTGCGGCGGGCCTTCGACCGCGGGGTCACGCACTTCGACCTGGCCAACAACTACGGCCCGCCGTACGGCCGGGCCGAGGAGAACTTCGGCCGCTACCTGCGCGACGACTTCGCCCCCTACCGCGACGAGCTGATCATCTCGACCAAAGCCGGCTGGGACATGTGGCCCGGCCCCTACGGACAAGGGGGCGGCTCGCGCAAGTACGTCCTCGCCTCGCTCGACCAGTCCCTGCGGCGGATGGGGCTCGACTACGTCGACATCTTCTACAGCCACCGGTTCGACCCGGACACGCCCATCGCCGAGACCATGATGGCGCTCGACCACGCCGTTCGTTCCGGCAAGGCCTTGTACGCCGGCATCTCGTCGTACTCCGCTGCGAAGACGCGGGAGGCGGCCGCGATCGCGCGCGACCTCGGCACGCCGTTGCTGATCCACCAGCCGTCGTACTCGATGCTCAACCGCTGGATCGAGGAGGACCTGCTCGACGAGCTCGAGGAGCAGGGGATGGGCTGCATCGTCTTCACGGCACTGGCCCAGGGGCTGCTCACCGACCGCTACCTCGACGGGGTGCCGGCCGACTCGCGCGCGGCCCGCGAAGACTCGACGATGCCCGAGACGTCGTTCGACCCGAAGACCCTGACCCACGTGCGGGCGCTCAACGAGATTGCTGCCGGTCGTGGTCAGTCGCTGGCGCAGCTGGCCCTGCAGTGGGTGCTGCGCGACAAGCGGGTGACCTCGGCGGTGATCGGGGCCTCGTCGGTCGGTCAGCTGGACACCAACCTGGATGCCCTCGACGGGCCCGAGCTGACCGCCGACGAGCTGGCGGCGATCGACCAGCAGGCGGTTGAGGCCGGGGTCAACCTGTGGGCGAAGCAGACCGAGGACTGACCTGATCGCCCGGCCGGTCGCGGCGGCGTTCCCACCAGCTGGATCCGCACATCACCAGGGCGGCCAGCAGCGCGCCGGCGAGGATGTCGACCACGTAGTGCTCGGCGTAGTAGACGAGGGCGGTCGACATCGCGAGGGGATAGAGCACCAGCAACCAACGCCAGGGTGTGCGTAGCCGCCAGACGGCATACATGGCGATCAGGAACGTGATGCCGGCGTGCAGCGATGGCATCGCGGCCACCGGGTTGCCGACGCCGTTGAGGATCAGGTCGATCCGGTCCAGGCCCACGTGACGCCAGCCTCGACCGGTCAGCCGCGGCAGGTGCTCGGAGATGATGCCCTCCTCCGACGCCATCCACGGCGGCGCCATCGGGTACAGCACGTAGATCGCGAGCGCGCCGAAGTTGATGGCGAGGAAGCGCCGCATCCACAGCACCCACTCGCTGCGCTTGCGGACCCACAGCACGGCTGCGATGGTCAGGCCGGCCAAGAAGTGGGTGCTGTAGACGGTGGTGAAGAACAGGTCGTGCGGGCCGGGCTCGCTCTCCTTCAGGCAGGGGCTGCCACACCAGGCGTCCTGCAGCCGCTCGGTGGGCAGCACGCCGCCGCCGAGCCACTCGTCGACCCTGATCGGCATCGTGTAGTGCACAGGCAGGCCGAGCTCGTCGGTGAGACCGCGGCTGTAGAAGTACACGACGAGGCCGACGACCGGGAGCCACCAGTCGCGCAGGAAGCTCAGGTGGTAGCGGGCCGGCGCCTCGATGTTCCAGGCGATGGTGCCGACCCACAGCCACAGGAAGACCTGCACGGTGTCGTTGGGGATGCCCAGCAACAGGGTCCAGACCACCAGCGCGCCGGCGTACCCGAGCATCGCGAGCACCCGAGCCAGCGTCCGGGTAGGGGGCTTGGTGGGCGCCTCGAGCTCCGGGGAGTCGTCGAGGCGGGCGGACATGGAGGGGAGTTTAGGTCGCCGAGACGCGCGCTCAGCCGAGCGGGTCGAGCGCGTCGTGGTCGGTGACGGTCTCGCTGAGCAGGCGCAGCTGGTAGCCGCCGTCGCCGAGGAGATGATCGAGCGCGGTGAGGTGGGCGACGAAGTTGCCGACGGCGTACTCCGCGGTCATCCCGATGCCGCCGTGCAGCTGGATCGCTTCCTGGCCGACGTGGCGCCCACCGCGGCTGACCTGGAGCGAGGCGCGGGCCGCCGCGTCGGCAACCTTGGCCGGGTCTCCAGCAGCCACCACCATGGTGGCCCAGTCGACGATGCTGTGGGTCAGCTCCTGGGAGACGTACATGTCGGCCGCGCGGAAGTTGAGCGCCTGGAACGTGTTGAGGGTGACGCCGAACTGCTTGCGGCTCTTGAGGTACTCGGTGGTCGCGGCCAGGGCCACCTGCATCGCGCCGAGTGCCTGGTTGGCGGCCATCACCCGGGTGATGTCCTGCACGGTCGCGATGCTCGACGTGACGTCGAGGCCCGGCTCGCCGAGCGGGGTCGCACTCGTCGCGTCGAACACGATCCGGGCGACCCGGCTGCCGTCGTACGCCGGATAGCCGGTGCGGTCGGGGGCATCGCCCTCGACCACGAACAGGCCGGTGCCTCCGCCGCCATCGGCGGAAGGGAGCGCGGCGCTGACCACCAGCAGGTCGGCGCGGGCACCGTGCGGCACCGGCTCCTTCACGCCAGACAGCGTCCAGCTGTCTCCGTCCTTGTTGGCCGTGACGGCTTCGGCCGTCGGCCCCCAACCGCGACCGGGTTCGTCGTGGGCGAAGGCGAGCACGCTCTCGCCGCCGGCCAGAGCCCCGAGGATCTCGCCCCGCTGCTCACTCGTGCCGACCGCTGAGACCAGTCCTCCGGCCAGCACGACCGAGACCAGGTAGGGCTCGGGGGCGATCACCCGGCCGAGCTCCTGGCAGACGATGCCGATCTCAACCGGTCCGGCCCCGACGCCGCCGTCCTCTTCGGCGAAGGGCAGACCGAGCAGTCCCATCTCAGCCATCCTGGCCCACAGCTCGTCGTCGAAGCCGGGGTCCTCGGCGACGGTCTGCCGGCGGTTCTCATAGTCGCTGTAAGCCTTGCCGACCAGCCCGCGGACCGCTTCGCGCAGGGCATCCTGCTCTTCGTCATAGGTGAAGTCCATGTCACTCAGTCCCTTCAGAGGCCAAGGATCGTGCGGGAGATGATCTGGCGCTGAACCTCGTTGGAGCCGCCGTAGATCGAGGCTTTTCGCAGGTTCAGGTAGGTCGGAGTCGAGTTCCGGGCCCAGAGGGCCAGTTCCGAGTCGTCGCCCGCGCCACTGGCGATCGAGCCGGGTCCGGCGAGGTCGACGACCAGCTCGCTGACCGCCTGCTGCAGCTCGGTGCCCTTCAGCTTCAGCACCGAGGAGGCGGGGTGGGGCTCGCCGTCGTGGGAGTGGGCGACCACGCGCAGGGCCGTGAGGTCGAGGGCGAGCAGCTCGTTCTCCAGCTCCACGATCCGGGCTCGAGTCAGCGGGTCGGCCTCGATCTGGTCCTGGGCGAGCTCCTTGACCCGCGCGAGCACCCGCCGGGTGGCGCCGACCGGCGCGACGCCGACGCGCTCGTTGCCGAGCAGGAACTTGGCGATCGTCCAGCCGCCGTTGAGCTCGCCGACCAGGTTCTCGGCCGGCACGCGCACGTCGTCGAACCAGACCTCGTTGACCTCGTAGCCGCCATCGATCAGCTGGATCGGCCGCACCTCGACGCCAGGGGTGGTCATGTCGATCAGCAGCATCGAGATGCCGGCCTGCTTCTTCACCTCGGGGTCGGTGCGCACCAGGTTGAAGATCCAGTCGCCGTACTGGCCCAGGGTCGTCCAGGTCTTCTGGCCGTTGACCACGAAGTCGTCGCCGTCGCGAACCGCGGAGCAGCGCAGGGAGGCCAGGTCGGAGCCGGCGTCGGGCTCGGAGAAGCCCTGGCTCCACCAGATGTCGAGGTTGGCGGTCTTGGGCAGGAACTTCTTCTTCTGCTCCTCGGTGCCGAACTGCGCCAGCACCGGGCCGATCATCGACGCGTTGAAGGCCAGTGGCGTCGGCACGAATGCCCGCTGCAGCTCCTCGTTCCAGATGTGGCGCTGCAGGTCGCTCCAGCCGCGGCCGCCCCACTCCTCGGGCCAGTGCGGCACCGCGAGGCCGGCCGCGTTGAGCGTCTGCATGCTCTCGACGATGTGTTCCTTCGTCAGCTCGCGGCCCTCGGCGACCGCCGTCCGGATCTCCTCGGACACCTCGGTGGTGAAGAAGGTCCGCATCTCCTCGCGGAACGCCTTCATCTCATCGGACAGCTCGAGCTGCATGCCGACCCCCTACTCGTTGGTAACCCCCATCATGCCGCGTCGCCGATCATCCGGCATTGGGCGCGTCGCAACACGATCGGCCCGACGAGCGTTCAGGGTGCATGGAGACAGTGGTCGCGACTGAAGGAGGCCGGGTGGCACAGGCGGGGCCTGCTGGGCGCGGCACCAGCGCGGCCGGGACCCGGTGCAGTTCGACAGCTGGGTCGCTGCGCGCGGCCCGGCGATGTTGCGCCTTGCCTACACGCTGACCGGCAACGCCTCGGACGCCGAGGACGTCGTGCAGGACGCCCTCTCCCGTGCGCTGCCGCGCTGGGACCGGATCTCCCGCGTCGACAACATCGACGCCTACGTGCGCCGGATGGTGATCAACGCCCACACGTCGTGGTGGCGCAAGTGGCGCCGTCGCGAGTCGCCCACCGCGGAGGTGACGCTGCCCCCGGTCGAGGCGGCCGGCGGCCCGGCCCACGACGAGCGCGACGCCATCTGGCGAGCCTGCGGGCGGCTGCCTGCCGCACAACGCACGGCGATCGTCCTGCGCTACTACGAGCAGCTGGAGTACGCCGAGATCGCGGCCCTGACGGGGGTCCGCGAGGGATCGGTGCGCTCGCGCGTTTCGCGCGGCCTGGACGCACTCCGCCATGACCTGGGGCACGAGCTGGATGAGGAGCTGTCATGAGTGACTTCGAGTCGAGGCTGACCGACGCGCTGTCGTCGGGGGCCGAGGGCGCGCCCGATGCCGCTGGACTGGTCGATGGGGCGCGGCGTCGGTCGCGCCGCCGGCGCGCCACCTTCGCCGGTGCGGCCGCCGTCGTCGTGCTGGCCGTGGCGGTACCGGTCGGCGTGGTCGCGCTGAACGACGGTGGCCCGGGCGCCGACAGCGATGGCGGCGTCGCCGAGGACACGCCGTCCCCCCGGATGGCACCAGGATCGAGACCTGGCACGACGTGTCGGTCACCGTGCCGGCGTCCTGGGGCTACGGCGCCCGCTCGTCCTGGTGTGCCGGCGGCGACGCGGAGTCGCCCGTGGTCGAGCGGCCGGGAGCCGTCGTCAACCTGGTCCTCTGCGAGCCCGGCAGCAGCTTCGGCGTGACGCTCGGTTCGCCGACGGTGATCAGCCCGGTGTACGAGAGCGGAGAGGTGTGGCAGTACGAGGCCGGTGACCACTCCGAGTATGTGCCCGGGTCATGGCTCGGCTACTGGTACGACGACACGCGACTGGTGCAGGTGAACGCCGCCGACGAGGAGACGGTGCAGGCCGTGCTCGACTCCGTCGAGGTCGTCAACTCCGTCGACGCCAACGGCTGTCCGGTGACGCGGCAAGAGGGTTACCCGACCGACGCGGAGCAGATGTCGGTCTGCCGCTACGACGCGGATGGTCAGCTCGAGCAGAGCGAGCGGCTGTCCGCTCCCGACACCGCCCAGGCGATCGCGGCGCTCTCCGCAGCGCCGGCCGGCAATCCCGAGATGCCGGCCAGCTGTGCCGAGGACCAGCCAGCTCGACTCGTCGTCGACCTGATCTCGGCGAGCGTGAACAGCGAGGTGATCCTCCAGGCACCTTGTCCGTACTCGCCCGGCATCACGAGTGGCGGCGAGAGCTTCCAGGAGCTGACCACGGACGTTCTCTACTGGGCGCTCTCGCCGGGCTGGACCGGATCGGTCGCGGGCGAGGTCCCGCTGCCCGATCCGCTCCGCACGGTGTCGACGGCTGGGCCGACCGATCCGCCGGTCGAGGATTCGCCGTGCCCCGACGGCTACTACGCCAACAGTGATTTCAGGCTCGATCCGGACAACGGCGGACCGATGACGGTGTGCCGGATGGACATGTCCTACGGCGCAGAGTCCGGCGGCACCCTGTTGTTGGCGGACACGACCGAGCTCAGCCAGAGCGAGTCGGACGCCGTCCGCGCAGCTGTCGAGGTGGCACCGGTCCTGGCGGAGAGCGACTTCAGGCAGTGCAGCACGGGGCCGGCCGAGTTCTTCTTGGTCCTGACGGGCGAGTCCGTGCCGCTCTGGGTCTACAACGGTAGGTGCGGCGACCTCGCCGCAGTCACCGCGGGTGAGGGGGGACCGACCTACCACGCGGTCACCGACGAGCTCCTCGACGCGCTCGGGTCGCCGTACGGCCTGCTGCGCTGAGGTGCTCCGCGATTAACCGCGTGCGTCCTGCCAGATGGTGACGCACAATCAACCCTCGTGGGTCACGTGGATGTCGCCGGGGTGCGGTTCGAGCTGCCGGACGGGCGAGTGCTGCTCGACGACGTCTCCTTCCGGGTAGGTGAGGGCGCCAAGGTCGCGCTGGTCGGTGCCAACGGAGCCGGCAAGACCACGCTGCTCAAGATCATCACCGGAGAGCTGGTGCCGCACGCCGGTGCGGTGACCCGGACGGGCGGGTTGGGCGTGATGAGGCAGATGGTCAGCGCCGGTCTCGGCGAGGCGCCCACCGTGGCTGACCTGCTGCTGAGCGTCTCGCCTCCGCGGGCGCGCGCCGCCTCGGAGGAGGTCGACCGCTGTGAGCTTGCGCTGATGGAGTCCGACGATGAACGGACCCAGATGCGCTACGCCGAGGCGCTCCATGAGTACGCCGATGCCGGAGGCTATGACCTCGAGGTCACCTGGGACGTCTGCACCATCAAGGCTCTCGGGGTGCCGTTCGACCGAGCCAAGTACCGAGCGCTGAAGACCCTCAGTGGCGGCGAGCAGAAGCGGCTGGTGCTGGAGTACCTGATGGCCGGTCCGGACGAGGTGCTGCTGCTCGACGAGCCGGACAACTTCCTCGACGTGCCCGGCAAGATCTGGCTCGAGAACCGGATACGCGAGTCGGACAAGACGATGCTCTTCATCAGCCACGACCGCGAGCTGCTCGACAACACCGCGACCCGCGTCGTCACGGTCGAGCTCGGCGCTGCGGGCAACACGACCTGGATGCACCCCGGCGGCTTCGCGTCGTACCACGAGGCGCGCAAGGACCGCTTCCTCCGCTTCGAAGAGCTGCGCCGCCGGTGGGACGAGGAGCATGCCAAGCTGAAGGCGCTGGTGCTGCGCTACAAGATCAAGGCGGAGTACAACGACGGCCTGGCCTCGCAGTACAAGGCGGCCCAGACCCGGCTCCGCAAGTTCGAGGAGAAGGGTCCTCCCACCGAGCAGCCCCGCGAGCAACAGGTGACCATGCGTCTCCAGGGCGGACGGACCGGCAAGCGAGCCGTGGTGTGTGAGGACCTGGAGCTGGCGGGCTTGATGAAGCCTTTCGACCTCGAGGTCTGGTACGGCGAACGAGTGGCCGTGCTGGGTTCGAACGGCTCCGGCAAGTCCCACTTCCTGCGACTCCTGGCCGCTGGCGGCAGCGACCCCGATGTCGAGCACCGTCCGGTCGGGGACACCCCGATCAAGCCGGTCCTCCACCACGGCAAGGCCAAGCTCGGCGCGCGGGTGCGACCGGGTTGGTTCGTGCAGACCCATGAGCACCCCGAGCTGGTCGGCCGCACCTTGCTGGAGATCTTGCACCGCGGCGACGCCGATGGCGCTGGCCGAGGCCGCGCCGGGATGGCCCGCGAGGCAGCGGCGCGGGTCCTCGACCGCTACGAGCTCGCGCATGCCTCGGAGCAGAGCTTCGAGACCTTGAGCGGGGGGCAGCAGGCGCGGTTCCAGATCCTGCTGCTGGAGCTGTCCGGCGCCACCCTGCTGCTGCTCGAC
Source organism: uncultured Actinomycetota bacterium (assembly GCA_963829975.1). Classification (GTDB taxonomy): domain Bacteria; phylum Actinomycetota; class Actinomycetes; order Propionibacteriales; family Nocardioidaceae; genus Nocardioides. The sequence goes on from CAWHKK010000004.1 coordinate 17,085, forward strand.
GAGCCGACCGACAATCTCGACGTGCAGAGCGCCGAGGCCCTCGAGGAGGGCCTCGAGTCCTTCGACGGCACCGTGATGGCGGTGACCCATGACCGCTGGTTCGCGCGCGGGTTCGACCGATTCCTGGTCTACGGAGCCAATGGGGATGTCTACGAGTCCGACGGTCCGGTGTGGGACGAGGGACGGGTGGAGCGCGTCCGATGAGCGATCTCGCGATCGTGGCGGTCGACCCGTCTGACCCGGTTTCGTTCGACCCGTGGTGGCGGTCCTACCACGACGCCGAGGAGGCCGATCGCGGCTCGGCGGCGACCATCTGGCAGCTTGAGGAGCTGCGCGTGCAGATGCAGGACGCCGGGCGCCGCCGCTGGATGGCGGGTTGGTCCGGCATCGTCGACGGCGAGGTGGTCACGACCGGCTGGCTGGGCACGCCACTGCTCGACAACCTCGACCGGGCCGACCTTGCGGTCACCACCGTGAACGGGCACCGACGGCGCGGCTACGCCACCGAGATGCTGGCCCATGTCGAGCAGGTCGCCCGCGACCGTGGCCGGTCCATGCTCGGTGGCGAGGCCTACTGGCCGTACGCCGCAGGGTCGGACGGCGCGGGTGCGCCCGGCCGCGAGTTCGCGCGGGCTCGCGGCTACCACCTCGCGCTCGGCGACATCCAGCGTCGCCTCACGCTGCCCGTTGCCGACAACCTGCTCGACGAGCTGGCTGCGGAGGCGTCCGGCCATCATGAGTCGTACACCCTGCGGTCGTGGGTCGGCCCGGTGCCTGAGGAGCTGGTCGAGGAGGTCGCCGAGATGGACGCAGCGGTCGTGACCGAGGCGCCGATGGGCGACCTCGAGCTGGAGCCGCAGGCGGCCGACGTGGCGGCGGTGCGCGAGGACGAGGACCTGCTCGCCAGACAAGGTCGGACCAAGTACTCCACCGTCGCACTGGACCCTGACGGCCATGCGGCGGCCTTCACGGACCTCGTGACAACCATCTACGACCCCGCGCGCGCCTACCAGTGGGGCACCCTCGTCGTCCGGGCACATCGCGGTCACCGTCTCGGCCTGGCGGTCAAGGTCGCCAACCTGCGCAAGCTGCAGTCCGAGCGCCCAGACCTCGTCCAGCTCACCACGTTCAACGCCGAGGTCAACGAGCACATGATCGGCGTCAACGAGCGTCTCGGGTTCGTCCCGGTCGAGCGGCTGGGGGAGTTCCAGAAGCGGGCCTGCTGATGGCGCGGGCCGATCAACGGTCAGCCGTTCGTCGCCTCGGCGTCGGAGTCCAGGGTCAGCGTGGTGGTCTCCATCGCTCCGTCACGCTCGTAGGTCACCTGGACCTCGTCCCCAGGGCGGTAGGAGCGGATGGTCGCCACCAGTGAGTCCGACCCGGTGATGACGGTGCCGTCGATCTTGGTGATCACGTCGCCACTCTTGAGCCCGGCCGCCCCGGCGGCGGACCCGTCGGTGATCTCCTGGATCTGGGCGCCATCGGTGACGTCGGCGCCGTTCACGCCGGGGCCCGGAGCTACGTTGCCCACGGTGATACCGAGCCGGGCGTGGGTCGGCGCCTCACCGTTCTTCATCTGGTCGATGATCGGTAGCACCTCGTCGATCGGGATCGCAAACCCGAGTCCGATCGAACCGGCCTCGGCACCCATGCTCGACCCGGACGTCCGGATCGAGGCGTTGATGCCGACCAGCCTTCCGGACATGTCGACCAGCGGTCCGCCGCTGTTGCCGGGGTTGATCGCCGCGTCGGTCTGGATGGCCGGGTAGACCGTGCTGTTGCCCTGACCGTCGGAACCGACATCGACCGGCCGGTCCAGCGCACTGACGATGCCGCTGGTCACAGTCGAGTCGAGACCGAACGGTGAGCCGATCGCCACGACCTCTTCGCCGACGTCCAGGTTCGCGGATTGGCCCACGGTGATGGGCGTGAGCCCGCTGACGTCCTGCGCCTGGAGCACCGCGGTGTCGGTGAGCGGGTCAGTCCCGAGCATGGTCGCCGTCGCCTTGGAGCCGTCGGCGAACGAGACGGTGATCTCGCCGTCCTCACCCGCGAGGGAGGCAACATGGTCGTTGGTGAGGATCTGCCCGTCCGAGGTGAGGATGATCCCGGATCCCGAGCCCTCACCCTTGGGACCGGTCACCGCGAGCTTGACCACCGACGGCAGCACGGTCGCGGCCACCAGCTCAACGCTGCCATCGGCGGCTGGGGAGTCCTGTGACGTCGACACGGGAGTCGAGCTGTGCGAGCTCGCATCGCTGGCGTTGGAACCCCCGTCGCCGTCGAGGGCCGAGTAAACGGCTGCGCCGCCGATGCCGGCGCCGCCCCCGACCAGGAGCGACGCTGCGACGAGCCCAGCCGCGAAGCCCCGTCGGCCGCGCTGGGGAGGCAGCCGCAAGGCGGCCGTCTGGGCAGGTCCGAAGGCGGACAGTGGCTGAGTGTCCTCGTGGGACGTGTCCTCCTCGTGCCGCGGCAGCGGCGGGGGCGAGCTGGGTGGAGGAAACGTCGGGTAGTCACTCATGGGTCGAGCATGGCCAGTGAGTCTGTGATGACCCTGAGATGCCGCTGGGCATTGGGCGAGAAGAGGTGCAGACGGTGTTCTTCGCCCGAGGATCCGTCCTCATTGCCGACGAGCGCCGGCCAGCCGCACAATAGGCCAAGGGTTTGCCGGGGGGCGCAGATCGTGGAGAAGGAGAACCATCGTGGCGAAGAACGCGCGCATCCTGCTGGCGACCATGGTCTTGGTCACCCTCCCGGTGACCAGCGTGGCCCACGCGGCGACCCTGGACGGCGACGGCGCCGCCAACACGATCAACGGCGGTAGCGGCGGCGACACGATCCACGGCAGGGGCGGCGATGACCGGCTCAACGGGCGCGGCGGCGCCGACATCGTGCTCGGGGGCGGCGGTGATGACTTCATCCGGAGCACCACGCCGGACAACGTGATGGACAAGCTGTACGGCGGCGCGGGTGACGACATCGTCAGGATGGCTCAGCGCGACCGCGCATTCGGGGGACCTGGCAACGACGAGTTCGACGTCCCGTCGGGTGGACTGGGCACCCTGATCGACTGCGGTCCCGGACGGGACCACGTCACGTTCCACGCACTGCCCGAACCCGCCACCCGTGGCTGCGAGACCATCCGCCACTCCGAGGTCGCCTGAGCAACGCGCCGCGGCTCGGCCGAGCGCATCCGGTCAGCACGAGACGAGCTACGCCCAGCGCTCCGAGGCCGGCACGAAGGTGAGGCCCCGGTCGCCGGTGTAGATCTGCTTCGGGCGGGCAATCTTCTGCTCCTTGTCCTGCACCAGCTCCTGCCACTGGGCCAGCCAGCCCGGCGTGCGGCCGATCGCGAACAGCACCGTGAACATCTCGGGCGGGAACTGGAACGCCTCGTAGATCAGGCCGGAGTAGAAGTCGACGTTGGGGTAGAGCTTGCGCTTGATGAAGTACTCGTCCTCGAGCGCGATCTTCTCGAGCTCCTTGGCGATCGCGAGCAGCGGGTTGACCCCGGTGACCTCGAAGACGTCGTCGCAGGCCTTCTTGATGATGGTCGCGCGCGGGTCGAAGTTCTTGTAGACGCGGTGTCCGAAGCCCATCAGCTTCTCGTTGCCGTTCTTCACGCCCTCGATGAATGCGGGGATGTTCTCCTTGGACCCGATCCGGCGCAGCATCCGGAGCACGGCTTCGTTGGCGCCACCGTGCAGCGGCCCGAAGAGGGCGCCGACGCCCGCGGCCACGGCGGAGTACGGATCGACCTGGGAGGAACCGACCGAGCGGACCGCGTTGGTGGAGCAGTTCTGCTCGTGATCTGCGTGCAGGATGAACAGCACGTCGAGCGCCTTGACCAGGCGCTCGTCGGCGTCGAAGCGCTGCTCGCTCATCTTGAACAGCATCGAGAGGAAGTTGGCGGTGTAGCCGAGATCGTTGTCGGGGTAGACGAACGGCTTGCCCTGCGCGTGGCGGAACGACCAGGCGCCGAGGGTGGGCATCTTTGCGATCATCCGGACGGTCTGCATGTGCCGGTTGTCGGCGTCGGAGATGTTGCGTGCGTCCGGGTAGAACGTCGAGAGGGCGCCGACCGAGGCCATCAGCATCCCCATCGGGTGCGCGTCGTAGCGGAAACCCTCCATGAACGTCTTCACGTTCTCGTGGACGAACGTGTGGTAGGTGATCTCGTGCACCCAGGTGTCGTACTCGGCCTTGGTGGGCAGCACCCCGTTGTTGAGCAGGTAGGCCACCTCCAGGAAGCTGGACTTCTCGGCCAGCTGGTCGATGGGGTAGCCGCGGTACTCGAGGATGCCCTTCTCGCCGTCGATGTAGGTCACGGCGCTACGACACGAGGCGGTGTTGACGAAGCCTGGGTCGTAGACGGCGAGGCCGGGTTGCTCGTCGTCGGTCCTGATCTGTCCGAGATCGGCGGCCTTGATGGTGCCGTCGGAGATCGGGACGTCGTACTCCTGCCCGGTGCGGTTGTCACGGACGGTGAGAGAGTCGGTCACGTACGCCAACCTAAACCGGGACCGGGTGAGGCGCGAACTCGGTGTCCACCGTTTTGACGGTGTCGCGGCCGCCCGCGTACTCTTTTGTGTCGCGGCCTGCCCCGGATCACTCATCCGTGCGGGCGGCCATGTGAGCGTCACCAGCAGCATTCCTGAAGATCTGACCACACCGAACCAAGTAAGGCTGATTCCTGTGCGCACGTACAGCCCGAAGCCGGGCGACATCCAGCGGGTCTGGCATGTCATCGACGCCGAGGACATCGTCCTCGGCCGGCTAGCCGTCGAAGTCGCCACCCTGTTGCGCGGCAAGCACAAGCCGATGTACGCCCCGCACATGGACGTCGGCGACTTCGTGATCGTCGTGAACGCCGAGAAGGTCTACCTCTCCGGTGACAAGCGGACGTCCAAGCTGGCCTACCGCCACTCGGGTTACCCCGGCGGCCTGTCGTCCACCCCGATCGGCGAGATCCTCGAGAAGGACCCTCGTAAGGCCATCGAGAAGGCCGTGTGGGGCATGCTCCCGAAGAACAAGCTGAGCCGCGCCCAGCTGACCAAGCTCAAGGTGTACGCCGGCCCCGAGCACCCGCACGAGGCCCAGCAGGCCGTCCCGTTCGAGATCAAGCAGATCTCCCAGTAGTCATCTGATGACATCGATTGCAGAGTTGAGGAACACCGTGGCTGAGAGCAGCACCGAGGTCGAGGCGACCGAGGAGACCGAGACCTTCCAGGCCGACGAGCAGGGCGTTGCCTACAGCTCGGAGAGCGCGCCGTCCGCGGACGCTCCCGAGCGTCCGGCGACGATCATCCCCGCGGCGGCCACCGGCCGACGCAAGGAGGCGGTAGCCCGCGTCCGGATCGTCCCCGGCACCGGCGAGTGGACCGTCAACGGTCGCACACTCGACTCCTACTTCCCCAACAAGCTGCACCAGCAGGTCGTGAACGAGCCGTTCGCGAACCTCCAGCTCGAGGGTCGCTTCGACGTGATCGCGCGCATCCACGGTGGCGGCATCACCGGTCAGGCTGGCGCGTTGCGCCTCGGCGTGGCCCGCTGCCTCAACTGGATCGACACCGAGACCAACCGTCCCTCGCTCAAGGAGGCCGGGCTGCTCACGCGTGACGCCCGCGTCATCGAGCGCAAGAAGGCCGGTCTGAAGAAGGCCCGTAAGGCTCCTCAGTTCAGCAAGCGCTGAGGCGCTGCGCATGCCGCGCATCTTCGGCACGGACGGGGTCCGGGGTCTGGCGAACGGTCAGCTGACCGCAGAGCTGGCCCTGGACCTTTCCGTTGCCGCGGCCCGCGTGCTGGCCGCCCGGGGTGAGTTCGCGGGCCACCGCCCGCTCGCGGTCGTGGGCCGAGACACCCGGATCTCAGGACAGTTCCTCGAGCACGCCGTGGTCGCGGGCCTGGCCGCGGCCGGGGTCGACGTGCTCCGGCTCCGCGTGCTCCCCACTCCTGGAGTGGCGTACCTGACCGAGACCCTCGGCGCCGACCTGGGCGTCGTCATCAGCGCCTCCCACAATCCCATGCCCGACAACGGCATCAAGTTCCTCGGCCGCGGGGGCCACAAGCTGGACGACGCGGTCGAGAAGGTGATCGAGCAGCACCTCCATGAGGAGTGGGAGCGGCCGGTGGGGGGCGACGTCGGCCGGGTCACCCCCTACGCCACCCCCGTCGGCGAGTACGTCGATCACCTCGTCTCCACCGTCGACCGGCCGCTGACCGGCCTGAAGGTGGTCCTCGACTGTGCCCATGGTGCCGCCTTCGAGGCCGGCCCGCTGGCGCTGGCCAAGGCCGGTGCCGAGGTGATCGCGATGGGGATCGAGCCCGACGGCCTCAACATCAACGACGGCGTTGGGCTCCACTCATCTCGGTCCGCTGCAGGAGGCGGTCCTCGCCCATGGCGCCGACGCCGGCTTCGCTCTGGACGGCGACGCCGATCGGTGCCTGGCCGTGGACCACCAAGGCAATGCCGTCGACGGCGACCAGATCCTCGCAGTGCTGGCGATCGGCATGGCCGAGCAGGGCCGGCTCGCGAAGGACACGGTGGTCGCAACCGTGATGAGCAACCTCGGCTTCGTGCAGGCCATCAAGGCCGCGGGTCTCGGGGTGCGCCAGACCAAGGTCGGCGACCGCTACGTGCTCGAGGCGATGCGGGTTTCGGGATACACGCTCGGTGGGGAGCAGTCGGGCCACGTGATCATGAGCCAGCACGCCACCACCGGTGACGGCATCCTGACCGCTTTGCACGTGCTCGAGCGGATGGCGGCCACCGGCCAGAGCCTCCAGTCGCTGGCCGGGGTGGTCACCCGGCTGCCCCAGGTGCTGGTCAACGTGCCGGACGTGGACAAGTCGCGCACCGACGAGGACGCCGTCCTCGCCGCGGCGGTGGCCGAGGAGGAAGCCGCCCTCGGGGACACCGGCCGGATCCTTCTTCGCCCTTCGGGCACGGAGTCGCTGGTGCGGGTGATGGTCGAGGCCTCGACCCAAGATCTCGCCCAGGACGTCGCCGACCGGCTCGCCGACGTGGTCAGGGCCCAGCTCGCGCTGTAGCTAGTGCTCGAGGGCTCTGCGGCGCCCGATCGCGGTTCAGACCTTGCGCAGCCGCACGTAGCGGACCGAGTGGTCGCGGTCCTTGCGGAGCACCAGGGTGGCGCGCGACCGGGTCGGCAGGATGTTCTCGGCCAGGTTGGGGCCGTTGATGGTGTCCCAGATGCGCTCGGCCTCGGCCACCGCCTCTTCGTGGCTGAGCGCGGCGTACTTCGCGAAGTAGGACCCCGGGTCGCGGAAGCTGGTCTCCCTCAGCCGTAGGAACCGCTCGACGTACCAGTCGCGGATGCGGCGGGTGCCGGCGTCGACGTACACGGAGAAGTCGAAGAAGTCGCTCAGGGTCAGGCCCGCGCGGCCGTCGTCGCGCACCCGGGCCGGCAGGAGCACGTTGAGTCCTTCGATGATCACGATGTCGGGCCGCTTGATCACCACCTTCTCCTCCGGCACCACGTCATAGACCAGGTGGGAGTACGTCGGCGCCTCGACCTCGTCCTTGCCCGACTTGATGTCCACGACGAAGCGCAGCAGCGCCCGGCGGTCATAGGACTCGGGGAAGCCCTTGCGCTGCAAGATGCCGCGGCGCTCGAGCTCCTCGTTGGGGTAGAGGAAACCGTCGGTGGTGACCAGGGCGACGTTGGGGTGCTCGGGCCAGTGAGCCAGCATCTGCTGCAGCACGCGAGCGGTCGTGGACTTGCCGACCGCCACCGAGCCCGCCAGCCCGATCACGAACGGGGTTCGCGGGGGAGTACGCCGGTGCAGGAAGTCCTCCTGCTCGCGGTGCAGGTCACCAGCGGCGGCGACGTACAGGCTGAGCAGGCGGGAGATCGGCAGGTAGACCTCCTGCACCTCGTGGAGGTCCAGAGAATCCCCGAGGCCGCGCAGCCGCTGGATCTCCTCGGCCGTGAGCGGGTTCTCGGTCTGCGGTGCCAGTGCTGCCCAGGCGGAACGGTCGAGCTCGATGTACGGCGATGACTCGCGGTCGTCGCTGCCATGGCCGCCAGACATGGTCGCGATTGTTGCAGCCCGCCCGGCTGGGCGGTGCCCGGGTCCAGCACGCCTAGAGTTGGGCCCATGTGCGGCATCGTGGGCTACGTGGGCCCCCAGCAGGCCCAGGCCGTCGTGGTCGCCGGGCTGCGGAGGCTGGAGTATCGGGGTTACGACTCCGCGGGGATCGCGCTGGTGACGACGGGTGCTGATCAAGAGATCGCGACCGAGAAGCGGGCCGGCAAGCTGGCCAACCTCGAGAAGGCCATCGCCGGCGCGCCCTTGCCGGAGGCAACCACCGGCATCGGACACACACGCTGGGCCACCCACGGCGCACCCAACGACGCCAACGCCCATCCGCACCTGGGCAACAGCCGACGGGTCGCGCTCGTGCACAACGGCATCATCGAGAACTTCAGCGAGCTGCGGACCCAGATCGAGGCCGACGGCCACCTGTTGCTCTCCGAGACCGATACCGAGGTGGCCGCCCACCTGCTGGAGCTGGAGGTGCTGTCCGGCAGCGATCTCACCACGGCGATGCAGCGGGTCTGCACCCGTTTGGACGGCGCCTTCACGCTGGTCGCGGTCGACGCCGAGGACCCCGCCCGAGTCGTCGCAGCCCGCCGCAGCTCGCCCCTGGTGGTGGGGATCGGCGATGGGGAGAACTTCCTCGGCTCCGACGTCTCCGCGTTCATCGAGCACACCCGAGAGGCCCTCGAGCTCGGGCAGGACCAGGTGGTCACGCTCACCGCCGACGAGGTCATCGTCACCACCTTCGACGGATCGCCGGCCGAGGGTCGTCGCTACCACGTCGACTGGGACCTGTCAGCGGCCGAGAAGGACGGTCACGACTGGTTCATGCGCAAGGAGATCTTCGAGCAGCCGCGTGCGGTGGCCGACTCGCTGCTGGGCCGGCGTACTCCGGAAGGGTTGCTGCACCTCGACGAGATGCGACTGTCCGATGACGAGCTGCGCGACATCGACAAGATCATCATCATCGCCTGCGGCACGTCCTTTTACGCCGGCATGGTGGCCAAGTACGCGATCGAGCACTGGACGCGCACGCCGGTCGAGGTGGAGCTCGCGTCGGAGTTCCGCTACCGCGACCCGATTCTCGACTACTCCACGTTGGTCGTCGCGATCAGCCAGTCCGGCGAGACCGCTGACACGCTGCAGGCGATCCGACACGCTCGTACCCAGCGGTCGAAGGTGCTGGCGATCTGCAACACCAACGGCTCGACCATCCCGCGCGAGTCCGATGCGGTGATCTACACCCACGCCGGTCCCGAGATCGGGGTGGCGTCGACCAAGGGCTTTCTGACCCAGCTGGTGGCCTGCTACTTGCTGGCGTTGTACGTCGCCCAGATCAAGGGCACCCGCTTCGGCGACGAGATCGGCGAGATCATTCGCCAGCTCGAAGAGATGCCGGCGCACATCGATACGGTGCTGGAGTGTGCCGAGCAGGTCTACGAGCTCGCCCACGCGCACGTCGCCACCAAGTCGGTCCTGTTCCTGGGCCGACACGCCGGCTCCCGGTAGCACTGGAGGGTGCGCTGAAGCTGAAGGAGCTGGCGTACATCCACGCCGAGGGCTTTGCGGCCGGAGAGCTCAAGCACGGGCCGATCGCCCTGATCGAGCCGGGCCTGCCGGTGCTGTGCGTCATACCTCCCGAAGGGCGCGACCAGCTGCACGACAAGATGATCAGCGGCATCCAAGAGGTGCGGGCCCGCGGCGCCAGCACGATCTGCCTGGCCGAGGAGGGCGACACTTCCATCGAGCCGTACGCCGACCACCTGATCCGGCTGCCCCGGGTGCCGGTGCTCCTGCAGCCGCTGGTGGCGATCGTGCCGCTGCAGCTCTTCGCCTGCGAGCTGGCCACGGCGCTCGGTCACGACGTGGACCAGCCGCGCAACCTGGCCAAGTCGGTCACCGTCGAATGATCACCCCACGAGAACGCGCTTCGCCTGCCCTTTCGCGGGGACCCCGGTGAGTGTCATCGGGGTCGGCATCGACGTGGTCGACATCGAGCGGTTCGCCGAGTCGATCGAGCGGACGCCCTCGATGGTGGGTCGTCTATTCACGCCCGCCGAGGCGGCCCTGCCGATGACGTCGCTGGCCGCTCGGTTCGCGGCCAAGGAGGCGATGGCGAAGGCGCTCGGTGCCCCGCGCGGCATGTCCTGGCACGACGCTGAGGTGGTCTCCGAGGATTCCGGTCGGCCACTGCTCACCATCCGGGGCACGGTCCGGGCTCGCGCCGACGAGCTGGGCGTCGTCCACATCCACCTCTCGCTCTCCCACGACGCCGGCATCGCGTCGGCGGTCGTGGTGCTCGAGTCCTGATCCGGGATCGTGCCCCTGAGAGTGCGCCGGAGCGCACGCTAGGCCACACGACGCGGCACGCCCAGGGCTCGCAGGTCGGCTGCCACCCGTTCTGGCTCGTCGCGCAGCTCGCGAGCAGTGCAGCGTACGAGCGTCCGGCCGTGACCCGACAGGCGTCGTTGTCTGGCCAGGTCGTCCTCCCAGTGCTCGACCTCCATGTGGAAGGACCCGTCGACCTCGAGGATGACCACGCTGCCGTCGGGCAGCCTCCACTCGCAGTCGAGGAACCGCCACCGGCCACCGGCGTCGCGGCGCCGGTTCTGTCGCAGGGGCATGGCTAGCCGCCCGGTCCGGCACATCCGTCGCACGTCGATCTCGGCCAGCGACTGCGCACCGCCCGCTATGTCACCGATTGCCCGCCGGAACAGTGGGGCCCATCGCAACGGGCGCATTGCCTTGACCCATCGCAACAGGTCCTCGGGAGTGGTCAGCCCTTGTTGGACGGAAGCGGCGACGAGTCCCTGGGCGGTGCGTCGTGACTGCTGGTAGGCGCCGAACAACAGGATGGCGGGCTCGATGCGAGCCCGCGGAATCCCCATGGTGGGAGATCGCATGCCAGCTACGTTGCGCCGGGTTCGCACGAATCGCACGCCCACCAGCTCGACGTCGTCGAGCTCCAGCTGGGCCGGCACCAGCACGGTCACCTCGTTGCGATGCCAGTGCCGCAGACCTGCCAGCTCGGCGGCGGCCAGACCGCCGATGACCGCCCCCGGACCTGCGTGCAGGGTGCCGGCCCACATCGTCTGCTCTCGAGACAGCGGTCCGGTGGTCGTGGCGACGACCATCGGCGAGAGCTCGACCCACCGGCCTCCGGCGATCTGGTTGCGCACCCGCCAGCGGTCGATGCCGAGCTCGTTGAGCTGACGGCGCGAAACGAGGCCGGCTTGAGCTGCTGCCACCATCTCCCACGTCGTCCGCATGCCCGGGAATCCTGCTCGAGTCGCGCGGATGTTGCCTCCCGTCCTCCACAGGCACCGGGTCGTGCCCCTGAGAGTGCGGCGGGACGCACTCTCAGGGGCACGACCCGGCTACCTTGAGCCGGTGAGGTTGGCGCACACCGTGGAGCAGGTCCGGGCGGCAGAGGAGGGGCTCCTGGCCCGACTGCCCGAGGGCACCCTGATGCAGCGGGCGGCCCACGGGCTGGCCTATGCCGTTCTGGAGCTGCTCGGGTCGGCGTACGGACGCCGGGTGCTGCTGCTCGTCGGGTCCGGCGACAACGGCGGCGACGCGCTGTATGCCGGCGCCGCACTGGCACGACGTGGGGTGCAGGTTGAGGCGTGGTTGCTCTCTGACCGAGCGCACCAGGCAGGCGTCACCGCCCTGCAAGCGGCTGGCGGTCGAGTCGTGCCCCCCAGCGTGCGCCCTGGCGCACCGTCAGGGGCACGACCCGAGGTGGTGGTCGACGGGATCGTGGGCATAGGTGGCCGGCCCGGCCTGACGCCCGTGGCCCAGCGCGCGCTAGCAGCCGTCGCTGGCATCCCCGTGGTGGCCGTCGACACGCCGTCAGGTGTGGACGTCGACACGGGAGAGGTCGACGGCGCCCACGTCACGGCGGCTGCCACCGTCACCTTCGGCACCCACAAGATCGCCCATCTGGTCGACCCCGCGGCTGCGGCCTGTGGTGCGGTGCACCTGGTCGACATCGGGCTCGAGCTGCCACCGGCGCCGGTCGAGGCGCTCCAACCCAGCGACGTGGCACTCCTGCTGCCCGGTCCCGGCGCCGACGCCCAGAAGTACAGCCGCGGCGTGGTCGGGGTCCGGGCAGGCTCGCGTGAGTACCCCGGAGCGGCCCTGCTCAGTGTGTCCGGTGCCGCCACGGGACTCTGCGGGATGGTGCGCTACGTCGGTGACGACGCCGTCGGAGATCGCGTGCGCCAGGCCTACCCCGAGGTGGTCGGTGGTGGCCGGGTGCAGGCGTGGGTCGTCGGCAGCGGTAGCGGAGACGGTGCGGCGGCAGCCCTTGCGGCAGCCCTCGACGATGACGTGCCGCTGGTGGTCGACGCCGACGCCCTGATCCACCTCGACCGCCCGCTGGGCCGCCCAGCGGTGCTCACTCCGCACGCCGGAGAGCTGGCTCGGATGCTCGCCGTCGACCGCGATGACGTGGAGGCGCGGCAGCTCCACCATGCGCGCAGCCTCGCGGAGCAGTACGCCGCCACCGTGCTGCTCAAGGGCCGGCACACGCTGATCGTCGACCCGGACGGCCGGGTGCGGGTCACCACGACCGGCACGCCGTGGCTGGCCACCGCTGGCGCCGGCGACGTGCTCGGCGGGCTGGTCGGGGCGTTGCTCGCCGCAGGGCTGAACCCGTTCGATGCCGCCTCGGTCGGTTCCTGGCTGCACGGCGCCGGCGCCACCCTGGCCGGCCGGGGCGGCCCACTGGTCGCCGGTGACCTGGCGCCGGCGATCACCGACGTGGTGAGGCGGTTGTCGCGCCCCTGATGGAAGAATCGCTGCCCATGAGCCCGATCGCGCGCGCCGAGATCGTGGTCGACCTCGGCGCGATCCGGGGCAATGTTCGCCGGCTGCGCGAGCTGATCTCCACCGAAGGGCACGTGCAGCTGATCGCTGTCGTCAAGGCGGACGGCTACGGGCACGGCATGCTCGAGGCCGCTCGGGCGGCTCGCGAGGGCGGCGCGGAGTGGATCGGTGTGGCCACGCTCGACGAGGCCCTGACGCTGCGCGCCGGTGGGGACAGCGGCCGGGTGCTCAGCTGGCTGAGCGTGCCCGGTGAGGACTACGCGGCAGCCGTCGCTGCCGACATCGACGTCACGGCGTACTCCGCGGCCGAGCTCGACGAGATCGCCGCCGCGGCCGCCAAGGTCGGCCGGGTCGCCCGGGTGCAGCTCAAGGTCGACACCGGACTCTCTCGTGGCGGAGCCCCACCGGACCAGTGGCTCGACCTGTTCGCGCGGGCCAAGGCAGGCGAGACCGCAGGCCGCTGGCGGATCACCGGCATCTGGTCTCACTTCGCCTGCAGCGACCAGCCCGACCATCCGGCCAACGACGCTCAGGAAGCGATGTTCACCGAGGCACTGGCCGCTTCGGCTGCAGCGGGCCTCCACCCCGAGATCCGTCATCTCGCCAACTCCGCAGCGGCGGTCCTCCGCCCGAGCTCCCGCCTCGACGCCGTGCGCTGCGGGATCGCGATCTACGGGCTGGACCCCGCGCCAGGAGTGACCGCCGACCTCGGCCTGGCGCCAGCGATGACCGTCCGGGCGCGCCTCGCCCTCGTGAAGCAGCTCAAGGTCGGCGACTCCGTCGGCTACGGCCACAGCTGGACCGCCGACCACGCGACCACGGTCGGCGTGGTGCCGACCGGGTACGGCGACGGAGTGCCGCGCCACGCCAGCAACACCGCCGAGGTCGCCGTCGGCGGCAAGCGTCGCCCGATCAGGGGCCGGGTCAGCATGGACCAGATCGTGGTCGATCTCGGCGGCGACGACGCTGGACCCGGCGACGAGGTGGTGCTCTTCGGCACCGGGGCCGACGGCGGACCGACCGCCGACGACTGGGCGGAGGCCTGCGGCACCATCAACTACGAGATCGTGACCAGGATCGGAGGACGGATGCGCCGCAGCTACGTCGACAGCGAGGCCAACCGATGACCGCGCGGCGACGGGTCACCGGGGCGGTCGCCGGAGCTCTGGGCGTTGCCGCGGCCGGCACCGCGATCGGCATCGTGCGACAGCAGCGCGCGATCGACCGTCGATCGGGGGAGGACATCGAGTTCGGTGCGCTCCGCTCGACCTCGCTCACGGTGGTCGCCGAGGACGGCGTCAACCTGCACGTCGAGGTCGACGAGGTCGAACCCGCCGAGGGGGGCATCAGACGACGACTGGCGAAGGTGCTGGACGAACCCGAGGTCACGGTGGTCTTTGCCCACGGGTTCTGCCTCAACCTCGACTGCTGGCACTTCCAGCGCGCGGCCTACCGAGGCCTGGTCCGCACCGTCTACTACGACCAGCGCTCGCACGGTCGCTCCGGCCACTCCAGCCGCGAGCACTCCACCATCGACCAGCTGGCCAGCGATCTCCGGCTCGTGATCGATGCCGTCGTGCCTGAGGGTCATGTGGTCCTGGTGGGCCACTCGATGGGCGGCATGACCATCGTCGCCCTGGCCGAGCAGCATCCCGAGCTGTTCGGCGACCGAGTGATCGGCGTCTGCCTGATCTCCACCACGGCCGGGGGGCTGGACCCGGGCCGGATCCTGTTGCCGATGCTGCCTACCCGGCTCACCGGGCCGCTCGCCTACCGCGCCATCTCGACCCTGCGCCGAGGACATCGGCCGGTCGACCTGGCGCGTCGCTTCGGCCGGGCGATCGCGACGGTCGCCACCGACCGGTTCGCCTTCGGGGACAAGGTGCCGCTGTCGTACGTCGCGTTCGTCGACGACATGTTGTCGGCGACCTCGTTCGAGGTGGTCGCCGACTTCTTCCCCAGCTTCGGCAGCCTCGACAAGTTCGACCACGTCGAGGTGCTGGGGCGGGTCCCGACCGCCATCATCTGCGGCACCGCCGACAAGATCACTTCCATCGGGCACTCCCGCAAGCTCCACCAGCGGATCGACAACTCTCGCCTCCTCGAGTGTGATGACGCCGGCCACATGGTGATCCTGGAGCGCCACGACCGGGTCAATGCCGAGCTCGACCAGCTGATCACCGCCGCTGTCGATCGGCTGCGGACCGGGTGACGCTTCCCGCGAGAGTCGAGGTCCGTGCGGTCGGTCCGGAGTCGGCCGCCCAGGTGCGCGCCATCGTGCTGCCCGCCTTCCGAGCCAGGCCGGCGCTCGATCCGCCGGCTGCGGCGCTCAGCGAGACCGAGGAGATGATGGCCGCCCGACTGGCGCACCACGGCGGCCTGATCGCGAGCTTCGAGGGCAAGGACGTCGGCGCCCTGGTGCTCGACCCGGTGGGTTCGACCATGTACTTGCGCCGTTTCGGCGTCGATCCCGATCACCAAGGCCATGGTGTTGCCCGGGCCCTGATCGACGCCGCGGTCGAGGCGGCCAGGGAGTACGAGGACCTGACGGTGGTCGCGCGCGAGGAGCTGCCCAACACCATCCAGTTCTGGGAACGGCAGGGGTTCCGGGAGATTCTGCGGGAGGGCACCAACGTCGAGCTGCGCCGGCCGTTGCGCACCTTCATCTTCGACGTGCCGGACGCCGAGGCGATGCGCGAGCTGGGAGCTGGTCTCGCCGGACAGCTCGCGGCTGGCGACCTGATCGTGCTCAGTGGGGAGCTGGGCGCCGGCAAGACGACGTTCACCCAGGGGATCGGCAAGGGACTCGAGGTGCGGGGAGACGTGACCTCGCCGACGTTCGTGATCGCGCGGGTCCACCCCTCGTTGGTCGCCGGACCCCACCTGGTGCACGCCGACGCCTACCGCCTGAGCGACTTCGCCGAGCTCGACGACCTCGATCTCGACACCTCGCTCGAGGATGCCGTGACCGTTGTCGAGTGGGGCGAGGGGGTGGCCGAGGGCCTGGCCGAGTCACGGCTGGAGATCCGGATCATCCGCGCCCTGGCCCACATCGACGAGCATGCCGAGCTCGATCCGAGACGGGTCCTGATGACTCCGGTGGGCCCCCGTTGGCACGACCTCCGGCCGCCGTCGTCCCAGCGCCCCCCGTTGGCCGAAAAGGTCGACGAGACCCTGCTGCTCGACTTCCGGGCCTGTGCGGAGGACGAGCTCGAGGGCCTCGACGCCGCCATCCCGCTGCGGCTTTCCCTGATGACCGCCCGCCACCACAGCCGGGTGTTGATGGTGCGCAACGTCCGCACCGGTGAGTGGGAACTCCCGGGTGGACCGATCGCGGACGGCGAGACCCCGCGACGTACTGCTGAGCGGCGCTTGGTGGAGGAGACCAACGTCCGGCCCGGTCCGGTCGCGTTCGTGGGCATCGCCACGGTGCAGCTCGGCCACGCCCGTGACATCGAGTTCATCGCCCTCTTCCGGACCACCCTCGACGATGCCGCCACGGCGGACGCCGGCGCGGGCGGCCGCGAGATCACCTGGTGGGACGCGACCGCGGGCCTGGAGGAGCTGTCCCCGATCGATGCCCACCTCGCCGGGCTCGCCATGGTGCGGCCGACCTAGCAGCGCCGGCACGGCTCGTGCGGGCCAGGACTTGGGCTCCGGGCACTAACCTGCACCCGTGCAGCTCTGCTTCGACACGTCCTCGCCCACGGTTGCCGTGGCTCTGCACGACGGCGCCGGCGTCGTGGCCGAGCTGGCTTCCGAGCAGGCGATGAAGCACGGCGAGCAGCTCGCGCCGTTCATCGACCGCGTGATGCGCGAGGCAGGGGTGGTCAGGCAGGACCTGAGCGCCATCGGTGTGGGCACCGGGCCCGGCCCGTTCACCGGGCTCCGGGTGGGCCTGGTCACGGCACGGACCCTGGCGTTCGTGCTCGACATCCCCGTTCACGGCGTGTGCTCGCTGGATGTGCTCGCCGTGGAGGCCGCCTTGACCGGAGCCGTTGCAGGCGACTTCGTGGTGGCGACCGACGCGCGTCGCAAAGAGGTCTACTTCGCGACGTACGACGAGTCGGGAGCGCGCACCTCCGGCCCGGTCGTCGACAAACCCGCCGAGCTGGCGTCGACGCTGCCGGTGGTGGGTGAGGGCGCCGGTCTCTACCCGGAGCACTTCCCTCACGGTCGCGGACCAGTGCGTCCCTCCGCCGGCTGGCTCGCCCGCTGCGTCTCCGAACAGCGGGCCGAGCTCACCGCCGCCGAGCCCCTCTACCTCCGTCGCCCGGACGCGCAGGTCTCGCGGACACCCAAGCGGGTCTCGTGATCAGGGCCGCCGACCACCTGGACATCACGGCGGTCGCCCGATTGGAAGCCGAGTGCCTGGGTGCCGACGCCTGGTCGCCCTGGCTGGTGGAGCAGGGCATCAGGGGTGAGCTGCCAACGGTGCATTACGTCGTGGCCGAGGTGGAGCGCCAGGTCGTCGGCTACGCCGTAGCCAGCATCGTCGCCGAGATCGCTGAGCTGCAACGGATCGCAGTCGCCGAGAGCCACCGCCGCAGCGGTCTCGCCACGGGCCTGCTCGAGGCCATCATCACGCGGGCCAGGGCCGGACTGGCCGACCGGTTGCTGCTGGAGGTGCGTGACGAGAACGACCCCGCGATCGCCTTCTACGCCCGACAGGGTTTCGTCGAGATAGACCGCCGGGCCCGCTACTACCGCGACGGCTCCACCGCGGTCGTGATGCGGCGAGACCTGCGGTCTGCTGCCGGGTCCTAGTCGGCGAACGAGGCGGCGGTCGGCACAATGGGCACGTGAACGACGCCCCCCTGATCCTCGGCATCGAGACCTCGTGCGACGAGACCGGGGTCGGGATCGTGCGCGGGCGCGAGCTGCTGGCGGACGCAGTGGCCAGCAGCGTCGACGAGCACGCTCGCTTCGGAGGCGTGGTGCCCGAGGTGGCCAGCCGCGCGCACCTCGAGGCGATGGTGCCGACCATCGAGCGCGCCTGCGACACCGCCGGGATCGCCATCTCGGATGTCGACGCCATCGCGGTGACCAGCGGGCCGGGTCTGGTGGGAGCCTTGCTGGTCGGCGTGGCCGCCGCCAAGGCGCTGGCGTCGCCCTCGGCAAGCCGATCTACGGCGTCAACCACCTGGCCGCACACGTGGCAGTCGATCAGCTCGAACACGGACCACTGCCGCAGCCCTGTCTGGCCCTGCTGGTCAGCGGCGGCCACTCGAGCCTGCTCAAGGTCGAGGACGTGACCGGTGACATCGACCCGATGGGGGTCACGATCGACGACGCCGCCGGAGAGGCCTTCGACAAGGTCGCCCGGCTGCTCGGGCTGCCGTTCCCGGGTGGGCCGCACATCGACCGGGTCGCGCGCGAGGGCAACAGCGTCGCCATCGACTTCCCACGCGGGCTCACTGCCCGGCGCGACCTCGAGCGGCATCGCTTCGACTTCTCCTTCTCCGGTCTCAAAACCGCGGTCGCCCGATGGGTCGAGGCGTGCGAACGCTCGGGTGAGCCGGTGCCCGTCCACGACGTCGCCGCCTCCTTCCAAGAGGCAGTGTGCGACGTGCTGGTGCGCAAGGCGCTCGCGGCGGCGGCGGCCGAGGGCATCGATCATCTGCTCATCGGCGGCGGGGTGGCGGCCAACTCGCGCCTCCGTCAGATGGCGGAGGAACGGGCTGGCAAGGCCGGCATCCACGTGAGGGTGCCGCGGCCCGGACTGTGCACCGACAACGGCGCCATGGTTGCCGCACTCGGTGCGGAGATGGTCCTGCGGGGCCGAGCTCCCTCGGACCTCGGGCTGCCCGCCGACAGCAGCCTGCCGGTCACCACCGTCCTGGTGTAGCGGTGGCGGTGCCCGATCAGTACACCCAGCTCAGGATCCGTCGAGGAGCGTGAACGGCGGGGTCCCCTCGTCTCCGTCGCTGCTCGCCAGCACCTGCTCGGACGAGCCGTCGACACCGAGGCGGAAGATCCGCCACTCGCCCTGCTCGTAGGTGGTGACCAGTGCGTGGTCCGGGTCCTCCCAGACCGACTCCCGGACGAAGCCGTTCGTCGGGGTCAAGCGAGCCAGCTCCGTGCCATCGGTCGCGTCGAGGATGGTGACGTAGGCGGGCCCGATGCCGTCCAGGTACGCCGAGCTGCCGGTGACGTGCCTGCCATCCGGGGAGATGGCGAACAGCGTGGCGTCGCACGTCTCGAAGATGTTGTCGTTCGTGGTCCGATCGAACACGACGCTGCACGAGCCCGTGTCGGTCGACTCGGTCTGCGCGGCCAGCAGGCCCGAGGAAGAGACGTCGTTGAGCTTGAGCGCTCCTGGCATCGCCAGGTCGCGGATGCCGTGGGAGTCCAGCAGTTCCGCAGGGGAGCCGTCACCGTGGTTGATGAACACCACGCAGCCGTCCACCACCTCGTGGCAGTCCGGGCCGCCGGTCAGGCCGGCGATCGAGTCGCCATCCACGAAGCCTTCTCCCATGGCGACCTCACCGTCGCTCCAGCGCGTCATCAGGGTGCCGTCGATGGCGATGTACGCGACCGTGGTGTGGTCGGCGTTGGCCGCCGGGTATGACAGGGCCTCGAACGAGTCAGCAATGCCGCCGTCGGCGTCGATCACATCGACGTTGAGCCTGCCGTCGGTGTTGCTCGTGGCGACCAGCTGGTCGCCCAGCTCCACTGCGGAGAAGTACGCCTGGTCCAGATCCACCGTCGAGCCGTCCACGCGGTGCCAGGCCGATCCCTCGAGGTAGCGAGACGCCCACGGCAGACCCGGGTGCGTCGGTCGGCGGCGTGGGATCGTTGGGGTCGGTCGCCTGGGTGGGTGACGCCGAGTTGCTGGCGAAGCCGGGGCCACCGTCGTCGGCGCTGCCCAGGCCGTTGCCGGCGAGGACGGCGACGGGGACGATGACTGCGGCGGCGGCGAGGATGCCGCCGGCGACGGCGATCCGTCGGTTGCGTCGGATGGTCATGGCCTTGCCCTTCACGTTGTCGAAGGTCAGTGGTGCCTCGTGGAGGTCGCGGACGCGCTGGTCGAACTCGCGGCTCATCTCGGACTCCCAGGGCGTCGTGCTCGTCGGGGCGTGCTCGTCGTTCATCGGTCCTCCTCCCGGTGGCGGGGGTTCAGGTCTGCAGGGACGCGGTCGCGCAGGGCTGCCAGGGCTCGGCTGCACTGGCTCTTGACCGTGCCGACCGAGATGCCGAGCACGTCGGCGGTCTCGGCCTCGCTCAGCTGCTCGTAGTAGCGGAGCACGACGACCGCCCGGGCCTTCGGCGGCAGGCTCTGCACCACCTGCCAGAGGGCGTCGTTGGTGCCCTCGTCATAGTCGTCGCGGACCTCGCGGTCGCTCGGGACTGCCTCGGTGGCGAACTCGCGCTTCTTCCAGCCGCGGCGCCACATCGAGTTGTTCTCGTTGACCATGATCCGGCGTACGTAGGCGTCGACGGAGTCGCGGTCGCGGACCTTGTCCCAGGCCAGGTAGAGCTTGGCCAGCGAGGTCTGCAGCACGTCCTCGGCGGTGGTTGCGGTCGCCGGTCAGCAGGTATGCCGTGCGCAGCAGGCTGGGCTGCCGGGCATGGAGGTAGGCGGTGAACTCCTCGTCCTTGGTGTGCGTCCTGAGACGCCATGAGTCCAGTCTCGGTCCTCGGGCGGCGCTGCGAGCTGCATTGCCATTCCTCCTTCGTTCACGTGTCCAAGACGCGAACGTCGCCAAGATGGTTGCAATCGGGGTTGGGAAGTGCGCGGACGGACGGAGGACCAGGGCGTGCCGGTTTCGACGGCTGACCCTCCATGGGGTTGCATGGGCGCTCCAGGCACCGACGTAGAGGGAGCGCCATGCAGCAGGTCCAGGCAGTCATCGCGCGAAGCAAGGGGCAGCCTGTTGAGTGGTGACCATCAACGTGCCCGACCCGGGGCCGGGGGAGGCCGTGGTGAGGTGCAGGCCTGCGGTGTGTGCCACACCGATCTGCACTACCGCGAGGGCGGCATCAACGACGACTTCCCGTTCCTGCTCGGCCACGAGGCGTCGGGCATCGTGGAGTCGGTCGGCTCCGGCGTCACCGAGCGTCGCACCCGGCGACTTCGTGATCCTCAACTGGCGCGCCGTCTGCGGTGACTGCCGGGCCTGCGATCGGGGCGAGCCGCAGTACTGCTTCGCCACCCACAACGCGACCCAGAAGATGACGCTCGCCGATGGGCCGATGCCGGCACCGAGCTCTCGCCGGCCCTCGGGATCGGCGCGTTCGCGGAGAAGACCCTGGTCGCCGCCGGCCAGTGCACCAAGGTCGACCCGACGGCCCGTCCGGCCGCGGTGGGGCTGCTCGGCTGCGGCGTGATGGCCGGCATCGGTGCGGCCATCAACACCGGCGGGTGACCCGCGGCAAGACCGTGGCCGTGATCGGCTGCGGCGGCGTCGGTATGGCGGCGATCGCCGGCTCCGCCCTGGCCGGAGCCAGCGCGATCATCGCAGTCGACATCGATGCCAAGAAGCTCGAGCAGGCGCAGGCGATGGGCGCCACCCACGTGGTGGACTCGAGCCTTGGCGACCCGGTGGCCGCGATCAAGGAGATCTGTGGCGGCGGGGTCGAGGGAGGTGCCGAGGGCGCCGACGTCGTGATCGAAGCCGTCGGTCGGCCCGAGACCTGGAAGCAGGCCTTCTACGCCCGCGACCTCGCCGGCACGGTCGTCCTGGTCGGCGTACCGACTCCGGACATGAAGGTCCCCGACCTCCCACTGATCGACGTCTTCGGTCGTGGCGGCGCCCTCAAGTCCAGCTGGTACGGCGACTGCCTGCCCTCGCGCGACTTCCCGATGCTGGTCGACCTCTACCAACGGGGCCGGCTGGACCTCGACGCGTTCGTGTCTGAGGAGATCGGCATCGGTGACATCGAGGCTGCGTTCGTGAAGATGCATCACGGCGACGTCTTGCGTTCGGTGGTGATCCTCTGATGGCTGCCTCGGCAACCCGGGTCGACCACGCCGTATCGAGCGGGACCTTCAGCCTCGACGGTGAGACCTTCGAGGTCGACAACAACATCTGGGTGGTCGGTGACGACACCGAGTGCATCGTCATCGATGCGCCGCACGACGTCGGCGACATCATGGCGCTGGTCGGTGACCGCAAGGTCAAGGCGATCGTCTGCACTCACGCCCACGACGACCACGTGCGGGTGGCGCCAGCCCTGCGGCTGCGCACCGTCGCACCCATCCTGCTGCACCCCGACGACCGACCGCTGTGGGAGCTCACCCACACCGACGAGCTCTGGGACGTCGACCTGGCCGACGGCATGACGATCGAAGTAGGCGGCACCACGCTGCAGGTGCTCCACACGCCGGGTCACGCGCCGGGCGCCGTGTGCTTGCACGCGGCGGCGCTCGGCTGCGTGTTCACCGGCGACACGCTCTTCCAGGGCGGCCCCGGCGCGACCGGTCGCTCCTTCAGTGACCCGGACCTGATCGTGGAGTCCATCCGGGCCCGGCTGTTCGCGCTGCCCGCCGAGACCGTCGTCCACACCGGACACGGAGACGACACCACGATCGGTGCCGAAAGGGCGGCGCTCGGTCAGGGCTGAGGCGTGCCCCCCACGGTCTCAGAAGGGGGTCACCAGGAGCGCGGTTCCCTTGCCGTCGACCCTGGTCAAGATGATGGTGGCCCCCTCGTCACCGGACAGCGCCAAGCGCCGGCGTAGCTCCTCGGGCACGATGTCGACGCCACGCTTCTTGATCGTCAGCCGGCCGATGTTGCGCTCCCGCAGGGCGGCTCGCAGCGGCTTCTCGCGGTAGGGGAGTCGGGCCAGCACCTGGTAGCCCCGGGCGAACGGAGTGTGGAAGGACCCGTCGGAGGTCACGTAGGCAATGTGCTCGTCGACCAGGCCACCGTCGACCCCGGCCGCCACGGCGGTGACCAGACCGGCGCGGATCACGGCGCCGTCCGGCTCGTAGATGAACGCCCCGACGGCTCGTACGCCGGCTCCCGGATCGTCCTCCTCGGTCAGCGTCGCCAGGCCGCCATCACCGATCACGGTCGCTCGGCGTCGAGCCGAGGCCAGTTGGCCCGACCACAGCGCTGCCTCCTTGACCTCGCCATGATCGCTCACCCACTCAGCCTCGACCCCGTCAGGCACCAAGCTGTGCGGGATCCCAGGGGCGACCTTGACCACGGCGTCGCCGGCGAACAGGGTCTCCACGAACGTCCAGGGCGGTGTCCAGTCATCGACCCGGAAGGTGCGGCCCCGCCCCGAACGCCGCGCCGGATCGGCGAACGCCACGTCGAAGGGGGAGATGTCCACCTTGGTGGCGTCGGCGACGCCCACGGCGCCGGGCAGGTTCAGTGCAGCGAGGTTGGCCTCGGCCACCGCGACGCGCAGCGGGTCAAGGTCGACGGCGGCGCAGGTCAGGCCGGCTCGGCTGGCCGCGAGGAGGTCGCCACCGATGCCGCAGCCGAGGTCGATCATGGTGGTGGTCTGGAACGCCGCCAACCGGGCCGCCCGGTGAGCAGCGACGCGAGGGCGGGTGGCCTGCTCGAGCCCATCGGGGGTGAAGTACATCAAGGCGGCTTCAGCGCCGAACTTCGCGATGCCCCGTTCCCGCAGAGTTGTCTGGGTCAGCGCCGCGGCAACCTGCTCAGCCGTCGCCGTACGCCGCAGCTCCTCCTGCACGCGGAACTCCGCACCCACATCGCCGCCCACCGCGCGCCCTGGTGAAGACTTGGCCGCACGGGCCAGCAGCTGTTGCCCGTCGTCGGTCAGCAGCCACCGGAACGCTTCGAGGTCCATCGGACCATCCTGTCAGCGCGTCGAACCGGACCCCGCTGGCACTCGCTGGGGGTGAGTGCTAGTTTCTGTCTTGGCACTCTCTCAATGAGATTGCCAGTGCTTGCGAAGAAGTGCGACCCCCGCGACGGCGTACCTCCAGCAAGCCCCAACGTGGGAGGGCAACCCGTCCTCCAGCAGCCAGACAAGAGTTCAGACAACTGCTTCAACAATTGTGAGAAAGTGGAGGTCGACATCGTGTCGGTCAACATCAAGCCTCTCGAGGACCGCATCGTCGTCAAGCCCCTCGACGCCGAGCAGACCACGGCTTCCGGCCTGGTCATCCCCGACACCGCCAAGGAGAAGCCCCAGGAGGGCGAGGTCCTGGCGATCGGTCCCGGCCGGGTCGACGACAACGGCAACCGCGTCCCCCTGGACGTGGCCGTCGGCGACAAGGTCATCTACAGCAAGTACGGCGGCACCGAGGTCAAGTACGGCGGGGACGATCTGCTCATCCTCTCCGCGCGCGACGTTCTCGCAGTCGTTTCCTGATTCACACCGGGTCGTGTGGTCCAGGGTGCGCTAGCGCGCACTCCTGGCCGCACGACCCGAACTCGTTAGAGGAGAGCTATGCCCAAGATCCTGGAGTTCGACGAAGGTGCCCGACGCGCCCTCGAGCGTGGCGTGGATGCCCTCGCCAACGCGGTCAAGGTGACGCTCGGCCCCAAAGGCCGCTACGTCGTGCTGGACAAGAAGTGGGGCGCACCCACCATCACCAACGACGGTGTGACCGTCGCACGTGAGATCGAGCTGGACGACCCGTTCGAGAACCTCGGCGCCCAGCTCACCAAAGAGGTCGCGACCAAGACCAACGACGTCGCCGGTGACGGCACGACGACCGCGACCGTCCTGGCCCAGTCGATGGTCCACGAGGGCCTGCGCGCGGTAGCTGCCGGCGTCAACCCGATGGGTCTCAAGCGCGGCATGGACGCCGCCGCCGAGGCCGTCAGCAACGCGCTGCTCGAGGCTGCCCGGGAGGTGGACTCGAAGGAAGACATGGCTTCGGTGGCCACGATCTCGAGCCGTGACAGCCACATCGGCGAGCTGTTGGCCGAGGCCTTCGACAAGGTCGGCAAGGACGGCGTGATCACCGTCGAGGAGTCCAACACCATGGGCACCGAGCTGGAGTTCACCGAGGGGATGCAGTTCGACAAGGGCTACATCTCGCAGTACTTCGTCACCGACCCCGAGCGGATGGAGGCCGTCCTCGAGGACCCCTACATCCTGCTCCACCAGGGGAAGATCTCGGCGATTGCCGATCTGCTGCCGCTGCTGGAGAAGGTCATGCAGTCGGGCAAGTCGCTGTTCATCCTCGCCGAGGACGTGGAGGGCGAGGCACTCTCGACCCTGGTGGTCAACAAGATCCGCGGCACCTTCAACGCCGTCGCGGTGAAGAGTCCTGCCTTCGGTGACCGCCGCAAGGCGATGATGCAGGACATCGCGGCTCTCGCTGGCGCCGAGATCGTGGCTCCTGAGATCGGGCTCAAGCTCGACCAGGTCGGCCTCGAGGTGCTGGGCACCGCCCGTCGCGTCGTCATCACCAAGGACGACACCACGATCATCGACGGCGGCGGCGACCCGTCCGCTGTCGAGGCCCGGGTCAACCAGATCAAGGCCGAGATCGAGTCCACCGACTCCGACTGGGACCGCGAGAAGCTCCAGGAGCGCCTCGCCAAGCTGGCCGGCGGTGTCTGCGTGATCAAGGTCGGCGCGGCCACCGAGGTGGAGCTGAAGGAGAAGAAGCATCGCATCGAGGACGCCGTCTCCGCGACGCGCGCCGCGATCGAGGAGG
>CAWHKK010000005.1:0-36080 GCA_963829975.1 uncultured Actinomycetota bacterium
GGTAGGACGCGACACATGAGCTTTGAGCACTCCGGAAGCGTGACCACGACGGCGAGCCCGGCGGCGGTCTGGGCGCTGTGGGGCGACGTCGCCACCTGGGCGACCTGGGACCCCGCGGTAGAGGCGGTCGCGCTCGACGGGCCGTTCGCGGCCGGGACGGCAGGCACGATGAGCCTGCGCGGCGGGATCGAGGCGCCGTTCACTCTCGAGGTGGTCTCGCCGGGCGAGCGCTACCTCGACCAGCTCACGCTCGGTGAGCTGGTAAGTCATCCGGATTGACCACCACGTGCGCGGGGTCTCCGGTGGCGCAGAGGTCACGGTGACCACGACGATCGAGGGTCCCGGCGCCGACGACATCGGGCCGATGGTCACCGCAGACGCGCCGCTCGCTCTCAAGGCGCTCGCCGCCCAGGCGGAGGGTCGGGCCTAGCGGGCGGACCGGCCGGGCTCAGCTCGGGTCGGGCACGTCGTCGAAGGCGTCCGGCGGCCGATCCAGTCGAAGCGCCTGATGGGCCACACGAGGGCGAACACCTTGCCGACGACCAGGTCGGCAGAGACGAACGCCCCTCGGGGTCGCAGCCGGGCCGTGCCTCGATGCAGAGCCTTGGAGGAGTCCGCGGATCCGCGCGGTTGTCGCCCATCACGAAGAGGCGGCCCAGGGATCGGGCCGACCGACCAGTCTCACTACCCCCGCGGCATCGGGCGGTCGCACTTGCTCTGGGGGGCGATGAAGTCGTCCTCGTCGATCGGGTAGCCGTTGATCGAGAGCCGGCCCTCCTCGTCGCAACACACGATCGTGTCGCCGGCGACTGCCGACCACCCGCTTCACCAGGTGGCCGCCGGTGGGGTAGAGGCCGATCGCGGCCATGGCGCGGGTCACCGCGTTGGTGGGGCCGGGGTCGGGGCCGGGCAGCCAGCCGCCGGGGTCCTCGAAGACCACGACGTCGCCCCGCTCGGGCTCGCCGCCGAACCAGTAGGACGGCTTCTCCACGAGGATCCGGTCGTTGACGACCAGGCCCGGCCGCATCGACGACGACGGGATGTAGAAGGCCTGCACGAAGAACGTCTTGAGGCCCAGGGCCAAGGCCACCGCGATCACGAGCAGGATGAGCGTCTCGAGCCACAGGGGCGCCTTGCGGCGGACGGTGTCGGCCACGCGGCGACCCTACGTCAAGACGCCCGACCCGCGTGGACTGGCCGGAGACGACGGACTCGACGCGGCCGATGTTCGGTCCGCCAGGGCGAAGTCGACCGCCGCCTCCGCGTGGACCCGCATCGAGTCGAGCAGCGGGAGCGGTGATCGGCCGGCCCGACCAGCAGCTCGATCTCGGTGCAGCCCAGCACGACCGCCTCCGCTCCGTCCTCCGCCAGCCGCCCGATCACGTCGGCGTACGCCGCCCGCGAGCTCGTGACCAGTGCCCTGGGTGAGC
Organism: uncultured Actinomycetota bacterium; assembly: GCA_963829975.1. Taxonomy (GTDB): domain Bacteria; phylum Actinomycetota; class Actinomycetes; order Propionibacteriales; family Nocardioidaceae; genus Nocardioides. Next base: position 1,431 of record CAWHKK010000005.1, read on the forward strand.
TCGTCGAAGATGACCCGGTCCACCAGTGTGCGGTCCGCGGGCCCGGGCACGTGCACGCGAGCCCGGCGCCGGCGAGCCGACCGACGTAGAAGTCCTCCTCCATCACCCAGCGCGCACCGAGTACGCCCACCTGCGACCAGCCCTGGTCCCGGGCCCGGTCGGCGATCGCGTCGGTGATCCCGAGCAACGGACGTCGAGCGCTGCCTCCGACCTCGTCGGCGACCCGGTGCATCAGGTTGGAGCAGATCAGCACCACGTCCGCGCCGTGTCCTGGCAGCGCCGCCCCGCGTCGGCGAGCATCCGCCCGGCGCCCGCCCAGTCGCCGGCCTGTCTGGTGGGCGCGTACGCCGCGAAGTCCAGTGACCGCAGGGTGACCGACGCCGAGGCGTGTCCGCCGAGCCGCGCCTGAACCTGCTCGTTGAGCACGCGGTAGTACTGCGCGGTGGAGTACCAGGCTGAGGCCGCCGATCAGCCCGATCGTCTTCATGCCTCACGTGGAACGGTGTGGAGGTCCCGGGAAGAGCCGAACTTCTTCGCCGACCCATAACCAGGGCTTATGCCTGCGGATGGACCCATGCGGTTCATGATCTTCCGTGAGGTCGCCCGGGCCGGGTCGATCAGCGGTGCCGCCCGAACCGGGTGGACCCAGCCGGCGGTGAGCCAGCACCTGCGGGCGCTGGAGCGCCAGGCCGGCTGCGCCCTGCTGCTGGCGGTCGCCCACCGGCGTCGAGCTGACCGAGCCCGGCCGCGTCCTGCTCTCCCGCGCCGACGCGATCGCCGGCCAGCTGCACATGGCCGACGAGGAGCTGGCCACCCTCACCGACCTTCGCCGCGGCCGGGTGCGGCTGGCGGCGTACCCGTCGGCCGCGGCCACCGCGGTGCCAGGCGTCGCCGGCGCTGCGTCGCCGCCACCCGGAGGTTGACGTGGCCCTCACCGAGGCCGAGCCGCCGGAGGCGGTCGGCGCTGCTCGAGAGGGGGGAGGTCGACCTCGCGCTCGTTCGGCTACGACGACGGGAACCCGTCGACGGCGGCCGGTTGGTCTGGCGGCCGCTGGCCACCGAACCGGTCGACCTCGTCGTACCGCCGGGCCATCCGTTCGCCCGGCGCCGGGGGCTCGACGATGAGGCACCTGGCGGCGAGCCCTGGATCGTCGGCTGCGAGCGCTGCCGCGAGCACGCGGTGGCGCTGCGCCGGGGCGTCGTTCGAGCCCGATGTGCGCCACGTGACCGACGACTACGTCGTGGTGCAGAACCTGGTCGCCGTCGGCCTCGGGGTCGCGCTGCTGCCGCGCTCGGCGCTGGAGGCCTTCCGCCACCCCGACGTCGAGGTCAGGCAGAGCCGGGTCTTCGGGTCCCGGACGTTCGGGATCGTGCACCGGGCGGGCGCCGAGACCGTGCCGGCGACCGCGGCCCTGGTGGCGGAGCTGACCGGCTGACCTACCGCTGGCCAACCCTTGAGGCGTACGTTCGAGGCCATGGAGTCCTATGCCGCGGGTGAGCCCGAGCCGGCGCTCCTGGAGGAGACGATCGGCGCCAACTTCGCGCGCACGGTCGCCGCGCACGCCGACCGCGAGGCCCTGGTCGAGGTGGCGAGCGGGCGCCGCTGGACCTGGGCCGAGCTCGAGCGCGACGTCGACGACCTCGCGCGGGGGCTGATGGCGGCCGGGCTCGCAGAAGGGCGACCCGGGTCGGCATCTGGGCGCCGAACTGCGCGGAGTGGACGCTGGTCCAGTACGCCACCGCCAAGGCCGGCATCGTGCTGGTCAACGTCAACCCGGCCTACCGCACCCACGAGCTGGCGTACGCCGTCAACCAGTCCGGGCTGCGGCTGCTGATCGCGGCGTCGAGCTTCAAGACCAGCGACTACCGCGCCATGGTCGAGCAGGTGCGGGACGACTGCCCCAGGCTCGAGCGCGTGGTCTACCTCGACACCGACGACTGGGCCGGGCTGGTCGCGGGGGGTGCCGGCCAGCCCGACGACGCGGTGACGGCGCGGATGGCCGAGCTGTCGCCGGACGACGCGATCAACATCCAGTACACGTCGGGCACCACCGGCTATCCCAAGGGCGCGACGCTCAGCCACCGCAACATCCTCAACAACGGCTACCTCACGACCGAGCTGATCAACCTCGGCCCGGAGGACCGGCTGTGCATCCCCGTGCCCTTCTACCACTGCTTCGGCATGGTGATGGGCAACCTCGGCTGCACCTCCCACGGCACCACGATGGTGATCCCCGCGCCCGGTTTCGACCCCGAGGCCACGCTGCGCGCGATCGCCGACGAACGCTGCACGGGCGTCTACGGCGTACCGACGATGTTCATCGCGATGCAGAACGCGCCCACGTTCGCCGACTACGACCTCACGTCGCTGCGCACCGGGATCATGGCCGGCTCGATCTGCCCGGTCGAGGTGATGAAGCGCTGCGTCAACGAGATGCACATGGCCGAGGTCGCGATCGCCTACGGCATGACCGAGACGTCACCGGTGTCGTGCCAGACCCGCGCCGACGACGACCTCGAGCGGCGGACGGCGACCATCGGCCGGGTCCACCCGCACGTGGAGATCAAGGTGGTGGACCCCGTCACCGGCGAGACCGTGCCGCGCGGGGAGACCGGCGAGTTCTGCACCCGCGGCTACTCCGTGATGCTCGGCTACTGGGACGACCCGGAGAAGACCGCCGAGGCGATCGACGCCGACGGCTGGATGCACACCGGCGACCTGGCCGAGATGCGCGACGACGGCTACTGCAACATCGTCGGCCGGATCAAGGACATGGTGATCCGCGGCGGTGAGAACATCTATCCCCGCGAGATCGAGGAGTTCCTCTACGGCCACCCCGACATCGAGGACGTCCAGGTGATCGGCGTACCGGACGAGAAGTACGGCGAGGAGCTGTGCGCCTGGGTCCGGATGAGGTCCGGCGCCGACCCGCTCGACGCGGCCGCCGTCCGCGCGTACGCCGACGGCCGCCTCGCGCACTACAAGATCCCGCGCTACGTCGTGGTCGTCGACGACTTCCCGATGACGGTGACCGGCAAGATCCGCAAGGTCCAGATGCGCGAGGAGTCGGCGAAGCAGCTGGGCCTGGCCTGAGCGGTCAGCCGACCAGGTCGTCCCACTCCTCGCGCAGCAGCCCGTAGTGCAGGGAGTCGGTCCACTCGCCCTTGCTCCAGTAGTCGTGGCGGAAGTGCGCCTCGCGGGTCATCCCGAGCCGCTCGCAGAGTCGTGCCGAGGAGTCGTTGCGGGCGTCGAGCTGCGCATAGATCCGGTGCAGCCCGTAGTGGCGGAACCCGAGGCCGATCAGGGCCCGGGCGGCCTCGGTCACGAAACCCCGGCCGGCATGGGCGGGGTTCGACACCCAGCCGATCTCGGCGAGCGACGGCGGGTCCCCAGCCGTCAGCCGCAGCATCAGGTCACCGATGACCTCGCCCTGGTGCTCGATCACGATGCTGAGGGCGTCGTCGACGCGGGCCGGGGCGACGTTGGCCTCGAACTTCGCCAGCTTCTCGGCGACGCCGGTCTCGTCGAGCACGCCGTGCAGCAGGTGGCGGACGACGTCGGCGTCGCTGTAGTAGGCCAGCAGGGCGGGCAGGTCGATGGGCACGGCGGTGCGCAGCACCAGCCGCTCGGTGTGCAGCGGGAGGGTGGGAGCAGCGGTCACCTGCCGAACCTATCTCCGGCTAGCGGGAGATCAGTACCGGAATTCGGGTGACCGTGCCGGACGCGCCCCGCCACACGACGTAGCCGTCGTCGAGGCGGGCGGCACGACCGCGGCCCGCCACCGTGACCCGGTACGTGGCCGACTCGCCGGGGGCGAGCCGGAGGGCCGCGGGGGTCACCGTCACGCGGTGGCGGAAGCCGACGGCGTGCGAGGAGAAGTAGCGGGCGCGGCGGCCCACGTTGGTCACCGTCCGCTCGGCGGAGTCCTGGCTGCCGCGGAGCAGCAGCGACGGGGTGTTGAGCTGGGTCAGCCGCCCCTCGAGCCAGGCGCGGTAGTCGCCGGCGTCGAGCGGGTAGATCAGCCCGGGGGTCTCGGTGTCGCCTGGCCGGACCCGGCCGGCGCCCGCGGAGAGCACGCCGCTCCGCAGCGGCTGTGCGGTGGTGGCCAGGGCCGAGCGCACGGCGCTGGCCGACAGGTCGCGGCTGGCCAGCAGGGTCGCGGCGACGCCGGTCGTGTACGCCGTGGCGGCGGAGGTGCCGGTGACGAAGTCCCAGGCGACCCCGCGGCTGTCGGTCGGTACGCCGCCCAGGATGCCGGTCGCGGGAGCCACCAGGTCGGGCTTCAGCAGCGACGACGACGGGTCGCCGTGGCTGGACCAGCGGGCGACGGTGGGTGCGAGGGCACGACCCCCACAGGTCGCAGCGAGACGCGGCCCTGGGGGTGTCGGGCGAGCCAGCTGCACCAGCTCGCGGCCCTCCGCCGCGCCAGGTGCACGGTGGGCACGCTGTGGAAGTCCTCGTCGAGCGAGCCGCGGGTGTCGTTGACCAGCACCATGCCGACGCCGTCGGCGAGGCTCACCGCGCGGGACTTGTCGACGCGGCCCGACCGCGCCCCGCTCGCAGAGCACGATCCGGTCGGCCACGGCCCGGCGTCGAGGCTGCCGGGAGCGCAGACCCGGGCCGCCTCGCGGCGTCGAGCCCGGTGCCGCCACGCGAGCCCGAGCACCAGTCGCGCCGGACCGACCGGATGGGTCGCGACCATGGCGCCGGTCAGCGGCGTCGCCCGAGTCGCGCACGACCCGCCCTTGCGCAGTGGCGGCGGTGGTGCCGCCGACGGTGGTCACCCACGGGCTCGGGTGGCCGGCGTACGCCGCGGAGCCGTCGTTGCCGGCGCGGCGCGACGACCACGAGTCGGCCTCGGCGGCGCCCGAGCAGCGCCCGCTCGACGGTGTCGAGCTCGGTCGGGGCCGCCGACCGACGAGGCTGAGCACGTCGACGCCGTCGCGGGTGGCCCGGTCGATCGCGGTCACCAGGTCGGCGGTGGCGCAGCCGTCGTCGGCCGGGTCGGGCGCTCCCCAGCACGCCTTGTAGACCGCGAGCCTGGCCTGCGGCGCCATGCCGCCGAAGTTGCCGAGCGACTGGCCGGGTCACCCGGCACCCGACGGTGACGCCGGAGTTGCCGGCCGCGATGGAGGCCATCTGGGTGCCGTGGCCGTCGGTGTCGCGCGGCGACAGCGCTGGAGGCGGCCCGCAGGTGGTCCTCGCCGAAGCCGGCCACGAACCACTGGGCCGCCACGAGCTTGCCGTCGCAGGTGTCGGGGTCCCAGCGCTCGCCGTCGGCGCAGGCGCCGTGGAAGCCGGCCGGGCGCGCGCCGAGCTCGGGCACGTCGGCGAAGAGCGCGGCTCTCGGGGGCGATGCCGGAGTCGACCACGCCGATCACGGTGCCGGCGCCGCCCTGGCTCGGACCGTCCGGCGCGACTGCGAGACGGCGCGAGGGGTCGGTGCGCGGCCAGCGGCCGGACCTCGTTGGCGCTCGACCAGCGCGACCTCGGGTTGCCGGCCAGCTCGCTCGGCCTGGGTCTCGGTGAGCTCGACGGCGAACCCGTTGAGCGCCGTGTGCCAGCGGTAGACGGGGTCGGGCGCGCCGACGGAGGCGAGCACCCGCGTCCTGCTGCGGCGCCCATCCTGAGGCTCGCCAGGACCGGCGGCAGGCCGGGCTCAGCCCCGACAGGCCCGGGCCGTCGAGGGTGACCAGGTAGAGGGACGGCGACTCGTCGGCTGTCGCCGAGGTCGGACGGCGAGCACGCGGCGGAGGCGAGCAGCACGACAGCCAGCGCGCGGCGTACGCCGCTCGCTGGTCGCTGGGGGTCGTGCACGCGCTGGTCCTTCGTCATGGGAACGTCCATTCTGGCTCACCAGCCCCACTCGTGTCCGGCGACCTCAGAATCGCCGACCTAGGCTGGGGGACATGCAGGTGGGACACGGAGGGTCGGCTCGTCGTCGGTTTCGACCTCGACATGACGCTGATCGACACCGCGCCGGGCTTCGGCGCCGTGCTGACGCGTGCTGGGCGCCGAGCTGGGCGTCGAGTTCCCGGTGGCCGAGATGACCGCGCGGCTCGGGCCGCCGCTGGAGCCGATGCTTGCCGGCGCACCTCGCCGACGAGGCGATCGGCCCGGCGGGCGACCGGTTCCGTGCGCTCTACCCCGACGCACGCGGTCGACGTCGGTGCCGGTGCTCGCGGGCGCCGCACGAGGCGCTCGCCGCCGTACGCCGTCACGGCGGCCGGGTGGTCGTGGTCACCGGCAAGTTCGCCCCCAACGCCCAGCTGCACCTCGACCACCTCGGGCTCGACGTCGACGTGCTCGAGGGCTGGGTGTGGGGCATCGGCAAGGCCGACGTGCTGCGGCGCGAGGGGGCCAGCGTCTACGTCGGCGACCACGTCCACGACGTGGAGGGAGCGCTCGCGGCCGGCGCCACTCAGCGTGTCGGTGCTCACCGGCGGCTGCACCCGTGAGGAGCTGCTCGACGCGGGTACCCACGTGGTGCTGGACGACCTGCGGGATTTCCCGTCGTGGCTGGACGGACACATCGTCTAACCTGTCGCCGTCGCCCCGACAGCGGGTCGGAGGACGACAGTGCAAGAACGAGAAGGGTCGAGACCGTGCCCACTGGCAAGGTGAAGTGGTTCAGCGCCGAGAAGGGATTCGGCTTCCTCTCCCAGGAGGAGGGCGAGGACGTCTACGTCCACGCCGACGCGCTGCCCGAGGGCACCACCGCCCTGAAGGCGGGCACCCGGGTCGAGTTCGGCATCGCCCAGGGCCGCCGCGGCGACCAGGCGCTGCAGGTGGTGGTGCTCGACGCGCCCTGCCTCGGTGACCCGCAACCAGTCCGTGGCCAAGCGCCAGAAGCCCGAGGAGATGGCCCCGATCGTCGAGGACCTGATCCGGCTGCTCGACGGCGTCGGCGAGTCCTACCGCCACGGCCGGCACCCCGACGCCCGCACCGCCCGGCCCGCCGCCAAGCTCCTCCGCGCCCTCGCCGACGAGCTCGAGCTCTGACTGCCGACTCGCTGACCCGTCCCTAAGTTCCCGCTGACCCGTCAGAAACTTTCTGACGGGTCAGCCGGCGACAGGGGCTGAGCTCAGGAGCTGGGTGCGGGGTGACCGGCCGTCGGGCGCGGGCGCGGGCCCGGCGTACGGGAGCCGAGGACGAAGACCGCCCAGGCGCCGAGCACGGCGGACGGCCACGCCCAGGCCGAGGTGCGGGTTGAGCGGCAGGGCGATGCCGACGAAGCCGCCGACCACCCACGACAGCTGCAGCGTGGTGTCGCTGCGCGCGAACGCGCTGGACTGCACCTGGGTGGGCACGTTGCTCTGGATCGTCGAGTCGAGCGAGACCTTGGCCAGGGCCTGGGCCAGGCCGGCGGTGAGGCCGAGCAGCACCAGCGGCGAGCAGCCGTAGAACAGCGGCGCAGAGCAGCGCCATCGCCGCGTCGGCCAGCAGGGCGGCCACCACGGTGACCGCCGGGTTGATCTTCTTCAGGATCGAGGCGGCGAAGATGCCGAGCGTGTTGCCGAGCCGGCGGCGCCGATCACCAGGCCGATCAGCAGCTCGGGCCGCCAGCCCTCGATCGGGTTGTCGCGCAGCAGGAACGCCATGAACATCGTGAGGAAGCCCGACATCCACCGCGGGCCGCAGTTGGCGCGCAGCGCGAAGGCGACGGACGGCCGGGATCCGGGTGCCGCGCCGCTCGGGCGATCCTCGCCGCGCAGCACCATGCGCCTGCTCGCCGGCGGTCGAGTCGACCTTGCTCGGCAGCCGGATCGCCACGATGGTGCCGACCACGAACAGCAGGAACGCCCAGCGCAGCGTCCACTCCGTGCCGAAGAAGGCGGCGAGCCCGCCGGCGATCGGCGCGGACACGGCCGCGCCGACGACGCCGGCGAGGCTGACCCGGCTGTTGGCCTTGACCAGGGTCAGGTCGGCCGGCCGCAGCCGGGGTACGGCGGCGGCGCGGGTGACGCCGTACGCCTTGGAGGAGACCAGGATCCCGAGCGCCGCGGGGTAGAGCAGGTTGGACTCGTCGGCGACCGCGTTGGCCAGCACCCAGCACAGGAAGGCGCGGATGGCGAAGGTCGCGCCGATCGCCCAGCGCCGGCCGTGGCTGAAGCGGTCGAGGAACGGGCCGATCAGCGGCGCGACGATCGCGAACGGCAGCATGGTCAGGCCCAGGAAGAGCGCGACCTGGCCGCGGGCCTCGCTGGTGGCGCCGGCGAAGAAGATGGTGGTCGCCAGCGAGATGGCGACGGCGGCGTCGCCCGCGGCGTTGGCGGCGTGCAGCTCGATCAGCCGCGACAGGCCGGACTGCTCGGCACCCTGCGCCTTGGACGCCCGTTGGGCCTGCCGCATGGTGTGCGGAGCTCGAACCGGCCGGTCACCCGAGCCGATCCGCGCAGGCCGCGTCCGGTCACCTTCGCGCCGGTGCCGAGACCGCGCCCCAGCGCCCGGGCCCGGTCGGCGCCGGTGGTGGTCGACGAGCCCCCCGCCCCGCCGTCCGGCCCCGGTGCCCGCCCGCGGCGGGCTGGGGCAGGAGTGGTCCGAGCTCATGCGCACATCCTGCCCGTTCGGACCTACAGCGAACGCCGACACCCTGCCCGAACTGACAGGCGCACCGGCCATGAGTCATGCTGTCGCCGTGACCACGTCCGTTGCCACCCACGTCGAGACCGACTCCGTCGCCGTCACCGCCGCGGCGGTCAAGGCAGCCCGCACCGCGCTGCTCGAGGAGGTCGACGGCGCCGACGTCGGCGACCACCTCGGCCACCTGGCCGAGGACGAGCGCGTGGTCACCCACTTCTTCGCCTGCGAGCGCAAGGGCTACGTCGGCTGGCGCTGGGCCGTCACCGTCACCCGCGCCTACCGGCTCCGCAACATCACGATCGACGAGGTCGTGCTGCTGCCCGGCGACGACGCGATCGTCGCGCCGCGAGTGGGTGCCCTACCGCGAGCGGATCCAGCCCGGCGACCTGTCTCCGGGCGACCTGCTGCCCGTGGCCGACGACGACCCGCGGCTGGTGCCGACGTACTTCGTCGGCGACGACGCGCTCGACTCCGACGACAAGGCGCAGATCCGCACCGTGGCCAAGGACCTCGGCCTGGGCCGGGTGCGCACCCTCTCGATCGAGGGCCGCGACCTCGCCGCCCAGCGCTGGTACGACGGCGACGCCGGCCCCGACGCCGCCATCGCGCAGTCGGCTCCCGAGCCCTGCACGACCTGCGGCTTCCTGGTCCGGATCGCCGGGCCGCTGTCGGAGACCTTCGGCGTCTGCGCCAACGGCGACGCCAACGACGACGGCCGGGTGGTCGCCTTCACCCACGGCTGCGGGGCGCACTCCGAGGTGCGGCTGACCAAGCGCCAGGAGACCCCGCCGATGCCGGAGCACGTCTTCGACACGCTCAGCCTCGACGAGATCGACGTCCTGCTAGGCCCAATGGCTGGGCCCAATGGCTGGGCTCAGTGGCCTCAGTGGCTGGGGCGCGGTCGTGCTCGGGCTCCTCGCCCAGCACCTCGGTGCGGAAGACGCGGCGGCGACGGCAGTACTCGATGCCGAACAGGCCGAGGCCCACCCCGGCCAGGCACATCCACAGCCACCAGGTGCGGCCGTCGTCCTCGAGCGCGCCGTAGAACGGCAGCAGGGCGATGAAGCCGAGGAAGAAGGCGGCGGTGCCGACCTGGACCGTGCGTACGCCGTCGACGTCGAGCGGCTCGACGTCGGCGACGACGTAGATCCGGTTGCCGAACTCGTGCTTCATCGGCTGGTTGTCGCGCAGCTCCACGACCCGCACGCTATCCCACGGACTGGAGCAGACAACTCTCGCGGAGCGGCGACGTCTCTGACATGCTGCCGAGATGACCAGTGTGGGGCACGCCGGCAGCACCGGGATCGACCGGTTCTTCAAGATCAGCCAGCGCGGCTCGACCGTGGGCCGGGAGGTGCGCGGCGGCCTCGTCACGTTCCTGACGATGGCCTACATCATCGTGCTGAACCCGATCATCCTGCTCCAGGGCACGGACATGAACGGCGACCAGCTCGCCAACGGCAACTTCGCGGCGATGCGCGGCGGCGACCGCCCTGGTGGCCGGCGTGATCACGATCCTGATGGGGGTCGTCGCCAACTTCCCGCTGGCACTGGCGACGGGCCTCGGCCTGAACGCCTTCGTGACGTTCTCCGTCGCGAGCCAGATGACCTGGGCCGACGCGATGGGCCTGGTGGTGATCGAGGGCGTGATCATCCTGGTGCTGGTGCTCACCGGCTTCCGCGAGGCGGTCTTCCGCGCGGTCCCGTCGCAGCTCAAGGTCGCGATCTCGGTCGGCATCGGGCTGTTCCTGACCATCATCGGCCTCGTCGACGCCGGGTTCGTCCGCCGCACCGGCGTCGGGCCGGTGCCGGTCGAGCTCGGGCCTCGGCGGCCAGCTCCAGGGCTGGCCGGTCGCCGTGTTCGCGCTCGGGCTGATCCTGGTGTTCGCGCTGCACGTGCTGAAGGTGCGCGGCGGGATCCTGATCTCGATCGTCGTGACCACCGTCGTCGCGATCATCGTCGAGGCGGTCGCCGAGATCGGGCCCACGTTCACCGCTGCCGGGGTCAACGCCACCGGCTGGAGCCTCACCGTGCCGGCCTGGCCCGACGACATCGTCGGCAAGCCCGACCTCCAGCTGCTCGGCGAGTTCAACCTGCTCGGGTCCTGGGACCACGCGGGCGTCGTGACCGCGGCGCTGCTGGTCTTCACCCTGCTGCTCGCCGACTTCTTCGACACGATGGGCACGATGACGGCGATCGGCGCCGAGGCCGAGCCTGCTCGACGACGAGGGCATGCCGCCGAACACCCAGCGGATCCTGATCGTCGACTCCCTGGCCGCGGTGGCCGGTGGCGCGGCCTCGGTCTCCAGCAACACGTCGTACATCGAGTCGGCCTCGGGTGTCGCCGACGGTGCCCGCACCGGCCTGGCCAGCGTCGTGACCGGTCTGCTGTTCCTGCTCGCGATGTTCTTCGCGCCGGTCGTCGGGGTGATCCCGCAGCGAGGCGGCGGTGCCGGCCCTGGTGCTGGTCGGCTTCCTGATGATGCAGCAGGTCAAGGGCATCGACTGGGACGACCTCGAGATCGCCATCCCGGCGTTCCTGACGATCGTGCTGATGCCGTTCACCTACTCGATCACCGCCGGCATCGGCGCCGGCTTCCTCGCCTTCGTGCTGATCAAGCTGCGTCCGCGGCAAGTCGGCGAGGTCCACGTCCTGATGTGGGTCATCTCCGCGCTGTTCGTCGTCTACTTCGCGATCCACCCGCTCACCGCCTGGCTCACGTAGCCCACGCTCCGCCGACCCGTCAGAAACTTGCTGACGGGTCAGCGTCATTTCGACCCGGAATACTTAGCAGAGGTAATGACTTATGCTAACGACATGCCTACCGTGGAGAAGGTCGCCCGCACCGACGCCGGACTCGCGTCCGAGCTCCGCCTGTCGGTCATGCGCCTACGCCGCCGCCTGGCCGATCGAGCGGCACCCCGACAACGAGCTGAGCCTGAACGCCATGGCCGTGCTCGGGCGCGCTCTACCGCAACGGCGAGCTGTCGCTCGGCGAGCTGGCCGCGCACGAGCGGGTGCAGCCGCCGAGCATGACCCGCACCGTGAAGTGCCTCGAGGAGGACGGCTACGTCGTCCGCCGGGCCGCACGCGACCGACGGCCGCCAGGTGCTGGTCGTCGCTCTCCGAGCAGGGCCGGGCCACGCTGCTCGCCGACCGCGCCCGCCGCGACGCGTGGCTGGCCACCCGGCTGCGCGAGCTGACCCCCGAGGAGCGCGCCGTGCTCCGCCAGGCCGCCCCGATCCTCGAACGGCTGGCGCAGCGACGACTGACCACGACCGATAGACCCTGAGGACTGACCACCGCTTGAGCCCCACGTTCCGCTCCCTGCGCAACCCCAACTACCGGCGCTACGTCGTCGGCAGCGTGGTGTCCAACACCGGCACCTGGATGCAGCGGGTCGCGCAGGACTGGCTCGTGCTGAGCCTCGGCGGCGGCGGCGCCGCGCTCGGCATCACCACCGGGCTCCAGTTCCTGCCGGTCCTGCTGCTCTCGCCGTACGCCGGCGTCATCGCCGACCGGTTCCCGAAGCGCCGGCTGCTGCAGGTCACCCAGGCGATGATGGCGCGTCTCCGCGCTGGCCCTCGGCCTGATCGCGGTGCTCGGGGTGGCGCGAGACCTGGCACGTCTACGTGCTGGCCTTCGTGTTCGGCATCGGCTCGGCGTTCGACGCGCCGGCCCGCCAGTCCTTCGTCTCGGAGATGGTCGACCCCGACGACGTCACCAACGCCGTCGGCCTCAACTCGGCCGGCTTCAACCTGGCCCGCATCCTCGGCCCCGGCCTCGCCGGCCTGATGATCGGCGCTGCTCGGTGGCGGCGCCGAGGCCACCGGCTGGGTGATCCTGATCAACGCCGTGTCCTACCTGGCGGTGATCTGGCAGCTCGCAGCGGATGGACACCGCCCTGCTCCACACCGCCGAGCCGCAGCCCGCGCACGCCCGGCATGCTGCGCGAAGGGCGTCCGCTACGTCAGCGGCCAGCCGAAGATGGTGCTGATCCTGATCATGGTCTTCTTCGCCGGCACGTTCGGCATGAACTTCCAGATCACCTCCGCGCTGATGGCCACCGAGGAGTTCGGCAAGGGCGCGGGGGAGTTCGGCCTGCTCGGGCTCGGCCATGGCGGTCGGCGCCCTGGTCGGCTGCGCTGCTGGCCGCCCGCCGGGTCCGGATCCGGCTGCGCCTGCTGGTGGTCGCCGCGATGGGCTTCGGGCTCGCCGAGATCGTGGCCGCCATGCTGCCGACGTACGCCGCGTTCATGCTGTTCGCGCCCGTGATCGGCTTCTGCACCCTGACCCTGCTCAACTCCGCCAACGCCACCCTCCAGCTCGAGTCGGACCCCGCGTTCCGGGGCCGGGTGATGGCGCTCTACATGACCATCGTGATGGGCGGCACCCCGCTCGGTTCGCCGGTCATCGGGTGGGTCGGGGAACATCTGGGCGCCCGGTGGACGCTGCTCATCGGTGGCGGCCTGACCATCGCCGGCGCGCTGCTGGCCGTGGCCGTGTTCCACCACCTCAACAAGCGGCGTCCGGAGGGTGCTCGCACCGTTTTGACCCCGCTTACGGCAGCCGGGTAGCCTCGTTCCTCGTGTCTGGGACAACCAGACCGTTGCGCGTGCCCGGCATCTCGGGCAGAGACGCGCTCCACAGGCACAGAGATCCAAGCAACACAGTCGTGCCCGGCAGAGCGCCGGCACTGAGAGCCAAGAGGAAAGGGAACCACCCGGTGCCCACCATTCAGCAGTTGGTCCGCAAGGGCCGCCAGGACAAGGTGTCCAAGAACAAGACGCCTGCCCTGAAGGGTTCGCCCCAGCGACGCGGTGTCTGCACCCGCGTCTACACCACCACCCCGAAGAAGCCGAACTCCGCTCTGCGCAAGGTCGCCCGCGTGCGCCTGTCCAGCGGCGTCGAGGTCACGGCGTACATCCCGGGCGTGGGCCACAACCTCCAGGAGCACTCGATCGTGCTCGTCCGCGGCGGCCGGGTGAAGGACCTTCCCGGTGTCCGTTACAAGATCATCCGCGGCACGCTCGACACCCAGGGCGTCAAGAACCGCAAGCAGGCCCGCAGCCGCTACGGCGCGAAGAAGGAGAAGAGCTAATGCCTCGCAAGGGTCCCGCTCCCAAGCGCCCGATCGACATCGACCCCGTCTACGGCTCGCAGCTGGTCTCCCAGCTCGTCTCCAAGGTGCTGCAGGACGGCAAGAAGCAGGTCGCTCAGCGCATCGTCTACACCGCGCTCGAGGGCTGCCGCGAGAAGAGCGGCACCGACCCCGTCCTGACGCTCAAGCGTGCGCTCGACAACGTCAAGCCGGACCTCGAGGTCAAGTCCCGCCGTGTCGGTGGCGCGACCTACCAGGTCCCGATCGAGGTCAAGGGCACGCGCGGCACCACGCTCGCGCTGCGCTGGCTGGTCGGGTACGCCGCCGAGCGTCGCGAGAAGACCATGCACGAGCGCCTGATGAACGAGATCCTCGACGCCTCCAACGGCCTCGGTGCCGCTGTGAAGAAGCGCGAGGACACCCACAAGATGGCCGAATCCAACAAGGCCTTCGCCCACTACCGCTGGTGAGGCGTGCGGGTCACGACGGAGCGTGGGCCCGCGACCGCCCCGCTTGACCTCACCACCCCATGTCAACCTAAGGAACCAGACTCACAGTGGCTGTCGACATCACCACGGACCTCAACAAGGTTCGCAACATCGGCATCATGGCTCACATCGACGCCGGTAAGACCACGACCACCGAGCGCATCCTCTTCTACACCGGTATCTCCTACAAGATCGGTGAGGTGCACGACGGCGCAGCCGTCATGGACTGGATGGAGCAGGAGCAGGAGCGCGGCATCACGATCACGTCCGCCGCGACGACCTGCTGGTGGAAGGACCACCAGATCAACATCATCGACACCCCCGGGCACGTGGACTTCACCGCCGAGGTCGAGCGCTCGCTGCGCGTCCTCGACGGCGCGGTCGCGGTGTTCGACGGGGTGGCCGGCGTCGAGCCGCAGACCATGACGGTCTGGCGGCAGGCCAACAAGTACGCCGTGCCCCGCATGTGCTTCGTCAACAAGCTCGACCGCACCGGCGCCGACTTCTTCAACTGCGTCGACATGATGGTCGACCGCCTCAACTCCACCCCGCTGGTGCTGCAGCTGCCGATCGGCGCCGAGGGCGACTTCCTCGGTGTCATCGACCTGGTCGGCATGCGCGCGCTCACCTGGCGCGGCGAGACCACCATGGGTGAGGACTACGACGGTCGAGGAGATCCCGGCCGACCTGGCGGAGCAGGCTGCCGAGTACCGCGTGAAGCTGATCGAGACGCTGGCCGACGCCGACGACGAGATCATGGAGAAGTACCTCGAAGAGGCCGAGTTCTCGCGTCGAGGAGCTCGAGGCCGCGATCCGTCGCGCCACCCTCGCCGACAAGCTCAACCCGGTCCTGTGCGGCACGGCGTTCAAGAACAAGGGCGTCCAGCCCCTGCTCGACGCGGTCGTGAAGTACCTGCCCTCGCCGCTCGACATCGGCGAGATCATCGGTCACTCCGTCAAGGACGAGAACGAGGAGGTCTCCCGCAAGCCGTCCGACGACGAGCCGTTCTCGGGCCTGGCCTACAAGATCGCCTCCGACCCGCACCTCGGCAAGCTGATCTACGTGCGCGTCTACTCCGGCAAGCTCGAGGCCGGCGCGACCGTGGTCAACTCGGTCAACGGCCGCAAGGAGCGAATCGGCAAGGTCTACCAGATGCACGCCAACAAGCGTGAGGAGATCGCGTCGGTCGGCGCCGGCCAGATCGTGGCGGTCATGGGTCTGAAGGACACCAAGACCGGTCACACCCTGTCCGACCCGCAGCAAGCAGGTCGTGCTCGAGTCGATGACGTTCCCGGCCCCGGTGATCGAGGTCGCGATCGAGCCCAAGACCAAGAGCGACCAGGAGAAGCTCGGCACCGCGATCCAGCGGCTCTCCGACGAGGACCCCACCTTCACGGTGAAGGCCGACGAGGAGACCGGGCAGACCATCATCGCCGGCATGGGCGAGCTCCACCTGGAGATCCTGGTCGACCGGATGAAGCGCGAGTTCCGCGTCGAGGCCACCGTCGGCAAGCCGCAGGTCGCCTACCGCGAGACCGTCCGCCAGGAGGTCACCAAGCACAGCTACACCCACAAGAAGCAGACCGGTGGGTCCGGCCAGTTCGCGAAGGTCGTCGTCTCGCTCGGCCCCAACATCGACCCCGAGACCGGGACCGGCGCGGGCTACGAGTTCGTCAACAACGTGTCCGGTGGCCGGGTGCCGAAGGAGTACATCCCCTCGGTCGACCAGGGCGGCCAGGAGGCCATGGAGTTCGGCGTGCTCGCCGGCTACCCGATGGTCGACGTGAAGTTCTCGCTCGAGGACGGCGCCTACCACGACGTCGACTCGTCCGAGCTCGCCTTCAAGATCGCCGGCAACCAGGCCTTCAAGGAGGCCGCCCGGATGGCGAAGCCGGTGCTGCTCGAGCCGATGTTCGCCGTCGAGGTGATCACCCCGGAGAGCTTCCTCGGCACGGTCATCGGCGACATCAACAGCCGGCGCGGCCAGATCCAGAACCAGGAGGAGCGTCACGGTGACATGGTCATCGACGCCCTCGTGCCGCTTTCCGAGATGTTCGGGTACGTTGGCGACCTGAGGTCCAAGACCTCCGGCCAGGCTTCGTACTCGATGGAGTTCGACTCGTACGCCGAGGTTCCTACGAACATCGCCGACGAGATCATCAAGAAGGTTCGCGGCGAGTAGCCCTTGGCTATCTACCCGAACCCTCGGCACCACCCAGCAAGTACGAGTCAAGTAACAACACACCCAGGAGGAGCCCACAGTGGCTAAGGCGAAGTTCGAGCGGACCAAGCCGCACGTGAACATCGGCACCATCGGTCACATCGACCACGGCAAGACGACGCTGACCGCAGCGATCTCGAAGGTGCTTCACGACAAGTACCCGGACCTGAACGAGGAGTCGCCCTTCGACTCCATCGACAAGGCACCCGAGGAGCGTCAGCGCGGCATCACGATCTCGATCGCTCACATCGAGTACCAGACCGAGGCGCGTCACTACGCCCACGTCGACTGCCCCGGTCACGCCGACTACATCAAGAACATGATCACCGGCGCGGCGCAGATGGACGGCGCGATCCTGGTCGTGGCCGCCACCGACGGCCCGATGCCGCAGACCAAGGAGCACGTGCTCCTGGCCCGCCAGGTCGGCGTCCCGGCGATCGTCGTCGCGCTCAACAAGTGCGACATGGTCGACGACGAGGAGCTCATCGAGCTCGTCGAGATGGAGGTGCGCGAGCTCCTCTCCGACTACGAGTTCGACGGGGACAACATCCCGGTCATCCGCGTGGCGGCCTTCCCGGCGCTGCAGGGTGACGAGAAGTGGGCCGCCTCGATCGGCGAGCTCATGGACGCCGTCGACGAGCACATCCCGCAGCCGGAGCGCGAGACCGAGAAGCCGTTCCTCATGCCCGTCGAGGACGTCTTCACGATCACCGGTCGTGGCACGGTCATCACCGGCCGCATCGAGCGGGGCATCGTGAAGGTCAACGAGGAGGTCGAGATCATCGGCATCCGCGAGGGCTCGCAGAAGTCCACCGTCACCGGTGTCGAGATGTTCCGCAAGCTCCTCGACGAGGGCCAGGCTGGCGAGAACGTCGGTCTGCTCCTGCGCGGCACCAAGCGCGAGGACGTGGAGCGCGGCATGGTCGTGATCAAGCCGGGCACCACCACCCCGCACACCAACTTCGACGCCTCGGTCTACATCCTGTCGAAGGAGGAGGGCGGCCGTCACACGCCGTTCTTCAACAACTACCGCCCGCAGTTCTACTTCCGGACCACGGACGTGACCGGCGTCGTGACCCTCCCCGAGGGCACCGAGATGGTCATGCCGGGCGACAACACCGAGATGTCGGTCGAGCTGATCCAGCCGATCGCCATGGAGGACGGCCTCCGCTTCGCTATCCGCGAGGGCGGCCGCACCGTTGGCGCCGGCCGGGTCACCAAGATCACCAAGTGATCTGACCTGACAGCTGCTCCATCCGAGAGGCCCCGTTCCCGCAAGGGAGCGGGGCCTCTCGCACAAGAGTTTGGACTTCCATGGGCATGATCCCCGTACGCGACTCCCGCTCGATGCTCGAGCGGATGCAGGACGGTGACCTCTACCAGGCCGACGACCCGGCGATCGCCGAGCTCGCCGCCGCCGCCCAGGAGCGGATGGCGGCCTACAACGCGAGCCCGCCCGGAGACCGAGGGGCCCGACAGCAGACTGCTCGCGGAGCTGTTGGGCAAGGTGGGTGCGACGACCGAGCTCCGGCCGCCGGTGTACGTCGACTACGGCACCAACATCGCCATCGGCGCTCGCAGCTTCGCCAACTTCGGACTGGTCGCTCTCGACGTCGCCGCCATCACCATCGGCGACGACGTGCAGATCGGTCCCAACGTGCAGCTGCTCACGGCCACCCATCCGGTGGAACCCACTCAGCGCCGCGACAAGTGGGAGGCCGCCAAGCCGATCACGATCGGCAACAACGTCTGGCTGGGTGGCGGCGCCATCGTGCTGCCCGGCGTGACCATCGGCGACAACACCGTGGTGGGGGCGGGGGCGGTCGTGACCAACGACCTCCCTGCCGACGTGATTGCGGTCGGCAACCCCGCCAAGGTGATCGGGAAGATCGGCGAGGGCCGGGCGTGACCGAAGGCGGTGCTGCCGGGCGGCCGCACCAGAAGCTCACCGCGGACGGTCGCCGGATGCGCGAAGTGCTCAGCTACTCCCGGCGTGGCAACCGCTTCACTCCTCGTCAGGCCCGAGGCCTGGGCGACGCACCATCAGCGGTGGGTGGTTCCGGACGAAGCCGTCGATGAACCTGGCTTCGACTGGACGGTCTGGTTCGGTCGTGAGGCGCCGATGATCGTGGAGATCGGCTCCGGAGTCGGGGAGGCGACCGCAGCGCTTGCCGCGGCCCGGCCGGACCACAACGTGGTTGGCCTCGAGGTCTGGACTCCAGGGATCGCAGACACACTCTGGCGCCTCGACGAGGCGGGAGCAGACAATGTGCGGCTCTGCGGTGTCGACGCCACCTGGTCGATGGAGCACCTGGTCGAGCCGGACAGTCTGGCCGGTCTCTGGATCTTCTTCCCCGATCCCGTGGCCGAAGCAGCGGCACCACAAGCGCCGGCTGGTGACCCCGTCCTTCGCGGCCGTGGCTGCCTCCCGGCTACGGATCGGAGCCGAGTGGCGACTCGCCACCGACTGGGGCCACTACGCCGAGCAGATGCAGAAGGTGTTGGACGCCGAGCCGCTGCTGGAGGGCGGCAGGGTGGACCGGTGGGTGGAACGCCCGGTGACCCGGTTCGAGCGCAAGGGTGTCGAGGTCGGGCGCGACATCGTCGACCTCTGCTACCGCCGGGTCGAGCTCACGCCAGCAGTGCACTGAGCAAGGTGCGCAGCGTCGCCAGCTGACGACGCATGTGATCGGGGTCCCCGGTGGTCCGGGCGAGCAGGTAAGCCCCCTCGAAGGTCACCCACACGTGGTCGGCCAGCGCGTCGACGTCGATGCCCTCGGGGGAGTCGCGGCGGCCCACCAGGGCCTCCCGGAGCAGGGCGGCGAAGCCCTCGCGCCAGAGCTCCACGGCCTTGGTGATGGGGTCGGAGGCACCCGAGGAGATGAGCTCGCGCTCGGTCAGGATGGAGGTGTAGAGGCAGCCCGACTGTTCGTGCATGAGCTCGCCGGCGACCTCCTCGAAGTAGCGGACGAAGGCGACCGCGCGCGCAGTCGGATCGGAGTTCTGACGGGCCGCGGCCAGCGCCTCGTCCAGGAACGCGAGGTCGGAGGTGACGTAGCGGTCGACCAGGGCATCGGCCAGGGCCCGCTTCGACTCGAAGTGGTGGAAGAAGGCCCCCTTCGAGCTCGCGGAGGCGGCGATCACCTGGTCGAGCGTGGTCGCGGCGTAGCCGTGCTCGATGACCAGGGTCTGGGCGGCGGTCAGGATGCGTTCGCGGGTGGCACGGCCGTCTTTGGGCATGAACCAGTTGTAACAGACCGATCAGTCTGATACAAACAGCAGACCAACTAGTCTGGAACGATTGGAGCAGCGCCATGGACAACCACAACTCCACCCGGCCTCTCGTCACCGACGGTGGCCTGGAGACCGACCTGATCTTCAACCACGGTGTGGATCTCCCCGACTTCGCCGCCTTCCCTCTCGTCACCACCGCGAGCGGCCGCAAGATGCTGACCGAGTACTACGACGGGTACGCCGCGATCGCCGCCAGCGCCGGAGCCGGGCTGTTGCTGGAGACGCCGACCTGGCGAGCGAACCCGGACTGGGGCACCCGGCTCGGCTACGACGCGAGCGCACTCGACCGGGTCAACCGCGCCGCCGTGGAGCACCTGCACGAGCTGGGCGCGCGGTGGAGCGCCGACCTGGCGTCCGTCGCGGTCAGCGGTCAGCTCGGGCCACGCGGCGACGGCTATCGTCCCGGTGCGGCGATCGACCCCGAGGAGGCGGCCGCCTATCACCGGCCGCAGCTCGCATCGTTCGCGGCCGCGGGTGCCGATCGGGCCACGGCGCTGACCTTGACCGATCCGGGAGAGGCGATCGGGATCTGCCGGGCTGCCGCCGACGTCGGCCTGCCGGTGGGGATCGCCTTCACCGTCGAGACCGACGGTCGCCTCCCGGGAGGCACGACGGTCGGTGAGGCGATCGCTGCGGTCGACGCCGACACCCCGCCGGCGTACTTCCTGATCAACTGCGCCCACCCCACGCACGTCGCTCGCGGCGTTGACGACGGCGCCTGGCGCGAACGGGTGCACGGACTGCGGGTGAACGCCTCGACGATGAGCCACGAGGAGCTCGACGAGTCCGAGACGCTCGACGATGGCGACCCGGCGCAGCTCGCGCTGGACATCGAGGAGCTGCGCGGCTCGCTGCCGGCGCTGAGCATCATCGGTGGTTGCTGCGGCACCGACTCCCGTCACGTGGCCGCCATGTGGGGCGTCGGTCGCTGAGGTCAGCCGGCCGCGATGTTGACCATCCACGCGACGCCGAACTTGTCGATCACCATGCCGAACTCATCACCCCACGGCTGCGTATCGAGTGGCACGGTGATCGTGCCGCCGTCGATGAGCGCCTCCCAGTAGCGGCGCAGCTCGCCAGCGTCGTCACCGCTGAGGCTGACCGAGAAGTTGTTGCCGGGCTCGTGGGCTGATCCGGGCGCGGTGTCGGAGAGCATCAGGGTGAAGCCGGCGGCGGTCTCGAGCCGACCGTGCATGATCTGGTCGGCCTTGTCAGGAGGGCCGCCGAACTCGGCGAACGTGTTGAGGGCGAGCTCGCCGCCGAGCACGGACTGGTAGAACTCGGCCGCCTGGCGCGCGGTGCCGTCGAAGCTGATGTAGGGGTTGAGCACTGAGGTCATGAGGATCTCCCTGTCGCGGGTGGCTGGTGCATTGCGACGCTAGACCCGGCCACCGACACCCACCAGGTCACCTGGATGAACCTTCGAGCAGGGCCAGCTCCTCGTCGACGTACGGGTCCTCCTCGCCGGCTGCCACCAGCTCGGCCTTGAGCGCACGCTGCATCGCCAATGCCTCGTCGGTGCGATCGAGGTTGCGCAGCGTCCACGCCACCATCCAGCGCGCAATCCGGATGGTGCGGGCATCGCCGATGCGCTCCCTGGCAGCCAGGGCGTCCTCGAACAGCGGGAGCGCCGCCCCGAAGTCGCCGGCATCGGCGTGGGTCATGGCGATGTTGTTGAGGAGGGATGCGTCCCAGTCGCGGGCGGCCGACGCCTGCGAGCCGCGGGCAACGGTCAGCGCCTGCCGGTTGAGAGAGTCCTGCTCTGCCGGCGGAGCCACCAGCGCCATCATGTGCAGAGCGTCGATCAGCAGTACGTCGAGGCCTCGGGCGCGTGCCGACGCTGCGGCCCCCTCGAAGTGCGGCCGAGCCTCTTCCGGCTCGCCCGCTGAGCGCAGCAGCCGACCGCGCTCCAGTGAGGTCCGGGTGGCGACCTCCGGATCGTGGGTCGCCAGGTGGTCGAGCACCCCGTGCGCTTCGTCGTACCGCTCCTGAAGGCCCAGCGCTCGGGCGACCTGGGTCAGCAGCACGAGCTGGTCGGCACCTTCGGCGATCGCGGCCGCCTCACGGAGCCGATGCTCGGAGCCGGCAGGGTCGTCGAAGTCCCACAGCGATGTCGGATCGATCATGACCGCCATCCTGCCGAATGTCTGGCTCGATGTTGTGTCCACCTGGCCGCCATCGCACTCCTGCCTGGTCACCGCCGAACATACGCTCGGCGGGTGACCGCCCTCGTCAACCGCCCGCCGCGCACGCGCCGGATACATCGCGCCTGGTTCGTCGCAGCGATCACCATGGGCGCGCTGGTGGCGGCCGCCGGCTTCCGGTCGTCGACCGGCGCTCTGCTTGAGCCGCTGGAGGAGGACTTCGGCTGGACCCGGGCCACCACCAGCGGTGCGGTCAGCCTCAACCTGATCGTCTATGGGCTCACGGCGCCGTTCGCGGCCGCCCTGATGGAGAAGTTCGGCATCCGCCGGGTGGTCGTCGCCTCGCTCGCGCTGGTCGCCCTCGGCTCGGGACTCACCTTGGTGATGACGCAGGCCTGGCAGCTGTGGCTGCTCTGGGGCATCGCGGTCGGAGTCGGCACCGGCGCTCTCGCCCTGGTGTTCGGGGCGATCGTGGCGAACCGCTGGTTCGTGGCGCACCGGGGCGTGGTGATGGGCGTCTTCTCGGCGGCCGGCGCCAGCGGTCACCTGCTGTTCCTGCCCGCCATCGCGTGGCTGGCCGACGGCCCCGGCTGGCGCTACGCCTCCGGGATCGTCACCGGCTTCGCGCTTCTCCTGGTGCCGCTGGTGCTGCTGCTGATGCGCGACCGGCCGACCGACGTCGGCACCACGCCGTACGGCGCCCCGGAGGACTGGCAGCCGCCGCGCGCCGGCGGACATCGACGTCGGGGCAGCGACCGTCGCCGTCCGGACCCTCAAGGACAGCGCCCGCTCCCGCACCTTCTGGATCCTGTTCGGCACGTTCTGGATCTGCGGCTGGTCGACCAACGGCCTGATCGGCACCCACTTCATCCCCGCTGCCCACGACCACGGGCTGCCGGCCACGACCAGTGCCAGCCTGCTCGCCCTCGTCGGTCTCTTCGACATCGTCGGCACCATCGCCAGCGGTTGGCTGACCGACCGCGTCGACAGCCGCTACCTGCTCTTCGTCTACTACTTCTTCCGCGGGCTGTCACTGCTGGCCGTGCCCTACCTGCTCGCCGACACCGTGCACCCGAGTCTGTTCCTCTTCATCGTCTTCTACGGCCTCGACTGGGTGGCGACCGTGCCTCCGACGGTGGCGCTGTGCCGCCAGCACTTCGGCATCGAGAAGGCCGGCGTCGTGTTCGGCTGGGTGTTCGCCGCGCACATGGTCGGCGCCGGGGTGGCGGCCAGCTACGCCGGGTGGATCCGGCAGGTCAACGGCGACTACTACGTTGCCTGGCTGACCGCCGGCGGCCTGTGCATCGCGGCGGCCGCGGCCGTCCTGATGATCCCGCGCACGATGAGCAGCGAGCCAGCGGACATCGGCGAGCCGGTCACGGACTCGATGTAGCTCGAAGTAAACAGCACTCAACCTTTGCCGTTCGGGCGGTGTCTTCTTCTCGTGACACCCGGAAGGAGATCCGATGACTGCGCCACCTGTGATCACGTTCAGCGAGTTCATGGCCGCTCGCTGGGCTCCGCTCTACCGCACGGCGTACCTGCTCACCGGTGACCGGCACGACGCCGAGGACCTCCTCCAGGCGGCGATGGCGCGGACCTGCGTGCGCTGGGGCTCGATCCGCGACAAGCGCGCAGCCGATGCCTATGTGCGGCAGGCGATGGTCCACCAGATGTCGCGCCAATGGAAGAAGAAGGGTCGCGAGGTGGTGACCGACGACCTCCCCGATCGCGGGCATCTCGGCGGGCTCGATGTCCGCGCCGACCACCTGGCGCTGTGGGCGGAGATCCGCAAGCTGCCGCCCCGGATGCGGGCAACGCTGGTGCTGCGCTACGTCGAGGACCTCACCGAGGCGAACACTGCGCACGAGCTCGGCTGCTCCGTCGGCTCCGTGAAGAGCCAGACCCACCACGCTTTGCGGCGGCTGCGGGCCGCCCTTCCCGATCTGCAACTCAGCCAGGAGCTGGCATGACCACGAACGAGATCACCACGACCCTCACCGAGATCCGGGACGCCGTCGAGGTGCCGCCGGTCGACCAGGTCGGGTTCCAGCGGCTGGTGGTGCGGGAGCAGCGCAGGCGTACGACGGGACGGGTGGTGGTCGGCGCGGTCGCAGCTGCCGCCGTCGTCGTCGCCGGAGCAGCGACCAGCCTGTTGCCCGACCGCGACGAGCGCAGCATCGACAGCGACCCGGCCGCGCCCGGTCCCGCGACCGTGGCCCCGTCCGACACGGTCTACTTCGTGCGTGACGGTCGGCTCTCCGCGCTCGACCCACGAGGCAGGGTGCACGACCTCGGGATGCGTTCCGAGGCGGTGATCGGATGGACGTTCGAGCGGGTCTTCGCGCTCGATGACGACAGCCACGTCGAGGTGCGCCGCGTCGTCTACGGAGACGAGGGCTCGCTGGCGCCGACCTTTCGCGAGGAGCCCAGCCCGGTCGACGGGCCGGTGCAGAGCGTGGTGCTGTCGGGTGATGGCCGCTATCTGGCGTGGCTCGACCTCACCGACCAGGTGCACCGCTACGACCTGGCCGCCGGCCGCGAGGACGTGACGTTCTCCGTGAGAGACAACACCGCGCTGGCGGGGGTGGCGACCCAAGGCGTGCTCGTCTCGGAGGACGGCGACCTCAGCGTGCGCAACGCGCACGACACCATCCCCGTACCGGTGGCCGGCACCGGCTACGGCGCCACCTCGGACATCGCCGGTGGCCTGGTGCTGGTCGGGGACCGTGACGGCGTGTCCCGGCTGTACGACATCAGCGAGGGTGCGGCCGTGGCGGACGACGAGCTCCGGGGCACCGGTGCCCTCGGTCCGTACGGCGAGCGGATCGCGCTGATCGTCCTCGATCCGGCTGACGAGGCCCACCTCGAGGTCTGGGACGGGGGCGGGCGGGTGCCGGTGGGTGGTCTGGACGGGGCCGTCCCGCGGCAGGTGCGGTGGGCCGACGAGGCCACGCTGCTGCTGACGGCTTCGGCCCAGGGTGGGGACGGGCTCTATGCCTGTGACATCGAGATGAGCTGCGAGCTCGTCCTGGAGGGCGACGTGAGCCTCAGCTCCTGAGGCCTCAGGAGCGGTCGCATCGTCCACGCAGTGCTCAGGAGACGTGGCTGGGGAGCACGCACTCCGCGTCGAGGCCCGAGCACCCGGTTGAGCCTGCCGAAGGCGATCCAGGAGCCGAGGCACATCGACAGCTCGACGATCTCCACGTCCGAGTACTCCGACCTCATCCGTCGCCAGAAGTCGTCGTCCAGCCCATGGTGGTCCAGCGCATAGCGTTCGGCGTACTCCGCAGCGAGCCTGGCCCGCCCGTCGAGTGCATCCGTCGTGCGCCAGTCGGTGACCGCCTCGGGGAAGCTGTCCTCGACCGTGGTCCCGTCGCGATCGGTACGCCAGTCCTGGCAGAAGAGACAGCCGTTGATCTGGGCGATGCGCAGCCGCGCGGCCTCGAACTCGCGCAGACCCAGGGTGCCGTGCTCGTAGACGCTGGTGGCGAACTTCGAGGCGGCCGGGCCGATGCCGGGCACCATCTCCCCCCAGACGTACATGATCGGGTCCTTGCCCTCGGGGATGTCGATGATCATGCGGGGTCCAATCGCTCGGTGATGCGTCCGGTTGCGGGGATGAGGGGTACGTCGAGAGCGTCGTAGAGGCCGGGGTCGGCAGCGATCAGCCACGGCACGGCGTTGACCAGCCGGTTGGCCGCGGTGGCGTTGCCGCCGGCGGCGCGGTTGCCGCCCTCGTCGGTGGCCTCGACGCTGATCTCGATCCGGGGCCGGCCCTCGATCACCACCCGGTGGGCGCCGTCGCCGCCGTCGGGTGGCATCGGCCAGTCGGTGGCGCAGTCGGCGTGAGATCCGGGTGACGTGCTCGACGACGATCCGCGGCTCGCCGCCGACGATGCCTTGCACCTCGAAGCGCAGCGCGCCCTGGGTGCCCGCCTCGAAGAGCCCCATCGGGTTGGTGACGTCGGCCTCCAGCGGCCGCCGGTCGAGGGTCTCGCGGATCTCCTCGAGCTCGACGCCGAGCGCCCGGGCGATCATCCGGACCTGCCCGCCCCACACCATGGTCGGCACGCCGGCCGCCACCATCGGCGGCTCGTAGTCCATCGGCTGGCCCATGCCGACGATGTAGCGGACCGAGTCGGGGGCGTCGTAGGTGCTGTAGTCGAAGATCTCCTGGCACCGGATCTGGTCGACGGTGCCCGGCGAGGCCGCTGACCAGCACGGGCAGCAGGTCGTTGCCCCAGCCGGGGTCGATGCCGCTCACGAACAGCGCCGACCCGCCCTCCTTGCAGGCGGCCTGCAGCGGCTCCACCAGCTCGCGCCGGAGCGCTGCGGTGGTCGTAGAGGGCGTAGACCGCCGGGGTGACCACGGTGGCGCCGCCCGCGAGGCAGCGGCGGATGTCGGTCACCGCGTCGTCGGGGCGCAGCTCGCCCGAGGCCATGTAGGCCACCGCGCCGCCGCCGTCGAGCGTGGCGAGCGCCTCGTCGACGTCCGTCGTGGCGAGTACGCCGAGGGTCGCGGTCGAGTCCGGCCAGCTCGCCGGCGTCGCGCCCGACCTTCTCCGCGCTCGAGACCACCACGCCGCTCAGCCGCAGGCCCGGGTGCGCGTCGACCGCCCGGATGGCGGCCCGGCCCATGTTGCCGGTGCCCCACACCACCACGGGGTAGAACGTGTTCTCGTTTTGCACGATCCCGAGCGTAGGCGCGACTGGTGCTTTGGGATAGTCCCTGACGAGAATCAGCTGAAAGCCGATTCCGCGATTTCGTCAGGGACTACCGGCGGGGTCGACCGATTTGGCCAGGATCGGGGAGTCTGCCAAGATAGTCAGGTTGCTCCGGCGGGTTGCCGGGGTGCGGCACATCTTGACTACTGAATCGCGTCTCCCGGTCCACCTGCAGCTTCACGGCGGACCAACGTGTTCGGTGGTCGGCCTGCGGTCGCACCGAACCTGGAGACCCGATCAGCTCGACGAACCGTCGGGCGCCACACCAACACCCTGCAAGATCCCGGTCTTGTGCTGCGAGCGAAAATTACAGCGACACGCCCGACCGCGGGGGTCGGCGGAGTGAGTAGCTGCGGAGTGGCGAGAAACAGGCGGGACCGACCCAAACCCGGGGACGTGCCGGACCACAGCGGCTGATGAGAAGAAGGACAGAGAGACCTATGGCGGGACAGAAGATCCGCATCAGGCTCAAGGCCTATGACCACGAGGTGATCGACACCTCGGCGCGCAAGATCGTGGACACCGTCACCCGTACGGGTGCGAAGGTCGCCGGCCCCGTGCCGCTGCCGACCGAGAAGAACGTGTTCTGCGTCATCCGCTCGCCCCACAAGTACAAGGACTCCCGCGAGCACTTCGAGATGCGTACCCACAAGCGCCTCATCGACATCATCGACCCCACGCCGAAGACCGTCGACTCGCTGATGCGCCTCGACCTGCCTGCCGGCGTCGACATCGAGATCAAGCTCTAGGTCGAGGAAGAGTCACCGATATGACGATCGAACGAAACGTGAAGGGCCTGCTGGGCACCAAGCTCGGCATGACCCAGCTCTGGGACGACAACAACCGTGTCGTCCCCGTGACCGTGATCGCCGCGAGCACCAACGTGGTCACCCAGGTCCGCCAGCCCGAGACCGATGGCTACAACGCCATCCAGGTCGGCTACGGCGAGATCGAGGGCCGCAAGGTCACCAAGCCGCAGGCCGGTCACTTCGCCAAGGCGGGCACGACCCCGCGTCGCCACGTGGTCGAGATCCGCACCGCGGACGCCTCCGAGTACACCGTCGGCCAGGAGCTGCCGGTCGACACCTTCGAGGCCGGCCAGGCCATCGACGTGACGGCCACCAGCAAGGGCAAGGGCTTCGCCGGTGTCATGAAGCGCCACGGCTTCCACGGCGTCGGCGCCAGCCACGGTGCCCACAAGAACCACCGCAAGCCCGGCTCGATCGGCGCCTGCGCCACGCCGGGCCGCGTCTTCAAGGGCGTCCGCATGGCCGGCCGGATGGGTAGCGACACCGTCACCACCCAGAACCTCACCGTGCACGCCATCGACACCGAGAAGGGCCTGATCCTGCTCAAGGGTGCCGTCCCCGGCCCCAAGGGCGCGATCGTGGTCATCCGCTCGGCCGCCAAGAAGAGCCAGGAGGCCTGAGCAACGATGGCTACGAAATCCAGCACCGCCAAGACCGATCAAGGTCGAGCTCCCGAGCGAGATCTTCGACGCCAAGGTCAACATCCCGCTGATCCACCAGGTCGTCGTCGCCCAGCAGGCGGCGGCTCGCCAGGGCACGCACGCCACCAAGACCCGCGCCGACGTGCGCGGCGGTGGCCGCAAGCCCTACAAGCAGAAGGGCACCGGCCGCGCGCGCCAGGGCTCGATCCGCGCGCCCCAGTTCGTCGGCGGCGGCGTCGTGCACGGCCCGCAGCCCCGGTCCTACGACCAGCGCACGCCCAAGAAGATGAAGGCCGCCGCCCTGCGCGGTGCCCTCAGCGACCGGGCGCGCAACGAGCGGATCCACGTCGTGGAGTCCCTGATCACCGGCACCAAGCCGTCGACCAAGGCCGCGCTCGGTGCCCTCGCGGATCTCTCCGCGGGCCGCAGCCGGTTCCTCCTCGTGCTCGAGCGCAGCGACTCCGTCACCTGGCTGTCGCTGCGCAACGCCCCCGAGGTGCACATCGTGGCTGTCGACCAGCTCAACACCTACGACGTGCTGGCTGCCGACGACGTGGTCTTCACCAAGGGCGCCTACGACGCGTTCGTGAGTGGCGGCGCGAAGTCCAGCGACCGCAAGGCGACGCTCGTCCAGGCTCCGGCCGCCGACGCCGTTGTCGAGGCTGCCCCGCGCCGGACACCGAGACGGGGGAGCAGCCGCGCCAAGAAGGCCGCTCCCGCCAAGAAGGCCGCGAGCCAAGAAGGTTGCCGACGTCGAGGCGCCGGCCGACGAGCGACGACAAGCCGGCCCTGCCGAAGGGTGCGAAGGCCCCGCTGAAGAGCGGCAACGCGCCCAAGGGTTACGAGATCAAGGGCAACGCCGACTCCGGCAAGTTCCACGAGCCCGACGGCCAGTGGTACGACGCCACCGACGGCGGAGTTCTACTTCAAGTCCGCTGAGGACGCCGAGGCAGCGGGCTTCACCCGCGCCGGTGAGGGGAGCGACAAGTGAGCACGCTGCACAAGGACCACCGCGACATCCTGATCGCGCCGGTCGTGTCCGAGAAGAGCTACGGCCTTCTCGACAACAACAAGTACACGTTCCTGGTGCGTCCCGACGCCAACAAGACCGAGATCAAGATCGCGGTCGAGAAGGTGTTCAACGTCAAGGTGACCTCGGTCAACACGATCAACCGCAAGGGCAAGACGCGCCGGACCCGCAACGGGCTCGGCAAGCGCAAGGACACCAAGCGCGCCATCGTCAGCCTTGCTGAGGGCCACCGCATCGACATCTTCGGAGGACCGGTTTCCTGATGGCTATTCGCAAGTACAAGCCGACCACCCCGGGCCGTCGTGGCTCGTCGGTCGCCGACTTCGTCGAGATCACCCGGACAACGCCCGAGAAGTCCCTGACCCGTCCGCTGCCCAAGAAGGGCGGCCGCAACAACCAGGGTCGGATCACCACCCGGCACCAGGGCGGCGGTCACAAGCGGGCCTACCGGATCATCGACTTCCGTCGCTACGACAAGGACGGCGTGCCCGCCAAGGTCGCTCACATCGAGTACGACCCCAACCGGACCGCCCGGATCGCACTGCTGCACTTCGCCGACGGCGAGAAGCGCTACATCATCGCGCCGAAGGACCTGCAAGCAGGGCATCACCGTCGAGTCCGGCGTCGGCGCCGACATCAAGCCCGGCAACAACCTGCCGCTGCGCAACATCCCCGTCGGTACCACGATCCACTGCGTCGAGCTCCGGCCCGGCGGCGGTGCCAAGATCGCCCGTTCGGCGGGCAACAGCGCCCAGCTGGTCGCCCGTGAGGGTTCCCGCGCAACGCTGCGTCTGCCCTCGGGCGAGATGCGCTTCGTCGACGTCCGCTGCCGCGCCACCGTTGGCGAGGTCGGCAACGCCGAGCAGTCCAACATCAACTGGGGCAAGGCCGGCCGGATGCGCTGGAAGGGCAAGCGCCCGACCGTCCGTGGTGTCGTCATGAACCCGGTCGACCACCCGCACGGTGGTGGCGAGGGCAAGACCTCCGGTGGCCGCCACCCGGTGTCCCCCTGGGGCAAGGCCGAGGGCCGTACGCGCAAGCGCAAGGCCAGCGACTCCCAGATCATCCGTCGCCGCAAGTCCGGCAAGAAGCGCTGAGTAGGGAAGTAACGAGATGCCTCGCAGCCTGAAGAAGGGCCCCTTCATCGACGACCACCTTCAGAAGAAGGTGGACGCCGAGAACGCCAAGGGCAGCCACAACGTGATCAAGACGTGGTCGCGCCGCTCGATGATCGTGCCCGACATGATCGGCCACACCATCGCGGTGCACGACGGCCGCAAGCACGTCCCGGTCGTTCGTGACCGACTCGATGGTCGGACACAAGCTGGGCGAGTTCGCGCCGACCCGCACCTACCGCGGCCACGTCAAGGACGACCGGAAGGGACGACGTCGATGAGCGTTACCGAGCGCAGGCGCACCAGCGCCCGACGCGACTCGCTGCTCGGCGACCAGCCGGGCGCGTTCGCCAGCGCACGCTTCGTGCGCATCACCCCGATGAAGGCCCGCCGGGTCGTCGACATGGTCCGTGGCATGCCCTCGACGACGCTCTGTCGCTCCTGCAGTTCGCACCGCAGGCCGCCTCCGAGACGGTCTACAAGGTGCTGGAGAGCGCGATCGCCAACGCCGAGACCACCGAGGGCCTCGACACCCACGACCTGGTCATCTCGGTGGCACGGGTCGACGAGGGTCCCGACGATGAAGCGCTGGCGCCCCCGGGCCCAGGGCCGGGCCACCCGCATCCTCAAGCGCACCAGCCACATCACCCTGGTCGTTCAGCCGGCCGACGTGGTGGCTGCCGCCAAGAAGCGGACCACCAAGAACGGAAAGAGTGCCTGATGGGCCAGAAAATCAACCCGAACGGCTTCCGCCTCGGCATCTCGACGGACCACAAGTCCCGTTGGTACGCCGACAAGCTCTACAAGTCGTACGTCGGCGAGGACGTCGCCATCCGCAAGCTGCTCTCCAAGGGCATGGAGCGGGCCGGCATCTCCAAGGTCGAGATCGAGCGCACCCGTGACCGGGTCCGCGTCGACATCCACACCGCCCGTCCGGGCATCGTGATCGGCCGCCGTGGCGCCGAGGCCGACCGCATCCGCGGCGACCTCGAGAAGCTCACCGGCAAGCAGGTCCAGCTGAACATCCTCGAGGTCAAGAACCCCGAGATCGACGCTCAGCTGGTCGCGCAGGGCGTGGCCGAGCAGCTGTCCGGCCGCGTGCAGTTCCGTCGCGCGATGCGCAAGGCGATGCAGACCTCGATGCGTTCGGGTGCCAAGGGCATCCGGATCCAGTGCTCCGGTCGCCTCAACGGCGCCGAGATGTCGCGCACCGAGTTCTACCGCGAGGGCCGCGTCCCGCTGCACACGCTGCGCGCCGACATCGACTACGGCTTCTACGAGGCCCGGACCACCTTCGGTCGGATCGGCGTGAAGGTCTGGATCTACAAGGGCGAGGTCGCCGGCACCCGTGCCGAGCGTCAGGCCCAGGCTGCTGCCCGCGCCGGCGTACCCGGTCGCGGCGGCAGTGCCGGTCGTCCCAGCCGCGGCGGCGAGCGCCCGAGCCGCGGCACCCGCGGCGACCGTCCCACCCGCTCCGACCGCGATGCGCCCGCCGACCGCAGCTCCGGCCGAGGCCGCACTGCTGCCCGCGGCCGCCCGCGGCGCAGCGCCCACGACCGACACCAGCGCCGGAACGGAGGCCTGAGCCATGTTGATGCCCCGTCGCGTCAAGCACCGCAAGCAGCACCACCCCAACCGGCGTGGTGCGGCCAAGGGCGGGACCACCCTGGCGTTCGGTGACTACGGGGTCCAGGCGATCGAGGGTCACTACGTGACCAACCGCCAGATCGAGTCGGCCCGAATCGCGATGACCCGTCACATCAAGCGAGGCGGAAAGGTGTGGATCAACATCTACCCCGACCGCCCGCTGACCAAGAAGCCGGCCGAGACCCGGATGGGTTCCGGTAAGGGTTCCCCCGAGTGGTGGATCGCCAACGTCAAGCCCGGCCGCGTCATGTTCGAACTCTCCGGTGTCGACGAGGTGACTGCCCGCGAGGCCATGCGCCGCGCGATGCACAAGCTTCCGATGAAGTGCCGGTTCATCTCGCGAGAGGCGGGTGAGTTCTGATGGCACAGGGCACTGCTGCACACGAGCTCGACGACCTCAACGACGTCGACCTCGAGGCGAAGTTGCGCGAGGCCAAGGAGGAGCTTTTCAACCTCCGGTTCCAGGCGGCCACCGGCCAGCTGGAGAGCCACGGCCGGCTGCGCACGGTCAAGAAGGACATTGCCCGGATCTACACCGTGGTGCGTGAGCGCGAGCTCGGCATCCGGGTGGCCCCCCGGGCGCGAATGAAGAAGAGGCGAGCGCATGAGCGAGCAGACCTGTCCGAGGGTGCGGTCGAGCGCAACACCCGCAAGGTCCGTGAGGGCCTCGTCGTCAGCGACAAGATGGACAAGACCGTCGTCGTGTCCGTCGAGGACCGCGTCAAGCACGCGAAGTACGGCAAGGTCCTGCGGCGCACGAGCAAGCTCAAGGCCCACGACGAGCAGAACGAGTGCGGCATCGGCGACCGGGTGCTCCTGATGGAGACCCGTCCGCTGTCGGCCACCAAGCGCTGGCGCATCGTGGAGATTCTGGAGAGGGCGAAATGATCCAGCAGGAGTCGCGACTCAAGGTCGCCGACAACACCGGTGCCAAGGAAGATCCTGTGCATCCGGGTTCTCGGCGGTTCGGGTCGGCGCTACGCCGGCATCGGCGACACCATCGTGGCGACGGTCAAGGACGCGATCCCCGGCGGCAACGTCAAGAAGGGCGACGTCGTCAAGGCCGTCATCGTGCGCACCGTCAAGGAGCGCCGTCGCGGCGACGGGTCCTACATCAAGTTCGACGAGAACGCCGCCGTGATCCTCAAGTCCGATGGTGAGCCGCGCGGCACCCGCATCTTCGGCCCCGTGGGCCGCGAGCTGCGCGAGAAGAAGTTCATGAAGATCATCTCGCTCGCCCCGGAGGTGTTGTGAGCATGACGAAGATGGCCAAGAAGGCAAGCGTGAACATCAAGAAGGGCGACACCGTCAAGGTGATCGCCGGCCGTGACAAGGGCGCCGAAGGCAAGATCATCAAGGTGCTCCGCGAGGAGCAGCGGGTGATCGTCGAGGGCGTCAACCGCGTCAAGCGCCACACCAAGGTCGTCAACCAGGGCGGCCGCGCCGGCACCACCGGCGGCATCATCACCACCGAGGCGCCGATCCACGTCTCCAACGTGATGCTCGTCGAGGGTGACGGCGTGACCCGGATCGGCTTCCGCCGCGACGAGGTCCTCAAGCGTCGTCCCGACGGCTCGACGTACGCCGCGACGCGCAGCGTCCGCATCTCCCGCAAGACCGGCAAGGAAATCTGATGACCGACACCCAGGCTGAGACCGAGGCCACCGAGAAGGTGACGCCGCGACTGAAGACCCGCTACCGCGAGGAGATCCTCCCCGCGCTGCGCTCCGAGTTCGACATCAAGAACGTCATGCAGGTGCCCGGCCTGACCAAGATCGTGGTCAACATGGGCGTCGGCGAGGCGGCTCGCGACTCCAAGCTGATCGAGGGCGCCGTCCGCGACCTCACCGCGATCACCGGCCAGAAGCCGTCGGTGACCAAGGCCCGCCAGTCGATCGCGCAGTTCAAGCTGCGCGAGGGCATGCCGATCGGCTACGCACGTGACGCTGCGGGGCGACCGGATGTGGGAGTTCCTCGACCGGCTGCTGTCGATCGCGCTCCCGCGCATCCGCGACTTCCGCGGCCTGTCGCCCAAGCAGTTCGACGGCCGGGGCAACTACACCTTCGGTCTGACCGAGCAGGTCATGTTCCACGAGATCGACCAGGACAAGGTCGACCGGCAGCGGGGCATGGACATCACGGTCGTCACGACCGCGACCAACGACGAGGAGGGGCGGGCGCTGCTCAAGCAGCTCGGCTTCCCCTTCGCGGAGCGCTGAGCAGGAGAGACTGAATGGCGAAGACAGCACTCAGGGTCAAGGCGGCCCGCAAGCCCAAGTTCGCGGTGCGCGGTTACACCCGCTGCCAGCGATGCGGCCGGCCCAAGGCCGTCTACCGCAAGTTCGGCCTGTGCCGGATCTGCCTGCGGGAGATGGCCCACCGCGGCGAGCTGCCCGGCGTGACCAAGTCCTCCTGGTGACAGACCCACCACAACCAACCGCTGAAGGTCCGCTCCGGCGGCGGAAACCACAGAAGAGAGAGAACCCCAAGCAATGACGATGACCGACCCGATCGCAGACATGCTGACGCGTCTGCGCAACGCCAACCAGGCGTACCACGACGACGTGGCCATGCCCTACAGCAAGCTGAAGCAGGGCGTCGCGGAGATCCTCAAGCAGGAGGGCTACATCACCTCCTTCGAGCGTGACCGACAACGAGGGTGTGGGCCAGACCCTGCACATCACCCTCAAGTACGGCCGCAACCGTGAGCGCTCGATCGCCGGCGTACGCCGGATCAGCAAGCCCGGCCTGCGCGTCTACGCGAAGAGCACCGGCCTGCCGAAGGTGCTCGGTGGCCTCGGCGTCGCGATCATCTCGACCAGCCAGGGCCTGCTGACCGACCGC
>CAWHKK010000006.1:0-382752 GCA_963829975.1 uncultured Actinomycetota bacterium
CGTCGTCCTCGACCACGGGGATCAGGGACAGCTTGCCGCGGTCGTCGATCTCGGCGATCTGGACCTGGATCTTCTGGCCGACCGAGACGATGTCCTCGACCGCGTCGACCCGCTTGCCGCCGGCGAGGGCGCGCAGCTTGCTGATGTGCAGCAGGCCGTCCTTGCCGGGCATCAGCGAGATGAACGCACCGAAGTTGGTCGTCTTCACGACCGTGCCGAGGTAGCGCTCGCCGATCTCGGGCATGGTCGGGTTGGCGATCGCGTTGACCGCGGCGCGGGCGGCCTCGGCCGCCTCGCCGTTGGTCGCACCGATGTAGACGGTGCCGTCGTCCTCGATCGACAGCGTGGCGCCGGTGTCGTCCTGGATCTGGTTGATCACCTTGCCCTTGGGCCCGATGACCTCGCCGATCTTGTCGACGGGCACGCGCACGGAGATGATCCGCGGAGCGTGGATCGACATCTCCTCGGGGGCGTCGATGGCCTCGGCCATGACGTCGAGGATCGCGATCCGGGCGTCCTTGGCCTGGTTGAGGGCCGCCGCGAGCACCTCGGCCGGGAGGCCGTCGAGCTTGGTGTCGAGCTGGAGCGCGGTGACGAACTCGCGGGTGCCGGCGACCTTGAAGTCCATGTCGCCGAACGCGTCCTCGGCGCCGAGGATGTCGGTCAGCGCGACGTACTGCGGTCGCGCCGTCGACCTCACCGGAGATCAGACCCATCGCGATGCCGGCAACGGAGGCCCGCAGCGGGACGCCGGCCTGCAGCAGCGACAGGGTCGAGGCGCAGACCGAACCCATCGAGGTCGAGCCGTTGGAGCCCATGGCCTCGGAGAGCTGACGGATGGCGTAGGGGAACTCCTCGCGCGTCGGCAGCACCGGCAGCAGCGCGCGACGAGCCAGCGCACCGTGTCCGACCTCGCGACGCTTCGGCGAGCCGACGCGACCGGTCTCACCGGTGGAGAACGGCGGGAAGACGTACTTGTGCATGTAGCGGCGCGACTTCTCCGGCGACAGCGTGTCGAGCTTCTGCTCGAGCGTGAGCATGTTGAGCGTGCTGACACCCAGGATCTGGGTCTCGCCGCGCTCGAACAGGGCCGAGCCGTGGACCCGCGGGATCACGCCGACCTCGGCGTGCAGCGGACGGATGTCGGCGAGGCCGCGGCCGTCGATGCGGACCTTGTCGCGCAGCACGCGCTCGCGGACGAGCGCCTTGTTGAGCGAACGGAACGCAGCGCCGATCTCCTTCTCGCGGCCCTCGAAGTCGCCGGCGAGCTTGTCGAGCAGCCCACCCTTGATCTCGTCGAGGCGCGACTCGCGCTCCTGCTTGTCGGCGATGGTGAGGGCCTGGGCGGTCTCGTCCTTCACCGACGACTCGACGGCGGCATAGGCGTCGTCCTCGTAGTCGAGGAAGATCGGGAACTCCTGGACCGGCTTGGCGGCAATGCCAGCCAGCTGGGCCTGCGCATCGCACAGCTGCTTGATGAACGGCTTGGCGGCGTCGAGGCCACCGGCCACGATCTCCTCGTTGGGAGCCTGGGCTCCGCCCTGGACGAGGTTCCAGGCGGTCTCGGGGGCTTCGGCCTCGACCATCATGATCGCGACGTCGCCGGTCTCGGTGACGCGTCCGGCGACCACCATGTCGAAGACGGCGCCTTCGAGCTGGCTGTGGCTCGGGAACGCGACCCACTGGCCCTCGATCAGGGCGACGCGGACGCCGCCGACCGGGCCGGAGAACGGCAGGCCGGAGAGCTGGGTGGACAGCGACGCCGCGTTGATCGCGAGCACGTCGTAGGGAGCGTCGGGGTTGAGCGCCATCACGGTGATGACGACCTGGACCTCGTTGCGCAGACCCTTCTTGAAGGTCGGGCGCAGCGGGCGGTCGATCAGGCGGCAGGTGAGGATCGCGTCCTCGCCGGGACGGCCCTCGCTACGGAAGAAGGAGCCGGGGATCTGGCCCGCGGCGTACATCCGCTCCTCGACGTCGATCGTCAGGGGGAAGAAGTCGAAGTGGTCCTTGGGGTGCTTGCCGGCCGTGGTGGCCGAGAGCAGCATCGTGTCGTCGTCGAGGTAGGCGGTCACGGAACCCGCGGCCTGCCGGGCCAGGAGGCCGGTCTCGAACTTGACGGTGCGGGTGCCGAACTTGCCGTTGTCGATCACGGTTTCTACGGCGTGGATTTCTGGTTCTGTCACGTTGGACTGTCCTTGTGTTCGCGAAGCGAACCGCAGGTGAGCCGCTGCTGTCCGACACTCGATGGTCGGACGGGGGGCCGGTCTTCGATCGAGACCCGCAGGCGTTCGGTCACTTGCTGCTGTTCCAGGAGAGGGACTCGGGACCCTGAAGATCACTACCGAGGACCGGGCCATGGCTCAGCGGTCGCTCCAGTTGATGTTCTTGCTATTCAGTTGTGACTGTACGCACTAGCAACGAAGGGACCCACCAGACGGTGAGTCCCCACGGAGAAGTCAGCGGCGCAGGCCGAGGCGCTCGATGATCGAGCGGTAACGGTCGATCTCGGTCTTGCGCAGGTAGTTGAGCAGCCGACGGCGCTGGCCGACCAGGAGCAGCAGACCACGACGACTGTGGTGGTCGTGCTTGTGCTCCTTGAGGTGCTCGGTCAGGTGGCTGATGCGGTGGCTGAGCAGCGCGATCTGCACCTCGGGCGAACCGGTGTCGCCGTCGGTCATGGCGTACTCGGCGATGATCTTCTTCTTCGTCGCTGCGTCGGTTCCGATCGACATGCGGCTCCTTCTGGTTCACTCGTTGCGCGGCGCGCCGGGGCCTGTTCACCCGGGCACTCTGGATCCGCGGCCGTTGTACGGCAGATTATCTGCGATCGTCGCCCAGTCTCGGGACAACCGAAGAAGCGTATCGCGACGGCGGGTTCAGCGCCCAAAACGGCGCCGCGCGCCCGCACCGCAGCCGTGGCACGATGCCCTCTATGGGTCTGTTGGCGAAGGGGCCGGTGCCGAGTGACTTCACGGGCACCCGGCTGGGCGTGTGCAACCTCTGCGAGGCGATCTGCGGGATCGAGCTGACCATCGAGAAGGGTGAGGTCACCTCGATCCGGGGCAACGAGGCCGATCCGCTCTCCCGTGGCTACATCTGCCCCAAGGGCGTCTCCATGGCCGACATCTACACCGACCCGGACCGGCTACGGCGACCGGTCAAGCGGGTCGGCGAGGGCGCCGACGCCGACTGGGTCGAGATCGGCTGGGACGAGGCCCTCGACCTGGTCGCCGACAAGCTGGCCGACACCATCGAGCAGCACGGCCGCAACGCCGTCGGGGTCTACCTGGGCAACCCCAGCGCCCACTCGCTCGGCTCGGCCACCCACGGCGATCGCGATGGTCAAGTCGCTGCGCACCCGCAACCGCTTCAGCGCCTCCTCGGTCGACCAGATCCCCCACCAGTTCGTGGCCTGGCAGCTCTACGGCCACCAGCTCCTGCTGCCCGTGCCCGACATCGACCGGACGTCGTACTTCCTGGTCTTCGGGGCCAACCCGATGGCCTCCAACGGCTCGCTGATGACGGTGCCCGACTTCCCCAACCGGGTGCGCGACCTCAAGGCCCGCGGCGGCCGGATGGTGGTGATCGACCCGCGGCGCACCGAGACCGCCAAGGTCGCCACCGACCACCACTTCGTCCGGCCCGGCACCGACGCCGTAGTGCTGCTGGCGATGCTCAACGTGCTGTTCGAGGAGGGACTGACCACCCCGCCGGCGTACGTCGACAACGTCGACCGGGTCGCCGAGCTGGTCGCCGACTTCACGCCCGAGCGGGCCGAGCCGGTCAGCGGCGTACCGGCGGCGGTGATCCGGCAGCTCACCCGCGAGTTCGCGGCGGCCGACGGCGCTGCGGCCTACGGCCGGATCGGCGTCTCGACCCACGGGTTCGGCTCGATCTGCCAGTGGGCGATCCAGCTGCTCAACCTGCTGACCGGCAACTTCGACCGCGAGGGCGGGGTGCTGTTCCCGGAGCCCGCGATCGACGTGGTCGGGCGCCGGATCATCGGGCCCGGGTCACTTCGACATCTGGCAGAGCCGGGTGCGCGGCGCGAAGGAGTTCGCCGGCGAGCTGCCGGTCGCCACCCTGAGCGAGGAGATCGAGACGCCGGGTGAGGGACAGATCCGAGCGATGCTGACCAACGCCGGCAACCCGGTGCTGTCGACCCCGGACGGCAAGCGGCTCGCCGAGGCCCTGGCCGGCCTCGACTTCATGGTCGCGATCGACATCTACATCAACGAGACCACCCGCCACGCCGACGTGATCCTGCCGCCGACCTCCGGCCCTCGAGCGCGACCAGTACGACCTGGTCTTCCACAACTTCGCGGTCCGCAACACCGCGCGCTACACGCCTGCGGTCTTCGCCAAGGACAAGGACCAGCGCCACGACTGGCAGATCTACGGCGAGCTGACCTCCCGGCTGCAGGACCGGCTCGGGTCCGAAGCTGCCGCTGAAGGCGCGGCTGATGGCCAAGGCCCGGATGGCGATGTCGCCTGCGACGCTGCTCACCGGGCTGCTTCTCACCGGCCGCAGGACGACCATGCTGCAGCTGCGCGCACACCCCGAGGGCGTCGACCTCGGCCCGCTGAAGCCCACCATGCCCGAGCGGCTGCAGACCAAGGGACAAGCGGATCGACCTCGCCCCCGAGCTGGTCGTCTCCGACCTCGACCGGCTGCGCGAGACGCTGGCGCAGGGCTCAGTCCCACGAACCCCGACGAGCTGCTGCTGATCGGGCGGCGGCACAAGCAGGACTGCAACTCGTGGATGCACAACACCCCGCGGCTCACCCGCGGCAAGCCGCGGCACCACCTGCTGATGCATCCCGACGACCTGGCCGCGCGCGGCATCTCCGACGGCGATCGGGTGGTCGTCTCGTCGCGGGTCGGCATCGGTCGAGGTCGAGGCCACCGGCGTCGACGACATGATGCCCGGCGTCGTCTCCCTCCCCCACGGCTACGGCCACCAGGTCGCCGGCACCCGCACAGCGTCACGCTGCCACGGTCGCCGGGGTGTCGATCAACGACCTCACCGACCCTGAGCGGCTCGACGTCTCCGGCAACGCGGCCCTCAACGGCGTACCGGTGACTGTGGTCCCGGCCTCGGCTCAGGTCCCACCCGAGCCAGCCTCCCTACGCAGTGCCCGGTAGATCACGCGCGCGCCAACGGCGCGACGGAGCTCGTTCATGATCACCGTGAAGAACTCCTTGCGGTAGACCTCGTCGGTGATCGCGTAGACGGTGAAGTAGAGGCCGGAGAAGGCCGCCAGGAAGACCGAGACCTGGGTCAGCTGCTCGCTGAGCGGATCGATGCCCGAACAGGTGAACGACGTCCTCGCCGGTCCAGCTCTCGATCACTGTGTCGTCGATGGCGACCGCGCCGAACACGATGAAGAAGGCGAACACGGCGAGCGAGAGCAGCAGCACCTGCACCGCCTGCGCGATCACCAGCACCAGCACCAGGTTGACCATCTGCAGGCCGGAGACCTGCGCCTCCTCGGGCAGGTCGATGTCCTCGTCGACCAGCCGCTGGGCGGCCGCCTCGAGAGGGGTGCCCTGGCTGGCCGCCATCAGGTCGGCCGACACGATCGAGTCGTCAAAGGCGTCCAGCTCCTCGGCCAGTCGCGGCACCAGGAAGAGGATCGCCGCAGCTCCGAAGAACAGCACCGTCCCCCACAGCACTCCACCGTGCAAGGGCGCGGCGACCTGCCACACCTCGGTGTTGATGAACAGGAAGGTGATGAACAGCAGCAGCATCGGCAGTGCTCGGGTCAGCAGCGGCATCAGCAGTCCCAGGCTGCCGAAACGCGCGCTTGAGCGCCCAGCTGGCGATCACCTGGGCGCGCAGCGCCTGCAGCGCGTAGAGCGGCAGCGATACCGAGCACACGCTGGCGCCGGTGGAGATCCCGAAGGAGACTCGTCGGTGAGCAGGCCGACGATGACCCCAGCGACGGATCCCAGCACCACCCCCACCAGGAGCACGAGCACGATCCGGCCCCGGGCCAGCCGGCCAGCACCTTCTCGCGGATGTCGTCGACGAAGTAGGGCAGCCCATGGCCGACGAACCAGCGCTCGACGTCGCGCAGCTCCGCCTGCGTCACCACGTCAGGCCCCCAGGAGCGTCGCGGGTGCGCGCCACGTCGTCGTGCATCGCCTCGACCAGAGCCTCGATCGAGTCGAAGCGGAGCATGCCTCGCAGCCGGTCGACGAACGAGATCTCGACCTCCACGCCGTAGAGCTCGAGGTCGTCGCGGTCGAGCACGTAACCCTCCACGCGGCGCTCGCGGTGACCGTCGAAGGTCGGGTTGGTGCCGACGCTGATCGCTGCCGGGTACGTCGTGTCGTCGTACGAGCGACGCAGCCAGCCGGCGTACACGCCGTCGGCGGGGGCGGCGGCAGCCGGGTCGATGGGCACGTTGGCGGTCGGGAACCCGAGCTCGCGTCCGCGCTTGTCGCCCTCGACCACCACGCCGCGGACCGCGAACGGCCGACCGAGGGCCTCGGCGGCGCCGGCGACGTCGCCCATCGAGAGACAGGTGCGGATGTAGGTGGAGGACCAGACCTGGGGGCCGCCGTCGAGGGCCACGCCGACTGCAGCGAAGCCGGCTGCCTCGCCAGCTTCGCGCAGCGTCGCGACGTCGCCCGCGGCCCGGTGGCCGAAGCGGAAGTTGGCGCCGACGACGACCGCCTCGGCCCGGAGCGCGGCCACGAGCACCCGCTCGATGAACTCCTGCAGGGTCCCAGTCGGCGACCGACCGGTCGAACGGCAGGGCCAGCACGTGGTCGACACCGACCTCGCCCATCAGCTCGGCGCGCAGCCTCCAGCGAGGTCAGCATCGACGGCGCGTGCTCGGGACGCAGCACCGCCATCGGGTGCGGGTCGAAGGTCACCGCCACCACGGGCAGCCCTCGCTCGTCGGCCTCCTGCCGGGCGCGCGCGATCACGGCCCGGTGGCCGCGGTGGACGCCGTCGAAGTTGCCGATGGTGACGACGGACCGGCCGAGGTCGGACGGCACGTCGTCCAGCGATCGCCAGATGTGCACGGCCTGAGACTAGTGGTGTCTGGTCACGAACCGACGAAGACCGCTACCGGGCGAGCGACGCCCTCGCGTGGGCTCGTAGAGGGCCAGGAACTCGCCGTCGGGGGCGAAGACGGCGCTGAGCGCACGGCAGCTCCAGCTCGAGCGGCCGCCCGACGCGGACGTCGGCGGCCTGAGCGTCGTCGAGGTCGACAGCCGGGAACGCCGCGCGGGCGGCCTCCGCGATCGGCAGCATCGCGAAGGAGTCGGTGAGCTCGTCGAGGGTGTGCGCGGCAGCCAGGTCGTAGGGACCGACCGCGGTACGTCGCAGCGCGGTGAGGTGGCCGCCGACGCCCAGCGCCGCACCGACGTCGCGGGCGATCGCGCGGATGTAGGTGCCGCTCGAGCAGCGCACGGAGATCCGCACGTCGTCGCCCGTCGACCTCGTGGACGACCAGCTCGTGGATGGTGACCCGCCGCGGCTGCAGCTCGACGGTCTCGCCGTCGCGCACGCGCTGGTAGGCGCGCTTGCCGTCGACCTTGATCGCCGACACGGCGGTCGGCACCTGGTCGATCTCGCCGACAAGCTCCGCGAACGCGGCCCGGACCGTCGCCTCGTCGAGGCCGGCCGTCGACGCGGTCGCGACGGTCTCGCCCTCGGCGTCGTCGGTGGTGGTCGCCTCACCCAGCCGGACGGTGGCGTCGTACGCCTTCTCGGTGAGCATCAGGTGCCCGAGCAGCCGGGTGGCCCGGTTGAGCCCGAGCACCAGCACGCCGGTCGCCATCGGGTCGAGGGTGCCGGCGTGGCCGACCTTGCGGGTGCCGGCCAGCTTGCGGACCCGGGCCACGACGTCGTGCGAGGTCATGCCGCCCGCCTTGTCGACGACGACCAGCCCGGCCTCGGTGGTCACCTGAGGTCGTCGCCCTCGTCGTCGCCCGTCGTCGTCGTCGGGCTCGATCTCGCGGGGCTTCTTGTACGGGTCGGCCTCGCCGGCGTACGTCGCCCCTTCGCGCGCGGCCGCCACTGCGGCGTCGTGCTCGCGGGCCTTGGCCAGCACCTCGTCGAGCTGACGGGCGCTCTCCGGAAGCGCGTCGGGGATGAAGTCGAGGGTCGGCACCAGGCGCATGCCGAGCTGCTTGGCGACCTCGGAGCGCAGCACGCCCTTGGCCGACTCGAGCGCCGCGGCCGTGCTCTCGCGGTCGGCGTCCTCACCGAGCACGGTGTAGAAGATCGTGGCCTGCTGGCTGTCGCCGGTGAGCCGTACGTCGGTGATCGTCACGAACCCCAGACGCGGGTCCTTGATCCGTCGCTCCAGCATCTCGGCGACGATCACCTGGATCCGGTCGGCGATCTTGCGCACGCGGGGACTGGCCATGGTTCATTCCTATCGTCGACCCGGCTCTTGTTCACGGCAGGTGCGTCGACCCGGCCCGTCCTCACATGATGCCTCGCCGACCCGGCCCGTCCTTACGCGATGGCGTAAGACGGGCCGGGTCGACGGTTCTGGCGTGAAGAACAGCCGGGTCGACAGGTGATCAGGCGCGGGGGATCTCGCGCATCTCGAAGGCCTCCACGACATCGCCTTCCTTGATGTCCTGGAAGTTGCGGAGCACCAGACCGCACTCGAAGCCCTCGCGGACCTCGGACGCGTCGTCCTTCTCCCGCTTGAGCGAGAGCAGGTCGAGGTTGTCGGCCACCACGGCGCCGTCGCGGATGACCCGGACCTTGGCGTTGCGGCGGATGACACCGCTGGTGACCATGCAGCCCGCGATGTTGCCGATCTTGGACGAGCGGAAGATCGCACGGATCTCCGCCTGGCCCAGGGTCGACTCCTCGAACTCGGGCTTGAGCATGCCCTTGAGGGCCGCCTCGATCTCGTCGATCGCCTGGTAGATGACCGAGTAGTAGCGGATCTCGACGCCTTCCTTGTCCGCCATCTCGGTCGCCTTGCCCTGCGGGCGGACGTTGAAGCCGATGATGATGGCGTCGGAAGCCGCGGCCAGGTCGACGTTGGTCTCGGTGATCGCACCGACACCGCGGTCGATGACGCGGATGCCGACGTCGTCGCCCACATCGATGTTGGACAGCGCGTCCTCGAGCGCCTCGACCGAACCGGAGACGTCGCCCTTGAGGATGAGGTTGAGCTCCTGGCTCTCGCCCTTCTCCATGGAGGCCATGAAGTCCTCGAGGGTACGACGCACGCGACGCTTGGCCTGCATGGCCGCCCGCTCGCGGGCCTCGCGCTTCTCGGCGATCTGGCGAGCCATCCGGTCATCGTCGACGACGATGAAGTTCTGGCCGGCGCCTGGCACCGCGGTCAGACCGAGCACCATCGCGGGACGCGACGGGTCGGCCTCCTCGATGTTGTCGCCGTGCTCGTCGAGCATGGCGCGCACCCGGCCGTAGCCGGCGCCCGCCACGATCGAGTCGCCCACGCGCAGCGTGCCGCGCTGGACCAGGACCGTGGCCACCGGACCGCGACCGCGGTCCAGGTGCGCCTCGACCACCAGGCCCTGGGCGTCCTGCACGGGGTTGGCCCGCAGGTCCAGGGACGCGTCGGCGGTCAGGATGACCGCCTCGAGCAGCTTGTCGAGGTTGAGCTCGGACTTGGCCGAGACGTCGACGAACATCGCGTCGCCGCCGTACTCCTCGGGCACCAGGCCGTACTCGGTCAGCTGGCCACGGACCTTGGTCGGGTCCGCCTCTGGCTTGTCGATCTTGTTGACCGCGACCACGATCGGCACGCCGGCAGCCTTGGCGTGGTTGAGCGCCTCGACCGTCTGCGGCATCACGCCGTCGTCGGCCGCGACCACCAGCACCGCGATGTCGGTCGCCTGGGCACCACGGGCACGCATGGCGGTGAACGCCTCGTGACCCGGCGTGTCGATGAAGGTGATCCGACGCTCGGTGCCGTCGACGTCGGTGTGGACCTGGTAGGCACCGATGTGCTGGGTGATGCCGCCGGCCTCCTTGTCGACCTGGTTGGCGTTGCGCAGCGCGTCGAGCAGCTTGGTCTTTCCGTGGTCGACGTGACCCATGACGGTCACGACCGGCGGACGGATGACCAGGTCGCTCTCGCCGCCCTCGTCAGACCGAACTCGAGGTCGAACGACTCGAGCAGCTCGCGGTCCTCGTCCTCGGGCGAGACGACCTCGACGATGTAGTTGAGCTCCTCGCCGAGC
Source organism: uncultured Actinomycetota bacterium (assembly GCA_963829975.1). Classification (GTDB taxonomy): domain Bacteria; phylum Actinomycetota; class Actinomycetes; order Propionibacteriales; family Nocardioidaceae; genus Nocardioides. Next base: position 10,202 of record CAWHKK010000006.1, read on the forward strand.
AGCTGGAGGGTCGCGTCGTTGACCGACTCGGTCGCCGTGACCATCTCGCCGAGGTGGAACAGCATCTGCACCAGCTGTGCCGCGTCGACGCCCACCTTGTCGGCGAAGTCGGTCAGCGAAGCACCGCGCGCCAGGCGCACGGTCTCGCCGTCGCCCTTGCGGACGCGCATGCCGCCCAGGGTCGGGGCCTCCATGGCCTCGAACTCCTGCCGACGTGCCCGCTTCGACTTGCGACCACGGCGCGACGGACCACCGGGGCGACCGAAGGCACCCTGGGTCTGGCCGCGCTGGCCGGGACGGTTGCCGCCGCCGGGACGACCGCCGCCACCGGGGCCGAAGCCGCCGGGGCCGCGACCGGGTGCACCTGCACCGGCGCCGGGGGCGCCGCGACCCGGGGGCTCCGTTGCGTGCGCCGGGGCCACCCGGAGCTCCGCGACCGCCGGGGCCACCGGGGCCACCGCGTCCGGGGCCGGCCGGCCCACGGCCGCCGGGACCGCCGCCGAAGGCAGCCGGCGACTTGGGCATCATCGCGGGGTTGGGGCGAGGCATGCCCGGACGCGACGGCGCACCGTCACGTGCTGCCGGCGGGCGCGGGGCGCGTACGTCGCCGTCCTCGATTCGCGCTCGGGAGCGGCCGGGGCGGGGCGCGGCCCATGCCCTGGCTGGACGAGAACGGGTTGTTGCCCGGGCGCGGGGTACCACCGGGCTTGCCGACCGGGCGCGGGGCAGGGGCGGGTGCCTTGGGGGCGGGAGCCTTCGCGGCGGGGGCCTCCTCGGCGGGTGCCGCGGGAGCCGGGGGCTCCTCGGCGGGCAGGCTGCTCGTCGACGACCGGCGCCGGCGTGGGCTCGGCCACGGTCTCGGCCGGCGCGCTCGGGCTCCGGGGTCGGCGGCCTTCTTGGCCGCCGCCTTCTTGGCGGGGGGCTTGGGCGCGGCCTTCGCTTCGGCCGGCTCTGGTGCCTTCTCCGTGCCGGCGCGGCGGCCTTCAGCGACTCGCCGACCTCCTTGCGGAAGCGCATCTCGGCGGGAAGCTCGACGGTCGAGCTCGCCGACTTCACGAACTCGCCCATCTCCTTGAACTTCTCGAGAACGAACTTGCTCTCGACTCCGAACTCTTTCGCGAGTTCGTGGACTCGGGTCTTAGCCACAATTCTCCTTCTGGCCTGAGACCCGGGTCGGGGTGTTACTCAGACCGCTCTGTTGTCCCTGAATGGGGGGTTGTGCAAACTCATTTCGAGTTACTCATCGAGTGCTCATGAGCTGCTGCTCCAGTTTCTGTCGGTCATTCGTTGATCTGTCGGTCCGCGCGGGTGAGGTAGTCACTCACCGGTGCGGTGGAGAGCCCCTCGCTCGCTTCGCCCTGCACACGCAGGGCACGAGCGAAGGCTTTCCGTCGCACCGCGAGGTCGTAACACTCGGTCGAGGGATGCAGGTGTGCTCCCCGACCGGGTGCGGTGGCGTCGGGATCGGGGACGACGGCTGGTCGGCCATCGGCACCCGAGCCGGCGGTCACCCGCAACAACTCGCGCTTGGTGGCTCGCTCCCGGCATCCGATGCAGGTCCGGACCGGGCCCGTGAGGGACGTGTCGGCCGGGCTCGCAGAGATGTTCGAGATCGCGTGCCACCGAGAAGCAACCCTACCGCTACGGGCCATCAGTGATGAAACGGGAGCGCACCGTCCCTTTGTTCCCGCTGAGCGCTCCCTAGGCTGGCTCCATGTCCACCGACGCTCTGGAGGAGCGTTTCGTCGGCTCGGCGCTGGACCGGGACGTCTGGGTGCCGCACTACCTTCGTGCCGGGTCAGTCGACCACGTCATCGCGAAACGAGGATGAGATGTCCGACCTGCAGTGCCCGACGACGCTGATCCTGGCCCGACACGGCGAGGCGGAGTACGAGACGCCTGACTGGGCCGAGGACGGCGGCTCCCTGACCACTCTCGGCCGTCGGCAGGCTGCCGAGCTCGCCGACCGGCTCACCGGTCGCCGGGTCGCACACGTGTGGACCAGCACCCTGGCCCGGGCCGTGCAGACCGGCGAGATCGTGGCCGCCCGGCTCGGACTCGCCGTCACCACCCGCAACGCGCTCTCGGAGTTCGGTTGCGGCGAGCTCGCCGGCAGCCCGCGTGAGTCCGACCCGGCCGGCGAGATCTTCGCCGCCTGGCTGGCCGGCGATCTGGAGGCCCGGGTGCCCGGCGGCGAGTGCGGCCGCGACATCGTCGCCCGGATGCGGGCGGTGCTGGGCGAGATCGCTGACGCCCACCGCGGCGAGACGGTCGCTCGTGGTCGCCCATGGAGGCGTCCTGCGGCTCGCCGTACCGGCCCTGGCTCGGATGGACGTCGCCCCGGCGCGCACCGACAACTGCGCCACGATCGAGGTCGAGATCGACGCCGACGACTGGGTGTGCCGGCTCTGGGACCCCCCGGTCGTCGCTTAGGCGCCGGTCCCGCCCGCTACGCCGGGAAGCCGAGCCCACGGCAAACGGTAGGCACCGAGATACCACATTTCTGCAATGGCGGACCGGCGTCCCCTACGCGAGAGTCGGAGCATGAAGACACGGATCATCCGCGCAGGCGAAGGCGACATCCTCGGCTCCCCCTCGGGATGCCGCGACCGGTTCTTGGTCGACTCCAAGGACTGGGGTGGCAACTTCGCGGTGGTCGAGCACTTGCTGGCTCCGCACGCCATCGCGGCCCCGCTCCATCGGCACACCAAGGAGGACGAGTTCAGCCTGATCCTCGAGGGTCAGGTCTGGTTCGTCGCGAACGACGAGGAGCACGTTGCGGAGGTCGGCGACCTGGTCTTCAAGCCGCGAGGTGAGTGGCACACGTTCTTCAACGCCGCCGCCGAGCCCGCCCGGCTGCTGGAGATGATCTCCCCCGGCGGACTGGAAGAGGCGTTCCGCATCATCGACACAGCCACCGAGGACGTCGACCTCGGCCCACTGATCGGCAGCTACGGCTGCGAGGGTGACTACGAGGCCACCCTGCCGCTCATCGAGAAGTACGGGCTCACGTTCGGCTAGCTCAACTCATTGCGGACGCCGTGCGATCACGCTCGCCGTCCGAACGGGCTCCCGTCCGCCCGAGCCGCTCAGCTGCCCTCGGCGGTCTCTTCGTCCGAGTGGATGTCGATGCGCCAGCCGGTGAGGCGCGCGGCGAGCCGGGCGTTCTGGCCCTCTTTGCCGATCGCGAGGGACAGCTGGTAGTCGGGCACGACGACGCGCGCCGACTTGGCGGCCAGGTCGACGATCTCGACCGACTGCACCTGGGCCGGAGACAGGGCGTGGGCGACGAGAGATGCAGGGTCCTCGGACCAGTCGACGATGTCGATCTTCTCGCCGTGCAGCTCCGACATCACGTTGCGCACCCGCTGGCCCATCGGTCCGATGCAGGCGCCCTTCGCGTTGACGCCGGAGGCATCGGTCCAGACGGCGATCTTGGTGCGGTGGCCGGCTTCGCGGGCGATCGCCGAGATCTCGACCGTGCCGTCGGCGATCTCGGGCACCTCGAGAGCGAACAGCTTCTTGACCAGGTTGGGGTGCGAACGCGACAGGGTGATCTGGGGGCCGCGCATGCCCTTGCGCACCGAGATGACCAGGCACTTGATCCGGGTGCCGTGCGTGTAGTCCTCGCCGGGCACCCGCTCGCTGACGGGCAGCAGCGCCTCGAGCTTGCCGAGGTCGACCATCACGTCGTCGGGGTTGCGGCCCTGCTGGATGACGCCCGAGATGATGTCGCCCTCCTTGCCGGAGAACTCACCGAACCTGATCTCGTCCTCCGCGTCGCGCAACCGCTGCAGCATGATCTGCTTCGCGGTGGTCGCCGCGATCCGGCCGAACCCGTCGGGCGTGTCCTCGAACTCGCCGACCGGGTTGCCTTCCTCGTCGACCTCGCTCGCGAGCACGGTCACGTGGCCGGTCTTGCGGTCGAGCTCGACGCGCGCGGTGTCGCGGGCGCCCGGCGTCTTGTGGTACGCCGTCAACAGGGCCTGCTCGATCGCCTCGACCAGCACCTCGAAGGAGATCTCCTTCTCCCGCTCCAACATCCGCAAGATGCTCATGTCGATGTCCATCACAGGTCCTCCTCGGCGTCGCTGTCCGCAGGCTCGTCGGGCTCGGCGGGCCGCTTGCGGTTGAACTCGATCTGCACCATTGCCTTCTTCACGTCGTCGAATGCGACCTCGTGGGCCGTGCCGGAGACGTCGAGGGTGGCGCCGTCCTCATCCGACGAGGTGATCCGACCGATGATCGCCTCGCCCTCGTGAGGGGTGACCTTGACCAGCCGGTCGTGGTTGCGGCGCCAGTGGCGAGGCAGGGTCAGCGGCCGGTCCACGCCGCGCGAAGTGACCTCGAGCGTGTAGGGCTGCTGTCCCATCACGTCAGACCCGTCGAGCACCTCGCCGATCGCTCGAGTTGCCTCAGCGATCTCGTCGAGGGTGACACCGCCGTCCTTGTCGACCGCGATCCGGAGCACGCGACGCTTGCCTGCCGGAGTGAGCTCAACCGCCTCGAGGTCGAGAGCCCAGGGAGGCAAGGGGCGCGATGATGGCCTCCTCGATCCGATTAGCGGTCGCTGCAGAGCCGGATTGGCCCGCGTGACTGGCGCTCATCGGTGTGTCCTCCCTGTGCTGTTGTGATGGTGCGGTCCCAGGATAGCCGCTTCCCCTGGGTCGATCTGCGCACGCCGACCCGGTTGTTAGGGTCGCGCCGTGCCCGCACGTCCTGCCCCCACCACCCGCCGAGCGGCGCTCGCCGCTGCGACCGGACTGGCCGGGCTGGCCGGGATGACATTGGCGGGATGCACCTCCGACTCACCCACCCGTCAGTCCGACCCGGACAGCACCACCGTCCCGCCCGTGGACGCCGACCAAGTCCTGGCGGACCGGGTCGTAGAGCGACTCCAGGCAGCACTCGGGGTGGTCGTGTGGGCCGGTGACTCATCCGCGTCGCTGGCCCGGGAGCTGGCTGGCCTCCAGCGCCTGCACGTAGCACACCTGGCGACGCTGGGTGGCAGTGCGAGCGAGGTGGCCAGCGGCCACGCTCCGCGACGTCGAGAGGTGCTTGCGGCTGAAGCCCGCCTGCAGAAGTTCCTGGTCACGGCTGCCGTCAACGCGGAGAGCGGCACCCTTGCCAAGCTGCTCGCCGCGATGTCCGCAGGCGTCGCCCAGCACCTGGCGGTGCTCGGATGACCTACGTCGAGGCTCTGCAGACCGCGCTCGCCGCCGAGCACGGAGCGGTCTACGTCTACGGCGCCCTCGGCGCCCAGACCTCACAGTCGGCCCAGCCGGCCCTCTACACCGCCATCGGATCCGCCTACACCGAGCACCGGGGCCGGCGCGACCAGCTGGTCCGGGCGATCCGCGACGAAGGCACGGAGCCCCGCGCGGCCGAGCCGGCTTACGAGCTGCCCGCTGATCTCAGCGCTCCCGAGTCGGTGACGCGGCGGGCGCTGCGCCTGGAGCGGTCGTGTGCCGACTCCTACGCGTACCTGGTGGCCAACAGTCCCCAGGTGCACCGTCGTTGGGCCATCAGTGCGTTGATCGAGTCGTCGGTGCGGGCCCTCGCGTTCGGAGGAACCCCCGAGGTGCTCCCCGGCTCGACCACGTGACCCAGCGTGTCACGGCTCGTTACACCGCCGAATCTCGGGCTCGCGGTGGGCCGGTCCGGCCGGACCGTAGATCGATCTTCACCGAGCAGTAGGGACCTGACATGCCGCATCGACCGTTCACCACCCGACTCCGAGCGATCGTTGTGGTCGCAGTTCTGAGCACCCTCGGTGCGGGGGCGGCCTTCGTCCCCAGCTCCACCGCCGGCACCCCCCAGCGGGTCACGTCGGCGAAGGTTGCCAAGAGCACCATCACCCTGGATGTCGACGGGTGTGAGGGCTGCATCGTCACGCTGATCCAGAGCCTGCCTACCGGATACATCGGTTTCGAGCGAGAGCGGACAGTCACCGACGGCAAGGCGGTCGTCACCGTGCCGCGGCGCAAGACCCGGGGCGTGCTGGTGATCTTCCGGGCACCCGGCTTCGACAGCGCCATCTTCACCGGCATGCGCTACCCGGGCCAGAAGATCGGCTCAACCGTTTCGCTCCGGTCGCTGACCGGCAAGCGGCGCGGCTACGCGTGCTGGGCCGGCACCACGCAGCGCCGGGCCACCATTCCGATCACGGTGCGGCGGGTCACCCCGGACGGCGAGCGACCGTACGTCGTCGCCTGGGCGTCGACCACGCAGCCCTGGAATGCGCCCAAGTTCCTGGCGTCCGACGGCTTCATCACCGGTCAGGACGTCACGCCCTGTCGTAGCTGACGCTGCGCGTCGAGGACGGCGGCGGACAGACAAGCGGTCCGCGAACTCGCCTTCCGGGGAACGCCCGAGATGTTCCCCGGAAACGACGAGTACGCGGACCGCTCAGGCCTGGGACAGAGGCCAATGACAACCGCTGGGGGGTGGTTCCGTTGGCTGTCGACGACGACGATGCAGGAACGTGCAGACCGGCGCGATGCTTGCGGCTCCTCAGAAGTCTGCAATGCAGAAAACTGCAGAAGCCGATAACCGCTCGGTCAGCTCCAGGCAGCGATGATGCCGCTGATCTCCGACAGATCGTGGGCCACCGCGTCTGGTACGCCCTCGGTATGCCCGAGCTGTTCGGCCGGGATCACGCTGTGCGGGATGTGTATGGCTCGCATGCCGGCGCCTTGGGCACCCCAGACATCGTCGAAGAGCCGGTCGCCGACATAGACGCACCGCGACGGGTCGCTCACGCCGACCGTGTCCATCGCCGCGCGGAACGCCTCCGGTGCCGGTTTCGTCCACGGGATCTCGCTGGAGTAGACGTCGCCGTCGATCAGGTCGAGCACACCGTCGCGCTCGAAGAAGCCCCGGTGCCACTCGCGCGGCCAGATCGTGTTGGACAGCACTCCGACCTTGATTCCCTCGGCACGCAGCGCCTCCCAGGTCGGCCGCACCTCGACGTCGGTGGGGGTGTGCGGCTCCCAGAAGTCGTAGTAGGCGCTCAGCAGCTCGGGATCGTGCTCGAGGCCGGCCTCGTCGAAGAGATCCGCGATCGTCGAGCTCTGGTGGCTGGAGTGCGCTCTCCCCCAGATCGTGCGGCCAGCTTCGTGGAGCCGACTGGCCAGTGCGGCGTGGTCCGGCGCCCCGGCCGCCACCACCGCCTGCGCGAGTGCCAGCGACTCCGCGTGGAAGTCGATGTCGTGCCAACGGGTGAGCGTGCCACCCCAGTCGAAGATGACGGCGTCGATCGGCATGCACCGGAGACTAGGACCCGGCACCGACCGGCACGAAACCAACGGGCCCTCTGCTCCAGCAGCACGGACAGGTCAGGCCCTGACCAGCCGCACCACGTGGTCGACCACGTGGTCGGTGGCGACGTCCTGCCGTTCCCCGGTGCGGCGGTCCTTGACCTCGACGACGCCGTCGGCGACGCCTCTGCCGACGACGACAATGGTCGGGACGCCGATCATCTCCGCGTCCTTGAACTTCACGCCGGGACTGATCTTTCCGGCACGGTCGTCGTAGAGCACGGTGATGCCGGCCCGGTCGAGCTCGTGCACGATGCGCTCGGCAGCCGCGAACACCGCTTCGTCCTTGCCGGCGGCGACCAGGTGGACGTCGGCCGGCGCGACGTTGCGCGGCCAGCACAGTCCGATGTCGTCGAGGGTGCCCTCGGCTATCGCGGCGACTGCCCGCGACGGCCCGATGCCATACGAACCCATCGTGACCGTGACCAGCTTGCCGTTCTCGTCGAGCACCTGAAGGCCCAGGGCGTCGGCGTACATGCGGCCGAGCTGGAAGATGTGGCCCATCTCGATGCCGCGCGCGGCGTGGAGCGTGCCGGTCTCGCAGTTGGGGCACGGGTCGCCCTCGCGGACCTCGGCGGCCTCGATGGTGCCGTCGGGGGTGAAGTCGCGGCCGACCACCAGGTCGATGACGTGGCTGCCGTCGATGTTGGCGCCGGTGACCCACCGGGTCCCCTCGACCACGCGCGGGTCGACCAGGTAGCGGATGCCGGACGGGCTCTGCTCACCCAGAGCTGCAGGTCCGATGTAGCCCTTGACCAGGGTGGGGTGCTTGCGCAGCTCCGCCTCGTCCATGGGCTCGACCTCGGTCGGCTCCAGCTGTCCCTCGAGGCGCTTCTGGTCGACCTCGCGGTCGCCCGGCAGCCCGATCGCGACCGGCTCGCGGGTGCCGTCGGCGTGATTGAAGACCACCAGCACGTTCTTCAGCGTGTCGCCGGCATGCCACGGGCGGTCGTCACGGGGGTACTTCTCGTTGAGGTGGTCGACCAGGGTCTCGATCGTGGGGGTGTCCGGGGTCGGCTCGGCGTGGGCGGCCGGTGCATCCTCGTAGGGCTGGGGGCTGGGCGGCCGGACCTGCACGGCCTCGACGTTGGCCGCGTAGTCGCAGCTGGTGCAGCGCACGTAGGTGTCCTCGCCGACCTCGGCCTTGGCCAGGAACTCCTCGGACTTCGAGCCACCCATCGCGCCGGAGGTCGCCTTCACGATGACGTACTCGAAGCCGAGCTTGTCGAAGATCCGGACGTAGGCGTCGCGATGCTGCTGGTAGCTCTGGTCGAGCCCGGCGTCGTCGATGTCGAAGGAGTAGGAGTCCTTCATCACGAACTCGCGACCGCGCAGGAGACCAGCCCGGGGGCGCGCCTCGTCGCGGTACTTGGTCTGGATCTGGTAGATCGAGAGCGGCAGGTCCTTGTAGGAGTTGTAGAGGTCCTTCACGACGAGGGTGAACATCTCCTCGTGGGTCGGACCGAGCAGGTAGTCGTTGCCCTTGCGGTCCTTGAGCCGGAAGATGCCGTCGCCGTAGTCGCTCCAGCGGTTGGTGGCCTCGTAGGGCTCGCGCGGCAGCAGGGCAGGGAACGACAGCTCCTGGGCACCGATGGCGTCCATCTCCTCGCGGATGATCGCCTCGATGTTGCGCAGCACTCGCAGCCCCAGCGGCAGCCAGGTGTAGATCCCGGGTGCGGCCCTTCGGATGTAGCCGGCGCGGACGAGCAGCCGGTGGCTCGGCACTTCCGCGTCCGCCGGGTCCTCGCGCAGGGTCCGCACGAAGAGGCGCGACATCCGGAGGATGCGGGCGGAGCGGGTGGTCCCGGAAGCGGCTGTCATGCGCGCAAGGCTACTTGTGGCGGTTCCGGCATCTCGACCGAGTTCCGAGGCAACCTCTGCCTCAGCCATGGCCGCAGCGCTGATCCTGGGGGCCGTGCTGGGCCTGCTCCTCGGACCGACCCTGGGCGCCGAAGCTATGGCCCGGTGAGTCGGCCGGTGAGTCGGCCGGTGAGTCGGCCGTTCAGGCCTTGGTGGCGTCGAGCGCTGCCTTGATCATCGGGAGCTGCAGCGGGAGTCGGGCCAAGCTCGCGGCCAGCATCGGCTTGCTGTCCCGCCCTGCGGCGTCCACCGCCATCTTGATGTTGGCGGGGTAGACAGCCAGCAGCAAGGCGACGCTTCCCCACCCGGCCGGCTTGCGCGTCCTCGGCATCGCGAGACCTGCGGCCAGGGCGAGCTCCGCGATCCCGCTGGCGAGGATCACCTCACGATGCTTGGGCACCCACGCCGGCATGATCGGCTCATAGACCTCGGGCTTGACCAGATGGATCGTCCCGCTGGCCGCGAAGACGCCAACCAGGAGCTTGAGGTTCCGACCAGTGCTCACGCCACCGATCCTCTCAGAACATGACGGTCGAGAACCTGGCCGTCTCGCGGAAGCCGACCCGCTCGTAGGCCCGTCGGGCCGGCTCGTTCCACTCGTTGACGTAGAGCGAGACTGTCGGCGCGATGTTCTCCCGGACCAGGTTGACCACGGCGGCCATGCCGGCCACGGCGATTCCCTCGCCACGGCGCTCGGGCGGCACCCAGACGCCCTGGATCTGTGCGGCGTCAGGTGTCGCGCAGGCGACCTCGGCCTTGAACACCAGCCGACCGTCCTCGAACTTCGCGAACGACCAGCCCCGGCTGATCAGCTGGGTGACCCGGGCCCGGTAGAGGTCGCTCTTGCCGCCCACCTCGGGCGAGACCCCGACCTCCTCGGTGTACATCGCGACGCAAGCCGGGTAGAGCACCGACATGTCCTGGCGTCCGGTGCGACGGACGCCCGGGTCGGCAGCGACCAGGGGCGGCCCGCTGATCTCCAGGTGCGGCTGCTCCCACCGGATCTCGCGGGGTCGGCCCCAGCTGGCCGGCGACGGTGTTCCAGAACGTCCGGACCGCTTGGTGGGGACCGACGATCGTGGAGACGCGTGCGCATCCGCGTCATCGCCCGCTCGGCGAAGGCCCGGGCGTCGTCCTCATCGGCCTCGACCGGTACCAGGTTGGCGCCGACGTGGCAGGCGGAGACGAGCTCGCCGCCGTCGAACCGCCCCCAGACCTCCCCGCCGAGCCAGCGCGGCTCGAGAGCTGGTGGTGCGGGCGCGGTAGATCGCGAAGACGTTGACGACCGGGTCGCGACGCGCGAGGGCCAGGAACGCCTCGAGGTCGACCGAACCCAACGGTCGGACCCCGTGTCGCGTCATCGGCACGGCGGCAGCCTACGAGGTGTGCCTCCGCGGATCACGACGCATCATCGATCTACGCTTTGAGCATGCGTCTTCTGGGAGCCACTCTCGTGACGGCGGCACTCCTCTTCACCGGTCATGCCGGCCTCGCGTCGGCGTCACTGCGCCCGGCGGCTGCCGGCAGCAGTGGGCGAACCTCCATCAGCGCTGCACGCTGAGCAGGGCAACCCCCAGGGCAGCGGGGTCACCAGCCAGCTGCAGCGACGTTGGGACGGCCGCAAGGAGAAGGCGGGCCGAATGGCCCAGGAGGCGACCAAGGGTAACTGCGGACACATCCGAGCCTTCGCGAGAACCTGGCGCGGACTTGAACGCCTGATGTACGGCATGCATCGCCACGACTACCTCTACCGGCTCCGGATCGCGAACGGCGACCTGCGCCGCTTCCGCGACAAGTCACCGGGGACAACCCGGGTCGCCAGGTCATGCGCGCCTTCCGGTTCCTCCGGCAGCAGGCACCCAAGGCCAACGGTGACCTGGCTCCCGTCTTCGGCGCCGCCACCACCGTCGGCACGATGCAACGGACCCAAGTGACGGGCTACCTGCGCGACTACCGCGCCGCGGCCCGGACGAGCAACCACGCGGTGAAGGCCAAGGAATGGGTGCGGATCATCGAGCACGCGGATCTCAGCGAGAAGTGACTAGCTGACGGTGACCGCGGCGGCGGCACCATCGACGGACTCCATGCCCTCGGCGATCCGCATCGCCTCCTCGATCAGGGTCTCCACGATCTGCGACTCGGGCACCGTCTTGATCACCTCGCCCTTGACGAAGATCTGACCCTTGCCGTTGCCGGAAGCGACGCCGAGGTCAGCCTCGCGAGCCTCTCCGGGCCCGTTGACGACACAGCCCATGACGGCCACCCGGAGCGGCACCTCGAGACCGTCGAGGCCCGCGGTCACCTCCTCGGCGAGCTTGTAGACGTCGACCTGGGCGCGGCCACAGCTCGGGCAGGAGACGATCTCGAGCTTGCGGGGGCGCAGGTTGAGCGACTGCAGGATCTGGATGCCGACCTTGACCTCCTCGACCGGCGGGGCCGACAGGGAGACCCGGATCGTGTCGCCGATGCCCCTGCTGAGCAACGCCCCGAACGCCGTCGCCGACTTGATCGTGCCCTGGAACGCCGGACCGGCCTCGGTGACGCCGAGGTGCAAGGGCCAGTCGCCCGCCTCGGCAAGCAGCTCGTAGGCGCGGACCATCACCACCGGGTCGTTGTGCTTCACCGAGATCTTGAAGTCGTGGAAGTCGTGCTCCTCGAAGAGTCCGGCCTCCCAGACCGCGGACTCGACCAGCGCCTCCGGCGTCGCCTTGCCGTACTTCTCCAGCAACCGGGGGTCCAGCGACCCGGCGTTGACGCCGATCCGGATCGAGGTGCCGCGGTCCTTGGCGGCCTGGGCGATCTGCTTGACCTGGTCGTCGAACTTGCGGATGTTGCCCGGGTTGACGCGCACCGCGGCACAGCCGGCGTCGATCGCGGCGTAGACGTACTTGGGCTGGAAGTGGATGTCGGCGATCACCGGGATCTGGGAGTGCTGGGCGATCTCGGGCAGCGCGTCCGCGTCGTCCTGGCTGGGGCAGGCCACCCGGACGATGTCGCAGCCGGTCGCGGTCAGCTCGGCGATCTGCTGCAGGGTGGCGTTGACGTCGGAGGTGAGCGTGGTGGTCATCGACTGCACCGAGACCGGGTGGTCGCTGCCGACGCCGACCTTGCCCACCTGGATCTGGCGGGTCTTGCGGCGCGGGGCGAGCACCGGCGGCGGGGCCTCCGGCATGCCCAGGCTGATCGCGGTCATGGTGCGAGTCTAGGCTGCGGGTCGACTCCGAGTCGTGGCCTACGACTCCAGGTGCATCGGGCACGACGAGGTCGCCGATGATCAGGACGACGCCCATCACCAGCAGGGCACGAGGCGACGACGTACGCGACCGGGAGCAGCTTGGCGGCGTCGACGTAGCCGGGGTCGGCCCGGCCGCGCAGCCTGCGCGAAGCCGCGGCGCACCGCCTCCCACAGGGCGCTGGCGATGTGCCCGCCGTCGAGGGGCAGCAGCGGCACGAAGTTGAACATGCCGATGAAGAAGTTGAAGCCCGCGATCAGCATCAGCAGGAAGACGGTCTTCTCGGCGACCGGGAACTCGTCGTGGGAGACGGTCTCACCCGCCAGCCGCCCGCCACCGACGATGCTGACCGGCCCCTCGGGGTCGCGGTCCTGGAGTCCGACGATGGCCTGCGCGACGTCCCAGACCTTCACCGGCAAGGTGGCCAAGCGCCTGGACCGTGTCGACGGTCATGTGGCCCATCTGTTCCAGGGTGTAGAGCGGACCGCCGGTCGTGGTCACGATCGACGTGGTCGGCGTGACGCCGAGGAAGCCGACCTCGCGGAGCGTCTCGTCGCTCTCGGAGGTCGGTCGGGCCTCGACGGTCGTGTTGGTGGTGCCGGTCAGCTGCTGACCGTCACGCTCGTAGACGATCACGGCGTCGCCGTCGCGGTTGGTGCGGATCAGGTCGCGCAGCTGGTCCCAGCTGGTGACCGCGGTGCCGTTGAAGCTGACCACGGTGTCGCCGGGGCGCAGGCCCGCCTCGAAGGCCGGGCTGGCCGGGTCCGTCGGCTGTGCAGTCGCGCTCGCCGTCGGGGTCGTAGGGGATGACGCACGGAGGAGACCGATCGATGACCGGGGCGCCCGGGTCGACCTCCTGGGACCGGTTGCCGTAGGTGGAGAAGACGGCGAGGAAGATGAAGAACGCGATCAGGATGTTCACCGTCGGCCCGCCGGCCATCACGATGACCTTCTTCCACCACGCCATCTTGTAGAAGAGCCGGTTGTCGTCCTCGGGTCCGACCAGCTCCCACTCGGCCGCCCGCGCGTCCGAGATCAGCTGGGTGAACATCCCGGTGTTGGACTTGCGGATCCTGGTGACCTGGTTGCCGTCTGGCGTCGTAGGTCACTTCGTCGGCGACGTCCTCCGCGCCCGGCGGGAGCATGCCGACGATCTTGACGTAGCCGCCGAGCGGCACCGCCTTGACGCCGTACTCGGTCTCGCCGACCTGCTTGCTCCACACGGTCGGGCCGAAGCCGATGAAGTACTGGGTGACCTTCCCGCCGAACTTCTTGGCGGGGATCATGTGGCCGAGCTCGTGCAGGCCGATGGAGGCCAGGATGGCTACGACGAAGATCACCACGCCGAGGGCGTAGTAGAGGGCGGTCACTGCGGGCTCCCGATCAGTTCTGCGGCTGCGTCACGAGCCCAGGCGTCGGCGGCGAGCACGTCGTCGACGGTGAGCATCTCCTCCGAGCGTACGTCGTGGCGCGCAACCACGGCGGCAACCGTGGGCACGATGTCGACGAAGGCCAGCCGCCCGGACCGGAAGGCCTCGACACTCACCTCGTTGGCGGCGTTGTAGACAGCGGGTGCGGTGCCGCCCCGCTCCCCCGCGGTCCTCGCCAGGGCGACGGCGGGGAAGGCCTCGTCGTCGAGGGGGAGGAACTCCCAGGTCTCGGGCCGCGACCAGTCCACGGCCGGCGCCGCGTCGGGCACCCGGTCGGGCCAGGCGAGGCCGAGCGCGATCGGGATCAGCATGGTGGGCGGTGAAGCCTGCACCAGCGTGGAGCCGTCGACGAACTCGACCATCGAGTGCACGACGCTGGTGGGATGCACCACGACCGCGATCCGGTCGAAGGGGATGCCGAAGAGCAGATGCGCCTCGATCACCTCCAGCCCCTTGTTGACCAGGGTGGCCGAGTTGATCGTGATGACCGGCCCCATGTCCCAGGTCGGGTGCTCCAGCGCCTCCTCGACCGTGATGCCCTCGAGGTCGGCGCGGCTGCGCCCCCGAAACGGGCCGCCGCTGGCGGTCAGCACCAGTCGGCGCACCTCGTCCGGGCTGCCGCCCCGCAGAGCACTGAGCGAGCGCGCTGTGCTCGGAGTCCACCGGCACGATCTGGCCGGGCTTCGCACGGTCGAGCACCAGCGGGCCGCCCATGATCAGCGACTCCTTGTTGGCGAGCGCCAGCGTGGTGCCGGCCTCGAGCGCGGCCAGCGTCGGGCGTAGGCCGACGGCTCCGGTGATGCCGTTGAGCACCACGTCGCACGGTCGACCCGCGGCCTCGGTCGACGCCTCCTCGCCGAGCCCCGAGTACGCCGGCGCGAACTCCGCCACCTGCCGGGCGAACAGCTCGACGTTGCCACCGCCGGCGGTCAGCCCGACCACCCGGAACCGGGAGGGGTTGGCCCGGACCAGGTCCAGCGCCTGGGTGCCGATCGAACCGGTCGAGCCAAGGATCACGATGTCGCGTTGAGCCACCGGCCCATCATCGCGCACCGGCCCTTGAGTGCCTCAGGAGCCGGCCCCCGCTTCACCGTTCTCGTCGGCGTCCTGGTGACCGGGCTCGTTCGGGTTGGCGTCGGCGCCCTGGTCCGGGCCGTCCGAGGTCTCCTCGGCCTCGTCTCCCTCGGGGCCCTCCGCGCCGTCGGGGCCGTCGGCTTCACCGCTCTCGTTGGCGTCCTGGTGACCGGGCTCGTTCGGGTTGGCGTCGGCGCCCTGGTCCGGGCCGTCCGAGGTCTCCTCGGCCTCGTCCGCGCCAGAGTTCTGGACCGACAAGTTGGCCGGGGACTGGTGGGCTGGGGTGTTGTCGGCCTGGGCGGTCATGACTCCGCCGATCCCAACGCTGGCGATGACGGCCCCCGCAGCGATCACTGCTGCGTTGCGCTTGATGTTCCGCATGGTCTGCTCCCTTCGTCGACCGCACGATGCGGGCTGACATGGCTAGCCTGCGAGGAAGCTCCTGTGAGGACGCTGAGGCTTGCTGAGAGGGACCCCGACGGACCGAGATCACAGCGCTCTCTCAGCCGCCGCGAGGGACCATGGACGCCCGACTGTGGGTAGAAGAGGGGGTTCGCGTGCGATTGCTGCTGGTGGAGGACGAGGTTCCGCTCGCCGAGACGGTGCGCCGCGGGCTGGTGGCGGAGGGGTTCGTCGTCGACGTCGCCCTTGACGGCGTGACCGGCCTCCATGCGGCGGAGGATGTGCCGTACGACGTGATCGTGCTCGACATCATGCTGCCCCAGCTGAACGGCTACGACGTGTGCCGACGCCTGCGCGAGGCGGATAACTGGACCCCGATCCTGATGCTGACCGCGAAGGACGGCGAGTACGACCAGGTCGACGCCTTCGACCTCGGAGCCGACGACTACCTCACCAAGCCGTTCTCATTCGTGGTGCTCGTGGCGAGGCTGCGGTCGCTCATCCGCAGGGGGGCGCCCGAGCGCCCTGCTTCGCTGACAGCCGGAGACCTGACGCTCGACCCGAGCACCCGGGTCGTGCAGCGGTCGGGGGCGGACATCTCCTTGACCCCGCGGGAGTTCGGGCTCCTGCACTACCTGATGCGGCGCCGTGGCGACGTGGTGTCCAAGACCGAGATCCTCGAAAGCGTCTGGGACCTGCATTACGACGGCGACGACAACGTGGTCGAGGTGTACGTGGGCTACCTCAGGCGCAAGATCGACCACCCTTTCGGACGGAAGGCCATCGAGACGGTGCGCGGGGTGGGGTATCGCCTGGAGGGCACCGGTGGCTGAGCGTCGTTGGTCACGCCTGGGCGGTGTGCGGGTGCGGACCTCCGCAGCGGCCACGCTGGTCGTTGCCCTCGTGCTGGCGGCCGGCGCCGTCGCCTTTGTGCTGCTCCAGCGTCATCAGCTAGCGGCGTCGCTGACCGATGTCGCCCGTGAGCAGGCCAGCGACGTGGCCGCCCAGGTCGCCCAGGAAGGCGCGGCCGTTGAGCTTCTCGCCGGCGGCGGAGACCAGTCGCTGATCCAGGTCCTCGACGCCAGTGGGTCGGTGGTGGCAGCCAGCCCGTCGGTCGAGGGTGAGCCTCCGGTGCTGGACCTGAGCCCGGCGCCCGGCCAGGTCATCGTGCGGACCAGCGACCGGCTGCCCATCGGCGAGAACGACTCCTTCATCGTGGTTGGTCGCGGAGTCACGGGTCCGGACGGACCGATGGTGGTGCTGGCTGCCCGCAGCCTGGAGACGGTCCAGGAGTCGACCGACGTGGTGGGCGAGCTGCTGATCGTCGGACTCCCGCTCCTGGTGATCGCCGTGGCTCTGACGTCGTACTGGCTGACCGGTCGGGCCCTCGCCCCGGTGGAGGCGATGCGCCGACGGGTCGCGACCATCGACGGCACGTCCGGGTTGTCGGCTCGGGTGCCCGTACCGAAGGGCGGCGACGAGATCGCGCTGCTGGCCGAGACCATGAACTCGATGCTCCTCCGGCTCCAAGCCGCGGCCGAGGCACAGCTTCGGTTCGTCGGCGACGCATCGCATGAGCTGAGGAGCCCACTGGCCACGATTCGCGCCGCCCACGAGATCCAGGCCCTGCACCCGGAGGTGAGGGACTGGGCGTCCGTCTCGTCCGAGGTCCTCACCGAGCTTGACCGGGTCGATCGGTTGGTGGCCGACCTCCTGCTGCTGGCACGCTCCGACGAGCACGGACTCACCCTCCAGCTGCGAGAGGTCGACCTGGACGACTTGGTGCGCGTTGAGGCGGCCCGCCTCGAGCGAGCCGGGGTGCCCGAGGTCGCGGTCAGCGCACCCCCGGTCCGGGTCCTCGGCGACCCGCACCATCTGGCGCGGGCACTCCGCAACGTCACCGACAACGCGGCTCGACATGCCCGACACCGCGTGGAGCTGCGGCTGCACGAGAATGCGACGACGGTGTTGGTCGACGTCACCGACGACGGCCCGGGGGTTCCTGAGCCGGACCGCGACCGCATCTTCGAGCGGTTCGTGCGGCTGAACCAGAGCCGCGCCAGGGACAGCGGTGGCACCGGCCTAGGGCTGCCGATCGCCCGCCAGATCGCTCGCGCCCATGGTGGGGACCTCGAGATCGGCGACGCCGCCGTCGGTGCCCGGTTCAGCCTGTCCATCCCGCGGGTCCGTGGGATGGCGCAGGACCGCTGACAGAGCAGCGCGCTGAATCGATCGGCCCGTTCATTCCCCGCCCGACAGGAGGTTTCAACCCACGTGCTGGAGCACCGGAAGCTCCAGCCGAAAGTGTGCGCCGGGGCGGCCACTATCGAGGAGCGTCAGGGTCCCGCCAGCGCGTTCGGCCAGGGTCCGGGCGATCGCCAGCCCGAGCCCGGTGCCCGCACCGCCGCGGGTGCGGGAGGGGTCGCCGCGGTGGAATCGCTCGAAGATCCGGTCCCGTTCCCCTGCGGGCACCCCGGGCCCGTCGTCGACCACGTCGAGGCTGACCATGCCGTCGGTGACCTGAACCCGCAGCTCGACCCGGGACTCGGCGTGGGTGACCGCGTTGTCCAGCAGGTTCCGGACCACGCGCCGCAGCTCGCTCGCATTGGCGCGCACCGGACCCGCTGAGACGTGGGCGGTGTCCACGACGGTGGCGCCGGCGTTACGAGCCCGCGCGGCTTCCTCGAGGACCACAGCGTCCAGGTCGACCGGTGCGGTCACCGAGGGTGAGCCCTCACCGGCCGCGGCCACCACCAGGAGGTCGGCGACCAGCCGCTCCATCTCAGCGGTGGCGCCCAACACGTCCTGGCGGAGCACGGCGGCGTCGATCGTGGCGGGATCGGCGAGAGCCAGCTCGAGCGAGACGCGCTGGGCGGTCAGTGGTCCCTGGAGGTCGTGGGATACGTCGGCTACCAGTCGGTGCTGGCGCTGGGCCGAGGCGTCCACCCTGGCCAGCATCCGGTTCATGGTGGTGGCGAGGCGTCCGACCTCGTCTCGATGCCCGTCGTCGGGGATCCGTCGTTCCAGCTGGTCGTGACCGATGGCATCGACCTCCGCCCGGATCCGGTCGAGCCGCGCCAGCGCACGCCCCAGCACGAACCACATCACCAGGCCGAGCGCGACCAGGAAGATCGGGACGCCGAGCAACAACGAACGGCGCAGCGTGGACGTCGTCTCGCGGACCGAGCTCCAGTGTGGAGCCCTCCACGACGGTGACCTCCCCGCCCGGCCCGGGACCTCCCTGCACCCAGACGCGATAGACCTCGGTCTCGCTGTCGTCCGGCGCGGTGATTCTCCGTCGCTCACCGCCGCTGGGGGCGCCGGGCTCGACGATCGGGCCACGACCCTGGATGTTGGGCGAGGCAGCCAGGACCCTCCCGCCCGCGCCCACGACCTGCGCGACGGAGTCGTCGTTGACGTTGCGGAGGACCGTCGGCAGCTCGCCTGCGGCGGCTTGGTCGAGCAGGTCGCGAACCCGTGACCGGGAGAGATCGTCGTTGCTCGTGGTCAGGTGCCGGTCCAAGGTCGTGACCAGGAGGACACTGCCGGTGACCAGGACCACCGAGCACAGCAGCGTGGCCACCGCGGTGGCCCTCGTGCGCAGGGAGAGGGCCGGCATGGTCAGGCGTCCGCGGTGAGCCGGTAGCCCACCAGCCGAACCGTCTGGAGACTGGTGCGCCCGAAAGGTACGTCGATCCGCTGCCGCAGCTGGCGGGCGTAGACCTCCACGATGTTGGGATCACCCTCGAAGGCGAAGTCCCACACGTGATCGAGGATCGTCGCCTTGGAGACGACCTCGCCGGCCCGTCGCATCAGGAACTCCAGCATGGAGAACTGGCGCGGGGTCAGCTCGACCGCGGTCTGGCCGCGGGTGACCACATGCGCGGCTGGGTCCAGCCGCAGATCGCCGACCTCGAGCACCGTCGGCCGTTCGCCTGCGCCGCGGCGGACCAGGGCCCGCAGCCGCGCCAGCAGCACCACGAACGAGAACGGCTTCGCCAAGAAGTCGTCGGCACCTGCGTCGAGGGCCTTGGCCTCCTGCTCGGGTCCGGACCGCGCGGTCAGCATCAGGATCGGCGTCCAGTCACCTGCGTCCCGGCGGCGCGCGCAGAGCTCGTCCCCCCGCAGCTCGGGCAGCATGACGTCGAGGACGAGGGCGTCGTAGGTGTTCTCGCTGGCCAACCACTCGCCCTCGGCTCCGTCGAGGGCCGTGTCGACGGCGTATCCCTCCGCTTCGAGCCCACGCCGCAGTGCCGCGGCAAGCTGCTTGTCGTCCTCTACGACCAAGACCCGCATTCGCGCACTGTGGCATATCGATGCTGAAGGCGCGCTGAGTGCCGGCTGAAGCAGGCGATCCGGCGTTCAGCGCCGCTTCAGCGAGCGTCGGGCAGGTTGGGTCACACGACAAGATGATGCGAAGTGATCGGAGGAGACATGCGTAAGCGAGTGATCGTGGCAGGGGTAGTCCTGGGGGCAGCAGTCGCAGCGACGGCGGGAGGGATCGCGGTCGCCGGCAGCGGCGACGACGGTCCGGCCAGTCACCAGTACACCGAGCAGCAGGCCGACCAGGCGAAGCAAGCCGCGCTCGAGGCCACCGGCGGTGGCACCGTCAACAGCGTCGAGAGTGACTCGGAGGACGGCGCCACCTACGAGGTCGAGGTGACCAAGCCCGACGGCACCACGGTCGACGTCCGCCTCGACGACGGCTACCAGGTGGTGGTGATCGAAGGCGACAGCGAGGGCTGACGCGCGGCCGCACCAGACCCTGAGAACCCAACGACCCTCCCGGCCCGGCCGGGAGGGTCGTCGCAATCCGGATCCAACGCACGACCGCCACCCGTCTGTCGCAATAGGCTCGGGCCATGACCGAATCCTTGGCTGGTGGCCCCTCGCTCCCCCAGCGACGCAGGCTCGTCACCGAGATCCCCGGGCCGCTCTCGCTGGTGCGGCTCGAGCGCAAGCGGCAGCACGTCGCCGATGGCATCGGCACCATGCTGCCGGTGTTCGTGGCCGCGGCCGGTGGCGGCGTGATCGTCGACGTTGACGGCAACTCCCTGATCGACCTCGGCTCGGGCATCGCGGTCGCATCGGTCGGCAACGCTGCGCCCGCCGTGGTCCGCAACGTCGAGGAACAGGTGGCCGCGTTCACACACACCTGCTTCATGATCACGCCGTACGAGGCCTACGTCGACGTGTGTGCTGCGCTGGCTGAGCTGACCCCGGGCGCGCACGCCAAGAAGTCGGCGCTGTTCAACTCCGGCGCCGAGGCAGTCGAGAACGCGGTCAAGATCGCGCGGGTGGCGACCGGCCGCGACGCAGTGGCGGTCTTCGACCACGCCTACCACGGGCGCACCAACCTGACGATGGCGATGACGGCCAAGAACATGCCCTACAAACAGGGCTTCGGGCCGTTCGCAGGAGAGGTCTACCGCTCTCCCATGTCCTACCCCTTCCGCGACGGTCTGTCCGGCGAGCAGGCAGCGGCGCGGGCGATCGACGTCCTGGACAAGCAGGTCGGGGTAGCGAACCTGGCCTGCGTGGTGATCGAGCCGATCCAGGGTGAGGGCGGATTCGTCGTGCCGGCGCCGGGCTTCCTTCCCGCGATCGCCGACTGGTGCACGCGTAACCAGGTGGTCTTCATCGCCGACGAGATCCAGACCGGCTTCTGCCGCACGGGTGACTGGTTCGCCTCCGACTTCGAAGGGGTCGTGCCCGACCTCGTCACGACAGCCAAGGGGATCGCTGGTGGGCTGCCGCTCGCCGCGGTCACCGGGAGGGCGGAGCTGATGGACAGTGTCCACGTCGGTGGCCTCGGCGGGACCTACGGCGGGAACCCCGTCGCGTGCGCGGCTGCCCTGGGTGCGATGGAGGAGATGCGTCGCCACGATCTGGCCGACCGGGCCCGGCAGATCGGCTCGCTGGTCGAGGCTCGGTTGAGGTCACTGGCCTCCGACCACCCCGTCGTGGCAGACATCCGCGGCCGCGGAGCAATGATGGCGATCGAGCTGTGCGCACCCGGCACCACCGACCCCGATCCGGTACGCACGGCTGCGGTCTCGGCGTACTGCCATCAGCACGGAGTGGTCACGTTGACCTGTGGCACGTGGGGCAACGTGCTCCGGTTCCTGCCGCCGCTGTCCATCACCGACGAGCTGCTCGACGAGGCGTTCGACGTGGTGGCCGAAGCCTTCGCCGCCACTGCCTGACTCAGCGTCCCCCGGTCATCGACTCCGTGGTGTCACCGGAGAGCCGTTGGGCGAGGTAGATCGGGATCGCTGAGAGCAGGATCAACACGGCCGCGACCACGTTCACGACCGGTGCCTGGTTGGGGCGGAACAAGTTCTGGAAGATCCAGATCGGCAGCGTCTGGTCCTGACTGCTCGCGGTGAAGGTGGTCACCACGATCTCGTCGAACGACAGCGCGAAGGACAGCAGACCGCCGGCGAGCAGCGCCGAGCGCAGCATCGGCAGGGTCACCAGCCTGAACGTGGTGAACGGGCCGGCACCGAGGTCCATGGAGGCATCCTCGAGGTTGCCGCCGAGGCGCTGGAAGCGCGCCTGCACGTTGTTGAAGACCGTGACGATGCAGAACGTCGCATGCGCGATCACGATCGTGAGCAGGCTCAGCTGGAGTCCGAGGACGGTCTTGAACGCGTTCTGCAGGGCAATACCTGTCACGATGCCGGGCAGCGCGATCGGCAGGATGATCAACAGCGAGACCACGTGGCGCCCGAAGAACCGGGTCCGGCGCAGCCCCATCGCCGCGAGGGTGCCCAGCACCAGCGCGATCGCCGTCGCCAACACCGCGACCTGGACGCTGGTCCACAGCGCCGCTCGCGCCCCCTCGGAGTGCGCCGCGACCTCCCACCAGTGCAGGGTCAGCTTCTTCGGTGGCCACCCGAACGTGCGATCGGCGTTGAAGGAGTTCAGCACCACCAGCAACAACGGCGTGTAGATCACCACCAGCACCAGGACCGTGAAGCCAGCGAGGCTGAGCCGGAGTCCGAAGGGGAGCCTCATAGGTTCTCCAGCGCCCCTGTGCGGCGTACGGCGGCGAGGTAGACCGAGCATCACGACGACCGGGATGGTGGCGACTGCGGCCGCGAACGGGAGGTTGTTGGCTGCTCCCTGGTTGTCATAGACGACATTGCCGAGCAGCTGGCCGGTACCGCCGACGATCCGGACCGCGATGTAGTCGCCCATCGACAGCGAGAACGTGAAGATCGAGCCGGCCACCACTGCTGGGAAAGCCATCGGCACGACGACCCGGCGCAGGGTCATCCACGAGCGGCTGCCGAGATCGGCGGATGCTTCGAGGAGCGAGTTGGGAAGCCGCTCGAGACCGGCGTAGATCGGGAGGATCATGAACGGCAGCCACAGGTAGGCCAGCGTGATCGTGGTCGCCACCAGACCGTAGCCAGGGGTGCTGAGCCCGAACGGCGAGGCGATCGAGTCGATCAGGCCGTTCTGCGACAGCATCCCTCGCCAGGCATAGGCCTTGACCAGGTAGGACGCCCAGAGGGGCATCAGCACCGCGATCACCATCAGCCGTTGCAGCCGGGGCGAGGCGACCTTCGCCATGTAGAGGGCGATCGGGAAAGCCAGCACCGCATCGATGATCGTGACCAGGGCCGCGATGCCGAGGGTCCGGAACGTGATCGTGCGGTAGACCTCGATCGTGAAGAGGTCGCGGAAGTTGTCGAGCGTCCAGACCCGCTCGATCGTGCCGGTGAACGAGTTCTGCCCCCAGAACGCGGTGATGAACAGCGCCGCCAGGGCCCCCAGGTAGGCCACTCCCAGCCACGCCATCGGTGGCAGCAGGAGCAGGCCCACCCGGAGGCCGGGTCGGCGGTTCAGCGTGCGCGCCCTGGGGGCAGACACGAAACGATCAGCCCTTGATCTCGGTCCAGGCCTGGGTCCAGTCGCCGTAGTCGGTGCACTTCACATCAGTGCGCCCGTCGAGGCAGTTCTCGATCGGCGTGGTCCAGTACCAGATCTGGGACGCGTACTCCTCGTCTCCGGCGTGGAACGTGTCGCAGTGACCTTCGGAGGCGAGGTCGCACGCCTTCGGGTTCGAGGGCGCCTCCCCGAAGTACTCCGCGACCGCCGCGTTCGCCTCGGGACTGATGATGTGGTTCATCCACGCGTAGGCGCAGTTCTTGTTCGCCGCGTCCGCGCTCACCATCCACGTGTCCGACCAACCGGTCGCGCCTTCCTCAGGAAGCGTCACCTCGACCGGCACGCCCTCGCCTTGAGCGACGTTCGCGATGACCTGCCAGGTCGTGCCGACCACGGAGTCGCCCGTCGTGAACGCCTGGACCTCCTTGAGGTAGTCGGACCAGTACTCGCCCACGTTCTCCTTCTGCTTCTTGAGCAGGTCGACCGCGGCGGCGAGCTGGTCCTCGTCGAGCGAGTACGGGTGCTCGATGCCCAGGTCGGGCTGGGTCGCCATGAGGTAGATCGCTGCGTCCGCGATGTAGATCGGGGAGTCGTAGGCGGTCACCTTGCCGGCGAAGTCACCGAAGCCTGGTCGAACACCACGCTCCAGCTGGTCGGGTGCGGGCTGGACCTCGTCGGTGCGCCACATCAGGAGGTTGGCTCCGTACCCGTGGGGCACGCCGTACATCTGATCGTCGACCGAGTTCCAGTCGCGGTCCTTGAGGTAGTCGTAGACGTCGCCATAGTTGGAGATGAGGTCAGTGTTGACCGGCTCGACATCGCCGGCCGCGATCAGCCGCAGCGACGCGTCTCCGGACGCCGACACGACGTCATACTCACCAGTCTTCATCAGCTGAACAGCCTCATCCGACGTGGCGAAGTACTTCACGTTGGCCTGGCAGCCGGTCTCGTCCTCGAACGGTGTCACCCAGTCGACGGACGCGTCGTTGCTGCCGTCCTCGGCATAGCCTGGCCAGGCCAGGATGTTGACCTCACCCTCCATGTCGCCGAGCTCTTCCAGCATCGGCAGGTCCGGTGCCTGGAACCCCGACGCGCCAGCATCGGAGCCGTCGTCGTCTCCCGAGTCAGGTGCCACAGGCCGTCGCGAGCGCGAGCACGCAGGCGCTCGCGACGAGTGAGCTCACTTCTTTGTGATGGTTCGTTTCATACTGTCTCCTCCTCAGGGGACGCCACCGGGTCGGGTTCGGACCCGCCCAGGGACACCAGGTGGTCGCGTCGCCAGGTCAGGACGACGCGTTGCTCGCGCCGCTCGAGGGCGGCGTCGATGGAGCTGTCGGAGTTCTGCTGGGAAACGGTCAGGGTCGCGCCGGCGTCGAGCTGCACCACCGAGTGGGTGGTCGCGCCGAGGTAGACCACCTCGCGGACCACCCCAGCAGCGACACAGGTCTCCTGGTCGGCTGCGGGCGCGTCGTCCGGGGCGACCAGCTGGACCTTCTCCGGGCGGATGACGAAGGGACCGTCGGCACCGAGCAGCTCGCGGGCGACCTCGCCCTCGAGCAGGTTGGAGGTGCCGACGAAGCCGGCGACGAAGGCGCTGGCCGGCTGCTCGTAGAGCTCGACCGGGCGTGGCCACCTGCTCCACGCGCCCCTCGTTGAAGACCGCGATCCGGTCGCTCATGGTGAGCGCTTCCTCCTGGTCGTGGGTGACGAAGACGAACGTGATGCCGACCTCGCGCTGGATCTCCTTGAGCTCGATCTGCATCTCACGGCGCAGCTTGAGGTCGAGCGCGCCCAGCGGCTCGTCGAGCAGCAGCACCTTCGGCCGGTTCACGAGGGCGCGGGCCAGGGCGACGCGCTGGCGCTGGCCACCCGAGAGCTGGTGCGGACGCCGCTCGCCGTACCCCTCGAGCCGGACGGTGGCCAGGGCCTCCTCCGCCCGCGTGCGCCGTTCACCGGAGGGGACCTTCTTGACCCGCAGGCCGTACTCGACGTTCTGCCGCACGCTCATGTGCGGGAAGATCGCGTAGTCCTGGAAGACGGTGTTGACGTCGCGGGCGTACGGCGGCCGGTCGGTGACGTCGTCGGCACCGAGGTGGATGCGACCGCTGGTCGGCTGCTCGAAGCCCGCGATCAGCCGCAGCACCGTGGTCTTGCCGGACCCCGACGGACCGAGCATCGAGAAGAACTCGCCGTCCTCGATGTCGAGATCCAGGCTCGTCGACCGCGCGGACTTCATCGAAGTGCTTGCTGAGTCCCCGCATGGAGATCGCAGTCGGCATCTTGGCACCGTAGCGATGCCGGCCGCCGACTTCCATGGTCAATCCACGCCTTGACAACGAATTGCGCAGTCGTTACCGGCTTGTGACAACGAGGACGTCTTCCACCGGGCAGACGGACAACCCTGCCCGAACACCGCAACATCGGTCACAATCGGGCCATGACCTTCGAGACGATCATCCGCGGCGGCCGCTGGTTCGACGGGACCGGTGGGCCCTCGGCGGTGCGCCACCTCGGCATCCGCGACGGGGTCGTGGCCGAGGTATCCCGTTCCCCGCTCGACGAGACCGGCTGCCCCAACGTGATCGACGCCGACGGCAAGTGGGTGCTGCCGGGGATGGTCGACATCCACACCCACTACGACGTCGAGGTGCTCGCCGACCCCGACCTGTCCGAGTCGCTGCGCCACGGCGTGACCACGATCTTCCTCGGGTCGTGCTCCCTCTCCACCGTGCACGTCGGCGGGGTCGACGCCGGGGACCTGTTCGGGCGGGTCGAGGCGATCCCGCGCGAGCACGTCATCCGGGCCGTCGACGAGCACCAGACCTGGTCGACGCCGCAGGAGTACGTCGCGGCACTGGAGTCGCGGCCGCTCGGACCCAACCTGGCGGCGTTCATCGGACACTCCGACATGCGCACCGCCACCATGGGCCTGGACCGGGCCACCCGCAAGAACCTCCGGCCGACCCGGCGCGAGCAGGCGCGGATGGAGGAGATGCTCACCGACGCCCTCGACGCCGGCTTCGTCGGCATGTCGGCCCAGCAGCTGCTCTTCGACAAGCTCGACGGCGACGCCTGCCGCTCGCGCACGCTGCCCTCGACGTACGCGAAGTGGCGGGAGATGCGCGGGCTCCGCGCGATCCTGCGTCGCCGCGAGCGCGCCCTGCAGGCCGGTCCCGACGCCAGCCACCCGCACACGATCGTCACCCAGGCCCTGGGCTCGATCGGCTGGAGGGCGCTCGGCCGCAAGCCGCTGAAGACCAGCCTGCTCTCGGCCGCCGACATCAAGGCGATCCCGTTCGTCATCCACCTGATGCGCGGGCTGGCCGGCGGTCGTCAACCGGCTCGGTGCCGACTTCCGCTGGCAGCACCTGCCCGTGCCGTTCGAGGTGTACGCCGACGGCATCGACCTGGTGATCTTCGAGGAGTTCGGCTCCGGCGCGGCCGCGCTGCACCTGAAGGAGAAGCTCGCCCGCGACGATCTGATGCGCGACCCGGCGTACCGCAGCCGGTTCCGCAAGGACTACGAGAGCAAGTACGGGCCGCGGGTGTGGCACCGCGACTTCTTCGACGCCGAGATCGTCGCCTGCCCCGACCCTACGGTGGTCGGCAAGTCCTTCGGCCAGGTCGGGCGTGGACCGGGGCGGCCTCCACCCGGTCGACGCGTTCCTGGACCTGGTGCTCGAGCACGGCACCGCCATCCGCTGGCGCACCACGATCTCGAACCACCGCCCGGAGATCCTCAAGAAGATGGCCCAGAGCCCGAGCGTCCAGATGGGCTTCTCCGACGCCGGCGCCCACCTGCGCAACATGGCCTTCTACAACTTCGGGCTCCGCCTGCTCCGCCACGTGCAGGAAGGCCGAGCGGGCCGGGCGACCGTTCATCGTCGATGGAGCAGGCCGTCCACCGGCTCACCGGCGAGCTCGCCGACTGGTACGGCCTGGACGCCGGCCACCTGCGGCTGGGCGACCGCGCCGACCTCTTCGTGCTCGACCCGAGCGGCTCGACGAGTCCCTCGAGGAGTACGCCGAGAGCCCGGTCGAGCAGTACGACGGGCTGTCCCGCATGGTCAACCGCAACGACGCCACCGTGCCGCACGTGCTCGTGGCCGGCCGCGAGGTGTGGCGCCAGGGCGCCCCGACCGAGGTCCTCGGCCGGGAGCGCACCGGCAGCTTCCTCCGGGTCGGCGAGCGTGTCGCACCGCCGCCCGACCGGCGTCAGCTCGGAGCCGAGCCCGGCTCACCCTTCGTGAGCAGGTCGTCGTCGGCCAGGTCGGCCTGCACGCGCGGGTCGTCGGCGTCGGCGTAGTAGTCGCCCGGCTTCGTGGAGTCACGTGCCGTTGGAGACCTTCATCGCGTTGAAGACCAGGGTCAGCAGCACGGCGACCAGCAGGTTGATCACGAACGCCGCCATCGCGATGTAGCCGAGGTCGCCGATCACCGGGATCTCGCGCAGTGAGCCGCCGAAGTGCTCGGTGGTCGGGCTGGCCACCTTGTAGGCCTCGCACCGTGCCGTAGACCATGCCGACCGCCCAGCCCGCCAGCAGCGCCTTGCGGTGGAACCATCGCGTGTAGAGGCTGAACACGATCGACGGGAAGGTCTGCAGGATCCAGATCCCGCCGAGCAGCTGGAAGTTGATCGCGTTCTGCTTGTCGAGGGTCAGCACGAAGACCAGCGCGAACGCCTTCACCACCAGCGACGCCAGCTTGGAGACCTTGGCCTCCTGCGCCGGGGTCGCGTCCTTGTTGAGCCACTCCTTGTAGATGTTGCGGGTGAACGTGTTGGCCGCCGCGATCGACATGATCGCCGCCGGCACCAGGGCACCGATGGCGATCGCCGCGAAGGCGACGCCGGCGAACCAGCTCGGGAACATGTCCTCGAACAGCTGCGGGATCACCAGCTGCGCGTTCGGCTTGCCGTCGCCGCCGATCGGGCTGGGTGCCGGCTGCGATCGCGACCCAGCCGAGCAGGGCCAGCAGCCCCAGCACGAACGAGTACGCCGGCAGGATGGCCGCGTTGCGACGGATCGTGTTGCGGCTCCCGGACGACAGCGTCGCGGTGATCGAGTGCGGGTACATGAACAGCGCCAGCGCCGAGCCGAGACCCGAGGGTGGCGTAGGCCCACATCTGCTCCGAGCCCGGGATGAACGCGCCGGTCGGTGCCCCGGTGGCCGGGTTGGTGGTCGCCATCTTCTCCTCGGCGGCGCCGAAGATGTTGTCCCAGCCGCCGACCTGCGACGGGCAGGTAGACGATCGCGACGATGATCACCAGGTAGATCAGGATGTCCTTGACGAACGCGATCAGCGCCGGCGCCCGCAGGCCCGAGGAGTAGGTGTAGGCGGCGAGCAGCGCGAACGCCACGAACAGCGGCAGGTCCTTGACGACCCAGTTGTCGCCGCCGCCGATGCCGGCGACCTCCAGCACCGCCTGGATGCCGACGAGCTGCAGGGCGATGTAGGGCATCGTCGCGATGAATCCGGTCACCGCCACGGCGAGGGACAGCCCGCGGTCGTCGTACCGGCCGCGGACGAAGTCGGCGGGCGTGACGTAGCCGTGCCGGTGGCTCACCGACCACAGCCGCGCCATGAAGACGAAGATGATCGGGTAGAGCACGATCGTGTAGGGCACGGCGAAGAAGCCGGTGACCGCGCCGGTGGCGTACATCGCGGCCGGCACCGCCACGAACGTGTAGGCGGTGTAGAGGTCGCCGCCGAGCAGGAACCAGGTGACCCAGGTGCCGAACTTGCGCCCGCCCAGCCCCCACTCGTCGAGCGGTGTTGAGGTCGTCGGCGCGCCGGAACCGCGAGGCCATGAAGCCCAGCACGGTCACGAGCAGGAACAGCGCGACCAGCACGGTGAAGGCGACGCCGTTGATCCCGTCGAGGCGGCCAGCGGCGTCGAGCGTCGGCGCGCTCACTGGTGTCACGTCCGTCGTCCGGCGAGGCGCGCGTGCCGACAGCGTCAGCTTGAAGGCGGTCCAGGTCATCGCCGAGCAGAGGAACACCCAGGCGAACTGGTACCAGATGAAGAACGGGAAGTCGAAGAGCTTCGGCGTCTCCCGCGCGTACAGCGGCACCCACATCAGGGCGACGATGGGGATGAGCAGCAGCACACCGGCCGCGACCATCTTGCGCTTGTCGGTCTCCGGCACACCGGATCTGGGCGTGGCGTGCAGCTGTATTCTTCGTTCCCGAGACTCATGCGGAGGACGTTACAACGCGGAGACCGGCGACGCCTTTACTCAGACGGCGAGCTCCTGGATGCCCCACGGGGAGCCGTAGGCAGTGAGCAGGTCGAGGAACGGCACGGCGTCGAACGCCTCCGGGCCCAGCACGCCGGCGCCGCTCCAGGTGCCGGCGGCGAGCAGCTCCAGCGCGACCACCGGGTTGATCGCGGTCTGCCACACCACGCACTGGTGGCCGTACTCCCGCATCGTCCACTCGTTGTCGACCACGTGGTAGAGGTACGTCGACCTCGGCTGGCCGTCCTTGCCCTTGCCGGTCACCCACAGCCCGGCGCAGGTCTTGCCCTTCATCCGCGGGCCGACCGTGGCGGGGTCCGGCAGCACTGCCGCCACCACGTCGCGGGGGCTGACCTCGACGCCCTTGACCCGCACCTTCTCGGTGCGGTCGAGGCCGAGGGTGTGCAGCACCTTGAGGATGTTGATGAACTCGTCGCCCAGGCCGTACTTGAACGTCGCTCGCTTGCAGTCGACCCAGCGCGGCATCAGGAGCACCTCCTCGTGCTCGACGTTGACGCACTCGACCGGGCCGATGCCCTCGGGGAAGTCGAACATCTCGGGCTCGCTGAACGGCGCCGTCGTGAACCACTCGCCTGCCCAGCACCGTCACTGGCCAGATCACCGGCGGGTTGAGGCACTCCTCGATGGTGGTCCACATCGAGAACGACGGCGCGAAGATTCGTTGCCCTCGTCATCGGTGACGACCAGGTTGGCGCCGTCGCGGGTGCCGAGCTCGTCGATCTCGCTGAACAGGTGGTCGGCGGCGTAGCGCGCGAAGACGTCGGAGAGCCCCGGCTCGACGCCCATGCCGACCAGGGCAAGCCGGCCGTCCGCCTCCCACTCGCCGGCCTGAGCGAACTGCTCGTCGCCCAGCTTGACGACCGGTCTTCTCGTACGGCGCGTCGGGGTGCGGCCTGCTCAACGACATCGCCATGTCGAGGTAGTCGGCCCCGCGGCGCGAGCGCCCTCGAAGATCGGCATGTTGAAGCATCGGGTCCACGGCGTTCATCACATGGGTGATGCGGTGCTCGCGGCACAGCGCGGTCACCGACGCCTCGTCGGAGGCGTCGACCTGTGCTGCCGAGGTAGCGCTCGTCGGTGGCGGCGCCTTCGCGGCCCGGGCAGCGTCGTAGTCGGCGATCACGATCGCCTCGAAGAAGTCGCGACGGGCGGCGATGGCGGTGAAGGCGGACCCGACTCCCCCGGCCCCGACCAGCAGGATCCGCATCGCCTCACTCACCGATGTAGCTCATGACGTGCTTGATCCGCGTGTAGTCCTCGAGGCTGTACATGGACAGGTCCTTGCCGTAGCCGGAGTGCTTGAAGCCCCCGTGCGGCATCTCGGAGATGAACGGGATGTGGGTGTTGATCCAGACGACCCCGAAGTCGAGCTTGCGCGACATCCGCATCGCCCGGCCGTGGTCCTTGGTCCAGACCGACGAGGACAGGCCGTACTGGACGCCGTTGGCCCAGGCCAGCGCCTCGGCCTCGTCGGTGAACTTCTGCACCGTGATCACCGGACCGAAGATCTCGTCCTGGATCTGCTCGTCGTCCTGCTGGAGCCCCGACAGCACGGTCGGCTCGTAGAAGTAGCCGCGGTCCCCCTGGCGCCGGCCGCCCGTCTCGACGTTGGCGTGGTCGGGCAACCGGTCGACCATGCCGGTCACTCGGGCGAGCTGGTTCTCGTTGTTGAGGGCGCCGTAGAGCGACGTCGTCGTCGTCGGGCAGGCCGGTGCGGATGCCCTTGGCCTGCTCGGTGATGGCGGCCACGAAGTCGTTGTGGACGCCCGGCCCCGCGAGCACTCGGGTGGCGGCGGTGCAGTCCTGCCCGGCGTTGAAGTAGCCGGCCTCGGCGATCGCGGCGGCCGCCTTCTCGATGTCGGCGTCGTCGAAGACGATGACGGGCGCCTTGCCGCCGAGCTCGAGGTGCACCTTCTTGAGGTCCGCGGCCGCCGATCCGGCCACCTCCATGCCGGCGCGCACCGACCCGGTGATCGAGACCATCTGCGGCGTCTTGTGCTCGACCAGCCGGCGGCCGGTGTCGCGGTCGCCGCAGACGATGTTGAGCACGCCCGGCGGCAGGAACTCCTGGCACAGCTCGGCCAGCAGGGTCGAGCTCGCCGGTGTGGTGTCGCTCGGCTTGAGCACCACGGTGTTGCCGGCGGCCAGGGCCGGCGCGATCTTCCAGATCATCATCATCAGCGGGTAGTTCCACGGCGTCACCTGGCCGATCACCCCGATCGGCTCCCGGCGCACGAACGAGGTGTGGTCCTCCAGGTACTCGCCCGCCGACTTGCCCTCGAGCACCCGCGCGGCGCCGGCGAAGAACCGGAAGTGGTCCGAGCTCGGCGGCAGCTCCTCGGACGCCGTCAACCCGATCGGCTTGCCGGTGTCCTTGCTCTCGACCCGCACGATCTCGTCGGCGCGTTCGTCGATGGCGTCGGCGATCCGGAGCAGTGCCCGGGCCCGCTCCTGGGGCGTCGCGCTCCCCCAGCCGTCGAACGCGGCGTCGGCGGCGGCGTACGCGCGGTCGAGGTCCTCGCGCTCCGGACATGGGCGCTCGGGCGTAGACCTCGCCCGGTGGTGGGGTCGAGGACCTCGTAGGTCTCCCCCGATGCGGCGTCGACGAGCTCGCCGTTGATGACGTTCTGGAAGGTCTGGTCTGCCATGCGGGCGAGCCTAGTGACGACACGGCGGAATCCATAGGGGAAAGCGGGAACAGAATCAACGAAATCCGCGGAAATGCAGCAATTCGACCACGGATCCGCTTGCTTGATGCGACCCATGCGGCGCACCATGGGGGTATGCACCTCGACTATGACCACCTTCAGCGGGCCGCCAAGGACCACCTGTGGATGCACTTCACCCGCCACTCGGCGTACGACTCCGCCGACGTGCCGGTGATGGTGCAGGGCGAAGGGGCGTATCTCTACGACGCCACCGGCAAGCGATACCTCGATGCGCTGTCCGGCCTGTTCGTCAGCCAGCTGGGGCACGGTCGCACCGAGCTGGCCGAGGCCGCCGCGAAACAGGCCAACGAGCTCGCCTTCATGCCGCTGTGGTCCTACGCGCACCCGACCGCGATCGAGCTCGCCGAGCAGGTCGCCGGCTATGCGCCGGGTGACCTCAACCGGGTGTTCTTCACCTCTGGTGGTGGCGAGGCGGTCGAGACCGCGTGGAAGCTCGCCAAGAACTACTTCAAGCTGGTCGGCAAGCCGATGAAGCACAAGGTGGTCAGCCGGGCGATCGCCTACCACGGCACCACCCAGGGGGCGCTCTCGATCACGGGACTTCCCCTGCTGAAGCAGCAGTTCGAGCCGCTGGTGCCCTCGACGTTCCGGGTGCCCAACACCAACATCTACCGGGCTCCGGCCAACACCGCGGGACCCGATGGTGCCGATGCGGAGGCGTTCGGTCGCTGGGCCGCTGACCAGATCGCCGTGGCCATCGAGAACGAGGGCCCCGACACGGTGGCCGCGGTGTTCCTCGAGCCGGTGCAGAACGCCGGCGGCTGCTTCCCGCCACCGCCGGGCTACTTCCAGCGGGTGCGGGAGATCTGCGACGAGTACGACGTGCTGCTGGTCTCCGACGAGGTGATCTGCGCCTTCGGCCGGCTCGGCCACATGTTCGGCGCCGAGCGCTACGGCTACCAGCCCGACATGATCACCTGCGCCAAGGGCATCACCTCCGGCTACTCCCCGCTCGGCGCGATGATCGCCTCGGACCGGCTGATGGAGCCGTTCCTCGAGGACGGCGCGATGTTCGCCCACGGCTACACGTTCGGTGGCCACCCGGTCTCGACGGCCGTCGGTCTGCGCAACCTGCAGATCTTCGAGGAGGAGAAGGTCCTCGACAACGTGCTCGACAACGAGGCAGCCTTCCGGGCCACCCTCGAGCGCCTCAAGGACCTGCCGATCGTCGGGGACGTCCGCGGTGACGGCTTCTTCTACGGCATCGAGCTGGTCAAGGACAAGGTGACGAAGGAGACCTTCACTGACGAGGAGTGTGAGCGGCTGCTCTTCGGGTTCGTCTCGAAGCAGCTGTACGCCGAGGGCCTCTACTGCCGTGCCGACGACCGCGGAGACCCGGTCGTCCAGCTCGCGCCCCCACTGATCTGCACCCAGGAGCACTTCGACGAGATCGAGCAGATCCTGCGCGTCGTGCTCGACAAAGCGTCAACGATGATCTGAGTCCGCTGCTCAGCCGAGCGTCACCGGAGCAGTGTCAGCGATGCGCGCGCGCGGGCTGCCCACGAGAGCAGGAGAGTTGGCCGGCGTCGACCACACCTGGGTCTCGAGGAACTGTTGGAAGGCTCGCGCCGCTTCGACGGTGACGAACTCGAGGTCGACCAGCACGTAGTGCGGATCATCGACGGGTTGCCTGATCACCTCGCTCACCACCCCGCCCTCTTTGCGATGTGCCGCGAAGCGCGCGAAGGCGGTGTGCCAGGTCTCGAAGTCACTGATGGAGTGTTCGATGAGCAGTGTGGGCATGGGCCCTCCCGGTCTGGAGTTGCTGCGTGTTCGTCGACGGTAGGCCGGGGCGGGACGCCGCCACCATCCCAGGAATCGGGGGGTGCTTCCGGGCGTACGCTCGCCGCGTGAAAGGTCACGTGCAGGCGGGCCGCCTCGCGGCTGCCGTTGAGCGGCTCCCTGCCTCCGAGTTGGACGATCGGGCCTTGCGGGCGCAGATCTTGGCGGTCATGCAGCGATTCGTGCCCTTCGATTCCTACGCCTTCCTGCTCACCGATCCGGCTACCACCGTGGGCTGCTCCCCGCTCGCTGAGGTGCCGAACCTCTCGAGTTTGCCGCACCTGATCCGGCTGAAGTACCTGACGCCACTGAACAGATGGACCGCCCTCCCCGCAACCGGCTGCGCGACTCTGCACCAGGCAACGAAGGGGCACCCCGAGCAGAGCCTGGTCTGGCGGGAACACCTGGCGGATCTCGGCATTCTCGACGTGGCTTCCGTGGTCTTCACCGACCGGTTCGGCTGTTGGGGGTTCTTGGACCTGTGGCGTCGCACGCTCCGCTTCGCCGACGATGAGGTCGCTGCCCTGGTCGGCGCCCGACCTGCGATCACCGCTCGGTTGCGTGGCGTGCAAGCGGCCGGTTTCACCGGGGCCCGGACCCTCCCCGAGAACCGAGGTCCAGCCGCGTTGGTGCTGTCTCCCGCCCTCGAGGTCCGGGCGCAGACACCCCAGACCCAGGACTGGCTGACCGCGCTCGTGCCTCCGGAGTCAGGGCGTGGTCCGGTGCCGGCCAGCGCGTACAACGTGGCAGCCCAGCTGCTCGCGACCGAAGAGGGCGTCGACGACCACCCGGCGCAGGTGTGCGTCCACCTCGGCGTCGGCAGCTGGCTGACCCTGCGGGCTGACCGGCTGGCCGGCGAAGGGCCAGTCGAGGACCGAGACATCATCGTGACGATGGAGGCAAGCTCGCCCACCGAACGACGCGAGGTCTTCTCCCGCTGTTACGGGCTGACTCATCGTGAGGACGAGCTGGTGCATCATCTCGCCGATGGCGTCGACACCCGGACCGTAGCGGGACTGATGACGATCAGCGAGCACACCGTCCAGGACCACCTGAAGTCGGTGTTCACCAAGACCTCGACGACCAGCCGACGAGAGCTGCTCGCTAAGTCCACGGGTCAGTGAGCCGCGCCTGACGAGGCTCACCACCCGCGCAGCTGCCGGTCAGCTGTGCTGCGGGAACCCCAGGTCGACACCGGCCCGCGGTGCCCCAGGGTCGGGCCAGCGCGCGGTGACCACCTTGCCGCGGCTGAAGAAGTGCACGCCCTCGACACCGTGGGCATGGGTGTCCCCGAACAGCGAGGACTTCCAGCCGCCGAAGGAGTAGTAGGCCATCGGCACCGGGATCGGCACGTTGATGCCGACCATGCCGACCTCGACCTCCCGCTGGAAGCGGCGGGCAGCGCCGCCGTCGTGGGTGAAGATCGCGGTGCCGTTGCCGTAGGGGTTGGCGTTCACCAGCGCGAGCGCGTCGTCGTAGGTCGGCACGCGCACGACCGAGAGCACCGGCCCGAAGATCTCCTCGGTGTAGATCGACATCTCGGGCGTCACCTGGTCGAAGAGCGTCGGCCCCAGCCAGAAACCGTCCGCGTCGCCATCGGGCACGACGTCACGACCGTCGACCACCAGGCTCGCGCCCTCAGCGGTGCCGGCTTCGACGTACGAGGACACCTTGTCGCGGTGTGCGCCGGTCACCAGTGGGCCCATGTCACAGCCACGCCGACCGTCACCGGTGCGCAGCGGCGCCATCCGGTCGGAGATGAGCGGCACCAGTGCGTCCGCCACCGGGTCGACCGCGACCACGACCGAGATGGCCATGCATCGCTCTCCCGCGGAGCCGAACCCAGCGGAGACCGCCGCGTCCGCTGCAGCCTCGAGGTCGGCGTCCGGGAGCACGACCATGTGGTTCTTCGCCCCTCCGAGCGCCTGGACGCGCTTGCCGTGCACGGTGCCGCGCTCGTAGACGTAGCGGGCGATCGGTGTGGAGCCGACGAAAGAGATGGCCTTCACCTCGGGGTGCTCCAGCAGGGCGTCTACGGCCACCTTGTCGCCGTGCACGACGCTGAACACCCCGGCCGGCAGGCCCGCCTCGGCCCACAGCTCAGCCAGGACGAGCGACGCAGAAGGATCCTTCTCGCTCGGCTTGAGGACAACGGCGTTGCCGCAGGCGATCGCCACCGGCACGAACCACAGCGGCACCATCGCGGGGAAGTTGAAGGGGGAGATGACCGCGACCACACCGAGCGGCTGCCGGATCGAGTAGACATCGACACCGCTGGAGACGCCGTCGCTGAAGCCCCCCTTGAGCAGGTGGGGTGCACCGCATGCGAACTCCACCACCTCAAGACCCCGTTGCACCTCACCCAGCGCATCGTCGAGGACCTTGCCGTGCTCGGCGGTGATCGCTGCCGCAACGTCGCCTCGTCGCCGGTGCAGCGCCTCTCGGAAGGCGAACAGCACCGAGGTCCGTCGCGACAGCGACATCGCCGCCCACTCCCCTCCGGCCACGGTGGCATCGGCAACGATCGCGTCGACATCGGCCCCCGACGCGAACGCCACGCTGCGGGTCACCTGACCCGTAGCAGGGTCATAGACGTCGCCGAAGCGCTCGCCGCTCCCGGACCATCGTCGTCCGGCTCGCCAGTGCGTGATCGTGTCCATCGTCCGATCCTCTCCCGCGGTCATGAGTCGAAGCCCAGCCCCAACCGGTCCAGGGACCGCAACCATCCGTTGCGTCGGCCGGCATTGCGGTCGGCGCGACCCATCGACCAGCGGGTCGCCTGGATGCCGGCGAAACGCACCGGCTCCGGAGGGAACGGCAGCGGCCGGCGGCGGACCATCTCCAGCTCGGTGCGCTCGGTCGGTCGGCCGTCGAGCAGGTCGAGCATCACGTCGGCGCCGAACCTGGTCGCAGCCACGCCGAGGCCCGTGAATCCCAGCGCATACGCAGCGCGGCCGGTGTACGCGGTGCCGAAGAACGCCGAGAACCGGGTGCAGGTGTCGATGACGCCGCCCCAGCGGTGGCTGAACCGCAGCCCTTCGAGCTGTGGGAACGTCGTGAAGAAGTGCTCGGCGAGCCGTTGGTGGGTGCGGTCGCTCTGCTCGAGCGATCGCTCGATGCGCGAGCCGTAGTGGTAGACCGCGTCGTAGCCGCCCCAGAGGATGCGGTTGTCGCGGGTGAGCCGGTAGTAGTGGAACTGGTTGGCGCTGTCGCCGACGCCCTCACGACCGGTCCATCCGATGGACGAGAGCTGGGCGGCGCTCAGCGGCTCAGTCATCAGCACGTAGTCGTAGACGGGCACCGTCATCAGCCGCAGCCGTCGCAGCAGCGGGCGAAAGGCATTGGTGGCCAGCGCTACCCGGCCGGCGCGCACGGATCCGGACGCGGTGCGCGCGATCAGGCCCGCGCCGGCGCGATCGACCCCGATCACCGATGAGTGCTCATGGATGGTCACTCCGAGCTCGAGGCACGCACGTCGCAGACCCCAAGCGAGCCGAGCCGGCTCCACCAAGGCGGTGCCGTGCGGATCAACCATCCCGCCCACGTAGGTCGGCGAGCTCAGCCGCGACCGCACCTCGGTCGCATCCAGCATCTCGACCGGGTGGCCGGCACACGACATCGCGGCCGCCAGCTCCTCGAGCTCGGCGACCTGGTGCAGCTGGGTGGCGACGGCCAGCTCACCGGTCTCCTCCCAGCCACAGTCGATGTGGTGATGCTCGATCGTCTCGGCGATGCCCCGCAAGTTGTCGGCGCCCAACCGGTCCAGAGCTGCGATCTCCTCGGGCCACCGCGCACTGCCGTTGCCAAAGCCATGGGTCAGGGTGGCCGCGGCGAACCCCCCGTTGCGGCCGCTGGCCTCGGTGCCGCAGGCCCCTGCCTCCAGCAGCACGACCGACCGGGCAGGGTCTCGCTCGACGGCACGTAGTGCTGTCCACAGTCCGCTGTACCCGCCGCCGACCACCACCAGGTCGGCCGAGGTGTCCCCCAGCAGGGACGGCTCCGGCTCCGGCCGGTCGGGGTCGTCGAGCCAGAAGACCGAGCGCTCGGCATCGGCGAGTGCAGAATCTGCCCAGCTCATGCCGGCGGCACGGCGGCGACTGCGCGCCTCGCCCGCGAGCACGATCAGGATCGCGATCACGAACATCAGCGTGCCGACCACGTTGACCTGCATCGGCACCCCGACCTTCTCCACCCCCCACACATACATCGGGAACGTCGTGGTCGTGCCGGCGTTGAGATTGGTGATGATGAAGTCGTCGAAGGACAGCGAGAAGGCCAGCAACGCAGCACCCAGGATGCCGGGGAACACCAGGGGGAACGTGATCTTCCAGAACGTCTGCGCGGGCGTCGCGTAGAGGTCCATCGCCGCCTGTTCGAGGTTGTCGTCCATGCCCGCCAGCCGGGCCCGCACGGCGACGATCACGAATGACAGGCAGAACATGATGTGGGCCACCAGGATGGTCCAGAAACCCAGCTGGCCGGCGAAACCTCCAGCGACGAACAGCGCCAGGAGAGAAGCACCGAGCACGATCTCGGGGGCGGCCATGGGCAAGAAGACCAGCAGGTTGGTCGTCGAGCGCCCGGCGAAGTCGTGGCGCACCAGCGCGAACGCCGCCAAGGTGCCGAGAACCGTTGCCACCAGCGTCGCCAGCAGACCGATCTCGACGCTGCGCACCAACGCCGAGCACATGCTCGGATCGGCACACGGGTTGAGCCAGTTGTCGATCGTGAAGCCGTCGAACCGGTAGATGAGCCGGCTGTCCGGGTCGTTGAAGCTCATCAGGATCACGAAGAAGATCGGTACGAACGTGTAGAGCAGCACCAGCAGCCCCAGCACGAGCACGAGGTTGCGCCGCAACCAGGCCAGCGCGCCCATCAGAGCAGCTCCTCGGTGCCGGCCCGGCGCACATACACGAGCACCAGGACCAGGATCAGCGCCATCATCGTCACCGAGAGCAGCCGCCGCCGGCACGTCGCCACCGGTGAAGAGCTCCTGGATGACCTGACCGATCATCGGCTTGTTGGCGCTGCCCAGCAGGTCGGAGTTGATGTAGTCACCCGTGGCCGGGATGAACGTCAGCAGCGTTCCCGACACCACGCCCGGCAGGGACAGGGGCCAGGTGACCCTGAAGAACGAAGTGGCGGGGTTGGCGTAGAGATCGTTGGAGGCCTCGACCAGTCGAGGGTCGATCTTGTCGAGGCTGGCGAACAGCGGCAGCACCATGAACGGCAGGAAGTTGTAGGTGAGACCCGCCACGACCGCGAACGGGGTCGCCAGCAGCCGGCCGTCCTCACCCACGAGCTGGAAGAACTGCAGGGTGTTCACGACGAACCCGTTGTCGGCCAGGATCAGCTTCCACGACAGGGTGCGGACCAGGAAGCTGGTGAAGAACGGCGCGATCACCAGCACCAGCATCAACATCTTCCAGCGACCCGCCTTGAACGCGATCGCATAGGCGAGGACGTAGCCGAGGACCAGGCAGCAGACCGTGGCGATGCCGCCGTAGATGACCGAGCGGACGAGTGGCCGCCAGTAGGCCTGGACCGCATCGACGTAGTTGCCCCAGGCATAGCTCATGTCCCAGCCGCGGAAATCCGAGCCGCCCGGGTCGTAGAGGCTGTTGGCGATCAGGGAGTAGAACGGGAGCACGAAGAAGACGAGCAGCCACAGCATTGCCGGCAGCAGCAGCAGGTAGCCAAGCTTGCCGTGTTTGCGAACTCCCTCACTCACCGGTCACACCACGTCCTTTGGGCTCCGGCGAAGGCGTCCTGGCTCGCGTCGAGCAGGAACGCGTACTCCGGCCGCCAGGACAGCTCGACCTGCTCGCCCTGGCGGAACAGCCGGGTCCGACCGGTGTTCTGCTGGAATACCTGCAGCTCCTGCCCCCAGGGCATCTTGACGAGGTACTGCGTGCTCACCCCGACGAAGCTGGCGTCGGTGATGACGCCGCCGGGGATGGTGTTGCCGGGAGCATCCAGCTCAGCCCCGGGCTCGCCGATCAGGACCTTTTCCGGTCGGATGCCGATCCATCCCCGGTCGCCGTCTGCGTGGCAGCGCGTCGTCGGCACCGAGATCGTCGTGCCATGCATGGCGACGCTGACGACGTCGGCAGCTCGGCTGGTGATCTGTCCCTCGATCAGGTTCGACTGACCCAGGAAGTTGGCGACGAACGTGCTGCGAGGGTTCTCGTAGAGCTCGGAGGGAGCGCCGAGCTGCTCGATCACGCCGCGGTTCATCACCGCGACCGTGTCGGCCATGGTCATGGCCTCTTCCTGGTCGTGGGTGACGTGGATGAAGGTGAGGCCGACCTCGGTCTGGATCCGCTTCAGCTCGATCTGCATCCCTCGGCGCAGCTTCAGGTCGAGCGCACCGAGCGGCTCGTCGAGCAGCAGCACCTCGGGCTTGTTGATCAGGGCTCGGGCCAACGCCACCCGCTGCTGCTGACCACCCGACAGCTGGGCGGGCTTCTTCTTCGCCTGGCTGGTGAGCTCCACCAGCTCGAGCATCTCCTCGACCTGTTTGGTGACATCGCCCGACTTGCGCCGACGGAGACCGAACGCGACGTTCTCGAAGATGTTCAGGTGCGGAAAGAGTGCGTAGCTCTGAAACACCGTGTTGACCGGGCGCTGGTACGCCTTGGTCGAGGTGATGTCCTGTCCCGCGAGCGTGATCACCCCTGACGTCGGCGCCTCCAACCCAGCAACCATCCGCAGGGTGGTCGTCTTGCCGCACCCCGACGGGCCCAGCAGGGCGAAGAACGAGCCGCGCGGCACGTCCAGGCTCAACGAGTCGACCGCCGTGAACCGCGCGAACGACTTGGTCAGGTCTCGCATCCGCAGTCCGTCGTACGACGTGTCCGCGGGCTCGGACTGACTCCCTGCCGGCTCAACCAGCTGTGACATTGGTCCAGTCCCTTTCGTACTCGATCGACTGCCGGTCATCGAGCGGCATGAAGTCGAAGGTGCTCGCAAGCATTTTCTCGTCGGGGAAGATCAACGTGTTCTCGACCAGGGATGGGTCGAGCTTCTCCATCTCTTCGCGGGCGCCCTCGACGGGACAGATGTAGTTGACCCACGCGGCCAGCCGGGCGGCGTTCAGCGGGTCGTAGAAGAAGTCGATCCAGGCCTCGGCGTTCTCCTGGTGCGTCGCCAAGTTGGGCACCATCATGTTGTCGCTCCACAGCGCCACGCCCTCTTCCGG
Organism: uncultured Actinomycetota bacterium; assembly: GCA_963829975.1. GTDB lineage: Bacteria > Actinomycetota > Actinomycetes > Propionibacteriales > Nocardioidaceae > Nocardioides. The sequence continues at coordinate 51,392 of CAWHKK010000006.1, forward strand.
GACGACGAACCTGATGTCGGGGTTGTCGAACTGGGCCTGGATCACGTCACCTGACCACGCCTCGCACGCGAGCACGTTGCCGTTGGAGAGGTCTTGGATGTAGTCGTTGCCGGTGAACGTGCGCACCTGACCCGAGCTGACCACCTTGCTGATGTTGTCGATCGCGTTGTCCCACTGGTCCTGCGTGAAGTCATCGGGATCGGCGCCCTCCAGGCGCAGCATGAAGGCCATGGTGTCGCGCATCTCCGAGAGCAGCGTGATCCGGCCCTTGAGCTCGGGGCGGGTGATCAGGTCCTGGAAGCTCCCCCACCTCGGAGACCTGAGCAGCGTTGTAGGCGATGCCGGTCAGGCCGCTCTGCCACGGAGCGTGGAACTCGAGGTCCGGGTCCCACTGCACTCCTTGCAGCGGTTTGATCAGGTTCTTGTGGAGGTTGGGCACCTTCTTCTTGTCCAACGGCTGGGTCCAGCCCAACCCGATCATCCGGGCCGCCATCCAGTCGGTCAGCACCATGATGTCGCGATCGATCGCCTCGCAGGAGCCGAGCTGGCTACGCACCTTCGCGTAGAACTCCGCGTTGTCGTTGACGTCGTCGGTGTAGCGGACCTTGATGCCGGTCTCTCGCTCGAACAGGTCGCGGGTGTTGTTGTCGAACCGCCGGGGGTCGATGTAGCCGGGCCAGTTGGACACCAGCAGCCGGGCGTCAGACCGGGACTCATCACCAGCACGACAGCTGAGGGGGTTCTGCTGCGCGCCGTCCACATCGAAGAACGGCAGGCCGAGCGCCGCCACACCGAGGCCGGCGAACGCGACCGCGCCCCCGCCCCTCAGCACCCCGCGGCGGCTGATCGATCCTGACGCCATCTGACTCCCCTTCGAAAGTGCTTCGGATCGTGCCACGCCCGCGGGCGCTGAACAAGCGATCCCGTCGAACAATCGTGTTTCGGCAACGGAATCGCTTGCTCGCTCCAGCGCAGCCGCGCGAGCAGGCAACCGCCGTAGCGAGTACCTTTCGGACATGAGCAGGAAATCTCGGCCCGCTGTTCAGCTCGACGAGGTCGCCAAGGCGATCATCGAGCAGTTGCAACAGGACGGCCGCCGGTCCTATGCCGCCATCGGCAAGGAAGTCGGCCTGTCCGAGGCGGCGGTCCGCCAACGAGTGCAACGGCTGGTCGAGACGGGCGTCATGCAGGTCGTCGCAGTGACCGATCCGCTGCAGCTGGGTTTCGCCCGCCAGGCCATGGTCGGGGTGCGGGTGCGGGGTCCGATCGACCCGGTCGCCGACGCACTGGTCGAGCTCGCCGATGTCGACTACGTCGTGGTCACCGCCGGCACCTTCGACCTGCTCGTGGAGGTCGTGGCTGAGAGCGACGAACACCTGCTCGAGGTCATCTCCGACCGGATCCGGGCGATCCCCGGCGTGGAGGCAACGGAGACCTTCATGTACCTGCGCCTGTGCAAACAGACCTACTCGTGGGGCGTTCGCTGACCGAGGTCGCCTCGCGGCCGTCGCTGTGGCACGAGACCGCAGGCTCGGACTGGCGTCCTCGACCACGGCTGCCGGGTGACCGGGAGTTCGACGTCGCGGTCGTGGGCGCCGGCTTCACCGGGCTGTGGACGGCGTACTACCTCGCCGAAGCGGCGCCGGACCTGCGGATCGCTGTGCTCGAAGCGGAGACGGCCGGCTACGGCGCATCGGGACGCAACGGTGGCTGGTGCTCAGCACTGTTTCCTGTCGCGCCAGCCAAGCTCGCCGCCGCAGCCGGACGCGACGCTGCGCTTGCCCAGCACCGCGCGATGCAGGCGAGCATCGACGAGGTGGCGCGCGCCGCGAGTGCCGAGGGCATCGACGCCCACCTGGCCAAGGGTGGGACCATCACGCTGGCCCGCAACCAGGCGCAGTGGGACCGAGCGCGCCATGAGGTCGCGCAGGCGCGCGCCTGGGGGTACGACGAGTCCGACGTCCGCGTGCTCGACCCGGGCGCGGCCCTGGCCATCCTCAACGCGTCGCGCACCAGAGGCGGCACCTATACGCCGGACTGTGCGGCCCTCCACCCGACGAGGCTGGTGCGGGGGCTGGCCGACGCCGTGGAGCGACGAGGGGTTCGCATCTTCGAGCGCACTCCGGTGACGTCGATCGAGCCGGGTGTGGCCAGGACCTCGGGCGCGGCGGTCCGCGCCGATCACGTGGTCAGAGCCACTGAGGGCTACACCCCGGCTCTGCCCGGCCACGCCCGCTCGGTCGTGCCGGTCTACTCGTTGGTCATCGCGACCGAACCCCTGGCGTGCGACGTGTGGGCGGAGATCGGGCTCGCGCGGCGCGAGACGTTCTCCGACCACCGGCACCTCATCGTCTACGGCCAGCGCACCGCCGACGACCGGCTGGTGTTCGGTGGCCGCGGCGCGCCGTACCACTTCGGGTCGCGGTTACATCCCGCCTACGACCGGGACAACCGGGTGTTCGCGCGGCTCTACGCCACCCTGGTCGACCTGTTCCCGACCCTGCGAGGCACCGCGGTCACCCACGCCTGGGGTGGCCCCCTGGCCATCACGCGTGACTGGTGCCCCTCGGTCGGGCTGGACCGCGGCACCGGACTCGCCTGGGCAGGCGGGTACGTCGGCGATGGCGTCAGCACCAGCAACCTGGCGGGGCGGACACTGCGCGACCTGATCCTCCAGCGCGACACCGATCTCACGAGACTGCCCTGGGTCGGTCACCGCTCACCGAACTGGGAGCCGGAGCCCCTGCGCTGGCTCGGCATCAACGCCGGCCTGCTCGCGATGGAGCTGGCCGACTCCGAGGAGTCCGCCACCGGCCGACCGAGCCTGGTAGCCCGCGCGTTCGCTCCCCTGTTGGGCTAGTTGTGGACTAGTAGCCGAGGCCGTTGGCCGCTGTGTCGGCCGGTTTGGCGGTGGTGTCGAGCCACGCCGAGAAGAAGGCGTCCAGGTCACTCCCGCTCACGGTCTCGGCCAGGGCGCGGAAGTCCGCCACCGAGCCGTTGCCATGCCGCCGATCCGCGACCCAGGTCCGCAGCAGCAGCCTGAAGGTCGGCTCGCCGAGCACGTTCCGGAGCGCCTGCAACGCCATCGCGCCTCGCTGGTAGATGGCGTTGTCGAAGAGCCGGCGGGGACCGGGGTCTGCGATGCGGACGTCCCAGAAGTGGCTCTCAGCCGGATAATTCTGATAGGTGTCACGGAGCCAACCGTCCCCAGGGATGAACGAGAAGGCCTCGGAGTAGAGGACCTCCATGAAGGTCGCGAAGCCTTCGTTGAGCCAGATGTCACGCCACCCCTGGACCGAGACCGAGTCGCCGAACCACTGGTGGGCCAGCTCGTGCACGACGATGGATGGCTCGCTCGAGCGGATCGCCGGATAGGTGGGACGGGTCTGCGTCTCGAGCGCGAAACTGACCGGCAGGCTGGTCACCAGGCCACCGGTGGCGGCGAACGGATAGGTGCCGAGCTGTTCCTCGAGCCAACGGGTGATCTTCGGCGACTTCATCATCAGCCGCAGCAGTCCGGCGCGCTGACCCTCGGGCAGCTGTTTCGAGACTGCCACGTACCACGGCATCCCCTGATAGGTGCCCTTGCGGATCTCGAACCTCCCCGCCGCGAAGAACGCCAGGTAGGACGCCATCGGCTCGACCGCGCGCCAATGGGTGGTGGCCTTGCTGCCGTGGACCTTGCGCTTGACCAAGCGACCGTTGGCGACCACCTTGCGATCGCTGGGCGCGGTGATGTGGATGTCGAACGACGCCTTGTCGCGAGGGTGGTCGTTGGCGGGGAACCACCAGGGGGCCATGTGTGGCTCGTTCATCGTGACGACCTCTTCGCCGTCGGCCAGCCAGTTGCGCTCGTCGTCGTACGAGATCGGGCCAGGCTTGCCGCCGTAGCTGACCAGGACCGAGAAGACGGAGCCCGAGACCACCGGTGTGGCCGGGGTGATCTGCAGCTCGTGTCGACTCGGCTTGGTGAACTCGGCGCGGACCCCATCGACGGTCACCCGGTCGACGGGTAGGAGCAGATCGAGGTTGAACCTGTCCAGCTGCTGCGTGGCGCGGACCTTCAGCCGGGTCCGCCCCGACAACCGGCCTCGATCGAAGTCGTAGCTGTCATGGACGTCGTAGTGCAGGACGTCGATGCCGCCATTGCCGTCCGCCGGGAAGTAGGGATCGCCGATCCCGGACGCTCCGACCACCGGGTCCACGAGTTCTCCGGCGTACGACACGGAGAAGGAAGTGGCCAGGACAGCCGCGAGGGCCACTGCGGCGGCACGCGACAACGCGTTCAACGTAGGGATCGACACATGCGCAACGTAGTCGAGCCCGTCCTTCTTCGTCGCAGCCGCGTCGCTACCGGTTAATTCCGTTGCGCTGAGCCGCCTGTTGCCGGATCATCGCCCGGAGACATCGGAACCGCCCCGCTGAACGGTGGAGCCCAACGAGAGGAGCGTGACATGACTACGACTGTCGTCGGCCTGTCCGCAGACCTGACCCTCTCGACTCATTGGAGCGCCATCACCGATGTCAACATCGCCATCGTCACCTGACGAGCTCGACCCCTTCTTCGCTTTCGACTACCAGAGCTACGACGACCTCGGCCCTGGCCAACGCTGGTCGACCTGGCTGGACGTAGAACCCCTGTGCCGCGGCCCCGAGCCGCGCCCGAGCTGGGTCGTCCAGAGCCACGGTGCTGTGGACACCGAGCTCGGCATCCTGAAGACCGGCAAGGAGGCCGACGTATTCCTCGTCGAGCGGGCCGACCCTCACGAGCCGGATGCTGGCGTGGTGATGGCTGCCAAGCGCTACCGCAGCAACGACCACCGCAACTTCCACCGCTCGGCGACTTACACCGAGGGGCGCAGCATGAAGCGTTCCCGTGACGAGCGCGCCGTCAAACGCAAGAGCACCTGGGGAAAGGTCGTCGCCGCAGGCGAATGGGCGATCTCGGAGTGGGACGCGCTCAAGCGGCTGCACGCGCTCGGCCTACCAGTCCCCTACCCCGTCCAGATCGATGGCAGCGAGATCCTGATGGAGTGGATCACCGTCGAGGGCGAGACCGCTCCACGACTGGCCCAGACCCGGCCCGCGCCGGATCTGCTGCAGTCGTACTTCGGCCAGCTGCGTGAGGCGATGGCGACGATGGCGCAGGCGGGCCTGGTCCACGGTGACCTGTCGGCGTACAACATCTTGGCCGCGGGCGAGCGGCTGGTCATCATCGATCTACCGCAGATCGTCGACCTGGCCGGCAACGTCGCCGGCATGGACTTCCTGATGCGCGACTGCTCGAACATCTGCGCTTGGTTCCGGTCCAAAGGTCTGCAGAGTGCCGACGAGCACGAGCTGTTCGGCGAGCTGATGGCGCAGGCGTTCTGAAGGCTCCCGACGGTGGCCGGGGTCGGGTCAGCGTAGGTTTCCGATGTGAAGCGCACCCGCGGCCGCGTCGTCGATGTCGAGTCGCTCGCGGACTTCGACCAGCGGATGAAGGCTGGTTGCCGATCGATGAGGGGCTGGCGGCTGCGTCGGCTCGACCTGTCTGATCGCGGCGAGTCGTTGACGGCCGGGTCGGTGAACGGGGCGACCTTCCTCGGTTGCACTTTCGCCCTCGGCGACGCGGACCGCGTCGAGGCTGCTGGCGGGCTGGTGCTGCCCGACATCAGCGACTCGCCCGTCGACGTCTACCGTTCCGAGCTGTACACCGCCGACGAGCTCTACGACAACCGGGACTACGCACGGTCCCTCGATGCCCGTGCCTACGCGTGGTCCGAGGGCTGCCTCGACCAGGAGGGCCGGCTGGCCCAGTCACTCCATGACCACGCCATCCACAGCGCGCTTGCCGAGTGGGTCCGCGACCGACACCTGGTCGGAGTGATGGGCGGTCACTCGGTCCAGCGCGGTGGGCCGGCGTACGCCGCGGCCGCCCGGCTCGGTCACGCGCTCGGACAACAGCACGTCGTGGCGACAGGCGGAGGCCCTGGTTCGATGGAGGCCGCCAACCTCGGCGGATCGCTCTCCCAACGATCCCGCTCCGAGCTGGACGAGGCGGCGGCGGCGCTGGCGGCGGTGCCGTCGTACCACCCGTCCGTGGGCGCCTGGGCGCAGAGCGCACTCGAGGTGCGCGACCGGTTCACGGACCCGGCCGACTCTCTCGGCATCCCGACGTGGCACTACGGCCACGAACCGCCCAACGTGTTCGCCACGGCCATCGCGAAGTATTTCGGGAACGCCAACCGGGAGGCGATCCTGCTGGAAGTCTGCGATGCCGGCATCCTGTTCCTGCCCGGCGCCGGCGGCACCGTGCAGGAGATCTTCCAGGACGCCTGCGAAAACTACTACGCCGACGAGTCATCGGTGGCGCCGATGGTCCTGGTGGGCGAGGAGTACTGGACCGACACCCTGCCCGCGTGGCCGCTGCTGCGCAGCCTCGCGCGCGGCCGAGCGATGGAGGGTCATGTGCATCTCGTCGACACGCTCGACGAGGCGGTGGACCTGGTCAATCGCGGGTCTGCCTGACCGCTCCACGCGTGACCTCTGTCACAACAGGTCGTTCAACGAGGGTGAAGATCACCCGTCGCAACCTCTTCCGTTCTGGCGCCGCGGCCGGAGGTGTCGCCGCCGCTGGTGCATCTACCACCGGCGCCGTAGCGTCCTCCGCCGCTCCGGCGGCCGCGGCGGCCCGCTCTACGGCAACGGCCCGCGCCACGCTCGTCAGGAGCCCTACCGCGGGGGCCGGAGGTTACCGGAGGATCGTCCGAGCCGCCGGCGAAACCCACCGGCGACGCACCGACCTCGGGGTCGTGGCCAAGCCCGGCCGCAAACCACGACCGCTGATCGCGTTCGCGCAGCTCAGTGACGTTCACGTGGTCGACGCTCAGTCGCCCTTGCGAGTGGAGTACAGCGACCGGCTCGATGATCCCTCGCCGTTCCCGCCGACCCTGTTCAGCTCGGCGTACCGTCCACAGGAGGTGCTGTCGGGGCAGGTCGCGGACGCCATGGTGCGTCGGATCAACAAGATCGGCGTCGGGCCGGTCACGGGTAAACCGCTCTCACTGGCGATCCAGACTGGCGACAACTCCGACAACTCCCAGCTCAACGAGGTGCGCTGGAACATCCAGCTTCTGAACGGCGCGAGAGTGCGAGTCGACTCGGGCGACCTCAGCAAGTTCGAGGGTGTCGCAGATGCGAACAGCACCTACTACGACCCCGCCTACTACCACCCACACGGCACTCCGGCTGGCAAGGTCGACGATGTCTATCGCCGTCGCTACGGATTTCCGACGGTGCCGGGGCTGCTCGACGCCGCCCGTCGCCCGTTCCGCGCGCAGGGCCTGAACGTGCCCTGGTTCTCGGTCTTCGGCAACCATGACGGCCTGGTCCAGGGCAACTTTCCGCAGAACCTCCAGCTCAGCCAGATCGCCACGGGACCCTTGAAGCTCGTGTCTCCACCGGCCGGGCTCTCTCCCGCCGAGCTGCTCAACAGCCTGATCACCGGGGACATGCTGCGGCTCATCCAGTCTCTGGCGCTGACGCCGTCGGTGCGTGCCGTCACCCCTGACAGCAACCGGCGGCTGTTGACCCGCCAACAGGTCATCGAGCAGCACTTCGTCCACGGCGATGGGCACGGCTTCACCGCCGATAACCGCGCCCGAGGCACTGCCTACTACACCTTCGACCGGGGTGCCTGCCGATTCATCGTCCTCGACACGGTGAACCCCAACGGCTATGCGGACGGGTCGATCGACGAGACGCAGTTCGCCTGGCTGAAAAACGTTCTGGCAACTTCGAGGGGCCGGGCGGTGATGATCTTCAGTCACCACACATCAAGCACGATGTCGAACATCCTGGTCGCCACCGGTGGGGACCGCGAGGCCCGGGTCAACGGCTCGAAGGTGTTGGAGCGTCTGTTGAGCCACTCCAACGTCATCGCCTGGATCAACGGTCATACCCACCGCAACCAGATCACCGCGCACAAGAGGCCGGGAGGCGGGGGGCTCTGGGAGATCAACACCGCCTCGCACATTGATTGGCCGCAGCAGTCTCGACTGCTCGAGGTGTGCGACAACCGCGACGGCACGCTCTCGATCTTCGCGACGATGGTCGACCACGCCGGGCCCCCTTCACGCCGCAACCTGGCGAGCTCGACGCAGCTTGCCGCCCTCGGTCGAGAACTCGCCGCCAATGACCCCCAGCACCGGACCGACGCGGGTCGTGGACAAGCGAGTGACCGCAATGTCGAGCTGCTGGTGGCTTCCCCCTGGTGAGTCCCAGGGTCGCCCGGCTCCGGGTCACTCCACGGCAGCGAGCTGGCCGCAGGCTCCGTCGATGTCGCTGCCCCGGGTGTCGCGAACGGTGGTCGGCACGCCCTTGGCTTCCAGGCGGCGTACGAACTCGCGCTCGTCGGCCGGATCCGAGGCGGTCCACTTGGACCCAGGAGTCGGGTTGAGCGGGATCAGGTTGACGTGCACCCAGCCCCACCGGCTCTGGTGATCGTCGGGGCCGGCGCCGTACGACATCAGCACGTCGGCAAGCAGGTCCGCCCGCCAGGCCTGATCGTTGATACCGCGCATCATGGCGTACTCGATCGACACGCGCCGCTTGGTGATGCGGGCGTAGTTCCAGGCCGCCTCGACGGTCTCCGCGACCGAGAAACGGGTGTTGATCGGCACCAGCTCGTTGCGCAGCTCGTCGTCGGGAGCATGCAGGCTCAGCGCCAGGGTGACGGGCATGCCCTCCTCGGCCAGCTGGTTGATTCGCGGCACCAGGCCGACCGTCGACACGGTGATGCCACGCGCTGACATGCCGAGACCGTCGGGGGACGGGTCGATCATCCGGCGGATGGAGCCCATCACGGCGCTGTAGTTGGCCATCGGCTCGCCCATGCCCATGAACACGACATTGGAGACCCGCCCCGGTCCGCCCGGGACTTCGCCACGAGCCAGCGAGCGTGCGCCCGGCCACGACCTGCTCCACGATCTCCGCGGTGGACATGTTGCGCTGCAGGCCGCCCTGACCGGTGGCACAGAACGGGCAGGCCATGCCACAGCCGGCTTGGCTGGAGACACACATGGTCACGCGGCTGGGATAACGCATCAGCACCGACTCGACCAGGGCGCCGTCGAAGAGCCGCCACAAGGTCTTGCGGGTCGTGCCCTTGTCGGCTTCCAAGGTGCGCAGCGGAGTCATCAGCTCGGGCAGCATCGCCGCGACCAGCTCGTCGCGCTGGACAGCGGGCAGGTCGGTCATCAGGGCAGGGTCGTCGACCAGCCGCGAGAAGTAGTGGGTCGAGACCTGCTTTGCCCGGAAGCCCGGTAGCCCGAGCTCGGTCGCCAGGTCCTTGCGCTCCCCGGGGGTGAGGTCGGCAAGGTGGCGCGGTGGCTTCTTGCGGCCCCGCGGCTCGGACAGCACGAGAGGCAGCTGGATGGGCTCGGACATGACAGCCCAGTCTCCCATCGGGCCAGCGCGGGCCCTAACTGTCGCGAAGGTAGAGGATCCACACGACGAGCGCGGCCACCCCGATCACGACCACGGCGGTGAGCGCCATGCCGAGCAGCATGTACTTGCCGAACCTCCTGGTCCTGCTCGCTGCGATCAGCCCGAACGGTACCGCGAACACCACCAGCACGAAGGGGAAGAAGTCCTCGGCACGCTCGTAGGTGAACAGCACGTTGAGGATCGCGGCGAAGGCGCCCGGCACGAGGATCACCGTCAGGAGACCGGTGAAGAACCCGCTCAGGGCTGAGAAGACCGGATGGTCGCGGTGCCACCAGTCGGGAGCGGCCTTGGCGTCCGTGTCGTCGGCTGGGTCGTCGGCTGCGTCGTCGGCGGGGTCCTCGGACGGGGCCTCCGCTGGCCCAGCGGTAGTCCCCTCGTCTGTGCTCATCGCACCGATCGTAGGACGAGATCGGCCCCGATGGTGCCGTGGCTTGCCGAGGAGGGGCTGGGCGAGATCAGAAGACGGCGTAGTGAAGCAGCAACCAGATCGGCGCGATCGTGGCGAGCAAGGAGTCGAGGCGGTCCATCAGGCCGCCGTGACCCGGGATCACCTGGCTCATGTCCTTGATGCCGAGGTCGCGCTTGATGACCGATTCGCACAGGTCGCCGAGTGTCGCCATCACGACGGCGATCAGCCCCAAGCACACGCCCACCCACCAGTCGCCGTCGAGCAGGTAGACGACCAACGCCCACCCCGCGGCGACGGTGAAGATCACTGAGCCACCGAAGCCCTCCCAGGACTTCTTGGGTGAGATCACCGGAGCCATCGGATGCTTGCCGAAGAGCACGCCCGCGATGTAGCCCCCGATGTCCGAGGCGATCGTGACGAGGATGAAGGTCAGGATGCCGGCAACGCCGTCGTTGTCCAGCCCACCGCCACCGCGCCCACCTTCGGCCAGCAGCAGGGCGACGAACGAACCGAGGAACGGCACATAGATGAGCGTGAACACCGATGCCGTCGAGGTCTTGACGTAGCCGTCGATGCCTCGGCGCAGCAGCCACAGCATCGTGACCAGCGCCGTCACCGCGGTTGCGGTGACCAGTGCCGGCGCACCCCACAGGTAGGCGACGACGACCATGACCGCTCCGCCGAGCATCAACGGCTGCTCGGGCAGGTCGATGTCCTTGGCCATCAGCCCCTTGCGGAGCTCCCAAACGGCCACCACAACCGCGATGACCACGATCCCCATGAACGCGGGCTTCCAGAAGAACAGCGACGTTGCGATGGCTGCGAGAAGCACGACCGCTGAGGCGACTGCGGCCTTGAGGTCGCGGCCGGCTCGGCCGTGGTCCTTCTGCGGCGTCGCTGGTGCGCCGGACGAGGTGTCGGTCATGGGCTCGAGAGTGGAGGGTCAGACCTCCAGCAGCTCGGCTTCCTTGTTCTTCAGCATGTCGTCGATGGCGTCGGTGTGGGTCTTGGTGATCGAGTCGAGACGCTTCTCGGCACCATTGACGTCGTCCTTGCCGGCCTCGCCGTCCTTCTCGAGCTTCTCCAGACCCTGCTTCGCGGTCCGCCGCAGGTTTCGGACGGCGACTCGGCCATCTTCGGCCTTGGCCTTGGCGACCTTGATGTACTCCTTGCGACGGTCCTCGGTGAGCTCGGGGAAGACGCAGCGCAGCACCTTGCCGTCGTTGGCCGGATTGATGCCGAGGTCGGACTCGCGGATCGACTTCTCGATCGCGGTCATCGCGCCCTGGTCGTAGGGGGAGATGATGATGATCCGGGCCTCGGGGGCGGTGAACGAGGCGAGCTGCTGGAGCGGCGTCGGCGTGCCGTAGTAGTCGACCAGGATCTTGTTGAACATGCTCGGCTGCGCACGCCCGGCCCGGATCGCGGCGAAGTCCTCACGGGTCGCCTCGACCGACTTGTCCATCTTTGAGTCGGCCTCGTTGAGGATGTCGTTGATCACGGGTGCTCCTTGCTGGTGGGTGCTGGGCGCGACTGGTGACTAGTCGCGCGAGACCGTCGTGCCGATCTTCTCACCCTTGACCGCCCGGCCGATCGTGCCCGGCACGGAGAGGTTGAAGAAGACCATGTCGAGGTTGTTGTCGCGGGCCAGGCTGATCGACGTCGCATCGGCCACCTTGAGGGACCGGGACAGGAACTCGTCGTAGGTGAGGTGGTCGAACTTCACCGCGGAGGCGTTCTTGTGCGGGTCGGAGTCGTAGACGCCGTCGACGCCTTGCTTGCCCATCAGGATGACCTCGCATCGGGTCTCGAGCGCGCGCTGGGCGGCAACGGTGTCGGTGGAGAAGAACGGCATGCCGGCGCCGGCGCCGAAGATCACGACCCGGCCCTTCTCGAGGTGTCGAATGGCCCGACGCGGGATGTAGGGCTCCGCGACCTGCCCCATGGTGATCGCAGTCTGGACCCTGGTCTCAACGCCGTGCTTCTCGATGAAGTCCTGCAGTGCGAGGCAGTTCATCACCGTGCCCAGCATGCCCATGTAGTCGGCGCGAGCGCGTTCCATGCCGCGCTGCTGGAGCTCGGCACCGCGGAAGAAGTTGCCGCCGCCGACGACGATGGCGACCTCAATCCCGTCGTGCGCGACCTCGGCGATCTCGGCGGCGATGGCGTTGATGACGTCGAGGTCGAGGCCGACCTGTCCCCCACCGAAGACCTCGCCGGAGAGCTTGAGGAGGACGCGTTGGTAGCCGGTCACGCAGGTTCCCTTCGAGTGGGGCACAGGGTGACGAAGAAGGCCGGTCCGATGGTCATCGCGTGATCCATCGAACCGGCCTCCTCGTCATGTCTGGGACGCAACCTATCTGGTCAGGCTCCGACCTCGAAACGGGCGAACCGCTTCAGAGTGGTGCCGGACTCGTCGAGGACGGCCTTGACGCTCTTCTTGGTCTCGGTGACCGAGGGCTGCTCGAGCAGGACGACGTCCTTGAAGAACCCGTTGAGGCGGCCTTCGGTGATCTTGGCGATCGCCTGCTCGGGCTTGCCCTCTTCACGGGAGGTCGCCTCGGCGATCTCCCGCTCCTTGGCGACGATGTCGGCAGGGACCTCGTCGCGGGAGAGGTACTGCGGGCGCATGGCCGCGATCTGCATCGCGGCAGCGCGGGCGGCATCGGCGTTGCCGTCGTACTCGACCAGCACGCCCACGGCGGGCGGCAGGTCGGCCGCACGCTTGTGCATGTAGGCAACGACCGGTCCGTCGAAGTAGACGTACTGACCCAGCTCGATCTTCTCGCCGATGCTGACGGCCAGCCCGTCCACGACCTGACCGACGGTCTGATCGCCGAGCGGGACGCCCTTGAGCGCCTCTACGTCCGCGGGCTTCGCCTCGGATGCAGCATCCGCGATCTGCTGGGCTGCGGCGACGAAGTCGGCATTCTTGGCCACGAAGTCGGTCTCACTCTTCAGCTCGACCAGCACGCCGGGCGCGTGCGCCACCAAGCCGGACGACGCCTCACGCTCCGCGCCCCGCTGGGCGGCCTTCGCCGCACCCTTGACGCGGAGCAGCTCGACCGCTTTGTCGAAGTCGCCGTCGGTCTCGTCGAGAGCCTTCTTGCAGTCCATCATCCCGGCGCCGGTCAGCTCTCGGAGCCTCTTGACGTCGGCGGCAGTGAATGCCATCAGTCTCGTTCCTCGTATCTCTCGTGTCTGTGGAGATGTGGGTGGTGGTCAGGCCTCGGGCTTGGCGTCCTCGACCGGAGCCTCGGGGGCCTCCGGCGTCTCGACAGCCGGGGTCGCGGCCTCGGCAGCGGGAGCCTCGGCAGCGGCGGGCGCCTCGACCTCAACGGGCGGAGCCACGGGGGCCTCGGCCTCAGCGGCGGGCGCGTCGGTCGCGGAGACGGCGGCTTCAGCGGCCTCGGGGGCCTCGGTCGCAGCACCGGTCGACTCGGAGGCCGGGGCATCGGCGGTGACGTCGCCACCGGTCGCCTGGACGGCAGCCTTCTCGGCGTCGCCACCGAGAAGCTCGCGCTCCCACTCAGCCAACGGCTCCTCAGCGCCCGGCGCGGCGGCTTCGCCCTCGCCGGTCTTGACACCGGATCGCGCGATCAGGCCCTCGGCCACGGCGTCAGCGATGACACGGGTGAGCAGACCGACGGCGCGGATGGCGTCGTCGTTGCCAGGGATCGGGAAGTCCACCAGGTCGGGGTCGCAGTTGGAGTCGAGGATGCCGATGATCGGGATCCGCAGCTTCCGGGCCTCCTCGACAGCGAGGTGCTCCTTGTTCGTGTCGACGATCCACACGGCGGCCGGCGGACGGCTCATCTCGCGGATCCCGCCGAGCGACTTGTTGAGCTTGTCGCGCTCGCGGCGCATCTGCAGCAGCTCCTTCTTGGTGCGGCTGCTGCCGGCCACGTCCTCGAAGTCGATCTCGTCGAGCTCCTTGAGGCGGTTGATCCGCTGGTGGACCGTCTGGAAGTTGGTGAGCATGCCACCCAGCCAGCGCTGGTTGACGTAGGGCATCCCGACGCGGGTCGCCTGCTCGGCGATCGCCTCCTGGGCCTGCTTCTTGGTGCCCACGAACATCACGGTGCCGCCCTTGGCGACGGTCTCCTTGATGAACGCGTAGGAGCGGTCGATGTAGGCAAGCGACTGCTGCAGGTCGATGATGTAGATGCCATTGCGCTCGGTCATGATGAAGCGCTTCATCTTGGGGTTCCAGCGACGGGTCTGGTGCCCGAAGTGGACGCCGCTCTCGAGGAGCTGGCGCATGGTCACAACTGCCATGGTGGTTCTCTTCTCCTGGTGGAGTCAGGCCGTCTGTCCGCCCTTGCAGCCGCATGACGGCGAGGACGCACCGGCGCTGTGCTCCGGTCGTTTTCAGTTCGTGCGACCAGCGGGTGCTGGCTGCCCTGACGTCTCCGTGCGGGCCGACCCGACTTGCGCCGGGACCAAGGCTCGTCACCCACGGGCGGTCGAGGTCAGAAGGCAACCCCGTCGTGGTCTGCAGACGTGCGAATTTCAATCCGAGGATTGATGGTCTGAGAGTAGTCGAGCGAGCAGTCACCCCGCCAATCGGTGGGATCCGACCCGGAAACGCCCGCTTTCGGTCCACAGGGCAGTCGCTGACGATGTCCGTCCACAGCCACGGGCAGCACCGAGCCTGATCGGCCCCGCAAGAGACCAGGATTCGGCCCATGGTCACCACTCACCGGATTCGCGCCTTGTCACTCGTCCTCATCGTCCTGAGCGTGCTCCTCGGCCCCGCACTCGCGGGCCCGGCGGTCGCGTTCGGCGAGCCAGGGGTCGATCCGGTGGGTGCGTGGCCGCTGCGACCAGAGCCGGAGGTGGTGGCCAGGTTCGACCTCCCGGACTCGCCCTACGGCGCGGGGCATCGCGGTGTCGACCTCGCCGGATCGGTCGGCCAGGTGGTGCGCAGCGCCCTCCCTGGTCGGGTCACCTACGCCGGCTCGATCGCCGGTCGCGGGGTGGTCGTGGTCGACCACGGCGCCACCCGCACGACATACGAACCCGTGGCTGCCTCGGTCCCCCTTGGCACCTCGATCGCGAGGGGCGACCCGATCGGGACCCTTGAGCTGGGGGGTTCCCACTGCTTCCCCCGCACCTGCCTGCATTGGGGGTGGATCTCTGGGGGCGGGAGCAGGGCGACACCTACCTCGACCCTCTGCGCCTGGTCGGTCTCGGACCCGTCCGGTTGTTGCCGCTGTGGGGCACGGCACCGACGCCGGTCACGACCGGGCTGGCGTCACGCGCGGGGGTGAGCCTGCTGATAGGCCTTGCGCAGACGGTCGGTCGTGACGTGGGTGTAGAGCTGCGTGGTCGCCAATGACGCGTGCCCGAGCAGC
The DNA here is from genome assembly GCA_963829975.1 of uncultured Actinomycetota bacterium. GTDB lineage: Bacteria > Actinomycetota > Actinomycetes > Propionibacteriales > Nocardioidaceae > Nocardioides. The sequence goes on from CAWHKK010000006.1 coordinate 66,647, forward strand.
TCCTGGACGGCGCGCAGGTCGGCGCCCCCCTCGAGAAGGTGGGTGGCGGCGGTGTGCCGAAGTCCGTGCGGTCCGATGTCGGGCGCCCCCGGCACCTCGGCGATCCGCTGGTGCACCAGGGTGCGCACGGCACGTTGGTCGATCCGCTTGCCGCGCGCGCCCAAGAACAGCGCAGCCCCGCCTCCGGCGGCGTGCAGCCGAGGTCGGCCATCGGCCAACCACCGGTCCAGGGCTCGCGCGGCGGGATGCCCGAACGGCACGGTGCGCTCCTTGCGGCCCTTCCCGAAGACCCGCACTACGTTGCGGTCACGGTCCAGGTCGTCAACATCGAGCCCCGCCAGCTCCCCCACTCGGATACCGGTGGCATAGAGCAGCTCCAGCATCGCGACGTCGCGCAGGCCTACCGGACTGCCATCGTCAGCAAGCTCGGTAGCCAGCTGAATGAGGTCGGCGGCCTCGTCGACCCGCAGCACAGGCGGCAGGATCTTGTGTGCCTTGGGTGAGCCCAACGCCGCACCTGGGTCGATCGGGATCAGCCCCCCACGAACGAGCCATGCCGTGAAGACTCGGGCCGCCGTCGCCCGACGGGCCAGCGTGGTGCGCGACTTACCCATCGACTGCTGCTTGGCCAGCCAGCTGCGCAAGGTACGCAGGTCGAGCTCGGAGACGTCGGCCAAACCCAACCGGGCTGCGTGGTCGAGCAACCCGGATACGTCGCCGAGGTAGGCCCGCACGGTGTGGCCTGTCAGGTCACGTTCCGAGACAAGGTGACGCTCGTACTGTCCGAGCACATCCGCCATCGGCTCGGGCAGCTCGTTCACGTCTCCATCGTAGGCCGCGCCTTGCGCCGAACCGGGGACGATGAGCGCCTAGTCCCCGACGATGATGAAGCCGTTTCCCTGCTTGGTGAGGTCGATCTGGCGCACTTCTTTCTCTGAGGTGCCATCGGTGGTGTAGGTCAGCGTCACCTCCACCGTGTCGGCGTCGACGGACGCCGTGTCGTCGACCGTGACCGAGTCGATGGTCGACCAGAATCCTTCGTAGTCGCCGTAGCTGCCGACCTCCGCCTGCATGTCGGACGACAGCAGCTCCCAGGCCGCTCCGGTGTCGCCAGGGAGGAGGGCGTAGTAGTCGCTGACGAACTGCTCCGGACTGCCGGTGCTCGCTGGGGGTGAGGCTTCCTCTGGGGCTGGCGCGACCTCGTCATCTGCGGGAGGGCTCGTGGTCTTGGTGTCCCGGTCAGAGCTCGAGTCCTGCGGGGAGGTCTGACTCGTCGCATCGCCGTCGGAGCTGTTGGAGCCGTCGTGCCCGACCAACGACCACACCATCGCCGCGGCGATCACGGCAGCGGCTGCCAGCAGAACCAGCGGCCATCGACGGCGGTCGCGAGGTGCGTCCGGCGCAAGGGTGGGCGCCGGCGTCAGCCCGACCTGCACCTCGCCCTCAGGCCCGGGTTCGGGCTCGGCAACGGGCTCGGCAACGGGCTCGGCCAGGGTCGTCGAGTCTCCGTCGTCAGGGGGCTCGTGCCCAGGATGGGAATCAGCCGCCGGTGGTCTGAGGTGTTCCTGCGTACCGGTCGCCGCCCGCTGGTCGTGCACCCGGTGCAAGTTGTAGGCGACATCGGCCATCGACCAACGCAATGTCGGATCGAGCTGCAACATGTTGCGGATGGCATCGCTCAGCGGACCCGCACGCTCCGGCTCCGGCGGTTCGCTAGAGGCGATCGTCGACAGCATCGCCAGGGCGTTGCTCTGCTCGGGAAAGGGCGGGCGTCCCTCCACTGCGGCAAACAGCGTCGCACCCAGCGCCCACACGTCGTCAGCGACGGTCGGCTCCTCCCCACGAGCAAGTTCTGGCGAGAAGTACCCGGGGGTGCCGGTGACCATCCCGGTCTGGGTGAGCTGGGAGTCTCCCAGCGTGCGAGCGATCCCGAAGTCGGAGATCTTCGCGTGGTCGTTGTCCGCGACCAGGATGTTGCCCGGCTTCACGTCGCGATGCATGGTGCCGCGCAGGTGGGCGGCGGCCAGCCCGTCGGCGACCTGAGCACCGATCCAGGCCACCCGGTGTGGGTCCAGCGCGCCGTCTTCCTTCATCAGCTGTGAGAGCGTCCGGCTCGGCACGAACTCCATCACTAGCCAGATGTGATCGCCGTCCTCGACGGCGTCGAAGATCGACACGACGTTGGGGTGGTTCAGCGCAGCGCTCGAGCGAGCCTCGCGCAGGGCCCGGGCAAGGTCGGGAGTCGACTCTCCCGGGAGGTGGCCCACCTCTTTGACGGCCACGCTCCGCCCCAGCATCTCGTCGGTGCAGAGCCAGACCGTGCCCATCCCCCCGCGACCCACCGCTCGTTCTACTCGATACCGGTTCGCGATCGTGGTCGGCGCCATGCGGCTCCTTTCGAAGACGTCTTCGCGCCACACCGTTACCCCGACTGGCGCGGGCACACGCCCCCGACCCGATCATGAGTGCGCCAGCGCAGCGAGCCGCCAGCCGTCGTCGGACTGCTCGGCCAAGCCACGCAGTTCGAGGTAGGCAAGCGCACGTCTGACCTCCAGGAGCCCGAGCCCGGCGGTACGGGCAACCGACGCTGACGAGGCACCGCGGGAAACGGGCACTGCGTCCAGCACCTGTTGGTGCCGGATCGACAGCTTGTCGCGTGCATTGTCTGGTGCGCGGGGCTCCACGAGGAGGTGTTCGCCCGAGGATCCGACCGCCTCGAGGACCTCGGCACCGCCGCTGACCAACCCGGCCGCTCCGGTGCGGATCAGCTGGTGCACTCCGGCAGATGTCGCACTGGTCACCGGTCCCGGCACGCCGAGCACCACGCGATTGAGCCGGTTGGCCCAGTTGGCCGTGTTCAGCGCTCCGCTGCGGATGGCTGCCTCGCCGACCACGGTGCCGCGGGTCAGCGCTGCGATCAACCGGTTGCGGGCCAGGAACCGCACCCGCTGCGGCGCGCAGCCGGGCGCGGCCTCCGAGATGACCGCGCCGGTGGCCGCGATGTGGTTGATCAGCCGGGCATGCGCAGCGGGGTAGACCCGGTCCGCGCCGCAGGCCAGCACGGCCACCGTTGGACCGTCCATGGCGATCGCTCCGCGATGTGCTGCCTGGTCGATGCCGAACGCGGCTCCCGAGATGACGCAGGCACCGCTGCGAGCCACCACTGCCCCGATCTCACCCGCCACCGAGTCGCCGTAGCTGGTCGACGATCGGGAGCCCACCACGGCCACGGAACCTTTGAGCTGCTCGAGCCGCAGTGGTCCCTTGACCCACAGGCCGACGGGAACGCCGCCACGCTCGTGGAGCTCACCCGCCGAGCCCAGGTCGTCGAGCTGGGCGGGCCACTCGGCGTCACCCGGGATCACGAACCGGATGCCGAGCCTGGCCGCTTGCTCGAGCTCACGCTCGGCGTCCGTGGTCTCGAGGCGAGCTCTGACGTTGTCGAGCACCCCAGACACGTCTTGTTGCTCCAGCAGCAACCGGTGCAGCTTGACCGCCCCCAGCTCGGTGGCCAGAGAGTTGAGCTTGGCGTCACCCGGTTCGGCGAGGCGGCTGAGCGCCGCGCGCGCCAGTCGTTCTCGATCGCTCACCCGGCGGCCACCGCCTGGACGGTGCGCGAGAGGAGTGGCGTACCCAACCGTAGGCGGAGGGCAACATCGACCTCCTCTGCTCCCGGCGCGAGGTTGACGCCGGCCCGGACCGAGGCCAGGTCGGCCACCGTCCACGCCACCCGATGGACCCGGACTGCGCCACGTCGGGTCAGCCGCCCCTTGAACACTGCGTCATCGACCACACGTTGCCCATCGGGGCTCAGCGGCCAGAGCTCTCGGAGCACCTGTCCCGGGGCGTGCGCGTTGAGCCGCCAGCTGCGGTCGGCGTAGCGGATCGCCTGCAGTCGGCGAGCGAGGTCGACCCGCCCGCGGATGACCTCGGACGACTCGTTGATCTCGAAACGGTCGTGCTCGTCATGTGGTGCGAGCGGCTCCACATGACGAGTGATGTCAACGCGGTCGGTGATCGGTCCGCTGATCTTGCGCTGGTAGTCGCGCCGGACGGTCTCGCGACACTGGCACTTGTTGGCACCGGCATGAGCCCGCCACTCGCCGCACGGGCAGGGGTTGCAGGCCAGCACGACCATGCCGCGGGCGGGCAGGAGCGCCGACTCACCCTGACGTGCGATCGTCACGTCGCCACTCTCCATCGGCTGCCGCAGGGCATCGATCACGTCAGCACGGAAGAGTGGGAACTCGTCGAGGAACAGCACTCCGCCGTGTGCTCGACTCAGCTCCCCCGGCCGTACCTGCCCGCTACCGCCCCCGATCAGGCTCGCCTTGCTCGCGTCGTGGTGGGGCGCTGCATAGGGCGCCGCCGTCAGCATGCCCCTCGCCGGGTCCAGGATGCCGGCCAGGGAGTGGATCGCGGTGAGCTCGAGCGACTCCTCATGACTCAGGTCGGGCAGGATCGTCGGGATGCGTTCGGCGATGCTGGTCTTTCCGGAACCTTTGGGACCCGATAAGAGAAGATGATGTCCGCCGGCAGCCGCGACCTCGACGGCGTACTTGGTGTCGGGCATGCCGCGCAGATCCTTGATGTCCAGCTCGTCCAGGCGCACATCGCCTCGCCAGGCCAAGAGCCTGCTGCTCGACAAGGGAGCAACCGGTGGGGCCTCGGGCACGATCTCGTGGTTGAGCTCGGCTGCCACCTGGGCCAGCGATCGCATGCCGAAGACCTCCAGGTCGGGCACCATCGACGCCTCCCGGACAAGCGGCTCGGGCACGAACACCCGATGGATGCCCCGCTCGACTGCGGCCAGCACCATCGGCAGCACCCCGGGCACACACCGAAGACCGCCGGCCAGGGACAGCTCGCCGATGAAGGCGGTGCCTCGTAATGACTCCCGCGGCACCTGACCGTCCGCCGCGAGCAGGGCCACACAGATGGCCAGGTCGAAGTGGGTGCCGCGCTTGAGCAGGTCGGCTGGCGAGAGCAGGATCGTGATGCGCTTGGTGGCCGGCCAGTCCAGCAAGCTGTTGATGATCGCCATCCGGCAACGGTCCTTGGCCTCGTTGAGCGAAGCGTCGGGTCGTCCGATGAGCGTAGTGCCGACAGCCCCTGGCGACACGTCGGCCTGAACCTCGATCAGGTGGCCGAGCGCACCGTTGAGCGAGACAGTCGTCGTCGTGGCGAACGGCATCTCAGCCGAGGCCCTTCACGTGCTCGACCTCGGCCGGTCCGCGCGGCGGTCGGATCACCGCCACCAGGTCGATGCGTACGTCGTCCGCCCGCACGCCGTGCGCCTCCTGCCAGGCGGTCGCCAGCCGGCGCAACCGTCGCAGCTTCACCGCGGTCACCGCCTCATGCGGGGAGCCACACCTCTGGGCGCTGCTGCGGGTCTTGACCTCGCACACCACGAGCACGTTTCCCTCGCGGAGCACCAGGTCGATCTCGCCCTTCTCGCACCGCCAGTTGCGGTCGAGAACCACCAACCCCTGCTCGCTGAGGTGCCGCCGAGCTACGGACTCCCCATAGGCCCCGATCGCCTGTCGTGCCGCTGTCGTCGTCATCTGTTGACCTCCTGCGAGGAGGTTGCCCGGTTGGGGGGACAACAATGCCGGGCGATGCAGGACCTGTGGAGATCGAGTCAGCGGAGCCGGTCTGGGGACGACAGGTGGGCTCGATCAGCCGACGAGGGACGGCTCTCCACACTTGGGGACGGGACGCGCGCGAACGTCGGCACCGCTCAGGTCCAGTCCGAGCGAATTGAGCAACGGCGCAACCAAAGCAGTGTCGAGGCTGGAGATGAGCGGATTGATCAGCCCGCTCGTGAGGGGGGTGAGGACCCCGTTCAAAGTCACGCCGAGAGGCGACCCGATCAACCTGAACCCAGAGGTGTTGACCGTCAGGTTGGGTAGCCCGGACGAGCCATTGCCTACCCGGACCCCCGTGTCGTAGTCGTCGCCGATGATCTCGATCACGGCATCGCCAGTCGTGGACTTGGATCCCTTGATGGTGATCGGCCCGCGCGCAACAGGGATGACGATTCCGAGAATCTTCAGCGAGACCGTCACCTGAAGTGTCAGGTCCACGTCGATCAGGCCGTCGGTGACGGAGACCGTGACGCCCAGGGGATCGCAGCGCACATCGGTGAGCCTGCCGTCCGCACTGGCCACCGACACCGTGCCGGACACAGCGACGTTGGTCTTCAACAGGTTCGGCACCGTCACGTCCGCGGCAGCGGTGCTCAGCGCCAGGGAGACCTGTGAGGACGAGGCCGTCGCGCCCAGGTTGTTCTTGCGCCCGCACCCCTGCTTGAGCGGCTCGATCACGCTGAGGCTCGACTGGACGTTGGCGACAGGCCCGAGGTTGACGCCGAGCTGCGGGATGCTGATCGCGTGCTCACCGGTCGCCGCGGCGGCCGCAGCCGTGACGAGGTCGTAGAGATTCAGTGCGGCGTCCAGCCCGGCGGAGCCCTGGGTGTCCAAGCCGAGGATGTCGCCGGCTCGGAAGTCGACGTCGTCGACCTGAGCGGCCAACGTCTCGAGAAGCACGACTTGGGCCGCGCTACCACCCTGGCGCCTGATCACGTCTGCAGTGAGCAGGTAGAAGTCGCCGAGGCCAACCAGCTCATTTCCGCGCACCAACTGGTCGACCGTCCCGATCCCTGCATCGGCGGTGAGCACGTCGAGGAGGGCGAGGTCGGTGTTAGCGAGGCCGTTGTAGTCGCCTGCACTGAGCGTGACATTCGAGCCGAGCGCCCCGAGCAGGGTCCCGAGAATCGGCGAGTCATTGGTGTCCAGGCGGGCGACGTACGAGCCGATCGTGAAGCAGGCACCCGCTTCGAGGCTGGCCACCGCGGTCCGCGCCGCCCCTCCCGAACCTGGCACAAAGGCGAAGCCGACGCTCGTCGCCGAGGTGACCCGCACGGCGGTCGGGATCGCGCCCCCGGTCAGCGCGACGAAGTCGCCGTCCTCCTCAATCTTCCCCAGATCGATGTCCAGCTCTGGGGTCTCCCCGATGGTCGACTCGTTGCGCACGCGGCTCGCGTCCGCCAGGTCGGGCATCAAGGGCCTCAGCTGGGCAACTGTGCGGGCGCCGTCGAGCTCGCGCACCAGGTCCAGAGCGACAATGTCGGCCAGGGACTGCATGTCGCGACGAGCGACCCGCTGCATGCCCAGGTCGACGGCGAAGGCAGCGACGAGTACCAGCACCAGTACTGCGGCCCCCGTGACGATCGCCACCGCACCCCGCTCGTCGCGCTGTGGGCCTGCCATCAGCTCACTCTCGCCTGGGCGGAGTAGGTCAGCTGCGACGGGACGACGTAGCCGACTCCGGGGAACGACGGCACGATCGGGTGATCTCGGTAGTTGTAGACCAGGGTGACCTTGACGCACTTGACGCCGGCAGCCGCGGCCGGGGTGCACGCTCCGGGCATCGTCACAGCGCAGCTGCCGACCGTCGCCGGGCCCTTCTTCAGAACCCCGGTCGCACAGGTCACCCCGAAGCTGTCGAGTGCTTCGCTGAGGGACGCGTACGCCTCCGCCTGCTTCTGGCCCTCGACAAACGTCACCGCCGCGGCCCGCGCCCCCTCGGCGGCCGCCTGGCTCAGGCTCTGTCGGAAGCTCAGCATGACGCCGTAGCTGATGATGCCGAACAGCAGCAGCACCAGCAGTGGCAGCACGAGCGCGAACTCGACTGCGGCCGCGCCGTTGTCGCTGCGGCGTCGCGAAGTCATCCCTCGATGCATGATCGAACCCACCTAATAAGGCACTACGTGGGGTCCCTCCCCGCCTCTGACGGCAGCGTAGGACTCGGCGGAGCTCCGGGGGGTCGGAGTCGCCGGATTCTGACCGAAAGTACTAGTCCGTTCGGGCTTGCTCGTTCAGCACCCGATCGGCGTGCTCGGAACCGACTCAACGCGGGTAGTCGCAGACTGACTGATCCAGCCGTCGGCAGGCAGCGGGAACAGGTGCACATCCAGACTCTGGAACGAGACGGTGACGGTGACCAGCTCCCCGACCCTCGGAGAGGAGGGCGAGACCGAGACCGTGATGGGGCCCAGTGCGGCCGTCTCGGCATGAGAACGGGCTTCCAGCTGGGTGCATCCGGCCTCAGTGCCGACGGCATAGCGGCGCGCGGCCTCGCGGGCGGTTGCCGAGGCGGTCTCCAGGGCCCAGTACTGGTAGCCGTACTGCAAGACTCCGAAGAGCAATGCAAACAGCATGGGGGCGACCAGGGCGAACTCCACCGCCGCAGATCCGCGCTCACCGCGTCCCCGACGGATCATTTGACGAGCCGAACGATCTTGGGCCCGGCGCCCAGGTAGTCCGTCGTTGGCCCGGCGTAGTCCTGGGGCACGGCCGGCAAAGCACCCGGCGCGATCGTCATGATGCGCGCTGCACGCACCTTTGCGGCGCCCTTGTCGATCACGAGTCCGCCGAAGCTGCCGGTGTTCGAAGCATCCTTGGTCACGATGTTCGGCCCGAGATACTTCTGGAGGAACGCGCCCACGGTCGTGGTGGCACTGGTGGAGCTGAACAGCGGCGTCTTCAGCAACGCGAGCTCACAGGCGTTCCAGGTGCTGATGGGGACCAGCGCCGAGAGCACTGAGTCGAGGATGCTGAGAATGCTGAGGACCCCGTTGCACGGAGAGAGGTTCAGCGCGCTGTCCGTGAAGTTCTGGAGGGTCGCCCGCAGGCTGTAGCCGCGCGCAGTGGCTGCGCTGACCAGGTTGAGCAAGAGCATGTCGATCGACGAGGCGACGGAGCTGGAGCTCGAGTCCGAGGTCAGGAACACCGGTCGGAACGCCAGGATCGGATGGTCGCCCTTGGCCCCTGGCGCAACCGTGTTGAACAGGCTGAGTGAGACAGGGGCCCAGAAGAAGCGTGGCGAGCTGTAGAGCGCCTCGTCCACGACGTTGTTCGGAGGTGTCACCAGGGGAAGTGATGGCGAGATGAAGGAGTCGAGCGCCATGAAGAACGGATCGTTGAGCAGCCCCGGAGACTTGATGAAGTCGCCGAAGTAGTCGTTGTTGTAGGTACCGGCGATACCGCCCGGGTTGGTCAGGACCGGCCGAGTCGACTTGAAGTTGCACTGCCCAGTGGCTGGACACCTCAGTCGACCGTTGTAAGCGCCGGTCGCGGTGGTGCCTCCGGTCAGCAGGCCCTTGGTCACCGCAACCGACCAGTCCTGCGTCGTGTCGACGTAGAAGCAGTTGGGGCCGTCCAGTCGCCGTGTCGGATAGTCCTTCTTGACGCGCGAGTTCGTGTCGCACTGGAACAACGAGTTCACGGTGCTCACGAGGCCGGACACGTTCCCCGGCAGCGTCGTGGAGGCCAGGTGCAGGCCGTCCAGGGCGTCGCCCAGCCCAGGGAAAGTGGCCAGCCCGTGGTCGAGCCCCTGGGCGAAGTTCACGGCCATGGCGTCGGAGTCGCCGACGGGGCTGCTGAAGCCAAGGCGAGGGCTCTGCGCCGGTCGGGCGCAGGACACGATGTTCTGGATAGCCCCGTCTCGGGGACCTGGAACTCCGCGTTCTGGTTCGCGTTGTTGATCCAGTTCTGCAGCGACCCTAGCCCCGTGTTTCTGCCACTGAGGCGGACCATGCCCTCGTAGTCCCCGGCCGGCAGGTTCAGCGACACCTGCTGGGTCCCCGAGGTGTTGCCCTGCTGCAAGAGCGGGATGGACACGTCCACGACGTAGAAGCCGGTCGGGTCGCCTACGACATAGCGGCTCTTCCGGATGTAGATGCGGATCGTCTCGATCGTGAAACCGGCCTTGCCGGATTTCCAGTTCAGGGCCACCGTCACCGCGCCGTTGGGTGCGATCGAGCTGAGCGCCACGTTGACGTCGATCGTCGCCGGATGGTTGTTGTACAACCCGGTGACATCGGACCAGTCGGTGTCGCCCGGCGTGTACGGCAGCGGTGTGACGGCCGGGCCTCCGACCGAGTTGGGCTGGCCCGTCGTGAGGTAGTTGATCGGCAGAACCTTGGAGATGCTGTCTCCCACGCCCAGTGCCGCCACAGCACCGACGGCATTGGCGATACAGGTGGCCGACATGCCCACGGGCAGGACGGTGCCCGGCGACAACACCACCGCTGTCGCACTCTTCGACTGGATCGACTGATCCTTGCCGGCAACCTTGCCGAACCCGAACTCGATCTTGGCCGCCGGTGCAGTCAGCTTCACCTTGTTGACGGCCGGGAAGGAGACGCCTCCGATCCTCGACGGAGTCGCGCTCTTCGCGTTGGCCAGCATCGCCCTGGCGAATCCGTCGAGCGCCGGGTCCGTCGGGTACGCGGAGGCGCTCGGACACGCGGGGATCGCGGAAAGCTCCTTCTGGCCAGGCACAACGTGGCAGGCCATGTAATAGGCGGCGGCCTTGGCGACCTTGAGCTGCGAAGGGGTGGGTGTGCTGCCCACCGTCGTGGAGTCCACGGGCAACTTCTCCGCAGCTAGCTTGGCAGCGTGGTCGACTTGTGACTGCAAGGAACCGCGCCGAGCCCAGGTGTTGCCGATGTCGACGGTCAGCGCGGCGACCACGAACAGCACGAAGCAGGTCGTGACGGCTACGACGATCGCGGCCGCTCCGCGCTCGTCGCTCCTGGTGGTGGACCGAAGCGACCTGCGAACGCTGATCATCAGCACCCCGTCCTGACGACGACGTTCTGGAGCCGGATCATCACGTCGTTCACCACGTTGCCCCCGTGTGGCAACGGGATCGGCGACGTAGACATGACCGAGGTGGTGATGCTCACGCGGACGTCGGCACCGAGCTGGCCGGGTACGGCATTCACCAGGGTGGTCGTGACGTCGTTGGAAGCCAGTGGGATCCCCGCCGCGCCATCGACGTTCTCCATCGCCACGAGCGCCGCTTCCTTGACCCGGGCCAGGAGCTCGCCAGGGCACATCTCTCCAACGAACCCCGCCTGGTCGAGGTTCGGGTCGAGCAGCGGCACGTGCTGCATCTTCCACAGGTAGTAGCCGTAGAAGAGGGCTCCCAGAAGCAGCGGAACGAGGAGGGCCGAGCTCACGAGGGCGAACTCGACCGCCACTGCACCGCGCTGACCGCGACTGCGCGGTCTCCCGAGGCGCGATCCATTCATCTCGCTCCGCCCCCCGCCCGTTGGGACAGTCCCTCACCGTCCCTCCCGAAACGGTACGGGCGCCAAGCGCCCCGCGGGCGTCCCCAGACCAGATGTAGTCACAACGGACTACAGACTGTGACCGAAGAGCCCCCGCGACTACGGCTTCGGCGGGTCGATGTCCGCCTGGGCGAGCTCCTCGACGTTGACGTCCTTGAACGTCAGCACCTTCACGTTCTTGGCGAAACGCGCGGGCCGGTACATGTCCCAGACCCAGGCATCGGTCATCGAGACCTCGAAGAACACGTCGCCGACCTCGGTGCGGGCCTTCACGTCGACCTGGTTGCACAGGTAGAAGCGGCGGTCGGTCTCGACGACGTACTTGAAGATGCCGACGACGTCGCGGTACTCGCGGTAGAGCGTGAGCTCCTGCTCGGTCTCGTACTTCTCGAGCTCCTCGGCACTCATAGGTGCTCCTCCACTGCGACGGCACTGACAGCGAGGCGACTCTTCATCATGCCTGTCGAGTGGTGGCTCGAGGCCCGCGGCCCGCCGTACGTTCACGAAGCGCATGCGGTGGATCGGGCACGGCCCGTGCTCGGTGAGGGCGGCGGTGTGCTCGTCGGTGACGTAGCCCTTGTGCGTCTTGAAGTCGTACGCCGGCCAGTCGGCGTCCAGCTCGGTCATGATCCGGTCGCGGGTGACCTTGGCCAGCACCGAGGCCGCCGAGATGCACGCGGCGACCCGGTCGCCCTTCCAGACGGCGAGGCCCGGCACGCCCAGTCCGTCGACGGGGAACCCGTCGGTCAGCACGTACGCCGGCGGCAGGTCGAGCAGCGCGACCGCCCGGCGCAGCGCCTCGACGTTGGCGACGTGCATGCCGAGCCGGTCGCACTCGTCGTGCGAGATCACCACGACCGACCAGGCCAGCGCCCGGCGTACGACGTGGTCGTAGCAGCGCTCCCGCGCCTTCTCGGTGAGCAGCTTGGAGTCGGCCAGGCCCGGGATGACCCCGGCCTTGCCGGGCGGCAGGATCGCCGCCCCGGCCACCAGCGGACCCGCGCAGGCGCCCCGGCCCGGCCTCGTCGACACCGGCGATCGGCTCGATGCCGTGCCGGCGTAGCGCGCGCTCGTAGCCGTAGAGGCCGGCGTCGCGGCGGACGGTCAGCCCTCGGGGCAGCTCGGACATGCTCGATGATCCGTCACGACGGCGTCGGGGATGTCGGCGAACGTGTCGGGACGGTGCACCCAGCCGAAGCGGTCGCGGGGCCAGACCAGCACCATCACCTTGCCGACCACCAGGTCGGTGTCGACGTAGGGGCTGTCGGTGCAGTCGGTGGCCGCTGCCGTCGAGGCACTCCATGTGCACCGTCGAGTCGGCGGAGTTGGCGCGGTTGTCGCCCATCACGAAGATCGTGCCCTCGGGGATCGGGCCCGCGGTCCAGCCGCCGGAGTCGCACGTGCTGGGTCATCGGCCCGTTGCAGGGGAGGTCCTCGTCGTCGATGTAGCGCCGACTCGTCGAGCGGCACGCCGTTGACCATCAGCCGACCCTCGTCGTCGCAGCAGGTGATCGTGTCGCCGGCCACGCCGATCACCCGCTTCACCAGGTGGCCGCCGGAGGGGTAGAGCCCGATCTTGGCCATCACCTTGGTCAGCGGGTTGTCCGGGCCGACGTCCTCGGTCGGGGACAGCCAGCCGCCGGGATCCTTGAAGACCACGACGTCGCCGCGCTCCGGGCGAGTCGCCGAACCAGTAGGAGACCTTCTGCACCAGGATCCGGTCGTTGGTGACCAGGCCCGGGCTCCATCGACTCCGACGGGATGTAGAACGCCTGGACGAACAGCGCCTTGATCACGATCGCCAGGACCAGCGCGGTCCCGACCAGCAGGATCGTCTCCTGCCAGATCGGGCAGGTGCTTGCGCTTGCGCTGGGTCGCCTCAGCGGCTCGGCGTCGGGCTCGACGGCTCGCCGGCTCGGCGTCGACGGTGGACGGCGTCGCCCAGCTCGGGGCGCGTGTCGTCGGTGGTCACTCCGTGAGTGTAGGTACGCGGTGGGCGCGGTCGGGGACCGGGCTCAGACCTCGCGGCGTTCCTTGATCTTCGCGGCCTTGCCGCGCAGGTTGCGCAGGTAGTAGAGCTTCGCGCGGCGGACGTCACCGCGGCTCACGATCTCGATCTCCTCGAAGATCGGGGAGTGCAGCGGGAAGGTGCGCTCGACGCCGACGCCGAAGGAGACCTTGCGGACGGTGAAGGTGCGGCCGATGCCGGAACCGTGGATCCGGATCACGACGCCCTGGAAGATCTGGACGCGGGAGCGGTTGCCCTCGACGACCTTGACGTGGACCTTGACGGTGTCTCCCGCGCGGAAGGCGGGTACGTCGTCGCGCTTGCGGGCGTTGCCGAGCTCGGCAATCACGTTGCTCATTGTTTCTCCTCGCGATTGCCACAGATCAGCCGCGGTATTGGATGTGTTCAGCTGTAGGTCCAGTCATGGTGGCCGGCGGCGCGAGGCACCCTCTGTGGCAGGTGCCCGACGCAGACTCCCCGTGTGTTCCTCGAGGCGGTCCTTCGGCCGACTGGGCCGATGGGCGATTCTGCCACAGCGCCGTCGCTCCCCCTGAAATTCCGGGGTAGTCCCGGTCGAGATGGCGGGTCAATTGGCTTGAAACGACCGCCAACTCGACCCGGGACTACCGCGTCGCGACAGGATCGCGCTTGGTCATCCGGACGACGCCGGGTTCGAGCTCGCCCGCGAGGCGGTAGCCGGCCTTCTTGTACATGCGCTGGTTGCGGAGGCTGCCGGCACCGGTGAACAGCTCGTACGACGTCGCCTCGGCCGGTGCCTCCTCCTCGATCCGGCTGAGCAGCCAGCGGCCGAGGCCCTGGCCCTGCAGGTCGGGAGCCACCATCACCCGGCCGATGTCCCAGGTCTGGTCACGGAGGGTGCCCCGGACCGCCCCCACGAGCCGGTCGGCGGTGCGTACGACGAGCACCACCCCGCGGCCGATCCACTCCTGCACGTCCTCGAGCGACTCCTGCGAGCGCCGGGATCCGGACGCCGGGGTTGTCCTGGGCCTCCTGCACCCAGCAGGCCCGCTGCAGCGTCAGCAGCTCACCGGCATCGGACGGCTGCGACCCGCGACGTCGTCCACAGTCCCGCCGAGCTGCGACGAAGGCCGCAGCAGGTCGGGCCGACGCGCCGCCGTCCGCTCCGCGGGCGCGGGCGTGGCGCCAGCTGGGCGATCCGGCCGTGGTCACCGGACAGCAGCACCTCCGGCACCTCGAGGTCGCGCCAGGTGGCGGGCTTGGTGAAGACGGGGTACTCGAGAAGGCCGTCCTCGTGCGACTCCTCGGCCAACGACTCGGCGTTGCCCATGAACCCAGGCAGCAGCCGCACCACGGCCTCGGTGATCGCGAGCGCGGCGACCTCGCCGCCGTTGAGCACGTAGTCGCCGATCGAGATCTCGCGCACCTCGGCGCGGCCGCCGGCATGGTCGATCACCCGCTGGTCGATCCCCTCGTAGCGACCGCAGGCGAAGACCAGCCGGTCCTGCGCGGCCAGCTCGCGGGCCAGGGCCTGCGTGAACGGCTCCCCCGACGGAGTCGGCACGATCACGACGGCACCGTCGATGCCGAGCTCGTCGAACGCCTCGCCCCACGGCTCGGGCTTCATCACCATGCCCGCGCCGCCGCCGTACGGCGTGTCGTCGACGCTGTGGTGGCGGTCGTGCGTCCACTGCCGCAGGTCGTGGACGCCGACCTCGATCAGGCCGGCTTCGGCCGCCTTGCCCGGGCAGCGAGAGCGCCAGCGGGTGCGAAGTAGTCGGGGAAGATGGTGACGTAGTCGAGGCGCACGTCAGTCGTCCTCGGGCAGCGGGGTGACCAGCCCGGGCCGGTCCGCGACGACCACCCGGCCACCGGCCAGGTCGACCTCCGGCACCAGCGCCTTGACGAAGGGCACGAGCGTGTCGCGGCGCGTCGGGCGTGCGGATGGTCAGCAGGTCCTGTGCGCCGCTGTGGAGCACCGCGGTCACCTCGCCGAGCAGCCGCCCGTCGACGTCGTACGCCGTCGAGGCCGATCAGCTGGTGGTCGTAGAACTCGTCGGGGTCGTCCGGGGTCTCGTCCGCGGCGATGGTGGCGTGGAGCAGCACCCCGCGCGCGGACTCGGCGGCGTCGCGGCCGGTCAGCTCCTCGAACCGCACCAGCAGCCGCGACGAGTGCCAGCGGGTGGCGGCCACGGTCAGCGCTGGACAGACCGAACGCCGATCCGCGGGGTGCCTGCGCGCGAAGCGCGGCACCCGTGCGCGAACCGGCGCTCGGGTTCGTCCGTGCGGACCTCGACGGTGAGATCACCGCGGAGGCCGTGCGGCTTGCCGATCCGGCCGACGACGACCTCGGTCGGCGATCGCTCAACTCAGCGGCGTCGGTCGACGTCGACGAAGTCGATCCGCGCGCCGCTCTTGCCGGCGAGCGCATTGATCACGGTGCGGAAGGCGGTCGCCGTCCGGCCGTTGCGGCCGATCACCTTCCCGAGGTCGTCGGGGTGGACCCGGACCTCGAGGATCGAGCCGCGCCGCAGCTGCTTGTCGCGGACGGTCACGTCGTCGGGGTTGTCGACGACCCCGCGGACCAGGTGTTCGAGAGCGTCTGCCAGCACGAGCGTCAGTTCCCGGGCTCGGTCTTGGCCTCGGCGGTCTCGGCGTCAGCGGCCGCACCTTCCGGGGTCTCGTCGGCAGGGACCTCGGCCGGGGCCTCGGCGGCGGGCGCCTCGACCTGCGGCGCGGGACCTCGGCGGCGGGAGCCTCGGCTCGACCTGCGGGGACCTCGGCCGGAGCCTCGGCAGCAGGAGCCTCGGCGGCGTCTCCGCAGGAGCCTCCTCGGCGGCGGGCGCGGTCTTCTTGGCGGCCTTCTTCTTGGTCACCGCGCCAGCCTTGGGCTCGTTGGCGGAGTCCTTGAGGGCCTCGTTGAAGATCTCGAGCTTGTCGCGCTTGGGGTCGGCCACCCTGAGGGTGCCCTCGGTGCCCGGCAGGCCCTTGAACTTCTGCCAGTCGCCGGTGATCCGGAGGAGCTTGTGCACGGCCTCGGACGGCTGCGCGCCGACTCCGAGCCAGTACTGCGCCCGCTCGGAGACGACCGTGATGACGCTCGGGTCTTCCTTGGGGTGGTACTTGCCGATCTCCTCGATCACCTTGCCGTCGCGCTTCTTGCGCGAGTCGACGACGACGATGCGGTACTGCGGCACCCGGACCTTGCCCAGGCGCTTCAAACGGATCTTGACTGCCACAGCTGTGGTGTCTCCTCGGAACTCGTGTGTGGTGAAGAACCGCCGCCGGCGTGGGGACACCAGGTCTGGTCTTCGATGGGCCACGCGCTGTCCGGATGAGAGGGGCCGAACACGCAGGACTCAGCCGCAGATTGTGCCAGAGCCAGCGCCGCTCCACGAATTCACGTCTCCAGACCGATCAGGCGGCGTAGCGGCTCGACTCCCTCCACCACCAGGTCGTGCTCACCGCGGACGAAGGCCTCGGGGGTGAGCAGCAACCCGACGTTCACGGCCAGCTCGCCAGGACGCCGCTCCATCCGGGTCCGGCCGTTCTCCTGGTAGCCCACCTTGCGGGAGACCGCCAACGATGCGGGGTTGTCCGTGAACGCGCCCGAGGTGATCTCCGCGAAGTCGAGATGGTCGAAGAGGAAGGCACACATGGCCCGGCGCATCGCCGTGCCGACACCGTGACCCTGGTGGGCCAGACCCAGCCACGAACCGGTTTCGCCGCTCCTGGTGGTGAGGAAGTTCTGCGTGCTCACTCCCTGGGCGCCGAGCAGCTCGCCGTTGCGCCAGACACCGAGGCTGAGCTCCCACTTCAACGGCGAGAACGCGGCCCTGCTCCGCCAGTGGTGCTGAACCGTGTTGCGCCCCAGCTCACTCGCCGGCGCGTCGGTCCAGGGGAACTGGAACGGCATACGGTCCGGCGGGTGCACCCCTCGCCCAACCAGCGCGGCGAGCTCGACCAGGTCGGCGTCGGTGAGGGCCCGCAGCTCGAGCGGCCCGGCCACGATCCGGACGCCGAGCGGCGCGAAGAGGTCTGCGATCGTCATTTCTTCAGTCTGCGGCACCGGGCGCGGGTCCGCGAGCGAGATACTGCTGCGGTGAGCACACCTCCGGCGCCGTACGGCCCGCCGTACGAACCGCCCAGCTATCCGGCGTACCAGAAGCCCGTGCCGAGCCGCCGGCGGCCGAGCGCGTGGTGGTTCGTGGCCGCCGGGCTGATGATGCTGACGGGCGTAGCGATCGGGGTGCTGCTGATCGTCCAGACCGTGCGCGCACTGGTCGACGTCGACGCCACGGTCCCGGCGGACGGCGCGGCTCACGCGGTGGTGGTGGACGGTGACCAGGACCGGATGATCTGGATGCACCCGTTCTCGCCGGAGGCCTGCGTGGTCGTCGACACGGCCACCGGCGATCCGGTGGATCTGAAGGATGTGGGTGCCAACTACACCAAGGACGTCGGCTCCGGGTCGTGGGAGGGCGTCAGCCGGTTCGATCCGGGCTCGGGCGAGCTCGAGATCGCCTGCGACAACACTGGCGGTGAGATCCAGGTCGGGCCGCTACCGGCCTTCGGGGCGCTCTTCGGGGGGCTCGTCGCCGGCATCCTCATCCCCCTCGTGCTGGGCGGCGGTGGCTTCGTCCTGCTGATCTTGATCAGCGTGCTCTTCGCAACCGGCCGACCCCGCAACGTGCCGGCACCGCAGTAGCGCGCGCCGCGGATCAGCGCACCACCTGCCCTCGCAGGACGATCCGAGCTGGTTCGTACAGGGCCGAGAGGTCGGTCCGCGGGTCGCGGTCATAGACCACGAAGTCCGCGGGGGCACCTTCGGCCAGGTCCGCGTTCCAGCCGAGCCACTGCCGCGCGCGCCACGATGCCGCGCCCAGCGCGTAGTCGATCGGAAGCCCCAGCTCGGCCATCGCCACGATCTCGCCCACCAGGTTGCCGTGCTTGGCCACCCCGCCGCCGTCGGACCCGGCGTACAGCTCAACTCCGGCGTCGTAGGCGGCCATCACCGTGTCGCGGCGGTTGGCGAACAGGTTCGTCATGTGGGTCGAGTACTTCGGGAACCGTTCCGCGCCTGCCTCGGCGTACTCGGGAAACTTGTCGATCTGCATGACCGTCGGCACCAGCGCGATCCGCTTCTGCGCCATGGACTCGACCAGCTCCTGGGACAGGCCCGTGCCGTGCTCGATGCAGTCGATGCCGGCTTCGATCAGGCCGGGTAGCACTCCTTCGCCGAAGCAGTGTGCGGTCACCCTCGCGCCGTGCTCGTGGGCGGTGGCGATGGCGGCGGCGAAGGTCTCGGCCGGCCAGGAAGGCGCCAGGTCGCCGTCATCGCGGGAGATCCAGTCGCCGACCAGCTTCACCCAGCCGTCGCCACGCTGCGCCTCCTGGGCGACGTATGCCGTCACCTCGTCCGCCTCGACCTCATGGGCGTAGTTGCGGATGTAGCGCTTGGTGCGGGCGATATGACGCCCGGCCCGGATCAGCCGGGGTAGGTCCGCACGGTCATGGACCCACGACGTGTCCAGCGCCGAGCCACAGTCGCGCAGCAGCAGCGCGCCGCCATCGCGGTCGTCGATCGCCTGCTGCTCGGCCTCTTCCACGGTCGTCGCGCCGTCGTCGTCGAGCCCGATGTGGCAGTGAGCGTCCACCAGCCCCGGCACGATCCAACCCGAGGCCGCCTGCTCGGCGCCGGCCGGTCGTTCGTAGGTGACCCTGCCGTCGACGACGTAGAGCTCGCGGGTCTCCCCCTCGGGCAGCACCGGACCGTGGAACCTGAGGGCCGTCATCCACCGGACGTTACAAGCGTCCGGGTCGTAGCCGTGCGGGCGGACGGCTCAGAGCTGGTCGAGCAACCAGGTCGGACTGAGCGCCGTGCCCCATCGGGCGACCCGCACCTGGAGCAGCCGGTCGGCGGAGACCACAGCAACCTTGGCGCCGCGCTCCGAGGCCGCCTTGGCTTCCTGCACGATCGTGTCGTCGCCGCTCCCCCGAGCGTGCACGGTGCGCACGTGGGCATCGCGCCCGGCGGAGACCCCGCCCTTGGCAGCACCCTCGAGGACCAGCACCACTTCGTCGTATGCCGTGTCGGCGACCATCAACTGCTCGTGCAGGCGTCGGGCCGCGCCGGCCCTGTCTTTCCACCAGCCGTCCGGGCGGCTGCCGACGACGTTGGCGCCGTCGACCACCAGCGTCGAGGCCACTTCAGGGCCCGCTCACTTCAGGAACTTGCTGAAGTCCTTGGGAAGGTCGAGGTTCGCGGCGGCCTGCTCGTAGTCGACCTCTTCACCGGCCGGCACACCGAACGGGTTGGAGCTCGCCTTGGCGGCCTTGGCCTTCTCCTGCTCGGCTGCCTTCGCCTGTGCCGCCTTCGCCGGGTTGCCGGAGACCCGACGACCCTTGGCCTTCTTCGGCTGCGACTTCCCCTTGCCCTTGCCACCGGGGCCGCCCATCCCGGGCATCCCCGGAAGACCGGGCATTCCGGGCATCCCGCCACCGCGGGCCATCTGCAGCATCATCTTGCGCGCCTCGAAGAACCGGTCGACGAGCTGGTTGACGTCGGAGACCTGCCGGCCCGAGCCCCGGGCGATCCGGGAGCGACGGGACCCGTCGATCATCTTGGGATTGGCTCGCTCGGCCGGGGTCATCGACTGGATGACAGCTTCGATGCGATCGATCTCCCGGTCGTCGAAGTTCTCGAGCTGCTCGCGCATCTGGCCCATGCCGGGCAGCATCCCGAGGATCTTGCTCATCGAGCCGAGCTTGCGGACCTGCTGCATCTGCTCGAGGAAGTCGTCGAGGGTGAACTCCCCGTCACCACTCAGCTTGCGTGCGGCATCGAGCGCCTTCTCCTGGTCGAACGACTTCTCAGCCTGTTCGATGAGCGTCATCATGTCGCCCATGTCGAGGATCCGGCCGGCCATCCGGTCCGGGTGGAAGACGTCGAAGTCGGTGACCTTCTCACCCGCGCTCGCGAACATCACCGGCCTGCCGGTGACCGAGCGGATCGACAGCGCCGCACCACCGCGGGCGTCACCATCGAGCTTGGTGAGCACGACGCCGTCGAAGCCAACGCCCTCGAGGAAGGCCTGGGCCGTGGTCACCGCGTCCTGGCCGATCATCGCGTCGACGACGAACAGCACCTCATCGGGCCGCACCGCGTCGCGTATGTCGGCGGCCTGCTGCATCAGCTCGGCGTCAACGCCCAAGCGGCCAGCGGTGTCGACGATGACGACGTCGTAGAGCTTGCGCTTGGCCTCCTCGAGCGACGCCCGGGCAACGGCGACGGGGTCGCCCACTCCATTGCCCGGCTCCGGGGCGAACACCGGCACTCCGGCCCGCTCGCCGTTGACCTGGAGCTGGTTGACCGCATTGGGCCGCTGCAGGTCGGCCGCGACCAGGACCGGCTGCTTGCCCTGCTCCTTGAGCCAGAGGGCGAGCTTGGCGGCGAGCGTGGTCTTGCCGGCGCCCTGGAGCCCGGCAAGCATGATCACGGTCGGCCCGGTCTTGGCATAGCGCAGCCGACGGGTCTCGCCACCGAGGATCTCGACGAGCTCCTCGTTGACGATCTTGATGATCTGCTGGGCCGGGTTCAGCGCACCGCTGACCTCTTCGCCTCGCGAGCGCTCCTTGACCGCCTCCACGAACAGCTTGACCACGGGCAGCGCAACGTCCGCCTCCAGCAGGGCGATCCGGATCTCGCGCGCCGTCGCGTCGATGTCGGCCTCGGAGAGCCGGCCCTTGCCCCGAAGGTTCTTGAAGGTGTCGGAGAGGCGGTCAGAAAGTGTGGCGAACAAGGCAGTCCTCGCGGTCGGAACGGAAGATCTCCAGCCTAACCGGCGCCGGAGAGCACCTCACGCACGGCGTGGGCGGCCTCGGCGGCCCGCGTCTCCGACAATGCGCCGGCGGAAGCCTCCTGGAGGTAAAAGACGTCGACAGCTTGGGGACCGAGCGTGTCGACGTGGGCGGAGCGCACCGCCACGTCCAGGTCGGCCAGCGCGCGACAGACCAGGTAGACGACGCCGGGGCGGTCCGAAGCCCGCACCTCGAGCACGGTCGCCTGGTCGCTGGCTTCCGGCCGGACCGCAACGGTGGGCGCCAACCGGCCTTCGGGCACTCGTCGCAGCCGGTCGTCTGCATTGGTCCGACCGCCGGCCACCGCGTCGAACTTCGTCTTCAGGATCGCCGCGTCGAGCTGCTCCTCGGCGACCTCCCACACCGAGATGCCGTGTTTGCCCTGCGACCAGATCCGCGCCGCCCGGATCGGGATCCGCTGCAGGGCGAACATCGCGGCGAAGTCGGCCAGCAACCCCACCCGGTCAAAGGCGATCGCGGTGACCCGAGAACCGTCGACCACCGGCTCGACCGAGATCGACACCGAACCGGGACGAAGGTCGGCCGGGATCGCGAGGTCGTCGGAGACGATCGGTGGCAGCGCGGTGCCGCTGTCGAGTGACGCGTGGGCCCGACGCCCGAGGTCGCGGATCAGGCCCGAGCGCCACGAGGACCAGGCCTTCGGCGAGGTCGCCTTGGCATCCGCCTCGGTGAGGGTGGCGAGCAGCGAGAGAGCCTCCGCGCTGCCCAGCTTGGAGGTGATCAGGTCGACCGTGGCCGGGTCGTCGGGGTCACGGGTGGTCGCCGTCTCCACCAGCAGCAGGTGCCAACGCACGAGCAGGGCGATCAGGTCCGCCGACTCCGGCTCGAACCCCATCCGGGTCGCGATCTGGTGGGCCACCGGCTCGCCCGCCACGCTGTGCTCGGTCAGGCTGCCCTTCCCGATGTCGTGCAACAGCGCGGAGACCATCAGTACGTCGGGCCGGGAGACCGCCCGGATGAGGGACGACGCTTCGATGCAGGTCTCGACCACGTGCCGGTCGACCGTGAACCGGTGGATGACCGAGGCGTGCGGCAGCAGCCGGATCCGCTCCCACTCGGGCAGGAAACCGGACAGCGCGCCCGTCTCCTCCAAGGTCTCCCACACCCCGAGCAGCCCGCGTCCGGAGGCGAGCAACCGCACCAGCAGCTGCCGAGCCTCCGCCGGCCATGGGTCCGGCAGTGGCGGGCACTCCCGCACCAGTCGGGCGGCGGTGGGGGGCGCCAGGACCGCATCGTGCTCGGCGGCCGCTGTTGCGGCTCGAAGCAGGAGCGCGGGGTCGTGGGACGGGCGCGCGGCCCTGTCCAGCACGACCTCGCCGCGAGAGAGCGACCCCGGGAGCAAGCGGCACCAGCGAAGGCTTCCGTGCCGCACTGGGTGACGTGGGCCGAGCCAGCACGTCGTCCACGCGGCGCCAGGTCAGACGGGAGAGATGGGTGAGCCGGCGACCGAGCTCGCGGACGTGCACCTGAGCTGCGCGCTCTCCCGGCTCGCCCACGCCGGTGCCGAGCGCTGCAGCGAGCTCCGACCACATCTCGGGTGCGATCCGGTCGGTGGCCCGTCCGGCGACACCGTGCACCAGGTCGCGCACGTCCAGGAGCGACTGGCGGCAGCGCTCGAGGTCGGCATGCGGTACGTCGACCAACCAGGTGGCCACCAATGCCTTGAGCATGGTGGCATCGCGGAGCCCGCCCTCGGCTTCCTTGAGGTCCGGCACCGACAGGTGGGCCAGCTCCCCGATCATCTCGTGCCGCGAGCGCACCATCCGGTGGAGTGCGGGCAGCCGTTCCTTGGCGCGGCGCCGCCAGTGAGCGAGCATCGTGGTCCGCAGCCGGAGCGTGAGGTTCGGATCACCTGCGAGGTGACGGATGTCGAGCAGCCCCGAAGCGACCCGCAGGTCCTCGGCCGCACTGACCATCTCCGGGAGCGTGCGCACCGAGTGGTCGAGCTGGGAGCCGGAGTCCCAGATCGGGTACCAGATGTTCTCGGCCAGCGCACCGACGTCGACGCCCTCGTCGGAGACCAGCACCACGTCGAGGTCCGAGTACGGCGCCAGCTCGGCCCGTCCGTAGCCGCCGACCGCGATCAGCGCCGCGCCCACCTCTGGCCCGGCACCGTCCTGGTAGGCAGCGATGCAGAGCGCGTCCGCAGCATCGGTCCGCGTGGCACGCTCAGCTGCGGTCATGGGCTGGCCTGGTC
Source organism: uncultured Actinomycetota bacterium (assembly GCA_963829975.1). Lineage (GTDB taxonomy): Bacteria > Actinomycetota > Actinomycetes > Propionibacteriales > Nocardioidaceae > Nocardioides. The sequence goes on from CAWHKK010000006.1 coordinate 89,852, forward strand.
TGACCAGGTCAGATCGCGGCGTCGTCGCGGTCGCCGGTGCGCACCCGCACGACCGACTCCAACGGAGCCACCCACACCTTGCCGTCACCGATCCGCCCGGTATGCGCGCTGGTGGTGATCGTGGTGACGACGGTCTCCACGTCGTCGTCGTTGACCGCGATCTCCAGCCGAATCTTCGGCACCAGCGCGATGTCGTACTCGGCGCCGCGGTAGACCTCGGTGTGGCCCTTCTGCCGGCCGTAGCCGCTGACCTCACTGACCGTCATGCCGGTGACGCCGACCGCCTCGAGCGCGACCCGGACGTCCTCCCACTTGTGCGGCTTGACGACCGCAGTGACCAGCTTCATTTGTTCTCCTCGTTCGAAGGGAGATGTTGACCCAGGATGCCGGACCCCGAGGACCGGGCACCGGAAGTGGCATGCAGGTCGTAGGCGGTCTCGGCATGGACCACCAGATCGATGCCGGTGATCTCGTGCTCCTCATCGACCCGGAAGCCCATGAGCTTGTCCACGACCAGTCCGATGATGCCCGAGACGACGAAGGCGTAGACCAACACCGCCCCGCCACCGAGCAGCTGTTTGCCGAGCTGGTCCAAACCTCCGCCGTAGAACAGGCCGTCGACCCCAGTGGGCGCGGCCGCGGTGGCGATCAACCCGATCCCGAACGTACCGACCAGGCCACCGACCAGGTGGACCCCCACCACGTCCAGCGAGTCGTCGTAGCCCCAGCGGTACTTCAGTCCGACGGCCAGCGCGCAGATGATGCCGGCCACGAATCCCATCGCGATCGAGCCGATGGGGGACAGAGACCCGCAGGAGGGGGTGATCGCGACCAACCCGGCCACCAGGCCGGAAGCGGCACCCAGCGAGGTCGCATGGCCGTCGCGCAGACGCTCCACGAGCAGCCACCCCAGGGACCCCGCACAGCCAGCCACCAGGGTCGCCGTGAACACGACCGCCGCTGTCTGGTTGGCGCCGAGAGCCGAGCCCGCGTTGAAGCCGAACCAGCCGAACCACAACAGTCCGGCACCGAGCATCACCAGGGTCAGGTTGTGCGGACGCATCGGCTCCTTGCCGAAGCCCACCCGTCGACCCAGCACCAGAGCCAGCGCCAGGGCCGAGGCACCGGAGTTGATCTCGACCGCGGTGCCGCCGGCGAAGTCGATCACCCCGAGTCTGTTGGCCATCCAGCCACCTACGTGGTTGCCGGCGGAGAAGTCGAAGATCCAGTGCGCGACCGGGGCGTAGACGAGCAGCGACCAGACGGCCACGAAGACCATCCACGAGCCGAACCGCGCGCGGTCGGCGATCGCTCCCGAGACCAGGGCGCCGGTGATCACACAGAACAGTCCCTGGAAGACCGCGAACAGGATCATCGGCACGGCCGAGTCGCCGTTGCTGGCGGGATCCAGCAGCTGCCCGAGGCCGGCAAAGTCGGTCGGATCGCCCACCAGACCCCACCCGAGGTCGTCGCCGAACGCGAGGGAGTAGCCCACCAGTACCCAGACGACGCAGATCACGGCCAGTGACCCGAAGGTCATCATGATCATGTTGAGCACACTCTTGGAGCGGACCATCCCGCCGTAGAACAGTGCGAGGCCGGGTGCCATCAGCAGCACCAGGGCGCTGGCTGCCAGCAGCCAGGCGGTATCACCCGAGTCGAGTCCTGTAGGGGCGAGGAGAGCGGTCATGAACGACCACCCTTCAAGGCTTTTGTTTCGGGCGTGTTAACGGCCCGGCTGCCGAACAGATGAAGATGGCAGCCGGGCCGTCTCACGTTCAGAGGGCCGCTTCGTCCTTGTCGCCGGTGCGCACCCGGATCACGGTTTCGATCGGGCTGAGCCAGACCTTGCCGTCGCCGATCCGGCCGGTCTGTGCGGTCTTGACGATGATGCCGACGATGTCCTCGGCGTCACCGTCGTCGATCACGATCTCGATCCGGATCTTGGGCACCAGGGCGATGTCGTACTCGGCTCCCCGGTAGACCTCTGTGTGGCCCTTCTGGCGGCCGTAGCCGCTGACCTCGCTGACCGTCATTCCCGTCACGCCGAAGGTCTCGAGGGCTTCGCGGACGTCCTCCCACTTGTGCGGCTTGATGACCGCGGTCACGAGCTTCATGCGTTTGCTCCTTCCGTGCTCGGCGCGGTGCTGGCTGCAAGGATCCCGCTCTTGCCACCACCGGACGTACTGGTGTGCAGGTCGTAGGCGCTCTCGCCGTGGGCCACGAAGTCGATGCCCTCGACCTCGTCCTCCTCGGTGACCCGCAGCCCGATCGTGTACTTGATGGCCAGGGCGATGATCGCCGTGATCACGCCCGAGTAGGCGATTGCCGTGAGGGCACCGAGGGTCTGGTCCCCGAGCGACCCGAGCCCGCCGCCGTAGAACAGGCCGTCGATCCCACCAGCACCCGCGGACGTCGAGAAGACCCCGATGAGCACGGTGCCGATGATGCCGCCGACCAGGTGGACGCCGACGACGTCGAGCGAGTCGTCGTAGCCCAGCTTGAACTTCCAGGACACTGCCCAGGCGCACACCGCACCAGCGATCGCACCGATGGCGACCGCTCCGCCGATGTCGACGGCACCGGCGGCGGGGGTGATCGCCACCAGGCCCGCGACGATGCCGGACGCAGCACCGAGGGAGGTGGCCTTCTTGTGGATCAGCCGTTCGACGATCAACCAGCCGAGGATCGCTGCCATCGCGGCAAGGGTGGTGTTGGCGAAGGTGCGGCCCGTCTCGGACATGAAGCGCGCCGTGAAGGCCTCGCCCTCCTCGCCGGCGAAGACGATGGAGCCGACGTTGAAGCCGTACCAGCCGAGCCACAGCATGCCCGCTCCGAGCATGGTGAGGGTGAGGTTGTGGGGGCGCATCTGGTCCTTGGGCCACCCGATGCGCTTGCCGAGCAGGAGCACCAGCACCAGGGCGGCGACACCCGCATTGATGTGCACGGCAGTGCCACCGGCGTAGTCCTGAGCACCGATCCGCCCGCAGATGAGCGAGTCCTCGGTGCAGCTGAAGACCATGTGCGCCAGCGGGAAGTAGCACAGCAGCGCCCACAGCGGCACGAACACGACCCAGGCGGAGAACTTCATCCGATCGGCGACGGCGCCGCTGATGAGGGCGACCGTGATGATCGCGAACGTCATCTGGAACATCACGCCGATGTAGCTGTCGGTGGTGACGCCGTCGAGCCACAAGAGCTCGAACGGATCGGCGAAGAAGGTGCCGTCGCCGCCGAAGCCCATCGACCAGCCGACCGCGACGTACACGATGCCCACGATGGCCGCCGCGATGTACGACATCATCATCATGTTGAGCACGGACTTGGATCGCGACATGCCGCCGTAGAACAGCGCCAGAGCGGGCACGGTCATCATCAGGACCAGTGCTGTCGCGATGAGCATGAAGGCGTAATAGCCGTCCACAGAACCTCCATGGAGTTTGATCTCGGGGGGCCAAGCCGCTCGACGTCGGTGTCGGAGCGCTCGGCCCGGATTGCCCGAAGCCTCTTGGGCGGAGGTTTCACCGCGGGGAGCCCCGTGTTGCGGTGAGGAAACGAGTTCCCGGCCAGTGTTACTTCCGGGTTACGCCCCGCCTGAGCGCGTGTGGGTCGCGCTGATGGGCTTGGCTAGAGTCTCGACCGACTCAGCCCATCCCCTCAGGAGACCCGTCCTCGTGACCCGACTGGCCGTCATGGCGCACTACGACCCGCGCGGCGAGGTGGCTCCTCACGTGCGCCGACAGGTCGTGTCGCTCGCGGAGGCGGTCGAGGACTTGGTCATCGTCTCCACCGCTGAGCTGACCGACTCCTCGCGGGTCTGGCTGGAGAAGCATGGACGAGTGCTGCCCCGGGCCAACTACGGCTACGACTTCTTCAGCTACAAGACCGGCCTGGAGTCGACACCGCTCGACGGTTACGACGAGGTGGTGGTCTGCAACGACACCTACGTCGGACCGCTGGTCGGTTACCGCGACATCTTCGAGGCGATGGCGGCCGAGCCCGCCGACTTCTGGGGCCTGACGTCGTCCGCCCGGGTGCATCCGCACGTGCAGAGCTTCTTCGTGGCGTTCCGCCCGTGGCTGGTGGAGTCGCAGGCGTTCGCGAAGTTCTGGCACGACATGTCGCCGGTCTCCGACCGGGCCAAGGTGATCAGCCAGTACGAGGTCGGGCTGACCAAGGCGATGACCGCGGGCGGCTTCAGCTGGTCGTCGTACTTCTCCGAGACCGAGCGGGATCGCGCGCTCGCGCAGCGCCGGGTCGCATGGTGGTCCTTCCACCGGCTGCCGCCGCCCCGCAGCCGCAGGGACTGGGACTGGCTGAAGCTGAAGGCCAAGGATCCCTGGAACCCTGCGATCGGCCTCGCGGACGCGGCGCTCGATGGTGGTCGGCTCCCCTACGTCAAGATCGACACCCTGCGCTACGACCCCTACGGTCTGGGGGCCGACAAGCTGCTGGGACTGTGCGAGAAGGCCTTCCCCGACGCCTTCGACGGTGTGCGTGACTACCTCGACTCGACCGCTGGGCTGTACGCCGCTCGGGCCGACGTACAGCTGCGGGCGACGCCCACGGCGATGCGACCGCTCCGCCGACTCGTGGAGTACCGCCGTGCCGCCTGAGATCGGCCGAGCCGCCCGACGCGCCGCCGGCAGGGCCGCCCGCAGGGTCGGGCTGCGGGACCAACCGCCGGGTGCCAGCGGCGGCACGCTGACTTCCCGGGGTCGCCAGGTGCTGCTGGAGACGATCCTGTTCGACCAGGCCTGGGTGGAGCTGCAGCTCGGCCGTTCCTTCGGTTCGGTCGGCGAGGCCGCAGACGCGTTCCTGTCCTCACCAGGAACCTCTCCCCATCCGTTGTTCTTCGCGGAGTATCTCGACCCGCGGTTCGGGCGACCCCCACGCGGTCGCAACCCGCTGCTCTGGTATCTCAACCACGCGTGGGTACGCCAGAAGGCGTCCCCGCACCCACTCGTCGACCTCGACGCGATCGTCGCCGCGCACCCCGAGCTCGAGGAGGCCCGGCTCGGCCCGCTCGTGGGCTGGCTGGAGACGGCCACCACCGACTCCGTGCTGCCGGCGCCCCCCGGTGCGCCGACGATGACCTTGGGCGAGGTGTACGCCGCGAGCACCGCCGCCTTGAAGCGCTGGCGCAAGGAGATGGGTCGACGGCAGGCACCACGGACCACGCCGCAGCGACCTGACCACCTGCTGAACGCCAGCGGCCCCGTCCTGGTCGGCACCGCCGGCCAACCGCTGGTCAGCATCGTGATGCCGCTGTGGAACCGAGCCACCGTGGTGCGGGCCGCCGTCGAGTCCGTGCAAGCCCAGAGCCATCGCGACTGGGAGCTGATCGTCGTCGACGACGGCTCGAGCGACGACTCGCTGGCCGTGCTCACCGGCATCGCAGCCTTCGACGAGCGGATCGTCGTGGTTGAAGGTGAGCATCGCGGCGTCTCCGCCGCCCGCAACAACGGCCTGGCTCGCGCCCGTGGGCGCTACGTCGCCTTCCTCGACACCGACAACCAGTGGCGACCCGACTACCTGCACGTGATGCTCACCGAGCTCGAGGCGCACCCTGACTGGGGCATGGCTCATGCCGCGCTCCGGGCCAGCAAGGACGGCGAGGAGTACTTCCGGGCGTTCGAGGGCACCCACCAGCACCTGTTGGTCGCCAACCACGTGGACCTCAACGTGCTGGTCGTGCGACGTGATCTCGTGGAGGCCGTGGGCGGCTTCGACGAGAGCCTGCGCCGCGGCGTCGACTACGACCTGATCCTCAAGCTCTCCCGCACCACCGACCTCCACCTGGTGCGGTACATAGGGGTCGACTACGTCGACGACGAGGCCGACGACGCAGGCCCGCGGATCAGCACCCAGGAGTCGCCCGCCTGGCTGTCGGTGATCGCGTCGCGCCATCTGGTGGACTGGCCGGCAGCGGTCGCCACCAACCGGGTGCCGGGACGGACGAGCGTCGTGTTGCCGGCGCTAGGAACGGTCCGACCGACCGCGCGCTGGATCCGCAGCGTCGCCGACGCGGCCGCAACGCCGAGCGTCGACGTCGAGCTGGTCGTGGTCGGCGTACGTCTCCCGCGGTGGCAGCATGTGGCGCTCTCGGTGCTGACCACTGCGTCCCCAGGATCGACGTTGGTCACCATCCAGGCCGACCGCGGGATAGCCACCACGGCCAACGTGGGGTTCGCGGCCACCACCGGAGAGCGCGTGGTCCTCGTGCTGGGCCAGGTGGAGCCCGACACCACCTCTGCCGTGGCGCTCGCCGACACGCTCGCTGACCCGGCCCAGGCCGTCGCCCAGCCCCTGGTCCTCGGCCCGAGTGGGTCGGTGCTGGCTGCCGGCGCCGTCTTCGCCCCCGACACTGTCCATCCCGAGCTCTTCCTGCGGGACCACGCGGTCGACGACGCCGACGGCTGCGCCGGGCTGGCCCTACCAGCGGCAGCGGGGCCGGTGCTGGCGATCCGCGGTGACCACCTCGCCGCGCTGGGGGGCCTCGATCCGCTGAGCGGCCACCTCGCAGTGACCGACCTGTCGTTGAGAGCGCACCGCGACGGCCTCGGTGGCACCGTGCTCCACCCACGGACCAGGTTCGCGTCGAAGGGCGACCCGTGCCCGAGCGACGCCGACATCGTCGCCGCTGCGCGGGTGCTCGGCGACCGCCACGACGGCGTACCTTCTGGCTCTGCAGACGCGTGGGCGGCCGCCGGTTTCGACGTCAGCCACCACCGGTACGACGTGCTACCCGGCCAGCCGGTCGGTCCGGACGACCACCCGGTGCTGGCCCCCCGAGCGGTGCTGCGACCTCGTCGCCCACTGATCGAGCCCGTGGTGGAGGGCATCACCGAGTCGGCTCCCGCGCTGCGCTGGGCGATCGACCTGGCCTCACCGGTCGGAGAGGCGGGCCGTGCCTGGGGCGACACCCACTTCGGAGAGGCCCTGGCCGGGGCGCTGCGTCGCCGCGGTCAGCACGTCGCCGTCGACGCTCGCGAGACCCGGCATCGCGCCAGCCGCGACTACGACGACGTCATCCTCGTGCTCCGGGGCCTCGACCGGGTCTCGCCCCGGCCGGGCTGCGTCAACCTCGAGTGGATCATCAGCCACCCCGATCTGGTCACCGCCGATGAGGTGGCGGGTTTCGACCAGGTCTTCGCGGCAAGCCACAGCTGGTCCGAGCGGGTCACCGCCGAGTGGGGCAACCAGGTCCTGCCCCTGCTGCAGGCGACCGATCCGACCCTCTTCCACCCCGACCGCGCGGAGTTCGACTCCGGAGCCGACGTGCTGTTCGTGGGCAACTCCCGCGGTGTCTTCCGCAGCTCGCTGCGCCACGCCCGAGCCGCCGGCATCGACGTCACGGTGCACGGCGCGGGTTGGAGCAGCATGATCGGCGCCGAAGCCGTGGCCTCCCGGCTGGTCGACAACCGCGAGCTGGGTGCTCTCTACGCCGCCGCCGGGCTGGTCCTGAACGATCACTGGGAGGACATGCGGCTCACGGGCTTCGTCTCCAACCGGTTGATGGACGCCGCAGCCAGCGGAGCCCGGGTAGCCAGCGACGAGATCCCGGACCTCGACCTGAGTGCGGTGTTCGGCGGGCTGGTGCAGACCTGGAGCGACGAGCACGACCTGGCGCGGATCGTCCGCGACCGTGACGCCCTGTTCCCGACCGGCAGCGACCGGGTGCGCGCCGCCGAGCGGGTGGCGGCAGAGCATTCGTTCGACGCCCGTGCCGAGGTGCTGCTCGACCACGCCGTACGGTTGGCCCGGCTCTAGCCCAGCACCCGACAGCAGACCAGAAGGACGACGACCCCCATGCCTGACACCCGCCCCGACGGACCGCTCAACCGTCGTCAGCACCGTCTTTGGCAGCTGCACGACTTCAGCATCGGTCGAGGCCTGGAGATCGGGCCCCTGCACAACACGTCGGTCCGCCGTGAGCACGCCGACGTCAAGTACCTCGACGTCTTCGACCGCGACCAGCTGGTGAAGAACTACGACGCACACCCCCAGGTCCTCCCCGAGAAGATCCCTGAGATCGACTTCGCGCTGTTCGACGGCGAGCGGGTGCGCTCGATCCCCGAGACGATCGGTGACGAGCCGGCGTTCGACTGGGTGATGGCCTCCCACGTGCTCGAGCACGTGCCCGACGTGATCGGCTGGCTCAAGGACATCGCCGAGGTGACCGTCGACGGTGGCCGTCTCGTGCTGGTGGTCCCCGACCGCCGCTACTGCTTCGACGTGCACCGCCCCGGCACCACGGTCGGGCAGATGCTGCAGGCCCACGAGCTCGGCGAGACCGTGCCGTCGATCCGGGCTGTCTACGACTACAAACGGGGTCACGCCTACACCAAGGCCCCGGACGTGTGGCGCGGCCAGCCTCCTGGCTATGAGACTCGCATCCACGATCTCGCCACGGTGCTCGCGGAGGTGGACAAGGCCCGCGCCGGCGAGTACATCGATGCGCACGTCTGGCCGTTGACTCCCGGCGCCTTGCTCGAGCAGCTGATCGAGCTGAGGGAGATCGGCATGAGCGAGTGGATGGTGCAGTCCCACACCGTCACCAAGCGAGACGAGAACGAGTTCTTCATGGTGCTCCGCAGGCTGCCTCGCGATGGCGCCTGGCCCGAGGAGCTGCTGGCCGAGGAGCCGAAGCCTGAGCACTCGATGCCCGACTGGCTGGTCGAGTGGGTCGAGCTGCGGCGGAAGAAGACCGAGCTGCAGGACCGCCTCAAGCGCCGCAAGCAGCAGGTCACGAACCTCGAGGCAGAGGTGGCGCGGCTACGCCGAGAGCTCGCCTCGGCGGGCGGCTCCCCGCGCTGGCGACGCGCTGTCCGCCGCGTGCTCCGCCGCGGCTGAGCCCTCAGCCGAGGAGAGCGTCGACGAACGCGGCCGGCGTGAACGGTGCGAGGTCGTCCGGCCCCTCACCCAGCCCGACCAGCTTGACCGGCACGCCGAGCTCGCGCTGCACGGCGATGACGATGCCACCCTTCGCTGAGCCATCGAGCTTGGTCAGCACGATCCCGGTGACGTCGACGACCTCGCTGAAGACGCGTGCCTGGATCATGCCGTTCTGGCCGGTCGTCGCATCCAAGACGAGCAGCACCTCGGTGACCGGCGCCTGCTTCTCGATCACCCGCTTGACCTTGCCCAGCTCGTCCATCAGACCCTGCTTGTTCTGCAGCCGGCCGGCGGTGTCGATGATCACGGTGTCGATGCCCGTCTCGATGCCTCCCCTCACCGCCTCGAACGCGACGCTTGCCGGATCGGTGCCCTCGGGGCCACGGATGACCTCGACCCCGACCCGATCGCCCCACGTCGCCAGCTGCTCGACCGCAGCCGCGCGGAACGTGTCGGCCGCACCGAGCGTGACGGTGCGGTCCTCGGCCACCAGGATGCGGGCGATCTTGCCGACCGTGGTCGTCTTGCCGGCGCCGTTGACGCCCACCACCAGGACCACGCCGGGGGCGCCGTCCGCTCCGGCGACCTGGAGACGACGGTCCATTCCTGCATCGACGAGGTTGATCAGCTCCTCACGCAGCACGCTCTTGGGATTCGTAGTGTCCCCGCCCTCGACCCGCAGACGCGTGCGCAGGCTCTCGACCAGCTCCTGGGTGGCGCCGACACCCACGTCAGCAGTGAGCAGGGCGTCCTCGATGGACTCCCAGGTGTCCTCGTCGAGGCGATCGCGGCTGAGCAGGGCAAGCAGGCCGTGCCCGAATCCCCCGTGCGACCCCGCCAGCCGCTGGCGCAACCGGACCAGCCGGGAGTCGGTGCTCTCCGGCCGCTCTCGAGTGGGCGGCTCCTCGAGCGCGGGTCCGGTCGGGGGCACCTCGAGATCGGTGGCCACCGCACCACGCCCGCGCTGGCGGTTCGTGACGAGGCCGACCACGCCGACCAGGCCGAGGACAGCAACGACGGCGATGCCGATGATGAGGTAGAGCCAGTCACCCATGGCGCAATCCAAGCAGGTGGGTCACGGTCGGTCGGCAAAGGCCGCCCGGTCCGCACTTTCCTCTTCCAGGACCGGCAGGGCATCGGCAGCCCGCGACATGGCATTCCCGAGCCAGGGGGCTCCGGGGAGCTCCTCACCTCGGTGCGGAAAGGCGACGAACACGGCGATCACCCCACACAGGGCGAGGATCAGCACCATCGAGACAAGCATGAACACAACGACAGATACCTCCGAGTTGGTGTGGGTCGCGGTGGGTTCAACGTGTCACAGCGGTCAGCGACTCGCTAGCGACGGCGTACGGCGCGCCGCGCGACCTTTCTCACTTTCGAGACCGGCCCCCCTGGCCGCAGCGTGGCGTTCTCGGTCTGCAAGCGGGCCACGTCCTTGGCCAGTTGACGGGCCTCGCGACGGTGCGCCACCAGCTCCGCCCGGAGCCTCACCATCTCCGCGAGCATCGCGTCGAGCGTGCGGGTCAGGCTGGTGGGCGACTGGTCGAGCGGCGCGGGCACGGCCGACCCTGCGGACGAGCGGACGATCCACACCATCTGATGTGGTCCGAGCCGCAACCAGTTGCACATGTCCTCGCCCAGCAGCGACCGCGGGGTGACCCGCTGGAAGGCCAGCCCGGCCTCGACCATCCTGTCCTCGAAGTCGTCGCCGTAGTAGCGGACGTGGTCGGCCTGGCCGAACCGCCGGACCCGCTCTTCCTCCGGCGCGTCCGGATCCTCGTCGGTGACGGTGCCTGGCCGGAACGGGACCTGCACGAGCGCGAGGCCGCCCGGCGCGAGCACGCGGGCCATCTCCCGCATGGCCGCGCGGTCATCGGGGATGTGCTCGAGCACGTGGTAGCACACCATCAGGTCCACGCTGCCGTCACGCAGCGGGACCTCGGTCAGGCTGCCGAGCACGTCGACCAACCGGTTGTCCGCGCCGAGGTCGAACTTCAGGTGCAGCTTCGCCCCCAGCTCGGCGAGGAGCGGTGAGGTCTCCGGCGACGGCGCGACGTCGAGCAGCACATTCAGGTCGTCGATGACCGGATCGAGGGTGCTGAGCAGGATGGTGAAGAACCGGTGGCGGTCCAGGCTCCTGCACTTGGGGCACGAGGCGTTGGGACGCCCCCCCGGGCCGGGCCGGAACTCGCTGCGGACGACGTTGTGGCAGATCGGGCAGTAGCGGCGCGGATAGTCGTCGAGCGTCTCGTCGCTGGAGGTCATGCAGCTCCGGTCCGTAGCAGGGGCGTGACGGCCGATCGAACCACATCAGGCAGGGCGGTGACCGGTCGCGCCGGGTCGAGGTTGTCGACGTACACATGCACGAAGCGACCCTCGGCCGCCGCCTCGGCGCCCTCGCCGTCGGGATCACCCTGGAACAGGCCGATCCGGTAGATGACCGAGGAGGTGCCCACCTTGTCGACCACCAGGCCCATCTCGACCGGCTGTGGGTAACCGATCTCGCGGAAGTAGCGGCAGGACACCTCGGCCACCACCCCGACCGCCGGAAGTGATCGGATGTCCACACCGGTGGCCTCGGCCAGGTGCACGTTGACCGCCGTGTCGATCAGCTCGAAGTAGCGGGCGTTGTTCATGTGCCCGTAGACGTCGTCGTCGGCCCACCGCGTAGTGGCGGTGCGCCAGGCCACGTACGCCGAGCGCCGGGGCCGCTCGCTCATGCTTGCGCGTGCTCGCGGAGCCGCTGGCTGATCACCGCGCTGACCCCGTCGCCCCGCATGGTGACGCCGTAGAGGGCGTCACCGACCTCCATCGTCCGCTTCTGATGGGTGATCACGATCAGCTGCGAGGTCTCGCGGAGCTCCTCGTAGATCTCCAGCAGCCGGCCCAGGTTGGTGTCGTCGAGCGCGGCCTCGACCTCATCTAGGATGTAGAACGGCGACGGTCGGGCCTTGAAGAGCGCCACCAGGAACGCCACCGCCACCAACGAACGTTCGCCACCGGAAAGCAGTGAGAGCCGCTTGATCTTCTTGCCGGGCGGGCGGGCCTCCACCTCGACACCGCTGCCGAGCAGGTCGCTCGGATCGGTGAGGATGAGCCGACCCTCGCCACCCGGGAACAGCCGCGCGAAGACCGAGTCGAAGGCCTTGCTGACATCCGCGAACGCCTCGGTGAAGACCTGCTCCACGCGGGCGTCAACCTCCCGGACGATGTCCATCAGGTCCTTACGGGTCTTGCGCAGGTCTTCGAGCTGCTCGGTGAGGAACTTGTGGCGCTCCTCCATGGCGGAGTACTCCTCCAAGGCCAATGGGTTGACCCGGCCGAGCATCGCCAAGTTGCGTTCAGCGGCGCGAAGGCGCTTCTGCTGCTCCTCCCGCACGAACGGCACGGGCGCGGGTGGCTCTTCGCCTTCCGGGACCTCGCCCTGGCCAGTCACCGTGTTCACCGGGATCAGGACCTCGGGACCGTAGTCGCTCACCAGCCCGTCGGGATCGAGGCCGAGCTCCTCGAGCGCTCGCTCCTCCAGCTGCTCGATCCGCATCCGCTGCTGGGTGCGCGCCATCTCGTCGCGGTGCACGGAGTTGACCAGCTCGTCGTGCTCACGCCCGAGCTCGCGCAGCGTCGCCCGCACCGCCAACAGCTCCTGCTCGCGTCCGCTGCGCGCCTGCTCGACCGCCGTTCGCGCCTCGCCGGCGAGGTGGAGGGAGACCTCCAACCGCTGCAGCACGTAGGCGACCGCAGTGCCGACCGCCCCGGCCGTGCGACCCTCGCGCAACAGTCGGGCCCGGCGTTCGGCCGCCTTGGCCCGCGCGTCACGCTCGGACTGCGCGGCCCGGACCAGGGAGTCCACCCGGCCGTGCAGCGCACGCGCCCGCTCCTCCGACGTACGCAGCGAGAGCCGAGCGTCCATCTCGTGCTGCCGGGCCTGCTTGGCCACGTCGAGGAGTCGCTGGACGTCGGTGGTGTCGGGCTCCTCGTCCGGGGCATCTTCCGCACTGGCCAGACGGGACTCCAGGTCGGCCAGGCCGGCGAGGTCCTGCTCGCGGGCCGTCTGCGCCTTCTCGATCGCCACGGTGAGCCGGTCAGCCTCCCCCCGTGCGGATCGTGACTGGGAGTGGTGCTGACCCAGCTCCTCGGCCACCGCGGCCAGCGTGGCGTCGGATTCGTGCAGCTTCGCCAGCGCGACGTCGACCCGCTGCTGGGCATCGAGCCGTTCGCTCTCGAGCCGAGACATGTCGAAGCCGAGCCGCTCGCCGACAGCCACCGCCTCGGCGAGCGAGGCCTCGGCCTCATCGACGGCGGCCTGGATCTCGATCAGGCTCTGCTGCTGGCCCGTCGAGCCTCCCGCGGCGAAGTGAGAACCGAGCAGGTCGCCCTCGCGGGTGACGGCCGTGACGTCGGGCAGCTGGCTGACCAGGCTCCTGGCGGCATCGAGGTCGGCGACGACCGCGGTCTTGAACAGGAGTCGGGTCAGTGCCGACCGCAGGTGGTCGGGGCACTCCACCAGGCTGACGGCGTACGCAGCGCGCTCAGGCAGCCGCGGCCAGTCCTGGTCGGTGACGTCGCCGCCGCCGAGCAGCAGTCCGGCACGCCCGAGGTCGTCGTTCTTGAGGTGGGCGATCGCGGCCACGGCTGCGTCGGTGTCGGTCACGGCGACCGCGTCGGCGGCCGAGCCGAGGGCGCTGGCGACGGCGATCTGGTAGCCCGGGCGCACCGTCAGCAGCGCGGCCACCGAGCCGAGCAGACCCGAGACGGAGTCGGACGCCGCGAGCAGTGCGCCGACGCCGTCCTTGCGGTTGAGACCCATCTCCAAGGCGTCCTTGCGAGCGCCGAGCGCGGATCGGTCGCGGTCCGCCTGCTGGGCCTCGTCGCGGGCCTTGGCCAGTCGGTCCTCGATGTCGGACAGTGCGGCGACAGCGGCCTCGTGCTCGGCGTCGAGCCCTTCCTCGCCGGCGTCCAGGCCGGCCACCTTGGTCTCCAAGGACGTGAACTCGCGTTGCGCCCGATCGGCCCGGGCCACCGCCTCCTCGCGGGCGATGCTCAGCCGGCCCAGCTCGTCGTCGGCCGCAGCCGCCCGCGACTTGAGCGCGTTGACCTGCCCGTGCAGCCTGGCCAGGCCCTCTCGTCGGTCCGCCGCCGCACGTTGGAGTCCCGCCAGCCGACGCTCCTCCTCGGCGGCGGCATCCTCGGCCGATCGGCGCGCCGAGACGGCCTCTTCCAGGGCCGTCCGCTGGGCTGCAGCCTCGGCTGCGATGCGTTCCTCCTGGCCGCGCACCTGCTCGGCCTCGGCCTCGAGCTCTTCGGGGTCGCGACCTTGCTGGATCTCGGTCTCGGTGACGCTGGCCGCGTTCCGTACCCGCTCCGCGGCCAGGCTCTGGGTGCTCCGGAGACGCTCGCGGACGCCGCCCAAGGCGTACTGGGTCTCCTGGGCCCCCGACAGCGCCGGCAGGTCCTCACGCAGCGCTTCCTCCAGGCGAGCCTCGCTGTCGCGTGCGGTGGCGACCTGTTGCTCAACCTGCTCGCGCCGCTCCACCAGGATCGACTCGTCGGCCAGCTCCGCCTCCAGCGCGGTGCGGGCGGTGACCAGGTCGTCGGCCAGCAACCGGGCTCGGGAGTCGCGGGCATCGGCCTGGACGCCGGCCGCCTGGCGGGCCACCTCAGCCTGACGACCCAATGGCTTGAGCTGACGACGAATCTCGGTGAGCAGGTCGTTGAGGCGGGTCAGGTTGCCGTCGCAGGCGTCGAGCTTGCGGAGCGCCTTCTCCTTGCGCTTGCGGTGCTTGAGGACGCCGGCAGCCTCTTCGATGAAGCCACGCCGGTCCTCGGGCGTCGCGTGCAAGATGGTGTCGAGCTGGCCCTGTCCGACGATGACGTGCATCTCGCGACCGATGCCCGAGTCGCTGAGCAGCTCCTGCACGTCGAGCAGACGACACGGGTTGCCGTTGATGGCGTACTCGGACCCGCCGCTGCGGAACATCGTGCGCCCGATGGTCACCTCGGCGTACTCGATCGGCAGCGCGCCGTCGCTGTTGTCGATGGTCAGCAGCACCTCGGCGCGGCCCAGCGGAGGGCGCCCGGAGGTGCCGGCGAAGATGACGTCCTCCATCTTGCCGCCGCGCAGGCTCTTCGCGCCCTGCTCACCCATCACCCACGCGAGCGCATCGACGACGTTGGACTTGCCCGAGCCGTTGGGACCGACGACGCACGTGATGCCCGGCTCGAGCTGCAACGTGGTCGACGAGGCGAAGGACTTGAACCCCTTGAGGGTCAGGCTCTTCAGGTACAAGGCGAGACTCCATCAGGTCGCCGGACGACGCTGAAGCGCGTGCGCCGGATGACACACGACGCGGGGGAAGCTCAGCGGGATCACCCTACCTGCCGCCTCCGGCGGAATTGCGGACCCCCGGCTGAACCTTGCCTCGGTTTACCGGCGTTGCGGGAGCAGAGGAGTTGTCCGTTGCCGAGGCTGGTGTGGCCGTTCCTGCTCCAGGGGATGGCGTGCCCGCCGGCCGTCGGTGGTTGAGGTGCGAGCCTGCGAGCCTCGAAACCACCGGGGACCCACCCGAGCGCCCGGGTCGCACAGACCCCCTACCGGACGTCGAGCTCCACGATCGTGACCAGGTTGTTGAACTTCGACGTCCGGAACGAGACCTGTGCCTGCCAGGGTCCCGAAGACGGGAACACCACGGAGGCGGTGTAGGTGCCTGCTCCCCCTGGTGACAGCACCAGCGACCCGAGAGCGACAGACGAGCTGCGGATCGAGACCTCGGGCCTGGCGAAGAGGTCGACCGGCTCGCCTGCTAGGTCCTGGATCTGCAGGGCGAGCGTGTTGGGCCCACGGGTGCCGGGATCGAGGGTGATCAGTGCCTGGTACTCCCCGACCGTGCCCTGCTCGACCCCGGGGGGCGCGGACACGGCGGCGGGCTCCACTCCCGGCGACTGGTTGGTCAGGAAGCCGGTGACGCCGAGCACCGCAACCACCAGCACGGCCTCGAGCCGCACCGCTCGGCGTACGACGCCGGCTGCTCGTTGCGTCTCCGCGTGACCAACGGCGTCGCGGGCCTGGGGTAGCAGCCGCGTCCGGTTCCACAGCGCCACCGCGACCGCGACCGCCACGATGCCTACCTTGATGATCAGCAGCAGCCCGTACGTCGTCCCGAACAGGTCCGACCACGAGCCGATGATCCGCCAGGCCAGCAGCGTGCCGGAGACCACCAGCAGCAACAACAACCCTGCGGCCACGCCCGAGAAGCGGGTCAGCACTGCGGCCGCATCACCTGCTCGTCCGGCGAGCGACGGCAAGGTGAGAGCGAGCCCGACCAGACCCCCGAGCCAGGTCGCACCCGCGGCGAGGTGAAGCCCGTCCGTGATGACCAGCAGTGCCACCGGTTCATAGGCTCGGGTATGGCCGATCACCGCAGGCGCGGCGATGGCCAGGGCAGCACCCAGCGTCGCGAAGTCCCGAGCCCGGGGCGCCAGCAGACCGAGCCCAAGACCGGCGCTGATGAGGCCCAGCACGACCAGGTTGTCGCCGACCAGTGCGAGATCGATCGCCTCGGCTCGTAGGGCCCCGTGAATCCCGAGTCCTTGCTGGTAGGCACCGTCCAGCGGAACCGCGGCCGCCCAGGCCAGGATGGCCAGCCCCGTGGCTGCCCAGTGGACTCGGGTGAGAAGGTCACGGGCAATGGGCGTCAACCGCGATCCGCCCAGCACCCAGCACTGGAAGACCACCAAGCCCACGGCAATCAGTAAGCCGACATAACCCAGTGCTTGGACGAGACCGAGAAGGGTTTCGATGGATCCGCCGGAGTCGGCAGCCGCGACATCGGGCGGCTCCACCTTCTCGCTCGCCGCACCGACCGAGAAGGTCAATGACCCGGCGATCGGGTGACCGTCTGGGGAGATCACCCGATAGGTGACGACATAGGTGCCGTCGTCGAGCTCGCTGGGGAGATCTGCGGTCACGACTTCGTCGACAGCAGAGGCGTTCGCCTCGATGGGCTCTCCGCGCGCGTCGAAGACGAGAACTCCGTCGTCGGTCAGCGAGACCCTTTCGTCAAAGGTGAACGTGACCGCATCCGGTGCCTGCCTCAGCACCGCACCCTCTGCGGGGTCCGTGCTGACCAGGCTGGCGTGCGCAGCCGCCGGACTCGCAGCCAGCGCCAGGCTCAGCGCACACAGGAGCGCGACCAGGCCCGCGACGACCAGAGGTCGCCGCGAACCTGACCGCGCGCAACTCACGTGGCCCGACGCGACCGGGCCAGCGCCATCATGGCGATCACTAGCCCGATCAGACCGGCGGCGAGGCCGGCCAGACCGAGAGCCACGTTGGCGTCGTTCTCGACCTCGACTGTCGACGTCGACCCACCAGGGACGTCCGTGCCGTCGTCAGCCACCGCCTCATCGACGATGGTTACCGTGGGAGCAGGGTGCGGGAGGTCCTCAGGATCTTGGCCCTCGGCCGCCTGCTCGGTCCAGGCCGTCTCGCCTTCGACACACCTCTGGATGGCCGGAAAGACCAGGGTCTCGCCGGGCGTTGTCGGCAGCTGCAGCGACAGCTCCATCGCGGCTCGATAGCCATCAGCCAGCGGCTCGTCGGCTGTGTAGGTGACCACGCCGACGCGCTCGGTCACCGCGTTGCCGTGGGCGTCCTCGACCGGCTCGTCCAGCACGACCATCTCCTTCTTCACCTGCCAGCCGGCCAGCATGGTCGGGGTGACCGACAGGATCGGTTCGGGGATCTGGATGTCCAGTGCTGTGGTGGGCGAGCCCTCGCAACCGTGGCCGACGCTGACGGTCAGCACCGTGTAGGCGCCGGCCGTCGAGTCGGAGGGGGTGATGGTCACGTGGGCCGAGGCCGGGGCCGCCGCCGAAACAGCGATGAGCAGTCCGGCTCCGGTGGCCGCACAAGTGCGCGCAACAGTAGTTCGGTTGAGCATGGGGATTCCTTCGTGGTTGGTGAAACGTGGAAGCGTCGGTCAGGTAGCGAGCAGCGCGACGGGCGGTCCACGAAGGGGTACGACGACAAGCGGGCGTCGCAGCGGCAGCATGGGCGCAACGTGCGCAACCGTGCGGCGCAGCGCCGGCGGGAGCAGCAGGCCGACTTCGGCCCAGGTCAGCACCACCTCGACGGCCCGCCGCCGCAGCTCCCAAACAAAAGCCGTGGCCAGAGCTCCGATCCCATGGGCCAGCACCATCGGCCAGGTGATCTCCAGATGGCTCCCGTGCCCGTGCCCGGTGTGGGGAGCCGGAGCCAGCACCACCAGCCAGCTGTGCAGGAGGAGCTGGCACGCCGTCAGCGCTGGCACCAGCAGCCGTAGTGGCACTCGCCCGCGCAGCGCGACGGTGCCGCCAGCGAAGAGCACAGCAGCGGTGGCGGTCAGCCAGCCGGCCGTCGGCAGCTCCCCGCCCGCCCAGGTGTGGGCAGCCACGAGCACCGTCATGATCTCCAGGGTCGCCAGGGCGGCGCGCAGGCTGGCCCGGCGTCGCGGCAGCACCCTGATCGACAACACGGGCCACATCATGCCAAGACCCAAAGGTCAGACGCGTACGAGGCCGCGTGCCTCAAGTCTCGCTGCCGGGGCGGCTAGCGAGCGCAGGTGGATGTTCTGCAGCAGTCCGATGGCGAGCAGGCCCGCGAACATCGAGCTACCGCCGTAGGACACGAACGGCAGGGGCACTCCGGTGACGGGCATGATGCCGAGGCACATGCCGATGTTCTGGAAGGCCTGGAACCCGAACCAGCAGGCGATGCCGGCGGCAGCAACCCGGCCGAAGACGTCTTCTGCCCGGCCGGCGATCACCAGCGCACGCCAGAGCACGATCACCATGAGTGCGATCAAGACCCCAGCCCCGAGCAGTCCGAGCTCTTCACCAGCGACCGTGAACACGAAGTCCGTGTGCTGCTCCGGGACGAATCCCGACTGGGTCTGCGAGCCGTTGAAGAGGCCCTGCCCGAAGATCCCACCGTTGCCGACCGCGATCCGGGCCTGCTCCACGTTGTACCCGGCTCCCTGTGGGTCGAGGTCAGGGTTGGTGAACGCCAGGAAGCGGTCGACCTGGTAGTCCTGCAGGGCGCCGCTGGCCACCGCGGCCAGGGCGATGGTCACCCCGCCGCCCACCAGGAGCGCCAGCCAGCGTCTCGGCGCGCCAGCTGCGGCGAGCACCCCGAACACTGTTGCCGAGAGCACCAGCATGGTGCCGAGATCCGGCTGCATCATGATCAGGGTGGCGGGCCCGGAGGCGATGGCGAGCATGAGGACCACCTCGGCGATTCCGACCTGGCCGCGCCAGCGGCCCTCGGCCCGCTCAGCCACGACCAGCGCCATCCCGATCACCACGGCCAGCTTGGCGAGCTCCGATGGCTGGATGGACAGGCCGCCGAGCATCAGCCACGACCGTGATCCGTTGATCGTGGTGCCCATCGTCAGCACCAGCACCAGCCCGACCAGCGACACCAGGTAGACCAGTGGTGCGACGATCCGCACCCACCGGTGGTCGGTCACCAGCACAGCTGCCAGCAGCACCACACCGATCGCGATGTTGACCACCTGTTTCCACAGGTACGCCGTGGAGTCGCCGGCCGTGAGGTCGTCGCGGCTGCTCGTCGCCGACCAGACCAGCAACAAACCCAGCACGCTGAGCCCTAGCACGGCAGCCAGCAGCACCCAGTCGAGAGCGAGGATGCGACGCATCAGTCCTCCTGGTGGTGCGCGGGCCGGGCCGGCGGCAGGATCGAGCCGTCGTTGCGGAAGTTCGGGAGGTCGGTCGGTGGTTGCACGCCGGCGATCGCGGCGCGACCCGGCACGACCTGCTCACCGTTGATGCCGTAGAGCGACTCCCAGATCGCCCGCACGCCCGGGCCGGACGTGCCGGAGCCGGTGCCGCCCTGGCTCACCATCATCACCACGACGTAGTCGTCGGAGTACGACGCGACCCACGACGTCGACTGCTTGCCGTAGACCTCTGCGGACCCGGTCTTCGAGCGGATCACCACCTCGTCGAGTGGGAATCCACCCATCCGCCAAGCCATCGTGCCCTGCCGGGTGACGCCCTTGAGTGCCTCGTCGATGTAGCCGATCACCCGGTCCGGCACCTTGACCTCGCCGAGCTTCTTGGGCGCGATTCGGCGGATCACGGTGCCGTCGGGGGCCACGACCGCCTTGCCGATCCGCGGCGCGTAGAGGGTGCCGCCGTTGGCGATCGCTGCATAGCCGCGGGCCAGCTGCAGCGGGGTGACGATCGTGTCGCCCTGCCCGATGGCGAAGTTCACCGCGTCCCCGGCGCGATAGGCGAAGCCCTCGGCGCAGAACTCCCGGGCGAACAGGTAGACGAAGTCACTGGTCTTCGGGCCCTGCGGGTTGTCGGCGATGTCGCAGTAGTAGTTCTTCTGAGACTTGAAGTAGGCAAGCTTCCACTTGCGGTCCGCGATCCGACCCGGTGCCTCACCGGGCAGGTCGATGCCGGTCTCCCTGCCGAAACCGAACTCCTTGGCCTCGGCCACCAGCGGGTCCTTGGCGTCCACATCAGCAACATCGGTGCCGAACCGCTGCCAGAAGTCGTAGCCGACGCGGTAGAAGAAGGTGTTGCACGAGACCTCGAGCGCCTTGGCGAAGGTGATGTAGCCGTAGGAGCCGGACTCGTAGTTCTTGAAGGCGCGGTTGCCGACCTGCAGCGAGGAAGAGCAGTTGAGCTGGGTGTCGGTGCCGTAACCGTTCGTGAGCGCTCCGGCTGTCATGAACGGCTTCCAGGTCGAGCCTGGCGCGAACTGGCCCTGCGTCGCTCGACCGAGCAGAGGCGTGCCAGCCCTCTCGGAGTAGAGCGCGCTGAGCTGCTTCTTGGTGATGCCGCCGACCCACAGGCCCGGGTCGTACGTCGGCTGGCTGGCCATCGCGACCACCCGCCCCGTCGTCGCCTCCAGCACGACCGCGGCGCCGGAGTCGGCGGCGTAGGGGCGGCCGGTGACGGGATCGACGGTCCCCCGAGCGACGGCGATAGCGTCCGCCAGCTGCCGCTCGACGACGCTCTGCACCTTGGCGTCGATCGAGGTGACCAGGGTGTCGCCGGGCTGGCTGCCGATCTCGCTGTCGTCGCCGAGCACCCGCCCCATGGAGTCGACGGCGACGTTGCGATAGCCGGGCATGCCTCGCAGCCACCCGTCGTACTGCTGCTCGACGCCGGCCCGGCCGACCGTCGAGGAGCCGTTGACCGAGCGGTCGCCAGCCCCCTCGGCGTGGTCGAGCTCTCCCTCGGTCACCGGGCTGAGGTAGCCCAGCAAGTGCGCCGCATTGATGCCGAACGGCTGCGGGTAGGCGCGCACGCTCTGCTGCTCGACCACCACGCCCGGAAAGTCCTCGGGCTGCTCCTCGATCCGGATGGCAGCAGACCGGTCGACGTCCTGGGCGACCGGCACCGGCTGGAAGGGTGACCCGTTCCAGCACACGCCCGGCTGGCTGCCGTCCTGGCCGCAGGTGACCAGAACCTTTCCGATCCGTTTCGGGCTCAGGCCGATCTCCTGTCCCACCCGTTTGAGCAGCCGGTCACGCTGCTTGTCGTCCATCCGATCCAGCACTCCTCGGTCGATCGAGACGACCCAGGACATCCGGTTGGTGACGAGCGGGCGGCCCATGTCGTCGACGATGAGGCCGCGCTCCGGTTGCACCACGATCTCTCGCACCGACTGGGCCGCGGCCTGGGCGGAGTACTCATCGCCGCTGACGACCTGGAGGTAGTAGAGCCGCGCAAACAGGGTGGCGAACAGCGCGAACACCATCGTCTGGATCACGACCAGCCGCAGCCGACTCCTGGTGGAAGAGCTCACGTCGCGTGCTCGGGCTCGAGGCGGTCGAACATCGCCATCACCACGGGGAGCACCACGGGCGTCAGCACCACGTCCCACAGCACCGCGACCACGATCACCTGGAGCAGGTCGGGCACGGCGAGCGGAGGGTCGCGCAGGAGCACGCCGGAGAGGGCGAAGACCGAGGTGCCGAGGAACGACGAGGCTGCGACCGTGGCGACCACGACCAACGCAGTCGGTTTGGCGTCGAGACGGGTGTCCTGGGCGACCCGACCGGCGACGTACCCGACGAGCAGGAGGGCCAGCGCCCAGCGTCCCGCCACGTGATCGGCGGGTGGCACCAGGTCGAGCAGCACCCCGCCGGCGAAGCCGAGCACCATGCCGAACTCCGCACCGCGCACCAACGCCGCGCCGACCACGACGAGGAGTACCAGGTTGGGCACGACTCCGTGCCAGGAGAAGTGCGAGAACACCGACAGCTGGAGCACCAGGGCCAACGACACCGCCACTGCGGCGGCGGTCACGCGGACCGACGTCATCGCAGGCTCCCGTCGGCCTCGATCAGGGCCCGGTCGCTGGTGGTGCCGGACGGCACCACGACCCCGACCACGTCGAGCGCACCGAAGTCCACGAACGGCTGGATCTCGGCGCGCTGCGTCTGGTCACGCAGGCTGGTGAAGACCTTGGTCACCAGGCCGATCGGTACGCCGGTGACGTAGGGAGCGCCACCCTCGCTGCCCCAGGTGACGACCGTCTCGTGCTTGGCCGGCACGACGTGCTCGTCGACCAGCTCGAGGTCCAGCCGCCCCTCGTCGCCGATGGCGCCGCGACCGCGGAGGAAGCCCACCTCCATGCTCTCCCCGACCCGACCACCGACGGTGGAGTCGGGGTCGATGATCAGCAGCACGGTCGCTGTGGTCCGGGTGACCCGCAGCACCCGACCGACCAGACCGTCGTCGTTGAGCACGGTCAGGTCCGGCACCAGCCCGGCGTCCGCCCCTGCGTCGATGGTGACGGTGCTGGAGAACGACTGCGACGGACCCAGGCCCACCACCCGCGCCGGCACCAGGGCATGGCCGAGGGTTCCGGCGGCAGCGGTCAACCCCTCGAACTCGGCGAGGCGGTTGCGGTTGAAGTCCGCCGTCCGGACCTTCGAGCGGAGCTCGGCGTTCTCGGCCTCGAGGTCACCGACCTGGTCGCGCAGTGAGTCGCGGCTCTGGAACCAGTCGGGGATCGCCGTGATCGGCCGGACCACCACGGAGACCGCGGTCTCGGCGGGTCCGAACAGCTCGCCGAGCCCGCGACGTGCCGGTTCGAGTGCGGAGTCGGTGCTGTCGCTGAGGTCGAGCGTGATCAGGGTGACGCAGGCCAGCACGAGGGCGATGACGAGCGCGCGTGGAGGCTCACCGCGTCCGCGCTGCGGTCCGCTGGACGTCCAGCGCCGCTCGCGCCGGTCCATCAGAAGCGCCTTCTGTCGGCGACCAGCACCTGCTGCAGCGCCTCGAACTCCTCTACGCACCGGCCGGCACCGATGGCCACCGAGAGCAACGGGTTCTCGGCGACGTGCACCGGCATGCCGGTCTCGTGACGCAGCCGTTCGTCGAGGCCGTGCAGCAGGGCACCGCCACCGGTGAGCACGATCCCGCGGTCCATGATGTCGCCGGCCAGCTCGGGTGGGGTCTGGTCCAGGGTCGAACGGACGGCGTCGATCACCGCATGCAGCGGCTCCTCGATCGCCTGGCGGATCTCGGCACTGGAGATGCTGACCGTGCGCGGCAGCCCGGAAACCAGGTCGCGCCCACGGATCTGGGCCTCCGGCTCGTGCGCCATCGGGAAGGCGGATCCAAGGGTCATCTTGACCTCTTCTGCCGTCCCCTCCCCCAGCATCAGGGCGTGCTCCTTCTTCATCCACGCCACGATGGCCTGGTCGATCTCGTCACCGGCCGTGCGCACTGACAGCGAGGTCACGATGCCGCCCAGCGAGATGACCGCCACCTCGGTCGTGCCGCCCCCCACGTCGACCACCATGTTGCCGGTGGCCTGGTGCACGGGCAGACCCGCACCGATGGCCGCTGCCATCGGCTCTTCCACGATGTAGACCCGTCGAGCACCCGCCTGGTAGCCGGCCTCCTTCACCGCGCGCTGCTCTACCGGCGTGATACCGCTCGGCACGCAGATCACCATCCGAGGCTTGGCGAAGTAGCGCCGCCGATGCACCCGCTGGATGAAGTAGCGCAACATCTGCTCGGTGGCATCGAAGTCCGCGATCACGCCGTCCTTGAGCGGGCGGATCGCACTGATGTTGTCCGGGGTCCGGCCGATCATCCGCTTGGCGTCGTGACCGACGGCCAGGATCTCGCCCGTCGTGTCGTTGAGGGCCACCACACTCGGCTCGTCGAGCAGCACGCCCTTGCCTCGGACGTACACCAACGTGTTGGCGGTACCGAGGTCCACAGCCATGTCACGGCCGATGAAGCTGTTCGCCATGCGCGCATGCCTCGCAAGCTCGTCCGCGCGCCGGGGAAGGGCTATGCATACGGCGCGCGCACGCTCCCGCCGTACCGTTGCGAGCGTAGGATTCCGCGGCCTGAGATCGGCGCAGGCACGCCGAGAGACGGGCCGATCGTGAGCCGACCTACAGGCCGGGGAACCAGATCGCGATCTCGCGCGCAGCAGACTCCTCGGAGTCAGAGCCGTGCACGAGGTTCTCGCGGTTGGAGAGGGACAGATCGCCCCGGATGGTGCCGGGTGCGGCCTTGCGGCCATCGGTGGCGCCGTTGATCAGGCGGACCACCTCGATCGCCTCGTCTCCTTCGACCACCAACGCCACCAGCGGCCCACTGGTCACGAACGTGCGCAGCGGTGGGTAGAAGTCCCTCTCGACGTGCTCCGCGTAGTGCTGGTCCGCCAGGTCCCCGTCGATGCTCCGGTGCTCCATCGCGAGGATGGTCAGGCCCTTGGCCTCGAACCGGGAGAGCACTTCACCAACCAGCCCGCGGCGGACGGTGTCGGGCTTCAGCAGGACCAGGCTGCGTTGCGTCATGTCGAGACCCTATCGAGCGAGATCCGCGGCTCTCCTGGCGACGTCCTCCGGCACCGCACCTGTCGAGTCGTTGGCCGAGACCGGCTCCTCCGCGACCCGACGGATGGGGATCACGCCACCCCAGACACCTGCGGCGACGTCACCGGGTTCGTCGACCGGCCCCTCGGCCCGGATCTTCATCGATGCCTCGTGCAGCGGCACCGCAAGCACCGAGGTGGCAGCCAGCTCCTTGCGGGTGTGCGCACGCAGGGTCGCGGACCGGCCGGGGATCATGTGGTCGACCGTCAGGTCGAGGGCGTGCCGCCGCTCGTCGGGATTCTCCACGATGCGCGCCTTCCCGATCACGACGGCGGAGCGGTAGTTCATGGAGTGGTGGAACGCCGACCGAGCAGCTACCAGCCCATCCACCTCGGTGATCGTCACGCACACGGTGTTGTCCTCGGTCCGTCGCAGCCAGCCGGCGCCCACCGAGCCGTGGACGTAGAGCGTTCCGCCTTCGTCCGAACCCTCCAGGTCGACCGCGAATGTCACCGGCAACACGATGGGGTGACCGTCGGTCACCAGACCGAGGTGCGCGATCAAGGCGTCGTCCAACAAGCGGTAGAGCTCGCCACGGTCCTCGACGGCACGGTTCTTGCCCCGAGTGACGGTGGTCCGCGGGGTCGGGGACAACGGCTTCGGCGGGGTCGTGGAGGCGGTCACCGATCTATCCTGACCGACGATGGAGCCTGATCAAGCGGTTTCTGTGCCGAGGGCGGCGTAGGCCGCCTCGCGCTCGCGTTCGATCTTGCGGCCCAGGAAGTACGCCGTCCCCCACAGCACGGCGAAGATCGGTCCGAGCACAAACATGATCGTCACGACCAGACCCAGCGCGATTGCCCAGAGCTGGATCACCCAGCCCAGGACGTAGCCCCACTCGCGGCGGAGCAGGCCGGCCACCACGAGGCACGCGACCATCAATCCGAGCCCCACCGCCAGCGCGGCTTTGGCGGGCACGTCGGCGATGGTGATCATCACCGGTGTGGTCAGCCCGAGGGTCACCGCCTCGAGCGCCAGCACTGCAGCACACATGCCGCGGCGCGGGGACCGCGGTGGCGTGCTCACGAGCGGCCCTTCAACAGCGAACGAGCCTCGCCGACCGTGACGACCGAGCCGGTGACCAGCACAGCACCGGATCCGAGCGGGTCGCCGAAGGCCTCCCCTGCCTCCGCCAAGGCAGCCGCCTGGTCGATCGCGTCCGAGAGCCGCGGCACGACCGTCACCCGGTCCTCTCCGTAGATCTCGATCGCCGTGACGGCGAGCTGCTCAGCCGGTCGCGCCCGAGGCGTGGAGTTCTGGGTGCAGATGACGTGGGCGAGGTGAGGCTCGAAGGCGGCCAGCACACCTTCGTCGTCCTTGTCGGCCATCACCCCCACCACGCCGATGAGGGGAGAGAACTGGAAGGAGTCGTCGAGCGCCGCGGCGGCCGCCTGGGCGCCGTGCGGGTTGTGCGCCGCGTCGAGCACGATCGTCGGACTGCGGCGGATGATCTCGAGCCGGCCCGGCGAGGTCACGCTCGCGAACGCCTCGCGGACCAGGGCATCGTCGAGCGGTTGGTCGCCCGCGAAGGCCTCAACGGCTGCCAACGCAACGGCGGCGTTCTGGGCCTGGTGGGCGCCGTAGAGCGGAAGGAAGACCTCGTCATAGGACTGTCGCAGGCCCTGCAGGGTCAGCACCTGACCGCCGACGGCCGGGGCGCGTGAGGTGACTGCGAACTCCACTCCCTCCCGGGCCACCGTGGCGCCGACCTCCTTGACCCGGGCGAGGAGCACCGCCGCGGTCTCGCGGTTCTGCTCCGCGAGGACGGCGAACGAACCCGGTTTGATGATGCCGGCCTTCTCCACAGCAATCTCTTCGGGCGTACTGCCGAGATACTTCGCGTGGTCGACCGCGATCGGCAGCACGGCTGCCACTGCGGCATCGAGAACGTTGGTGGCGTCCCAGGTCCCGCCCATCCCGACCTCCACCACGGCCACATCGACCGGTGCGTCGGCGAATGCGGCGTACGCCATCGCGACGATCGTTTCGAAGAACGACAGCGGGTACGGCTCCGAGGCGTCGACGAGGTGCGTGTAGGGCGCGATGTCGTTGAAGGCGCGCACGAACTCCTGATCGCTCAGTGGCTCTCCGTCGATGCAGATCCGCTCGCTCATCCGCTCGACGTGAGGCGAGGTGAAGCGGCCGGTGCGCAGGTCCAGGGTGCGCAGCAACGTGTCGATCATCCGTGACGTCGAGGTCTTGCCGTTGGTGCCAGTCAGGTGGATCGCGGGATAGCCGCGCTGCGGGTCGCCGAGCAGCGCCATGAAGGCCAGGATCCGGTCCAGCGACGGCTCCAAGCGGGTCTCGGGCCAGCGGGACAGCAGGGCGTCCTCGACCTCGGCATAGGTCTGCGCCAGCCGAGGGGCGACGCTGGGGTCGGTCGAGGGCTCGCTCATGTTGACGTGAGTCTAGGTGGCCCGGGGCCGCGCACAGCGACCCGGGACGGCCGGAATGGAACACGTTCTAGAGTGGGCGCCATGACCTCCCTGAACCATCGCTTCGACGCCCTGCGCGCTGCGCAGCCAGCGGACACCGACGACCTGGACGCCCTGTGGGCGGATCTCACTCCGGTCACCGTCCAGGAGATCCTCGGCCCTTGGCGCGGCGGCGACTTCACCACCGGCCACATCGCCAGCACGGTGCTCGAACGGGCGCGTTGGCACGGCAAGACATTCGTCTCCGCCCTCGACGCCAAGCCGCTGATCTGTCGCGACGACGAGGGCGAGCTCTACTCCAACCTGAAGGCAGGAGGGGACGGCGAAGCTTCGCTGTGGCCGGTGGAGTTCCGGGGCGAGACGACGGCGACGATGGTCTACGACCGGATGCCCGTCTTCGACCACTTCAAGAAGGTCGACGACGCGACCTTGATGGGCATCATGAACGGCAAGCTCCAAGCTGCCTTCGGGGTCAGCGACCTCTACTACTTCTGGCTCGAGAGGGACGATCGATGAAGACGACCGTAGCGATCATCAACGAACAGGGCGGTGACTTCAGCTTCGAGGAGGTCGACCTCGACGGGCCGCGGGCCGACGAGGTGCTGGTCCGGATCGTGGCGACCGGGCTGTGCCACAGCGACATCACGATGAAGGGGTTCCTCCCGGAGGAGATGTTCCCCAACGTGTTCGGGCACGAGGGGGCTGGGGTCGTCGAGGAAGTGGGCGCCGACGTGAGTGGCGTCGCGGTGGGTGATCACGTGGTGCTGAGCTTCCGGTCCTGCCGCGCTTGCGAGAAATGCGCGGAGGGCCTGGTCGGTTACTGCGACTCGACGCTGATGATCAACTACATGGGCATGCGGATGGACGGCTCCACGACGTACACCCGCGATGGCGCGCCGGTCCTCGGGTCGTTCTTCGGGCAGTCCAGCTTCTCCCAACACGCCATCGCGTACGCCGACAACGTGATCGTGGTCGACAAGTCCCTCGACCTGACGGCCGTGGCGCCGTACGGCTGCGGCTTCCAGACCGGCGCCGGCACCGTCCTCAACGTGATCCAGCCCGGCCCGGGCGACAGCCTGGTCGTCTACGGCGTCGGCGCGGTCGGGCTGGCTGGGCTCGCCGCGGCCGCGGGCCTCGACACCGGACCCGTCATCGCCGTCGACCTGGTGCCGAGCCGTCTGGAGATCGCGGCCAGGTACGGCGCCATCGGAGTCAATCCCGCGGAGCTCGGCGAGACCACCGGCATTGATGGGGTCGTCGACCGGGTCAAGGAGCTGACCGGGGGCGGCGCGACGTACGCCATCGACACCACCGCCGTGCCCGCCGTGGTGAAGCAGGCTCAGCAGTCACTCGGCGTCCGCGGCACGCTGGTCGTCCTGGGCCTCGGCGCCGAGGAGTATGTCGTCGACGCCATCGACATGCTGCAGAACGGCAAGGTCGTGAAGGGCTGCATCGAGGGCGACTCCGATCCCCAGGAGATGGTGCCTCGGCTGCTCGCGCTCAACGCCGCCGGCAAGTTCGACGTCAATGACCTGATCGCCACCTACCCCTTCACCGAGATCAACACCGCCGTCGCCGACGTGCTCGCGGGCAAGGTGGTCAAGCCGGTCCTGGTCTGGTGACCACTCAGGTCAGCGGATGATCAGGTTGGCAAGGTCGCCGACGGGTCGGTAGCCAAGGGCCTCGTAGATCTTGTTGGACGTCGGGTTGGCCTGGTCGGTGAACAGGCAGACCTGCGCGCCCTCGTCGAGCAGCAGCCGGGAGACCGCGGCGACGGCGGCGCTGAAGCGTAGCCGCGACCGCGCTGCTCCTTCGGGGTGTAGACCGGCCCGACCCTGGCTACCCCGAACGCTGGCGGGTTCGCCGCCGTCAGGTGGACCCGGTCACCGTCCACGTTCTCCCAGAACCACACCCGGCCCTGCTCGATCTTCGAGCAGCATCATCGACTCGTCCTGGGGCTCGAGCGGGCCGTGACCAGCCGCGCGACCGGCCTGCTCTGCTGCGTCTCGCTCGAACGCCTCGAACCAGGTCAGGGCCAGGTCGACATCATCCGCGACTGCTGGTCGCAGCCGACCGGGCACGGCAACTGGCTCGACGAGGTCTCCGAGCAGATGCAGCCGGGTGCGCTCGGCCGTCGCGGACGTGCGTCCCGCTAGTCGGGCCGTCTCCTCGGCCACGACCTGCGCGGCCGGCAGGGCTCCGTTGACCGCATGGACCTCCTCGCCGCGGTCGAACAGCTGCCTGGGCGAGACCGATGGCTGCCTGCTTCGGCCATCGGCAGGACGTAGAGCGGGTACGGCGGAGCCGGCGCGGTCCGCATGCCGGCCCCGACCACGCGTCCACGGTCACGCACCGCGACCCACCACCGCGGCCCCTGCCCCGCCGGCAGCATGCCCTTGGTCGCTCGATAGGTCACCGAGGTCACCACTGTGTTGAGCACGGGGTCTGCGGACAGGTATGCAGCGGAAGCGTCGAGGAAGGCGCGCGGGTCGTCGAAGAACTCGAGATCAGCCACCGGTGCAGGCTAGCGACCGTCCGCCCAGGTCAGCCGACTATTTATCCAGAAGTGACCACCCCTAGGATTTGGTCCATGACCGAGACCACAGACGCCCAGGCTCCGGAAACGACGCGCACCCATCCGCGTGCCGTCGTCGTACCGGACCGACCGGCGCTCGAAGGCCTCGAGGAGAAGTGGTCGACCCGGTGGAAGGCCGACCAGACCTACGCGTTTGACCGCACCCAGCCGCGGGCCAACGTCTTCTCCATCGACACTCCCCCGCCGACGGTCAGCGGCAGCCTGCACGTGGGCCACGTCTTCTCCTACACCCACACCGACCTGATCGCGCGGTTCCAGCGGATGCGCGGCAAGTCGGTCTTCTACCCCATGGGCTGGGATGACAACGGCTTGCCGACCGAGCGCCGGGTCCAGAACTACTACGGCGTCCGGTGCGACCCGAGCCTGCCCTACGACGCCGACTTCACGCCTCCCGAGAAGCCCGACCCGAAGCGGCAGGTCCCGATCAGCCGACCCAACTTCGTCGAGCTCTGCGAGCGTCTGGTGGAGGAGGACGAACAGGTCTTCGAGTCGCTGTGGCGCACGCTCGGTCTCTCCGTCGACTGGAGCCAGACCTACACGACCATCGGACCGAAGGCCCAGACCATCAGCCAGCGGCCTTCCTGCGCAACTTCGCCCGCGGCGAGGCCTACCTGCAGGAGGCGCCGACCCTCTGGGACGTCACCTTCCAGACCGCGGTGGCCCAGGCCGAGCTTGAGGCCCGCGACTACGCCGGTCACTACCACCGGGTTGCGTTCCACAAAACTGCCGATTCACCCGGCGGCGCCGGCCCCGTCTACATCGAGACCACGCGTCCCGAGCTGATCCCCAGCGTGGTCGCCTTGGTCGCCCATCCCGACGACGAGCGCTACCAACCGCTGTTCGGCACCACGGTCACCAGTCCTGTCTTCGGCGTGGAGATCCCGGTACTGGCCCACCCGCTGGCGGAGATCGACAAGGGCGCCGGCATCGCCATGTCATGCACGTTCGGCGACCTCACCGACGTCACCTGGTGGCGCGAGCTGAACCTGCCCGTGCGTACGTTGATCGGGCGCGACGGCCGGCTGTCCCGCGACACCCCGCTCTGGCTGGCCGACCCGACCGCAGCGGCGGCGTACGAGGACCTCAAGGGCAAGACCGCCTTCTCGGCCCGCGAGGCGATGGTCGAGAAGCTGCGCGCCTCCGGCGACCTCGACGGTGAGCCGACCCCTACCCAGCGGATGGCCAACTTCTACGAGAAGGGCGACAAACCTCTCGAGATCGTGGCCACCCGGCAGTGGTACCTGCGCAACGGAGGTCGCGACGCCTCGCTGCGCGAGGAGATGATCGAGCGTGGGGCTGAGATCGACTGGATGCCGGCCCACATGCGCCATCGCTACGACAACTGGGTCAACGGCCTCAACGGTGACTGGCTGATCTCGCGGCAGCGCTTCTTCGGCGTCCCGTTCCCGGTCTGGTATCCCCTGGGCAGCGACGGCGAGCCCGACCACGCCCACCCGCTGATGCCGAGCGAGGCGGAGCTGCCGATCGACCCCTCTACCCAGGCCCCCCAGGGGTACACCGAGGAGCAGCGCGGTCAGGCCGGTGGCTTCGTCGGCGATCCCGACGTGATGGACACCTGGGCCACCTCGTCGCTCAGCCCGCACATTGCCGGCGGCTGGGAGACCGATGACGACCTCTGGCAGCGCGTCTTCCCGATGGACCTGTGCACCCACGCCCACGACATCATCCGCACCTGGCTGTTCTCGCGCGTTGTTCGGGCCCACTTCGAGAACGGCGTCGTGCCGTGGTCGCACGCTCTGATCTCCGGATTCATCGTCGACCCGGACCGCAAGAAGATGTCGAAGTCCAAGGGGAATGTCGTGGTGCCGACCGAGATCCTCGACAAGTACGGCGCGGACGCCGTCCGCTGGCGCGCGGCCATCGCGCGGCCGGGGCTCGACTCCCCCTTCGACGAGTCACAGATGAAGGTCGGTCGTCGGCTGGCGATGAAGATCCTCAACGTCTCCAAGTTCGTGCTGGGCGGCGTCGGTGCCACCTCGGCCAACCCGGTGGCCATCACCGAGCCGATCGACTGCGCCCTCCTCGGTCGGCTCCGCGGGGTCATCGCCAAGTCCACCGACTCCTTCGAGGCCTACGACTACTCGACCGCCCTCGAGACAGTCGAGAAGTTCTTCTGGGAGTTCTGCGACGACTACGTCGAGCTGGTCAAGAACCGCGCCTACACCGAGGGGCAGACGGTCGGCGGTGAGTCTGCGCGCGCCACTCTCGCGCTGGCGCTCGACGTGCAGCTGCGGCTGCTTGCACCCTTCCTGCCCTACGTGACCGAGGAGGTCTGGGCCTGGTGGCGTGACGACTCCATCCATCAGTCGTCGTGGCCCGAGGTGACCGAGCTCGGTTCCGCCGCTGCCACCGACCCGACGGCCGTCGATGCGGTGGCAGCCGTCCTGGTCGGCATCCGCGGAGCCAAGTCGCAGGCGAAGGTGTCGATGCGGGCCGAGCTCTCCCGCGTGGAGGTCACCGGACCGGCAGCGCTGGTTTCCGCAGCCGAGCTGGCGGCCGACGATCTACGTGCCGCGGGGAAGATCACCGGCGACCTAGTCTTCACCTCGACCGAGGCGACGGAGCTCTCCGTCGCAGCCGAGCTGGCCGAAGTCGAGGGCTGACCTTCTAGGGGGTGGCTCCCAGATCGTCCGGCTGGTGTTCCTCGGGGCCATCGCCCGGTGGGGACTGGCCGGACTCCGATGGCTCGGCTCCGTCGGAGTCGGAGTCTGCGTCGGCCGTCGGCTCTGCCGGCGGTTGCTCGGGCGGTTCCGGTTGCTCGGACGACGCATCGGCGTCGGGAATGAAGATCGTGAACGCCACGATCGGCTTCTGGACGCCGGGCACGGTGCTCTGCGGCCACAGCTCGGCGTCGTAGGACAACTCGCCCTCACTTGCCCGACGACGAGCAGCGGCGGCTTCGCCGGTGCCCGCGGAAGGGAAGCCCGCTCGGCGACCAACCGCACGAGGGGAGGCAGCGCCCCGGGGTTGCGTCGGTGCCGCATCGAGGCGGTCGGGCGAGCCGGAGGTCCTGGTCGCTGCGTCAGCCGGCGCGCTGGAGTGCTCGGGCGACCCGGCATTCGGCGCGATCGGATCAGGCTCCACAGCCAGCGGGTAAGCCGGTCCGAGCTCGCTGGTGGTCACCGAGCGGACCGGGCGCTCTGACGCCTCGCCGCGGATGGTGTCCACCAGCACCAAGGCACAGATGATCGCCACGAGGACGAACGCCAACAGTGGCGCCTTCTGATTGCGGCTCACAGTCCCCTACGCCTTCCTGCCCGGTCAGGAACGAAAGAGAAATCTTGACGTGGTCATTCTTCCCGGTCAACGTCCACGGCACGAGCCAGCAGCCGGAAGATGACTACAAATGACTACTCGCCACTAGTCCCGAGCAGCACTCGGCTGGAGCGAGGTGGATCAGGCAGACTTCTTCTTCTTCGCCTCGGACTCGCGTGGCACCAGCGTGGGGGCGACGTCGTCGACCACGACCTCGCGGGTGACGATCACCTTGGCCACATCGGCGCGGGACGGAACCTCGTACATCACGTGGAGGAGCACCTCCTCGATGATCGCGCGCAGACCGCGGGCACCGGTCCCGCGTTCGAGCGCATTGTCAGCGATGGCCGCGATGGCGTCGTCGGTGAACTCGAGCTCGACGCCGTCGAGCTCGAAGAGCTTCTGGTACTGCTTGACCAAGGCATTGCGAGGTTCGGTGAGGATCTGCACGAGTGCCTCACGGTCGAGCTTGTTGACGCTGGCGATCAGCGGCAGCCTGCCGATGAACTCCGGGATCAGCCCGAACTTGGTGAGGTCCTCCGGGCGCACCTGGCCGAGCAGGTCCTCGCCGGCACGCTCAGCCGCGCCGCGCACCTCGGCCGTGAACCCGAGAGTCTTCTTGCCGACCCGCTGCTCGATGATCTCTTCGAGGCCGGAGAAGGCGCCGCCCACCACGAACAGGATGTTGGTGGTGTCGATCTGGATGAATTCCTGATGGGGGTGCTTGCGTCCACCCTGGGGTGGCACCGAGGCGGAGGTGCCCTCGATGATCTTGAGCAGCGCCTGCTGCACGCCCTCGCCGGACACGTCGCGGGTGATCGACGGGTTCTCCGCCTTGCGGGCTACCTTGTCGATCTCGTCGATGTAGATGATGCCGGTCTCGGCCTTCTTGACGTCGTAGTCGGCCGCCTGGATCAGCTTGAGCAGGATGTTCTCGACGTCCTCGCCGACGTAGCCCGCCTCGGTGAGGGCGGTGGCGTCGGCGATCGCGAACGGCACGTTGAGCATCCGGGCCAGGGTCTGGGCCAGGTAGGTCTTTCCGCAGCCGGTGGGTCCGATCACCAGGATGTTGGACTTGGCGACCTCGACGACTTCTTCCTTGCTGTGCTTGCCGTTGACCGGCTGAAGGCCGGCCTGGACCCGCTTGTAATGGTTGTAGACGGCTACGGCCAACGACTTCTTCGCCTGCTCCTGGCCGATGACGTAGGAGTTCAGGAAGTCAAAGATCTCCTTGGGCTTGGGCAGCTCTTCGAGGCTGACCTCCGTGCCCTCGCTGAGCTCTTCCTCGATGATCTCGTTGCAGAGGTCGATGCACTCGTCGCAGATGTAGACGCCGGGACCGGCGATGAGCTTCTTGACCTGCTTCTGGCTCTTTCCGCAGAAGGAGCACTTGAGCAGGTCGCCTCCGTCACCGATGCGTGCCACGGGCGGTCATCCTCCTTGGCCAGCGCAAGCTGCTGGTCCGATGTCCTGGTCGAGCTGTCGGGGTCGAACGAACTCCCTGACCGTACCCCTTGCCGCCCCCGATGCGGGGACGGACACGAGGTTGCCGTCAGGCGGGGTCCAGAACATCAGCCGGCAAGCGCCGGGGTGCCTTTGAGCGACTCCAGGACGGAGTCGATCAGGCCGTACTCGACGGCCCCTTGGGCGGTCAGGATCTTGTCGCGCTCGATGTCGTGGCTGACCTGCTCGAGGGTCCGGTTGCTGTTGTCGGCGATCATCTGCTCGAGCATCTCGCGCATCCGGATGATCTCGTTGGCCTGGATCTCGATGTCAGAGGTCTGGCCGAACGTGCCCTCGGTGTAGGGCTGGTGGATCAGGATCCGGCTGTTGGGCAGGGCCATTCGCTTGCCCGGCGTGCCGGCGGCCAGCAGGATCGCGGCCGCAGAGGCCGCCTGACCCAGGCACACGGTCTGGATGTCGGGCTTGATGAAGTGCATCGTGTCGTAGATCGCGGTGAGTGCGGTGATCGAGCCGCCCGGCGAGTTGATGTAGATGCTGATGTCCTGGTCGGGGTTCATCGACTGCAGGCACAGCAGCTGCGCGATCACCGCGTTGGCGACGTCGTCGGAGATCGGCGTGCCGAGGTAGATGATCCGCTCTTCGAAGAGCTTGGCGTAGGGGTCGATCCGGCGGAACCCGTAGGAGGTCCGCTCCTCCCACTGAGGGATGTAGTAGTTCACGATCAGTCCTTGTCTGCAGAGGAGGAGTTGCGGGCGGGTCGGCCCTCGTCGGCGGCGTCCCGCGCGTTCTTGACCACCTGGTCGACCAGGCCGTACTCCATCGCCTGCTCGGCGGTGAACCAGCGGTCGCGGTCGGCGTCGGCGATGACCTGCTCCACCGGCTGTCCGGTGTGTTCCGAGATCAGCTCGAGCAGCACCTTCTTGATGTGCAGCGACTGCTGCGCCTGGATCTTGATGTCCGATGCGGAGCCGCCCATGCCCGAGGACGGCTGGTGCATCATGATCCGCGCGTGTGGGAGCGCGTAGCGCTTGCCCTTGGTGCCGGCGCACAGCAGGAACTGTCCCATCGAGGCCGCCAGGCCCATCCCGACCGTCGCCACGTCGTTGGGGATGTAGTTCATCGTGTCGTAGATCGCCATGCCGGCGTCGACCGATCCACCGGGCGAGTTGATGTGGAGGAAGATGTCGGCCTCGGGGTCCTCGGCCGAGAGCAGGAGCAGCTGGGCGCAGATCGCGTTGGCGTTCTGGTCGCGCACCTCGGAGCCGAGGAAGACGATCCGCTCGCGGAGCAGTCGCTGGTAGATGTGGTCGTCGAGGACATTGAGTCCGGAGCCACCCCCGTTCGACTGGGGAGCGGACTCGGGCACGTTCGTCTGGGTCACGTCGCCGACACTAGCCCGAAGAACCGACGTACCCACGGCATATCCCGCCCTGTTCGCCGTCGGCGGAATCAGGGCCAGGACGGCGAGCCAGGTCAGGAGTTCTCGGCTGCCGCCTTGAGTCGGGCCACGGTCGTTGCCATGCCCTCTTCCAGCTCGTCCGCATGGCTGCCGTTGCCGCCGAGGAACGCGCCGGCGAAGACCTTGCTCATCACGGTCAACGAGGAGGGCACCGGCCGCCGGTGCACGACATGCGTGGACGCACCGGCCGGAGCGATCTCCCAGATCCAGCGGGCACCGCTGGACTTGGTGTCCCAGGCGAGGGTGCGGCCCGGCTCGAGCACGGCCACGACCGAGCGGGTGGGCCAGATGGCCGCCTTGCGTCGGTTGAGGCCCAGGTACCACTGGCCCAGGCGCAGACCGCCGCGCTTGAGCGGCACCATCTTCAGCAGCTCGGGGCTCCAGTCCGGCATCCGGCCGAAGTCGGCCAGCAGGGCCCAGACCCGGTCGGCTGGGGCATCGATGGTGGCTTCGGCCCGCAGCTCTCGGTCGGGCAGCTTGTCCGCGCTCATGCCAGCCAGTCTTCCATCGCTCGATGGATCCGGGGATGGTTGAGCAGGCCGAAGTGGTCGGTGCGACCCACGTGAAGCACGTCGGCGTCGGGGAACAGCCGCCCGCCCCGTCGGTCTCGTCCGTAGGCCGACCGCGGCCGGACCAGGTAGTCACCCACCAGGTCGCCGAGCGGGTGCCGGCGGGCCCTGGTGACCGTGGCGCACACCAGGTGGTAGCGCGCATGCGGGAGCGGAGGCACGTCCTCGGCCAACCCGACCACCAGGTCGTGCACACCCACCGAGCGCCAGTCCAGGATCCGGCCGAGTGCGGCTGTTTCGGGCACCGCGCCCAGCCCTCGGCTGCCGTGGCCGATCCCCCAGGCGATCGGGGCACCGAGGTGGGGGGTGCCGAGCGTGATCACGTCGTGGACCAGCAGGTTCCAGTCGTTGCCGGACTCAGGGGGCGCGGCCGCCACCGCGCCGGCCGCGCGCATCACCAGACCCCCCAACGAGTGCCCGACCAAGGTGATGCGGGTGACCGGAACCGGCCACGAGTCGACCAACCGTTGCATCAGGGCAGCCAGCGCGACGCCGTTCTCGCGCAGCGGGAGGCCGGTGTTGGCGCGCAGGAAGATCGGCGTCCAGCCGCGCCCGGCCAGCGCCTCGCCGTAGGTCGTCCCGGTGCGGGCGCGGTGCATGTTCCAGTACGCCTCGTTCTCGCACAACCCGTGCATGAAGACCACCAGCCGACCCGTGGCCGCCGGGTACGCCGTCTCCAGACCGTCGTCGATGTCGACGTCGTGACCATCGACCCGGGCGGCCATGGCGATGGCCAGCTGCGGTCGCTCACGCAACAACCGGTCGCCGATGAGGCCATTGACCGCGGAGCTGACGAACCGGCCCCGCGGGCCATCCTCCAGACCCGGCCCGATGCCAGTCGCGGCGAGCCGGTCGAATCCGACGGCGGCGCCTCTCAGACCGAGGCCGAGGCCGGCATAGACCGCACCCGCTATCCCCCGGTGCACCAGGTCCGGAAGCGCTGAACCGCCCCCCGACGCCCGAGAGGCGACGCGGTGCGCCCGGGCCGCCCACGCCAGGTGGGTGTCGCGGACGCTTCGCACGACCAGTTCGTCGGTGACGTCGGAGAGCAGGGACAGCGCATCGAGCAGACGCGGACCCGGTGGTAGAGCTGTCGCGGTCATGTCGGTCAGGCTACTCATCGAGTGCACGGTCGTGCACTCAATCCGACTACTTCTGGGGCGTGTCCTCGGCGACGACCTCGGGCTCGGACTCGGACTCGGGTTGGGACTCGGCCTGGGGCTCGCCGATCGTCCCGTCGGGACGCAGGTTCTTCAGGTCGAGCAACGCGCCGCTGGCGTCCTTGACCACGGCCGACTCCACGATCGTGGCCAGGGCCTTGCCGCGCAGGATCTCCTGGATCATCTCGGGCACGTGGTTGTGCTCGAACATGTGGTTGGCGAACTCCTGCGGGTCCTGACCGGACTGCTGGGCGCGACGGACCAGGTGCTCGGAGAGCTCGTTCTGCTCGACGCCGAGCTCCTCCTTCTTGGCGACCTCGTCGAGGATGAACT
Source organism: uncultured Actinomycetota bacterium (assembly GCA_963829975.1). Taxonomy (GTDB): domain Bacteria; phylum Actinomycetota; class Actinomycetes; order Propionibacteriales; family Nocardioidaceae; genus Nocardioides. The sequence goes on from CAWHKK010000006.1 coordinate 127,965, forward strand.
GGGCGGCCACGGCCTCGCGGACCCGCTTCTCCAGATCGGCTTCGAACTCGTCCACGGTCTGGCCCTCGTCGTCGAGGTAGGACTCCATGGTGACGCCGGCATACGCGAGCTGCTGCTCGACGCTCTGCCGGCGCGTGGTGAGCTCCTCGGCGACAATGCCCTCGGGCAGCGGGATCTCGACCTTCTCCAGCAGCACCTCGAGCACAGCGTCGCGAGCGGCCGCGGCCTGCTCGAGGCGCTTGCCGCGTCCCAGGCGCTCCCGCACGTCGGCGGTGAGCTCCTCGACCGAGTCGAACTCGGAGGCTTCTTGCGCGAAGTCGTCGTCCAGCTCGGGCAGCTCCTGCTCCTGCACCTGGCTCACAGAGACTGCTACCTCCACGTCGGAGCCCACCAGGTCTCCGCCCACCAGCTGGGTTGCGAACGTCTTCTCCTCGCCGGCGCTCATGCCGACCAGGGCCTCGTCGAGGCCCTCGATCATGCCGCCGCGGCCGACGCGGTAGGACATGGCAGCCACCTCGGCGCCGTCGACGACCTCACCGTCCTGGGTGGCCTTGAGGTCGAGCACGACGAAGTCGCCGTCCTCGACCTTGCGCTCGACGTCGCTCAAGGTCCCGAAGCGCTCGCGCAGCGCCTGCAGCTGCTCCTCGACATCGGCGTCGGTGACCTCGATGTCGGCGACCTGGGCCTCGAGCCCGTCGTAGGCGGGAAGCTCGACCTCAGGCCGGACGTCCACCTCGGCAGTGAACTCCAGCACCTCGTTGTCCTCGAGCCTGGTGACCTCGATCTCGGGCTGCGCCAGCGGAAGCAGCTCGTTGGCCTCGAGCGCCTCGATGTACTTCTTCGGGAGCATGTCGTTGATGGCCTCGTCGAGCACAGCACCTCGGCCGACCTGACGGTCGATGACCGACGGCGGCACCTTCCCGCGGCGGAACCCCGGGATGTTGATCTGTGCAGCGATCTTCTTGTAGGCCGCGTCGAGGCTCGGCTTGAGCTCCTCGAAGGGCACCTCGACGGTCAGCTTGGCCCTGGTCGGGCTCAAGGTCTCGACGGCGCTCTTCACAGGTGTTTCTCCTCGCTCAGGTGGGTGATTTCCGTCGGGGCGACAGGACTCGAACCTGCGATCTCCTGCTCCCAAAGCAGGCGCGCTAGCCACTACGCTACGCCCCGCCAAGCAACCCTCCGGATGACCGGATGGCCCCTTGGAGCGGATGGCGGGAATCGAACCCGCGTCATCAGTTTGGAAAACTGAGGCTCTACCATTGAGCTACACCCGCGCGCCGTCGTCCGCGAAGATTTCAGCGTGGATCATGGTGCCACACACCTGAGCGCGCGCCCCAAACGGGATCAGCGGCGGTGCACGACGAGCAGCGCCCGGTCGTCGTCCGGGGAGCCCAGCGCGTCGGCCAACCTGGTCGCAGCGTCCTCGAAGCTCCCGCGCAGCAGCGACTCCGCCTGGCCCAGCATCCTGTCGATGCCGAGGTCGATGTCGCGACGTGGCTCCTCCACCATGCCGTCGGTGTAGAGCAGCACCGCGTCGCCGGGTCGACAATCGCCCTCGGCCGTGGAGAAGGTGGCGTCCTCCATCAGCCCGAGTACCGGTCCCTCGGTGCGCAGCACCTGCCAGCGTCCCGAGCCCACCGCCCGGTGGGCAGCGGGCGGATGGCCAGCGGTGCGCACCTCGAAGTGGCCAGACCCGAGGTCGAGCGAGAGATGGATGGCGGTGGCAAACCCCTCGTCCCAGTCCTGACGGATCAGGAAGTCGTTGGCGGCGGGCAGGAACTGGTCCGGCGGCAGTGCGGTCAGCAGACCGCCGAACGCACCCGACAGCAGCAGTGCTCTGGTGCCGGCCTTCTCTCCCTTCCCCGACACGTCCACGACCGCGACGTCCAGGCGGGTCGAGCCTTGTGAGGTGGAGGCCACCACGAAGTCGCCAGCGAACGGCGTACCGCCGGCCGAGCGGAGCGCCGACTGGACGTCCCACCCGGGCGGAAGGTCGGGGACCTTGCCCTGGGCAAGGATGCGGTCGCGGAGATCGACCAGCATCAGCTCACCGGCAGCACCGGTGACGCCCAACCTGGAACGCCGCAGGCCCGTGGTCAACACGATCAGGCCCATCAGGAAGTCCACTGCCAGCGCTGCGATCAGTCGGCCGGTGATCTCTTCTTGCCGCGGCACGGTCGAGGTGAGGCACAGCATCACGAGCACCACGAACCACGGCAGGGTGCGGGGGCCGAGGAGGATGCTGCCGAGCAACAGCGGAAGCATCAATGCGGTGAGCGGCAGCGGCCCAGGGAACAACCACACGAGGACCGTGAACCCCAGCACGACCACGCTCAGCATCAGAGCCGTGCGCTGCTCGGTGGTCAGGCCACGGTGCGCGAAGTTGCGCCATTGCCGCGCGAGCGAGGTGCGCGGTTGCCGGGTGGGTTCGATGCGGGCCAGGTAAGCCTGTGGTCTGGTCATCCCGGGCCTCAGCGTACGGCTCGGGAGCGGAAGGTGGGTTGGCATCGGGGACACCAGAAGAGGTTTCTTCCCTGCAGCACCCCTGTCCGGATCGGTCGGTCACACACCAGGCAGGGCTGCCCCGTACGCCGATAGACGTAGACCTCTCCGCCATGGTCGTCGCGACGGGGTGGGCGGCCCATCGCCTCCGGGGTGTGTTCGGGGCGGACCGTGTCGATCCGGCCGGTGCTGACACCCTCAGCCATCAGGTCGACCAGGTCCTCCCACATCGCCTGCCACTGCCCGACGCGCAGCGAGCGACCCGGCCGCAGCGGGTGCATCCGGTGGCGGTAGAGGATCTCGGCGCGGTAGACGTTGCCGACGCCGGCGAGAACCGTCTGATCCATCAGGAGACCACCGATCGGAGCGCTGCTCCGTCGTATTCGCTGCCAGGCACGCGTCGGGTCTGCGTCCGGGCGGATGGGGTCGGGTCCCGAACGTGCGACCACGGCGTCCCGCTGCTCGCGGGTCCAGAGGTCGCAGGCGGTGGCCCCGCGCAGGTCCGCGTACGCGTAGCCGTCGGAGCGCTCCCCGATCAGCCGCAGGCGGACCTGGCCGATCGGCGCCGGCACCACCTCGTGGCCGGTGTGGACGTCAAACGCGCCGATCAGTCCCAGGTGCACATGGATGAATCTCTCGTGCGCGAACTCGATGAAGAGCTGTTTTCCCCAGGCCTCCGCACCTTCGAGCACCTCCCCGTCGAGCAACGCCGCCGAGCCGGCGAACCGGCCCTGCGGGCTCCCGACCCGCACCGGGCGGCCGCCGAACGCGTCGGTGAGGTCGCGGGCCAGGCGGTGGAGGGTGTGGCCCTCAGGCATCGGTCGTCGGGCGGGCCGACTCGGGCAGCGGTGGCAGCACGTGCGTGGTCTCGTACGCCGAGACCTGCCCGATCCGACGGACGTGGCGCTCATCACCGGAGAACTCGGTGTCCAGAAACGTCCCGACCAGGCCGGTCAGGTCCTCGAGGGAGTGCATCCTGCCGCCGACCGAGATCACGTTGGCGTCGTTGTGCTCCCGCGCGAGGGCTGCGGTCTCGGTCGACCAGACGAGTGCCGCGCGGATGCCGACGACCTTGTTGGCTGCCATCTGCTCTCCGTTGCCAGATCCGCCGACCACCACACCGCGGCTGTCGAACCCCGCCCGCAGGTCGGCGGCCACCGCCTCGGCCGCCCGGAGGCAGAAGACGGGGTAGTCGTCCTGGGCGTCGTAGACCAACGGACCGTGGTCGACCGGCTCATGACCATGCTCCGCGAGCCACGAACCCAGGTGCTCCTTCAGCTCGAGGCCGGCATGGTCGGAACCGAGGTGAACGCGCATGCGCGCAGTCTTCCAGAGGCCACCTCTGACCACGGTCAGAGGAGAGTCAACAGCCGGGTCGCGATCTCGCCTCCATCGGCGCCACGCACCGCGGGCACCACCGGTGGCGGTGTGACGTCGCCACCCTGGGCACCGGGCGTGCCGTGGGACAGCACCTGCTGGGCAATCGGGAGCTCACGGATGGCGATCGCGCGGACGTGGTCGGGGTAGGCGCGAGCGAAGTCGGTGTAGATGCCCGGGTCGTGCTGGCCGTCGTCACCCACCAGCACCCAGCTGATCCGCGGGAAGTCCGCGACGAGGGACTCCAGGCACGCCCGCTTGTGGTCGCGGCCCGACCGGAACCAACCGGTGTTGGTCGGACCCCAGTCGGTGAGCAACATCGGGCCATCCGGAAACCCGTTGCGCGACAGGAATCGACGCAGGGTCGGGGCGGTGTTCCATGCCCCTGTCGACACGTAGACGGTCGGTGAGCCTGGTCGGTCGGCCAGCATCCGACCATAGAGATCAGCCATGCCACGCACCGGCCGCCGCGCCTCCTCCCTAGCCACGAAGGTGTTGTACGCCGCGATCATCGGTCGCGGCAGATAGGTGCTGAGCGTGGTGTCGTCGATGTCGCTGACGATCCCGAAGTCGACGTCGTCTCCGACCACCCGCACCCGGGCGACTGCGACAGGCGAGTCACCTGCCTGGACCGTCACCTCGGCCCAGCCGGCGGTCAGCCCGGGGTTCGGCAGTCGGGCGTCGACATTGCCCGAGCGGTCGGTACGCACCTGGTGCTCGTGACCTGCGACGGTGATCGTCACCGGTGTGTCGAGAGCCTCGGCGGTGACGAAGTTGCGCCAGCCCCGCCGCTGCAACAACGCGTCGCCGGCCGCCGGGTCGTAGGTGGGCGGCGCCAGGATCACCCTGGCGAAAACCCGGACGAACTCGGCGGTTCCGTAACCGGTGTGCGCCAGCACCCGGAGCCGCCACCCGCGACGCGCCAGCACCGCGGCCAGCCCCAAGTTCCAGCGGTCCTCGACCAGGCCGGCGAGGTGCGGCCGCGAGTCATTCACCGCGCTTGCCCGCGTGCTGCCGGAAGAAGGCGCTCTCCTGTCCCAGGAGAGCCTCTGCGGCGGGGAAGACCGACGTGTGCCGCCAGAAGCCGTGCACCTGGCCCAGGTAGCGGGTCGCGGTGACCTCCACCCCGGCCTCGGCGACCAACAGCGCGAGGTGCTCGCCCTCGTCACGGAGGGGGTCGTGCTCCGCGGTCACCACCAGGGTCGGCGGCAGCGTGCTCAGCCGGTCGGAACGCAGTGGTGCCAGGTCGGGATCTGTCAGGTCCTCGGGCGAGCTGGCGTACTGCTGCCAGTACCAGGCCGCCTCCTGCGGGTCGAAGCCGTCGGGCGCCGTCTCGTAGGAGTCGAAGCTCGCGGTCGGGTCCAGGAACGGGTAGATCAGCGCCGCTCCCGCGAACCGGCCTGGGTGTCTCAGCGCGGCGACCAGTGCGAGGTTGCCGCCAGCGCTGTCGCCGTGCACGAACGTCGGACCCGACCGCAGCTCGACCGGTGCGTCGGAGTCCAACCAGGTGACCACGCTGCTGACATCGTCAGGCGCCGCTGGGAAACGGTGCTCCGGCGGGCGCCGGTAGTCCACGCTGAGCACTCGCAGCCCCGCCCGGTTGGCCAGCCGTCGACATGCCGCGTCGTGCACCTCGACGTCGTGGAAGACGAAGCCGCCGCCGTGCAGATGGACGATCAGCCCGGGGTCCGCGTCGTCCGGCACATAGAGGCGCACCCGCACCCCGGCCGCGTCCAGGTCCGCCACTTCGGCCACGGGCTCTCGCAGCTCGGCCATCGCCAGGGCAAGGTCCACCTCCCGCTCGCCGACGACGTCGTAGCCCTCCGTCCAGACGGGCACATCGCCGGCTCCCGCCTCGACCGCTTTCCGTGCCTCGGGGTAGAGGGCCATCAGTGCTCCCGGGGCACGTCGGGTGCGAGCTGCTGCCTGCCGGAGCACGTCGGCAGGTACATCGCGGCGGTCATGGCGCGACCCTATCCAGGCGGCGAGGGTCGAACCTCAACCCTCGTTCACGACTGGCCCTCGGCCAGTCGTGCGAGCTCTTCATCCACGACAGCGGTGTCGAGCTTGGTGAAGATCGGAGTGGGCTTGCCGACCGGGGTGCCGACCACGATGGCGTGGTGCTCCCAGCTCGGGGCGCCGGTGTAGTCACCGGTGATGATCGGGTAGCCGGCTCCGTCGTGGAGGTCGTCGAGGTCGTCGACCTCCACGATCCGCGGCATCGGCGCCACCTGGCCCCGTCCGCCCAGCGTCCGGTCGACCTCGTTGGCGGAGAACGGAACAAACGGCGACAGCACCAGATTGAGGTCCTGCACGCACTGGGCCACGACGTACAGGATCGTGCCGAGGCGCTCGCGTTCGTCATCGCCCTTGAGCTTCCACGGTTCGGCGTCCGAGACGTACTTGTTGACATCGGCCACCACCCGCATCGCCTCGCCGATCGCCTGCTTCTGTCGGTGACGGGTGATCAGGTCGCCGACCACGTCGAACGACTCCACGACCTTCGCCAGGATCGCGTGGTCGGCTTCGGTGAGCTCGCCTGCCGGCGGGATCTCGCCGAAGTTCTTGTTGATCAAGGTGGCGGTGCGGTTGACCAGGTTGCCCCAGCCGGCCACCAGCTCGTCGTTGGTACGCCGCACGAACTCCGCCCAGGTGAAGTCGGAGTCCTGGCTCTCCGGACCTGCGGAGGCGACGAAGTAGCGAAAGGCGTCGGGTTGGTAGCGACTGAGGAGGTCGCGCACATAGATCACGACCTGCTTGGAGGACGAGAACTTCTTGCCCTCCATCGTCAGGAACTCCGAGCTCACCACTTCGGTCGGCAGGTTCAGTGCGCCGAACTCGCGCGGCTCGCCGCCCCTGGATCCCTTGCCGGAGTAGGCAAGCAGCTCGGCCGGCCAGATCTGGCTGTGGAAGGTGATGTTGTCCTTGCCCATGAAGTAGTAGGAGAGGGCCTCTGGGTCGTTCCACCAGGCGCGCCAGGCATCGGAGTCGCCAGTGCGTCGGGCCCACTCGATCGATGCCGACAGATAGCCGACCACGGCGTCGAACCACACGTAGAGCTTCTTGCTCGGATTGTCCCGCCAGCCATCGAGCGGCACCGCGATGCCCCAGTCGATGTCGCGGGTCATCGCCCGGGGCCGGATCTCCTTGAGGATGTTCTGGCTGAACCGGATCACGTTCGGCCGCCACAGCCCAGTGGCCGCGCGCTCGTCGAGCCACTCCCCCAGAGCGTCCGCCAGCGCCGGCAGGTCGAGGAAGAAGTGCTGCGTCTCGATGAACTCCGGCACCTCGCCGTTGATCCGGGACACCGGGTTGATCAGGTCAGCCGGGTCCAGCTGGTTGCCGCAGTTGTCGCACTGGTCCCCGCGGGCGCCGTCGTAGCCGCAGATCGGGCAGGTGCCCTCGATGTAGCGGTCGGGCAAGGTCCGTCCGGTTGACGGCGAGATCGCGCCGTACGTCGTCTGCTCGACGAAGTAGCCGTTCTCGAAGACCCCGAGAAACAGCTCCTGCACCACGGCGTGGTGGTTGGGCGTCGTGGTCCGCGTGTAGAGGTCGTAGGTCAGCCCGAGAGAGACCAGGTCCTCGGCGATCAGCCGGTGGTTCTGGTCGGCGAGCTCTTGTGGGCTGAGTCCGGCCTCGTCGGCGGCGATCAGGATCGGGGTCCCGTGCTCGTCGGACCCCGAGACCATCAGCACGTCGTGGCCGGCCATCCGCATGAAGCGGCTGAAGACGTCGGAAGGCACCCCGAAGCCGGCGACGTGGCCGATGTGGCGCGGGCCGTTGGCGTACGGCCAGGCGACGGCGGACAAGACGTGGGTCATGGGCTGATCCTAGGGTCGGGCGCTGCCGAGCCATGCGCGGCCCGGATCGGGCCCCAGGCGTCCCTGAGGGACTCTTGGTAGCTGTCCGCGAATGGCCCGGGCCACTTCGGGCACTGCTAGCGCTTGACCCAAGCACTAGTGGTGGCGCTGCCTTGCTCGACCACCTGAGTGCCCAGGAAGCGAACAACCACCTGGTGCTTGCCGGCGGCCAGCCCGGACACGACCACCCTGGCCAGTCCGTTCTTCACGCGACTCGTCGTCTTCTGACCGGCGACCTTCACCACAACCGTGCCCGGCAGCCGCTCGACCCCCGGGGCGGTGACCCGGACCTTGATCACGGCCTTGCCCAAGCGGCCCTTGGCAGTGGCCGCGACCAACGGCACCGTGCGGACCAGACCGACTGGCACCACTTCGACGCGCTCGAGGTAGTTGTCCTTTGTCAGCCGCACCTGGGCGCTGATCTGATGGCCGACATCGGCGGCGGTGAGCACGTACGTCGCCGCGTCGGCGGGCCCAGCCGCGACCGCACCGTCGCGCAGCCACGTGTAGCTGTAGGCGGCGTCGGCAGGCGTGAACACGCCCGGTCGGATGGTCAGCGTCTCGCCGATCCGCGGTCGACCTGTTACGGCGTACGGCTGGGTGATCTCGATGGCCCCAGCGAGCACCGGACCGGCCGGATCCGACCGCGACCCGACCTTCACGAACCCGTCGCCCCGGGCAATGGTGAGCGCAGTGACGGCCTTGCCGACCAACGCCGCGTCGAGGCGAAGTGTGCGCCCGGTGGCGCCGGGGATGACGGCCCCGTCCGCTCGCCATTGCAGAGACGACCGTGCCGGGCTCGGCGAGAAGGTGCCCGGCGTCACCGTGAGCACCTCGTCGACCAGCGGCGTGCCGGAGACCTCCGTCGGTGCGACCACTGCGTAGACACCCTTGGCGATCGCAGCGGTAGGTGCGGACGTGGCCGTGCCCGACTGGTAGCCGGTGCGGTTCGCGGTGACCTGCACCGTGACGGTCTTGCCCAGGTCGTCGCCAGTAGGGGTGTAGCCGGTGAAGGTCGCGCCGGGTTTCGCGACGCCGTCCACCAGCCACTGGAAGTCGTACGCCGTGGGGCCGCCCCGCCAACCGCCGACGGTCGTCCTGAGCTGGACCCCCACCTGGGGAGTGCCCGTGATCGTGGGCGGCGCCGTGCTGGTGAGGGCATTGGTGACCTGGTCCCGGAAGTGGATGAAGCCCCCACTCGGCCAGCTGCCGCTCCCCTTGAGGATGCGCCGCCAGGAGAAGTCGCCGCCCCAGCTGTCCTCGGAGATCACGATCTCCGTCGCGGAGATGACACGTTCGACATAGGCCACGTGGCCGCTGGAGCCCACCCCTCCGGAGTTTCTCTTCCACCAGGCGACCGCGCCCACGGTCGGCGTCTGGTCGGTGATGCTGGCGTTGGCCACGCCCCAGTTGTAGGCCATGCCGCTGCCGGACCACGGGCGCTCGGTCGGGAGGCCAGCCTTGATCAGTCGGTAGGCCACGTAGTTGGTGCAGTTGTGGCCCGAGTACATCCGCCAGTACATCCGGTCGTTGACCGCTGAATAGCCGGCATTCGAGTAGCCCTGGCTCGCGCACGAGGTGTAGCCCGTGCAGAGGTAGGTCGAGGCCGCCTGGGCCGGAGCCGGTGCGAACAGCACCAACACGCTCACCAGTAGGGCGGAGACCACCCCCATCGGCAAAGCAGGGCGCAGCCTCCGAGTCAGGAACCGAGTCGGAGTCGAAGAGAACACCAGGACACCATCAACCACGGGAGCGTGATCACGCAACAAAAACCCCAAAAAACCCACCTGTTACAGCGTGTCGGCCTTGACTTTTTGGAATTACATGATCGTAGTTCGTGATTTCGGAGCAGCGACAGCAGGTGCCCGGATGGGGATCCCCGGGTGTCGCGATGGCAGGATGTCGCGATGCCTGGAACTAACCTGACCCGCGAAGAAGCTGCTACCCGCGCAGCACTCCTCGACGTCACGTCGTACTCCATCGACCTGGATCTGACCACGGACCCGCAGGACGCCGACCCGAAGACGTTCGGCTCGACCACGACGATCGCGTTCACCTGCGCCGAGCCCGGCGCCGAGACGTTCGCCGACCTCGTGGGCGCGACGGTGCACGAGATCACGCTCAACGGCGAACCGGTCGACGTTTCGGCCTACGCCGACAGTCGGATCACCCTGACCGGTCTAGCCGCCGACAACGAGCTGGTGGTCCGCGCCGACTGCACCTACTCCCACACCGGCGAGGGCCTGCACCGCTTCGTCGACCCGGCAGATGATCGCGTCTACCTCTACAGCCAGTTCGAGGTGCCCGACGCCCGCCGGGTCTTCACCACGTTCGAGCAACCGGATCTCAAGGCACCCTTCACCTTCACCGTGACTGCACCGGACCATTGGAAGGTCGTCTCCAACGCCCCCACGCCGACGCCGCGGCCGCTGACCGCCGACGGACAGACCGGCACCGCTGTCTGGAGCTTCCCGCCCACCAAGCCGATGTCGACCTACATCACCGCGGTCGTCGCTGGTGAGTACCACGAGGTCCAGGACGTCTACGAGGGCAAGTTCGGCACCATCCCGCTGGGCCACTACTGCCGTCAGTCCTTGGTGGACTTTCTCGACCGTGACGAGCTGGTCGACCTGACCAGACGGAGCTTCGAGTTCTTCGAGGAGCAGTTCGACTTCCCCTACCCGTTCGAGAAGTACGACCAGCTGTACGTGCCGGAGTACAACATGGGCGCGATGGAGAACGCCGGCTGCGTGACCCTGCGCGACGAGTACCTGCCTCGCAGCCGTCAGCCGCGCTCCTTCTACGAGTTCCGCTGCTCGGTGATCACCCACGAGATGGCGCACATGTGGTTCGGCAACCTGGTCACCATGCGGTGGTGGGACGACCTCTGGCTGAACGAGTCGTTCGCTGAGTGGGCCTGTTACTGGTGCGAGGCCGAGGCGACCGACTTCACCGAGGCGTGGACCGGCTTCGCCAACGCCCGTAAGCAGACGGGCTACCGCGCCGACCAGCTGCCCAGCACCCATCCGATCGCCGCCGACAACTACGACCTCGAGGCGGTCGAGGTGAACTTCGACATGATCACCTACGCCAAAGGCGCCTCGGTGCTCAAGCAGCTGGTGGCCTGGGTAGGTCTCGAACCGTTCATGCAGGGCCTGCGCCAGTACTTCAAGGACTTCGCCTTTGGGAACTCGGAGTTCGACGACCTGCTCACCGCCCTCGAGACGTCGTCGGGTCGGGAGCTGCATGGCTGGGCTCAGGAGTGGCTGCAGACCGCCGGTGTCAACACGCTCAGCGCCGAGTTCGAGCTGGCCGAGGACGGCACCTACTCCTCCTTCTCCGTCCGTCAGACCGCCCACCCCGACTGGCCAACGCTGCGCCGCCATCGGATCGGGATCGGTTGGTACGACGACACGTCGGATGCGGAGGCACGCCTGGTGCGCCGCGACTTCATCGAGATCGACGTCGAGGGCGAGCTGACCGCGGTCCCCGAGGCTGTGGGCAAGAAGCAGCCGGCACTGCTGCTGCTCAACGACGAGGACCTCGCCTACACGAAGATCCGCCTCGACGAACGTTCGCTGGTCACCGCGATCGACGGCCTGTCGCGCATCGATGACTCGCTGGCACGCGCCCTGGTCTGGGGTGCGGCGTGGGACATGACTCGCGACGCCGAGATGAGTGCCAGCGACTACGTGGCGCTGGTGCTCGGCAACATCGGCAACGAGACCGACGCCTGGGGCGTGAGTCGAATCCCGAGCTGCGCCGCCCAAGCGGTCACGCTCTTCTCCGCTCCCGCCAACCGCGAGCAGCTCTCCGACAGCTGGGAGCAAGGTCTCCGCAAGCTGCTCGAGAATGCTGAGCCAGGCAGCGACTCACAGCTGACGTTCGCGCGGTCCTATGCCGGCGCCGCGCACAGCGACCAGGCGATCGCCGACCTCAACGCGCTGCTCGACGGTTCGCTCGGCTTCGAGGGACTCGACGTCGACACCGACCTGCGCTGGATCCTGTTGGGCGAGCTTGCCCGGCTCGGCCGGGCCGACGACGCCCGCATCGACGACGAGCTGTCCCGTGACACCACGATCGCCGGCCAGGAGTTCGCGGCCGCTGCCCGTGCCTCGATGCCCACCGCGCAGGCCAAGGCCGATGCCTGGGAGAGGGCCATGGTGGACCCGAACGTCCCCAACGAGACCCACCGCAGCATCGTCAAGGCGTTTCCGCGCGCTGGTCAGGAACAAGTGCTGGCGCCCTACCTGGGTAAGTACCTCGACGCAGTCGACAGGACCTGGGACGCGCTCGGTCCCCACAAGGCCTCCGTCGCGCTCGAGTTCATCTTCCCGCGAGTGCTCGCCTCGCCCGAGCTGCTCGCCACGGTGGACGCATGGCTCGAGACCTCCACCGCCAACCCCGGCGCCATCCGCTTCGTCAAGGAGGGCCGAGCCGACGCTGCTCGCGCTCTGGCTGCCCAGGCAAAGGACAGCGCCTAGTCTCCGGCGTGCAGCGTCTCGGGTGAGCGGGCGTGGTCGGCCAACATCTGGATGCCGCGCTTGAGCCCGCCGACCAGGTCACCGGCGGCGAAGTCGCTCTGCATCGCGAGCGCGGCCAGCTCGACCTCGCCGTCGGTGAGCGTGCGGCGCACGTAGCCGCCGGTCACGATCTCCAGGGCCCGCTTCTCCGGGTCAACCATGATCAGGATGCTGCGGGCAGGCGCGACCAGTGAGTTGTGCAGCCGCGTCGCGAACCCGCGGACGTCGGTCTCCGCCTGACCGACGAACACCGAGAACTCCGCACGCGAGAGCTGCTCGCCCTTGCGGATGGCCTCGTCGAGGGCAAATCGCTCGGCGTTGCTGAAGTGGTCACCAGCGCCCACTTGCGCCTCCGGCCTGGGAGTCCGCGGAATCGGGGCCGGCGAGCTCGCCGGCGGCCTTGCGTGGACCGCCGAGCCACTGGTTCTCGATCTGCGCTGCTCCGGGAGCCACGCGTTCACCCCTGGCCAGCGCCGGCACGTAGACCGCGGCCGCGATCACCACGGCGAGCAGGAGGGGCAGACCGCCGAGCAGCAAGATCATGCCGAGCTTGTCGACGGCCTCGGGGGTGTCCCAGCCTTCCGGAACCTCGGCCCCGGCGGGCGCGGCCGAGACCAGGACCAGAGCGGCGACGACGGTCGCGGATCCGGCGAGAACGACGATCCGGCGGATGGCAGCGGAGATCGGGGTGGTCACAGCCATAGCGTAGACGGTTCGATCGCAGAGGCTGGTGGATGGTAGGCATGCCTCATGTCACTCCTGCAGGCCGCCAACCCGTGTGCCGATGGTGAGCAGATCTGCGACCAGATCTACGACTGGACCGGCAACTCCACGGTCGCCGATGTCGCCGACCTAGTGATCGGCAAGCCGCTGGCCATCCTCGGTCTCCTGCTGCTCGGCCTGGCCGTCCGGTGGCTCCTGCACCGGGTTGTCGATCGGGTGGTCCGACGTGCCGAGGCCGGCGTGCTCCCGGACCGGTTCAACTTGGCGACCTCGACCCGTCGGGTGCAACGCGCCCAGACCATGGGCAGCCTGTTGAAGAACATCATCACCGGCGTCCTGGTCGCGATCTTCGGGACGATGATCCTCAGTGAGCTGGGCGTCAACATCGCGCCGATCATCGCCAGCGCCGGCATCATCGGCATCGCCCTGGGCTTCGGCGCCCAGTCGCTGGTGAAGGACTTCCTGTCGGGCGTCTTCATGATCTTCGAGGACCAGTACGGCGTCGGCGACGTGGTCGACCTGGGTGAGGCGATCGGCACGGTCGAGGCGGTGACGCTGCGGATCACCCGGGTGCGCGACCTCAACGGCACGGTCTGGTACGTCCCCAACGGGGAGATCGTGCGCGTAGGCAACATGAGTCAGAACTGGGCCCGCGCCGTGATCGACGTCAGCGTCGGCTACGGCGAGGATCTGAGCCGGGTCAAGCGAGTCCTGGCCGAGATCGCGCACGACCTGTGGGACGACGAGGACTACCGCGGGGTCATCATCGAGGAGCCGGAGGTCACCGGCGTAGAAATGCTGGCCGCGGACTCCGTCAACCTCCGGGTGATGCTCAAGACGCTGCCCCTGCAGCAGTGGGCGGTGGGCCGAGAGATGCGTCAGCGGATCAAGGCGCGCTTCGATCACGAGGGGATCGAGATCCCCTTCGCCCAGCGCGTGGTCTGGCATCGCGAGACGAAGAGCTCGGTCGAGCCTGAAGTCGACGAGGCAGAGACGCCCTAGTCAGGCGAGGCTCGCGTCCAGGGTGATCGTGGTGCCGGTGAGGGCCTTGCTCACCGGACAGTTCTCCTTGGCGCCCTCGGCGGCCTGGACGAACTCTTCCTCCGTCATTCCGTCGACGGTGCCGACCACGGTCAGCTTGACGCCGGTGATGCCGGTGCCCGGGGTGAACTCCACCTCGGCACTGGTGTCGAGCTTGGTCGGCGGCGTGCCGGCCTTGGCGAGTCCGCCCGAGAGCGCCATCGAGAAGCAGGACGAGTGAGCCGCGGCGATCAGCTCCTCGGGACTGGTCTTTCCGTTCGCTTCCTCGGCCCGCGAGGGCCAGGAGACATCAAAGGTGCCGATGCCGGACGATTGGAGCTCGACTCTGCCCGATCCCTCGGTCAGCGAGCCTTCCCAGATGGTCTGTGCAGTGCGCGTGGTAGCCATGTTCGGAAGTCTGGCACGCCGGCGTCTGAGCCTCCCCCATGGGCCCGTCGCGCGAAGCCCTACCTATTCTTGGGAAGTGAGCACCAGCTACTACGACGAGATCGGCGGCTTCGAGACCTTCCGACGCATCGTCGCGAAGTTCTACGCGGGCGTGGCTGGCGACGAGGTGCTCCGGCCGCTGTATCCCGAGGAGGACCTCGGCCCGGCGGAGGAGCGATTTCTCCTGTTCCTCGTGCAGTACTGGGGTGGGCCGACGACGTACTCCGACACGCGTGGGCATCCACGCCTGCGGGCCCGGCACGCACCCTTTGCGGTCAACCCCGAGGCCAAGGACCACTGGTTGATGCATTTCCGCTGTGCCCTCGACTCGGTGGAGCTGACGCCCGAGCAGGACGCGCAGTTCTGGGACTACGTCACCCACGCGGCACAGTTCATGGTCAACACCTTCGAGTGATCTCGGCAGCCAGCTGTTCGCGTACCGACGGATGGGGCGCGACAGCCCGGCCGGCGTCGAGGTCGTAGAAGACCGTGGTGACCCGGGCGCGGGCGAGCACCTCGTCGCCATCGCAGATCTCGGACTCGAGCGTGATCGACGTGGTGCCGACCCTGCCGAGCTGGGACCAGAGGTCGTAGGGCTGCTTGCGGAACAGGATAGGGCGCCGGTAGTCCACGTCGGTCTGTGCGACCACGAAGTGCGAGGGAGGCGCGTCGATCTCCCTGGTGAGCGATGCGAACCACCGGATCCGGGCCTCCTGCAGGTACTCGAAGTACTTCACGTTGTTGACGTGGCCGTAGACGTCGACGTCGGAGAACCGGACGTGGACCGGGTAGCGGCCGTGGTCGGTGCGTGCGACCCCGAAGCGGTCCGGCTTGGGTCGGCGGGCGGTGGGCTCGAGGTAGCCGTTGAGCGCCTCCTGCTCCTCCGCGGTCAGCCGACGCGGATGCTCACCGTCGAACACGTACGGCGACAGCACGGTCGTCGCGCGGAGGTAGACGACACGACCGTCCTCGCCATCGTCGTGAAAGACCTCGTAGGCCATCGTGAACGTGGCTGCCCGGATCTCGGTCACCCAGCACTCGATCTTGACCGGGCGGAAGCGGAAGACGAGCGGAGCGCGATAGCTCACCTCGTGGCGGACCACCACCGTGCCCTCGGTCAGCGGACCCTCGGAGCGATCCCGCTGGTGCACCCGGAGCATGTCGACCCGGGCCTCCTGCAGGTAGTCGACGTACACCACGTTGTTGACATGGCCGAGCATGTCGAGGTCGGCCCAGCGCATGGGACATTCGTAGACGTGACGCACGGCATGGACTCTGCCAGACCACGACGCTGACCCCTGTTCTAGTGTTGTGGGACATCCACCCAGAACGGAGCATCACCCCATGCCTGAAGCAGTCATCGTCTCCGCCGCCCGCACCCCGATCGGCCGCGCGAACAAGGGATCGCTCACGGAGATGCGTCCCGACGAGCTGACGGCGTTCATCGTGAAGACCGCGCTGGACAAGATTCCGGCGCTGGATCCCCAGACCATCGACGACCACTACCTCGGTTGCGGCCTGCCGGGCGGCGAGTCCGGCAACAACATGGCGCGGGTGGTCAACGTGCTCAACGGCATGGACGAGGTGCCCGGCGCGACCATCACCCGGTACTGCTCGTCGTCGGTGCAGACCACCCGGATGGCCTTCCACGCGATCAAGGCCGGCGAGGGCGACGTCTTCATCTCCGCGGGCGTGGAGACCGTGTCGAGGTTCGTCAAGGGCACTTCCGATCACTGGCCCGACACCCACAACCACCAGTTCGACGAGGCCAAGGCGCGCACCGACAAGACAGCCGAGGGCGGCCAGGGTTGGCACGACCCGCGTGAGGACGGCCAGCTTCCTGACGTCTACATCGCCATGGGTCAGACGGCCGAGAACGTCGCCAAGCTGCGGGGCCTCAGCCGCCAGGAGCTCGACGAGTTCGGCGTTCGGTCCCAGAACCTCGCCGAGAAGGCGATCGCCAACGGCTTCTGGCAGCGTGAGATCACTCCGGTGACCACCCCCAGTGGGGTGGTCAGCGCCGACGACGGTCCCCGGGCGGGCGTCACCTACGACGGCATCAAGGACCTCAAGCCGGTGTTCCGTCCCGACGGCGTGGTGACGGCCGGCAACTGCTGTGCCCTCAACGACGGCGCTGCCGCGGTCATCGTCATGTCCGACACGAAGGCAGCCGAGCTGGGGCTGACCCCGCTCGCGCGGATCGTCGCCACCGGTGTCAGCGGCCTCTCCCCGGAGATCATGGGCCTCGGACCGGTCGAGGCCAGCAAGCGCGCGCTGGCCCACGCCGGCATGAGCATCGGTGACATCGACCTGGTCGAGATCAACGAGGCATTCGCCGCTCAGGTGGTGCCGTCGTACCAGGACCTGGGCATCGACCTCGACCGGCTCAACGTCAACGGTGGTGCGATCGCGGTCGGTCACCCCTTCGGCATGACGGGTGCCCGGCTGCAGAACACGATGATCAACTCGCTCGACTTCCACGACAAGTCAACCGGCCTGATCACGATGTGTGTCGGTGGCGGCCAGGGCATGGCCCTGATCCTCGAGCGCATCTAGCTCAACCGCCACTGAAGCAAGCCCACCCGCGGATAGACTTGGCGAGTGCCGGACATCGGGGAGGAGCCCCGCTGGTTGGATGCTGACCAGCAGCGCTCGTGGCGCGCGCTCGTGCTCGGCACCACCCTGCTTTTCGACCGTCTCGACGACGACCTGCGCCGACACCACAACATCTCGCTCGCCGAGTACGAGGTCCTGGTGCGGCTCTCGGAGCGTGACGGACAGATGCGGATGGCTCAGCTGGCCGACGCCATGGCCCACAGCCGCAGTCGGGTCACCCACACCATCAAACGGATGGAGCACTCCGAGCTCGTCGAGCGCTGCGAGTCACCCGAGGACGGCCGCGGTGTGATCGCGCGGATCACCGAGCGTGGCTCGCTGCTCCTGCGCAACGTCGCCCCGACCCACGTCGAGGGTGTGCGAGAACACTTGGTCGACCTGGTCAGCGACGAGGACTTTGCGGCCCTCAGACGGATCATGGACGCCGTCTCCGACAACCTGATCGCCCGCCATCCCGAGATGGAGATGCGCCAGCCCGAGTGAGCGTTGCTCAGTCCCGGGTCAGGCGGCGGTGAGTCACGCGGTGCGGGCGGGCGGCCTCCACGCCGAGACGCTCGACCTTGTTCTCCTCGTAGGCCGCGAAGTTCCCCTCGAACCAGAACCAGTTGGCGGGATCCTCTTCATCGCCCTCCCACGCCAAGATGTGGGTGGCGATGCGGTCGAGGAACCACCGGTCGTGCGAGGTGACCACGGCACAACCCGGGAAGTCCAGCAACGCATCCTCCAGCGACGAGAGGGTCTCGACGTCCAGGTCGTTGGTGGGCTCGTCGAGCAGCAGCATGTTGCCGCCCATCTTCAAGGTGAGCGCCAGGTTCAGCCGGTTGCGCTCTCCACCTGAGAGCACCCCCGCCTTCTTCTGCTGGTCCGGGCCCTTGAATCCGAACGACGCGACGTAGGCCCGCGAGTTCATCTCGAAGTTGGCGACCTTGATGAAGTCCAGTCCGTCGGAGACGACCTCCCACACGTTCTTGTTGGGGTCGATACCGCCACGGCTCTGGTCGACGTAGGAGATCTTGACGGTGGCGCCGACCTTCAGCTCGCCATCGTCAGGCTTCTCCTGGTCGGTGATCATCCGGAACAGCGTCGTCTTGCCGACCCCGTTGGGCCCGATCACGCCCACGATCCCCGCCCGAGGCAGGGTGAAGGAGAGGTCGTGCATCAGCACGCGGCCGTCGTAGCCCTTGGTCAGGTCGTGGGTCTCGAGGACGACGTCGCCGAGCCGCGGACCGGCCGGGATGTTGATCTCCGAGGTGTCGATCTTGCGCATCTTGTCTGCGGCGGCCGCCATCTCTTCGTACCTGGCCAGCCGAGAACGGCTCTTGGTCTGCCTGGCCTTGGCGTTGGAGCGCACCCATTCAAGCTCGCGCTCGAGCATTTTCTGCCGCTTGACGTCCTTCTGACCCTCGATCTTGAGGCGATCCTTCTTGGTCTGCAGGTAGGTCGTGTAGTTGCCCTCGTACGGGTGAGCCTGCCCGCGGTCGAGCTCGAGGATCCAGGTGGCCACGTTGTCGAGGAAGTAACGGTCGTGGGTCACCGCCAGGACGGCCCCGGGGTAGGACTTGAGGTGGCTCTCCAGCCACTGGACCGACTCGGCGTCCAGGTGGTTGGTGGGCTCGTCGAGCAGGAGCAGCGAGGGCTGCTGGAGCAGCAGCTTGCACAAGGCCACCCGGCGTCGCTCGCCACCGGAGAGGGTGTCGACGATCGCGTCCGGCGGCGGACAGCGCAGAGCGTCCATGGCCTGGTCGAGCCGGCTGTCGATGTCCCAGGCGTTGGAGTGGTCCAGGAACTCCTGGAGGTTGCCCAT
Source organism: uncultured Actinomycetota bacterium (assembly GCA_963829975.1). Lineage (GTDB taxonomy): Bacteria > Actinomycetota > Actinomycetes > Propionibacteriales > Nocardioidaceae > Nocardioides. Next base: position 146,837 of record CAWHKK010000006.1, read on the forward strand.
CTCGGGCAACAGCTTGTCGTAGTCGGCGTCGGGGTCCGCCATCTCTTCGGAGATCTCGTTGAACCTGGCCAGCTTCGCCTTGATCTCGCCGACGGCCTCCTCGACGTTCTCGAGGACCGTCTTCCCCTCGGTCAGCGGCGGCTCCTGCTGGAGCATGCCGACAGTTGCTCCGGGGGCCAGGATCGCGTCGCCGTTGTTGGGCTTGTCGAGCCCGGCCATGATCTTCAGCAGCGACGACTTGCCGGTGCCGTTCGGCCCGACGACGCCGATTTTCGCGTCGGGAAGGAAGGACAACGTGACGTTCTCGAGGACGACCTTGTCGCCATGGGCCTTACGCACATTGCGCAGGGTGAACACATACTCAGCCATGGTCAACGAGCCTACGGGGAAACCGGCCCGAGACCTGATCGGGGGTCCACCGCCTTGTTACGCGCGGAGCCGGTGCGTCCTACGCACGACTGTGGCTAGTTCTTCAGCGCCTTGGTCAGCCCGTTGCGGACGACGGCATAGGCGTCCAGCTCGACAGCGACCGGCTGGACGACGAGCTCGTCGGCGACCGCGTGGACGGCGGCCTTCAGACGGGTGTTCGCAGACGCAGCTCGCCGACGGGCGGTGATCCCTACCAGGAAACGGGAGAGCAGGGCCAGCAGGATCCCGAGCCCGACCGCGCCGACCAGCAGGATCGTCGGCAGCGCGTACCCCTCCACCTCGGGAAGAGGCGGCTTCGGCATCTGGAGATAGGCGACGGCGGCCAGGGCAGCCAGCCACAGGGCGCCGACCAGCGCAGCTGCGATCAGCAACCACTGCATCAAGCGCACGGCAGCCGCCCAGGCCGGAATCTTCGCGACGCCCAGGTCGGTGGCGGCGATTGCGGCATCCAGTCGGTCGTTGAGGTCACCCATCCGCGAGATGGACGCGCGGCGGACCGACTCCACCCAGGGCCTGCCGAGACCGTCGGAGGCGTCGTCGGCCAGGGCCCGCACCTCGGCGTCGACCCGGGCCCGATGCACGGGAGAGGCCATCGGGAGCGAGCTGCGAGACTTTCCCTTGAGCGCCTTGCCAGCGGAACCCAGGTCGAGGTGCAGCCGTCTCAACGGGTCGGGCTTCAGCCGCGACAACCACGAGACAACCGGCCAGCCGGTGGCCCGTCCTGCTCGCATCCGGGTGGAGCGTTCCACGGCGTCGACCACCGTCGAGACACCGGCCGCCTCCGCCAGCGCGTTGTCGAGCTCGGCCACTCGCCGATCGCCCAGCGTGCGGGTGTTCCCGGCTCCGCTGGACTGGTAGAGACGGGAGGCCGCCGACTTGAGGTCGGCCTCGAGCCGCGCCACGGTCTGCTTCTTGCCAGCCACCCGGCGAGAGATTTCCGCCCGCAGCTGGTCGATGCCGATGCCATGTCGGGCGCTGATCGGGTAGACCGGCACCTGGTGCAGCCCGTCGGCGGCCAGCAGCCGGCGGACGTCGTCGACCATCGACCCCCGGCGATCCTCCGGCACGGTGTCGATGTGGTTGAGGACCACGACCATGACCTCGGCGTGCGTCGACAACCGGGCCAGGTAACGCTCATGGATCGCGGCATCGGCGTACTTCTGGGGGTCGAGCACCCACACCAGCAGGTCGGCCAGCTCGACCAGCCGGTCGACCTCGAGGTGGTGGGAGACCTCGGTGGAGTCGTGGTCGGGCAGGTCGAGCAGCACGACACCGCTGAGGTCATCGTCGCCGCCAGTCTTGACGTCGAGCATCGAGTCCCGCGTGGCCTGGTGGCGCGGCGGGATGCCGAGCCACTGCAACAGCTCGTCGGCGCCCTCACTCCCCCAGACACAGGCGCTGGCCCACGACGTGGTGGGCCGGCGTACGCCGACGGCGGAGAGCTCCAGCCCGGTCAGCGCGTTGAACGTCGATGACTTGCCGGATCCCGTCGCACCGGCGATGCCGACGACGGTGTGCTCCGCCGAGAGCCGCAGCCTCGATGCCGCCTTCTTGACGACCGCTTCGGCCTCGTCGACCAGCGCATCGTCAAGCCGTCCGCGCGCCGACTGGGTTGCGGTCTCCAGCCCTTCGATCCGGACGCCGACAGCTGTCTGCTTGTTCAACAGCTTTCGAGCGCCCTCGAGCAGGCTGGTCACGCAGTTCCCCCGGATCTGGTCGGTCGTGGCTCGCTGCGCGCCGCAGCGAAACGCAGGTCGTCGACCTTACGGGACGCCTCGCGCAGCATTTCTCCCGCCTGCGGCTGCAGCTCGAGGGCATCGATCAGGACCAGGTAACGCGCACGCTCCTCGTCCAGAACTGCCCGCACCCGCGTCTCCAGTGCCCGTCGGGCACGCTCGGCGAGGTCACGAACGGCTTGGTCACCGAAGACCGCTTCGAGCAGCTTCTGCCCGAGCACGGCCGACCCGCCGGCGATGCCGGCCTCCGCCCCGGTCAGGCCCGCGGTGTGGGCGAAGACGACGATCATCAGGGCGACCGAGAGTCCATTGACGCCAAAGGCCAGGAACTTGGCCGTGCTCCGCTTGTCGGCACCCTCGGTGCGCACCATCTCCAGCACGTCCTGCTGCCACTCGCGCACCGAACGTTCGGCCCTGCGGCGTAGATCGCGCGAGGCGCGACCAAGCTCGTGGTCGGCACCGGCCAGCAGACCCTGCCCGGCCGTCTGCTGGTGCCACGAGGCCTCGGCCCGCTCGGCGGCCGCCTCCGCGTGCTCGAGGATCAGCGTCTCCAAACCCGACTCCACGGCGACCGTGACCCGCTCGGCCTGCTGGGGCTTGCCGGTGACCGCGTTGACCACCCGGTCGCGGATCCAGCCCACCCGGGTCTCCAGCGACCTGAGCAGCTCACCGGTGCCCACGAACTCCTGCCAGCGGGCGAGCACCTCACCGCGCAACAGCGTGCCGTCAGCCGTCGCGGCCGTGATCGCCACCATCGCGCCCTCGTAGGCCCGATTCGCGTCCGCGCGGAGCCGGTCCGCGGCCACGGCCTGTTGGTCGGCGGCGTCCGCCACTGCATGGCTACGCCGAGTGAGGTCGCGGATCGCGCCCTCGAGGGTTCGTTTGATGACCCCGGTCCGGGCGTCGACGTCGGCGGCGAGCGAGTCGAGCCAACCCCTGATCTCCGCCACCTGGTGGGGAGGCAGGAGTCCTTCGTCGTCGACCACACCCTCGGTCACCGTGAACAGAGGTGAGTCCTTGAGCCCACGGCTGGCGAGCATCCGGGCGAGGTGGCTGGCCACGGTCTGCACGGCTTCCTCGGGCGTGCGGTCGAGCACGATCGCCACCGCCGTGGAGCGCTCGGCTGCCCGCTTGAGGAACTCCCACGGCACCTGGTCGGCGTACCGCGCGGCAGAGGTGACGAACAGCCAGAGGTCACCGGCGGCGAGCAGCTGCGCTGCGAGCTGTCGGTTGCGCTCCTCGACCGAGTCGACGTCCGGTGCATCGAGGATCGCTAGCCCGGCAGGCACCGATTCAGTCGGCACCAGCTGGAGCGCATCCGGGTCGTTGGTGGCCTCCGAGACGCGCTGGAGGTCGGGCAGCAACCGGTCCTGCCCGAACCAGTGGGCGTCATCAGGGTGGTGCACCAGCACCGGCGACCGGGTCGTCGGTCGCAGCACTCCGTGAGCGGTGACGCGGTGGCCGACCAGGGAGTTGACCAGGGTCGACTTGCCCGCCCCGGTGGACCCACCCACGACCGTGAGCAGAGGCGCATCGATGGTCATCAGCCGCGGGATGATGTAGTCCTCGAGCTGGTCGACCATCTCGCGCTCGGCGGTGCGCTGCACCTCGGCGCCAGGCAGGTCCAGGGGCAGGACTGCGCCCTGCAGCGCCCCGCGCAGCCGCACGAGACTGGTGAGCATCCTGGTGTCCCCGTCCTGGCCGGGGCCCGGGTCAGGTGTCGTCATCGGGTCGGCACCACCTGTCCCGGGAAGGCGATCCGGGGGCGCGCGGCATTGATCCGCGCCAGGTACTCCTGGCCGCGCGCCTGGTAGTCCGCAGGCGCGGTGCCACGCAACAGCCGGTGGTGCAGGAAGCCGAGCTCGATCGCCGCTTGCTGGTAGTCGGCCATCGCCGCCGCAGCGTCCGGCCCGGCGTACTGCTTGGCGTGCTGGCGCGCCCCGCGTCTGGCGCGCAGGTCGACCAGCCAACCGATGTCGGTGGCCGGCATCAGGCCTCGCTGGGCCGCGTCAGTGAGTGCGGCAGTGAGCATCCGGGCCTCGGAGCGCCTGGCCCAGACGCCGAGGATCACCAGACCGACGAACGCCGGCAGCATCAGCACGAGGTAGACCCCGAAAAAACCCTCGGCGCCGTAGATCGTCGACCCGTTCCACGCGCCGTGTGCCCCCACCGCGCACAGGTACCCGCCGAGCGGGGCCAGGATGCGGACCGACGACGTGCGCGAGGTCACTGCCAGCCCGACGCCGATGCCGGTGAAGGCGGTGAACAACGGGTGCGCGAACGGACTGAGCAGGCAGCGGAGCACGAAGGTGGTGGTGATACCGACCACCCCACCGGGTCCCACGCCGTCACTCCCGTTGTACGCCGCGGCGAGGTAGAGGATGTTCTCGGTGAACGCGAACCCGATGCCGACCATGCCGGCGTAGACGATGCCGTCGAGCACGCCGTCGAGCTCCGCACGTCGCCACCACAGGAGCAGCAGCAGGAACATCCCTTTGCTGGCTTCCTCCGTGACGGGGGCGACGATCGCGAGCGACTGCTGCTCCGTGAACGGAACGACCAGCCCACCAAGGCCTCCGATGAGGATGGCCGCGATGGTTGCCACGAAGGCGCCCCAGAGCAGACCGGAGGCGAGCAGCTTCTTCGGCTCGGGTTCGTAGCGGTCGAGCCACAGGTAGCAGAGCACGAGCGGCACCACCGGAATGGCCGCCAACGCAGTCGCGAGGAACATGATCGCCGGGGCCCCCGACAGCGCCAGGACGGCCAGCATCAGCAGGCCGCCGACGCTGACCAGGACGCTCACCGTGACGGTGAACGCGCGGCTCTCGCGACGGCTGTTGGACATGCCACGCAGCCTATCGGCAGCCACTCCTGCCACATGCGTCAACGCGTAAGGTGAGGACGTGACTGAGGAGACGGCCCCCGAAGCAGCGGCACCGAAGACCCAGCCCAAGACCCAGCCCAAGACGGAGTCGCACGATCCGGCAGTACCCGAGGCGTACTCGAGGTTCATGCGGCAGGGCTGGGGCGACCTCGAGCTGGACCTGCCGCGCCACCCGATCGCCGAGCCGGCCGCGGACCGGCGTACTCGGTTGGCGGAGATGTTCCCGGGTGAGCGACTGGTGGTGCCCGCGGGCGGTTACCAGGTGCGCGCGAACGACACCGACTATCGCTTCCGACCGGACACCGCGCACACCTACTACTGCGGCAACCAGACCTCGGACGCCGTCCTCGTGATCGACGACGGTGAGTCCGTGCTGTACGCCCGGCCTCGGTCGGGTCGCGACACCGACGAGTTCTTCCGTGACCGGCAGTACGGCGAGCTGTGGGTCGGCCGTCGTCCGTCGCTCGGTGAGATGTCGTCGTCGCTGGGCCTGGAGGTCCGCCACCTCGACGAGCTCGAGAAGGTGCTCGCCGCCTCGGGCAAGACCCGCGTCCATCGCGGTGTCTCGGCAGCGGTCGATCGCGTGGTCACCCCTGACGAGACCCTGGACAGCGACTTCGAGCGGGTGATGTCCGAGCAACGGCTGACCAAGGACTCATGGGAGGTCGGCGAGCTGCAGGAGGCGTGCGACATCACCACGCTGGGGTTCAACGACTGTGTGCGCGAGTGGAGCCAGGTGGTCGAGCACGGCGAGCGCTGGCTCGAAGGCACGTTCTTCCGACGCGCGCGCACCATGGGCAATGACATCGGCTACGACTCCATCGTCGCTGGCGGACAGCACGCCACGACCCTGCACTGGATCGACAACAGCGGCCCGATCACTCCCGGTGAGCTGGTGCTGCTCGACATGGGTGTCGAGGGACGCAACCTCTACACCGCCGACGTCACCCGCACGCTTCCGGTCAACGGCACCTTCTCCTCGCTGCAGCGCGAGCTGTACGACGTCGTGCTGGCGGCGCAGGAGGCCGGCATCTCGGCGGTTCGCCCCGGCGTACCGTTCGGCGCCGCACACACGGCCGCGATGTCGGTGCTCGCCAACGCCCTCGACGACCTGGGTCTCCTCCCCGTCTCCGCCGAGGAGGCACTGGACCCAGAGTCAAAGGTCTACGCGCGATGGACGCTCCACGGCACCAGCCACATGCTCGGCATGGACGTGCACGACTGCGGGAAGGCCGCCCCCGAGGCCTACGCCAAGGGCACCCTGGCGGCCGGCATGGTGCTGACGGTCGAGCCCGGCCTCTACTTCCAGAAGGACGACCTGTTGGTGCCCGAGGAGCTCCGCGGGATCGGCATCCGGATCGAGGACGACCTCCTGGTCACCGATGACGGCTCTCGCAACCTCTCGGACTCGCTGCCCCGCACCGCCGCCGACGTCGAGGCCTGGATGGCAACCACCCAAAGATGACGCTGCGGCATACTTTGCCGCGGACCTTTCGTCCCCAGGCCCCCGTAGCTCAGCTGGATAGAGCAGCGGCCTTCTAATCCGCAGGTCACAGGTTCGAATCCTGTCGGGGGCGCTCATGTCCGGTGAGGCGTCGAGTAGCGGCTCCAGCGCGGCATCCGACCGGTGATCATGCTTAACTCGCAGGGTGCACCGCTTCGCTTCCCTCACCGCTCTGGTGACTCATATGGCGTTCGTTGCCTTCGCGGTCCTGGGCGGATTCCTCGCCTGGCTCGTGCCGTGGGTCCTGGTGCCGCACGTGGCCTCAGCCCTCTGGGGTGCGCGGATGGCGGTCTGGCGGCGGGCGTGTCCCCTATCTCTCGTCGAGAACTGGGGTCGCGCTGGCTCGGGCCGCCCCGACCTGCACGAACGCGGCTTCATCGCCCACTACTTCGAGGACCGGTTGTACCCGGCCGCCTGGTCCCGACGGGTCGAGCTGATGATCGGCACTCTCGTCGTCGGTTCCTGGGTCGGCTTGGCCGTTCGCTGAGCAGCCGTCCGAGTTCGTCCAGCCGCTTCGGGATACCGGTGGTGATGATGGGACTACACCGCCTAGAGACCTCTGCAGCCGCTGCCTCCGGCCAGTTGTTGTCCACCGTGATCAAGGGAATGGCCGCGGTACGTCCGGCCCGCAAACCACTGCACCCACGCGGCACGGTGATGCGCGGGCGGCTCGTGCGCCACGGCACCGCTGAGCCATCGGGCGTGCCCTGGCTCGACGGCATCGGTTCGTCCGAGGTGCTGGCTCGGCTCTCCCAGGCCGTCGGTCTCCCGACTTGGTTGCCCGACATCCAGGGCCTGGCTGTCCGGATCGACCCCGACGACAACCCGGGCGACCTCCTCTTCGCCACGACCGGGCACGGACGGATCACGAGGTTCCTGCTCACTGCCAGCCGGGACTTCAGCCGACCGATGACGACGCTGCTGCCGTACCGGACCTCGGCCGGGCCGGTCCTCCTAGGCGCCCGGCGGACCGACGAACACCTCTTCGAGCTCAGCTGGGCGACGACCACCGGTCTATGGCGCGCGTTTGCCAACCTGACGCTGCAGCCGAACCAGGAACCCGGCGACACGGAGATCTCGTTCGACCCGATCCTGAACTGCGTGCCCGGGCTCGAACCGTATGACTGGGTCCGCAAGCTGCGTGAGCCCTCCTACCTCGAGGCCCGGCAGAGTCGGTCCTGACTCCCGGCGGTAGGGAGCGAGGAATCCTCAGCCAGCGGCTACGTTGACGTCGTGGTGATCGAAACGGTGGGTCTGACCAAGCGGTACCCACGCGTCACCGCACTGGACCAGCTCGACGTCAGCATCGCCGAGGGCATCACCGGGTTGGTGGGCGCGAACGGCGCCGGCAAGTCGACGCTGATCAAGATCCTGCTCGGGTTGGTCCCCGCGACGAGCGGTACCGCCCACGTGCTGGGCCACGACGTCACCGCCGAAGGCGGCCTGATCCGCTCGCTGGTGGGCTACATGCCCGAGCACGACTGCCTTCCCGCTGACGTCTCCGCCAGCGACTTCGTCGTGCACATGGGCCAGCTGTCCGGCCTGCCGTACCCCGCCGCCCGCGAGCGTGCGTCCGACGTCCTCCGGCACGTTGGACTGGCCGAGGAGCGTTACCGGCCGATGGGCGGCTACTCGACCGGCATGAAGCAGCGAGCGAAGCTGGCCCAGGCGATCGTCCACGACCCACGCCTGGTGCTGCTGGACGAACCGACCAATGGGCTCGACCCGTCCTCCCGCGACGACATGTTGGCGCTGGTACGCCGGATCGGCACCGACTTCGGCATCGCCGTGCTGGTGACCTCGCACCTGCTGGGCGAGCTGGAACGGGTGAGCGACCACGTCGTCGTCCTCGACGGGGGTCGCCTGCTCCGCTCCTCGGCCACGAGCGACTTCCTGCACCGCACGGGAAGCCTGCTGGTCGAGGTCCAGGGTCGCCCCGACGCAGACCGGCTGCTCGGGCAGGCCCTCGTCGATGCCGGGCTGAGCGCCAGGCCGGCCCAGGGTCACCTGATCGAGGTTGAGATCCGCGACGATGCCACCTGCGACGTGGTCCGCGACCTGACCGTCGACCTGGGGCTCGGACTGGTTCGGCTGCAAGAACGGCACCACCGCATCGAGGACGTCTTCCGCGAAGGGGGCGCGGGCAGTGTCCAACCCGTCTGAGACACCACCACCAAGCGCACCGGCCAACGTGCACGCCGGTGCGGTCATCCACGACCTCGGCTACCGGCCGTACACCGGCCCACGGCTCCCGGAGCCTGCAGTGGCGCGGACGTTCTTCGTGACCGGGCTTCGCAACGCGTTCGGCCTGGGCAGGTCCGGCCGGTCGAAGGTGCTGCCGATGATCCTGCTGGGCCTGATGCTGCTTCCGGCCCTGATCCTGGTGGGCGTGCTGGTCCAGGCCCGCAACATCTTGGGCCTCGACGAGCAGATCGTTCCCTACTCGACGTACCCGATCACCACCCAGCTGCTGATCTCCGTCTTCGTCGCCGCGCAGGCCCCGGCCCTGTTCTCGCGCGACCTTCGCTTCCGGACGATCACCCTCTATCTCGCCCGCCCCATGCGACGCACGACGTATGTACTGGCGCGACTGGCCTCGTTGACCGCGGCGACGTTCGTGCTGATCTGCGCTCCCCTGCTGCTGATGTACGTGGGCGGGCTGCTGGCGGACCTCTCCCTAGGCGACGAGACCCACGACTTCGCCGCGGCCGCGCTCGGCGCGTTCCTCCTCGCCGCGTGTCTTTCCGGCTTGGCGGCGATCGTCTCGGCGCTCACTGTGCGCCGCGGGCTGGCCGTGGCAGCGGTGATCGTCGTGCTGCTGGTCAGCTACACGGTGGTGGTCACCGTGCAAGGGATCTCCGAGGGTGTCGGCAACGAGACAGTGGGCGAGATCGCCGGGCTGTTCTCGCCCTACACCCTCGTCAACGGACTGCAGGTCTATCTGTTCGACTCACCCGAGGCGACGCTGACGCCGCCCTCGAGTGACGGCATGGGAGTCCTCTACGTGATCGCGACGCTGGTCACGGTTCTCGGCTCGATCGGCGCCCTGCAGCTGCGTTATCGGCGGGTGACCACGTGAGCGTCCTGCGGGTCGACCACGTGTCACGGTGGTACCGCAACGTGGTGGCGGTCAACGACGTCTCGATGACCATCGAGCCCGGAGTGACCGGACTGCTCGGACCCAACGGCGCCGGGAAGTCGACCCTGATCGCCCTCATGTCGGGGTTTCTTGCGCCCTCGACCGGCACCGTGACGCTGGACGGCGAACCGCTGTGGCGCAACGAGTCGGTCTATCGGAAGATCGGCTTGGTGCCGGAACGGGAGGCCTTGTTCGACTACCTCACGGGCCGGCAGTTCGTCGTCGCCAACGCCGAGCTGCACGGCCTGGAGAACCCAGGGGAGGCGGCCGGGAGGTCGATGGCCCTCGTCGAGATGAGCGATGCGCAGGATCGCGCTATCTCGACATACTCCAAAGGCATGCGGCAGCGGATCAAGATGGCCTCCTCGCTCGTGCACGACCCGGCTGTGCTCCTGCTCGACGAGCCGTTCAACGGCATGGACCCGCGGCAGCGCATGCACCTGATGGACCTGCTGCGCTCGATGGGACATGAGGGCCGCACGGTGCTGTTCAGCTCGCACATCCTGGAAGAGGTCGAGCAGGTGGCCCGCCAGATCGAGGTGGTCGTGGCCGGCCGGCACGCTGCATCCGGAGACTTCGGCGCCATCCGCCGGCTGATGACCGACCGCCCGAACCGGTTCGTGCTGCGGACCTCCGACGACCGGGTGATGGCGTCGGCGCTGCTCGTCGACACTTCGGTGCGCGGCGCAAGGCTTCGATCGGAAGGCGGTATCGAGGTGGAGGCCTCCGACTTCGGCAGGTTCAGCGAGGTCCTGCCCCAGCTGGCGCGCGCCCACAGCATCCGCCTGCTCGAGGTCAGCCCCACCGACGAGTCGCTCGAGAGCGTGTTCGCCTACCTGGTGTCGACATGATCTCTCCCACCATCGTCCGGCTCGGAGTCCGGAGCATCTTCGGTCAGCGCCGCGGCATCATCCTGATCGCGCTGCCGGGGGTGCTGGTCGGCTTGGCCGTGCTCGTCCGGGTGCTCGTCGGCGAGGACCACGGTGCGGCCACCGGCACCCTGTCGGGGTTCGGTTTGAGCGTGATCGTGCCCCTGGTCGCCCTGCTGGCTACCTCCGGGCTCCTCGCTCCCGAGATCGACGACGGCTCGATCTCCTACCTGCTGGCCAAGCCGATCTCGCGCTACACCATCGTGATCAGCAAGCTCGTGGTCGCCACTGCCTGCGTCCTGGTGTTCGCCGCCCTCCCAGTCCTCGTCTCCGGCCTGGTCCTGACGACCGAAGAGCCCTCCCTGGGGGTCGGGTTCGCGCTCGGCGCACTGGTCAGCGGCACCACCTACTGCTCGGTCTTCGCCTTCCTGTCGGTGCTGAGCCGGCATGCCGTGGTGATCGGCCTGATCTACCTGCTCATCTGGGAGGGCCTGCTCGGCGGACTGCTCGCTGGGGTCCGCTGGCTCAGCGTCACCCGCTGGGCCGAGGCCCTGACCGAACAGATGGCCGACGTCGAGCTGGTGGACCTGGCGCCGGCCTACGCCGTTGTTGCCGCCGTGGCCGTCATCGCCCTTGGCACCTGGTTCACCGGCCGTCGGCTGCGCGCGTTCAACCTGACCGGTGACGAGTAGCCGAGTCGCCTTCGTAGGGCACCTCTGACTGCCAGTCGTCCTCGCCCTGACGAGATGCCGCGAGCAGGGCTGCGGCAACGCGGTCGGGCGTGAACGGTCCCGACTTCCCGAGGGACCCGCGCACGGTCACCGTCACCACCCTGATCCCGTCGGGCTCGAGCGTGGCATCCAGGCTCCGCACCAGATTGCGCACACCAGCCTTCTGCACGCCGAGCGACGCGGCCCCCGGCGACGGCTGGTCGGCGGCCATGCTCCCGGTCACCGTCACTCGACCTCCACGATCCATGAACCTGCGCGCCGCCTGCACGGCCGTCAGCAAGGCGCCGACGCCCAGAGCCACGTCGGCGAGCAGTTCGTCGGCGCTGAGGTCCATCGGATTCTTGCCCGTGAAAGCACTCGGGTTGAAGTGCAGCAGGTCCACGTGGCCGAGCCGCTCCCCCAGGCTGACGATGGCCTCGGTCGCGACCGGAGCGTCGGTCACGTCGGCCGCCACCCACTCGGCCACGACGCCTAGGTCACGCAGCTCGGTGCTCAAGTCTTCGAGCACCTGGGAGTCCCGGCCGACCAGCCCCACGGCGTACCCCTCGCGCGCAAGCAGCCGGGCCAAGGATCCGCTCACGCCCGGACCTGCTCCCACGATGATGGCGCTTCGATCACTCACGGTGCCACGATAGAGAACCTCTACGGGATGCTCAGCGCCGACGTCGCGGCGCGGGTCGGGTCGGGTCGTCGCCCGCACGTTCGACCTCGTCGGGCACCACGGTCGGCCTCACCCTGGCCCAGAACAAGAACGTGGCCGACGCAACTGCGAGGCCAACTCCGGTCCACAGGTTGGCGTTGATGCCCCCTGTCTTCGTTGAGGCTGTGTCGGCAAAGATGCCGGCAAGCAGCAGTGCTATGCCGTAGATGCCGAGCAGCGCGCCGATGATGTTGCGGATGTCAAAGGCACCTGCCGTCCTCTTGCGGTTCTCTGTCACGACGTACCTCTCAGAAGGCCAGGTTGAGGAGGATCACGAGGCCGAGGGCGATGCCGGCCAGCGGAAGCGTGCGTTGGTACCACGGCAGGGCTGCCTCGTCCGGGTCGACCAGGTCCTCGCGCGGGGTCTCTGAGTACACCAGCCCCCGGAGCTCCTCCGAGGTCTTCGGGGTGGTGCCGAGCGAGACCACGATGCTGATGACGATGTCGACGACGAACGCCGCACCGGCCGCCAGGAACGCAGCACCCTGACCCCCCACCTCGATAATCCCCAGGCTCGCCGAACCGAAGGTGTCCTCGCTGAGGTAGGCGACCGTCACGGCCGCCAGGGTGCCGGAGACCAGCCCCACCCAGCCGGCCGTGGCGGTCATCCGTTTCCAGAACATGCCGAGGATGAACGTTGCGAATAGCGGTGCGTTGAAGAAGCCGAACAGCACCTGGAGGTACTCCATGATGTTCGAGAAGTTGCTCGCCAGCTGGGCGGTGAAGATCGCTATGAACGTGGCAGCGACGGTCGCGAGCCGCCCGATCCGCAGGTAGTAGTCGTCGTCGTGGTCCTTGCGGATGTAGCGCTGCCACAGGTCATAGCTGAAGACGGTGTTGAACGCCGAGATGTTGGCCGCCATGCCGGCCATGAACGCCGCCAGCAGGCCGGCGATCGCCAGCCCGAGCAGGCCGTTGGGTAGCACGTCACGCATGAGCAGCAGGAGCGCGTCGTTGTAGGCGACCCCATCGCCCGACGCCCCGCCGGGTGGAGAACCGCCGCCCTTCAGGTCGGCCATCTCGCTGACCAGGACGGCAGCGATCATGCCCGGCAGGATCACGATGAACGGCACGAACATCTTCGGGAAGGCGCCGACGATGGGGGTCTTCCGGGCAGCCGAGATCGACTTGGAGGCCATCGCCCGCTGGACCTCGACGAAGTTGGTGGTCCAGTAGCCGAACGACAGCACGAATCCCAGACCGAACACGATGCCGATCACCGACAACAGCTCGGAGTCGAAGCCGGAGAGGGCCTGCCCCGGCCACGAGTTGAGCTGCTGCTCGGCCGGCGCCACCCCCGCCGAAGCCGGGGCGTTGTCGGCGAAGTCCGTGATCTTGGCCTGGAGGCCGCTCCAGCCGCCGACCCGGTGCAGACCGATCAGGGTCAACGGCACCAGCGAGGCCACGATCACGAAGAACTGGAGCACCTCGTTGTAGATGGCCGCCGAGAGACCGCCGAGGGTGATGTACGAAAGCACCACGGCCGCGGCCACGATCAGGGCCACCCACAAGGGCCAGCCGAGCAGCGCATGCACGATCGAGCCGAGCAGGAACAGGTTGATGCCCGCGATCAACAGCTGGGCTACTGCGAAGCTGGTCGCGTTGACCAGGTGCGCTCCCGGTCCGAACCGGCGAAGCATGAACTCCGGGACCGAGCGCACCTTGGAGCCGTAGTAGAACGGCATCATCACCACGCCCAGGAACAGCATGGCGGGGATGGCGCCCACCCAGAAGTAGTGGACGGTCGGGAGTCCGAACTCCGCCCCGCTGGCCGACATGCCCATGATCTCGACAGCCCCGAGGTTGGCCGAGATGAAGGCCAAACCGGTGACCCAAGCCGGCAGCGACCTCCCGGACAGGAAGAAGTCGATCGAGTCAGAGATCGAGCGTCTGGCCATCACCCCGATGCCGAGCACGAAGGCGAAGTAGATCGCGACCAACAGGTAGTCCAACCAGTTGGCATCGATCAGCGTGGCCATCGGTGACAGTGCCGGGAGAGCCGCCATGCGCCGAAGGTACCCCGCCTTGGCCCTAGCGACACGCTGCGCATCTCCCGCGATCGCGGCGAGCCGCGGGATACAAAGAGAAAGGCCCTGCAGAGTATGAGGTTGCAGGGACCATGGGGGTTCTCATACACCCCCAGGCGCGCACGACGCGGCGGGTGAACGGCGCCGGCTCGGCACCTTCACCCGCCGCGTTGCTGCGTCAGCCGACGCGGCGGGTGTAGACGACCAGGTTCGACTGGTAGCCGCCACGGTTCGCATCGAAGGAGCCCGCGCAGGTGACGAGGTTCAGGCGTCGCAGGCTCTGCGCGGCGTACACGCGAACCGCCGGAAAGTCGGCGTTGGGATAGAGAACCGCCTTCACCACCGAGAACTCGAGCACGGAACCGTTCGCGCGGCGCACCATCACCGAGTCGCCGGGCAGGAGCTCTCCGAGCCGGGCGAACACCGCTGGCCCCTCCGCGGAGTCGACGTGTCCCAGGACCACAGACGATCCGGGTTTGCCGGGGAACGCTCCGAGGTCGAACCATCCGGCCTGGTCGGGGTCGATCGGAACCTCGACGGTCCGATCTGGCGCGAGGCCGAGCCTCACCAGCGGCGTCGAGACATCGATGGTAGGGATCTCGAGAGCCACAGGCACAATGCCATCTGGTTGAGCTTGTGGCGTTGCGGCCGCAGGAATGGCCGCTGAACCGAGGCCGATCCCCAAGGCGATCGCGGGCCGCGAATTCATCGATGACCCCGGGCCGAGACAAGCCGCCACCAGCAGCCCCAGGGCGAGCGCGCAGACGGCGCGCGCAGCGAGCCTCCGCCCCGCGCGACCCCCCGCCCGGATCACTCGGGCCGCACGGACCTGGGGCGCCTGACCGCGGGGATGCCGAAGGCTGCGCCAGCCAAGCAGAGTCCGCCACCCAGCCATAGACCGGCTTGAGACTGCTCAAGAGGAGCCGAAACCTGACCCGTGGGCGGATGTCCGATGGGCACCCACGGCGGCCGGCGAGGTGCGCCTGGATTGGTCGATTCGTCCGTGGGCGAGCCGGGTCCGTCGGGCCCTCCCGGCCCAGGGCCCACGGATGACGTGCCCGTCGGCGCCGCGGTGCCTGTCGGTCGTACCGTGCCCGTCGGTGCCGCGGGGCCGGTGGGTGCGGCGGTGCCACTCGGAGCTGCAGTGCCCGTCGGGGTCCCGGTGCCCGTCGGACTCACGGTGGCCGTCGCGGTCGTCGGGACGGGCGGCGGTGGCGGTGGCGGTGGCGGTGGCGGTGCGGCAGCGCAGGTCGGTCGGGTGATCACGTTGTTGTCCATGGTGACCGCCCCGTTGCGGGCAAGGGCCCGGCCCGCGACGGTGGCACCGTTCTGCAGGGTGATGCTGGCCAGTGCCATGATCGTGCCGGCGAAGGTCGTGTTGGTGCCGATCGTCGCCGAGCTGCCTACCTGCCAGAAGACGTTGCACGCTTGCGCACCGTTGCTAAGTGCCACGCGACTCCCGCTGGCGGTGATCAGTGTGCTCCCCGCCTGGAAGATGAAGACGGCACCGGGTTTGCCCTTCGCGTCAAGGGTGACGGTGCCGGTGAGGGCCATTCCTGTCGCTGCTCCGTAGACACCTTCGAGCAGAGTGGCTCCCCCGAGGTCCTGGCCGGTCTTGTCGATCACCGGGATGCGTCCGGCCGCATCGTTGTACGCCGTGGTCAGGTCGTTCTGCGCCTGCAGCGCCACCGCGTCGGCGGCGTGGGTCGTCCCCCCAACGACCAGGCCGGGCGGGAACCCGGTCACGGCGGCGCCCGGGCTGACCCCGAGATCGCCAGAGACGACGGATGGGCCGGTGTTCGTCACCGTGCTTCCTGCCAGAACAGCGAACGATGTCGCGGTGCCCAGCCCCACCGCGGGCTGCGCGGCGTAGGCGGCCGGACCCCTGGCCACCACGGCCAGGATCACGATGAGGCCGCTGACGAACAAGGTCGCCGACACCGACGCCAGCACGTGTCGGACCCGGAAGGGATCGCGGACGTGGGAGTCAACGGCGTGCTGCACGCCCGAAACACCGGTAGACACAGAGACCCGCTTCCTAGGACCCGGACAGCGGGCCTCTGACTCCTTATCGGTTCCGTCCGGTCCTGACTTGAGTTTTGCCCCGAACTTCTTTCAGGAGCGGGGCTCGAGCCGGTTCGGCAAGGCCTGCGTCAGTGCCGCGACCGCGGATCGATGGATCTGGGAAACTCGGGACTCACTGACCAGCAGGACGTGCCCGATCTCCTTGAGGCTGAATCGCTCCCAGTAGTAGAGCGCGACCACGATCTGCTGACGCTCGGGCAGCTCTTTGACAGCGTCGATGAATCCATCCGGCAGGTCCGTGTCGTCTCCGGTGAGACCCACTAGCGCGTGCGGCGTGAACTTACCGGTCAGCTCGGAGGCTTCGAGACTCAGGATGCTGGCGTTGTGGCCGTGGACTCGGGTCTCGTTGAGCTCTGCCGTCGTGATGTTCAGCTCGTCGGCAACCTCATCATCGTCGGGAGAGCGCGCATGTCGGCGCTCGAGCTCGTTGACGGCCGCGTCCAGGTCACGGACCTTCTCCCGCACCGCGCGCGGCACCCAGTCCGCGGCGCGCAGCCCGTCGATGATGGCTCCACGGATCCGGGGCACCGCGTAGGTACGGAACTGGAGACCCCGCTCCGGCTCGAACCCGGCGACGGCGCCCATCAGCCCGATGCTCCCGTCGGAGACCAGGTCCGCGAGGTCGACGCTCCCCGGCAGGCCCTGCATGATCCGAGAGGCAACTTGTCGCACGAGCGGTGCATAGGCGATGACCAGCTGCTCGTGGGCCAGCGGGTCCCGGTCATCCTTGAACACACGCCACAGCTCAGCGACAGCCAGCCCTGCATCAACAGTCATCAGCTGGGAAGTGCTTCGAGCGCTAAGGAGGGATCCGCCCGATAGCGGTGGATCAGCTCGCGGTTCGCCTCTCCCATGAAGTCGTGCAGAGCTGCCTCGTAGACGCCGAGGGCGGTGTGCGCCGCCGCCAACAGGATCACGGCGTCGGCGCGCGCGGAGCTCTCGATGCCCCCCGCCCATTCGGCAGAGAGCGGGGGCAGCTCCGGCAGCTGACCGACCACGAGCTGGATGGACCGGCTGGCGCGGCCGGACGCTGTGTCGCCGAGCACCCTGTAGAGCTGGTCGGCGCTCAGCTCAGTGCGTGGATGCGTCCCCGACTCGAGGTAGTCGATGCGGGCCAGGGCCAGGCGCCGCCAGTAGGAGATGCGGTCGTCCTCGGCGCTCAGCCGCGCCCGATGCCGTCGCAGCTGCTGCAGGTCCAGTGAACGAAGACGTGCTTGGGCGGGTTCGCGCGCATTCACGTGCGGCCCCCATCCAGTTGCTCGGACTCTACGTCAGCCCGGACGAGGAATGTGGAGGCAGGTACTCAGCGATCTCATCGAGAAGCCTTGTCTTCACGTCATCCGGGGCGAACGACTCCTTCACTGCCGCCCTGGCCAGGTCCGCCACGCCGGCCTCGTCGAGGCCCAACAGATCCGCCGCGATCTCGTACTCCTGGTTGAGGCTGGTGCTGAACATCGGCGGGTCATCGGAGTTGATCGTGACCGTCACGCCGGCCTCGACGAACGTGGGCAGCGGGTGGTCGGCCAGCGAGGGCACCGCCCGCGTAGCGACATTCGACGAGGGACAGACCTCGAGTGGGATGCCGCGCTCGGCGAGATGGCTGAGCAGCGAGGGGTCGGTCGCCGACGACGTGCCGTGACCGATCCGCTCAGCTCCGAGCACGCGGATCGCGTCCCAGACCGTCTCGGGTCCGGTGGTTTCACCCGCGTGCGGCACGGAATGCAGGCCGGCCGCACGAGCCGCGGCGAAGTGCGACTCGAACTGGGGCCGGGACACCCCTACCTCTGGCCCGCCGAGACCGAAGCCCACCAATGCCTCCGGGGCATGGTCGAGGGCGTAGCCCAGGGTCGCGTCGGCCGCCGGCAACCCGAACTCTCCCGGGATGTCGTAGATCCAGCGCAGCACCAGGCCGAAGTCGCGCTCGGCTGCGGTCCGCGCGTCCTCGATGGCCTCGGTATAGGCCTCGATCGGCACCCCCGCCAGGACTGACGTGTACGGCGTGCAGGTCAGCTCGGCATAACGCAGCGACTGACCCCCGGCCATCTCGCGGGCAACCTCGTAGGTGAGGTAGCGAATGTCATCCGGGGTGCGAATCAGGGCCACGACAGCGAGGTAGACCTCGACGAAATGGGCGAAGTCGCGAAACTCGAAGAACGAACGCAACGCCTCCGGGTCCGACGGGACGGTGCCGGGGTACCGCTCGGCGAGCTCGCTGACGATCCGTGGTGACGCCGAGCCGACGTGATGCACGTGCAGCTCCGCCTTCGGTAGCCCAGCAATGAACGCACCGAGGGTCACTTCGAGAGTCATTGCAGCGCTGCCAGGAGCTCGTTGTAGTCGCCGTTGAACGGCTTGCCGTCGAGGATGACGGTCGGCGTGCCGCTGACCCCTGCCTTGCGTGCTTCGGCGGTGGCCTCACGGCCGAAGTCGTTGGCCCCCTCCTCGATCCCCGGCCGCACATCGGCCTCAGTCGCCCCCGCCTCGACCGCCTTGTCCACGAGCCAGTCGGCATCGGGATAGGGCTCGGAATCCTCTTCGGGCTGGTCGGCGTACAACAGGTCGTGGAACTCCTTGGCCACCTCCGGTCCGGACTCCGCCAGGACGACACCGAAGGCGCTGGCCGCGCGCAAGGAGTAGTCACCGAGGCGGCCGAGCAGCTCGAACGGCCGATACTCCACTCGCACCTGGCCGTCCGCCGCGAGCTGGCTCAGCTTCTCGTTCGTCAGCGCCTCCAGCTGCCCGCAGCCGGGGCACAGGAAGTCCTCGTAGATCACCAGGTCGTGAGGGGCGTCGGCATCGCCGATGGTCACGCCGTAGTTACTGGCAGTTGGGGCGTCCACCTCGTTGGCCCTGCTGATGAGGATGCCGACCACCACCAGGGCTGCCAGCACCAGCGCGACGATGCCGCCGGTGATCAGGTTACGACGTCGTTCGCGCGCTCGTTGCTCGCGAAGCAGCGCAGCCGCCTTCTCGGCACGCTCGGCTGACTTGGTCTTCTTGGTGGACATCAGGCGCCTTCCGGTCAAGGTCGGTGATCAAGCTCGAGGTCGTGGAGCTGGGCTTCGATCCGGTCGGGTGGCCGACGGCGAAAGAGAAGGGAGTCGAGGGAGCACCGAGTCTTCCGTTGCCACATCAGGAAGCCGGACAGGAGCAGCAGTCCGGAGTCGCGGGCGATCTCCCACGGGTAGTCGGCCGATCCGTCGGGACTGGCCCCCCCACCTCCGAAACACCCGCAGTCGATCTCCATTCCGCGGGCCCAGACCGACGCGATCCCGATGATGAACGCCACGAACAGCACCGCGGACAGTGCTGCTGCGCCACGGGTCAGGACGCCGAGCACCAGTGCGAGTCCGACCACGACCTCGAGGGCGGGCAGCAGATAACCCACCGGCTCTACGGCCGACGTCGGCAGCAGCTCGTAGGCCCGCACTGCTTGGACGCTGCTGCTGGGATCGGTGAGCTTGAGCGCGCCTGCGGCGATCCACACGCCGCCGACGACCAACCGCGCCAGCAGGCCGAACCACTCCCTCACCCACGTAACTCTAGTCAGCAGCCCTGAGTGCCACCTGAGAGGTTTCCGAGCCGGTGGGTAGGGTGACGGACCGTGAGCGAGAGACTCGTCTGGATCGACTGTGAGATGACCGGCCTGGACCTAAGCGCCGACGCGATGATCGAGGTGGCCGCACTGGTCACTGACTTCGACCTCAACGTGCTCGGCGACGGTGTGGACCTGATCATCAAACCCCCCGCCGAGGCCCTCGACCAGATGATTCCGTTCGTCCGGACCATGCACGAGACCTCTGGTCTGCTCGAGGAGCTCGACACCGGCATCACCCTCGCCGAGGCCGAGGCGCAGGTGCTCGCCTACATCAGGGAACACTGCGCGGAAGGAAGCCGGCCCCCGCTGGCCGGCAACACCGTCGCCACGGACCGCTCGTTCATCGTTCGTGACATGGCAGGGCTGGACGCCTTCCTGCACTACCGGATCGTCGACGTGTCCTCCATCAAGGAGCTGTCGCGGCGGTGGTACCCACGCGCCTACTTCGCGGCCCCGGCCAAGCGCGGCAACCACCGTGCGCTCGCTGACATCCAGGAGAGCATCGAAGAGCTCCGCTACTACCGCGAGACGGTCTTCGTGGCCCCGCCCGGTCCGGACGCCGTGACCGCCAAGCAGGTTGCCGAACGACACGGCGGCTCGCTCACCGGGATCCCCGCCCCCGATTCCGGCGACACCGCCTGATCCGTCTACAATCTTCGATGGTCGAGGCTCACGCCCCGACCGACCTGGTGGGTATAGCTCAGCTGGTAGAGCGCCGCCTTGTGGTGGCGGATGTCGCGGGTTCAAGTCCCGTTACTCACCCCAACGACTGCCCCGATCGGTACGCCGGTCGGGGCAGTTCGTGATGCTGGCCTGTTCACCGGCAGCTCGATCACAGAGCCTGCGCCAGTCCGATGAGGACGCCGGCCAGGGCACAGGCCCCCAGCGTGCGCAGCACCGACCATCGGAGTCGGAAGGTCAGCAGGCAGCCCAAGCCGGTGATGACGAGCGCCGCCCATTGGATCGAGTCGAGCTGTGGAACCTCAAAGCTGAGCGGCCCGGTCATGATGCGGCGGGTGTCGTCGAAGAGCGTGTGCAGCGCGAAGTAGAGCGCCAGGTTGGCGATCACGCCGACCACCGCGGCGGTGATGCCGGTGAGTGCGCTGGAGAGACCGCGGTTGCCACGGAGCCGCTCGACGTACGGCGCTCCCAACAAGATGAAGAGGAAGCACGGAAGGAACGTCACCCAGGTGGTGAGCAGCGCGGCGAGAAAGGCAGCCACCCAGGGATCGAGTGAGCCCGGACTGCGGTAGGCCCCGACAAAGGCGACGAACTGCACGACCATGATCAGCGGCCCGGGCGTGGTCTCGGCCAACGCCAGCCCGCGCACCATCTCCCCCGGTGCCAGCCAGCCGTAGACGTTGACGGCCTGCTGGGCCACATAAGCGAGGACGGCGTAGGCGCCTCCGAACGTGACCACAGCGGCGCCGGAGAAGAAGACTCCCTGGTCGACAAAGATGCTCGTCCGACCGAAGGCCGCGCCGGCCACGACGACCGGGGCGGCCCAGAGCAGGAGGCCGGTCACCGCGATGAGCGCCGAGCGCCGCGCCGAGGGCCGTTCAGTGTGCAGCGCGTCGTCGCTGATGAGCGGCGGCGGGCCCTCGTCGGCCGGAGTGCTCCTGGCTGTGGTGAGGGTCGGGACGACCCTGCCCAGCAGCCAGCCGATCACGGCAGCGGTCGCCACCACGGCGGGGAACGGCACCGCGAACAGGCTCAGCGCCGCGAACGACGCGACCGCTAGACCGATCAGGGATGGGTGGGTCAGTCCCTTGCTCCCGAGCCGGACGACCGCCTGGATCACGATCGCGATCACCGCCGGCGCCAGCCCGAGGAAGACAGCCTCGACCAGGGTCGTCTCCCCCGCAGTGACGTAGATGGCCGAGAGCGCGAGCAGGGCCACGACGCCGGGCAGGATGAACAGGATGCCGGCTATCAGCGCGCCGCGGATCCCGTTGAGCAGCCAGCCTATGTAGGTCGCCAGCTGGGTGGCCTCCGGACCTGGCAGCAGGGTGCAGTAGGACAAGGCGAACAGGAAACGTTGCTGGCCGATCCAACGGCGCTCCTCGACGAGCGCCCGCTGCATGACGGCGATCTGCCCGGCCGGGCCGCCGAAGGTCTGGAGCGAGATCGCGAACCAGGCCTTGGTGGCCTCGCGGAGCGGGACCACGTTGCGGCTCACACCTGCTCCTCGGTGAGCCGAGCCCAGTCGGTGACCAGCGGCACCAGCTCGCCCGCTGCCCAGAGCGGCAGCTGGTCGAGGTGGTGGGCGTGACCGGGGCGCCCATCGGCACCCAGGGGAACCACCCAGCCGCTGGCCTCGCGGTCGGCAAGGTCCCAGACGTAACGGGCCACGGAACCTCGGTAGGCCTCGTCGGTGACGCCCGGCAGGGAACCGGTGCACCGCACACAGTCACCGTCGCCGTCGACCGGGAGCGCGGGCAGCTCGGGTGGCGTGAAGTCGGTGATGTCGAAGGCGTGGACCGGCGCGACGACATGGGTCTCACCCCACGTCGCCGGGTGCTCGCGACTGTCGTCCAGTGCGAGCTGGGCCAGCTCACGGAGATCGATGCCGTACGGCGTGGCCGCCTCGACGAGGCTCGGCAGAGCGAGTCCGATGTGGGCGGTCACGTCGAGCCAGGGCTCGTGGACCAGGTCGGTGACCGGTTCGTGCAAGGGATCGAAGAGCGGGTCGGCCGCTATCCGGCGGACCAGTGCGTTGCGCCAGGCCGCGAACCGAGCGGCGTCGCTCGAGTCGGCGTCCATCCGGCCGTCCCAGTCGTCGAACTCTCCGGGCACCAAGCCGCGCAGCAGGGCCACCGTCGCCAAGTGGGTGTCGTTGTGGATGGCACAGAAGTCGGCGGCGCCGAGCTCGTGGCGGCCGTCGAGGAGCTCGTGGATCCGGTCGGCGCGGTACGCCGGCGCGAAGTCGGCGCCGACCAGCTCGCTCTCGGGGCCGCGCCGCTCGTTGGCGGTCACCACCTGGCCATCGGCAGGGATCTCGGAGCGGTTCGGCTCGTGCCAGCCCTCCCACTCGGTCCCGTTGCGGAGCGGGATGCGGCCGGCGAGGCGGTAGCGAACCGCGCCGTGACGGTCGGCGATCACGACGTTGTTGACCGGCTCGACCCAGGCATCGAGGGCGCGATCGACGTCGTCGACGGTGCGCGAGCGGAGCAGCGGGAGGAGGGCGTTGAACCCGAGATCGCCGAGGACCGCCGAAGCGGCCCGGAAGCTGAGGCCGTCGGTGAACACCGGGCCGCGCTCGGTGACCTCGACGCAGACCTCGTTCGGGTGGCTGTTGCGGACGGCGATGGTCTCGGTCCACCGCTGCACGACCGGGCCGGCGTCGTGCACGTCCTGGTAGTCGGCCATCGCGTTGGTGATCGCCCAGGCGACGTCACCGGCATGCGCGAAGTGCTGCACGCCGGGCACGCCGGCGAACGTGAAGCCCGCGACGTCGAACTCATCGCACGCCAACCGGATCTGGAGGTAGACGCCCGGGGACTCGATCACCCGGTGCGGGTCGCCTGCGATGAGTGGCTGACCGCTGGCCGTGCGGGCGCCACCCACGGCCCACGCGTTGCTGCCGCTCGAGATCGGCCCCTCGTGCGAGAGCAGTGACGCTTCGTCGCCCAGCACGGCTCGCGCCCGCCGGTCCCACAGCTCCCCACCGAGGCTCGCGAAGAGCAGGTGCTGGGCGTGGAAGGTCGCCAGCGGCATCCACTCCGGCCACGGCTGCGGTTCGATGCCGAGGGTGGCCAGCTCGGGCGCGTCGGCGTGGAGACCGGCGTTGATCCCGTCGACGTACGCCGCGACGAAGGCAGCCGTCTCCTCGTCGAGGCCGTCGTGGGCCCGGCGGGCGGTGTCGACCAGCAGCGACCTGCGGGCGAAGCGGTCCCACGGCAGGCCGTCGCTCCCGAAGATCTCGGCCGTGGTCCCGGTGGCTCGACGTCGCAGCCATTCCAGCTGCCAGGCACGGTCACGGGCGACGACCTCGCCCTGGCCATGGGCGAGGTCGCGGACGGTCGTGGCCCGGACGTGGGGGATGCCGTATGCGTCGCGGTAGATCCTGGCCACGCTGCGACCCTAGACGGGGCTCGGCTCAGGCCGGGATGTGGCCGAAGTCGCCGCGCTGGAAAGCCTGGTATGCCTCGAGGACCTCCGACTTGGTGTTCATCACGAACGGCCCGGCCCAGGCGAGCGGCTCGCGAATCGGCTGGCCGCCGACCACGATCACGTCCAGCTGGGGAGAGCGGCTCTCCTGCGACTCGTGGGCCGCGATCGTCAGGAAGTCGCCGGCACCCATGACCGCCGACTGCCCCATCCGGATCGGCTGGGCATCGTTGCCGATCGAACCACTGCCGTTGAGCACGTAGACCAGGGCGTTGAACTCGACCGGCCACGGCAGCTCGAGCCGAGCACCAGGCTCGATGGTGGCGTGCACCAGGGACATCGGCGTAAAGGTGGAGCCAGGTCCCTGATGGCCGTCGACGGCTCCGGCGATGACCCGGACCAGCGAACCGGCGTCCGAGGAGGTGAGCAGCTGCACCTCTCCGGAGCGGATGTCCTGGTAGCTTGGGGGCGTTCATCTTGGCGTCGCGGGGCAGGTTCACCCAGAGCTGGATGCCGTGGAACAGGCCGCCCTTCTCCACCAGCCACTCCGGCGGCGCCTCGATGTGCAGCAAGCCGGAGCCGGCCGTCATCCACTGGGTGTCACCGTTGGTGATGGTGCCGCCACCACCGTGGGAGTCCTGGTGGTCGAAGACGCCGTCGATGATGTAGGTGACGGTCTCGAAACCGCGGTGGGGGTGCCACGGGGTGCCCTTGGGCTCACCCGGCGCGTACTCCACCTCGCCCATCTGGTCCATCATCACGAACGGATCGAGCTGCTGGAGGTCGATGCCGGCGAACGCACGACGCACCGGGAAGCCCTCCCCCTCGTAACCCTGCGGCGCGGTGCTGATCTGCCACACGGGTCGCGGCTGGTCGCCCAGTCCGGGCTCGCGGAGGCGATCGAGGACGGTCAGGTCGTCAACGGTGATTGCGGGCATCCGGCCCACCTCCTTCAGAACTCACCTCGTCCAACGGTAGTTGAATGATTGATATTCCGCGGAAGAGCAGCTCCGAGGCAGGGCATAGGGTCGAACCATGGACTACGACGTGGTCGTTGTCGGGGGCGGCCACAACGGTCTCACCGCGGCTGCCTACCTCGCCCGAGCCGGACTGTCGGTGCTGGTGCTCGAGCGCCTCGACCACATCGGTGGCGCGGCCGTCTCCGCCGAGGCGTTCTCCGGCTTCGAGACCCGCCTCTCCCGCTACTCCTACCTGGTCTCGCTGATGCCACAGCAGCTGATCGACGACCTGGGGCTGGACATCGCGCTGGCCTCACGCGAGACCGCGTCGTACACACCGGTGCTGCGCGACGGCAGGTCGGGTGGTCTCTACGTCGAGCGCGACCCAGGTGCTGCTACTCGACAGTCGTTCCTGGACCTGACCGGCTCGGACGGCGACTTCGAGGCCTGGCGCGAGTTCTACGCCGACGTCGCCGGCTTCGCCGAGGTCGTCTCACCGACGCTGCTGGACCCGCTGCCGCGCGAGCGAGCGATTGCCGAGCAGATCCATCCCGACACCTGGCGCGACCTGGTCACCACTCCCCTGGGCGTCGCGATCGAACGACGCTTCAGCGACGACACGGTCCGAGGGGTGGTCGCCACCGATGCGCTGATCGGCACGTTCGCGTCGATGCACGACCCCTCACTGATCCAGAACCGCTGCTTCCTCTACCACCTGATCGGGAACGGCACCGGCGAGTGGAAGGTGCCGATCGGCGGCATGGGCGCGGTCACCGAAGCGCTGCATCGCGCGGCCCAGCAGGCAGGCGCGCGGATCGTCACCGACGCCGGCGTGAGCGCCATCCGGTCTGGCGACGACGCGACCGGTGGGGCAGAAGTCAGCTACCACGACGGCACCCGATCCCATACGGTCACCGCCAGGTTCGTGCTGGCCAACGTCGCACCATGGGTGCTACGGATCCTGATGGGTGAGCCGGAGGACCTGACCTCCAAACCCGAGGGCGCCCAGCTGAAGATCAACTTCTTGCTCGACCGACTGCCCGCCCTGCGGTCCGGTGTCGACCCGGCCCTCGCGTTCGCCGGAACCCTGCACCTCAATGAGGACTACAGCCAGCTCGAGACGGCGTACGCCGAAGCCGCCGCGGGGCGGGTGCCCAACGCCCTGCCGGGCGAGGTCTACTGTCACTCGCTGACCGATCCATCGATCCTGGGAGACGTCGGCCAGGGTTTCCAGACGCTCACCTACTTCGGGCTGCACACCCCCGCTCGTCTCTTCGCCCAGGATCCCGACGCTGCCAAGGCCCGGGCCGTCGAGCGAGCGATCGAGTCGATCGATCAGCATCTGGTCGAGCCGCTGAGCGAACGCATCGCCCGCGGCGTCGACTCCGGGCAGTGCATCGAGGCCAAGATCCCCCAGGACATCGAGCGCGACCTGGCCATGCCCGGGGGTCACATCTTCCACGGTGACCTCGACTGGCCCTGGGCCACGAACCGATCGCTCCTGGACACCCCGGCCGCTCGCTGGGGGGTGCAGACCGGCGCAGCCGCGGTGCTCCTCTGTGGGGCCGGCGCCCGCCGCGGCGGTGCCGTCTCGGGTCTAGGCGGACACAACGCCGCCCAGGCTGTGCTCGAGTCCCGGTAGGGCACCCCCGCACCGATTTTTCGGAGGCGTCGGCCGCTGGTAACCTCGGCCCCGCTTGACCACGCGCGGCATTAGCTCAATTGGCAGAGCAGCTGACTCTTAATCAGCGGGTTCCCGGTTCGAGTCCGGGATGCCGTACCGAAGGCGCTATCTCCAGCGAAGCCCGTCAATTGGCCGATTCATCCAGCAGGACGCGCAGATGCCCGAGCCCGACGCGCGTCCGGGATTTGACCGTGCCGAGAGGAACCCCGGTCGACCTGGCGACCTCAGACTGGGTGAGTCCTCCGAGGTACGCCAATTCCAGTACCTCCCGCTCCTTCGGTGACAGCTGTGCGAGAGCCTGGTGTAGAACCCTGCCATTCAATGCCTCGTCGACCACTTCGTGGGTGGGGTCGGACCAGGCGCACATCGGCGCCTCTGGGCGAGCGTAGGTGCCCTCACGATTGAGTCGGGACTGCGCAGAACGCACTCGATTGACCGCCCGGCTGTGTACCGCCATGTGGATCCACGACGTGGCGGTACCGAGATCACTATCGAACCGGGATGACTTGAGCCAGATATCGAGGTACGCCTCCTGCACCACCTCTTCTGCCTGCGCCCAGTCGCGCAGCACCTTTAAGGCGAGACCGAAGGATCGAGTTGACGTGCGGTCGTAGACCTCGGCGAACGCCTCCCGGTCACCGGCCCCGGATCTGGTCAGCAAGGTCGACAGATCTTCGGAAGCCAGCATCGAAGGCGGAACTACGGGCCCGAGCAAGCGACGATCTTCAACGGTCATGATGGCACCTCGCAGAAGTTGTCGGTTCACCTGCGCGGGCTCGGTGACGATCCGCATAGACACGAACGAGACCGCCGCACCGATGCTGAACTTCATCGCGCGCTACCGGGTCTGGGGCAACACCATGGAAGGTGACTTGCTGTCTCAGGGTAGACCCAGCCCTACTTTCCAACAAGTGCCGTGACAGCGGTGGCTAGGCTCGACGCATTCGGCGGAGCAGGCGGCAGAAGCCCCGACTTGAAACGTCCGGAGGGAACCTAGGGATAGCCATCGGGAGGCTGCTATGCAAGGGCCATTCGGGGGACATGGGCGCGAGCTGCGTCGCCTCACGGCACTCGTGCGCGGCAGCGGAGCCACGGAAATCCAGGACGTCCGCGCCACCTTGGAGCAGCTGTGTCGGGTCGCCACTTGTGAACTTGACCTGTCCGGTGCCGCGGTCACCCTGATCTCGCCGGACGGGGCAGGAATGCCAGGGACCGAGACGGTTGCTGCTACGTCAGATCCGCTCAGCCAGCGACTCGAGGACCTTCAGCTCAGTGTGGGTGAGGGCCCTGGACGGGACGCGTTCACCACAGGGAGACCCGTACTCACCTCCGACCTCAAGAGCGCCTCTCGGCGCTGGCCGGGCTACGTCTCGGGGGCTTGCGAACTGGGAGTAGCCGCCGTCTTCGCGTTTCCCCTGCAAATCGGCTCAGTGCGGCTCGGGACCCTCACCTTCCAGGGATCGCGCTCAGTCTTCTTGGCGGACGCACAGGTGTTTATCTGTCTAGTGTTCGTTGACCTAGCCGTCGAGGTCCTCCTAGCCCCAACCGTGACGAGCCCGCCCGGTGACCCGAACCCAGGGCTGCTCCGCACGCTGGACTATCGCGACCAGGTCTACCAAGCACAAGGCATGGTGATGGTTGAGCTCGGTGTGAGCCTTCTGGACGCCATGGCCAGGATGAGAGCGCATGCCTTCGCCACCAACCTGGACGTCAGCGCACTGGCTGCCGACATCGTCGCCGGCGCGGTCCAGCTTCCGGATGATCGCGAACGACGCTGAGTAGTATGCTGCTGGCGCGAATAGGGGCCCGCATGATCTCCACCGAAAAGCTGACGAACCTCTTCGTTGAGGTTGCAGACACTCTCGTCGATGACTTCGACCTGGTCGACTTCCTGCAGAACTTGGCGACCCACGCGTCCGACCTCAGCGGCGCCGCCGCGGTCGGCATCCTGCTCACCGATCAGCGAGACCGGCTGCAGTTCATGACGGCCTCCAATCAGAGCGCCGCGGCCCTTGAGTTGTTCCAGATCCAGAACGAGGAGGGGCCATGCCTGGACTGCTTCGCCACCGGCAAACCGGTGGTCAATCTCAACCTGACCAACGCAATGTCCATTTGGCCGACGTTCGCTCCTCGAGCACTGGCGTCCGGGTTCCAATCCGTGCACGCCTTTCCCATGCGGCTGCGAGACCGAACCCTCGGAGCGCTGAACATCTTTGACGCAGGGCAAGTGAAGTTCGCCTCAGCTGAGGTTCGGATCGTCCAGTCCCTTGCCGACCTGGCCACCATCGCCCTGCTACAGGAGCGCGCCATATCGCGGGCCGAGGCCGTGACCGAACAGCTTCAAGGAGCACTGAACAGTCGTGTCATTATCGAGCAGGCCAAGGGGGCCGTATCGAAGCTCGCCGGCGTGAGCGTCGACGACGCCTTCCAGTTGCTGCGTACCCGCGCTCGGACGTCCGGTGCACATCTAGTCGATGTGGCTCAAGCGGTTTTGTCGGGGGTCGACGAAAGCTTTCGCTAACGACCCCTATGCCGTCGGCAGGTGCAGTGAGCCGTTGACTGCCTGGACCCCGCTTCCGCGGAGCACGTCAGCACTCATCGGTGCTGCGAAGTAGAACCCCTGCGCGAAGTCGCATCCGAGTTCTCGAACTCGCTTGTGCTGCCCGCCGTCCTCAACCCCGGTGGCGACAACGACGAGGCCCAGTTCGTGAGCCAGTTCGGTGACCGAACGGATGATCGCTCCACCCTCCACGGTCCCGTCGAGATCGGCCACCAGCGCTCGATCGAGCTTGACCAGGTCGAGGGGAAGTTGACGCAACGATGTCAAGGCTGAGAACTGAGTACCGAACCCGTCCAGGGCAAGCTGGACTCCGAGAGCCCTGAGCTCCAACATGACGCTGACTGCGCGCAAGTGATCGTCAAGCGTCGCCCTCTCAATTAGCTCTACGGTAAGATTGTTTGGCTCCATCGCGTGGCGTTTCAGGGCGCTCTCGACCATGGAGCAAAAGCCGCTACTCACCAGTTCCAGTCCTGAGACGTTGACCGACAGCCCCACAACCGGCACGGCGGCAACTAGCCACCCATCTCGGTCACGCATCCCCATATCCAGGGTGCATGCCCCCAGCTCGTTGATCGCGCCTGCCTGCTCGGCAAACTCGACGACACGCAACGGAGAAATCGCCCCGCGGACCGGATGCGCCCAGCGCAGAAGCCCCTCGACACCCGTGACGAGGCCGTCGGCGGCCCGGACAATGGGCTGGTACGACATCGTCATCGAGCCGTCGTCGATCGCAGACCCCAGATCGCCATCGAGGGGCTCTCGCCGTTGGCTTTCGCTCCGCGAAACGATGCGACGATCAGCACCTTCGGGAAGCTCGGCGTGTTCCCGCTTGACCTCATACATCGAAGTGTCCGCGTCCTCAACCAGCTTGCCAGAGACGTGCTCGCCCGGTCCGGCGTAACCGACGCCCACGCTGGCAGTGATCGCCAGTCGTTTCCCGTCAACCACGAACGGATCTCTGAACGCGTCTGTGATGCGATTGGCCACCTGGCCGGCTTCGTCCTCGCTGTGCAGGTCCTGACACAAGAACACGAATTCATCCCCCGAGATCCGGGAAAGACAGTCACCAGGTCGCACGAGCTTCGAGAGCCGCTGGGCGACGGCGATCAGAAGCTGGTCGCCCACGTGATGGCCATGCGCATCGTTCACCTGCTTGAAGTTGTCCAGATCGGCAAACAGGATGGCCGCGGAAGTGTGGGTCCTCCGCGCTCGCATGGCGGCGCGATTCAGGCACTCATAGAGCAGCGCTCGGTTCGGCAGCCCGGTCAAGGCATCGTGCGATGAGCTGTGGTGCAGCAGCTTCGAGATCCGCTGAGCTTCCTCGCGCGATTGGGCGTTCAACAGATAGGACGCTGCTACGTCGGCCAGGGTCTGGGCTGCCTCGAGGTCGTGCTCCCCCATCGGTCCGGACGTGTCGCGATACAGGTCCAGCGCGCCGACGCGATCCTTTCCATGCTTCATGGGGAACGTAAACACCGCAGCCATTCCTGCCGCGACCGCCGCCGGTGCGAAGAGCGGGAACCGCTCGTCGGTCATGATGTCCGGCACAATGACAGCTTTCCCGGTCGTGAACGCCAGCAGGCACGGGCCTTCGCGGATGTCGGACTGCAACTGTTCGAAACGTAGGGCCGCCGGGTTGGAGGCCGCGACGTAGCGAGGAGGCAGTCCTTCCTCGATCAAGGTGACGCCGGCTGCCGAGATCGGGAGAATCTCGACGATGCGCTCGACAAGGGAGTCGAGGATGCCCTGGATGGGGAAGTCAGTGACCATCGTCCTGGCGAAATCACTCAAGACGGACGACAGACGGGATTCCTGGACCACAAGAACTCACTTTCTTGACGGAACGACCCCGAGCAAGGTCCGGGCGAGATCTCCTAGTGGGTTCGTCACCCGATCGAAGATGGATCGACCTCCCGCATCACTCCCGCATAGTGATCCGATGCGTATGGGGCGACGAACCACTGAATGACCGAGGAGATGCCGGGGTGGAGTCTGGACAGCTGCCAGTTAGATGTTGATCCCGCCACCGCACCGCGCCCACTTCGATCGGGTCCCAGCCTGGAGCCTCTCTTGGCGACCGAACGTCGCGGCCTTCCAGTTAGGCGCAGACCATTTCCCAACACGAGTACGACCCAGCCTCTCCATCACAGCTGCGAGAGGCTAAACAGCCCGAACGTCGCGCAACCGAAGTCGCTCCCATCAAGGAGCGTCGCCTAAGTCAGCGCCGGAGACCTCAGACCTTCGAGGAGCGCTACGACGAGATTGGCTCTGTTGCCTTCGCAGTTGCTATGCGCGTCACCGGGAGTCGTGAAGCTTCGGACGAGGTCACCCAGGAGTTGTTGCACGCCTTGTGGCGACGCGCCGGAGACCCCGTCCAGCCGATCCGAGTGGAGCACGAGGATCGTCTGGAGGAAGCACCTGAACCCGGCATAGAGCTGGCTGGCTGGCTACCCGCCGCTGCGATCGCTGTGAACTCCGGAGCCACCCGCCATCCGAGTGTCACCGTGGTGATCCCCACTCTCAACGAGGCTCAGAACCTGCCGCACGTCCTGGCGCGACTCCCAGAGTGGATTCACGAGGTCGTCATCGTCGACGGCCATTCCACCGACGACACCGTGGCCGTTGCCAAGTCGCTCCGACCTGACGTCACCATCGTCCAGCAGTCAGGCAAGGGCAAGGGCAACGCACTGTCCTGTGGTTTCGAGGCCTCCACAGGAGAGATCACCGTGATGCTGGACGCCGACGGCTCGACCGATCCCGCAGAGATCCCGAGATTCGTGGCGGCACTGACCAACGGATATGACTTCGCCAAGGGCACTCGCTTCGTCACCGGAGGCGGCAGCGATGACATCACCCCGGTGCGCAGGATGGGGAACTGGGGGATCACCACGCTCGTCAACCGGATCTGGGGGTCCAAGTACAGCGACCTTGCTTATGGCTACAACGCCTTCTGGACCGAGACCCTGCCGGCCTCGTTCTCCGACTGCGACGGCTTCGAGGTCGAGACCCTGATGAGTATCCGCCTGGCCGCATCAGAGCTGAAGGTGATCGAGGTTCCGAGCTTTGAGGCAGACCGGATCTCCGGCACATCAAATCTGCACGCCCGTCGCGACGGCGTCCGGGTGCTGCGGACAATCTTGGCGGAATGGATGCGTCCCAGTTAGACAACAAAGCGAGGGCTCCATGTCTGCCAGCGTCGTCGTCTGCGCCTACACCGTCGACCGCTGGGACGTCACCCAGCGGTCGATTGCCTCGGTGCTGGGCCAGGATCCCCCTCCGGACGAAGTGGTTCTCGTCATCGACCACAACCTGGAGCTGGAGGACCGAGCCCGTTCACTCTGGGGTGAGGGGTCGTCGCCGAAGCCACCAGGCCCGCACGTCCTGGTGGTCGCCAACCGTGGTCGGAAAGGGCTGTCCGGCGCACGAAACACCGGTGTGGAGGTGTCATCATCGACCGTCATCGCATTCCTCGACGATGACGCTTTCGCTGAGCCTGGCTGGCTCGCCTCGCTGCTTGCTCCCTACGTCGATCTGCAAGTCGCTGCCAGCGGCGGTGCGGCCCTCCCGGAGCTGGTCGGGACCAGGCCGGCATGGTGGCCCGTCGAGTTCGACTGGGTCGTGGGTTGCTCCTACCTCGGCATGCCCGTCGCCCGGTCGGAAGTCCGTAACCTCATCGGCGCGAACATGTCTGTGCGCCGCGCCCTGGTAACGTCCATCGGAGGCTTTACCGAGGGGATGGGCCGGATCGGCACCCGGCCCATGGGGTGCGAGGAGACCGAGCTCTT
The DNA here is from genome assembly GCA_963829975.1 of uncultured Actinomycetota bacterium. Lineage (GTDB taxonomy): Bacteria > Actinomycetota > Actinomycetes > Propionibacteriales > Nocardioidaceae > Nocardioides. The sequence continues at coordinate 179,637 of CAWHKK010000006.1, forward strand.
CATCCGCATCTCGCGCCGCTGGCCAGCCTCGCGCATTGTCTACGAACCCCAAGCAGCTGTGCGTCACAGCGTGCCGGCCCAGCGGCTGACCTGGCACTACTTCCGCACCAGATGCTGGGCTGAGGGCCGCTCGAAGGCGCAGGTGGCCGCTGAGGTAGGGCAATCGCGGGCGCTGTCCGCGGAGCGGAGATACACATTGCGGGTGCTCCCGCGCGGGGTGATCCGCGCGGTCGCATCTGCATGCCGGGGCGAGCCAGGCGCCGGACGCCGAGCTCTCGCCATTGTCGCTGGGGTGAGCATCACCACAGCTGGTTACGTGGTCGGCCACCTGACCAGCTTCCACAGACCAGCACACCACCAGCCCCTCCGATGAACAGCTCGGCAACAACGCCGGGGCGGGTTGGCCCTGTGCGGGGCCGTTCCGCCGAGCCACTGACCACCACCGCCTGGTCACTGATGATCAACACCGCCGCGACTTCGGTGCTGGGGCTGGTGTTCTGGGTCGTTGCGAGTCGCTTGTACTCGACAGAGCAGCTCGGCGAGAGCACTGCCCTGGTCTCAGCAATGATCCTGATCTCTACCGTTGCCCAGCTTGACCTCGGCATGGGCATTTCCCGGTTGCTGCCCCAGGTCGCACACCGACGTTGGCGACCGGTGCTGGCGGCGTATGTGCTGACCGCTGTAGTTGGATCGGCGCTCGCGGCCGGCTTTCTAGTCCTCGCCCCCAAGCTGTCGAGCGGTTTCGCGTTTCTGTCGGACGATGCTGGTCTCGGTTTGGCTCTGGTTGGAGCCGTGGTGCTCTGGAACACCTTCGCGCTCCAGGACGCCGTGCTGACTGCTGCTCGCTGGTCCGTCGCCGTGCCCATCGGCAACGCGATCTTCGGCGTGCTGAAGATCGCCTTGATGCTGTGGCTGTCCACCAAGCTCGTCGAGCACGGAGTGTTCGTTGCGTGGCTGGTGGCAATGGTGCTGGTGCTGGTGCCGATGAATGCGCTGATCTTCTCCCGAGTGCTCCGTTCTCCCGCCCACCCTCCTGCCTCGGCGATCTCGGCAGTTCCACTGGCCGATCGCAGAGCCGTGCTGCGCTACCTCGGCACTGACTACGCCGCGGCCCTACTCAGCCAAGGATCCAACGCCTTGCTCCCGCTCCTCGTCATCGCGGTGCTGGGGCGTACCGCAAACGCCCACTTCTACATGGCGTTCCTGATCGCCGGGGCGGTAGGAGCCCTGGCCCAGAGTCTGAGCATCTCTCTGTTGGTCGAGGGCGCCTACAACGAAACCAACCTTCCTTCACTGGCCAGGAAGACGGGACTGCGCTACCTGAGGGTGATTGCGCCCGGGGTGCTCGTTCTGTTCGTGGCAGCACCCCTCATTCTGGCGCCCTTCGGCAGGGAGTACGTCGAGCACTCGACCTCGCTGATGCGGCTGCTGCTGGCAGGGACAGCGGCGCACGCCGTGATCGTGTTGTACATGGCCGTCGAGCGGGTCCGCGCTCGGGTGAGTCGGGTATTGCTCGCCGAAGGGCTGCTGGTGATTCTGATCGTTTCGGGCGCGGTCGTAGGCATGAGGTCGAGCGGCCTGGTCGGACTTGGTAGGGCCTATCTCTTGGCCGAGGTCCTCGTCGCCGCGCTTGTCGCGCCTCGGCTCTGGCGGCTGATCCGCACCACAGCCGCACCACCCGGAGGCGGCCGTGCGACCGAGTAGCGAGCCGCAAGCGCGTTGGCCCCTGGTCGACGTCGCGGCTATCTTGGTCACGATCGGGTTGATCGTCGGGGTGGCCGTAGATCTGCCGGTTGAGCTGCGAATCCCATTGGCTGTTGCCTTCATGACGTTCGTCCCGGGATGGGCGCTTCTCGACCACGTGCTTCCTTCTGCGGTGGAATCGACTCGGTTCGCCCTGGCGGCCGCTGTGAGCCTCGCTGTGATGACCCTGGCTACCGTCTCAGTGGCCTGGCTCCATCTGTGGAATCCTGCGGTGCTGTTGTTCGTCTTCGGAGGCATCTGTCTCGTTGCATTGCTGCTGCACGTGAAGTCCGACTGGGCAGACCTGAAGTCGGTCGCGACCCCCGAGTGGCTGCTCCGGCTGGAACTGTCAGACCTGCTGCTGCCTGTCGCCGTCGGTCTGTGGTTGTTTGGAGTTCGGGCGACCGAAGCCTCCGATCTGAACGACTTCGGTCTCCTCGCCGCCTTCCCGGCCGTCTTCTTCGTCGGCGTCGGACTCCTGGTCAGCTCGATAGTTGCGACAGTGACGCAGGCGCAGCTGTCGCCGACGCGGCTGACTCTCCACCTCGCGGCTTTGGTGGTGATGTTGCACGCGACGATGCCATTGATATTCGACGAGCCGATCTATCCGTGGGCCTACAAGCACGTTGGAGTCGTCGGCTACATCAACCTCTTCGGGAACGTCGATCCTGGGATCGACATCTACCACAGTTGGCCGGGCTTCTTCACGCTCGCCGCGTGGTTCACGCAGATCACCGGAGCAGCCAGCCCGTTGGACTACGCGGCGTGGACGCCGCTGTACATCAACTTGCTGATATGCCTGATGCTGGGGTTCGTGTTCCGGACGTGTCCGGTGAGCCAGCGCGCGCGTTGGCTGGCGTTGTTCATATTTGTCACGGGCAACTGGGTGGGACAGGACTACTTCGCGCCACAGTCGCTGGCCTTCGTGCTCAGCCTTGCGCTGTTCGGGATTACTCTGGCCTGGATGCAGTCGGATCGACCGGCAGCGCTCGTCCTGTTCGCCCGAAAGCTGATGGCGAAGGTGGGCGGCGCGCCTCCCACCCGCACGCGCGACGAGGATGTGGCAGCTGGCGAGGAGGTGTCCCGTTCGGCGGCGTACGGGCTCCTCTTCCTTGTTTTCACTGCGATCGTGGTCTCTCACCAGCTCTCGCCGTACGTGGTGCTGCTAGGCCTAGGGGTTGTCTCCGCCGCCGGGCTGGTCAGACCTCGATGGGTCATCGCCGCTCTGGGTCTGGTCGCCGTCGGCTACCTCATGCTGAACCTGTCAGCCCTCGAGCAACGCGACGATCTGTTCGAGTCCGTCCTCAATCCGTTCACCAACATCTTCGGCGAGGCCCAAGACGACGGTGCCGCGGTGCTCCCCGGCCGACGGGTGACCGCCCTGGCAGCACCTGCGCTGGTCATGTCCCTCTGGGCGCTGGCTGCGGTCGGCGCCGTCCGCAGGCTGGCCGAGCGTCGACCGACCCTGCTCCTCGCCCTGCTGGCCACCTCACCAGTTCTGATTGCGCTGGGGCAGAGCTATGGCGGAGAAGCTGTTTTCCGCATCTACCTGTTCTCGCTCCCCTGGGTGGCGCTGCTCGGTGGGTCCGCGCTCGACCTCGGATCTGCGCGAAGGTGTCTGTGGGCAGTTCCTACGGCCGGCGTGGTGCTGTTGGCCGCGGTCGTGATGTTCGGGTCCACGACCTTCGGGGCAGCCGAGCTCTACATGGTTACGGCCGGTGAACGACAGGCCAGCGAGTACTTCTATTCCCGCGCCGAGCCAGGCAGTCAGCTGTCGCTGGTCTCGCCGAACTTCCCGACCAGGGTCGGTGCCAACTACGCCGACTACACCAGTCAAGGCGACAACCCTCCGGACCTGCTGACCTCGGTGCCTGGGCTACGTCATCGGCGCCTGGGATCGAAGGATCTCCCCGCGATCTCGAAGTTCGTGGCATCGGATGGCGGCCTGACGCAAGATGAGTACCTCGTGTTGAGCGGCGGTCAAGCCATCTACGCAGAAGTGTTGGGGTTGGTGCCTGCCGGTTCCCTCGACTCGCTCGGCAGGTCCCTGAGCAGATCGGCCAATTGGGAGGTTTTCTACCGCAACCAGGACGCGGTGATCTATCACTATGCGCCTCCGCCTGCAGCCGGCACGGTGGAAGCGGCCCTGTCGCAGCCCGCCGACTGGACCAAAGTCTTCCTTGACCTGGCGCCAGTCCCCAACTCGCAGGTGCTGCCGCGCACCATCGGTTGGCTGGATCCGGTGCACGCTGCCACAGCCGACTGGGCCACCTTCGTCCGCAACCAGGGTCCGGTGATCTACCCCCACCGCAAGCAATAGCGCGGCGCGAGAAACAACCAGTTTCTCTTAAACGCCAACGGGATGTGGACGCGGCACTAGGGTCGGCCGTGCCGCCGAAGAATTATTGGGAGGATTCGGTCGGCACGAGGGAGCGACGATGGACACGCCCGACCCTGCTCAGTTCATGGCGGACCGCCGATCAGGTGATGATCGCCGTGACGAGCGTCGAGACCGCCGTAGAGGCGGCGATCGTGGCCTTCTCCCTGAGCGTCGGAAGGGCGGTGATCGGCGCTCGGGCGCGCGTCGAGCAGTCGCGGGAGCGGTTGCCTTGGCCGCCCTCGAAAGCCTTGCGGGCCCGTCTGTAGCGCCCGCTTCTGGAGTAGTGGTGCCGCTTGCTCCGGCACCTTCGGCCAGCCCCGCGGGCCCGAAGGTCGGTGCGGTCGCCGACATCACCTGGGGGATCTCACGCGCTGAGATCGACCGCACGATCGCGGCCATGTCCGACGTCGGCGTCGAATGGGTGCGCGCGAACATCAGCTGGAGCGGTGGCGAACCCCTGAAGCAGGGCGCCTTGAACGAGGGATGGTTGCGCGAGGTTGACTACGCCGTCAGAGCCGCTCGAGCATCAGGCATCCAGGTCCTGATGCCGATCGCCGACGGGGTGCCGTACTGGGCGTCTGCCGATCCCGCAAAACACATCGATAGTGCCGGGAAGCATTGGAACAAGTACTGGCGCCCCACACGCGCGGTTGACTACGGCCGCTTCGTGCGCGCGATGGTGAATCGCTACCGCGGCATGGGAGTGCACGCCTACGAAGTGTGGAATGAACCGAATATCCGTCGCTTCTGGCCCTCTGGGCCCAAGGCCAGCGAATACCTTCCGATACTTGCAGCTGGATCGCGAGCGATCAGAGCTGCCGACCCTGCGTCGACTGTGGTCCTTGGCGGCCTGTCCATGAACGACTACGACTACCTGGCCCAGCTGTACAAGGCTGGCGCCAAGAAGCACTTCGACGTGGTGGCCGTTCATCCCTACACCGGGTCGGTCGATCCGACGTGGTGCTGGGACCAAGCAGGCAGAGCCAAGCTCGCGAAGGACGCGTTCTGCGGTATCGAAGAAGTGCGGAAGACCATGGTTTCCAATGGCGACGCGGCCAAAGGCATTTGGCTCACCGAGTTCGGCTGGTCAACGTCGACCGGAGACTACGGAGTCAGCGAGGCCCAACAGGCGGAGTACTTGACGGCCGCCTTGAAGAAGATGAGCTCGTCGTACCCGTACGTGAAGGCAGCCTTCTGGTACAACTTCCGGAACGACCCGTCGCTCCATGAGGCACCGGCGACCTACGATGCCAACCTGGGTTTGCTCAGGACGAACTTCAGCGCCAAGCCGGCCTACGCCGCCTTCCGCGCCTGGACGGACAAGCGATGACGATCCGTTGTTGGGCTACCCCTGAGCCTGGGCACCGCCAAGCCTGATCCGATCTGCGAGCAGCGACGAACCATGAGGTAAGTGACCGACGCGGGTCGGCTGGGTAACAGAACTCGCACCGTTGCCTTGCTCGCTTCGCCTTCAAGCCCCGCCCTCTAGGAAAGGCACCTCGAGACCGGCACTCCAGCCGGAGCATCACGAGATGAGGCACGCCCTTGACCTTGCCCGATCGAACGGCTCCCGCCGGTCAGTTGCGCACTCGCGGCGGCGCACCCCCGGTGACCCCTCGGATCTGGATCGGCGAGCTGGAGCTGAGCGAATCCCTGACACCACGCCCGGTCTCCAGACCCATGGAGCTGGCCGACACGGACGCCCGACTGCTGGTGCGACTCCACCACCAGGCGGTGGGCTTCGTCTCGATCCCGCTGGCCGCCCGACCGCTGACGGCACGCCAGGTTTGGATCTCGGTCCGTTGCCAGCTGGCGGGGCCTCTGGAGCGGCACCTCGGTGCGGATGGCTTGTTGCTCCTGGAGGACTGGTCGGTGGAGGCGGCCCGAGCGGCTACCTGTACCCGCGCCTACCCGAATCCAGACCGGTCGATCAGCGTCGTAGTGTGCACGCGGGAGCGCCCCGTCATCCTGTCTACGTGCTTGAGTCACCTGCGCCAACTTCGTCATCCGCACATCGAGTTCATCATCGTCGACAACGCTCCCACGACTGAGGAGACGAAGGACTGCTTCCGGCGCGTCGTCGGTGACGACTCGCGCTTTCGCTATGTCCGGGAGGATGCGCCGGGACTCTCTCGGGCCCGCAACCGGGGGCTCCAAGAGGCGACCGGATCGCACGTCGCCTTCACCGACGACGATGTCCGGGTCGATTCATGGTGGTTGCACGGTCTGACGGCGGGGTTCGGTCGGGACCCTGCTGCGGGGTGTGTCACCGGAAGTGTTCCACCCGCGGAGCTCGACGACGAAGCTCAACTGTTCTTCGACCGGCGGTACTCGTGGGCCAGGCACCACGAGACCCGGGTCTTCGACCTTGCCGAAAGAGCGGACGCTTCCCCCTCTATCCCTACAGCGCCGGAATTTTCGGGACCGGGTGCCAACTTCGCGGTCGACCGTCAACTCCTATCTGGACCTCGGCGGATTCGACGAGGCGCTCGGTGCCGGCACGCCGGCAGGCGGAGGCGAGGACCTTGACGCATTCGTCCGGGTGTTGACGGCGGAGAAGTCCTCGTGTACGAGCCGTCAGCCATCGTCTGGCACGTTCACCGTGCCGACGACCTTGCACTTCGGCGCCAGCTGCGCAGCTACGGGAGTGGCCTCACCGCCTTCGTCTTCAAAAGCATGATGGAGCCGCAGGGAACGAGAGCGATCGCTTCTCGGCTCCCTTCGGGCGCCCGCCGCCTGGCTCATACCTGGCACTCGCACGAGATCGGCGGCCGGGCGCCACGAGCACTGGTCTTCGCCGAAGTAGCCGGCATGTTCGCGGGACCGTTTGCCTACCTCAAGGGTCGACGTCAGGTTCGACGTACGCACCCGATCGGCTCCCGATGAATGTCACCGCCGGCCGTCGCGCTCTCACTGCCGATGCGGCGCAGACGGTTCCCGCCGCGCGCGCGTCCTTCCGAGTGGGGACTGATGTGCTGGCCGTATCGAACGTCAGACAGTCCCTCCTCGATCATGGACGATAGATATCTGCAGCGCGTCTACACCGAGGCCGAGGTCGCCGACAGCGTGTCGCGCCACAGGTCCCGACCCTCAGCGACTCGCGGCGCGTTTCGCGGCCAAGGAGGCTGACCCTCAAGGTGCTGCAGAGCACCTGGGACCGCGGCTTCCCCTGGCGCTCGCTCGAGTTGTCCGAACAACCTGGGGAGGCGTGAGCCTCGAACTGTCAGCGGGGCAGCTGCCGCAGCACGCAGCCAGGGAAGGTCTGACGAACTTTGACGTAAGCCTGTCTCATGATGGTGAGCTTCGCGATGGCAGTGGTTGTGGCCGAGGCGGAGTCGCCCCTTGGAGGGCGGCCATGAGCCGAGACGTCATTCGTCGCGTCGTCCAGACCGCTGCTCGACTTCCCGTGGCTATCGCGACCGTGGACGAACGAGGATGACCTCTATCTCGCTGGCCTGACGTCTCACGCAAGCGTGAGCCTCATGCTTGCCATCGAGGATGCCTTCGACCTGGAGCTTCCTGACGAGATGCTCACTCGCGAAGTCTTCCGGACCGTCAACTCCATGAGCGGCCGCGATCGCGTCGCTGACGGGTGGAGCGTTCACATGAGCACGTCGACGCTTGAGAAAGAACTGCGTTCCTCGGTGCGGAAACAGATCGGTCACGACGTGGTCGCTCCCCTGGCCAGCGAGACGATGATCCCGGCCCGCTTCCCGAGCGAAGCAATCGCGGCCTTGCGTGAGGACGAGCGCTGTCGATCCTGGTGCCCATCCGATCTCGGTGGTGCAGGTACCTCTCTGGGCGTCGTGGCCACGCTCTGCTTCGAGCTCGCGCGTCATTGCGGGCCGACCGCCATGGTCTTTGCCATGCACCAGATCCAGGTGGCCACCTTGGCCAGCCACGCGCGGCGGTGCCGTGGTTCGAGTACTATCTCCGCAGTATCGCCCTGACCAGCGGCTCATCGGGTCGGTGACCTCGGAGGTCGGCAACGGCGGCGACATCGGTCGTTCGATTGCAGCCCTGATGCCCGCGGAACCACGGCATCACGCTGTTCGAGAAGCGGGCGCCGACCGTGAGCTATGGCGAACAGGCCGATGATCTACTGACCACGCTCCGACGTAGCCCCGATGCGACACCCGGAGACCAAGTGCTGGCACTGACGCGTCCGGGGTCAAGCACAGCTGGAGCAGCCAGGAACCTGGGATCCCCTCGGTATGCGTGGCACCTGCTCACCGGGATACATGGTCCGTGCGGAGTTTCCCGTTGAACAGGTGCTGCCGGCGCCTCGTTCGCCACCATTTCGGCAACGACGATGGTCCCGGTCGCGCATTTGCTGTGGTCGCACGTCTGGCTAGGGATTGCCACTGATGCCTTTGATCGCGCTCGCGCCTTTGTCCGAGGGAGCTGTCAAGCCAGGCCCCGGCGCTGTCCCCCAACCGCGCGACGGCTGTCTGGCTTGCTCACTGACCTCGCGCTGATGCGCGCCGAAGTTGACTCGGCGCTGCGGTTCTACCTCATCGAGCCTCGGAAGCAGATCGAGCGACGCCAGCAGGCGCAGTCCGATTCAACAACCTCAAGATCGCTGCGTCGGAAAGGCGCCACGGGTCTGCCTCGGTGCACTTAGGACATCTGCGGAGTGGTGGGCTACAAGAACGACACCCCGTTCAGCGTGGGCCGCCATTTGCGTGATGCGTTGTCGGCGTCACTGATGGTCTCCAACGAACGCATCCACGAGACGAACGCGGGGCTCCTGCTCGTCGCCAAGGATGTGTGATGACCGGCCTGCAGCTCGCGGACTTGGGGGAGTTCGCCTTCCTCACCGATCTGTTGTCGCGTCAGCTGCTCATCTCGTCTGGTGTTCCCGGTGTCTATGGCTGTGGGCCTGTCTTCGACGACATCCTTACGGCGGTCGATCGTTCGATCGGCCGAGCCGGTGCTGCTGACTCGCCGGAGCAGCTGCGATTCCCACCACTACTGCCTCGGCGCCACCTCGAGCTCCACGGATACCTCGCGTCATTCCCCCACCTGGCGGGCTCGGTCTTCGCCTTCTCGGGAGGAGGGGAGATCGAAGCAACTCAGCAGGCCGGCCGGCCGCTCGTCACGAGGACTGGAGCGAGTTCCAGACGATGACAGACATCGTGCTGACCCCGGCTGCCTGCCAGGCCGCGTATCCCGCCATGGCCCAGCGCGGTGCGCTACCAGAGGCAGGTGCGATCTTGGATCTCGGGGGCGCCTGGGTGTTTCGTCACGAACCGTCGGCCGACCCGACCCGCATGCAGAGCTTCCGGATGCGAGAGATGGTTCGACTTGGTGAGCCTGGCTCGGTCAGAGCCTGGCGGGACAGCTGGAGGGACCGGTCTCCCGAGCTGTTTCTCTCCATCGGCCTCGAGGCAAGGTGCCGATACTGCAGTCCGATCCGTTCTTCGGCAGAAGTGGACGGATGCTCGCGGCAAGCCAGCGAAGTCAAGAGCTGAAGTTCGAGCTGCTCTGCAGATCGTCGGAACCGGAGCCCACCGCGGTGGCGTCCTTCAACTACCACCATGAGTTCTTTGCTGCGCAACACTCCTTGACCAACGCCGACGGCCCCATGCTCATACGGCGTGCGTTGGGTTCGGGCTCGAGCGGGTCACACTTGCTCTGCTTCGGGCCCACGGAAGCGAGCCCGCGCAGGTGGCCCACCCGCGTCCGCAAGGAGCTCTGGCCGTGACGCATAGACTTCCTTGCCAGGGTCATGCAGCCTGCTCGGCATCGATCCCGCCAACCACGAGCCTCACGCGCTGCACGCCTCAGAGCGGGCCTACCCGGAGACCAACTGCTATGCCGACATCCTGATCGAGCTGCTCCATGCGCAGGGGAGACGAACCGCTCGCCACCTCGGTTGCTCCATTCGCTGCGACTTCGAGGGCGATCAGTTCACCTTCCTCAAGCCGCCACCGAACGAGCTCGATGCACTGTTCGGTATCGAGATCCATGAGATGCAGCCTTATCGATCGCTGCCCAGTCAGGCACTGAGCAGCTGGCACTCGCGCCGGAGCACTCATCGTGGAGCTGGACGCCTTCATCTCCCAGACACAGCGGCGACCACCTATCGACACGAACATGTGAAAACCTCAGTCGTCATCGAATCGATCGACCTTGCCGGTGAGCGCCTCAGGTACTTCCACAACGCGGGAATCTACGATCTCGCAGGCGACGACTTTCGGAGCGTCTTTCGACTAGCGGATTCGATGACCGCCGAGCTGAACTTCCTCCATACGTCGAGTTGGTACGTTTCCGCGCCGCGCCACGCCTCGTGGGCGAGCACCCTGAGAAGCGCCGCGCGCGACCTCCTCGAGCACCACCTGGCCCGTCGTCCGGACACGAACCCGTTTCAGCGGTTCGGGGAGCATCTCGGAGCAGAATGCCCGCCCTCGTTGAAGGCGGAAGGGCCAGTTTCCATGCCTACGCCTTCGCGACTGTCCGGATGGCGGGTGCAGGTTCCGAGATCGCAGCGTCGTATCTCGACTGGCTGCTTGCCACGCGGGGCGCTGCCGCCGCCGCAGCATTTCGTGCTATCGCGCGCGACTGCAAGACGCTCTCTTTCAAGCTCGCGAGAGGGCGCGTTTTCGACACGGAGGCTGCGAGCTCCCAGCTTGCGGCCAGCTGGACCGAGGCGCAGGAGCAACTCGATGCTGCCGTTCACTGACCGGTATGCGATCGCGTCGGTGAAGGAATGGAGTGTCGCAGCCGCGGCACCGGGCAGCGCGTCCCACCCCGGGGAGCTCGACCAGGCGAGCTGGCTACCAGCGCGTGTCCCCGGCACGGTCGCAGGAGCACTTCGCGACGCGGCCCGAGGAGCGGTCGTCCCCCGGGACCTGGACTCCGAGGACTGGTGGTTTCGATCCAGGCTCAAGGGTCCCCCGGCGGCCGCGGGAGAGGAAGTCGTGCTGCGATTCGGCGGCATCGCCACGCTGGCCGACGTCTTCGTCGACGGGGATCTCTTGTTGACAAGTGAGTCGATGTTCGCGAGCCACGAGATCGTGTTGGGGCCCCGAATGAATGACGGTGCAGAGGTCGCGATCCGATGCCGGGCGCTCGGACCGGCCATGGCCATATCCAGGCCACCGCGCGCACGATGGCGCACGCGGATAGCGGTCAGCGGGCTCCGCCACCATCGCACCATGTTGCTCGGCCGGGCTCCCGGCTTCGCCTCCGGACCCGCGGTGATCGGACCATGGCGCGACGTCACGCTCGAACGCCGTAGAACCCTTGCCGTTGACGACTTGCACGTCAGTGCCCGGCCAGCAGGGTTGGGTGGCATCGTCGAGGTAACGGTCAAACTGCGCGCTCTCGACGCCACGGCGGTCAGTTCCGTCTCCGCCGAGATCTTCGGTCCCTCTGGCCCAGCCTCGACCCCGCTCGAACTGCACCACCCTAGGGGCATCAGTCCATGCTGCCGGGCAGATCGAGCTCGACGACGTGGAGCGGTGGTGGCCGCACACGCACGGCACCCCGGCCCTGTACCGCATCCGCTTGCGGATGAAACGAGCGCCGGGGAGGTACGGCTAGAGGCCGGGCGGGTCGGCTTCCGAGACATCTCCCCCGGTCCCGCCGGCCACGACATCCTGACCGAAGGTTTGGATCTGCGCGTGAACGGAGTTGCTGTCTTCGCGCGGGGAGCGGTCTGGTCACCGCTCGACCTGGTGGGGATGGCACCGACGGAGGAGGCCCTGAGACAGCGCCTCCTACGCGCCCGCGATGCAGGAATGAACATGATCCGGGTTGCCGGGACCGGCGCCTACGAGTCGCACACGTTCCACGACCTGTGTGATGAGCTCGGACTCCTGGTCTGGCAGGACTTCATGTTCGCCAACTTCGACTACCCGGTCGCTGACCCGGCGTTCCGACTCCTGGTAGAAGCAGAGGTGAAGAGCGTGCTCGCCGATCTACTCCGACGGCCGAGCCTGACGGTGCTGTGTGGGAACAGCGAGGTCGAGCAGCAGGCTGCGATGTCTGGTCGCGGTGAGGAGCTCGGCCGAGGAGAGCTGTTCGGTGAGGTCATTCCCCGTTTGATTCGCGAGGCTGGCACCGAGGTCATCTATGTCCCGTCCGCACCGTGCGGGGTCGGTCTGCCGTTCCGCCCGGGGCAGGGCATCGCGAACTACTACGGAGTGGGCGGGTATCGGAGGCCGCTGAGCGATGTGCGGATCTCTGCTGTCCGCTTCGCCGCTGAATGCCTCGCGTTCGCCAACTTGCCTGACCTACCGCATCCGTCTGCCACCTTTGTGCCACGTGATGTGGGGGCATCCTGGGACTTTGCCGACGTCCGAGACCACTATCTAGCGGCGTTGTACGGCGTAGATGTCGAGGCGCTTCGCCGGGACCACCTCGAGCGCTACCTCCAGTTGAGTCGCGCCACCTCGGGTGAGGTGATGGCCCAGGTCTTCGGGGAGTGGCGCCGTGCAGCATCTCCCTGTGGTGGTGCGCTTGTGCTGGCGCTGAGCGACCTCGAACCTGGCGCGGGGTGGGGGTTACTGGATGACGTCGGGAACCCGAAGGTGGCTTACCACCATCTGCGGAGGGCGCTCGCTCCACTGGCCATCTGGTTGACCGATGAGGGGCTTGCCGGACTCGATGTCCACGTTGCGAATGACAGCGGCGCGCCTATCAGTGCTCGCATTCGAGTGGCCTTCTACCGCGACGGAGCGATCTTGGTGGACGAGGCTCGAACCAATGTTCCTGTCCCGGCTCACACGACCCAGCAGTGGAGTGTGGAGGCGCTGCTCGGGCGCTTCGTCGACGCGTCGTACGCCTACCGCTTCGGTTCTCCGAACTTCAACCTCGTGGTCGCGAGTCTCGAGCGCGTCACCGGTGAGTCGACGGATTTGTTGTCCCAAGCCGTGTTCTTCCCGGAGCACCGGCCGTCCGAGGTCGAGGCAGCGGAGCGCCTTGGGCTCACCGCCACTGGACGTTGGTACCACACCCACCTGTTCGTGGACGTGAGGAGCGACAGGTATGCGCATGGCGTCCGGCTCCACGCACCAGGCTTCGAGGCGGACGACGACGCGTTCCCGGTAGAACCTGGAGGCACCCGGACTGTCCGCATGCATCAGACGGAAGTCGGCTCGGGCTTCACAGGACACGTCACGGCGGTCAACCTCGCTGAACCCATCAACATCGATGTTGAGCTGGCCTGATGCAGGAGGCTCATCCTCACTACCTAGACGTTGACGGCCAGCCTGTCTTCGCGGTTCTGCATCAACCCCCGCAAGCGAGGCGAACCACGGCCGTGCTGCTCATCCCGCCGTTCGGCTGGGAGGAAAGCGGCTCCTATCGCAGCCGTCGAAGTTGGGCTGCGGCGTTGGCTGCGGATGGATTTCCGACATTACGTCTCGACCTCCCGGGCACGGGCAACAGCGCCACGTCACCGACTGATCCGCATCTCGTTGACTCATGGCTCCGGACAATCACCCTCGCTGCCGCCGGGCTACGGTCGAGGACTGACTGTGACAAGGTCGCTGTGATCGGACTGGGACTCGGCGGGTTGCTTGCCTGCGCGGCGTCGGCGGCAGGGGCCGAGCTGGACGAGCTCGTGTTGTGGGCGGTCCCTTCCCTGGGTGCCTCCGTGACCCGCGAGCTGAAGGCGTTCGCCCGGCTCGAGGGGTCCTACTTGCGCAGTACGCCGGTTCACGGTGCGGACTCGATCATCAACGGCTTTGTGATGTCGGCTGCCACGACGGCAGCCGTGAACGCCATCGACTTGACGGCCAGTCCTCCGTTGGGAGTGGTACGTGCACTGCTCATCGATCGCGACGGCGTTCCGGTCGACACCGCACTTCACGAAGCGCTGGCGATGAACGGCACCGCCGTCGTACTCGCTCCCGGCAGCGGCTACGGCAGGCTCATGGCGGAGCCGCAGTTGTCGGCACCACCCTGGGACGTCATGACACAGGTCGTGCGCTGGCTGGGCCTCGACACGCCTACGACGGCGACCAAGGGTTGCGATCACCCAATGCCTGCCTTCGCGACGTTCACCGCGGATCACCGGAAGCTGACCGAACGTCCGCTGGCCATTGAGCTGCCATCCGGCCGGGCATTCGGCGTGCTCAGTGAGCCCCTCGGCGGAAATGCGTTCCGTTTGTGTGGTGCTGCTGAACGCCGGAGCCATCCGTCACATCGGGCCCAATCGGATGTGGGTCGAAGCGAGCCGACGTTGGGCGGGGCGTGGCGTCCCGACTCTTCGCCTCGACCTGCCCGGAATCGGAGAGGCAAGCGGTGCGGACGCCTCGGGGATGCCTGATTCGGACCTCTATGCTGCTGACGGCAGCGAGGCGATCCGTGCCGTCCTCGATGTCCTCGACGATCCCCAGGTGCCGCGTCAGTTCCTGGTGGCCGGCCTGTGCTCCGGAGCCTATTGGTCGTTTCAGGTGGCCCAGGCCGATGAGCGAGTTGCCAGCATCGTCATGCTCAACCCCATGGCGCTGGTCTACGACCCATTTCAGTGGACCGTCAGGCGGAGCCGCTTCGTAGGGCGGATCGCCAGATGGAGCACACACCGGCGGATCCTTCGCGGTGAAGTCCCCGCTGCGGACTTCCTGTTGGTGGCACGCGCCGTCGTCAGACGTGTGATCACGGCACCTACTCGGTGGGTGGCCCGTATTGCGGCTCAGCATTCCGCCCGACGAGCGGGAGGCGACCGGCTCGACCTGGAGCTGGACTGCGTACGTGACAACGGCACGACGGCGTACCTGGCTTTCTCGGCGGATGAACCTCTCTACGGCGAACTCATGCGCGACGGCCGATTCCAGCGCCTCGAACGTTGGCCGAACCTGTCCCTACACCTCTTCGAGGGGCCCTCGCCAGCGCACATGCTGCAACCCTTGACCCTGCAGAAACAGGCTCATTCACTGCTGGACTCTGCGCTCGACTCGCTGTTGGAGTCCCCACCGCGGCCCAGCCACCGCACACCACCAATGTCCTCATGTCATCAAGGCCAGAGCGCCCAAGATCAGTAGCAGCACGGCCACACAGCTCACGGCCGTGGTCAGTGCGAGCAGGAGCGCTTCCTGCGAGTCAACCGGCACTAGATCTACGCCTGCGGCTGAAGGATCTCGCCACCCGCAGGAGTGTCGACCGATTGCGTTGACGCCAGCACCGCGTCGTGGACCAACTTGTGTGACGCCTCGTCCGAGTACGCCAGTGCGCACTCCGCGCAGTGCTTTCGGTCGTTCATGACTACCCCCTGTTGTGTCTTCCGGTCCGGCAGTGAGCGGTACCCAGTGGCGGGGATCTAGCAACGTTCGATTTCGAAGGGGTCGAGCGACAAGTCTCACAGTGCTCGCCGGGCGAACGCCCTCCAGGACGGGGCGACTACAATTCGAGAACTGGTTGCCCTACGCAACCAATTCCGACAGGAGATCCCACCTCGTGCCCACCGCCCCGGCCGGCCGACGCCGGTTGACGTTCGCCGTGCTGGCGGTCTCGGTCTCGTCGTTCGCGCTGCTGCAGTCGCTGATCGTGCCGGTGCTGACCACGATCCAGCGCGAGTTCCACACCGACCAGAACACGGTGACGTGGGTGCTGACGGCGTACCTGCTCAGCGCCTCGATCGCCACTCCGCTGCTCGGTCGGATCGGAGACGTGGTCGGCAAGACCCGGATGCTGGTGATCTGCCTGATCGCGCTGGCGGTCGGTTCGCTGCTCGCGGCGCTGGCCCCCACCATCGGCTGGCTGATCTTCGCCCGGGTGGTGCAGGGCGCCGGCGGCGGAGTGCTCCCCCTGTCGTTCGGGATCGCCCGCGACGAGTTCGAGGGCGAGGTGACCCGGGCACTCAGCGTGTTGGCCTCGCTGACCGCGGTCGGGTTCGGCTTCGGCATCGTGATCGCCGGTCCGATCGTCGACCTGATGGGCTATCAGGGCCTGTTCCTCCTGCCCATGGCAGCCACCGCCGCGGCCGGGGCGGCGGCACTGGTCTTCATCCCCGAGTCCCCCATCCGTACGCCGGCCCGGCTGCCGCTGGTGCCCGCGGTGCTGTTGGCCATCTGGCTGGTCGCCCTGCTGCTGGCGCTGAGCGAAGGCAACCAGTGGGGCTGGACCTCGCCGCGCGTCCTGGCGCTGTTCGCCGCAGCCGCCGTCGGCATGGCCGCGTGGGTCATGGTCGAGCGCCGGGTGCCGGTGCCGATGATCGACATGGACATGATGCGCCTGCGCGGGGTCTGGACCACGAACGCGGTGGCCGGCCTGGTCGGCTTCGGCATGTTTGCTGCCTTCGGCTTCCTGCCCCAGTTCCTGCAGACCCCGGAGGCCGCCGGGTACGGCTTCGGAGCGTCGATCTCGGAGTCCGGCTGGCTGATGCTTCCCTCGGCCGCGATGAGCTTCGTGGTCGGCTTCACCACCGCCACCCTGATCGGCCGGTTCGGGGCCCGCGCGGTGATCGTGACCGGCGCCCTGACCATGTCGGCGACGTTCTTCTCGATTGCCGTCTGGCACGACTCCACCTGGCAGCTCTACCTCTCCACCACGGCCCAGGGATTCGGCTCGGGCCTGGTCTTCTCGAGCCTGGCCGGAGTCGTGATCGCCTCCGTGCCGGCCGCGCAGACCGGTGTGGCCAGCGGCATGAACGCCAACATCCGCACGATCGGCGGCTCCGTCGGAGCCGCGGTGATGGCCGGCATCGTCACGGCCAAGCACGGGCCGTCCGGCTTCCCCGCCGAGAGCGGCTACACCATCGGCTTCGTCGTGCTCGGGTTGCTGCATGCTGCTGGCTGCCGGGGCCGCGAGCCTGATCCCCGACCTCCACGAGCTGCGGACCGGTGGTCGGCTCGCCGACGCCGACAACGCCGAGCTCGCCTACGTGCCGGGGGCCAGTGCCTCCGGACCGACAGGTCCTCCCTCTACGTTGCCGTCTCAGAGGTAGAGGCCCGCGGCCTCGTCGCCGAGTCGTCCGGCGGCGACCGCATGGACGTCGCGCTCGCGCATCACGACATAGACGTCGCCGTGGACCTCGATCTCGGCCTTGTCCTCGGGGTCGAACAGCACCCTGTCGTCGACCTGCACCGACCGGGCGTGCGGACCGACCGCCACGACCCGCGACCACGAAAGTCGCCGCGCGCCCATGGCCGCGGTCGCCGGGATCACGATGCCGCCGGAGGACCGCCGCTCGCCCGACTCGCTGTCGACCTCGCACAAGAGGCGGTCGTGCAGCATCTTGATCGGTGTCTTGTCGGACATGGCTGGCTTCAGGAGGCGACCTTGCGGATCAGGACCAGGAGCGCGACGACCCCGACCACGCCGCCGACCACCTTGAGGATGTTGTCAGTGCGCGGCTGACCGGTCGCCTCAGTCGACGAAGTGGGCCTTCATCGCTGCGGACTCGCGACTGATGATGGTCTTGGGGTGCGACCGGTAGAGCAGCTGGTCGATGGTGGTCGCCAAACGCTCGCGGGTCTCTTCGATCTCACGCTCGATGGCGGACGGCTCTTGGCTCACTGGGGCAGGTTACCAACGGTGGTCGGGTCGAACCCGAACGGGAGTTCCAATCGGTGGTCAGCCATCAGCGCACCGTCGGTGAGGATGCCGTAACGTCGCGCCGTCGGCCACGACGCTTCCGTCGCTCAGCACGACCGAGCGAGGGCACAGCTCGAGGGCGTAGGGCAGGTCGTGGGTGACCATCAGCACGGTCACGTCCAGGGACCGCAGGATGTCGGCCAGCTCGCGCCGCGACGCCGGGTCGAGGTTGGACGACGGTTCGTCGAGCACCAGGATCTCCGGCTGCATGGCCAGCACGGTCGCCACCGCGACCCGCCGGCGCTGGCCGTAGGACAGGTGGTGCGGTGGCCGGTCGACGAAGTCGGCCATGCCCACCATCTCCAGAGCGGTCAGCACCCGGGCGTCGAGCTCGGCACCGCGCAGCCCGAGGTTGGTCGGCCCGAACGCGACGTCGGCCCGCACCGAACCCATGAAGAGCTGGTCATCTGGATCTTGGAAGACGATGCCGACGCGGCGCCGGATCTCCGCCAGGTTGGCCTTCTCGACGGGCAGGCCGCTGACCGCCACGCGTGCCGGCACCGGCCTGGAGGATGCCGTTGAGGTGCAGCACGAGCGTCGTCTTCCCGGCACCGTTGGGGCCGAGCAGGGCGACCCGCTCGCCGCGAGTGGACGTGGAGATCGACACCGAAGAGCGCCTGGTGACCATCGGGATAGGCGTAGGCCAGACCCCGGACGTCGAGCACGGGAGTCATCGCTGCCTCGGCTGCCGGGCACCGTCGTAGCCGCGCGCCAGCATCGCCAGGTGCACGCGCTCGCCGCGCTCGTAGGAGCGGATGAACAGCGCCCCGAGGGTGCGGGCCAGGGCCGGCCAGTGGCGCGGCGAGCGCGGCTCGGCCCCGCGCGAACGCATGGCCACCAGCATCCGGCCGAGGTCGGCGGAGACCACGTCGAGGTAACGGATCATGAAGCCCATGATCTGCACGATCAGCTCGGGCATCCGTAGCCGGCGCAGGCCCAGGAGCACCTCACTGGGTTCGGTGGTCGCGGCCAGGGTGAGCGACGACATCACGCCGATCGTGCCCTTGGCCACCAGCCCCCATGCCGCCAGCAGGCCGGGCTCGGAGACGCTGAGCCCGAGCACGTCGGTGCGCGGGCCGGTGGCGACGAACGGGATCAGCACCGCGAACACCAGGAACGGGACCTCGATCACCATCCGGCGGACGATGTAGAGCAGCGGCACCCGAGCCGCCACGATCACCGCGATCACGACGAGCGAGGTAGCCGGCATAGGCGGCGTACCAGTCGCGCGGCGTGGCGACGACGAGCAGCACGAACCCGACCAGGGTGACCAGCTTCAGGTGCGCCGGAGCGCGGTGGACGGCGCTGTGACCGTGGTAGTGCAGCCGGTGCCCGTGCCCTGCGCCCACGGACTAGCTGCTGGTCTCGGCTGGCCCGCGCCGGCGGACGGCGTAGGCGATGCCGCCCATGAGCACGAGCACCATCAGTACGCCGGCGACTCCGGCGATGCCGCCGCCGAGGCGCTCGTCGTCGACGCCCTTGGTGTGGTAGTCGGCGAACGGGCTGTCGGCGGTCTTCGGCTCGTCGGCCGAGTCGAGGAACCCGGTCTTGCCCGCCACGAACTCCAGCCCGTCGGGGTGGCTGCTGGCGTAGTAGCTGCCGAAGCCGGCGACGAGCAGGGCCAGCAGTAGGCCGATCGCGAAGAACCGACGGTTCTGACAGGTCGCATCAGCGGGACCGCCTGGCGGATCTCGAGCTCGTTGGTGTCGGTCGAGACCGCGCGCGCCGTGGACCAGGTCGGGCCGGGAGGCGACCACGGCCGCGACCACGAGCCCGGTCACGAGCCCCTCGCCGATGCCGATCACGGTGTGCCAGCCGACCATCGCGGTGAACACGTCGCCGAAGGCGACGGGCGCGGTGCCGCCGATCGCGAAGAGCAGCGTGAAGACGAAGGCCACCAGCGGGACGGAGACGAACCCGGCGATCCCGGCAGCCGGTGCCACCATGGCCAGGCGTTGCGGCAGCACCGCGCGCAACGTGCGGAACACCGCGTAGCCGAAGAAGGGGCCGCAGAGCGCCATCAGCGTGATGTTGGTGCCCAGCGCGGTGATGCCGCCGTCGGCCATGAACAGGCTCTGCACGAGCAGCACCACGCTGATGCACAGCGCTCCGGTCCACGGGCCGACCAGCACGGCGGCCAGCGCCCCACCGAGCAGGTGACCGCTGGTGCCGGCCCCGACCGGGAAGTTCATCATCTGGCCGGCGAAGATGAAGGCCGCGACCAGGCCGGCCATCGGCGCCGTACGATCGTCGAGCTCGGTGCGGGCCTTGCGGAGAGCGATCGCCACGCCCGCCGCGGCCACTGCTCCGGTGGCCAGCGAGGTGGGCGCGTCCAGGAACCCGTCGGGCACGTGCATAACGAAGACCCTACGCTATTGCGAAAGTCTCGCGATAACCGATTCGCCAGGAGGAACCACCCCCGTGAGCCAGACCCCGCGACTCTCTCCGGGAGACCCGGCCCCCGACTTCACGCTCAGCGACGACGCCGGCGAGCAGGTGTCCCTGAGGGACCTGCGCGGGCGGCAAGGTGATCGTCTACTTCTATCCCAACGCGATGACACCCGGCTGCACCACGCAGGCCTGCGACTTCACCGACTCGCTCGACTCCTTGCAGGCCGCCGGCTACGAGGTGGTCGGGATCTCGCCCGACCCGCCGGAGAAGCTGGCGAAGTTTCGCGAGCGCGACCACCTCACGATCACGCTCCTGTCCGACCCGGACAAGGCGGTGCTGCTGGCCTACGGCGCGTTCGGCGAGAAGAAGCTCTACGGCAAGGTCGTCGAGGGCGTGATCCGGTCCACCTTCGTGATCGACGAGAAGGGCGTGATCGAGCAGGCGCAGTACAACGTGAAGGCCACCGGCCACGTCGCCAAGCTGCGCCGCGACCTCGGCCTCGCTTGACGGCTCCGAGGCGGAATGCAACCTTCGAGGAGAACCAGCGTCATCTCTCTGTGCCCCCAGGTGGGACCCCGAAATGGACACAGTCCCGCTGCCCCCGTTCAAGAGACGAGAACCTCATGCGTAAGACCCTCATCGGCGCCGCCGCCACGGCCGCGGCCCTGACCTTCAGCCTCGCCGGACCTGCCAGCGCCGAGCGGTTCGGGATCGACGACCCGATCGAGAGCGGCCACGGCGTCGACCTGGTTGCGGTCTCCGTCGTCAATGCCCAGAAGAATCTCCGCATCGTGCTGACCCACAACAACCTCCGTCGTAGCCCTGCAGCCGGCGCTGGAGGTTCGGTCTACATCGACACCGATCCCGAGAACAAGGGACCGGAGCTCGTCTTCACCGGCGGCTACTTCGCCGGCACGGACTACCGGCTTCTGTCCACCGAGGGCTTCGGCGTGGGCAAATGGGGGGAGCCGGTCGACGGGTTCTACGACATGAAGCTGGACTATGCCCGGGAGAAGACGCTCATCCGGATCTCCCGCAAGGCACTCGGTGGTGCGGACGCGGTCCGGGTGGCCGTCAGGGTCTCCGACAACGAGATCGTCGACTGGATGGGCAAGCCGCGCAGCTATTCCTTGTGGCTCGCTCGGGGTTAGCGGACAGAGCAGACCGAGGGGCAAACCGAGGGGCAAACCGAGGGGCGGTCAGAGGAAGCGGCGCAATGCCTCGACCGACTCGGTGGGGATCGTGACCGCGACTCCCTCACCGATCGCTTGCAGCCTCCACATCTCACCGTCCCGGACGAGCTTGGCCATTGCTAGCCCGGTGTCGGGCAGTCCGCCGGTGAGCGTGTAGCGAGCGAGCTCGACACCTTCGTCGTCGATCAGTCGGCAGTAGGCGTTGTTGATCCACTCGAACGTGTGCCCCTGGTAGCTGCTGACCAGGAAGACGATCGTGTCGATCCGCGGGTGCACCCGGCTGAGGTCCACCGTGAGGACCTCGTCGTCGCCCTGCTCGCCGCCGGTGAGGTTGTCCCCGAGGTGGACCACGGACCCGTCGCGAGTCGTTAAGTTGTTGTAGAAGGCCAGGTCGGCGAGCTGACCGTCGGCGAACGCGACTGCCGACGCGTCCAGGTCGATGTGCGGCGCGCCCGTGCCCATGAAGCCGGCCGTCCGCAGCTTGTCCCAGCCCAGACCCACCTGCAGCCGGGTCCGCGGTAGACCGTCCTCGGTGGTCAGCAGCAGCTCCTGGCCCTGGGTCAGGTCGATCACGGCGCATCCTCTCGTTGTCGGTTCTTCGAACCTACGAGATCGTGCCAACCACTGGCTCTAGACTCGGGGCCCAGCCGGAATGGTGGAACAGGCAGACACGCAGGGTTTAGGTCTCTGTGCCCTCTGGGCGTGGGGGTTCGACTCCCCCTTCCGGCACCCGCTTCAAGTACCCCCTCAAGCACGTCGACCGCAGGAGCCCCGAGATGAGTCAGCCACCCTGGGAGCCACCGAGGAAGAGCCGGGCAGGTCTGGTCATCGGGATCGTGGTCGGCATTCTGGCGGTGATCGCTGCGGCCGTGGTTGCGGTGGTGCTGGTGGCCGGCTCGGACAGCAGCTCCGACGGAGACTCGGCCGGCGCCGACGAGACCACCGCGCAGCCGAGCGAGACCGAGACGCCCGACCTGCCGGAAGGCGAGGTGCTCCAGGGTGAGGGCTACACCTACGTGCTGCCCGACCGGTGGCAGGATGTCACCGAAGCCGTCGCCGCCCAGCCTGGCTCGGAGACGATCGACACGGCGAGCGCGCCCGGGGCGTCGCTCGAGTCGACGTTCGCGAACGTGATCGTCGAGGCGGGCCCGGCGAACGGTGAGACCGATCTGGAGGCTGCTCGCGACCAGGTGAGCAGGAACCTCGGCACCGCTGTCGGCGCGACCCCGGTAGAGATCGACGGCCCCAACATCGGTGGCGTGGCGACCGTGGGTCTGCAGGTCACCTCGACGAACGCGGCCGGGGTCGAGGTGCTGCAGGACGCCAGCGTCACGATCGTGGACGACACCTACTACGTGATCGGTTTCAGCCGCGAGTCCAGCAACCCCGAGTACGACGCGGACTTCGAGGCGATCCTCGACTCGTGGACCTGGGAGTGACCCTCAGTCGCCAGTATCTCGGCCACCTTCGGTGCGATCTCCCGCAGGGCCTTGCCGCGGTGGGAGATCGCGTCCTTGTCCGGCGCCGACAGCTCGGCGGTGGTGACGGCCGGGTCGAGCGTCTGCGACGAAGACGACGTCGTAGCCGAACCCGCCGCTCCCCCGGGTCTCTCGGATCACCTGTCCGTCCATCCGGCCCTCGACGACCAGCTCCCGGCCGTCGGGGTGGCAGAAGGCCACGGACGCAGACGAAGTGGGCGCCGCGGCGACTCGTCCGGCACGTCGCCGAGCTGGGCGAGCAACAGCTCGTTGTTGCGAGCGTCGGCCTTGGGCGGGCCCGCCCAACGCGCGGACAGCACCCCCGGCATGCCGTTGAGCGCGTCGACGCACAGGCCGCTGTCGTCGGCCAGGGTCGGCAGGCCGGTCGCGGCCAGCCCGGCGCGCGCTTTCAGCAGCGCGTTGCCCTCGAACGTCGGCTGGTCCTCCACCGGCTCGTCGTACGGCGGCACGTCGTCCAGGCCGACCACGACTCACCGTCGGGAGGTGCTCCCGCAGGATGCGCTCCATCTCCGCGAGCTTCTTGGCGTTGCGGGAGGCCAGGAAGACCCGGCGGGCCTCCACCGGTTCAGCCAACGGAGAGCGCCTCCTGCTGCATCCGGGTCAGGTCGGAGCAACCCTTCTCGGCCAGTGCCAGCAGGGCGTCGAGCTCGGCCCGGTCGAAGGCGGCACCTTCGGCGGTGCCCTGGACCTCGACGAACTTGCCGTCCCCGGTCATCACGACGTTCATGTCCGTCTCCGCGCGGACGTCCTCGACGTACGGCAGGTCGAGGCGCGGGACGCCGTCGATGATGCCGACGCTGATCGCCGCCACCGACCCTGTCAGCGCCGCGGACACGTTGAGGTGGGCGCACGCGTCGGCCAGGGCGACGTAGGCACCGGTGATCGCCGCCGTGCGGGTGCCGCCGTCGGCCTGGAGCACGTCGCAGTCGAGCTGGATGGTGTTCTCACCCATCGCCTGGTAGTCGATCACCGCCCGCAGCGACCGTCCGATCAGGCGGCTGATCTCGTGGGTGCGGCCGCCGATCCGGCCCTTGACCGACTCGCGGTCGGAGCGGGTGTTCGTCGAGGCAGGGAGCATTGCGTACTCCGCGGTCACCCAGCCCAGGCCCGAACCCTTGCGCCAGCGCGGCACGCCCTCGGACGCGGAGGCCGCACACAACACGCGGGTCTTCCGAACTCGATCAGCACCGAACCGGCTGCGTGGTCGAGCCAGTTGCGGGTGATCGTGATCGGGCGGAGCTCGTCGTCGGCGCGGCCGTCCTCGCGTGCAGTCATGCCGACGACCCTAGAACGCGTCCGTTTTTGCGGACTTGTCGAGCCCTACTTGAACTCGATGCGGAGCAGCCGCTGGATGCCGAGGAACAGCGGGATGACCAGCCAGATCGTGCCGGCGACCGCGATCTGCGCCCACTCCTGGCCGGTCGGCTTGGTAGTCGCCGTCGAACAGCGGGACCTGGGCGGTGTTCAACTCGATCCACGGCGCGACCTTCTCGAAGCCCTCACTGAGGAAGCTCAGGAACCCGACCACGCTGGGCAGGATCAGGCTGTAGACGAAGTACGCGACGATCGCCGCGGGCGTGTTCATCAGCAGCATGCCGATGGCGAATCCGATGAAGATGCCGATCAGGTTGGCAAGCACGAAGCCGTTGAAGACCAGGTGGCCATCGAGCGCCCAGTCCGGCGAGCCACCGTCCAGCGAGCCGACGATCGTGCCGATCGCGGCCATGACCGCGGCGAGCACCATGGCGCAGGCCCCGAGGGCGAGGCCGGCCAGGAATTTGGCGACTGCACCACGCGGGAGCGACTCGGCTCGAGCGTGAAGGTCACCAGCCCGTTGCGCTGGCTGGCTTCGCTGGTCACCAGCATGATGATCAGGATCGGCAGGAACGCGCCGAGCACGCCCCCGGCGATGCCGAGCAGGTCGAGGTAGTCCTGGCTGTCATCGGGAAGCGCGAATCCGAGGATGATCATCACGGCAAGACAGAGTCCGACGATCGAGCCCGCGAACCAGCGGCCCGCCCGGGTGTCGAGGGACTTGCGAAACTCGACCTTCGCGAGCCGGATCATCGGGACGGGGGGCGTGGCCGAAACGTCCATCGGCATCGGAGTGGCCAGGGAGGTGCTCATGCCGGTGCTCCTTGGGTGGTGTCGCGCTGGGTGTCGGAGGTGAGCTCGAGGAAGAGGTCCTCGAGCCCGGCGGCGCCGCTGCGCAGGTCGGTGAGCACGACGGAGACCTCGAGGGCAACCCGTCCGACCTCTTCGGGGGCGCAGCTGACGCGCAGGCCATCGCCCTCGGGCGAGACCGCATAACCCTTCCTTCTCAGCGCATCGGCCAGGGCCGCGTTGTCGAGGGACATGGCCAGAGAGCTGACCTTGTGATCCATGGAGAGCAGCGTCTTCTTGTCGCCCTGGGCGACGATCCTGCCGCGGCCGATGAGGATCATCTCGTCGGCGATCAGCTCGACCTCGTTGAGGAGGTGGCTGGACAGCAGGACGGTGCCGCCGCGATCGGCGTAGCCCTTCAGCAGGCCACGCATCCACCGGATGCCAGCCGGGTCGAGGCCGTTCGCGGGCTCGTCCAGGATCAGCACCGCCGGATCGCCGAGCAGGGCGTGGGCGATGCCGAGGCGCTGCTTCATGCCGAGGGAGTAGTTGCGCAGGCGACGCTTCGCCTCGGCCGGGGTGAGCGAGACCAAGTCCAGCATCTCGTCGACCCGCGACTGCGGCAGGCCCATGGTCTGGGCACCGATGGTGAGGATCTCGCGGCCGGTCCGGCCGGTGTGCTGCGCCGACGCGTCCAGCAGTACGCCGACGTGGCGGCCGGGGTTGGGGAGGTCGCGGTAGAGGTGGCCGCCGATGGTGGTCCGGCCGTGGGTCGGGTTGGTGAGTCCGACCATCACCCGCATGGTGGTGGTCTTGCCGGCGCCGTTCGGCCCGAGAAAGCCGGTGACCCGACCGGGGTGCGCCACGAAGCTGACGTCGTCGACGGCCTTGAAGCCGCCGTACGCCTTGGTGAGGCCTTCGACTGTGATCATGACCAGCAGCCTGCCTCATGGGATCAGAACTCGTACACGGCCCCGGGTCGCGCGAGCTCCACCGGACCGTCGAACGCCGCCTCGGCCTCTGCCATGGCGAACTTCTGGTCGTGCCACGGTGGGATGTGGGTGATCACCAGCCGCTCCGCCCCACCGCGGGTGGCCGCGTCGGCACAGTCGGTGCCGGTGAGGTGCAGGTGGGGCGGGTTGGGGTCACCCGAGCGGAACGACGCCTCGGCGAGCAACAGCTGCGTACCTGCGGCGACCCGGTCGAACCCGGCGCAGGGACCGGTGTCACCGCTGTAGCCGATGGTGGCCCCGTCGGCCGAGATCCGCAGGCCGTAGGCGTCGACCGGATGGTCGACCTCGATCGGCTCTACCGTGAACGGTCCGACAGTGAACTCCCCGTCGAAGACCAGGAACTCGAACTCCTCGTGCATGCCGGGGTCCAACGGCAGGTCGTAGGCGCGCGCCATCCGGTCCGCCGTGTCGGGCGGTCCCCACACGGGGATGCGCGGTGGCGCACCGATCGGGTTGTACTTGCGCATCACGTAGAAGCCGCAGAGATCCAGGCAGTGGTCGGAGTGCAGGTGGCTGACGAGCACCGCGTCGACGGTGAGCGGGTCGATGTAGTTGTGCAGGGGCCCCAGTGCGCCGTTGCCCAGCTCGAGCAGCACGCGCCACGATGCGACCCTGCGTGGTCGGCCTCGAGCAGGTAGCAGCTGGCCGGGGAGTCGGCCCGGGGTAGGAGCCGGAGCAGCCGATCACGGTGAGCTTCATGCCAGTCCCCCGGCGAACTGGCCGGCAGCAACCATCTCCGGGCCGAGGAAGCGGCGCCCGATGGTCTCGAACTCCTCTGGTGACCCCGTCGTCGTGAACGAGTACGTCGGGTTCCCCACCGGGTCGGATCAGTCCGGTGTCGGCCAGCATCTTGTAGACGTCCTTGGCGCACTCCTCGGCACTGCTGACCAGGGTGACGTCGTCGCCCATGACGTAGGAGATGACGCCGGTCAGCAGCGGGTAGTGCGTGCACCCGAGAATCAAGGTGTCGACTCCGGCGGCGCTCAGCGGATCGAGGTACTCGTGGGCGGCCGCGAGCAGCTCGACGCCACTGGTGACGCCGGCCTCCACGAAGTCGACGAACCTCGGACACGCCTGGGTGTGCAGGGTCAGGTGTGGTGCGGCGGCGAAGGCGTCGTCGTAGGCCCTCGACTCGGCGGTCGAGCGGGTACAGATCACGCCGACGCGGCCATTACGACTCGCAGCCACGGCCCGGCGGGCCGCCGGCAGGATCACTTCGACGACCGGCACCTCGTAGCGCTCCCGGGCGTCGCGCAGCATCGCCGCACTGGCGGAGTTGCAGGCGATGACCAACGCCTTCACACCCTGGTGCACGAGGTGGTCGAGACACTCGAGGGCGTACTCCCGCACCTCGGCGATCGGTTTCGGCCCGTACGGCTGGCGCGCCGTGTCACCGACGTAGAGCAGCGACTCGTGCGGCAGCTGGTCGATCACCGAGCGGGCCACGGTGAGTCCACCGAATCCGGAGTCGAAGATGCCGATCGGGGCGTCGATCAGCGTCGCTGGGGTCACGGGCGGCACAGCGGACAGGCTAGGCGCTAGACGAGATCTCCGCACCGTGTCCGTCATCTCGCCCGGAATCCAGGTTCGGACTGAGTAGGCTCGGCTCGTGCTGAAGTCTCGGAAGCTTGTCGCCTGCGTCCTGCTCGGCACGCTGGCGCTGGTCGGCCCAGGCCCCACCGCCACGTCGGCAGTCGGCCCCGACTCGCAACCTCGACGGGTCGAGACCAGGGTGCTCGCCATTTCGATCGACGCTCTCAACCCCGCGGCCCTGCGCAAGCTCGGTCAGGGACGTGCGCCCGCTCTGCACCGGATCCTCGACGAGGGAGCGTCCACCCTCAACGCCCGGAGCCAGTTCGAGTCGACGGAAACACTCCCCAACCACACCAGCATCGTCACCGGTCGTCGCGTCCTGGCCGCCCGAGGCGGGCACGGGGTGACCTGGAACGTGCACCGCCCCGGCACCACGGTGCAGGCGGCGGCCGGCCACGAGGTCTCGTCGGTCTTCACCATTGCGCACACCGTCGGCCCGACGGCGCTCTTCTCGGCGAAGGAGAAGTTCTCGATCTTCGAGCGGTCCTGGGACGCCGATATCGACCGAGTGCTGATCCGCGAACGCGATGACCGGGGTCTGATGAAGGCGGCCCGAGCCGACCTGGTCAAAGGAGGCCGTGACTTCACCTTCGTGCACTTCGGCAGCGCCGACGTCGCCGGGCATGCCAGTGGCTTCATGTCGCCGGCGTACCTCGACGCGGTCGAGCAGGTCGATGCGCTGGTGGGAAAGCTCATCCGAGCAATTGAGACTCATCCGACGCTGGCCGGCACCGTGGTCATCCTGACCGCCGACCATGGCGGCAAGGGTCGCAGTCACCTCGATCCGACGAAATACGTGAACTACCGCATTCCGTTCGCGGTCTGGGGTCCCGGGGTCCGCCATGGCGATCTGTACGCGATGAACCCGTCGTACGCAGATCCAGGTCGTCGTCGGGTGCCCTACACCGGCAAGCAGCCGATCCGCAACGGAGACCTGGCGAACCTCGCGCTGGACCTGCTCGGGCTCGGCCCGGTGCCTGGGAGCAAGTACGACGTCGGACAAGCCCTCAACGTCGGCTGACCTGACGGACGACCGACCGCCTCAGGCCCACAACTGCCCTTCGAGGCGATCCTCGGCCTCGTCGATCGTGCCCTCGTAGGCACCGGTCGAGAGGTACTTCCACCCGCCGTCGGCGACCACGAACGCGATGTCGGCGGTCTCCCCGGCCTGGACCGCCTTGGTGGCCTGCCCGAGCGCCGCGTGCAGGATCGCTCCGGTGGAGATGCCAGCGAAGATGCCCTCGAGCTCGAGCAGCTCTCGGGTCCGGCGTACGGCGTCGCGCGGACCCACCGAGAAGCGCGAGTCGATCAGGTCGGCGTCGTAGAGCTCAGGCACGAAGCCTTCGTCGAGGTTGCGTAGCCCATAGACCAGCTCGCCGTAGCGCGGCTCGGCAGCGACGATCTTCACGTCCGGCTTGGCCGTCCGGAAGTAGGCGGAGACGCCCATCAGAGTTCCCGTGGTGCCAAGTCCAGCAACGAAGTGGGTGATCGAAGGCAGATCGGCGAGCAGCTCAGGGCCGGTGCCCTCTTGGTGGGCCAGGGCGTTGGCCGGGTTGCCGTATTGATAGAGCATCACCCAGTCCGGATGCTCAGCGGCGACCTGCTTGGCGACCCGGACGGCCTCGTTGGAGCCGCCGGCGGCCGGCGACGACACGATCTCGGCACCCCACATCGTGAGCAGCTGTCGACGCTCCACCGAGGTGTTCTCGGGCATCACACAGACGATGCGGTAGCCCTTGAGCTTGGCGGCCATGGCCAGCGAGATGCCGGTGTTGCCGGATGTGGGCTCCAGGATCGTGCACCCCGGCCGGAGCCGGCCGTCCTTCTCCGCCTCCTCGATCATCTTCAAGGCGGGGCGATCCTTGATCGAGCCCGTGGGATTGCGGTCCTCCAGCTTTGCCCAGAGTCGCACCTCCGGGGTCGGCGACAGCCGGGGCAAGCCGACCAGCGGCGTGCCACCCACCGAGGCGAGCAGGTTGTCGAAGCGCATGTCCCCAGGATGACACCTGCGCATTGCGGGACCGCGGCGCGGGCATCTATCGAGACGAGGTGCGAGAGACGTACGTCGCGGCCTCGGTGCGGTTGCTCACGCCCAGCTTGGCGAGGATGTGGCTCACGTGATGGCCGGCCGTCTTCTCGCTGATCACCAACGCTGCAGCGATCCGGGCGTTCGACATGCCCAGAGCGATCAGCTCGAGCACCTCCTCCTCCCGGGCGGTGAGCAGTCCTGCTGTGGGGGAACGCCCGACGGTGCTGACGCCGAGCTCGCGCAGCAGTTCTGCCGCCTTGTCAGCGGCCCTCGTGGCGCCCAGCGCACGGAAGCCCGTGAGGGCCGTTCGGGCCTCGTCGATCGCGGCGTCCGGCGATTTGCCGGCGAGAGCATGAGCCAGCTCGAGACGTGCCTCGCCAGCATCGAGCGGCATGGCCAGGGCAAGAAAGGCGGCCAGCGCTCGGCTTGCTGGCTTCGCGGCCTCGTCGAGTCTTCCGGCGGCTCGGGCGACCCTGGCCGCGGTCAGCTCGGCCTGTGCCGTCGTGAGCCGCATCCCGCACGCCGCTCCGAGCTCCCTCAGCTCTCCCGCGGCCTCGCGCGCTCCAGCCAGGTCGCCGCAGTCAAGTCGCGCGTCGACGAGCACCGCCAGCTGCTGGGTGGTCCGGATCACATCTCCCTCGGCCGCTGCGACGCCTCGTTCGAGCAGAGACGCCGCCGCCTCGGGCCGCCCTTCCGCGATCCGGAGCAGAGCCAGTGCCCGCAGCGACGAGGGATGCTCTTCCCGGCTCGACAGCAGCTGCTCGGCCTCGGCCAACCGCCCCTGCCTGACTCTCAGCTCGGCCAGCGCCGCGACGGCCGGCACGCCCATCTCGGGTACGTAACGCGCATGCGTCGCCAGCGAGGACTCGAGTGCTCGCTCGGCCTCCGGCCAGTGCCCGGTGGCGACCAGCACATCGGCGTGCACCGACCGACAGGTGCCGAACAAGGGGGCAGCTTCGTTCTTGCGGGCGAACTCGTCGACCAGCTCGCACCACTCGGCCGCGCGTTCCCACTCCCCCGCGCTGGTGCAGGCCATGATCAGGTTGCAGTACGCCTCAGCAAGGGTGTGGACGTTGCGCACGCGGCCCGATGAAGCTGCTGCCATCGCCTCCTCAAGCAGTGCCATGCCGTGCTGCATTCGACCCGCGGACATCTCGGCTCGCCCCAACAGGCTCACGGCGAACACCTCGAGGTCCTCGGCGCGAGTTCGTCGGGCGATCTCCACCGCGCGCGTGGTGTGGCCGATCTGTTCCATCACGCTGGGGGCGTGCCTGGCCCGCTCCACCGCCACCCAGCCATGCCCCGCGCAGTCGGCCACTCCCTCGAGCGCGCGGTCGGCCCTGGCCAGCCAACCTCGCGCTGCCGACGCGCGCCCAGCGACGTAGTGCTGATGGGACACCCAGACAGCGGTCCGTGCCGCTTCGTCACAGCGGCCGGCATCGACGTAGAGATCAAAGGCCCGCTCGCGCGAGGCAATGCCTTCGGCGACCTCGCCCAGGAACCAGAGCGCCAGGCCCAGCCCCTCCCGGGCGGAAGCTGACTCCTCGCGGTCCAGGACCGATTCGAAGCTGTCGCGTGCCGCCTGCCATCGGGCTTCCTCCAGCGCTCTGTGGCCTTCGTCCACATCGCCGCTGAGGGCATCCATGGAGTGATCGTAGGACCAAGAGATGGGGAATTCGCCCGATGCGGCGCGGTCATCCCCGGTAGGAGGCTGTCAGCCGACCTCCACGGAAGGAAATGCCATGACTGTAGAAGTTGCCTACGACGAGCTGAAGACCAAGCACCGCGGGATGTGGGCGTCCGGTGACTACCCCCTGATGGTGGACACGTTCCTGCTGCCGCTCGGCGGCCGCCTGGTCGATGCCTGCGGCATCGAGCCCGGTTCCCGCGTCCTCGACGTGGCCACCGGCACCGGTAATGCCGCGATCCCCGCCGCCCAGCGCGGCGCCAGCGTCACCGCCAGCGACCTCACGCCCGAGCTGCTCGAGGCCGGTCGGGCCCGACCCGAAGCTGCGGGCCTCGACATCACCTGGACCCCGGCCGATGCCGAGAACCTTCCCTTCGAGGACGAGTCGTTCGACGTGGTGATGTCGTCGATCGGCGTGATGTTCGCCCCGCACCACCAAGCGGCCGCCGACGAGCTCGTCCGGGTCTGCCGGCCCGGCGGGAAGATCGGTCTGTTGAGCTGGACGCCTGAGGGGATGATCGGCTCACTCTTCGCCACCATGAAGCCGTTTGCGGCCCCGCCTCCTCCCGGAGCATCGTCGCCGCCGTTGTGGGGCAGCGAGGAGCACCTGCAGGGTCTGTTCGGTGGCCGGGTGACCTTCCAGACCCTCGAGCGCGATGCGCTCGAGATCACGGCCTTCGACCAGCCCCGCGAGTACGGCGAGCACTTCAAGGCCTACTACGGTCCGACCATCGCGACCCGGGCCAACGCCGTCAAGAACGGCCTTGAGTCCGAGTTCGACGCGGCGCTGGACGAGTTCTGCGACACGTGGGACTCCGGAACGCCAGGTGATGCCCGCTTCGAGAAGGAGTACCTGCTAGCAGTGGGGACGCGGAGCTAGCGCGAGCCCCCGGCGACGGCGGGCAGGACGACCACCTGGTCGCCGTCGTTGAGCAGTGCCTCGAGGCCTCCGATGAAGCGGACGTCCTCGTCGTTGATGTAGACGTTCACGAACCGGCGCAGCTCACCGTCCTCGATGAGTCGCTCCTTGATGCCAGCGTGGCTGGCCTCGAGGTCGTCGATGAGCGCGCTCAGGCTCGCGCCGTCAGCGGTTACGGCCTTCTCACCCGCCGTGTAGGTGCGAAGGATGGTGGGGATCCGGACCTCGATGGCCATCAGCCGATTCTCCTCATGAGCTAGCGCTCCTCAGTGGGACGACGTTGACCTCTTCCTCGGTCACCACGCCGTCGACGATTCTGTAGGACCTGAACTCCACCCGGCCGTCGTTATTCCCGTGCTCGCGGGTGCTGATCAGCACGTAGTGGGCGCCAGGCTCGCTCGCCAGCCCGATGTCGGTGACGCTGGGGTAGGCCTCCGTTGCGGTGTGCGAGTGGTAGATCACCACCGGCTCCTCGTCGTTCGCGTCCATCTCCTTGTAGAGCTGGAAGAGATCAGTGGAGTCGAACTCGTAGAACGTCGGGCTACCGGCAGCGTTCACCATCTCGACCAATCGCTCGGGCCGGTCCCCGGCTTCGGGGCCGGCCACGACCCCGCAGGCCTCCACAGGGTGGTCGCGCTTGGCGTGAGCCACCATTGCGTCGTAGGTCACCTGGTCGATGGTCAGCACCACGCCAGGGTAGGCGGTCACTCGATCCGGGGACGCCGACAGGTGAAGGTGGCCGTGATCTGGACCTCGTCTCCCAGCTGACTGAACGCGGGGGCACTCACGGCGGCGCCCCTGCCGTTGGCCTTGACCTCGAGGCCGGTCTTGTCGTCGACCGCAGTGGTGTAGGTCTCGTCGTCCTCGGAGAAGATGGCCGAAGCTGTCTCGACGTCGCCGCCCGCGGAGTACGCCGCGATCCGGGCGTCTCCCATCTCTGACTCGTAGACCGCGCGCTCACCGTCGCTGGTCACACGAACCCGGGCCGCTCCGGCCCACCCATCCTCGGTCGCACCGGTGACCTCGACCTCGACCACGCAGGTGCGCGAGATGTCTCCCATCGGGGCCAGGGGGCTAGGCGCGACGGACCCGCCGCCGGCTGTCGAGACGGCCTCGGGCTCAGTCTCACCAGCGACCCCGTCACTGCCGCAGGCCGCCGCTGACATGACGAGGCACAAGGCAGGCAGGGCTCCGAGCATTCGTACGGCGCGCATGCCGGGAGTGAATCATCGCGGCCCAAACCAGGCGAGCCAGGGTCAGCCGCCGAGCGACTGGACCAGCGTCTCCTGCAGGTAACCGACCCAGTCGTAGATGTCGTGGGCCTGGGCGCGAGGGTCGTCGTCGGGCAACGCCAGCCAGTACTCCTCGTCGTCCTCCTCAACCCCCAGCCGCGTAGCCAGGGCCAGCCGCAGGTCGGTGAAGGAGCGCATCCAGATCTCCGCAGACGGCGGGTCGAGCTCGACGTCGATGATCAGCCCGTCCTCGGTCAGCTGCGGTGGCAGGCCCGCCTCCTCGAGCGCATCGATGATCGTGATCGCCGCGCGGGCCTTGCCGTCGCGCAGCGTGCCCTCGGTGAACCGTCGGAACTCCGAGGCAGCCTCTTCGTCCTCGCTGTAGGCGGTCGGGAACAGGCGCGCGAGCACGGGATCCTCGGGCTCCGAGGTCGGACCGGAGAAGTCCATCATCGCCTCGAACGGGTCCTGGTCGTCGCGCGGCACCGCGGCCTCGTTGCGCAGCAGCTCGACCAGCTGCGAGGCCAGCGAGCGAAGGAGGTCCGCTTCGAACCCGGTGAAGTTGGCGATGACCCGCTGGCTGCGGCGATGGCGGGTGAAGCCACTCACGTCGATCTACTCCTGCTTCTGCAAAGTGGCCCACAGGCCGTACTCGTGCATCGCCTGCACGTCTCGTTCCATCTCTTCGCGACTGCCCGTGCTGACCACGGACTTGCCGTCCCCATGGACCTCCCGCATCAGCTTCTCCGCCTTCTTCCTGGAGTAGCCGAAGTGCTTCTGGAAGACGTAGGTGACGTACGACATCAGGTTCACCGGATCGTTCCAGACGATCGTGACCCACGGCGTCGCGAGGACCGTGATCTCGTCAGGAGCGAGGTCAGGTTCGACCTCAACCGGGCTGGCGGCGGACACCCGCCCATGGTGGCACACTCCCCCCATGACCTCAGCCAGCGTTGGTCCCGATCTCGAGGTGCGCGTCGAGGACGGCGCACTGTGGCTGACCATGAACCGGCCGGAGGTGTTCAACGCGATGTCGGCCGAGATGGCCGACGAGGTTGCCGAGCTCGCCGAGGAGGCCGTCGCCCGAGACGACGTGCGCGTGGTGGTGATCACGGGCACCGGTGCCGCCTTCTCGACGGGCGCCGACATCTCCGGCGAGAACGCCCACGAGCACTTCGACGTGAGCGCGATGGACCGAGCCAACCGGATCATCAGGGCCATCGTGGCGCTGGACAAGCCCGTGCTCGCGGCCGTCAACGGGATCGCTGCGGGGGTGGGCTGCTCGGCGGCGTTGGCGGCGGACATCATCGTGGCGAAGGAGTCGGCGTCGTTCCTGCTGGCATTCGCACGGATCGGTTTCATGCCCGACGGCGGAGCCTCGGCCACCGTCGCGGCGTCGATCGGCCGGGCCCGGGCGATGCGGATGGCACTGCTCGCCGAGCCGCTGACGGCGCGTGAGGCCTACGACGCCGGCCTGATCAGCCATGTCACCTCCGACGACGAGTTCGACGACGCGGTCGCCAAGCTGGTTCGTCGCCTTGCGGCCGGCCCACCTCTTGCCTTGGCCGCCACCAAGCGGGCGATCAACGCGGCGACGCTCACCGAGCTGAACGGAGCCCTGGAACGAGAGCGCACCGGTCAGACCGTCCTGATGCGTACCGCCGATGTCGCTGAGGGCATGCGCGCCTTCGCGGACCGACGCCGCCCGATCTTCCGCGGTGAATAGCGCCCATCCCACACCCCCCAACAAACGCTTGACAGTAGAACCTCAGCCCACCAAACTCCCCAATAATCATTGGGAGGTCCTCATGTCTGAGCAAGAACTGGTCCGGCTCCGTTCGCTCGCCCATCCCTTGCGGCTCCGGATGCTCTCGCTGCTGACCGCCAGCGCGATGAGCGCCGCGGAGCTGGCTCGAGAGCTGGACATCACGCACGCCAACGCGTCGTACCACCTGCGCCTGCTGGCCGACGCCGGGCTGGTGGTGGTCGAGAGCGAGGAGAAGATCCGCGGCGGCACAGCCAAGCGCTACCGCCATCCCATCGGGGGCGACGGCGCGCGTCCCGACCCTGGCGAGCTGGCGGCCCAGGTCCAGTCGATGGGTCAAGAGCTGGTGCGCAGGTTCGGTCAGCGCCTTGTCGACGCACCCGCTGTCTACGCCGACGCCGAGCTCTGGGTGACCCCGGAGGTCTACAGCGAGGCCGCCGAGCTAGTGAAACGCGCCTCGCTGCTGGTGCACGAAGGTGCGCTGCCTGCGCGCACGCGGGGCGCGGTGAAGACCAACCTCACCGTTGCCGCGTTCCGGATGAAGCCGTGACCCGCACGGCAGCCCTGGCTCCGCTCGGAGAGCCCAACTTCCGTTGGTACGCCGCCTCGCGCTTCGTCAACCTGGTCGGCGGCACCATGGCGAGCGTTGCTCTGGCCTTCGCCGTGCTCGAGGTCAGCGACTCCCCCAGCGCCCTGGGCACGGTACTGGCGGCCAACAGCATCCCTCTGGTGGTCTTCCTGCTCGTCGGCGGCGTGGTCGCCGATCGGTTCGGCCGGACGCTCGTGATCCAGGCCAGCAACCTGGTGGCCGGTGTCAGCCAGCTCTCGATGGCTGCTCTGGTGGTGAGCGGGCACGCACAGATCTGGCAGATGGCGTGCCTGGCCGGGCTGATCGGCACCGCCTCGGCGCTGAGCATGCCGGCCCTCGCAGCAATGCTGCCCCAGCTGGTGCCGCGCGGCCAGCTCCAGCAGGCCAACGTGTTGATGTCGATGATGCGTGGGGGCCTGACCATCATCGGACCCTCCGCCGCAGCGGTGATCGTGTCGACATCGGGCGCCGGCTGGGCGCTCGCGGTCGACGGCCTGTCCTACCTGGGTGCCGCGGCGCTGCTCCTACGGGTCAGGATCCCGACCCGAGAGCGTCCGGCGGATGCTCCCTCCGCGATCACCGAGCTCCGGGACGGCTGGGCCTATGTGCGCACCACGACCTGGCTGTGGGCGGTGGTGCTGGCCTTCACCTTCATGAACATGATCCATTCCGGGGCACTCAGCACGCTCGGACCGGTGCTGGCCAAGCAGGGCGACCTGGGCGAGCGCGGCTGGGGCCTGATCCTCTCGGCCGAGGCCCTTGGACTGTTGCTCACCACTGTGGTGATGATCCGCGTGCCGCTGAGACGACCCCTGCTGTTCGGCATGCTCGGCGTGGGTCGTCGAGGGCGTGCTGATCACGATGCTCGGTGTCGAACCTGGCCTGGTCGTCCTGCTCGGATTCGCGGTCCTCGCCGGGATCGGCGTGGAGATCTTCAGCCTCGGCTGGAACCTCGCCATGCAGGAGCACGTGCCGGACGAGATGCTGTCGCGCGCCTACTCCTACGACGCCCTCGGCTCATTCGTCGCGATCCCGATCGGCACGCTGGTCTTCGGCCCGCTGGGCACCGCCTTCGGAGTGGCCAACGTGATCCTCGTCGGCGGTCTCGCCTACGTGGCCATCGCGCTGCTGGCCCTGAGCTCGCGCTCGGTGCGCACGCTCGAGCGGGTCAGCACCACTTCTCAGCCAGCTTCCGGATGACCCGAAGGTTGCGGTTGGTGGCCACCCCCAGCTCCTTCTCCACGACGGCGTTGGTCAGCCGCGCCTGGTGGTACGGGCCGTTCAGCCATCAGGTGCACCGCCCGACCGCGCACCCGGACCAGGTTGTCGTCGTCGCCGAGGTCCTCGAGCCGTCTTCGCCGCAGCCGCCGAGGGCTTGTCCTTCAGCAGCGAGACGTAGTGGGTCGGCGCCTTGATCTGCTAGCCAGCCGACTCGGCCTCGGCGACGATCTCGCGGATCTCGGCCTGGGTGAAGACGATCGTCGGCACCTCGAAGCCCGCGCGCTTCAGGTAGGCCCGCTCCAGAGCACCCTCGATCTTGGTCCGGGAGCGTAGCGACGTCGTGAAGCGCACGTTGCCGGTGTTGATGTGCGTGGCCACGTCGGTGAACCCCGCCGCTTCGGTGGCCGCGACGATGTCGGCCTTCGCGAACTTGCGCTTCGCACCGAGGTTGATCGCCCGCAGGAATCCGACGTAGGTGGCCACCCCGATAACCTGCTGTGCGTGGCAGCTGAGGTCAAGGACCAACCCGACGGTCGCGCCTCGCGCTGGGACAGCCACCGCGAGGGGCGCCGGGCAGAGCTGGTCGCCGCGGCCGTGCGCGCGATCGACGAGCACGGCGCCGACGTCCGCGTCGCCGAGATCGCCGCCGTCGCCGGGGTCAGCAAGCCGGTGCTCTACCGCTACTTCGCCGACAAGGACGAGCTGCACGCAGCGGTCGGGATCTACGCGGCCGACCAGGTGCTCGAGGCCTTCGTGCCGGCGATCCTGGGCGACGGGCCGGTCCGCGACCGCATTGCCCGCGCGATCGACGCCTACCTGCAGGTGATCGAGGAGCACCAGCAGGTGTTCCTGCTGCTCGTACGCCGCGGGCCGGGCGAGGACCCGCTGGCGGACGGGAAGTCGCGGATCGCGTCCACCGTCGCCAGGATCCTCGGCAACACCCTGGGCCAGGCCGGCGTCGACACCGCGGCCGCAGATGTCTGGGCGCAGAGCCTGGTCGGCCTGTGCCTCACACACCGGCGAGTGGTGGCTCGAGCACCGGACCATGTCGCGGGCCACAGTGAGTGGCTACCTCGCCTCGTTCACCTGGCACGCCTTCGAGGGCGCCGCCACCGAGCTCGGCGTGCCGCTCTCAGCGCTGGGCGACTAGTCCGTAGCGCTCCGGCTCGACGATCAGAGGTTGCCGCGGGCTTCCTGCTCGCGCTCGATCGCCTCGAACAGCGCCTTGAAGTTGCCCTTGCCGAAGCCGAGCGAGCCGTGTCGTTCGATGAACTCGTAGAAGACGGTCGGTCGGTCACCCATCGGCTTGGTGAAGATCTGGAGCAGGTAGCCGTCCTCGTCGCGGTCGACCAGGATCTTCCGCTTCTTCAGCTCCTCGATCGGCACCCGGACCTCGCCGATCCGGGCGCGGAGCTCGGGGTCGTCGTAGTAGGAGTCGGGAGTCTCCAGGAACTCGATGCCGTTGTCGCGCAGGATGTCGACGCTGCGCAGGATGTCGTTGGTCGCCAGCGCGATGTGCTGGCAGCCGGCGCCGTCGTAGAACTCGAGGTACTCGTCGATCTGTGACTTCTTCTTGGCCACCGCCGGCTCGTTGAGCGGGAACTTCACCCGGTGGTTTCCGCTGGCCACCACCTTGGACATCAGGGCGGAGTAGTCGGTGGCGATGTCGTCGCCGATGAACTCCGCCATGTTCGTGAAGCCCATGACCGAGTTGTAGAAGTTCACCCACTCGTCCATCCGACCGATCTCGACATTGCCGACGCAGTGGTCGACGGCCTGGAACAGGCGCTTGGGGTGCCCCTCGCGACGGGCGACCGTGGTGGTGCGTGCGACGAAACCCGGCAGGTAGGGGCCGGTGTAGCGACTGCGGTCGACCAAGGTGTGGCGGGTCTGGCCATACGTCGCGATGGCAGCCATCCGCACGGTGCCGTGCTCGTCGCTGACGTCGTGCGGCTCCTCGAGGATCGTGGCGCCGACCGACCGGGCATGGGTGATGCAGCGGTCGACGTCGGGCACCTCGAGCGCCAGGTCGACGACACCGTCTCCGTGGCGGCGGTGGTGCTCCAGCACCGGGCTGTCGGGGGTGACGCCGCCGGTGAAGACGAACCGGGCGCTGCCGGAGCGGAGCACGTAGGTCTTCGCGTCGCGGCTGCCGGTCTCGGGACCCCTGTACGCCTCGAGCTCCATGCCGAGCGCGAGCTGGTAGAAGGTGGCCGTCTGGGTGGCGTTGCCGACCACGAAGCAGACCGCGTCCATGGCGGTCACCGGGAACACGTCCCGGCTGGCGTCGTACTCGATCAGCCCGACCAGCTCCTTGAGCTGCTCCAAGGTGAGGTCGGCTTTGAGCTCGTCCGGGGTCAAGGTCATGGAGTCACTCTGTCCGGGCAGCGCAATCTGTGCAACAGTGGGTGGACACACTGGACAATCTGCACAGACGTGAGGTCTATCGTGGACGATCTGGACCGCACTCTGATCGATCTGTTCGCCGATGAGCCGCGGGTCGGGGTGCTGGAGGCGTCGCGTCGGCTCGGCGTCGCCCGCGGCACCGTGCAGGCCAGGCTCGACAAGCTCGAGCGCTCGGGCGTGGTCACCGGGTGGGGGCCCGAGCTGTCCCCGGAGGCGCTGGGCTTCCCGGTGATGGCTTTCCTGACCCTGGAGATCGCCCAGGGTGCGGGCCACGAGGTGGTGGCCGAGCACCTGGCAAGCATTCCGGAGGTGCTGGAGGTCTACACCATCACCGGGACCGGCGACATGTGGTGCCGGGTGGTCTCGCGCAGCAACAGCGACCTGCAACGGGTGATCGACAGCGTGGTTGGCTTTGCCGGGATCAACCGGACCTCGACGGTGATGGCCCTCGCCGCCCAGGTGCCGTACCGAGTGCTGCCACTGGTCGCCTCCCTCAGCTAGGGGGCCGCTGTCAGCCGTGCAGCTGGCCACCCAGCCGCGAGGCCGCAGCCACGACCCGCGCGCCCACCCGGTCGGCGTCCAGGTCACCGAGGGTGACGATCCCGACGCTCGCCTCCAGCCCGGCCAGACCGAGGATCGGGCGCCGCCAGCCCGCGAGCGCCCGGCTGCAGCTCCCCCGCCGTCATCACGTACGCCGCCGAGTCCGAGCGCGAGGCTCGACCGAGCAGGATCGCCTTGCCGGCCGCTCCCTGGTCGAGCGGGTGCCGGGCTCCGATCCGGTAGCTGACGTGGAAGTCGGTCCACGACGGCTCGACCACCGCGAGCGCCAGGGCCTCTCCACCGTCGGCGACGGTGAGGTGGGCCGTGCAGCCCAGTGCCTCGGCGAGCTCGCGCAGCACCGGCGCGGCCACGTCGCGCAGCACGGGCTGCACCGCCGCGGCCAGCGGGAGCACGCCGAGGCCGACGTGGAGCCGGCCCCGCGCGTCCTTGCGGATCAGGGAGTGCTGCTCGAGCGTCGTCACCAGCCGGTAGACCACGGTGCGGTTGACCGAGAGGCGGTCGGCCAGCTCGGTGACGGTCAGCCCGCCGTGCGCGTCGGCCAGCACCTCGAGCGCCCGCAGCCCTCTGTCGAGGGTCTGCGAGGTCTCGGCGGGCATGTCCCGAGCGTAGTCCCGACGTGTCTCACGAGCTCTTGCGTGCGGCCCATTCGCGGACCCGGTCGATCCGCGCCTGGAGCTGCTCCGCGTTGGCCACTGCGGCGGCCGGACCGCCACATTCCTTGCGTAACGCAGCATGGGTGATGCCGTGCGCCTGACCGGAGCGGTGGTGCCAGGCCGCGACCAGACCGTTGAGCTCACGGCGGAGGATGGCGAGCTGCTCATGGGTCGACACCTGACGCACCGAGTCGGGCTCGGGAGCCGCCCTTCCGCTTGCGGGCCCGCTCGCTCTGGCGGTGCTGGAGCAGCTCGCGCATCTGGCCGGGCTCGAGCAGCCCCGGGATGCCCAGGAAGTCCATCTCCTCCTCGGAGCCGACCTGCACCTGGCCCTCGTGGCCGAACGTCGCGCCGTCGTAGAGCACATGGTCGAACTGCGCGTCGGAGCCCAGCGCCTCGAACGGCAGACCCTCGTCGGGCTCGGTCGCACCGGCCTCGGCCCGGGCGAGCAGCTCCTTCTCGGCGGCGTAGAGGTCGTCGGCGTCAGTGATCCGGCGGCCGAGCACGTGGTCGCGCTCGAGCTCCATCTCGGCGGCGAAGCCGAGCAGGGTCGGCACCGAGGGCAAGAAGATCGAGGCGGACTCGCCGCGGTTGCGGGCGCGCACGAAGCGGCCCACCGCCTGGGAGAAGAACAACGGTGTGGCCGTGGTCGTGGCATAGACGCCCACTGCCAGCCGAGGTACGTCGACGCCCTCGGAGACCATCCGGACCGCCACCATCCAACGCTTCTCCGAGGTGGTGAAGTCGGCGATCTTCTTCGACGCGGCCTTCTCGTCGGACAGCACCACCACGGGCGGCTCGCCGCTCGACCGCACGGAGCAGCTTGGCGTAGGCCCGGGCTGAGTCCTGGTCGGTGGCGATGACCAGGCCCGCGGCATCCGGCACGTGCCGGCGTACCTCAGAGAGCCGCTTGTCCGCGGCCGCCAGCACCGCCGGCATCCAGGAGCCTGTCGGATCCAAGGCTGTCCGCAGCGCCTGGTTGCTCATGTCCTTGGTCAGCGGTTCACCGAGCCGGGCAGCGATCTCGTCGCCGGCTCGCGTGCGCCACTGCATCTCACCGGAGTAGGCCAGGAACATCACCGGTCGCACCACGTGGTCGGACAGGGCGTGGGCGTAGCCGTAGGTGAAGTCGGCCACCGAGCGTGGGACGCCGTCGTCCCCAGGCGCGTAGGTGACGAACGGGATCGGGTTCACGTCGGAGCGGAACGGGGTGCCGGTCAGCGCCAAGCGCCTGGTCGCGGGCTGGAAGGCCTCCCGCACGCTCTCGCCCCACGACAGTGCATCGCCGGCATGGTGCACCTCGTCGAGGATGACCAGCGTCTTGAACCGCTCGGTGCGGATCCGCATCGCCAGCGGGTTGACCGCAACGCCGGCATAGGTGACCGCGATCCCGAGGTAGTCGCTGGAGATCTTGCCCTTGCCGGCGGAGTACGCCGGGTCGATCGGGATCCCGGCCCGGGCAGCGGCCTCGGCCCACTGCAGCTTGAGGTGCTCGGTCGGCGCCACGATCGTGATCCGGTCGATGATCCGCCTGCCGATCAGCTCCGCGGCCACCGAGAGGGCAAAGGTGGTCTTGCCCGCGCCCGGTGTGGCGACGGCGAGGAAGTCACGCGGATCACGCCGGACGTAGTCGGCCAGCGCTGCCGTCTGCCACGCGCGCAGCGAGGGAGCCGTGCCCCAAGCCGCGCGCTCCGGCCAGGCCGGGGTCAGCGCTGGGGTGAGGGCGGCAGTCGTGAGGTCACTGTCGCCGTCGGTCACTCCTCGCCGCCGCCTGGCTTGAGACCCTTCCAGATCTCCTCGCACTCCGGGCAGACCGGGAACTTCTCGGGAGCTCGGCTGGGCACCCACACCTTGCCGCAGAGTGCGACCACCGGGGTGCCCATCACCATCGCCTCGGTGAGCTTGTCCTTGTCGACGTAGTGGGAGAACTTCTCGTGATCGCCGTCCTCCGTGGGGATGGTGCGCTCCTCGTGGCGCACATCGGTGTCGACAGCGGTAGAGCCGAACCCGAAAGAAGTCACGGCTCCACTCTATGCCTTCGCAGGGCGACCTCAGGGTCGACGGGGTCACCCCCACCGGG
Source organism: uncultured Actinomycetota bacterium (assembly GCA_963829975.1). Taxonomy (GTDB): domain Bacteria; phylum Actinomycetota; class Actinomycetes; order Propionibacteriales; family Nocardioidaceae; genus Nocardioides. The sequence continues at coordinate 222,240 of CAWHKK010000006.1, forward strand.
TCGGATCTCGAGGTGGAGATGTGGGCCGGTGACGTTGCCGGTCGCCCCCACGGTGCCGATCACCTGGCCGCGACGGATGGTCTGCCCGGGCACCACCGACTGAGTGTCCTGGTGGCAGTACCAGACCTCCGTGCCGTCACTGAGCCGGACGACCGTCTTGTTGCCATAGGCGCCGTCGTACTCCGTCGAAACCACGACCCCGATCGCGATGGACCGGATGGGCGAACCCACGCTGGCGGCGAAGTCCAGGCCGGTGTGGGCCGGCTGACCAGTAGCCGCTGACGTCACCGAAGCGACCGGTCAGGCGGTAGCTGCGAACCGGGACGAGCCAGGGCTCGCGGGCGATGGGCTCGGCCGCCACGAGGTGGTATGCCGAGCGCACCGACCCGTCGACGGTCTCGCTCTGGGTCGAGCTGCCAGGCGTCGGCGGTCAGCGCGACGCCGCCGATGACGGCCACGATGACCGCGGGCGTGCCGACGCGCAGACGGGCTGGGTAGCGCATGAGAAGGACTTTCGATCGGGGACCGCTAACTATTGCAAGCGGTTTGCTAGCTCGAGTCAGCCAGAGGACCCCGTCTCGGCTCAAGTCGAGAGGACGCCTGCACGTGGGCCCGGTCACACCCCCGGACGGCGCTCGCGCTCAGCGGGACCCCAGAACGCGAGCAGCGTCACGTCCGAGCCGCTAGTTCAGATCGGGGTCTACTGGTCGAGTCGAGTGCATCGCGAGATCGCCAGGCTGACGGCGCAGCACGTCGCGTCGCAGCTCGCTGGCATCGGTGCGGAAGACGTCTTCGGGTTGGCCCGGCACGACGTACCAATGCCCCTCGGCGATCTCCTGCTCGAGCTGCCCAGCGCCCCAGCCGGCGTAGCCGGCGAAGATGCGCAGGCCGTCGAGGCTTCCGCTGACCAGCTCGACCGGCGTATCGAGATCGAGCAGTCCGAGCTGGCCGGCCACGCCCCGGAAGCCGACGTTGTCGTCGACGAGGGGGCTGAGCATGGCTACCGCCAGCGCGCCATCGGTCTCGACCGGTCCGCCCTGGAAGAGCACCTCTGGCTCGACGACCACCTCGGCCCAGCCGCCCAGCACCTCGGAGACGGCCAGCGCCGTCGGGCGGTTGAGCACCACGCCGAGGGCGCCGTCGTCGTTGACGTCGAGCATCAGCACGACCGTCTCGGCGAAGTTGGGGTCGAGCAGCGCCGGCGTGGCAAGCAGCAGCATGCCCTCGCTGACCTGGCGCCTGTGTCACCGGTCCATCATCGCCCAGCGGCACACGGCTTGCCACGCGAGACGCACGACAGCCCCGGTGCCGACGCGGGGAGGGAGGGTGCGTCGACTCCGGGGCTGCCAAGCGAGCTCGGGGGGCTGTTGGTCCTGGATCAGGCCGCGACGACCGCCTTCAGGCGCTCGAGGAGGCTGGGGTGCTTCGGCTCCACCGTAATCGTCGCGACGCCGCGATGGGAGCGCCTTGCCCGAGATTCTCGAGCGCGGCGCCCACCGGCACCGCGACCGCGTCGTCGATGCTGGACTGGCCGGCCATCGTGGCCAGCAGCATGTGCTCCTTGGCGGTCGCCTTGGCCATGGCCTCAGCCATCGCCGTGTCCAGCGGCTCGGCACGGTAGTGGTCGAGGATCCGGCGGACGCCCGGCAGGTCGTCGGCTGCAGCACCCCAGGCGGCCTCGACGGCACTGCCGAGGTCGAGCGGCTGGTCCAGCAGCTCGCGCTCGATGTGTCCGGCCAGGCGGGTGTGCCACTTCAGCTGCAGGGTGGCGAGGAGCGGTCAGCTCGTCGCCGAAGGTCTCGGTCACGCCGGCCAGGTCCATGGGCAGGATGCCGTCGCGGCGCACGTTGGCGGTGGCGATGACGGTGCGCAGGGTCTCGCCCCGGTTGTGGAAGGACTTCCAGGTCATGGTCAGCTCCTTGTTCGGGTCCGGCCCGGTCGGGCCGTCTGCACTCACTCACATACCGTGAGTACGTACCAAGGGTATGGACCCGACTGAAGGTATGCCAACTACTTCGGTCGTGATTCCCGCCACCTCGGTTACCGCTGGGTAACACGACGGTGGTCCTATGCTCGGCCGATGGCCAAGTCCTCGGTGAGCAAGCTCGTCCCCGAAGGTGCCCAGCGTCGGGTCGAGCCGCCGAGCGGCGTACTCCGCCTCGACCAAGCGGGCCCTGGTCGAGGTGGCCGAGGAGCTGTTCACCGACCACGGCTACGCCAACGCCTCGCTCGACATGATCGTCGCGGGCGCCCGGGTCACCAAGGGCGCCCTCTACCACCACTTCTCGGGCAAGCAGGCGCTGTTCGAGGCGGTCTTCGAGCGGGTCGAGGCCGACGCGTCCAAGACCATCCAGCGGGCAATCAAGGGCAAGCGCGACCCGTGGGAGAAGGCGCTGGCCGGCCTCCGGGCGTTCCTGACGATCGTGCAGGAGCCGCGCTACCGCCGGATCGTGATCGCCGAGGGACCGTCGGTGCTGGGCTACGAGCGGTTCCGCGAGCAGGAGGAGCGCTCGACCTTCGCCAACGTGGTCGAGATCGTGCGCTCCGTGCTCAGCGCCGGCACCTGGGAGCTCGACGAGGCGATGCTCCAGACCTTCGCCCGGATCTTCTTCGGCACCATGTCGGCCGCCGGCGAGGTGGTGGCCACCTCCGACGACCCCGAGCTGGCCGCCCGTCGGGTCGAGGCCGCGGTCGGCTTCCTGCTCGCCGGCATCCAGGCGCTCGTCGAGGACGGCATCGAGCTTCCCGCGCTGTTCCGCGGCGAGGAAGCCGACGGCTTCGATCAGGACTGAGTCCTACGGCGCGTAGGTGAGTCCGCCGGAGGTCTGCGGGAGCAGCTCGATCCAGACCCGGCCGGCCGGGACCGCCAGCTGTCGCCTGCCGCGGTCTTGAGCGTGAGGGACGAGTCCAGCGCCTTCTTGCTCCAGGTGCCCTTCACCAGCCGGCCGTCGTGGAAGAGCAGCGCCGGACCCGTGCCCTCGAACTGGGTCTCCGGCACCGCGTTGCCGGCCGGGTCGCGGTAGCCCGCATCGCCGACCGGCACCGAGAGCACCAGCACCGAGTCGGCCGGGAACTCGTCGCCCTCGGCGGCGTAGGTGTTGTCGTTGACGTAGTGGCCCTTGCGGAAGGTCCAGGAGGTCGTGTGGCCGCCGAAGCTGGCCGCGAGCGTGGAGACCGGCGCGCCCTCCGGCAGGTCCTCCGCCTTGCCCCAGGGCAGGTAGTCGTCGCGGCCGGGACGCCTTCTGCTTGATCGACGGCGGCGACCTCGCCGAGGTCGGCGAACAGGTTGTACGGCGCGTAGCGGCTGCTGTTGCGGTAGAGGCCGGGCGAGCCCTCGGAGTGGTAGTCGATGCCGGCGTCGCTGATCCGGGAGATCGTCACCGAGGCGGCGCCGCTGGTGACCATGTCGCCGTCGACCGGCGAGACGATGCCGATGTCGCTGGCGCGCATGGACCGCACCGGACCGGCCTCCGTCGGGCAGGTCGGAGTAGTAGAACGCCGCGAGGCGGGTCACGCCGCCCTCGACCAGCTCCTCGACCACGAGGTCGGCCGAGCCGAGCCCGACCTGGGGGGCGCTGGACGGCGGTGTTGTCCATCTTGAGCACCAGCACCGGGTGCTTCTTGGCAGCGGACTTGCCCTCGGGCAGCGACTCGCCGGTGAGCGGCCAGGTGTCGAGCGCGGCGGACTCGCCGTTGCTGCTCCCGGCTCGTCCCCGCCGCCTGCGGGTCGACGTCGTCACCGCCGCAGCCGGCGAGGGCCAGTCCGCTGGTGAGCAGCGCGGCCGACAGGGCCGCGAGGGCACGCGTGGATCGCACGGAAAAACTCCGATCCTCTACTGATTTGGTCGACTTCCAGTGTCGCTCTCGACCGGAGGCAGGACCGGCCGACACGCCCGAGAGGCGCACGATCGCGCGTCGATCAGCCGAGCTTGGCGCCGCCGTCGACGTACAACGTCTGTCCGGTGATGTACGACGCCTCGTCGCTGCACAGGAACGCGGCAGCGGCAGCGATGTCCTCGGGGAACCCGACCCGGCGCACCGGGTTGGCCTCCGCGTTGAGCTTGCGGAACTCCTCGACGTCCATCTTCAGCCGGGCGGCGGTGGCGTCGGTCATCTCGGTGGCGATGAAGCCGGGCGCGATCGCGTTGGCGTTGATGCCGAACGGGCCGAGCTCGATGCCGAGGGTGCGGGTGAAGCCCTGGACCCCCATCTTGGCGGCCGAGTAGTTGGCCTGCCCGCGGTTGCCGAGCGCGGAGACGCTGGAGAGGTTGAGGATCTTCCCGTACTTCTGCTCCACGAAGTGCTTCTGGGCGGCCTTGGTCATCAGGAACGCGCCCTTGAGGTGCACGCCCATGACCAGGTCCCAGTCGTCCTCGGTCATCTTGAAGAGCAGGTTGTCGCGGGTGATGCCGGCGTTGTTGACGAGGATGTGGATGCCGCCCAGCTCCTCGACCACCCGGGTCACGGCGGCGTCGACGGACTCGGCGTTGCTGACGTCGGCACCGATGCCGACGTGCTTGCCGGCCGGCAGCTTGCGCAGCTGCGTCGGCCGCGGCCGACTCGTCGAGGTCGATGATCGCGACGCTGGCGCCCTCCTCGGCAAACCGCGTCGCGGTGCCGAACCCGATGCCTCGCGCGGCTCCGGTGACTACCGCTACCCGTCCGTCGAACCGACCCATCAGTGCCTCCTGCTCAGTGAAATGCGCTTCGCCGTCACCCTAGCCACTGGTCGCGTGGGTCGACGTCGGGGTACTCGCTGACGGTCTCCAGCAGGGAGGCGGCCGTGTGCTCGTAGCCGTAGGTGGCCGCGGCGAGCAGCGCCTCCTCGCCCTGGTCGGTCGTCATCGACGGCGGCACCACGAGGAGGCGCAGGCGTCGTGCCGGGCGACAGCTGCAGGTCGATCCGGTGGGTGTCGTCAGCCGAAGGCGATGGCCTCGACGTAGCCGCCCGGGACCGCGATCCGGCGGCAGGTCGTCCCAGTCGGCCGGCGAGACCGCCACGCGCACGAGCGTGCCGAGCCCGGGGGCAAGCTCGGCAGCCAGAGCCGGCCAGCTCCGCGGCGAGGTCGCGGCTCTGCGGCCACCAGCCACCGTCCAGGCTCCCCCGCTCCGATGTCTGTGGCCAGCCGAAGTCGCGTCATTCCAGTGCTGACCGTAGTCGTCGTGCATAGTCGGCCGCCTCGCCGTCGGCGTACGTGGTGCGCGGCCAGAAGAAGCCCGCGCAGCCCGTCGCCCTTCGTGCGCGGCACGACGTGCAGGTGCAGGTGGGGCACCGACTGGCTGACCACGTTGTTCATCGCCACGAAGCTGCCCTGGGCGCCGAGCTCGGCGACCACCGCCGTCGCGAGCCGCTGGGCCGCCTCCAGGAAGCCGTCGCGCAGCCCGGCCGGCAGGTCGGGCAGGGTCACCACGTGCTCGCGCGGCACCAGCAGCACGTGGCCCTTGAACACCGGGCGGATGTCGAGGAACCCGACGAAGTCCGCCTCGTCGAGCACGACCTCGGCATCGACCTCGCCGGCCACGATCTGGCAGAACAGGCAGGCGTCGGCGGCGGTCATGGCGAGGCCGCCAGAGCTCGTCGAGCGCGGCCGGCAGCCGGTCGGCGACGTCGCCGACGTCGGGCAGCAGGTCGGGGCAGGTGAGCAGCGAGAAGTTCATCCGGTCGCCGTAGGACCAGACGGTGACGTTGAGGCCGATGCCCTCGAGGATCGGGCCGACGCTGTAGAGGTCGGCAAGCGGGGCGCCGGAGATCGTGGCCGGGGTGCGCGGGCCGGGCACGTTGGACACGATCACGTTGAACGGTGCGGGGTGTCGCGAGGCGACGCCGCGCTTCGAGTAGGCGCGCATCAGCGCTGAGAACGGCGCCGGCGGCGTGAACTGCACCCAGTTGGTGAGCATGTCCGGACCCAGCGTCTGCTGCACGACCTTCGCCTCGGCGGTCGTGCGCGAGATGGTGCGCAGCCGCTCGGCCGGGTCGTCGATGTCGGTGGCGAGCGAGGTGAAGAGGTTGGAGACCCGGTTGCCGGCCAGCCTGGGCTCGGCGCCGGGTTGCTCGGTCGACACCGGCACGCCGGCCACCAGCGAGCGCGACGGCTGCTCACCGTGGTCGGCCAGCCACGTCCGCAGCGCGCCGGAGACGATGCCGAGCACGACGTCGTTGACCGTGACGTCGTGGCTTGCGGCGTACGTCCTTGATCTGCTCGAGCGAGAGGCTCGCGGTCGCGAAGCTGCGGCGGGGGGTGAGCGATCCGTTGAACGAGACGCGGGGTACGTCGAGCAGCGCGCGCGGCACGGAGACCTCGGACCGGCGCTGGTGGCGCACCAGCGCGACGACCGCCCGGACGGTGCGGGCGAGCAGCGCCGGCAGGCTGAAGCTCTGGGTGACGCCGTCGCGCAGGGCGAAGCGGATCAGCCGCGAACTGGTGGGCGTGGGGTCCAGCGGCGGGTCGGTGCGCACCTGGTCGTCGCTGTCGAGCGAGTCGAGGATGTTGCCGACCAGCGCGTTGGCGGCGACCCCGTCGGCGAGCGCGTGGTGCATCTTGGTCACCGTGGCCACCCGCCCGTCGGCGAGCAGCGCGACGTGCATCTGCCACAGCGGCAGCGACCGGTCGAGCGGCGTGCTCGCGATCTCCCCGATCAGGGCCTCGAGCTCGGCCCGGCCGGCCGGAGCCGGCAGGTCGTGGCGCACCAGGTGGCGCTTCGGGTCGACTCGCCGGTCCGCCACCCACACCGGGTGGTGCAGCGCGTACGGCACCGGCACCACCCGGCGTCGCAGCGGTGGCAGCCGGTCGAGGTGGGCGCCGACCTGGGCCGCGAAGTGGTCGAAGTCGAAGGTCGGGAACGGGCCGAGCACCGCGATCTTGAGCGTGTGCATGTGCATGGAGGGCGTCTCCATGTAGAGGTAGCCGGCGTCGACGCCCTCCATCCGCTCCATGACTGTGCGAGCCCGTCAGCCGAGGACCGGGAACCGGCGCTGCTTCGCGAGCTCGTCGAGCGCTGCCTGCATCCGGGCCCGGACCACCTCGTCGACCTCGGCGATGTCCGGGTCCTCGCCGAACTCCGCGCGGATGTCGATCGGCTCGAGCACCTGGGTGACCAGCTTGCTCGGCAGCGGCAGGTTCGGCGGGAACGCGAAGGTCAGCCCGAACGGGAAGCCGAACGCGACCGGCATGTACTTCGTGCGCAGCAGCTTCTGCAGCTGGAGCACCTTGGCCAGGAACTCGCCGCGCCACAGGACGTACATCTGCTCCTGGCCCCCGATGGTCACGACCGGCACGATCGGCACGTTCGCCTCCAGCGCCGTGCGGACGTAGCCCGTGCGGCCCTCGAAGTCGATGGTGGTGCCGAGCCTCGAGGGCCGGAAGACGTCGTAGTCGCCGCCGGGGAAGACGATCGTCGTGCCGCCGCCGGTCAGGACGGCGTGCGCGTTCTTGCGCGTCGCCGGCAGGAACCCCACCTTGTCGAAGACGTTGCCGGTACGCCGGTCCAGCCACAGCATGTCGTGGGCCAGCACGTAGAGCGGCGCGTCCATCCCGTAGTGGTCGAAGTAGGCGACCGCGATCACGGGCACGTCCATCGCGATCAGGCCGCCCGAGTGGTTGGAGACCACCAGGGCGCCACCCTCGGCCGGGATCCGCTCCACGTTGCGGACCTCGGAGCGGAAGTAGAACTTCGTCGCCATCCGCAGCAGGGGCATGAACCGGCCGACGTACTCCGCGTCGCGGAGGGAGAGGTCGGGTTCTTCGTCGCTCACGCTCCGCACGGTAGAGCACCCGTAGGTTGGTTGCATGTCATCTCGGATCCCCACCCATGAGCTGAACGACGGCACCACGCTCCCAGCGATCGGTTTCGGCACCTACCCGATGAAGGGCAAGGAGTGCGTCGACGCCGTGCTCGGCGCCCTCGACGCCGGCTACCGGCTGATCGACACCGCGGTGAACTATGGCAACGAGGCCGAGGTCGGCGAGGCGATCCGCACCTCGTCGGTGCCCCGCGACGAGATCGTGCTGACCAGCAAGCTGCCCGGGCGGCACCATGCCTACGCCGATGCGAAGGCCAGCGTGCGGGAGTCCCTGGACCGGCTCGGCCTCGACTACCTCGATCTCCACCTCATCCACTGGCCCAACCCGAGCGTCGACCAGTACGCCGAAGCGTGGCGGGCCCTGGTCGAGCTGCGCCAGGAGGGGCTGATCCGATCGGTGGGCGTCTCCAACTTCAACGAGGCACACCTGACCCGGATCATCGACGAGTCCGGCGTGACTCCTGTGGTCAACCAGATCGAGCTGCACCCCTACTTCCCGCAGACCGTGATGCGTTCGGTCAATGCCCGGTTGGGCATCGCCACTGAATCATGGAGCCCGCTCGGCAAGCGCCAGGCGCCGTTCGCCGAACCGCCGGTGGCTGCTGCGGCCGAGGCGCACGGCGTCAGCCCCGGCCAGGTCATCTTGCGCTGGCAGGTCCAGCTCGGCGCGATACCCATCCCGAAGTCCGCCTCGCCCCAACGACAGCGGCAGAACCTCGACGTCTTCGGCTTCGAGCTCACCGACTCCGAGGTCGCGGCCATCACGGCGCTCGGCCACCCGGGTGGACGCCTCTTCGACGGCGACCCCGACACCCACGAAGAGATGTAAAACAGGGTTGTGATTCGAACATATGTTCGATAGAATCAGGCATGCGCCACGACCCTGTCAGACCTCGACGCGAGCGCCACCCTGGCGCTGCTCGAGGCTGTGCTGCGACGGCGCCGGCAAGCCGAGGTCGACGACTTGATGCTGGTGCTGCACTACTGCGACCTGCACTCCGCCATCCCCGCCGAGCGCGGGCCGGGAGGCGAACAGCTCGGTGACCTCGGCGGGGATGGCACTCCCGGCGTGCAGGAGCTCGCGCTGGTCGAGCTCGGCGTTGCGCGCCAGGTGCACACCCATTCCGTCCGCTCCGCCGCAGCCGACGCCCTCGACCTGCGTCACCGGCTCCCCCACACCTGGGAGAAGGTTCGTGAGCTCGAGGCGGAGGCCTGGGTCGCCCGTCGCGTCGCCTCGATGTCGCGCAAGCTCTCGCTCGAAGCGGCCCGCAACGTCGACCTCGCTGTCGCCGACGCGATCACCGGCCAGTCCCCCGCCCGGGTTCTCGACCTGGCCGGGGCCAAGGTGATCGAAGCCGACCGGGCAGCCCATGACGCCGCCGTGGCCGCCGAGCGCCGCAAGCGCTACGTCGGCCTGACCCGCATCGACGAGCACGGTCTGCGCGTGGTGATGGCTCGGGTGACCGCAGGAGAAGCAGCCGGCATCGTGGCAACGGTCGACCGCATCGCCGACCTGTTGAAGCAGCGGCCCGAGCACGCTGCCACGGGATCCGACGAGCTGCGGTCCGAGGCATTCGCGTGGCTGGCCCGACCCGAGGACATCCAAGCCCTGTTCGCCGGCGTGGACGAGCCTCGGCAGCATCGGCAGCGCTGCGTGCTCTACGTCCACCTCAGCGAAGCGGTGCTAGGCGGCAACGCCGGCGTCGCTCGGGTCGAAGGTCTCGGCCCGCACACGCTGCAGCAGCTCCACGACCTCCTCGGCCACACCCACGTCACCGTGAAGCCGGTGATCGACCTCGCCGAGCAGGTCAGCGTCAATTCCTACGAGCACCCGGAGTCGATCAAGGAGCGCGTCCACCTCCGCTGGGGCGGCGACGCCTTCCCACACGCCACCCGGACCACGCGAACGGTCGACTACGACCATCCCGTCTCCTACCAGCCCAACGGACCACCGGCCCAGACCAACAGCCGCACCAGTCAACCGCTCTCCCGCACGCCGCATCGGGCCAAGACCCACCTCGGGTACCGCTGCACGCCCCTGCCCACCGGAGAGGTCCTCTGGCGAACACCCCACGGCCTGCACCGCATCGTCGACGGCACCGGAACCCATCAGCTCGACGAGGCCGACTACCGCGCCTGGCTCTCCGACGATCCGCTCGACCGTGCCCTGACCCAGCTCGCACATCGACTGTCCACGGGAGCGCTGGCAGTCAGCACACGGTGAGAGCCGCTCCGACTGGTGTCGGGGCGGCTCTCGGTCAAGAGGGCTGGCTGGTGGAGCTGGCGGGAATCGAACCCGCGTCCTCGAGCGTCGAACCAGGTCTTCTCCGGGTGCAGTTCGTGCTGACGCTTTTCTCGGCCCCGGGGCTCCCACGAACAGGTCCCCGACAGGCTCAGTCACGGAAAAGTCCCGCTCAACCTCCGCGACGCGGATTGAGCAGCAAGTCTCCTAGATGACGCCAGGTCCCGGGACGGAGACAGATGCCCGGACTGACGCTTCGATCACTGCTCAGGCAGCGAGAGCGAAGGAACTGCGATTGTTGTTGGCAGTTATAAGTTTCCAGCGATCGTTTACGAGATGACGCTGGCTTCTCGACCCGCTTCTCCTGGAACTAACGTCCCAAGTCGAAACCGATCAGCCCCTCTTGAATTGTGTTGCGATCGTACCTGTCCCAACGGACAGGACCTATTGGCTATTCCGGCAGGTCAGCGCCGCAGCCAGGCCGCGAGCGTGCTGGCTCCCGGGCCGGCCACCCGGTCCAGGACAGCGGCGCGGCCGCACATCACCCCGCCCAACGCGGCAGCCGGTCCGCTGACGACCGGCCCGGACCCGTGTGACCACTCGAGGTCGGTGGCAGCGTAGGTCAGCTCGGGCAGCCGGCCGGGCACGAAACCTCTCCTCGCCTTGCGCGTGACGAGGAAGTCGAGGGTGTGCTGCCAGGCAGCCGTGGGGCGGTCGCTGGGGAGTCCGAGGGGCACGGCGATGTCCTCACGGTGCACGAGGACCTCGGTCAGCGGCGCGTGCCAGTCCAGGGTCGGCGGGCTGAAGTGGCTCTCGGCATGCTCGCGCAGGGTGGCCGCGATTGCCGCGGCGCTGAGCGAGGCGCGCCGATCGACCAGTCGCTGGCTGGTGCCGGCAAAGCTTCCGCGCGCCTTCACCAGGGCGGCCACCAGCTCCTTCTTGGAGAAGGTCGGACCGACGAGGACGTGGGCCGCGACGTCCTTGACCGTCCACTTCCCGCACAGGCTCGGCGTCCGGAGCTGCTCGTCGCTCAGCGACTCGATCAGCTCGGCGAGCGCCCGTCGTTCGGTGGCGATCAGGTCCCAATGATTCATGGGCGTCAGTGTGTCGGAGTGCGTTGCTCCCCGAACAGCCGCACCCCGTTGTGCCAGCACACCGCTCGCAGCCAGTCGTCGCCGAGGTCCAGACGCGCCAGGCCCTCGAGCTGGTGGCCGTAGGGATACGGGATGGTCGGGAAGTCGCTGCCGAGCAGCACCTTGGGTTCGAGCTCGACCAACCGCGGCACCAGCCCGGCAGGGAAGGGGACGAAGAAGTCGGTGAAGACCATCGTGGTGTCGAGAAAGACGCGTTCGTAGGTTTCAGCCAGATCCATGAACTCGGCGTACTCCGGCGCCCCGAGGTGCGCCACGATCGCGGTCAGCTGCGGATGTCGAGCCAGCACTGCCGCAGCGGCTCCGGACCGGTGTAGGCGTTACCGACCGGTCCCGAGCCGGCATGGATCACGACAGGCGTGCCGGCGTCCGCGAGCACGCTCCAGACGGGGGCGAGCAGCGGATCGTTGAGGTCGAAGTCACCGACCTGCACGTGCACCTTGAACACCTCGACACCGTCGCCCACCAGCCGCTCGACGTACGCCGCGGCCGCCGGCTCCGGGAAGAAGGTCGCCGACCAAAGCACCTCCGGCACGTCTGCTGCGAAGTCGCGGGACCAGTCGTTGAGGAATGTCGCGACGCCGGGCTTGTGCGCGTAGGGAAGCGTCGAGAAGCGGCGAACCCCGAACGAGCGAAGGATCTCCACCCGCTCCTCGTGCGACTGGCGGTAGCGGATCGGCCAGGCGCGGCCGATCTTCGGACCGGCAGAGTCGAAGACGGCCCAGACCGCCTTCTGGATCGCCGGCGGGAGGAAGTGGGTGTGGACGTCGAACAGGCCCGGAAGTCCCAGCCCCTGCCAGAAGGCGCGGACGTCCGTGGCGGTCAGTCATCCATGCCCTTCAGCCGTCGGCCGACCGCCTGCTCCTTCTCGCGATCGGCCTGGCGCTCGGCCAGGGCCTGCCGCTTGTCCCACGACTTCTTGCCCTTGGCCAGCGCGATCTCGACCTTCGCCCGGCCGTCGACGAAGTAGAGGGCCAGCGGGATCACGGTCAGGCCCTTCTCGTTGACCCGGCGCTCGATCTTGTCGATCTCGACCCGGTTGAGCAGCAGCTTGCGCTTGCGTCGGGCGGCGTGGTTGGTCCAGGTGCCCTGGGTGTACTCCGGGATGTGTACGCCGTGCAGCCAGGCCTCGTGACCGTCGATGTCGACGAATCCGTCGACCAGGGAGGCCCGCCCCATCCGCAGCGACTTCACCTCGGTGCCCATCAGCACCAGGCCGGCCTCATAGGTGTCCTCGATGGCGTAGTCGTGTCGCGCCTTCTTGTTCTGCGCGACGATCTTGCGCCCGGTCTCCTTCGGCCATGGGCCAGTCTAGGTGAGAAGCGACCGGGCTACATGTAGCCCATCGGATCGACGGGCTCGCCGTTGCGCAGCACGGTGAAGTGCAGGTGGCAGCCGGTCGACCAGCCGGTCTGGCCGACGTAGCCGACCACGTCGCCGCGCGCGACCCGGTGCGCCCTCGCTCGACCTTGTAGCCGGACAGGTGGTTGTAGACCAGCGTCAGGTTGGCGCCGTTGACGTTGCCGACGCTCAGGTAGAGGCGGTTGCCGTAGACCGCGTCGTAGTAGGTCTCGATGACCGTGCCGGAGGCGGCCGCGTAGAGCGACGACCCGCAGCCGGCCCCGAAGTCGGTGCCGTTGTGCAGGCCGTAGTAGCCGTAGATCGGGTGGGTCCGGTAGCCGAACGGCGAGGTGACGGGCCCGTTGACGGGATGGTCAAGGAATCCGCCGGTCGCGCCGTTGAACGTCTGCTGGTGCTGGGCCTGCGCCCTGCGGGCCGCGGCCAGGATCAGCTGTTTGATCCGCGCCTCGCGCTGCTTGAGCTCGCGCAGCACCTTCGCGTCGTGAGCCCGGGCCGCTGATTGCCCGCTGCCTCACGTCGCGACTGCTGGCGACCAGGCCGCGCACCCGATCGGTCGCTTGCTGTGACTGCTCGGACCAGGCTCTCGGTGGTCGCGAGGTTGACCGCGGCGGCGCGTCGCTGCGCCTCGGCCTCGTCCTTGGCGGCCTGCGACGTCCTGCTCCTGCTCCTTCAGGCGCGCCTCGGCGGCCCGCAGGTCGGCGTACATGGCGGTCTCGCTGGAGACGATCGCGTCCTCCGCCGCGGCCCGCGTGGTCAGGTCTTCCAGGGACTCGGCGTTGACCAGTGCGGTGAAGGCGAGCAGCTGGGGGTCGCCCTGCTCGTAGATGCCGACGATGGAGTCGGTGACCTGTTCGCGCTGGGTCCTCACCGCCTCGCGACCGGCTTGGAGGTCATCGCGCGCCACCACCAGCTGAGCCTCAGCAGTGACGAGCTTCGCCTGGGTCTGCGCGTCGCGCACCCTGGCGGCTGCCAGCTGGCGGCGTACGGTGCCCAGCTCGGCCTTGGCGAGGGACAGCTGGGCCTGGGCACTGGTCAGCTTGGCATTGGCGCGCTGCGCCTGCTTGCTGGCCTGCTCCAGCTGGTCATGCGCTTTGTCGATCTGGTGCTGGACCTGGTTGCGACGATCCTTGAGGGGTCGTCGTCGTTCGCCTGCGCGCTCTGGAGCCCGAGGGGGACGGCCACTGTGCCGAGCAGCACCGCTGCGGCCGCTGCGGCCGCCGCGATCCGTCGGCCAGAAGCGCTGGGGAAGTAGCGCACAGGTCTGCCTTAGCGTTCGGGGAAGTGAACGCGTCGACCGTAAACCGCTGGAATCAGACTTTGCTGTATTTGCGGGTCAGCAGGAGTGTCGGAATCAGCGTGAGCAGGGGGCCGAGGATGGCCACCACGATGGCGGTGAACCAGAAGTCCTCCCAGCCGACCCAGGGCAGGAAGCCCAGCTTCTCCTTGGCGCGGTCCAGGATGGCGAACTTCATGAACGCCGCGAGCGCCCCACCGGTGAGCACCACGCCAAGCGCAGCCATGACCAACGCCTCGAAGAGGAACGGCAGCGAGATGTAGAGCGACGAGGCACCCACCAGCCGCATGATGCCGATCTCCTTGCGTCGCGCCAGTGCTGCCAGGCGGACCGTGTTGGCCACCAGCAGCAGCGCTGCGAGCACGAGCAGGGCAGCGAACGCGAGAGATCCCCACTTGATGTAGTCGATGCCGAGGAAGATCGGAGCGAGCTCGTCTCGGAGGTCGTTGAGATAGCTCACCCCGTCGAGCCCCTCGACCGCACTGGTGATCCCCGCGAACTCGTCCGGATCCTGGAGCGTGATCCGGTACGACGCCCGCAGGTCCTCCACGGTCACCGGCGCATCCTTGCCCTCGAACTTCTCGGGCCCGATCAGCTCCTTGGCCTTGTCGAAGGCGACCTGCTGGTCCTCGAACTCGTAGGAGTCCACCTCAGGGTTGTCGTCGATGGTCTTCTCGATGATCTTCTGCTGGGCCGCAGTCACCTCGCCGAGACAGGCCGGACGGTCGTCGTCGGTCTTGCAGAGCCAGACCGTGATCTGCAGCTCGCTGCCGAGGTACTCGATCGGTCTTGTTGGCCTCGCGCTGGGCGATCACGCCCAGACCGACCAAGGTCAAGGAGACGAACAGCGTCAGCACGACAGCGACATGCATGGAAACGTTGCGGCGCAGGCTCTGCCCGAGCTCGGAGAAAAGGTGGCGCATCCGGATCAGGCCCCCGTGCTCGCGCCGGTTGTGTAACCGCCGCCGGCCTCGTCGCGCACGAGCACACCGTGGTCGAGCTCGATCACTCGCTTGAGCATCCGGTCGACGATGGTCTCGTCATGGGTGGCCATCACCACGGTCGTGCCCGTCTCGGTGTTGATCCGGTCCAGCAGCTTCATGATTCCTTCGGACGTCGTGGGGTCGAGGTTCCCGGTCGGCTCGTCGGCGATCAGGATCATCGGGTGGTTGACCACGGCCCGGGCGATCGCCACCCGCTGCTGCTCGCCACCGGACAGCTCATCGGGCATCCGCTCCGACTTGCCCTGCAGCCCGACCATCTCGAGGGTGTCGGGCACGACGCGGCGGATCTCTCCGCGCGACTTGCCGGTCACCTGCATGGCGAACGCGACGTTCTCGGCGACGTTCTTGTTCGGCAGCAGCCGGAAGTCCTGGAAGACGGTGCCGATCTGCCGGCGCAACCGAGGCACCTTCCAGCCGGCCAGCCGGTTGATCTCCTTGCCGGCCACATAGACCCGACCCGACGGTCGGGCGGGTCTCACGGAGGATCAGGCGCAGGGCGGTCGACTTGCCGGAACCGGAGGATCCGACCAGGAAGACGAACTCACCCTTCTCCACCTCGACCGTCACCTGGTCGAGGGCCGGTTTGCCGGGGCCTGGATAGGTCTTGGAGACCTTCTCGAAGCGAATCACTGGCCCGAGGTTAGCCGAGGGGGTGCGGCCGATCGGGGAGCCGGCCTCCTGGGTGTGGCGCATGTCGCTACGTTTGAGCCGCATGCCCAAGGCCCTGATCGCGCTGCTCGACCGCGCTGGTCGCGACCGCGGTAGTGGTCGCTGGGCGTGGTGCTGCAGCACGGATCCCGACGAGCCGGCCGATCCGCCCCCTGCGTACACCTCGACTCCGCTGGCGGCGTACGAGACGGCCGGCGTCGGTCCTG
Source organism: uncultured Actinomycetota bacterium (assembly GCA_963829975.1). Lineage (GTDB taxonomy): Bacteria > Actinomycetota > Actinomycetes > Propionibacteriales > Nocardioidaceae > Nocardioides. The sequence continues at coordinate 237,969 of CAWHKK010000006.1, forward strand.
GTCCGCGACTCGTTCTGCGACGCGGTGCCGGCCGAGGCCGCGGTCGAGGCGCTGGAAGGCGACCCGCAGTCGACGAAGTCCTACGACAACGGCGAGCGCGCGCGGCTCAGCACTGACGTGAGCGACGTCGCGCACGAGTTCGGCTGTGCTTGGCTGACCCCGGACGCAACCGCGCGGGCGTGGGTGTTCGCGCCGCCGGTGACCCGCCACTCGGCCCGCGTGCTGGCCCGCGAGGTCCGGACGGAGCCGGGGTGCCGGACGGTCTCGGGCGCGCCGGAGTTCGGGAAACCCTCGGCGGCGCTGGTGTGCGAGGTGGGGTCGGAGGTCGAGGTCTCCTACCGCGGCCTGTTCGGCGATGCTTGGCTCACCTGCACGCTGTCGGGCCCACTCGGCTCGCCCCGCGAGGAGCTGACCGACCGGGCCGGACGCTGGTGTGTGGCCGTGGTCGAGGCTGCGCGGGCCTGACCGGCTAGTTCTCGGAGGCTCGCTCGACGCCGCGCCGCCAGCGGATGCCGGCCTCGAGAAAGCCGTCGATGTCACCGTCGAACACACTGGTCGGGTTGCCGACCTCGTAGCCGGTGCGCAGGTCCTTCACGATCTGGTACGGGTTCAGCACGTAGTTGCGCATCTGGTCTCCCCAGCTCGCGGCGACGTCGCCCTTGAGCTCCTTGAGGTGCGCGTCCTCCTCCGCCTTCTTGAGCACGAGCAGGCGCGCCTTGAGGATCGCCATGGCGCTGGCCTTGTTCTGCAGCTGGCTCTTCTCGTTCTGGCAGGAGACCACGGTGCCGGTCGGGATGTGCGTCAGCCGAACCGCAGAGTCGGTGGTGTTGACGGACTGCCCACCGGGTCCTGAGGACCGGTAGACATCGACCCGAACGTCCTCGTCGGGGAGCTCGATCTCATCGGTGCGCTCCAGCACCGGCACCACCTCGACCGCCGCAAAGCTGGTCTGGCGGCGGCCCTGGTTGTCGAACGGGCTGATCCGGACCAGCCGGTGGGTGCCCGCCTCGACGCTCAGCGTGCCGTAGGCGTACGGCGCATGGATGGCGAAGGTGGCCGACTTGAGGCCGGCCTCCTCGGCGTAGGAGGTGTCAAAGACCTCGACCGGGTAGCCGTGCTGCTCGGCCCAGCGGGTGTACATCCGCATCAACATCTCGGTGAAGTCGGCCGCATCGACGCCGCCGGCCCCGGAGCGGACCGTGACCAGCGCCTCGCGGGCGTCGTACTCGCCGGCGAGCAGGGTGCGCACCTCGAGGGTCTCGACGGACTTCGCGATCTTGCGCAGCTCGGACTCTGCCTCGGTCAGCGTCGCCTGGTCGCTCTCCTCGCGGCTGAGCTCGACCATGATCGTCACGTCGTCGAGCCGACCCTGCAGCTCGCTGAACCGGTCGACCTGCCCCTGCAGGTCCGAGAGCCGCCCGGTGACCCGGGTGGCGTTGTCCTGGTCGTCCCACAGATCGGGGGCGGCGACCTGCTCGCTCAGGTCGGCGATCTCGGTGCGCATGCGCATCGAAGTCGAGCACCTGCTCGATGGTGTGCATCGTCGCCTGGAGCTGCTTGATCTCGGTGTCTAAGTCGGGTCCTGCCACAAGGAGCAAGGTTACGGGGTCCACTCGCGGCCGACCGAACACCTGCGCGACGTACCAGGTCGAGCCGTCCCTGCGGGCCGCGAGCCCCATCTGCTGGTAGGCGGGACGGAGGATGTTGTCGCGGTGGCCGGGCGAGCCCATCCAGCCTTGGACCACGGCGTTCCCGTTCGAGTATCCGTACGCGACGTTCTCCCCGACCGTGCTCATCCCGCACCGGCTCAGAATGGGCTCCAGGGGCTGGTGGAAGATCCGGCGCTGCTGGGCCATCTTCGTGGCCTGGGCAACGGCGAAGCGCTGGAGGCACGCGCTCCTGGAGAGCGCGGCCAGGTGCCGCGAGGTGCGCTGGGAGTTCGTCGCCTTGCGGGCCTGGTTGGCGTAGCTGCCCTCCGGAGTCGACGCGGAGACGGCTGGTGCCGTCAGCAGAGCGACGGGCAGGAGCGTCGCGACCGCGAGAAGGGCGACACGCAGGAACGAGCTCCGGATGGTCATCCCCGCACGCTAGCCGCGGATCACGCCACGTTCAGGCGTTTTCGCAAGCCCGTGACGCAGCTCTCGATCATCCGGTGGTGGTTCCACCGAAGCACCGGTCGCAGCGCGTACGACGCGGCGCCCAGCAGGCCGTTCACCGTGACCTCCTGCTCCAGCTCCATCCGGGTGCCGGCCCCTCCTCTGAACAGCCGCCACCGCACGTAGCCGTCGAGATCGCCGGAGACCGCGACCTCGAGCACCGGACCAGTCTCTGGAGACCGCGTGCAGCACCAGGTTCAGGTGGTAGGGCAGCGCCGACCGGCAGACCACCCAGGCGTCGTCGGGCCCCAGCGAGGCGACCGCGCGCACCTGGGGCCACCACTCCGGGTAGCGCTCGAGGTCCACGATGGTGGCCGCGACCTCGGCCGTCGGCGCAGTCGACGTACCAGGTGCCGTCGAAGGAGTAGGACGCGGTCATGGGCCCAGGTCCAGGCGGGCAGACAGCTGGTCGAGCGCCCGGGCTGCCTGGCGGCGTACGTCGGGCACCTCGTCGTCGAGCCGGACGCGCACCGGGTCGAGGTGTTCGGTGTCGCCGACCGCGGCCAGTGCTCGCATCGCCTGACTGCGCACCCGTGGCAGCTCATGCCCCGCCAGCACGGCGGCCGCGTCACCGGCACCGGCTACCTGGTGGCGGGCGGTGACCTTGAGGCACATCTCGGCCGGCCGCCAGTGATCGTCGCCGAGACCCTCGACGATCGCGTCGGTGGCCGCGTCGTCCCACACGTGCAGCAGGCCCCGGGCACCCCACGTGCGCACCCAGTAGTCGTGCCAGGTGCTCGGATCATGGGTCTCGTGGCCGGTCAGGTAGGGCAGCACGTCGAGGTGGTCGGCGCGGTCCGCGCCGCCGAGCAGCTCGACGCAGACGGCGACGAAGGCCGGGTTTGCCGAGACGCGCGGCGAGCTCGTCGACCAGGGCGGCGACAGGAGCGTCGAGGTCGCTCAGGAGGAGGCAGGGGCACGCGCCCATGATGCCGCGCTACGGTGCCGACATGACGAGCCTCCCCGACCTCCTCGACACCGCGCGCGCGTGGGCAGCCGAGGACCCGGACCCGCAGACCCGCAGCGAGCTGGAGGCGATCCTCGCCGAAGTGGACGGCAGGCGGGGACTCCGCCGACCTGGCCGACCGCTTCGACGGCACCCTGGAGTTCGGCACCGCCGGCCTGCGTGGCGCACTCGGGGCCGGGCCCAACCGGATGAACCGGGTCGTGGTCACCCGAGCCGCTGCCGGCCTGGCGGCGTACCTGCTCGAGCAGGGCGCGGGCGCCCACGGCGGCTCGGTGGTGATCGGCTACGACGCCCGCCACAACTCCGACGTCTTCGCCCGCGACACCGCCGAGGTGATGACCGGCGCCGGCTTCACCGCCTACGTCCTGCCCCGGCCGCTGCCCACCCCGATCCTGGCGTTCGCGATCCGCGAGCTCGGCTGCGCGGCCGGGGTGATGGTCACCGCCAGCCACAACCCGCCCCAGGACAACGGCTACAAGGTCTACCTGGGCGACGGCACCCAGATCGTGCCGCCGGCCGACAGCGACATCGCGGCCAAGATCGCGGCCGTCGGTCCGTCTCGCCGACATTCCTCGCGGCACCCCGGGCACGGTGCTGCGCGAGGACATCGTCGACAGCTACCTCGACACGGTCGCCGACCTCGCCGAGGACGGTCCGCGCGACCTCTCCCTGGTCTACACGCCGATGCACGGCGTCGGCGGCGCCTCGGTGCTGCAGGTGCTCGAGACCGCGGGCTTCTCCGAGCCGTGGGTCGTCGAGCAGCAGCAGCAGCCCGACCCCGACTTCCCGACCGTGGCCTTCCCCAACCCCGAGGAGCCGGGCGCGATGGACCTCGCGATGGCGCTCGCCGCGAAGCAGGGCGCCGACCTGATCGTCGCCAACGACCCCGACGCCGACCGCTGCGCCGCCGGCGTACCCGGCCCGCAGGGGTGGCGGATGCTGCGCGGCGACGAGGTGGGTGCGCTGCTGGCCCACCACCTGCTGTCGCAGGGCAAGCAGGGCATCTACGCCGCCTCGATCGTCTCGTCGTCGCTGCTCGGCAAGCAGGCCGCGGCCGCCGGGCAGGAGCACGTCGAGACGCTGACCGGCTTCAAGTGGATCGGCCGGATCGAGGGGCTCGCGTTCGGCTACGAGGAGGCGCTCGGCTACTGCGTCGACCCCGCCCACGTGCGCGACAAGGACGGCGTCTCCGCTCTGCTCCTCCTCTGCGAGCTCGCCGCGAAGCTGAAGGCCGAGGGCCGCACCCTGGTCGACCTGCTCGACGAGATCGCCGCCCAGCACGGGCTGCACGCCACCGACCAGATCTCGGTGCGGGTCACCGACCTCAGCGTGATCGGCCAGGCGATGGAGCGGCTGCGCACCAGCCCGCCGACCTCGCTGGGCGGCCTGGCCGTCGAGCGTCGCCGAGGACCTCTCCGAGCGGCGTCGGCGGCCTGCCGCCGACCGACGGGCTGCGCTACCGCCTCGCCTCCGGCGCGCGGGTGATCGTCCGCCCGAGCGGCACCGAGCCGAAGATCAAGTGCTACCTGGAGGTCGTCGTCCCGGTCGACCCCGCGGACGGCGTCGACGCGGCCCGCATCGCCGCTGCCGGCCGTCTCGACGCCATCGGCAGCGACATCAAGGCCGCCGCGGGATCTAGGGCTGCGGTGACGCTTCATCAGGTATGCAGACGAACCGCCGCTTCCCACGGTGAGCAACCCGTGGGAAGCGAGATCACTGCATACCTGATGAAGCAGCGCAGCTAGAAACCAGCCTGCGCGGCCGGAGGCGTTGCGGACGGCCTCGCCCTTCTCCTCGGCGGAGGTCTTGAGCGCGGCCTGGAAGTCGACCATCTTGGCGCGCAGCTCGGGCTCGCCCGCCGCGAGGATGCGTACGGCGAGGAGCCCGGCGTTGCGGGCGCCGCCGACCGCGACGGTGGCGACGGGGACGCCCGAGGGCATCTGCACGATCGAGAGCAGGGAGTCGAGGCCGTCGAGGTGCTTCAGCGGCACCGGCACGCCGATCACCGGCAGCGGCGTCACCGACGCGAGCATGCCCGGGCAGGTGGGCCGCTCCGCCGGCGCCGGCGATGATCACCGACAGCCCTCGGTCGGCGGCCTGCTTGCCGTAGGCCAGCATCTCCTCCGGCATCCGGTGGGCGGAGACCACGTCGGCCTCGAAGCCGATGTCGAACTCGCGTGAGTGCCTCCGCGGCCTCCTTCATCACCGGCCAGTCGGAGTCCGACCCCATCACGATGCCGACGCGCGTCTCGCTCATGTCACTCACTCTCGTTTCCCAGGTCGCCGCGGAACCACGCGGCGGCGTGCCGCGCGCGCTCCAGGCAGTCGTCGAGGTCGTCGCCGTAGGCGTTGACGTGGCCCACCTTGCGGCCGGGCCGCAGCTGCTTGCCGTAGAGGTGCACCCGCAGGTGCGGGTCGCGGGCCAGCGCGTGCGGGAAGCCGTCGTAGCAGCCGGCCGACCTGGTCGTCGGGCCCGCCCAGGATGTTGACCATCACCGTCCACCGAGCCCGCGGGGCAGGCGAGCCGAGGGGCAGGTCCATCACCGCGCGGAGGTGGTTCTCGAACTGGGAGGTGACCGCGCCGTCCTGGCTCCAGTGGCCGGTGTTGTGCGGGCGCATCGCGAGCTCGTTGACCAGGATCCGGCCGTCGCGGGTCTCGAACAGCTCGACCGCGAGGATGCCGGTCACGTCGAGCGCGCCGGCGATCCGCAGCGCGATCTCCTGAGCCTGGCCGGCGAGCGCCGGCGACAGGTCGGGCGCCGGCGAGATCACCTCGCGGCAGATGCCGTCGCGCTGCGTCGACTCCACGATCGGGTACGCCGCCGCCTGACCGCTCGGCGAACGCGCCACCAGCGCGGAGAGCTCGCGCACGAAGTCGACGCGCTCCTCGGCCAGCAGGCGCACGCCCAGCTGCCGCAGCAAGCCCGGAGCGGCTCGGCCGCCTCCGCCGCGGTGGTGACGAACCAGACGCCCTTGCCGTCGTAGCCGCCTCGCGTCGTCTTCAGCACGCACGGGAGGCCGAACGCCTCGACGTCGGCCTCGCGTCGCCACGATCGCGTTGCGCGGGCACGGCACGTCGAGCTCGGCGAGCCGGGCCCGCATGACTCCCTTGTCCTGGGCGTGCACCAGCGCGTCGGGGCCGGGCCGCACCGCGATGCCCGACTCGGCCAGCACCCGCAGGTGCTCGGTGGGCACGTGCTCGTGGTCGAAGGTGACCACCGCGCAGCCGTCGGTCACCTTCTTCAAGGTGTCGAGGTCGGTGTAGTCGCCGACCACGTGGTCGGGGATCACCTGCGCGGCCGAGACGCCCTCGGCCTCGGCCAGCAGCCGCAGCGGCAGGCCGAGCGCGATCGCCGGCTGCGCCATCATCCGGGCGAGCTGGCCGCCCCCGATGACCGCAAGCGTGGGAGCGAGGTCGGACACGCGCCTCAGATTAGGGCAGCGGTCGCGGCGGACGCGGTGCCGCCCGATCGGTACAGTCACCGCCGTGAGCGAGCGGCCGTCGAAGAAGGAGATCCGCGCCTTCCTCGACGACCTCGACCCCGCCGAGATCGGCGGGCCGATGCAGGCCGCGGTCGTGCCGGCGTTCCAGCGCATCTACCACCACGCGGCCCGGCGGACCTGGCACGACGTCTGGTACCGCGGCACCCGGCTGCACGCCTACCCGACCGACCTGTGGGTCTACCAGGAGCTGCTGGAGGAGCTGAAGCCCAGCCTGGTCGTGCAGACCGGCACCTACCGCGGCGGCACCGCCCTCTTCCTCGCCGACCGGCTGCAGATCATCGGCCGCGGCCACGTGGTGACCATCGACGCCGAGGCCGAGCCCAACCGGCCCCAGCACCCACGGCTCACCTACCTGACCGGCCCGCCGACCGCGGCCGACATCGTCGACGACGTGCGCAGCCGCCTCGACGGCCTCGGGCCCGGCGCTGGTCCTCCTCGGCGCCGGGACCACCAAGGACGAGGTGCTGGCCGAGCTGCGAGAGCTATGCGCCGCTCGCACCTGCCGGCTCGGTGGTCGTGGTCGAGCACACCCACCTCGACGGTCCGGCCGATGCGGTCCAGGAGTTCCTCGACACGCACCTCCGACTTCGAGGTCGACGCCCGCGGCGAGCGGCACTTCCTCACCCAGAACCCCGCCGGGTTGCTGCGCCGGGTCGCCGGCGAGAGCGACGGTCGGCGCCGCGACCGGCGCCCGCGACGCTGGACCTCGACGCGACCACGCCCGCCGTGCGCGCGCTCGAGTCCCTGGTCTTCGACGGCGAGCGAGCCGCACGTCGTGCTGGTGCTGCAGGCCTTCGAGCCGCACGGCTTCTTCGCCGGCATCAAGACCGCCGTGCTGGCCGCGGCCCGGCTGGCCGGCGAGCTGGGGCAGCGGTCTCCGGGTCGTCGTCGTCCAGCCGGCCCGGTCCAGCACCCACGACGAGGCGCTCGGCCGCGCTGGGCTCGATCGTCCGCGAGGCCGGCCTGCCCGAGGTCGCCGACTCGCTGCGGCTGAGCACGCCGATGGCAGCCGGACCCCGGCGGCCACACGACCGACGACGTCTGGGTGGCGACGTACTGGACCACGGCCTGGGCGCTGAAGACGCTGGCCCGCGCCGGCCGAGTCACCGCCGACCGCGTCGTCTACCTCATCCAGGACTTCGAGCCCGGCTTCTACCCGTGGGGCCCGCTCTACGCCAAGGCGTTCTCCACCTACGACGCCGGCTTCCGACCGCTGGTCAACTCCGCCTCGCTCGCGAAGTACGTCGCCGACGTCTCCCCCACCACGCCCGACGTCGCGTTCGCGCCGGCGCTCGATCTGGGCCCGCTGCACGCGGCGGCCGAGCGGTGGCGACCCGCGCCGGACGGCGAGGTGCGGGTGCTCTTCTACGCCCGCCCCGGCAAGCCGCGCAACATGTACGCCGCCGGGCTGGAGGCGCTGCGGCTGTGGGCCGAGCAGCTGCCCGACGGGCGTGACCGGCGTGGTGCGGTTCGCCGGCGAGGACGATCGCCGACGAGGTGGAGCTCGGGCCGCGCGCCCGGGTCGAGATGCTCGGCAAGCTCAGCTACGACGGCTACCACGACCTGCTCGCCGACAGCGATGTCGGACTCGCCCTGATGCTGAGCCCGCACCCCGGGCACCTGGCGCTCGAGCTGCCGCTGGCCGGCATCCCGACCGTGACCAACGACTTCGCGGGCTACCGCGACGGAGTGGGTCACCGGGCTCACCGTGAGCGGCACCGACCCGGCCTCCATCGCCGAGGCGCTGGCTCGAGGCCACCGAGGCCGCGCGGGGTCTGGCCGAGCACGTGCCGCACGACTTCCGGCTCGACCTCGGGGTCACCCTCGAGCAGGCGGTGACGCAGCTCGCACAGGGGCTGTCGGTCTCGAAGCGCAGGCCCTGACCACGAATCGTCGTGATCAGCGTCGGGTGACGGGTGTCGTCGCCGAGCTTGCGGCGTACCCAGCCGAGGTGCACGTCGATGGTCTTCGACGACGTCCAGAACGTGGTGCCCCACACGTCGCGCATCAGCTCGTCCCGGGTGACGATCTCGCCTGCGCGCTCGATCAGGGCGCAGCAGGAGGTCGAACTCCTTGCGCGAGAAGATCACCTCGGTGTCTCCCACCCAGGTGCGCCGGCTCTCCGGATCGAGCCGGACGTTCTGCACCTCGATCACGATGTCAAGGTAGGGATACCGGAACCCCGGCGTCGGATTTTCGGTGAAATTTCACCGTTGCCGATCTCGGCCGACCTCTTACTCGTCCGACTCAATGACGGCGTACGGCGACGGGCTCGACGATTCCGAACCCCCGCACCGGGCGTCCCGGCAGCCGCCGGGTCTCGAACTGGTCCTCCGGCAGCATCGCCGCGGTGGCAGCGTCGATGATGATCCGGTTGCGACGTGCGACCCCGGTCAGTCGGGCGGCCAGGTTGACCGGGGGCCCGAAGACGTCACCGAGCCGCATCAGCACCGGACCGCTCGCGAGACCGACCCGCACGTCCGGCATCCGGGAGTCGCGACCGATCACGTTGATGATCCCTTCGGCTGTGTCGTAGCCAGCGATGGGGTCGTCGTTCACGAACAGCACCGAGTCACCGATGCTCTTGATCACCCGTCCCCGCTTGCCCGCCACGACGTCGGCGCACCGCGACTCGAACACCTCGACCAGGTCGCCGATGCGGTCGTGGGCCAGCTCGTTGGACAGCGCCGTGAAGCTGACGATGTCGGCGAAACCGACGGTGAGCTGCACCGTGTGCAGGTCTCCTCGTCGGCGCCCATCGCCTCCATCCGGCTGGCCGCCGCCGCGAGCGTGCCGGCGCCAGGCATAGATCAGCAGGTCCTCGAACGGCGTGCCGATCTCCTCGACGATCCGCAGCCCCGTCTCCATGCGGGTCTCGGTCGCGTCGTCCTGGCGCGCCAGCTCCTCGACTCGGTGCACGAGCGCCGCGACCTCCCAGTCGGCCAGCTTGGCCATGGTCTGGCCGACGGCCCGGGTCAGCGTGACCGCGAGGTCGAAGTCGACCAGGCCACCGTCGATGGCGTCGACCAGCGTCGAGACCGCCGCTACGTCGGACTGGGTGAACGCCCTGGCGCCGCCGGCCTCGGGGAAGCCCAGGGCGCGCCAGAGCCGACGGGCCTGGTCGAGGGTCAGGCCGGTCTCGGCTCGCGACCTCGGCGGCGTTGTAGAGCGGGTCCTCGCCGAGGATCGCCCGCCCGAGCTGGGCGTCGGGCTCAGACGCCTTCATCGGCGTGCGGATGCGGTGTCCCGGACGTCGTTGACGAGGTTGTGGATCAGCAGCTTCGTCTTCTCGACGCGCGGGCACGTCGTGCAGCTCCACGGCGCCGTTGGTCGACGCGTCGGTGATGATCAGCGTGCCGCAGCCGAACGGCCGGTCGATCAGGTTGATCTCGATCGAGACGTCGCTGACCCGCTTCAGCGGGATGTCGTGTCCGCGGCGGGTGATGATCCCCCAGCGCGTGATGATCCGCCGGTCGGTGACGGCATGCACGGCGGCGAGCCACAGCAGGAACGGCCGGACGCACGAACCAGAGGATGCGCGACGCCGACGATGATCCAGACGACCTTGGTGACGGTGTCCTGGTCGATCCAGCGCTGCACCGCGGCGCCGACGGCCAGCAGCACCACGAGCGCGAACACGGCCGGGAAAGAGCGCCTTCGGGTGCTGGCGCATGCTCATCAGCACGTTCTCGCCCTCGTTGAGGAGCTTCTTGGAGATGGCCACCCAGCGATCATGTCACTGCGCGGCCGCGCACGTGCACCACATCGCCGGCGCCGACGTGGCGCTCGCCGCTCGGCGGTCGCGACCACGAGCTGGCCGGTCGGGTCGATGCCGGTGGCCCGTCCCTCGAGCACCGAGCCGTCCGGGCAGGTCGACCCGCACGTCCTGGCCGACGGTCACGCAGGCCTCTCGGTAGGACTCGCGACCCGCATGCCGTTGAGGTCGCCGCCGGCCTGCCAGGCGTCGTAGGTCTCGCGGATCGAGGCCAGCACGTCGAAGAACACCTCGGTGCGGTCGGGCATCCTCGCCGGACTCGATCGACAGCGACGTGGCCTGCGGCACCGGCAGCTCGGCCTCGGTCATCGAGGTGTTGAGGCCGACGCCCACCACCGCCGCGGGGCCGTCGGGAGTGTCGATCCGCTCCACGAGGATGCCGGCGACCTTGCGTTCCCCGATGAGCACGTCGTTGGGCCACTTCACCCCGGCGTCGAACCCGCGCGCCCTGAGCAGGCCCTGTCGACGGCGTACCCGGTGAGCAGCGGGAGCCACGGCCAGGAGCGGGTGGGCGCCGTAGGCCGCAGCAGCAGCGAGAACGTGAGGGCGGTGCCGGGCGGCGTCTCCCAGGTCCGGTCGAGGCGGCCCCGGCCCGCCGACTGGTGGTCGGCGACGACGACCAGACCCTCCGGAGCGCCGGCCCGAGCACGCTCGATCGCGACCGCGTTCGTCGAGGGGGCCTCGTCGAGCACCTCGATCGTGACGCCCGCCACCGAGGGCGGGATGGCGGTCAGCCGGGCCTTGTCGAGGGGTGGGCGCGCGGCTGGGTCGGAGGTCACGGGCACTACATTGTCCTACCGACCCGAGTCAGGCCAACCGATCGATCAGCAGCACGACTAGGGGAGAGTCAGTCACGTGAGCGCAGCACCCGGCGAAGGCACCGACGTCCCCGACGGACATCGACATCCACACCACGGCCGGCCAAGCTGGCCGACCTCGACCGGCGCCTCGACGAGGCAGTGCACGCGGGCTCGGCGAAGGCGGTCGAGAAGCAGCACGCCAAGGGGCGGCAGACCGCCCGCGAGCGGATCGAGCAGCTGTTCGACGAGGGTTCGTTCGTGGAGCTCGACGAGCTGGCCAGGCACCGATCAACGGCGTTCGGCCTGGAGAAGACCCGTCCCTACGGCGACGGCGTGATCACCGGCTACGGCACCATCGACGGCCGCCAGGTGTGCGTGTTCAGCCAGGACTTCACCGTCTTCGGCGGCTCGCTCGGTGAGGTCTACGGCGAGAAGATCGTCAAGGTGATGGACCTCGCCATCAAGACCGGCTGCCCGATCATCGGCATCAACGAAGGTGCCGGCGCCCGGATCCAGGAGGGCGTGGTCTCGCTCGGTCTCTACGGCGAGATCTTCCGTCGCAACGTGCTCGCCTCGGGAGTCATCCCGCAGATCTCGATGATCATGGGCAACTGCGCCGGCGGTCACGTCTACTCCCCCGCGGTCACCGACTTCACGGTCATGGTCGACAAGACCTCGGCCATGTTCATCACCGGCCCCGACGTGATCAAGACCGTCACCGGCGAGGACGTGACGATGGAGGAGCTGGGCGGCGCCCGCACCCACAACACCAAGTCGGGCAACGCCCACTACATGGGGTCCGACGAGGCCGACGCGCTCGAGTACGTGAAGGCGCTGCTCTCCTACCTGCCCCAGAACAACCTCGACGAGGGGCCGACGTACGACGACGCAGCGGAGCTCGATTTCACCGACCTCGACCGCAGCCTGGACACGATCATCCCGGACTCCCCGAACCAGCCCTACGACATGCACGACGTGATCACCGCCGTGCTCGACACCAACGGTGGGGAGCGGGGTGAGTTCCTCGAGGTCCAGGAGCTGTTCGCGCCCAACCTGATCGTCGGCTATGGCCGGGTGGAGGGACGCTCCGTCGGCATCGTGGCGAACCAGCCCATGCAGTTCGCCGGCACGCTCGACATCGATGCCTCCGAGAAGGCCGCCCGGTTCGTGCGGTTCTGCGACGCGTTCAACATCCCGGTGCTGACCTTCGTCGACGTGCCCGGATTCCTGCCCGGCACCGACCAGGAGTGGAACGGCATCATCCGCCGCGGCGCCAAGCTGATCTACGCCTACTCCGAGGCCACGGTCCCCCTGGTCACGATCATCACCCGCAAGGCCTACGGCGGCGCCTACGACGTGATGGGGTCCAAGCACCTCGGCGCCGACATCAACGTCGCGTGGCCCACGGCGCAGATCGCGGTGATGGGCGCGCAGGGCGCCGCCAACATCGTGCACCGCAAGGAGCTGGCGAAGCTCGAGAAGGCCGGCGGCGACGTCGAGACCCGCAGGGCCGAGCTGATCGACGAGTACGACACCACCCTGGCGAACCCCTACATCGCCGCCGAGCGGGGCTACATCGACGCGGTGATCAGCCCGCACGAGACCCGCATCGAGATCGTTCGTGCGTTGCGTCTGCTGCGCTCCAAGCGCGTCACGCTGCCGGCCAAGAAGCACGGGAACATTCCGCTGTGAGCGACACCCCGCCCCCGCTCCGGGTGATCCGGGGCGATGCCACTCCCGAGGAGATGGCCGCCCTGGTGGTCGTGCTCGCTGCCGTCGGCGACCACGCCTCCCCGGCCCCCCGGCGTACTCCTGAGTGGTCGGCACACCATCGCAAGGTGCGGGTCCCGCTCCCCCACGGTCCGGGCGGTTGGCGCAGCAGCGCTCTTCCTCGCTCGTGACCACACTCGTCCTGGCCTCGGCCTCGCCGGCCCGGCTGGCGACGCTGCGCAGTGCCGGCATCGAGCCAGTGGTGATCGTCTCCGGCGTCGATGAGTCGCAGGTGACCGGCCTGGCACCGGCCGAGCTGGCCCTCCAGCTGGCCGAGCTCAAGTGCACAGCCGTTGCCGGTCGCGACGACCTACCGCCCGGATCCCTCGTGCTCGGCTGCGACTCGGTGCTCGAGCTGGACGGCGAGGCACTGGGCAAGCCCGACGACGCCGCCGAGGCCGTGCAACGCTGGCGCTCGATGCGCGGACGCACCGGCGTGCTCCAGTCCGGGCACTCCCTGCACGACACGGCCAACGGGCGCACCGCAGCCGCGACCGCATCGACCACGGTGCACTTCGCCGACCTGTCCGACGGCGAGATCGACGCCTACGTCGCAACCGGGGAACCGCTCCACGTGGCCGGCGCCTTCACCGTCGATGGGCTCGGCGGGGCGTTCGTCACCCGCATCGACGGCGACCATCACAACGTGGTGGGCGTCAGCCTGCCCCTGCTGCGTGAGCTGGTGCTCGAGCTCGGCCACGAGTGGACCGAGCTGTGGCGAGACAGCTACTCCGCCACGGGCACCACCGGGTCGTCGTAGATCTCGACCAGAGAGATGGGCCGCTTGAACACGAAGATGCGGAAGAGATAGAAGCGCGCACCCAGGCCGAGGACTGCCCCGATGAGGTTCGCGGAGACGTTGTCGGCCACCGGTCCGTCAAGACTCAGCACGCCGCGGCTGAACCACAGGCACGCCACCGGCAGCACCATCGTCGCCACGTTGATGACGGCGTACGCCGTCCAGCCGCCGTCGGCGTGGGTCGGAGGCCGATGCCGGAAAGCCCAGCTGCGGCTGCCGTGATAGCTGATCACCATGCCGACGCTGTGGGCCAGCACGTAGGCCAGGTAGGGCTGACCCGACAGCGGCGCGGAGCTGTCCATGCCGAAGCCGTGCACCGAGAGGTTGAAGAGCAGCACGGCCACGAGGGTGGCGACGCCGCTGACAGCGGCGTACTTGCCCAGCTCCGCTCGCAGACGCCGGACCCGACTGGCCATGGGCGAATGCTAACCGGCTACTCGACCGGCAGGCCCAGGCCACGCGCGATCAACATCCGCTGGACTTCGGAGGTGCCCTCACCGATCTCGAGCACCTTGGCGTCGCGGTAGAGCCGCGCGACCGCGTACTCCTCCATGAAGCCGTAGCCACCGAAGACCTGGGTGGCGATCCGGGTCGCCGTCACCGCTGACTCGGTCGCGTAGAGCTTCGCGATGGAGGCTGCCTGCTTGAAGTCCTTCATGGGCGCGCCGGCGTCCTTCATGGCGGCCGCCTTGTAGGTGAGCAGCCGGGCAGCTTGCAACATCACCTCGAGGTCGGCGATCTGAAAGGCGACACCCTGCTTGCGGCCGATCGGGCCGCCGTAGGTCTGCCGCTCCCCGGCGTACTGGACGCTGAGGTCGAGGCAGGCCTGGATGCACCCGACAGCGAGCGCGGCAATGGCGACCCGACCGTCGTCGAGGATCGCCAAGAACTGGGCGTAGCCGCGACCACGATCACCGAGCAGGTTGGCCTCGGGCACCCGAACGTCCTCGAAGCTCAACGGGTGCGTGTCGGAGGCGTGCCAGCCGAGCTTGTCGTAGGCCTTCTCGGCGGTGAAGCCAGGTGTGCCGCTCGGCACGATGATGGCGGAGATCTCGGGCTTGCCGGAGCCACTCACTCCCGTGCGAGCCGTCACGGTCACGCACGCGGTGATGTCGGACCCGGAGTTGGTGATGAACTGCTTGGCGCCGTTGATCACCCACTCGCCGTCGGCCAGCTCGGCCCGGGTCGCGGTCGCACCCGCGTCGGAGCCGGCGCCGGGCTCGGTCAGGCCGAAGCCGGCCAGCTTCTCGCCCGCGACCAGCTCGGGCAGCCAGGTGTCCCGCTGCTCCTTCGTGCCGTAGCTGAGGATCGGGTTGATACCGAGCCCTACGGCGGCCTCGAGCGTGATGCCGATGGACTGGTCGACTCGGCCGATCTCCTCGATCGCCACGCACACACTGGTGAAGTCACCGTCGTCGCCGGCTCCGCCGTACTCCTCGGGAGCGGTCAGTCCGAAGAGCCCGAGCTTGCCCATCTTCTGCACCACGTCGACCGGAAAGTGATGGTCGCGATCCCACTGTGCCGCATGGGGCGCGATCTCGGCCTCCGCGAACTCGCGGACGCTGCGACGGAACTCTTCGTGCTCGCGGGACAGCTCGTAGGTCATGCCGCCACAATAGTCGTCAGGTTAGCGATTGTTAACCTGACGTCGCGGCGAGTAACTGCTCACTATCGTGTCCGCGTGACCCAACTCCTGCCCGACCGCCCGACGCCGACTCGGTTCGGCGCCGATCTCGCCTGGTCCGAGGCCGCGGCTCGTCCGCTGCGCTGGGTCGCGGGCCCGGGCGCCCGGGCCAGCTCGACGGAGCTGGAGCACCTGGCCGCTGGCCTGTTGCGCCGCGACGAGCCGGCGGCGGCGCTCGCGCGGGCGCTGCGCGAGGACCGGACCGTGTCGATGGCTCAGATCCGCACGGCGCTCGACTCGGGACTCACCGCAGAGGCCCCCCAACCCCTGCACGACTTCTTCGCGGCCGTCGAACACCGCCCCGAGTGGGTCGACGACGCGCTGCTCGACCGGGGCGCCCGTGCGTGCCGCGCCTTCGGCGTCGACACGGCGCTGGTGCTCACGTTCGGCTCGCTGCTGGGTGGCTACCGGACCTCGGCTGCTCTCGAGCCCCTGGTGCGCACAGGACGGCTGACCGGGGAGGAGAGCCTGCGTCGAATCGGCGAGACCACGGCCTGGTGGCGAGGTGTGACAGCACCCGGTGGGCTCGAGCGGCAGGGCGAGGGCTGGCGGCTCGCCGTCCACGTCAGGATCATGCACGGGTTGGTCAACTACGCACTGGAACACGACCCGACCTGGGACTGGGCGAGGCACGGCGTGCCGATCAACCAGTACGACCAGGCTTCGACGCTCGGTGTCTTCTCCACGACGTTCATGCTCCATGCGCGCCTCCTGGGCGTGCGCATCTCGCGGGCGGACTCGGCAGCGATCATGCATCTCTGGTCGTACGTCGGGTGGCTGATGGGCGTCGATCCCGCGTGGTTGCCACGCACCGAGCGGCAGGGCCGGAAGGTGCTGTACCGGATGTTGTCCCACGACCCACCGCCTGACGAGAACTCGACCCGGCTCGCGCAAGCGCTGATGGAGATCTACGACCAGGCGCCGATGAGCCCTCTTCGGCGACGGTTCGAACGCGAGCGAGGGCTGAGCGTCGCTACCTGGCTGCTCGGACCGTCGGCCATGCGTGACCTCGGCCAGCCCGCACGCCTGCCCTGGTATGCCGTGTTCCGGGTCGCCTCGAACCTGTTCTGGAGCCACGGCATCGGTCGGTTGCCCGGCGGCCAGTCCGTGCTGATCGATCGGGCCGAGCGCTGGTATGCCGACGAGATCGCCCGGCTGTACCCGGGCCCGTCACCGCACGTAGGTGCGTTGGACTAGCCGCAGTTGTCGCAGACGCCCGTGGCGGGGATGGCCATGAAACACGTCGGGCAGACGGCCACGGGCTGGTCACTCTTCGCCACCCGGCTCGGAGCCCGCGACGCAGGTGCCGGGCGGGGGACCTTCACGAAGTGTGGCGCCGGCTCCCCGCCGTCGGCCGGAGCCGAACCGGCCCAGCGGTAGCACTCCAGCCTGAGTCGCGCCGCCGGCAGGTCGTCGTGAGCCGAGAGCACCAGCGCATCGAGCGGCGGCTCACCGGTTGCGTCGCAGTAGCGCGCAAGCGGGCCGAGCACCTTGTCCAACCACCGGCTGTAGGGGCGGGTGGTGCGGATCCCAGAGGTGGCCTGCAGCTCCTCGGCGAAGTCCGCCTCCTCCAGCACGGCATGGTAGGTGGAGGCCGTTCGGCTCAGCAGGTCGTGGGCCACGCGGAGCCAGGCCTCGAGCGCCACCGTCTCCGAGGTCGGGATGTCGTCCGCTTCGTACCAGAAGCCCTTGCGTTCCTGCGCGTACTCGGACACGCCTCCGAGCATAGAGTTCGCCCCATGAAC
This sequence comes from uncultured Actinomycetota bacterium, assembly GCA_963829975.1. GTDB lineage: Bacteria > Actinomycetota > Actinomycetes > Propionibacteriales > Nocardioidaceae > Nocardioides. Next base: position 255,169 of record CAWHKK010000006.1, read on the forward strand.
CCATATCGCAGTGGTCGCGCCTGGCTCCCCGCCGCAGTGCTCTCGGTGGTGTTTGCGGTGACCCTCATCGTCCTGCAGCTGATCCACCATTTCGGTTACGACGACAAGTTCTCGCCCCTCAGCGGCGATGACTCGATCGTCGAGTGGCTGTTCGTCAACAATCTCGGCTTCTGGGGCCCTGGGGCGTTCGATCCCGACGAGACCCAGATCGTGATCGCGAACCTGTCGGCCGGCGCAACCCTGATCTTGGTCGCCTTCGTCGTCACCTGGTTTGCCCTGCGGGGCCTAGCGCCTGGGTCATCGGTCGTGCCGGCGTTCTTCGGCGGTTGGTTCGCCACCCTGGTCGCTGCCCCCGTCGCCTCCGTCGTGGGCGTCCTGGTCCGAAGCGTCGACCAAGCCGACTTCCCGTTCGGACCGGCGATCAGCGGCTCGACGTACGCCGCCACCTACGGCCTCAAGTGGGGATGGCTGGCGGCTCTGGTCGCCACCGTGGTGTGGCTGAGCGTGCGCCCCAAGCCGGGCATCCCCGGCCTGGGCAGCTCGGTGGTTCCTGCCACGACAGCGGTGCCGGTCGCAGAGCCGACCACAGACCCCACGCCCGAGCCCACCACAGGGACGACCCCAGAGCCCACCGCGACGCCGACCACCGACACAGCGCCAACGCCGGATACCGGGAACGACCGGCCGCCGCCCAGCTGACCGCGTCCCACCGTTGCCGGGCTCACGCGGGCCCGGTTCGGCCGGGCGATACTCTGCCCGGCGGAGATTCGTTCGCCCAGCAAGCCCTCACAGCCGCCAGCGCAGGAGTCAAGGTGCCCGACAGCAAGCCCCTCGAGAAGGTCCTCATCGCCAACCGGGGTGAGATCGCGGTCCGGGTGATCCGGGCCTGCAAGGACGCCGGCATCGGCAGCGTGGCGGTCTACGCCGATCCCGATCGCGACGCACTGTTCGTGCGGCTGGCCGACGAGGCCCACTCCCTCGGCGGTTCGACGCCCGCCGAGTCCTACCTCGACATCGCCAAGATCATCGGCTTGGCGGAGAAGTCCGGCGCCGACTCCGTCCACCCTGGCTACGGCTTCCTGGCCGAGAACGCGGAGTTCGCCCAGGCAGTGATCGACGCCGGGCTCGTCTGGATCGGACCGCCTCCGGCGGCGATCGAGGCCCTGGGCGACAAGGCGAGGGCCAAGCACATCGCCGACCAGGCAAACGCGCCGCTCGCGCCCGGCACGAAGGATCCTGTCAAGGACGCGGACGAGGTGGTCGAGTTCGCCAAGGCGAACGGCCTACCCGTCGCGATCAAGGCGGTCTTCGGCGGCGGTGGCCGCGGGCTCAAGGTCGCCCGTTCGCTGGAGGAGATTCCGGACGCCTACGAGTCGGCGGTTCGCGAGGCCGTCACTGCGTTCGGTCGTGGGGAGTGCCTGGTCGAGAAGTTCCTCGACAAGCCGCGTCACGTCGAGACCCAGTGCCTCGCCGACCAGCACGGCAACGTCGTGGTGATCTCCACCCGCGACTGCTCGCTGCAGCGCCGCAACCAAAAGCTCGTCGAGGAGGCGCCCGCACCGTTCCTCACCGATGCCCAGACGACGGAGCTCTACGAGTCCTCCAAGCGCATCCTGCGCGAGGCCGGCTACTACGGCGCGGGCACCTGTGAGTTCCTCGTGGCCCAGGACGGCACCATCTCCTTCCTCGAGGTCAACACCCGCCTCCAGGTCGAGCACTGCGTCTCCGAGGAGGTCACCGGCATCGACCTGGTTCGGGAGATGTTCCGCATCGCGGCCGGCGAGGAGCTCGGCTACGACGACCCGGAGATCCGCGGCCACTCGATCGAGTACCGGATCAACGCCGAGGACGGCGGCCGCAACTTCATGCCGGCCCCCGGCACGCTCACCGCGTGGGAGCCGCCGAGCGGCCCAGGCGTCCGCCTCGACGGCGGCTACGTCAACGGCGAGACCATCCCCGGCGCCTTCGACTCGCTGATCGCCAAGCTGATCGTCACCGGCCGCGACCGGACCCAGGCACTGGAGCGCTCCCGCCGCGCGCTCGACGAGTTCGTGGTCGACGGCATGCCGACGGTCATCCCGTTCCACCGCGCCGTCGTCTCACGACCCGGCGTTCATCGGGGACGGCGACGCCTTCAGCGTCTACACGCAGTGGATCGAGACCGACTTCGACAACCAGATCAAGCCCTACGCCGGCGACTCGGCCGAGGCCGAAGAGCCGACCGAGCGGCAGACCGTCGTGGTCGAGGTCGGTGGCAAGCGGCTCGAGGTCGTGCTGCCCGGGGGGCTCGGCGGCATCTCGACCGGCCCGGCCGGCGGGCGCCAAGAAGCCGAAGCGCGCGGGTGGGAAGAAGGCCGGAGCGGCCGCCAGCGGCGACGCGGTGACCAGCCCCATGCAGGGCACCATCGTGAAGATCGCCGTCGAGGAAGGCCAGCAGGTCGCCGAAGGTGACGTCGTGGTCGTGATGGAGGCGATGAAGATGGAGCAGCCGATCAAGGCGCACAAGTCCGGCACCGTGACGTCGCTGCAGGCCGAGGTCGGGGCGACCGTCACCAACGGCGCGGTGATCTGCGAGCTGAAGGACTAGATCAAGGGAGCTCGCAGCTCTTCTGCTTCTCGGCGTGCAAGCAGGTGTCGCGGCCCGGCCCGCCCCGCACCTCGTCGGTCCCGCCACCCCCGTCGATGCGGTCGGCCAGGTTCGAACCCCAGATCATGTCGTTGCCACCGTAGGTCCACGCACGCAGTCGGCCGTGGGCGCCGGCGTAGACCACGTCGGCGCCGGTGCTGCCGTAGAAGGTCAGTCGCACCGCTGCTCCGACGTGGAGCCGCTCGGTGTCGGCGATGCGGCCCACGACGTCCCGGCCGAGTGCCAGCTCCCCGCTGCCGAGGTTGACCATCACGTTGCCGGGCCCGGGCACGGTGGGGTGGACCTCGATCGTCACGTCGTCCCGACCGGGTCCGCCCACCAGCTGCACGTCATCCCCGACGCCGAGGGTCAGGTAGAGGAAGTCGTCCCCTCCGCCACCGACGACCTGGTTCGGCCCTACGCCATTGGCCTGCACGAGGTCGAGACCGGAACCGCCGCTCAGAATGTCGGCGCCGAGCGATCCGATGAGCACGTCCTTGCCCGGGCCGCCCGAGATGACGTCGTCGTTGACCCCTCCGGCCACCTCCCCGGCTGAATCAGCATCGCCGTAGAGGTGGTCGTCGCCGCCCCGCCCGTCGATCCGGTCGGCGCCGCCTGCTCCCCGTGAGCTCCTCGTCGAAGTCGCTGCCCGAGATGGCGTCGTCGAAAGCCGTGCCGACCAGCCTGAGCCCTCCTCGGGGGATGATCGTGTCGTTGCCGTCGCCGACCGCGCTGTGTGCGGCCAGGTCGACGACCAGCCCGGCGGGCGCGCTGTCGAAAGTGATCACGCCGGAGATGCCCAGGCCACGGTCGACCGGCTCGGTGCCGATGTCCATGGTGTCGTCACCGGGTCCTCCGTCCAGCTGGTCCGGCTGGTAACCGCTCCCGGCCCGGTTGTCGATCTTGCGGGCCGGGCCGGCGAGCAGCACGTCGTCGCCCGCTTCGCCGCGGAGGGTGTCCGCGCCATCTCCTCCGCAGATGACATCGTCGCCGGCGCCACCGCGGATCTGGTCATTGCCGCCCAGGCCCGCGATCACATCGGCTGCCGCGGTGCCCTGCAGGACGTCATCGCCAGCGGTGCCGACGATCGTCGCCGCCCTTCCGTCGCACAGGGCGACCTCAGCGGCTGCGGGAGTGGCGGGTAGGACGATGGCGCCGGCCACTAGTGCGAAAAGGATCGTGACTGCTCTCATGCTGGGTGTGATGCCCCGAATGGCCGATCGGTTCGCGCGACTAGATTCGCAACATGGAAACCCCCACCCTGCGTGAGCCGAGCCAACGAGTGAGTCCGCGGGCCCGGCTGATGTGGCAGCTCGGCAACGTGGTCGAAGGTCTGGTCACGATCGGGGTGGTCATGGTTGGGCTACTGGTCTGGGACGGCGTCGACGTCGGCTGGTGGATGGTCGCGATCGCCCTCGCGCTGCTGGTGGCGTACGTCGCCGTGGTGCCGCAGTGGCGCTACCTCGTGCATCGGTGGGAGGTCACCGACACGGCCGTCTACACCCAGACCGGGTGGTGGGCCCGGGAGCGCCGCATTGCGCCGATGTCGCGGATCCAGACCGTCGACTACGCCGAGGGGCCGGCCGCGCGGTTGTTCGGGCTGGCCACGGTCACCGTGACGACGGCCTCGGCAGCGGGTCCGCTGCAGATCGTCGGGTTGGCCAGGGCTCGCGCGCAGCAGCTGGTGGATGAGCTGACACTGAAGGCCGACGCGGTCGAGGGCGACGCCACGTGACCGAGTGGCAGCGCCTCGACCCACGCATGATGTTGATCTACCCGATCCGCGAGATCGGCCGGTTCCTCATCCCGCTGCTGGCGTTCTTCGTCGCCGGGAGCGCCACCGGAAATCCCTGGCAGTACCTCACCATCGCTATTCCGATCGGGCTGGGCCTGGCGCGCTACCTGACCACCAGCTTCCGGATCAACGGCGAGCGGGTCGAGCTGAAGCATGGGCTGCTGAGCCGGCACGTGCTCTCCACGCAGCTGGACAGGGTCCGGACGGTGGACCTGACGGCCTCGCCGATCCACCGCATCCTCGGCCTGACCACCGTGAAGATCGGCACCGGCACCGCGTCGACCGGGCAGGACGAAAAGCTCGATCTCGACGGGCTGCCGGTCGAGCGGGCCCGACAGCTGCGGACCGCGCTGCTGCGCGTGACCACCACTACCGAGGGGGACCCGGTCCCCCCGCAACAGCGTCGGCCGGCCGCGGAGTTCGACTGGTCGTGGCTGCGCTTCGCGCCCTTCACCAGCGCGGGGGTCGTGATGGCGGCCGCAGTCTTGGGTGTGGGCAGCCAGCTCCTCAACGCGATCGACTTCTACGCGAGGTTCGACCCGGGCGACTGGGCGCTGGCACTGCCGATCTGGACGGCGGTGATGCTGGCTGTGCTCGCGCTCGGCGGCGCGGCTGCGGTGCTCTCGGTGTTCGGATACCTGGTCGCCAACTGGGACTTCCAGCTGACCCACGCCGACGGCGCCTGGCACGTGTGCCGTGGCCTGCTCACCACGCGCGAGACCAGCCTGGACGACGATCGGGTGGCCGGGGTGTCGATCGGTGAGCCGCTCGGGCTCCGGGTAGCCCGCGGCGCGCGGCTCAACGCGATCGCAACCGGGCTCCGGGCCACGCAGCAGGGCAGCTCGGCCCTGGTTCCACCCGCTCCACGCGCGGTGATCGAGCAGGCCGCCATCGCCGTGTGCGGCGCAGAGGCCCCGGTGCTGGCCCGGCTGCAGGGCCACGGCCCCCGGGCTCGGCGTCGCAGGTTCGTGCGGGCCCTAGCTCCGGCCCTCGCCCTGACCGCCACGATCGGGGTGCTCGCGACTGCCGGAGCCGTGCCGTGGTGGCTGGTGGCCACCGCCGTGCTGGTGGTGCTGGCATGTTTCGGGCTGGCCGCAGACCGCAGCAGGGCGCTCGGCCACCTGCTGGTCGACGGCCAGCTCGTGGCGCGATCCGGCAGCCTCCTGCGGCGCCGCGACGTCCTGGCCACCGAGCACGTGATCGGTTGGAACCTCCGGTCCACCTGGTTCCAGCGCCGGGCCGGTCTCACCACGCTGGCAGCAACCACTGCGGGTGCGAGCGGATCGGTGACCCTGCTCGACGTGCCCGAGCCGATGGGCGTCGCACTCGCTGACGCGGGTGTACCCGGTTTGGTCGCGCAGTTCCTGGCCTAGCGATTCGGGGCTCACTGGCACCGCCCCTGGCAGGTCAACCACCGATACGGTGGCGCCCATGTTCTCCAAGGTGCTCGTGGCCAACCGCGGTGAGATCGCCATCCGAGCCTTCCGCGCTGCCTACGAGGTGGGCGCCCGAACGGTGGCGGTGTTCCCTTACGAGGACCGATGGTCCGAGCACCGCTTGAAAGCCGACGAGGCCTACCAGATCGGCGAACGCGGTCACCCCGTCCGGGCCTACCTCGACCCCGACGCGATCGTCGAGGTAGCCAAGAGCTCCGGGGCCGACGCGGTCTACCCCGGCTACGGATTCCTGTCCGAGAACCCCGAGCTCGCGGAGGCGTGCGCCAACGCGGGCATCACGTTCGTCGGCCCGACTGCTGACGTCCTCACCCTGACGGGCAACAAGGCCCGCGCCATCGCGGCAGCCAGGAAGGCCGGCGTACCGACGCTGGCCTCGGTCGAGCCGTCGACCGACGTCGACGCCCTGATCGAGGCGACCCAGGACCTGCCGTACCCGCTCTTCGTCAAGGCGGTTGCCGGCGGCGGCGGACGTGGGATGCGCCGGGTCGACCGGCCCGAGGACCTGCGCGAGGCCCTCGAGGTCTGCATGCGGGAGGCCGAGGGCGCCTTCGGCGACCCGACCGTCTTCATCGAGCAGGCGGTGATCGATCCCCGGCACATCGAGGTGCAGATCCTGGCTGACAACCACGGCAACGTGATCCATCTCCATGAGCGCGACTGCTCGGTGCAACGGCGGCACCAGAAGGTGGTCGAGATCGCGCCCGCGCCCAACCTCGACCTGGAGATCCGCGAGCGGATGTGCGCTGACGCGGTGCGGTTCGCCCACGAGATCGGCTACCGCAACGCCGGCACGGTGGAGTTCCTGCTCGACCCCGACGGCAACTACGTCTTCATCGAGATGAACCCCCGGATCCAGGTCGAGCACACGGTCACCGAGGAGATCACCGACGTCGACCTGGTGCAGTCGCAGATGCGGATCGCGGCCGGCGAGAGCCTTTCCGATCTCGGTCTCGCCCAGGAGACGATCGTCGTTCACGGGGCTGCGCTCCAGTGCCGGATCACCACCGAGGATCCAGCCAACGACTTCCGGCCCGACACCGGCATGATCACGACCTATCGATCTCCCGGCGGCGGCGGCGTACGCCTCGACGGCGGTACGACGTACACCGGCGCCGAGGTCTCGCCGCACTTCGACTCGATGCTGGCCAAGCTCACCTGCCGCGGGCGCACGTTCGACATGGCGGTCGAGAAGGCGCGGCGGGCGGTGGCCGAGTTCCGGATCCGGGGGGTAACGACCAACATCGCGTTTCTGCAGGCGGTGCTCGATGACCCCGACTTCGCCTCCGGGAACATCACCACCTCGTTCATCGAGACCCACCCCCACCTGCTCCAGGCGCGGGGCCAGGCCGACCGAGGGACCAAGCTGCTGCACTACCTCGCTCACGTGACGGTCAACAAGCCGCACGGAGAAGCGCCGGTGACCCTCGACCCGGCGTCCAAGCTCCCCGACACCAACCTGGAGGTGCCCGCGCCCGACGGCAGCCGGCAGCTGCTGCTCGAGATCGGGCCTGACGAGTTCGCCCGTCGGCTGCGTGCCCAGGACCGGATCGCGGTCACCGACACCACGTTCCGCGACGCCCACCAGTCGTTGCTCGCGACCCGAGTCCGCACCCGCGACCTGGTCACCATGGCCGGCCACGTTGCCCGCACGACCCCGGAGCTGTGGTCGTTGGAAGCCTGGGGCGGCGCGACCTACGACGTAGCGCTGCGCTTCCTGACCGAGGACCCATGGGACCGCCTCGCCCAGCTCCGCCAGGCGGTGCCCAACATCTGCCTGCAGATGCTGCTGCGCGGCCGCAACACGGTCGGCTACACGCCGTACCCCACCGCCGTGACCAACGCCTTCGTCGAGGAGGCGGCCGAGACGGGCATCGACGTCTTCCGGATCTTCGACGCGCTCAACGACGTCGAGCAGATGCGTCCTGCGATCGACGCCGTCCGGGCCACCGGCACCACCGTCGCGGAGGTCGCGCTCTGCTACACCGGCGATCTGTCCTCCCCCGACGAGAAGCTCTACACGCTCGACTACTACCTCGCCCTCGCCGAACGGATCGTCGAAGCCGGGGCGCACGTGCTCGCCATCAAGGACATGGCCGGGCTGCTGCGGGCTCCGGCCGCACGCACCCTGGTCGGCGCGCTGCGGGAGCGGTTCGACCTGCCGGTGCACCTGCACACCCACGACACCCCGGGCGGACAGCTGGCGACGCTGCTGGCCGCCATCGAGACCGGCGTCGATGCGGTGGACGTGGCGTGCGCCTCGATGGCCGGCTCCACGTCGCAGCCGGCAATCTCTGCGCTCGTCTCGGCCACCGACCACTCGGATCGCGAGACCGGTCTGTCGCTGTCGGCGATCAACGCGCTCGAGCCCTACTGGGAGGCCACGCGGCGGGTCTACGCGCCCTTCGAGTCGGGCCTGCCCTCCCCCACCGGCCGGGTCTATCGGCACGAGATTCCCGGTGGCCAGCTCTCCAACCTCCGGCAGCAGGCGATCGCGCTCGGCCTCGGTGAGAAGTTCGAACAGATCGAAGACATGTACGCCGCCGCCAACGACATCCTCGGCAACATCGTGAAGGTGACCCCGTCGTCGAAGGTGGTCGGTGATCTGGCCCTGTACCTGGTGGGCGTCGGCGCCGATCCCGTCGAGTTCGCCGACGACCCGGCCAAGTTCGACATTCCCGACTCGGTGATCGGATTCCTCAACGGGGAGCTCGGTGACCCGCCCGGCGGTTGGCCCGAGCCGTTCCGCACCAAGGCCCTCGAAGGCCGCACGTGGAAGAAGCCGGCCGAGACCCTGACCCCGGAGCAGGAGGAAGGGCTGGCAGGGAGCCAGGCGACCCGGCGTACGACGCTGAACGAGCTGCTCTTCCCCGGTCCCACCAAGGACTTCCGCGAGTCCCGCGAGCGCTACGGCGACGTGTCGTTGCTGCCCACCATGGACTACCTGTACGGGCTGCGCCAGGGCGAGGAGCACCAGGTCGAGCTGGGCGAGGGCAAGACCCTGATCCTCGGAGTCCAGGCGATCAGCGAGCCCGATGAGCGTGGCTACCGCACCTTGATGGCCCTGATCAACGGTCAGCTCCGGCCGATCAGCGTGCGCGACACCAGCGTCGCCTCCGACGTCGCGGCTACCGAGAAGGCGGAACCGGGCAAGCCCGGCCACGTCGCGGCACCGTTCCAGGGCGCAGTGACCGTAGGGGTGGCAGAGGGCGACCAGGTCTCCGCCGGTGACACGGTCGCGACGATCGAGGCGATGAAGATGGAAGCCTCCATCACAGCGCCCGTCGACGGCACCGTCGAACGCCTCGCCTTCTCCGGCACCCAGGCCGTCGAGGGCGGCGACCTCGTCCTCGTCCTGTCCTGATAGCAGCCGACCCGGCCCGTCTTCACCGCGTACGGCGTCGACCCGGCTCGTCTTCACCGCGTACGGCGTCGACCCGGCCCGTCTTCACCGCGTACGGCGTCGACCCGGCTCCACTCCACCGTCAACTCAAGCCGGGTCGACCCACCCCACCGTCAACTCAAGCCGGGTCAACCCACCCCACCGTCAACTCAAGCCGGGTCAACCCACCCCACCGTCAACTCAAGCCGGGTCGGCAGAGGACGGTCAGGTGATGGTGAACCAGGAGGAGTTCAGGCCGAAGACAGAGCGAAAGGACTCGCCGCTCATGGTGATCGATCCCTTCGCACCGGTCAGTCGGATCGACAGCACGCGGCCGCCCCACTGACCGTTGCCGTCGCGCGTCTTGACCTCGGCCGACTGAAACGTGCCGAGCGCGGGGTAGGCAGCCTGGACCTCGCCCGGGGTGACCGAGTCGGTCCAGCCGCGGTAGGCGGTGTCGAACGGGTCCGGTTTGGCCGTCAGGTACGGGAAGTCACCGGCGGAGGTCCAGCCACCATTGCTCGCTGAGAACTGGGTGAACGCCGGCCGGCCACCGGACGTGAGGATCTGCTGGGCGGTTGCCTCGATCGCGCGGTTGGACCCGTCTTCCTCGTCGCTGAAACCGCCGTAGACCTGGCACGCGGTGGTGTCGCAGATGTCGTAGTGAGCGGCTAGGGGCTCACTCCGTCCGAAAGCAGCGTAGGTCCGGGCCGCGATGGCCTGCGCCTGCACGGCCGCCGGCTTCCACGACGCGGGCACCTCCCGCGGTACGACGCCCTTGAGGTAGTCGTCGAGGCGCAGCACGTTGACCGTGTCGCCGCCGATCGCGCGCAACTTGCCGCGGTACGCCACCCGCAGCTTGCCGGTCACGAACAGCGTTACCGGCTTGCCGGCGGCCGAGAACTCGGCGGGGCCCTGCAGCGTCGTGAGGGTGCGCCACGAACCGCGGAAGAAGTCCACGCGACTACGACCGGGCAGGGGCGTGATCCGCCAGCGTGTGGCAGTGCGCTTGGCGGGCCTGAGCTTGATCTTCTTCGCGCCGCTCACCTGCTTCACGGTCAGACCGGGGCGGGCGGCGACGATCACCGAGCGAGTGACGTCGGCGCCGATCAGCACCGAGATTTTGCCACCGGCGCGCCCCGACGTCAGGCCGGGGTAGTAGAAGCTCAGGATCTCGTGGGAAGACTGGCCGTCGGAGGCTCGGCTCTGGGCGCCGTGCTGCGACAGGCCATGACCGTGGCCATAACCGTTCCCCATCAGGTGGATGGGTGCCGCCCGCCGCTGCCGGTCATCCTGAGGGGATGCGAAGGCAGGTGCGGTGAGCGAGGCAGCAAGGCCGAGGGTGAGTACGGCGGCCGCGATCCGAGCAGGCATCGGGCCACGGTACCCGCGGAGGGGTGGCCGCTGCTTCAGACGAGGTGCAGCCGCCGGGCTGCCTCGGCGATCGAGCCGCTCATCGACGGGTAGACCGTGAACGCCTGGGCCAGCTGGTCGGCGGTGAGTGACTCAGCGACCGCGATCGAGACCGGGTGGATCAGCTCGCTCGCCCTGGGTCCGACCACGACGCCACCGACCACGGTCCCGGTGCCGGGGCGGCAGAAGAGCTTCACGAACCCGTCGTGGACACCCTGCATCTTGGCTCGTGCGTTGCCCGACAGCGGCAGCATCACCACCTCCGCCTGGATGTCGCCGGCGTCGACCGCTTGCTGGGACCAGCCGACGGTGGCGATCTCCGGAGCGGTGAAGACGTTGGAGGCGACCTTCTTCAGGTCCAGGGGGTGCACCGTGTCGCCGAGGAAGTGCCACATGGCGATCCGGCCCTGCATCGCAGCGACCGAGGCGAGCATCAGTACGCCGGTGCAGTCGCCCGCGGCGTACACACCGCGCGCCGAGGTGCGGGAGACGCGGTCGACGTTGACGTAGCCGCCGTCCTTGAGGACGAGACCGGCCTCCTCAAGCCCCAGGTCGGCGGTCTTGGGCACCGACCCCAGCGCCAGGATGCAGTGGGATCCCTCGACGGTGCGGCCGTCGGTCAGGGTGACGGTGACGGTGTCGCCCGAGCGGGTCACCGACTCCATCCGAGACTTGGCGAGCACGTTCATGCCGCGGCGCTTCGAGACCTCCTCGACCACGATCGAGGCATCTGCGTCTTCTCCCGGCAGGACCCGGTCGCGTGAGGAGACCAGAGTGACCGGCACACCCAGGGCGAGGTAGGCGCTCGCAAACTCTGCCCCCGTCACCCCGGAGCCGACGACGATCAGCGACGTCGGCAGCTCGGTGAGGTCGTAGACCTGCTCCCAGGTCAGGATCCGTTCGCCGTCGGGCTGGGCGCTCGGCAACGTGCGCGGCGCGGCTCCGGTGGCGATGAGCACGGCATCGGCCGCACAGATGACGTCGTCCTGGCCAGCTGCCTCGACGACCACCCGACCCGGCCCGTCGAGCCGCCCGCGGCCCTGGACGACCCGCACGCCCTCGCGCTCCAGGCGTCGGGCGATGTCGGCGGACTGGTCCGCCGCCAGCTGCAGCACCCGCCGGTTGACCCGGCCCAGGTCGACGCGCACGCCGTCCTCACCGATCATCACGCCGAGCTCGTTGGCGATGGAGACGTCCGTCATCAGCTCGGCGGTGGCGATCAGCGTCTTGCTGGGCACACAGTCGGTGAGCACGGCCGAGCCACCGATGCCGTCGGAGTCGACGACCGTGACCTCGGCACCGAGCTGCGCAGCGACCAGGGCCGCCTCGTAGCCTCCAGGTCCGCCGCCGACGATGACGACGCGGTCGCCTGCGCCTGTTGCCGCCATGTCAGAGGTTGATCATGTGGCCGGCGATGCCCTCGACAGCTTCCTTCATCGCCTCGGACAACGTGGGGTGGGCGAAGACGTTGCGAGCCACCTCGTCGGCGGTCAGGTCCCACTGCTGAGCCAGCGTCAGCGCCGGCAGCAGCTCGGTCACCTCGGGCCCGATCAGGTGGGCACCGATGATCTCGTTGTGCTCGGCGTCGGCCACGATCTTCACGAAGCCGACCCCCTCGGCCATGCCGCGAGCCTTGCCGTTGGCCGAGAAAGGGAACGACGAGACCTTCACGTCGTAGCCCTTGTCCTTGGCCTGCTCCTCGGAGTAGCCGAACGAGGCGATCTGCGGCTGACAGAACGTCGCCCGCGGGATCATGTCGAAGTTGATCTCCATCGTCTCTGCGCCGGCGATCGTCTCGGCTGCGACGACACCCATCGACTCGGCGGTGTGGGCCAGCATCAGCTTGCCCGTGACGTCACCGATCGCGTAGACGCCATCGACATTGGTGCGCCCTCGGGCGTCCACGTCGATCGCACCCCGATCGGTCAGCTTGATCCCGGCTTCCTCGAGCCCGTAGCCCTCGACCCGCGGCGCGAAACCGATGGCCTGCAACACCTTGTCGGTCTCGAGCACCTCTTCCTTGCCGTCCTTCGAGACGGTCACCTTGACCTGGTCGCCGCTGTCGTCGATCGACTCCACCTTGGTCGAGAGCAGCACGTTGACGCCGAGCTTCTTGTACTGCTTGAGCAGCTCCTTGGACACGTCGGCGTCCTCGGTCGGCACCATCCGGTCCAGGAACTCCACGATCGTGACGTCGACCCCGAAGTTCTTCATCACGTACGCGAACTCGACCCCGATGGCGCCGGATCCGGCGATCACGATCGACCCCGGCAGCTCCTCGTCGAGAATCTGCTCCTCGTAGGTCACCACCCGATCGCTGAGGGAGGTGCCCGGCACCAACCGGGTGACGGCTCCGGTCGCGATGATCAGGTTGTCGCAGGTGTACGACGTGGTCTCGCCATCGTCGGCCTTGACCTCGACCCCGGTGCCGCCGGTGAGCGTGCCCCAGCCGTCGATCTCGGCGATCTTGTTCTTCTTCATCAGGTAGTGCACGCCCTTGGCGCTGGCATCGGCCACCCCGCGACTGCGCTGATGGGTGACGGCGTAGTCCATGCTGGCGTCGCCGGAGATCCCGAACGTCTTCTTCTCGTGAGTGATGATGTGCGCGATCTCGGCGTTGCGGAGGAGCGCCTTCGAAGGGATGCAGCCGACGTTGAGGCACACTCCGCCCCAGTACTTCTTCTCCACCACGGCGACGGACTTGCCGAGCTGCGCAGCACGGATGGCGGCGACGTACCCACCGGGGCCGGCACCGAGGACCAGAACATCGAAGTGAGTCACGCCGCCAGCCTAGTGCCGCTTCGATTTGGCTGCCGCTAGCCTCTCCTCGTGACCCTGTACGCCGCCTACGGGACCAATCTTGACCCCGCTCGGATGGGCTCGCGGTGCCCCCACTCACCTCTGCACACGACCGGATGGCTGATTGGTTGGCGGCTCACGTTCGGGGGCGAGGAGCACGGGTGGGACGGCTCGCTCGCCACCATCGTGGAAGACCCGATCGAGCAGGTCTTCGTCGCGGTCTACGACGTCACCCCGGAGGACGAGTCCTCCCTCGACGGCTGGGAGTCGGCCGACTCGGGGCTCTACCGCAAGACCAAGGTGCGGGTCGCCACGTTGAGTGGCGAGCTGGTGGTGTGGACCTACGTGCTCGACGCCTACGAGGGCGGGCTGCCGTCGGCGTCCTACCTGGGAGTGCTCGCCAGCGCCGCCGACGCGGCCGACGCGCCGGCGGACTACGTGGCCGCCATGCGCCAACGACCGTGCCGGTCAACCGGCCTTTGACGCCCTACCTGGACGGCTACAGTTCCCCGTCATGAGCACGTCTCCGTCACCGCACGACCTCGCAGCCGAGGCCGCCAAGACGCTGGCCGAGCTCACCGGCGTGCCGAGCCACGACGTAGCGCTGGTGCTCGGCTCCGGCTGGCTGCCCGCCGTCGATGCCCTGGCCGAGACCGCTGGGTGGAGCGCCACCGCGGAGATCAGCACCACCGACCTCCCCGGTTTCTCGGCAGCGGCGGTTGCTGGTCACTCCGGCAAGATCCGCTCTATCCAGGCCCGCAACGAGGCGGGCGAGGTCAGCAACCTGTTGGTCTTCCTCAGCCGCACCCACTACTACGAGGGCAAGGGTGTGGCAGCGGTGGTCCACGGCGTGCGGACGGCGGCCGCCGCCGGTTGCCGCGCCATCGTCCTCACCAACGGCTGCGGCGGCCTGAAGGACACCTGGACCCCGGGCACGCCGGTCTTGATCAGCGACCACATCAACCTCACCGGCACTTCACCCATCGAGGGCGCTCACTTCGTCGACCTCACAGACCTCTACTCCAGCCGGCTCCGGCAGCTGTGTCGAGAGGCGGAGCCGAGTCTCGACGAGGGCGTCTACGTGCAGTTCCCCGGCCCTCACTACGAGACCCCTGCCGAGATCGGGATGGTTCGCGCCATCGGCGGCCACCTGGTTGGCATGAGCACCACGCTCGAGGCGATCGCGGCCCGCGAGGTCGGTCTGGAGGTGTTGGGCATCAGCCTGGTCACCAACCTGGCCGCGGGGATCAGCGGCGCTCCGCTCAACCACGAGGAGGTCCTCGAGGCGGGCCGCGGGGCCGCCTCCCGGATGGGCGGGCTGCTCGGTCGGATCGTGCCCAAGATCTGATGAAAAGGGCGACCTGATGAAGGAAACGCGGCAAGCCGAGGACACTCGCCGGCGACTGATCGAGGCGGCCACCAGGGAGTTCGCGGAGCACGGCGTGCACTCTGCCTCGCTGCTGGAAATCACCCGGCAGGCGGGACAGCGCAACCGAGGCGCCGTCCACTACCACTTCGGGTCCCGCGCCGGGATGCTCGTCGCGGTCCTCGAGCAACAGGTCGACTACCTTGCCGAGCGCGAGCGCGAGCTGCTTGCCCTCGCCCGTGAGCAGCGAGACGACGACCTCAAGTCGGCCGTCGCTGCGTTGGTGCGCCCCGCTGTGGAGTTGAGCGATCTGGGCTGGGAGGGGCGCTGCTACCTGGTGATCCTGGCCGAGATCGTGGAGGACGACCCCGAGCTTCTAGATCCAGAAGTGAATCGTGTCCTAGAAAACATAGGCGGCTGGGATGCCTACGAGCTGCTCGGAGCGCGCACGCCGCCGATGCCTGACGCACTCCGCGCCGAGCGCCTCTCGCTGGTGATCGGCTTCATCATGCGCGCTGCTGCCGACCGAGCCCGCAACCGCGAACGTTCGATGGCCAGGCCGCAGCTGGAGACCGAGCACTTCGTCGTGAACCTCATCGCGATGGTCGTGGGGATGCTGACTGCCCCGGTGCCGGCCGCCGTCGAGCCCTGAGCCCGCCAGCTCCGACGCACGTCTTTAACCAGCCGACCCTCGATTCAGACTGACATCCGTGGCAAGGTCGAAGCACCTACTCGGAAGGAACATCGATGAGCCAGAGCGAGAACCAGGACCAGGACCTGACCCAGGAAGAGATCGACCAGATCGAGGCCGAGCGCAAGGAGCGCCTCGACCCGGAGAACCGTCCCGACAACGCCGAGGTCGACAACACCGATCGCACCTTCGAGGACGGCGGCTTCAAGGACTAGCTGGTCCCCCGCCGAGTTTGGCGATCAGCCGTCAGGATCGACGACCGCTGACCCGGTCGCGCCGACACTCGCCGTCTCCGGTGAGCCCGGGAAGGTCAAGGGTAGGTCGAGGAGAGCATCGAGGTGGACGGTGATCCGCTCGGCGACCGGGTCTACCGTGACGCGGTAGCTGAGGCCGGGATAGCGGCGGTACGCGCCGACGTCGACCAGGTAGCGGCGCACCGCCTCCTTCGCCTCGATCCGGCTGAGCGCGAGCCGTTCGTCCGTCACGCCGTGGGTGTACACGTCCTCCCCGGTGGCGCCCAGGTCAGCGCCGTGAAGGGCGGCGCCGTCCGCAAGCGTGTCCAGCCCCTGCCGCTGGATGTAGGCAGAGGAGGCATCGATGACGACCGCGATCAGCATGCCGATCAGCAGCGCGAACCCGACGACCAAGACAGTGATCTGACCGCGGTCGTCACGGATCCTCATCGGACCTCCTGGTACTGACCGACCGGCACCGTGTGCGTGGCGTCCAGCGAGAAGCTGGGTGATCCGCCACCGAGCACGTCCGGCAGCAACGGAAGGTCAACGCGGGTGTCGATCCGGACCGTGACCACCGCACCGCCGCTGTGACAGCTCGAACCCGGGGACCGACACGTCACCTCGACCGCCAGGGGTACCTCGGGCAGTCCCTGGTCAGCCATCACCTGTCGAGCCGCGGAGGCCGCCCGACGCTCCCCCTCGGCATCGTTGGCTGCCAGCGCGTACGCACGTCCGGCGGCCCGGGCCGCGGCACTCACGCTGAAGGCCCCGCGCTGCACCTCGAAGACCGACAGCACGATCCACAGAAGCGGCACCAGCAGCAAGATCCCGAGCCACACCATCTCGACCAACGCGCTGCCGCGGTCGTCCCGGCCCTTCACGGCGACTCCTCCACCGCTGAGCCGGACACTTCCAGCTGGACAGTCGGGCCGAACAATCCGAGCGCGGGCACCTCAGCACGCACCACCACTTCGACTCCCGGAGCACCACCGACCATCCTTCGCCGGACCGTGACGTCCTGGGCGAACTTCCCCGAGATGGCACCGTCGATCTGCTCCCGCGTCAGGGAGACTCCATCGGCCGGGTCCCGGTCAGCCGTTGCCGCGAGGCGCGCGCCCTCGGAGGCTGCCGCCGCGAGCGTGTTCCGAACCAGCAGCACCAGCCCGACCTGAATGATCCCGAGCACGAGTGGGATGAGCACCACCAGGACGAGCACGAAGTCAACGACGGCGACACCTCCTTCCCGCCGCCCACCGGCCGTCACTACTGGACCTTGTGCAATGCGTTCCTGAGCATGTCTGTCAGCTCCTCCTTGGCAACGCCGTAGAGCACAGCTACGACGCCGGCCGACATCACCGTCACCAGCACCCAGCCGGGCACGTCGCCGCGCTCATTGCGAGCTCGCGGCACCAGGAGAGCGACGTGGAGACGGACGATCAGGTCAACTGCTTGGGTCATGATGCAACCTTTCCGAGACATCAAGGGGTGGTCAGCGAGAGGCCCACGACGCCGGGCCAGAATGCGAACATGATGGTCACCGGGAGGACCAGGAAGACGACGGGCACCATCATCAACACCTCTCGGCGGGCGGCGACCTCGATCAGCTCGCGACGCCCGGCGTCGCGGACATCGGCTGCCTGCGCATGCAGCACATCGGCGAGCGGAGTCCCGCGCTCGACCGCGACGGCGATTCCCTGGGCAAAGCGCGAGACCAACGGCAAACCCGAAGCGGACGCCATCCGATCGAATGCGGAGGAGACGGACTCACCGGTGCGTACGGACGCCAGCACCCGAGCGAGGTCCGACGAGAGCTCACCGCCGCTGCGGCGTACCACCCGGTCGAGGGCGGTGGCCGGACTCTCGCCAGCGGCCACCGCAAGCGCGAGCAGCTCCGCCACGGTGGGGAACTCGGCGATGATCCTGCGCTCGCGGGCCCGCACCTGGCCGGTCAGGTGATGGTCGCGCCCCACCACCCCGGCGATGCACCCGATCCCGCACAAGACGATCGACGCCACAGCGCTGCCCGGATCTGACATGGCCCGGACCACGCCGTACGCCGCCGCGAGCGCGAAGCCGACCAAGCCCCACAACACCTGCTCGATCCGGAACTCGTGGACCGACTTGTCGATGGCAGCGCGTTCGAGGCGGCGTCGCACCGATGCGGCGCCGCCGAGCACCCGCTCGACCAGCTCGGCAGCCGAGCGAAGCACCGGACCGAAGACGCCAGCGGCGGCGACAGCGGGGGTGGTCGACGCGATTCGAAGTGGCAGTGTCCGGCCGGCCTCGGGCAGGTCGCGGACATAGGGCAGCACCCGGATTGCCAGCTGGGGTCGGCGGATGACCAGGACTCGCGATACGACCAAGACGATGCCAACGCCGGCAGCGGCCCCGAGCACAGCGCCCCACAGTGACGGGCTCACGTGAGGATCCGGCGCTCGACGGGCAGCCGGCCGATGCGCATCATTACCCGGTAGGCGACCAGACAAGTGGCGAGACCGGTCGCGAGGACGACCGTGCCGGCCGGCGAGGCGTAGCGACGGATCACATCCGACTGCACGGACATCAAGAGCAGCACGACCCAGGGGGCGGCCACGGCCAACCGGGCTCCGTTGACAGCCCAGGCCTGCCGCGCCTCGAGCTCCGAACGGATGCGTGCCTCGTCGCGCAAATAGCCGGACAAGTTGCGCAGCAGCCGCCCGAGCTCTCCGCCACCGACCTCGCGGGCGATCCGCAGCCCCTCCACAACGCGGTCGCCGACCGGATCCGCAAGCCGCTCCTTGAGCCGGTCCAGGCTCTCGCTGAATCGGCCGGTCACCTGGAAGTCGAGGGCGAACGCGTGGAAAGCCGGGCGCAACGGTTCCGGTCCGCGCACCGCGAGCGCGGAGAGCGCCTCGGGCAGGGACAGCCCGGCCCGGACCGCCGAACGCCAGGTTGTCGACGGCTTCCGGCCAGACCTCGGCGAACTCCCGTTGCCGACGACGGCCACGTCCGGCGAGTACTCCCACCGGTAGGTAGGCGCCGATGAGGCCGAAGGCGGCGGCGACCGGTGGCGTTCGGGAGATCACCTGGACGACCAACGCCGTCAGCACGCAGGTCACTGCACAGACGACGATGAACCCGCCCGGGGCCACGTCCCCCAGACCCGCGCGGGCCAGCAGACGGCCGACCTGTCCGGTGGATCGGGCTGCTCGACGGGGCCGACGGGGAATGAAGAAGGCCGACCAGACCAGCATCAGCCCGATGCCGACTCCCAACCCGAGCAACGCACCCATGGTCGGCGCTACCGCATCTCGTTGAGGATGGCGTGGACGGGAAGACCGGCTCGGTCGTAGAGATCGAGCCGCGGTGGCATCCCGCTCGCGCGCCGGAGCTCACCGGCCGAGCACTCGAAGATCGACTCTGTCTCGATGATGTCGTTCTCCACGCGGCCGGGAACTCCGACGATCTCGTTCACCCGGCGTACGCCGTGCGCATCGAATCCGAGATGCACGACCAGGTCCAGCGACGATGCCACGGTCGGCACCACGAACCGGGCCGAGATGTTCTCCCCCGCCAGGAGCGGCAGCGTGCAGGTCTTCACCAGTGCTTCTCGGGCGCTGTTGGCGTGCAGCGTGCACATGCCGGGCAGCCCCGCATTGAGTGCGAGAAGGAGATCTAGACACTCCTCGGACCGCACCTCTCCGACCACGATCCGGCTAGGCCTCATCCGAAGTGCCTCCTTGACCAGGTCGCGCAGTCGAATCTCACCCGTCCCCTCGAGGCCGGCCTGGCGCGTCTGCATGGGCACCCAGTCGGGATGGACGAATCGCAGCTCGAAGACCTCCTCCGCCGACACCACTCGATCGCCGCCCGGGATGGCCGCGGCCAGGCAGTTGAGGAGGGTTGTCTTGCCTGTCTGGGTGCCACCGGCGACCAGGATGTTGAGGCCAGCTCGGACCGACGCCTCCAGGAACGCCGCCGCGCGGGCCGTGAGACTACCGAGCTCGACCAGATCGGAGAGCCTGGCGGCGCGGAGCACGAACTTGCGGATGTTCACTGCGCTGAAACCCCGGCTGATCCCTTCCAGCACGACGTGCAGCCGATGTCCCTCGGGCAGCATCGCGTCGACGAACGGCTGCGAGACGTCGATCCGCCGCCCGCTGGAGGTGAGCATCCGCTCGACGAGCTCGTTGACCTGAGCGCTGGTCAGCACCAGGTTGGTCAGCTCGTGCCGACCGTTGCGGGCGACAAAGACCCGGCTGGGGTCGTTGATCCAGATCTCCTCGACCGTCGGGTCGTCGAGATACGGCTGCAGCGCGCCGAACCCAGCGACCCTGGCGACCAGCTCGCCGACCATCGACTCGGCATCGGGCACCCGGGCCACCGCGCCGGTCAGGCTCAGCTCGTCGTGCTCGCGGACCACGTCCTCGGCGAGCCGGCGGACCAGCCCCGCCTCACGTTGCGGATCCACGCCTTCGCGACGCACGAGCGCGCGCACGGAGTGGTCGAGCTCGTCCACGAGCGCGTCAGCATGCGTCATCGCCATGACGTCCCTCTCCCGAGATCGAGGTGGCTGCGATGTTGCTACCGAACCTAAGCCAACTCACCGAACCCGCAACAGACCCCAGCCCATTCTGTGGAATTCGGCGACGCGACACCTGTCCGATCCCTGTGGCACTGCGCGCTACATTCGCGGGACCGCGTTCGGCCGGCGGCCGACAACCCGCGAAGGGACTGAGGGCGAGATGAAGATCCTGGTGACAGGTGCGACCGGGTACGTCGGCGGTCGGCTGGTGCCGATGCTGCTCGAGCGCGGTCACGACGTGCGCACCACGACGACCGATCTCGACCGCGAGCCACCCTGGTGGGGCGACCAGGTGGAGACCGTGGTCATGGACGCGCTCGACCACGACGAGGTCGCCGCCGCCTGCGAGGGCGTGGACGCTGTCTACTACCTGATCCACGGGATGGGGGGCGACAACTTCGTCGAGACCGACCGCTTGGCAGCCACCAACCTGGCAGACGGCGTGCGCAGTCATGGTGTCGAGCGGATCGTGTATCTCTCCGGCGTCGTGCCGGACGTCGCCGAGGAAGACCTCTCCGACCACATCCTGTCCAGGCGCGAGGTCGAGCAGATTCTCTGCGGCACGCTGGCGACCGTGGTCGTCCTGCGCGCGGCAGTGCTGCTGGGCAGCGGGTCGACGTCGTTCGAGATCATCCGGCAGGTCAGCGAGCGGATGCCCGTGCACACCGTGCCGACCTGGATGGACTCCATGGTGCAACCCATTGCGGTGGTCGACGTGCTAGAGGCACTGATCGGGGCGCTCGAGTACGCCGGACCCTCGCGGCACTTCGACGTGGGGGGTCCCTATCAGCTGCGCTACAGCGCGCTGCTTGACGACTACACGTCGCACGCGGGGTTGGAGCGCCCGCAGGTCAGCGTGCCGCTGTTGCCTACAGCCCTGGTCGGCACCCTGGTCGGCAGCCTCACCGACGTGCCGCGGCCAACCGTCGAGGCGTTGGTCGAGAGCCTCCACCACGACATGGTCGCCGCAGACGCGGACTTTTGCGAGCTGCTGCTGCCGGCAGATCACCAGCTCGTCGGGCTCGATGAGGCCTTCCGTCGCTCGCTGGCTTCGTCCCCAGCGAGGCCCGAGGATGCCGACCCGATGGGTCCCCTGCCGCAGGACCCGGTCTGGGCCAGCGGCGGTGACGACCGACCGGCACTGGCCAAGGTGGTCGATGCGGTCAGGGACGTGCTGCCCGGATCCTGAGCTCGGCAGGGGTGCTCCGGTGGAATCGCCTTCACGCGAGCAGGAACTCACGTACCGTCCTGCCCCATGACGGGTTCTTGGGGCGGACGCCCAGGTCGACGAACGATCATTGCCACGCTGACGCTGCTCCTCGCGGCGTCGCTGGCGGCGTCAATGGCGGCGATCCTGCCGACCACAGCGGGCGCGGCTCCCACCTCGGCAATCGCCGCCCAGCCCGGCGCCCAGCCCACCGAGCAGCCCGGCGCCCTGCCCACCCTCCTGCCTACCCCCCAGCCCACCGAACAGCCAACCGACCAGCCCACCGACCAGCCCACCGACCGGCCCTCTGACGAGGAGCTCGAAGCCGACCAGGCAACGACGCCGGCGAACTGTGGTCGCCCGCCGCTCAGGGGCTGTCGGTTGGTCTGGTACGGCAAGAACGCGCCCACCATCGTGCTCTGGGGCGACTCGCACATGTGGATGATGGGCCCGGCGGTGCTCCGCGCCGTCGAGGGCAAGCGGATCAACGTCGTGCTGTTCTTCCTGGGCGGCTGCATCCCGGCCCTCGCGGACATGAAGGTGTACGCCGGCAACGACTGTGCCGAGCTGAGCGTCGACGCGCTGAAGTACATCGAGAAGCTGCGCGACGGCGGCCGACCGTACCGAGTGGTGCTCGGTTCGTTCTGGGGGGCCAACCTCAACCGGATCTACTACTACGAGAGCCAGGAGCGAGAGGACATCCTCAAGCAGCGCCGGGTCTACACCATGAACTACACCAAGCCGCTGTTCGTGCGGCTCGGCCAGCTGGGCATCCCCACCGACGTGTCCGTGCAGGGTCCGTCGGCGGTGCCCCCGACCGAGTGCAGCCAGGGCACGACGCCGTTCTGGTGCTCGGTGAAGCGGCAGCACGCCTACTACAAGGACAGCTACGTCCGGAACTGGCTCCGGGCGCGGATGAGCCACCTGCCCAAGGGTGCGCTGCTCGCCGACTACAGCAAAGGTCTCTGCAGCGCCTCCACCTGCTCGGCGCTGGTCAACGGGGTCCACACCTGGTTCGACCCCTACCACGTGAGCGCCACCAAGGCCGCGAAGCTCTGGACCTACTACCGACCGACCGTGCGGGCGCTGCTCAAGCGCCAGTGACCTCGTCGGGGAGCGCGTCCTGCCAGTACTCCGCGGTCTGCAGCAGCCAGAACGTGACGAACAGGCCCAGCAGCACGGTCTCGACGTAGAACAACCAGTTCGCGATCGGCGTCACCTCGGCCAGCTCCAGCACGAACAACACGGCCGCGACGACCACTGTGCCGATCATCGAGTAGGCGATCATCCGGTAGAGCGTGGCCCGACGCTCGGCCGGGAGCATCTCGAACGCGGGCGTATCCCCGATCTTCTCGCTGGCCGCCCGAGCGTTGATCCAGGCGACCGCGGACATGCATCCGAACAGCGGCACGGCGGCCGCGTAGTGCGCGCCCACGTCGAACGAGTCGTGGGCCAGCACGAACCAGCCGGCGAATGCCGCGAACGCCGCCGTGCCGATCGCCACGCCGACCAGGGCCTTGCGTCGCGTCTCAGCAGGGTTGCGCCTGGCCGTCCAGGCCGCGAAGCCGATGCCGATGACCCCCAGCACCAGCATGGCGCTCATGTTGTTCTCGATGCTGGTCAGGAACTCCTCCGGCACGTACGGCTCGGGGTTGCCGTCGGCGCCGTTGCGTGACAGCGGTGTCGGCACCACAGCCACGACCGGCGCCAGCATGCCGGCCACGTTGAGCAGGGTGTCCTCGGCGCCGTCACGCCCCCGGATGGCGATCAGGCTCAGCCCGATCGCCATCAGCGCACCGACGAAGATGCTGCGGACCGGGGTGTAGTAGTAGGCGCTGATCGAGCCGAGCTGTCCCGCACCCCAGGCGATCTCGATCGCCACCGCGACAGCGAGCAGCCCGACCATGCCGACGATGCTGACCCGGAGGTAGCGGTAGGTCTTGCGGATCGCCTCGCCCTGCGCGTTGCCGACACTCACCTTGCGGATTCTGCTCCCGTCGGCCCCCGCTGACTAGGACGCGAACAGGTCGCCGTGGTCGGCCACCCGCTCGAGCACCTCGTCGAAGCGCAGCTGCTCCAGACCGAGCGGGTCGTCGGCGCCCGCCTCCACCTCGGCCCACGAGACCGGCGCCGCGACGTAGGGGCGCTCCTTGCCGCGCAGGGAGTACGGCGCGATCGTGGTCTTGGAGCCGGCGTTCTGCGACCAGTCGAGGAACACCTTGCCGCCGCGCTTCGACTTGGTCATGGTCGCGGTGACCAGCGCGGCGTGCTCGCGTTGCAGCTCCTCGGCCACCGTCTTGGCCAGGGCGGTGGACTCGTCGGAGGGCAGCCGGCGCGGACAGGTCGGCGTAGAGGTGCAGGCCCTTGCTGCCGCTCAGCACCGGCTTCGCGGTCAAGTTGCGCTCTGCGAGCTTGTCGCGCACCAGCAGCGCGACCGAGCAGCACTCGTGGAGGCCGGCCGGTTCGCCGGGGTCGAGGTCGACGACCAGACGGTCGGCGTTGCGGGGCCGGCCGTTGCGACCGATCGTCCACTGGTGCACGTGGAGCTCGAGCGCGGCGAGGTTCACCATCCAGGTGAGGGTGGCCAGGTCGTCGACGATCGGGAACGTGAGCTCGCCATCGCCCTTGCCCGACCGGCTGCCCGTGGTGGGCACCGTTGCGGTGCGGACCCACGACGGGGTGCCGTTGGGGGCGTTCTTCTCGAAGAAGCTCAGGTCCTCGACCCCGTGCGGCCAGCGGATCCGGGTCACCGGCCGGTCCTTGAGGTGGGGCAGCATCACCGGCGCGATCGTCGCGTAGTAGTTGAGCACCTCGCCCTTGGTGGTGCCGGTGCGCGGATAGAGCACCTTGCTCAGGCTGCTGATCTTCAGGGTCCGGCCCTCGACGTCGACGAAGACCTCCTCCTTGTCGTAGGACTCCTCTTCGGCATCAGAGATCCTCGGCGGAATCAGGTCGGTGCGGACTCCGCGGTAGGACGGCTGCCGGAGCCGCTGGTAGCCCCGTCCGTGGGTGTCCACGTCGACGACCAGCACCGGCTCGACCCAGTGGGTGCCGCTGCGCGTCCTCGCGGGGCACCTCGTCGGCGAACGGGCTGCTCGGTGCCGCGCCAGCGGCGCGACCAGCTCGGTCAGCTGCCGGGTGGCCTTGCCGCCGATCCCGCTGCCGACCCGGCCGCGGTAGAGCAGGCCCTCCGGCGTCAGCTCCCCCACCAGCAGCGCTGCCAGCCGGTCGGTCGTGCCCTCCTGTGGTCGCCAGCCGCCGACCACGTAGGACAGCCGGTGCCGGTGCGCGAACTTCAGCCAGTCCTTGCTCCGCTCGCCGAAGGCGTAGCGCGACGACCGTCGCTTGCTGACGATGCCCTCGAGCCCCTGCTCGAGCGTCGCGCCGTGGAGCATCGGCCCGTCGTCGTACGACGGCGGCACCTGCCAGGCGCCGTCGCCGCAAGCGGCTCGGTGAGCAGAGCTCGACGGCTCTCGAGCGGGTCCTCGTGAGGTCGCGGCCGTCGAGGCGGAGCAGGTCGAAGACCATGAACGTCACCGGCACCGTCTCGACCAGCCGCGCCACCGAGGTCGCCTTGCGCACGTGCATCCGGTCCTGGAGCACCCGGAAGTCCGGCACGCCCGGCCTCGTTGAGCGCGATGATCTCGCCGTCGACGAGGAAGTCCCGCTCACCCAGCGGCGAGTGGCGACGTCGGGCCAGCCGCCGGTCACGTCGTTGTCGTTGCGGCTGGTCAGCCGGGTCCGCCCGCCCTCGCGAGTGGGAGTCGGCGAGGATCCGAATGCCGTCCCACTTGACCTCGTGCATCCAGGCGTCGCCGGGGGCACGTGGTGCCGTGGGTGGCCAGCATCGGGCGCATGGAGGAAGTCTTGGCGCACGCATGGAGTCGCGTCTCGGCGGCTACCCTCTAGGGATGCGTGCAATCTGGAAGGGCGCCGTGTCGTTCGGGCTGGTCAGCGTGCCGGTCAAGCTGTACTCCGCCACCGAGAGCCATGACGTCTCGTTCCGGCAGGTCCATGCCAAGGACGGCGGCCGGATCAAGTACCAACGCGTGTGCTCGATCGACGGCGAGGAGGTCGCCTACGCCGACATCGCCAAGGGCTACGAGACCGAGGACGGCGAGATGGTCATCCTCACCGACGACGACCTGGCCGAGCTGCCCACGACGTCGTCGCGCGAGATCGCCGTGGAGAAGTTCGTGCCGTCGGACCAGATCGACCCGATGCTGTTCGAGAAGTCCTACTACCTGGAGCCGGAGAAGTCCGGCGCCAAGCCCTACGCGCTGCTGCGCGCAGGCCCTGCTCGAGGCCGACCGGATGGCCGTGGTCACGGTGGCGCTGCGCCAGCGCACCACCACCGCGGTGCTGCGGGTGCGCGACGACGTGATCGTGATGCAGACGATGATGTGGCCCGACGAGATCCGCCAACCCGACTTCAACGTCGAGGCGGGCGAGGTCAAGCCCGCCGAGGTGAAGATGGCCACGATGCTGGTCGAGACGCTGGCCGGCGACTTCGACCCGAGCGAGTTCGAGGACGACTACGCCGAGGCCGTCGAGTCGCTGGTCAAGACCAAGATCGAGGGCGGCGAGATCAAGCGCACCCCGACCTCCACCAAGTCCTCCGGTGAGGTCGTCGACCTGCTCGCGGCGCTGCAGCGGTCGGTCGACGCGGCCAAGACGGCCCGCGGCGAGGACACCGGCGACGACGAAGACGAAGGCCAAGAACCGGCGAAGAAGGCTGCCACAGAAGTCGACGGCGAAAAAGCCTGCAGCCAAGAAGGCCGCCAAGAACGCTCCGTGACCGAGGAAAGCAGCAAAAAAGGCCAGCTAGACTGCCGCGGCTTACCCTTCCCTTGGGGAAGGGAGACCACCAGCATGTCGTCATTTCCGGCAGAACCGGATCAGCGCGCACGCCCGACGGCGCGCGACGCGGGCCGTTCGTGCTGGTCGCGGCGCTCGGCTCGGTAGCGCCTTGTTGCCGCCCTACAACACTGACGGCGTCGAGGCTGGCCATGTTGACCGCGGCCTCGCTCACCCTCGGCACCCTGGTCTTCAGCTTGCTCGGCGGGAGCGCACCTGGGTGGACCGGTGCCGGCCGTACTTGTTCTTCGTCGCGCTCTCCTTCGCCCGGCACCTGACCGGCGGCACCAGTCCGGTCTCGCGGCCCTCCTCGCCCTGCCGATCCTGTGGGTGGCCATGACTGGCACCCGCATGCAGCTCTGGGTGGTAGTCGTTTTTACTCCGTTGCTGTTCACCGTGCCCGTGCTGCTCGTGGGTCCGCCCCTGTACGACGTCGTCGACTGGCGTCGCGCCCTTGGCTGGACCGCCTTCGCCGTCTTCGTCGCGCCGGTCATCCAGCGCATCGTCTGGCGGCTCGACCACGAGACCCATCGAGCCAGGGAAGCAAGCGCGGAGATGGACGGCATCATCCGTGGTGCGCACCTGACCAGCATCATCACGACCGACCTGGACGGGACCATCCGGACTTTCAGCGTCGGAGCCGAGGAACTGCTCGGTCATCGCGCCCAGGACCTCGTAGGACTCGCCGACCTGCAGCTGTTCCACGACCCGGCCGAGATCGCGGAGGTCGCACTCGAGCTCGGCGTCCGTCCCGGCATCCCGGTGTTCGCCGCGCTGGCGCATGCTGCCGCCACCAGTCGCACCTGGACCTACCTCCGCGCCGACGGGGGCCGCGCTTTCGTGCGCCTGGTCTTCACCGAGCTGCACGACGCGGACGGCCGAGTCAACGGCTTCCTGTGCGTCGGCCTCGACGACACCCCGGCTGTCGAGGCCAAACGCGCGCTGGCCCTCTCCGAGGCTCGGTGGCGCGTGCTCATGGAGCATCTCCCCGACACCACCGCCGTTGTCGTCGACGGGGACCACAGGATCAAGTTGATAGCTGGCGCCGGCGCGGTCGGCCGGGGCATGCGGGGGACGGAGGGTCGTTTGCTCTCGGAGGTGTCCAGTGCGGGGAACCACGCGATCCTCGACCAGCTCGTCGACCGGGCACTCAGGGGCGAGGAGGCCACCGACGAGCTGGCGATGACCTCCACCGGTGCCGAGCACGAGGTTGCCGTCACCAGACTGCCGGACGACAACGACGAACGCCCGAGTGCTGATCCTTGCTCGAGATGTCAGCGCGGACCGGTCCCGGGAGCGGGCGTTGGTCCGGGCCAAGCAACGGGCCGAGCGACTGTTTGCCGATGCCCCGCACGGCGTGGCGGTGCTCACGACCGACGGCACTGTCGTGCAGGCCAACGCAGCCATGCTGGCCCTGCTGGGCGCCACACACGCCGAGCTGATTGGGCAGCCGTTCCGGACGATCTCCAGCTCGGGCGACGACGATCCGGAGACCTACCTCGCTCGGGTGCTGACCAGCCCCGAGGCGTCGGTCGAGACGGACTGGACCCTGCGCAGCTTCCTGGGCGACAACGTCCACGTCGTGCTGAGCGGCCGGGTCCTCGCCGAGGATGGCTTCGACGACGCGGTGCTGCTCAACGTCGTCGACGTTTCGGAGCGAAAGCGCTACGAGACGCAGCTTGGGGCATCTGGCCGACCACGACGCACTCACCGGACTGGCCAATCGCCGACGGTTCGAGCGCGAGCTCGAGGCTCACCTCGATCGCTGTCGTCGCTACGGGCCGACCGGTGCGCTGCTGCTGCTCGACCTCGACCACTTCAAGGGCGTCAACGACACCCTGGGCCACGGAGCCGGGGACGAGCTGATCGTCTCCACGGCTCGGCTCCTCCGCGCCGGTCTCCGCACGCAGCGACCTGGTGGCGCGGCTTGGTGGGGACGAGTTCGCCGTCCTGCTCACCGAGGGTGACCGGAACGCCGCCGAAGCGGTGGCTGCGTCGATCGTCGACCGCGATCCAGCGAACACACCGCGACCCTCGACGGCATCCTGCGTCGGGTGACTGCGAGCGTCGGAGCCGTGACCCTGCAGGCTGCGAGCGGGCATCGCGCTACGACGTGCTGGCCTTCGCCGACATGACCATGTACGACGCGAAGGAAGCCGGGCGCAACCAGTACGCGATCCTGCGACGAGGACGGCGCCGGGCGCCCCGTCCGGTGCCCGCCTGCAGTGGAAGTCGCGGATCGAGCGTGCCCTGGAGGAGGACGGCTTCGTCCTCCACCTGCAGCCGATCCAGGATCCTGCGCACCGGTCAAGTCCATGCTGCCGAGGCATTGGTCCGGATGACGACGACGGCGACGCTCTGTGCCCCCCTCACAGTTCCTGCCCATCGCCGAACGGGCCGGGCTGATGCCGGCCCTGGACAGCTGGGTCGTCGGCCAGAGCGTGGCCATGCTGGCCGACTGCGCGAGCTGGACCCCCGTTCCAGCTCGAGGTCAACCTCTCCGGGCTCTCGATCGGGCACCCCGACACCGAGCGGGCGATCACCGAGTCCCTGCGAGCGCACGGGGTCGACCCGGCCGCCCTGATCCTGGAGATCACCGAGACCGCCGCGGTCGCCGACGTCGCCGTCGCCCGCGAGTTCGCCGAGCGGATGACCGCGCTGGGTTGCAAGTTCGCGCTCGACGACTTCGGTGCCGGCTTCGGCTCGTTCTACTACCTCAAGCACCTGCTCTTCGACTACGTGAAGATCGACGGTGAGTTCGTCCGGCTGCCACACGCTCCGAGGTCGACCGCACGATCCTGCGTTCGATCGTCGGCATCGCCCGCGACATGGGCAAGCAGACCGTCGCGGAGTTCGTGACGCGAGCCCGCCATCCTCGAGATGGTCCGCGATCGAGGGGGTGGACCACGCCCAGGGATTCCTGGTCGGCGAGCCCGTGCCCTACGACGAGTTCGTCGGCCCGCTTCGTCGCCCACGACGGCCGTGAGGCAGGTCACCGGATCGATCACTGATCCCCGGCCGGCGTCGAGACCAGAACGACTACAAAGGAGAAGAATGGGTAAGTTCCAGCGCGCCGTCGGGCGTCGTCATCTTCGGCGTGGCATCCTGGGTGCCGCCGTGCTGTGGGTCGCGGCCGTCTCCGTCGGCGACCACATCGACCGCGGCGCCACGTCCGAGGGTCTTGCTGTTCGGCGTCTGGCACGTGCTCTACGACACCGAGGCGCCCCGCCGCGAGGGTCGTCCTGGTCGCGGCAGCTGGGCTCGCGCTGCTCTTCGCGGCCGGCGTCGCGTAGCTCGAGCGCGGGTCGCCAACCCGGCTGCGTCGAAGCGACGACGAGGTCGCTGACCCCCCTGGCACCCAAGGTGGTCATGGGGGCAACCCGCGGGGTCTTCGCCGGCCCGGTGACGCGTGACCGTGCTCATCCCGGCGCACAACGAGGAGGCTATGCCTGGCGGGAGACGCTGGAGTCCCTGCTCGCCCAGTCCCACCGGCCCGAACGGCTTGTGGTCGTCGCCGACAACTGCACTGACGCCACCACCCAGATCGCGCGAGACATGGGGGTCGAGGTCTTCGAGACGGTCGGCAACGTCGCACAAAAAGGGCGGCGCGCTCAACCAGGTGCTGGCGGACCTGCTGCCGGGCCAGGGCGACAACGACCTGGTGATGGTGATGGACGCCGACACCACCCTCGACGCCGGCTTCCTGGAGGCAGCCGTGCGTCGGATGACCGACGATCGGGCGCTGATGGCGATCGGCGGGCTCTTCTACGGCGAGGAGGGCAGCGGGCTTCTCGGCCAGTTCCAGCGCAACGAGTACATCCGCTACGCACGCGAGCTGCGTCGCCGCCGTGGTCGGGTGTTCGTGCTGACCGGCACCGCCACGATCTTTCCGACCCCTCGCGCTGCGCATGGTGGCCAGCTGAGCGCGGCCGTTCGCTGCCCGGTGTGCCAGGCGACGTCTATGACACCGTCGCGCTCACCGAGGACAACGAGATCACGCTGGCCCTGAAGTCTCTCGGTGCCCTGATGGTGTCGCCGTCGGAGTGCACCGTCGTGACCGAAGTGATGCCGACGTGGCAGCGCGCTGTGGGCACAGCGGCTGCGGTGGCAGCGGGGCGCCTTGGAGAACCTGGGCGCGTACGGCATGCGCCCCCAGACGTTCCGCTACTGGGCCCAGCAGCTGGGTATCGGCTACGGCGTCTTCGCGCTGGGCAGCTATTGTTGCTCATCGTGCTGATGATCCTGTCGCTCGACGAGTGGGTGTGGTTCCCGTTCTGGATCGGCATCGGGATCGTGTTCATCGTGGAGCGGGTGCCGACCGTGTGGCGGGGCGGCCTGAGGCCAGGTCTGGTCGCGGCCACCTTGTTCCCCGAGATGGGGTTCGCGCTGTTCTTGAACATCGTCTACGTCAAGGGAATCCTCGACCTCACCCTGGGTCGGCAGGCGAACTGGAAGTACGTCCCGCAGCCGACAGCCGCTCCTAGCTCGGAGAAGGTGGGCCAGCAATGATCGCGCCCATGTTCGCAAGGGCCGTCGAGCCTTGGGGCATCGTGCTGCCCGAGTCCTTCCTTCGGTCCGAGGGCTTCGGCGTGCTCGCCGCGTTCGTCGCCATCAACACCGTGATCTACGTGGCTCTCGCCATAGCCAAGGTCCTTCCCAAGATCTACGTGAGCGACCTGCTCGACCATCGCGACCGGCGCGGCGAGAACCGCAGCATCCACCCCGACGGGGAAAGGCGCGCCTAGCTGTCGCTGTCGAGCCAGTCGCGGACGTCGTCGGCGTGCTGGTCCAGCAACGGTGGTGCGGCGTGGTCGCGGCGGCTGACCTCGGCTCCGTCGGTGTCGAAGAAACGCAGCGGCGGTCCGGGCAGCTGGACCACGCCGAGTGTGGGGTGTTCGACGTCGACCAGCAGGCCCTGGCTCAGCGCCTGGTCCCAGGAGTAAACCTCGTCAAGGGTGCGTACCTTGCCGGCCGGCACGCCGACCTCGGCCAGCCGGGTGAGCAGCGACTCGGCGTCCCAGTCGGAGAAGACGCCCTCGATTACCTCGATCACCCGCGGACGAGCCGCCACCCGCTCCTCGTTCGTGGCCAGCCCCTCAGCAGCGGGGTCGAGGCCGAAGGCCACGCAGAACCGGCGCCACAGACCTTCGCTGCCCAACGCGATCTGCACCGCACCGTCGCGACAGCGGAAGAGCCCATAGGGCGACGATCGAGGGATGGTGGTTTCCCTGCGCACGGGGGACAACACCGGCCACCGTCCATCGGGTGCCCTGGAACGCGTGGACACCGACGACCGCGGCCAGCAGCGACGTGCGCACCACCGTGCCGCGACCGGTTCGATCGCGTTCGTGGAGGGCCGCCACCACGCCGTAGGCGCCGTACATGCCCGAGAGCAGGTCGGCGATCGGCACTCCCACCCGCTGCGGGTCGTCCGGACCGGAGCCGGTCAGCGACATCAAACCTCCCTCACCCTGGGCGATCTGGTCGTAGCCGGCGCGGCCTCCCTCGGGGCCGTCGTGTCCGAACCCGGTGATCGAGAGCACCACGAGTCGTGGGTTGCGCTGCTGCAGCGACTCGATGCCGAGACCGAGTCGCTCGAGCACGCCGGTGCGGAAGTTCTCGACCAGCACGTCCGCCCGGTCGACCAACCGAAGCAGCAGCTCTCGGTCTGCCTCGGCCTTGAGGTCGAGAGTGATCGACTCCTTGTTGCGGTTCGCTGCCAGGAAGTACGTCGACTCACGGGCGTCAGCGTCGCCGACGAACGGCGGCCCCCACCCACGCGTGTCATCACCGGTCCCCGGCACCTCGACCTTGATCACGCGGGCGCCGAGGTCGCCCAGCATCATCGTCGCGTGGGGGCCCGCCAGCGCTCGGGACAGGTCGACCACGACGACATCGGCCAGCGGGCCCTTCACGGGTTCAGCCTCTGGCCGCGAGCCGCCGTGGAGTCGGGTGCCATCCGGTCGTAACGCGCCATGATCGCGTCGCTCAGTCGCGGGGCGACGAAGTTGAGCACCTCGCCGACGTAGCCGATCGGGTGGCCGGCCACCACCGGCCGGTCCTCCAGCGCACGCACCACCTTGGCCGCCGCCTGCTCCGCGGTGAGCGCCTTGCGGTCCTCGAAGGAGTCGGTGGGCACGACCATGTCGGTGCGCACCAGACCGAAGCGCATGTTGGTGAACGTGACGTTGTCGGCCCAGGTCTCCCGGCCGGCGATCCGCGACCAGGTGTCGAGCGCCGACTTGGACGCGAGGTAGGCCGAGAACTTGGGCGCTTTCATCTGCACCCCCCAGCTCAGGATGTTGACCACGTGGCCGAAGCGCTGCTCGCGCATGGCGGGCAGCAGGCCGAGGGTGAGCCGCACCGGGCCCGAAGTAGTTGATCGCCATCGTCCGCTCGAAGTCGTGCGGACGGTCGTAGCTGAGGTGCAGCGACCGGCGGATCGAGCGGCCGGCGTTGTTGACCAGGTAGTCGACCGCACCGTGGTCCTCGAGCACCTGCTTGACCAGGCGAGTCGACGGCCCCGCCGTCGGTCAGGTCGCAGGGGTACGCCGCCGCCGGCCGCCCTCGTCGACGATCTGCGCGCGCACCCGCTCGAGGTCATCGACACGGCGAGCCACGAGCAGGACAGTGGCGCCAAGGCGCCCGACGGCCAGGGCCGTCGCCTCACCGATGCCCGACGATGCGCCGGTCACCAGCACTACCCGGTCGGACAGGGGGCTCGGCCCACCGCGACCGACGAACCGGCGCAGCCGCGCTCGCGGCGTCATCCACAGAGACGGCATGGTCCCGGAAGATTACCGCTCAGCCGTCAATGGCCAGGGACGTGCCTGCTCGAGCTGGGCGCTGAGGCTGAGCAGCGTGGTCTCGGCGTCGGTGCGCCCGACCAGCTGTACGCCCATCGGCAGACCGTCCTCGGCGATCCCGCACGGCACCGAGGCCGCTGGGTTGCCGGCGACGTTCCAGATGGCGACATACGCGATCGCCGGCATCGACGCCAGCGCCGAGCGGACGGTGCCGCGGCCATCGAGGATGCCGACCCGGGGCGGCCGGTGCGCCATGGTCGGGGTGAGCAGCACGTCGACGTCGTCGAAGATCCGGTTGGCCCGCACGGAGAGCTTCTCGCTGGCCCGGACCGCCCAATCCGCGACCCTCGGAGTCACCCAGGAGCCGAGTCGGTAGGTCTCCCGGGTGCGCCGCTCGAGCCGCTCGTAGTGCTCCATCTGGTCGGCCTCGTTGCGGATGCCGGCGAAGAACTGCGGCACGAACACCGCCGTCGGATCGGGGTAGCGCGGCTGCACCTCGCTGACGTCATGACCGAGGTCGCTCAGCAGCCGGGCCGTCTCCTCGACCGCCCGCACGTGGATGGGGTCCGGTTTCACCCCGTGGGTGACCGGTTTGGTGGACCAGCCGATCGTCAACCGGC
The DNA here is from genome assembly GCA_963829975.1 of uncultured Actinomycetota bacterium. Lineage (GTDB taxonomy): Bacteria > Actinomycetota > Actinomycetes > Propionibacteriales > Nocardioidaceae > Nocardioides. Next base: position 288,985 of record CAWHKK010000006.1, read on the forward strand.
CAGGCTCGCGTCCGGGCGGCCTCCGCGAAAGAGCCCGAGGGCCCCGCTGTGAACCGGTCGCCGGGGAGGTTGCCGCGGATCACGTCGTAGACCACGGCACTGTCCAGCACCGTGCGACTCAGCGGGCCGACCGTGCCCAGCGCCAACCAGAGGTCGGCATGCGGCGCCATGGTCACCCGACCCCGTTGCGGCTTGAGCCCGAACAGCCCGCAGCACGCCGACGGGATCCGGATCGAACCACCACCGTCACCGCCGATCCCGACCGGCACCATGCCGGAGGCCACGGCGGCCGCGGTGCCGCCGCTGGACCCGCCCGGCGTGCAGGTGGGGTCCCACGGGTTGCGGGTGATCCCCCGCGACGACCGACTCGGTGTAGGGCCAAGCGCCGAACTCCGGCATCGTGGTCTTGCCGACGATCACCGCCCCGGCCTCGCGCAGCCTCCGGACCAGCTCGCCGTCGGCCGCGGCCGGGGTCGAGTTGGCCTCGCCGCCGAACGTCGTGACGCAGCCGGCGACGTCGAGCTCCTCCTTGATCGCGATCGGCACGCCGTGGAGCGGTCCGCGATCGACCTCGGCCCGCTCATCGGTCGCTGACGCCTCGGCGCGGGACTCGTCGGCAAGGACCACAGAGAAGGCGTTGAGCCCGGGTCGCGCTCTGCGATCCGCTCGAGGGCGGCGTCCACGGCGGCGACCGCCTTCAGCCGTCCGGCGTGGGTCTGCGTGACGGTCTCGGCGACGCTCAGCTCGTCGGGCATAGCGCCGGAGACTAGTGCTTAGGCCAGCGACTCGAGCCAGGCGTCGTGCAGGTCGGAGTAGCGACCGGAGCCGCCCGAGACCAGGTCGGCCGGGGTGCCGTCCTCGACGATCCGGCCGTGCTCCATCACGATCACCCGGTCGGCGATCTCCACGGTCGAGAGCCGGTGGGCGATGATCACCGCGGTGCGCCCGGCAAGCACCGTGTGCAGCGCCTTCTGCACCAGCCGCTCCGACGGGATGTCGAGCGACGAGGTCGCCTCGTCGAGGATCAGCACCGCCGGATCGGCCAGGAACGCTCGGGCGAACGCCACCAGCTGGCGCTGCCCGGCGCTGAGCCGCCCGCCCCGGTTGGCGACGTCGGTCTCGTAGCCCTGCGGCAGCGCCATGATGAAGTCGTGCGCGCCCAGCGCCCGGGTGGCCCGCTCGATCTCCTCCATGCTCGCCTCGGGCCGGCCGAACCGGATGTTGTCGGCGATGGTGCCGGAGAAGAGGTAGTTCTCCTGGGTGACCATCACCGCGGCCTCGCGCAGGTTGTCGGAGGTCAGGTGGCGCAGGTCGATCCCGTCGAGCAGCACGCGGCCGCCGACGCGGGTCGTAGAAGCGGGTGGCCAGCTTGGCCAGGGTGGTCTTGCCGGCGCCGGTGGTGCCGACCAGGGCCAGCGTCTGCCCGGCGGGCACGGTCAGCTCGAGGTCGGGGAGCACCGGGTCGACCCTCGACGTAGGAGAACTGCACGTGGTCGAAGTGCAGGTCGCCCCGAGCGTCCTGGAGCACCAGCGGCTGCTCGGGGTCGGGTACGCCGGGCTGCTCCCGCAGCACCCCGGCGAGCTTGTCGAGGGCGGCCGACGCCGACTGGAAGGTGTTGTAGAACTGCGAGATCTCCATCATCGGCTCGAAGAACTGGCGCAGGTAGAGCAGGAAGGCAGCGAGCACGCCGACCGTCACCTCGCCGTGATAGGCGAGGTAGCCGCCGTAGAGGAGCACGGCCGCGATGGTGACGTTGCCGATCAGGCGGATGCCGGGCATGAACCAGGCCACCAGCCGGAACGCGACCAGGTTGGCCCGGCGGTACTGGTGGTTGACGTCGTCGAAGATCTCCTGGTTGCGCGGCTCGCGGCGGAAGGCCTGCACCGCCCGGATGCCGCCCATCGACTCCACGAAGTGGACGATCACCAGGGCGACCTTCTCCCGGGTGACCCGGTAGCTCTGCCCCGACTCGCGCCGGAACCAGTTGGTCAGCCAGAACAGGAACGGACCGCACAGCAGCGCCACCAGCCCGAGCTTGAGATCGAGGAAGAGCAGCAGCCCCGCGGTGCCGACCAGCGTCAGCGCGGCCGTGACCAGCCCGTCGAACCCGGTCTCGAGCATCTCGTAGATGGCGTCGACGTCGGAGGTCTGGCGCGAGATCACCCGGCCCGAGGTGTAGTCGTCGTGGAACGCCGGGCTCAGCACCTGGAAGTGGCGGAACACCCGGCGGCGCACCTCGAAGAGCACGTCCTGGCCGACCCGCCCGGAACGGACCAGGAACAGCTGGCGGGCGATCGCCTGGACGATGGTGGAGACCAGCACGATGCCGACGATGAACAGCAGCGGCTCGAGGTTGTTGTTCTCGCGGATCGGCGGGATGCCGGTGTCGATGCCCTCCTTGACCAGGTAGGGGATGGACAGCCGGGCGGCGTTCTCGACCAGCACGATCGCCACCAGCAGCCAGATGGCGCGCCGGTAGGGAGCCAGCAGCTCACGCGAGCAGCTGCCCGGAGCCGCCGGTGAACCGGCGCGGCGACTCCCGCTCGGCGGCCTCCAGCTCGTCGACATGGGCGACGCCGCGCCAGTCGCTGCCGTTGCTCGTCGGCGGAGCGCTCATGGCGCCACCACCTCCGACCGAGTGGTCCTCGGCCTCGGCGGCCAGGAGCTCGCGGTAGGCCGGCACCGTGGCGAGCAGCTCGCGGTGGTCACCGACGTGGGTGATCGTGCCCTCCTGGAGCAGCGCCACCCGGTCGGCCAGCAGCACGGTGGAGGCGCGGTGGGCGACGACCAGGCCGGTGGTCGCGGCCAGCACGTGGCGCAGGGCTTCCTCGACCAGCTTCTCGGTGTGGATGTCGAGTGCGGAGAGCGTGTCGTCGAGCACCAGCACCTTCGGCTGGGCCAGCACCGCTCGGGCCAGCGCGAGCCGTTGTCGCTGACCGCCCGAGAGCGCCATCCCCTGCTCGCCGATGCGGGTGGCCAGCCCCCAGGGCAGGTCGTGGACGAACTCGGCCTGGGCCACCTCGAGCGCCTCCTGGATCTCGGCCTCAGTGGCGTCCGCGCGCCCGAGGGTGAGGTTCTCCCGCGCGCTCATCGAGAACAGGGTGGGCTCCTCGAAGGCCGTGGCCACCAGGGTGCGCAGGTGCTCGAGGTCGAGGTCGCGCACGTCGACGCCGTCGATGGTGACCCGGCCGCCGGTGACGTCGTAGAGCCTCGGCACCAGCGCGGTGAGCACGGTCTTGCCGGAGCCGGTGGCGCCGACCAGGGCGATCGTCTCGCCGGGTGCGAGGTCGAGGTTGACGTCGCGCAGCACCAGCTCGTCGGGACTGTCCGGGAAGGCGAAGTCGACGTGCTCGAACCGCAGGTGGCCGCTGCGGGTGCTCGACCACCTGGGTGCCGGACACGATGGCGGGCTCGGTGTCGAAGATCTCCAGGATCCGCGCCGCGGAGGTCATCGCCTCCTGGGCCATCGCCAGGATCACGCCGAGCGAGGCGACCGGCCAGACCAGCGAGAGGAGCAGCGTGATGAAGGCGACCAGCTCGCCCGGGCGTGAGGGCGCCCCTGCCGACCCCGATCGAGCCCAGCAGCAGCACGACCACGACGGCGAAGTTGGGGATCACCTCCAGGAACGTCCAGAACTTCGCGGACAGGCGGACCTTGTCCATGCTCGTCGCGTGCAGCTGCCGAGCGGCCCGCTCGTACTGCTGCGAGACGTGCTCGCTGCGACCGAAGGACTTGATCACCCGGATGCCGACCGCACCCTCCTCCGCCCGCGTGGCCAGGTCACCCTGCTCGTCCTGCACCCGGCGGGAGACCACGACGTAGGACTTCTCGAAACGCATCGAGAGCCACACGATGGGCGCCGCGGCTCGCGGCCACCACCAGGCCCGAGCGGCCAGTACATGTGGAGCAGCACGATCGTCACGACGGTGACCTGGAGGATGTTGATCACCAGGAACAGCAGCCCGAAGCCGCTGAACCGCCGGATCGCGGAGAGGTCGGTGGTCGCGCGCGACAACAGCTGACCCGACTGCCACTTGCTGTGGAAGCTCATCGGCAGCAGCTGGAGGTGGGCGTAGAGGTCGCGCCGCATCTCGGTCTCGACCGAGAGCACCGCGCTGGACTGCACCCAGCGCCGCCAGAAGACCAGCGCCGCCTCGAGCACCCCGAGGCCGAGCGCCAGCAGACCGAGCGGCAGCACCGGCCCCAGCTCGCCGTCGGTGATCGGGCCGTCGATCAGGGCCTTGGTCACCAACGGGATCGCGATGCTCAGCCCACCCCGGCCAGCGCGGTGCCGGCCATCACCGCGAGGGCAAACAGGTGCGGCCTCAGGTAGTCGCGCAGGCGCCAGAGCGAGTGCACTCCGGCGGGCGGTTGGGCGTCGGGATCGGGTCCGAGAGGGGCTGTCGACATCGTCAACTCACCTTAAGTTGCGGCACCGACACCGCGCCATTCGATTAGTGGCGACCCGCGTCGCGGTCAGGACAACAGCGTGCGCACCACCCGCAGGCCGACCGACATCCTGGCCAGGTCGCCGTTCTCGTCGGCGCAGATCTGCTGGAGGGTGGCGGCAGCCCGGGTGACCAGGGCGGAGTCGGAGTCCTCCCAGATCGAGATCCGAGCCGGGAGCGGACTCGTCGGCCGGAGTCGAGCGCATCACGAGGGCTGTCAGCTGGGCGTGCACCGCGTGGAGGTCGTCGCGCAGGGCGGCCCTGGCCATGGTCTGCCACTGGTCGTCGCGCGGCAGCGCAAGGATGCGCTGCACCAACGTCGGCAACCCGAGCCGCTCGCCCAGGGCGAAGTGCACGCGCGCGACGTCGTCGGCGTCCCACGACTCGCGGTCGGCGATCTCGATGATGTTCAGCAGCATGTACGCCGGCGGCAGCACGGCGACCTTCGACGCGAGCTCCTCCGGCACACCATCCGCAACCAACGAGTCCTTGCGGCTCTCATAGGCAGCCAGCTCGCGGCCGCTCATCAGCTCGGGAAGCTTGGTGATCACCGCCTGGATCGGGTCGTCGAAGAACGTCACGGTGGCCAGGCTGTCCAGGGGCGGGCGTCGGTTGGTCACCAGCCACCGCGAGGCCCGCTCGACCAGGGTGCGCATCTCCACCCGCATCCGGGTCTGCAGCGCCGCGTCGATCTTGTTGTCGTAGGACTTCAGCTCCTCGCGCAGCTCCAATGAGTCGAAGATCTCGCGGGCCACGAAGTTGGCCCGGGTCAGCTCGGCGGCGCTTGCCCCGGTCTCTCCTGGCGAGCCGCGGCCAGATAGGTCATGCCGGCGCCGTTGACCAGGTCGTTGACCACCTGGGTCACGATGATCTCCCGACGCAGCGGGTGGGCGTGCACCTGCGGCTCGAACCCCTCGCGGATCTGGGCCGGGAAGTACGCCATCAGGTCCAGCTCGAGGTAGGGGTCCTCGGACAGATCCGAGGCCAACAGCTCCTCGGCCAGCACGATCTTGGTGAACGCCATCAAGATCGCGGCCTCTGGTGGAGTCAGTGCCTCGTTGCGGTCCAGCCGACGGCGCACCTCGCGGCTCGAGGGCAGCCCTTCCAACTCGCGATTGAGCACGCCGTCGGCCTCGAGCTTCTTCATCCACGTCTCCTGCACGTGGAGCAGCGTCCGCCTGTTCTGGGCGGCGTTGGCCAGGGCGAGGTTCTGCTCGTAGTTGTCCTTGAGCACCAGCTCGGCGACCTCGTCGGTCATCTCGACGAGCAGGCTGTTGCGCTGCTTCTCCGTGAGGTCGCCGTCGGCGACCACCCGGTCGAGCAGGATCTTGATGTTGACCTCGTGGTCGGAGGTGTCGACGCCGGCCGAGTTGTCGATGAAGTCGGTGTTGATCCGGCCGGGCTGACCTTGGGGGCCGCCGCGCTCGGCGTACTCGATCCGGCCGAGCATGGTCAGGCCGAGGTTGCCGCCCTCACCCACGCACTTGACCCGCAGGTCGCGACCGTCGATGCGGATCGCGTCGTTGGCCTTGTCGCCGGCGTCAGCGTGAGACTCGGTGCTGGACTTGACGTAGGTGCCGATGCCGCCGTTCCACAGGAGGTCTACAGGAGCCTGCAGGATCGCCTTCATCAGCTCGGCCGGCGTAACGGCCTCCACGCCCTCGTCGATGCTGAGTGCGGTGCGTACGGCGTCGTTGAGCGGGATCCTCTTGAGGCTGCGCGCGAAGACGCCGCCGCCCTCGGAGATCAGCGACGCGTCGTAGTCCTGCCAGCTCGACCGGGACAGCTCGAAGAGTCGCTTGCGCTCGGCAAACGACACGGCCGGGTCGGGGTCGGGATCGAGGAAGATGTCCCGGTGGTCGAAGGCCGCCACCAGCTTGGTGTGCTCGGAGCACAGCAGGCCGTTGCCGAAGACGTCGCCGGACATGTCGCCGATGCCGACGCAGGTGAAGTCCTCGGTCTGGCAGTCGACGCCCATCTCCCGGAAGTGTCGCTGCACAGAGACCCAGGCGCCGCGGGCGGTGATGCCCATCGCCTTGTGGTCGTAGCCGACCGAGCCGCCGCTGGCAAACGCGTCGCCGAGCCAGAAGCCGTAGTCGTTGGAGATGCCGTTGGCGATGTCGGAGAACGTCGCGGTGCCCTTGTCAGCGGCCACGACCAGGTAGGAGTCGTCGCCGTCGTGACGCACCACGTTGGGGGGCGGCACGGTCTGGCCGTCGACGAGGTTGTCGGTGATGTCGAGCAGCCCGGAGATGAACGTCGTGTAGCAGGCAACGCCCTCGGCCATCCAGGCGTCGCGATCGCTCGGCCGGGACGGATCCACGGGTGGGAGCTGCTTGCAGAAGAACCCGCCCTTGGCGCCGACCGGCACGATCACGGTGTTCTTGACCATCTGCGCCTTGACCAGGCCGAGCACCTCGGTCCGGAAGTCGTCGCGCCGGTCGGACCAGCGCAGTCCACCGCGCGCCACCGCACCGAACCTCAGGTGCACACCCTCGACCCGCGGCGAGTAGACGAAGATCTCGAAGCGCGGGCGTGGCTCGGGAAGGTCGGGGATCGACGACGGCTCCAGCTTGAAGGAGATGTACGGCCGTGGCTGGCCCTGCTCGTCGGGTTGGAAGTAGTTGGTCCGCAGGGTGGCTCGTACGTGGCTCAGGTAGGACCGCAGGATGCGGTCGTGGTCGAGGCTCGCCACGTCGTCCAGTGCCGAGAGGACCTTCTGCTCGAGGGCGTCACACAAGCTGTCGCGCTGGTCGTCACCCTCGGGGTCGAACCTCGCCTCGAACAGCCGGACCAGCGTTCGGGTGATGTCGACGTTGTTGCGCAGCGAGTCCTCGATGTAGTCGAGGGCGAACGGCGAGTTGCCCTGCCGCATGTACTTCGCGTAGGCGCGCAGCACCGTCGCTTGGCGCCAGGTCAGACCCGCCGCGAGGACCAGTGCGTTGAAGCCGTCGATCTCGTTGTACCCGTCCCAGACAGCGCGGACGGCGTCCTGGAACAGCTCACGGGCGTCCTCACGCAGCGCGCCGGTGTAGCGCAGCCCGAACTCGTAGACGTGCGAGGGCCGCTCGAGGCCTACCAGCTCGTAGGGTCGCTCGTCGACGACCTCGACCCCCATCGAGGAAAGCATCGGCAGGATCTCGGACAGTGAGAGCGGAGGGCCGATCCGGTAGACCTTGAGCCGCGCCTCGCCCTGCCCGGCGTCGATGTCCTGGTAGAGGGACTGATCGATGCCTTCGTCGCCGTCGATCGCCTCCAGCCTCCCGAGGTCGACGGCAGCCGTACGGGGGGCGTAGTCCTCCTTGTAGGCCTCGGGGAAGGAGTCGAGGTAGCGGCGGTCCAGGGTGGCGCCGAGCTCCTCTCCGTACTCAGCGATCACGGCTGAGCTGAAGTCGTCGCGCCACGAGCGAGAGGCCTCGGTGAGCCGGCGCTCGAGATCCTGGATGTCGATGTCGGGGATCGACTCGCCCTTGGGCAGGTGGACCACGAAGTGCACGCGGGCGGTCGTCGACTCGTTGATCCGCACGGTGAACTCCACGGAGTCGGCGCCGAGCCGGCTCTTCAGGATCTCGGCGAAGCGCTCCCGGACGTTGGTGTTGTAGCGGTCGCGTGGGAGGTAGACCAGCACCGAGACGTAGCGGGCATAGGTGTCACGACGGATGAACATCCGCACGGCGCGGCGCTCGCGGGCCTGCATCGCCGACTGCGCCATCGGGGCCAGCTCGTCGACCGGTGTGTGGAACAGGTCGTCACGCGGATAGGTCTCGAGGGTGTCCATCAGCGCCTTGCCGGCGTGGCTGCGGGGGTCGAAGCCGCTCGCCTGGAGCACCGCCTGCGCCTTCTCCTTGATCAGCGGGATCCGCAGCAGCGACTCGGTGTAGGCGGCGCTGGAGAACAGTCCGAGAAAGCGACGCTCACCGCTCACCTCGCCGTCGTCGTCGAAGGTCTTCACGCCCACGTAGTCGAGGTACGCCGGACGGTGCACCGTCGCACGCGAGTTCGCCTTGGCCAGCACCAGCAGGGTCTTCTCGCGAGCCTTCGCCTTCACCGGCTCCGGTAGCCGACCGAACGACGCGGACATCTCCTGGTCAGCCCGGAGGATGCCGAGTCCGGTGCCGGGGATGGCGCGCAGGAAGTCGTCGTCGGCGTCGCGCTCGAGCTGGTACTCGCGATAGCCGAGGAAGGTGAAGTGTTCGTCGGCCAGCCAGGCCAGCAGCTCGGCTGCTTGGCGGACCTCCTCGGCGTCCAGCGGCGGTGGGTCGCTCTTCAGCTCCTCGACGAGCTCCGAGACCTTGGCATGCATCTTCTGCCAGTCCTCGACCGACTCACGCACGTCGCGCAGCACTCGCTGCACATCATCGGCGATCGCGGCCGTCGTCCCCGTCGTGGATCCGGGCGATCTCCACGTGCATCCACGACTCACGGACCGCCTCACCCTGCGGCTCGCTCGCGCCGTCGGCGACCGGCAGCACCTGCTGCAGCGCGCCGGTGATGTCGCGGACCACGTCGAAGTTGGGGTGGATGACCAGGTGCACGTCGCGCTGCTGGCGCGAGAGCTCCATGGTCAGCGAGTCGACCAGGAACGGCATGTCGTCGATGACGACCTCGACCACGGAGTGCCCACCAGCCGACCAGCCGTGCTCGCCGAGCGTGGGGGTGAAGACCCGGACCTGGGCGGTGCCCTGGGGCCGGTCGCCGGCCAGCTTGAAGTGCGATGCGAGGGCGCCGTAGACGTCGACGTCGGAGCGGTCGACCAGGTCCTCGGGCGCCACGTGGCGGTAGTAGGCACGAAGCAGGAGGTCGACCTCGTCGTGCGGTGGCCCTCCGGTGCCTTTGCCGTGCCGAGCCACCTCGGCAGCCTTGTCGATCAGCTCGCCCTTGTCCGCATCCTGCGTCGTCATTGACACGGTCTGACAGTAGGGCTCCCCCCGCCTCCGCGCCAACGTCTCGCCGGTTACCGCCGGGTCACCGCTGCTACAGCTCCGAGCGCAGGTCCCAGAGCAGCGGGAAGTACTGCAGGCCAGCCGGCCCCGAAGGTACGCCGATCCGCTCGAGCCGCCCGTGCCGGACTTGCTGCCGATCATTCGCTCGACCATCACCACATGGCGCGCCCGCCAGCTCGCGGCCAGCTCGTCGTGCTGCAGCAGCGCCTCCGCGAGTGCCCAGACGGCGGCGTACTGCGAACGGTCGTGCGCGACCGCTCGCATGCGACCGGGAGACCTCCTCTTCGGTCGTGGCCGCGAGGTCGTGGGCGCGCAATACGTCGAGGAACGCATCCCACAGCGACGGTTCGGCAAGCCGCTGACCCAGCCGCTGCTTCTCCTCCTCGGTCAGCCCGCGGAACCGCTCGACGTACGTCGCGTCCTTGACGCCGGAGAGGAACTCCAGCTCGCGGAACTGCACGGACTGGAAGCCGCTGGCCGGCGCGAGCCGCTGCCGAAACTCCAAGAAGTCCTGCGGGGTCATCGTCTCCAAGCATGTCGACCTGCTGCACCAGCGTCCGCTCGATCACGTGCACCCGGGCGATCAGGTGCTGGGCCCACCACAGCCGGCCGTCGCTCATGGCGTCGCGGGCGGCCGTCACCTCGTGGAGCAGCTGCTTGAACCACAGCTCGTAGACCTGGTGAATGGTGATGAAGAGCAGCTCGTCGTGGGCGGGCGGGTCGGACTCCAGGTGCTGGGAGTCGAGCAGCTGGGGCAGACGGAGGTAGCTGCCGTAGGTCAGCTGGGCGCCCTGCTCGCCGAACGACACGAAGTTCTCGCTCACGATGCCCACTCAACCATGGCGCGACTGGTGCCCCATGATGGGCGGTGATGAGGCAAGGATTGACCGCTGTCGCGGCGATGGCGCAGGTAGCGGGCCTGGTGGCGGGTTCGGTAGCTGGCCTGGCGGCGTGCTCCGGCGACGACGAGGCGGCGCCCCCCTCGGCCGTCATCACACCGAGCACGGTCGCGGAGCTGGTCGAGGACGCGGCGGCCACGACCACAGTCTCCGAGGCCGTCCGGGCCCTGCGCGACGGCAACTCCGGCACCTTCACCGCTCACCTCGAGTACGCCGACCTGACCTTCGACTACTACGGCAGCTATCGACTCAAGCCGAGGGAGCAGCGCGTGTCGGTCACCGCGCAGCTCGCGGACGGCCCGGTGGCCACCGAGGCCGTGGGCGTCGAAGATGCCTTCTTCGTCCGGCTCCCTCCCGACGGGCCGGTGTCCTCGAAGTGCTGGGTCACCGGTGACCCGAAGCAGATCGCTGAGGTCACCGGCGTCGAGACCAACCCCGACTTCTACCAGGTTCCAGGCGCGATCAGCCTTGCCTCGACCGCCGTCGGGATCGCCCCCGCAACCGGTCGTGCCGACGTGCTCGGCAGCGTCGACCTGGGCGTCGCCATGGCCCTGATCAGCCCCCGCCTCCCAGCGCTGCTGGGGATCGCGGGGGCACAGCACCGAGTGCTCGCCCGGTTCTCCCTCGATGACGACGCCTCTCTGTCATCGAGGTGGACGGTCCGGCCATCCTGGCCGCGCTAGCGGAGACGGGCACGGAGGTCGACCCGGAGGAGCTGGTCGACGTCTTCGGTGCCGCCACCCCCGTCACGTGACGCTCTCCGACTCCGGCGCCGAGGTCGTCATCGAGCCGCCCGGTGCCGTCAGCCGTGATCGATCTCGAGTCTCCCGAGGCCCAGCAACGGGTGGCTCTGTGCGACTGACCCGAGCGTTGGCGACCTGGCTCGCGGTCGCGACCCTGATGTCCGCCTGCGTCGGCGACGATGACGGGGACGACAGAGCCCTCGGCCGCCAGCACGACTCGCGGATGCCGTCACCCGCGCTCGCCGAGTCGAACACCGGTCACTTCGCGAGCAGGACGGTCGGCGCGGGCGGCGTGCTGCACAGCACGTTGGAGGGCGACTATCGGCTCACTCCTCCAGCCGCTCGAGCCACGGTCACCCGCTACCGCGACGACGAAGTCGTGCGGGCCACCGAGGTGTTGGCCATCGGTCGTGACGCCTGGAGCCAGCAGACCCAGCCTCTCGGTGCGGCGCCGTGCTGGGTCCATTACGACGTCACCGAGCTGTTCGCCAACGGTTTGCTCGTGCGCAACGGCGACACCTACTTCCCCGCGCCCGTTGCGGTCGTCGGCCTCGGCCGGGGCGTCTACTCGACCGCGCCGAGCAGGTCTCCGGCACCACCGAGCTGAGCACGGTGCTGTCGGTCGTCGACCTGTCGCTGCCATCGCAGCTGAGCCTGCGGCGGACGGCCGACCATCGGGTGTCGGCGACGTTCACCTCGACGGCCGATGGCGAGCTCTCGGGCTGGCAGGTGTACGTCCGCGACGCCGTCGAGCGGACGCGCGGAGCTCGCCGTGCCCGGCCCCGGTGGCGAGAGCGGGATCAACGCGCTCTCGGCGCTCGGTGGGACGCATCTCGACCGAGCTGACCGGGCTGGGCGACGGCAGTCGCCATCACCCCTCCGCCCAGCTGACCAGGTGGTCGACTACGTCAGCGATCCCGCGGAGCTGGCGGAGCGGCTGGCCACGTGTTGAGGCGGGTCTCCGCATAGGGGCGACGCCCGCTGGCGCGAGGCGTCATGATGGCGCCATGAAGTTCCGCAAAGAGCTGGCCTACGACGCCGACCCCGACGACGTGTTCGCGATGCTGTCCGACCCCGCGTTCCGCGAGAAGGTCGCCCAGGCACAGGAGGTCGTGTCGGTCGACGTGCAGGCTCACGCCGTCGAGCGGCGGCTTCTCCCTGGTCAACGACCAGGTGCAGGACACCGAGGACCTGCCCGCCCTCGCCAAGAAGATCGCCGGCGACACCACCCAGGCCGTGATCACCGAGGAGTGGTCGACCTCGACCGGCGGGCTCGCATCTCGATCACCGCCCCGGGCAAGCCGACCAAGGCCGAAGGCACGATCACGCTGCCGGCCCGGCACGACCGGCACGACCGAGCTCGTCGAGCTCGACGTGAAGGTCAAGGTGCCGCTGATCGGCGGCAAGCTGGAGCAGCTGATGGTCGACAACATCGACTCCGGCTTCGACATCGAGCACCAGGTCGGTCAGGCCTGGCTGGCAGGCGAGCGATGAGCCGTCAGCTGGTCCACGACCTGACCTACGACGCGCCGGCGGAGCGGGTCACCGCGATGCTGGCCGACCCGGCGTTCCGCGAGGAGGTCTGCGACTTCATCCAGGCGGTGCGTCGCAGCCGTGGTCGATCGAGCCGGTCGGCGAGGGCATGCAGGTGACCATCGACCAGTGGCTGCCGACCTCCGGCGTCCCGTCGTTCGCCAAGAAGTTCGTCGGCGAGGAGACCAACATCGTGCAGCGCGAGATCTGGTCGACGCCCCTGCTCGGCGACATCACCGTCACGATCCCCGGCAAGCCCGGCGACATGACCGGCACCGCTCGCATCGCCGAGGCCCACGGCGTCACCACCGAGACCGTCTCGACCTGACCGTCAAGGTCGGCATCCCGCTGGTCGGCGGCAAGCTCGAGGAGCTGATCTCCGGGCTGCTGCTGAAGTCGCTGAAGGCCGAGAACAAGGTCGGCCGCGACTACCTGTCGCGCTCCTGACGACGGCGTACGGCGATCACGACGCCGAGCGCCACGAACGGCCCGAACGCCAGCACCAGCGTCAGCACCGTCTCGACCGGGTGCATCGCCCCGAGGTGCAGGGGGACCAGGGAGGGCGTCACGCCCTGGATTCTGCCTCAGTGACTAGTCACGCAACATCCGGATGCCGAGCGCCACCGAGGTCAGCAGCAACCCGACGACGAGCACGAAACCCGTCACCCAGCCCGGCGCACCGTCCAGCGGACCGAAGTACATCAGCGCCCAGACGATGAGCAGCACCAAGCCGATCCGCAGCGCACCGACGGGAGCAAACCTGGCCGAGGTCGAAGCAGTCATGGGAGCAGTCTGCCAAAGCAGGGAGACAGCCTGGTCAGCCCATGTGCGGGATAGCGGTGGTCGGTCGGCGGCACGAAGGTCTCCTTGATCGAGCGGGGCGAGGTCCAGCGCATCAGGTTGGCCGGGGCACCGGCCTTGTCGTTGGTGCCCGAGGCGCGGGCGCCGCCGAACGGCTGCTGGCCGACGACCGCGCCGGTGGGCTTGTCGTTGATGTAGAAGTTGCCGGCCGCGAAGCGCAGCTGCTCCTGGGCCCAGGCGATCGCCCTGCGGTCCTGGGCGATGATCGCGCCGGTCAGCGCGTAGGGCGCGAAGCTCTCCATCTGCGTCACGACCCGCTCGAACCGGTCGTCGTCGTAGACGTGCACGGCGAGGAGCGGCCCGAAGTACTCGGTGGAGAACATCTGGTCGGTCGGGTCGGTGGACTGCACGAGGGTCGGCCGCACGAAGTAGCCCACCGAGTCGTCGGTCTGGCCGCCGGCCAGGATCGTGAGGTGCTGCTGCCGGCGCAGCCCGGGTGATCGCCGCCTTCAGCTTGGCGAAGGAGCGCGCGTCGATCACCGCGCCCATGAAGTGGGACAGGTCGGTGACGTCGCCCATCGACAGGTTCTCGATGTCGGCGATCAGCTGGTCCTTCAGCTTCGCCCACACCGACTTCGCGACGTACGCGCGGGAGGCGGCCGAGCACTTCTGGCCCTGGTACTCGAACGCCCCGCGGATCATCGCCACCCGCACCACGTCCGGGTCGGCGGAGGGGTGGGCGACGATGAAGTCCTTGCCGCCGGTCTCGCCGACGATCCGCGGGTAGGAACGGTACGACGATGATGTTCTCCCCGACCGTCCGCCACAGGTGCTGGAAGGTGGGCGTGGAGCCGGTGAAGTGGATGCCGGCCAGGTCGCGGGTGGGTCAGCGCCACCTTCGAGACGTCGATGCCGTCGCCGGGGAGCATGTTGATCACCCCCGGCGGAAGCCCGGCCTCCTCGAGCAGCTCCATCAGCATCGAGGCGGCGTACTGCTGGGTCGGCGACGGCTTCCAGATCACGGTGTTGCCCATCAGCGCCGGCGCGGTGGGCAGGTTGCCGGCGATCGCGGTGAAGTTGAACGGCGTGATCGCGTAGACGAAGCCCTCGAGCGGCCGGTGGTCGGTGCGGTTCCAGATGCCGGGGCTGTTGGCGATCGGCTGCTCGGTGAGGATCTGCTTGGCGTAGTGGACGTTGAACCGCCAGAAGTCGATCAGCTCGCAGGCTGAGTCGATCTCGGCCTGGAACGCCGTCTTCGACTGGCCGAGCATGGTGGCGGCGTTGATCCGCTGCCGCCACGGGCCGGCCAGCAGGTCGGCCGCCTTCAGCAGGATCGCGCACCGGTCGTCGATCGACATCCGGCGCCAGTCCGGCGCGGCGTCGGTGGCCGCCTTGACCGCGGCCTCGGCGTCCTTGGTGGTGGAGGTCTTGAAGGTGCCGAGCACGTGCTGGTGGTCGTGCGGCTGCACCACCGCGACCTCGGCACCCCCGCCGGCCCGCTTGCGGCCGTTGATGTGGGCTCGCAGGGTGTGCTGGCGGCGCTCCTGCTTCTCGAGCTCCGCGACCAGGGTGGCCCGTTCGGGGCTGCCCGGCGCGTAGGTCAGGTTCGGCTCGTTGATGGGAGCCGGAGGGAAAGAGATGCGCGTCCATGCCGCGACCCTACGACCTCAGATCAGGTAGGGGATTTCCTGGGTCGCGAACCACGCCAGGTCGTCGTCGGGGTCGTGTTCGTCGTCGGTGTCGGCGTGCACCGCGACCACCTGCTCCATCGCCACCGGCCCGTCGACGTAGGTCACCTCGGCCACCACGACCACCGGTCGGCCGGGTCCGTCCAGCAGCGCCTCGGCGGCCTCCGCCGCGGCGAGCAGGGCGGCGTACTCGGACTCCTCGTCCTCCCCGGGCGGCACGAAACGCTCGGCGGACTCGGGGACGTAGCCGTGGTCGACGTAGTCGGCCAGCGCGGCGAACGTGGTGGGCACGTAGACCCGGGTCACGGCGACTTCTTGGCGGCGGGTGGCCTTCGCGCGTCTTGGCAGTCGGCCTTCTTGCGGCCGCGGGGCGCGCGCTGGCGGCCGTCGGTGGAGGCGTCGACCAGCTCGACCAGCGCCTCCCGGATGCAGGTGCCGAGCAGGTCGGCGTCGGGCAGCCAGTCGCGGTCGGCGGTCAGCCCGTAGAACACCTTGCCGTCGTACGACGTGACGCCGATCGCCAGCGGGTGCCCCGGCAGCAGCGGCGGGCACGGGGTAGGTGCCGACCATCCGGGCCCCCGCGGCGTACAGCGAGGACTGCGGGCCGGGCACGTTGGTGACGCTCACCTGGAAGCCGCGGCGCAGCTCGGCCGCGGCCACCCGCGAGCCGATGGCGTGGAACGTCGTCGGCGCGAAGCCGGCGATGCCGGCCAGTCGGTTGGCGGCCACTGCCGCGGCCGGTCTCCTTGTGCGCCTGGAAGGCGTACGACACCTGGTGCAGCCGCACGATCGGGCTGGCCTCGCCGACCGGCAGGTCGACGAAGTGGGCCGCGATCATGCTGCCCAGCGAGGTCGCCTCGAGCTCCTCGTCGATCACGGAGACCGGCACCACGACGCGCACCTGGCGCAGCCCGCCGAGCGACTCGGTGCGGGTCATCAGCCAGGCCCGCAGGCCGCCGGTGATGGTCGCCAGGATCACGTCGTTGACCGATGCCGTCGTGCGCCCGGCGGACGACCTGGTAGTCGGACAGGTCGGTGTCGACGGTGACCACGCGCCGCTGCTGGGAGAGCGGACCGCTGATGGCCGTGGTCTTCTCGGGCCGGCGACCGGCGAGGGCACCGGCGACGCCGCGGACCCGCTTGGAGGTCTCGTCGGCAGTGCGCAGCACGGTGCCGGTGGTGGTGCGCAGGGTGTCGACCAGCGTCTCCGGCGCGGTCACGGAGTCGCCTGACGCGCGTCGATGATCAGGCCGGCCGGGCGTACGGCGCGCCCTCCGGCAGCCAGTCGTCGGGCTCCAGCGCCTTGGGCTCGGGGCTCGAGGTCGAGCAGCAGCTGGCCGAGGTCGACGGTCTGTACGCCGTCGACCAGCGCCAGGTGCGCCTTGGACAGCAGCGCGACGTGGCCGTCGGCGAGGCCCTCGACGAAGTAGATCTCCCACAGCGGCCGGCTCCGGTCGAGCGGGCGGGACACGATCCGGGCGACCAGCTCGCGCAGCTGCTCCAGCGACCCCGGCCGGGGCAGGGCGGAGCGGCGTACGTGGTAGCCGAGGTCGAACTGCTCGTCGTCGACCCAGACCGGGTTGGCCAGCCCGCCCGGGACGCTCTTGATCCGCTGCCGGTAGCGCGGCACGAACGGCAGGCGGTCGCGGATCAGCTCCAGCAGCCGCTCGTAGTCGAACCCGGAGTCGCCGCACTCGAAGATCTCGATCGTCGCGTTGTGCATCGGCGCCTCGGGCGTCTCCGCGGTGAGGAACGCAAGGTCGCGCGGGCGGAGCCGCTCGCTCATCTCGCGCTCCGTTCCTGATCGGCGGGGGTCTCGCAGCGGACGACCCCATCGGTCGACCCTTGCTCCGCGTGGGATTCTTTCAGAGGTGTGCCCGCAACCCTGGCACCCGTCCGCCGAACGATGAGGAATGTTGATGCGCCGAGTCCTGGCCGCCGCCGTCGTGGTCCTGTGCACGCTGGCCACGGCCACCGCGTGCGGCGACGACTCCGACGACAGGCGGGTCGACGCGAGACCAAGACCATCGAGATCACCTTCTCGGGCGACGACCGTGACCCCCAGCGGCGAGCGGGTCGAGGTCGACGTCGACCAGCCGATCGACCTGGTCGTGACGGCCGACGCGCCCGGCGAGATCCACGTGCACTCCGAGCCGGAGCAGCGAGTTCGCGTACCCGAAGGGCACCACGACGTTCAAGCTGCAGATCGACAAGCCGGGCGTGGTCGAGGTCGAGTCGCACACCCTCGACAAGGTCATCGTGCAGCTCGAGGTCCGCTAGGCCGTGCATCCCACTCCTCGACGACCTCGTCCAGGCACACGGGGTCGGTGGCCAGAAGGACCTGCCGATCTCGCTGCCCCTGGCGATCAGCGGCGCGATGGCCGCCCTGGTGGTCTCGTTCACGATCTGGCCGTCGCCTGGCGTACGCCGCGCTACGACGCCGCCACCAGCGGCCGACCAGCGCCGGCCTGGCTGGACGGCGATGGTCGCGATCGGTGCCGTTCCGAGCGGCGCTCCGAGTGGTCGGCTTCGCGCTGTTCGCCTACACGGCCTTCGTCGCCGTGGCCGGGCAGGACCTCTTCATCAACCCGATCTTCGGCCTGTTCTACGTCGTGCTGTGGGTCGGGGCTGGTCTTCGCCTCGGTCTTCCTCGGGCCGGTGTGGAAGGCGATCAGCCCGGTCCGCACCATCAACCTGGCCTTCGCGAAGCTGTCCGGCAGCGACCCGGACCGGGGCGTCTTCGACTACCCGGAGCGGCTCGGCTACTGGCCGGCGGCCCTGGGCCTCTACGCGTTCGTGTGGATGGAGCTGGTCTACCCCTTCCAGACCGAGCTGGCCTCGGTCCGGCTCTGGGGCTGCCATCTACCTCGCCGTGATGCTGGTCGGCGGAGCGCTGTTCGGCAACGGCTTCTACGAGCGGGCCGACCCGTTCGAGGTGTTCTCGACGCTGGTCGGCAAGCTCTCGCCGTGGTCGATCCGCGACGGCCACCTGATCGTTCGCAGCCCGCTGGCGAACCTCGACAGCGTCGAGGTGCGGCCCGGGCTGATCGCCGTGGTGGGGGTGCTGTTCGGCAGCACCGGCTACGACTCGTTCCGGGAGTCCAGCCGCTGGGTGCAGTACGTCCAGGGGTCGAGCCACTCGGAGAACCTGCTCAACAACCTGGCCCTGCTCGCCTTCTGCCTGGGCGCTGGGCTGATCTTCGCGATCGGCAGCGTGCTCACCGGCGTCGGGCCCGAGATCCCACGACGCGAGCTGCCCAACCGGTTGGCGCACTCGGTCGTGCCGATCGTGGTGGGCTACTTCGTCGCCCACTACCTCACGTACTTCTTCGAGGTCTCCCAGCGAACCCTGAGCTACGCTCAGCGACCCGCTGCAGCGACGGCAGCAACCTGTTCGGCACCGCCGACCTCCAGATCAACTACTGGTTCAGCTACCACCAGACGCTGGTCGCCACCATCAAGGTCGCGGCCGTCGTGATCGGTCACGTGCTCGGCGCGATGGCCGCCCACGACCGGGCGATCAAGATCCTGCCCCGACGCCACCAGCTCACCGGACAGCTCCCGCTGCTGTGCGCGATGATCACGTTCACCGCTGGCGGGCTCTACCTGCTCTTCGCCTCCTGACTCTCGATCGGCCGTCAGGGCTGCTCGACCGTCGAGAACATGCGGGCGGCATCGACGACCCCGCTGATCGCGCGGCTGAGCGCGGACTCGCCGGTCTCGACCAGCATCCGGCCGGAGACCAGGGCCCGGTCGACCGCGACCCGGTCCTCTGGCAGGAAGTGCAGCCCCGAGGTGCGGGCGAAGCCGGACACCATGCTCGGCGATGTCCTTCTCCGACCAGCCCAGGGTCGGCCGCATCCGGTTGACCACCACCCGGATCGGGGTGGCTCCGGTCAGCTCGCGCACGTCGACGAGGGCCCGCGCCAGCCGCGACAGACCCATCGGGTCGGCAGAGCCGACCACGACCAGCTCGTCGGCCACGTCGATGCGCCCCGAGGGTGAGCTGGTTGCGGCCGGGGCGGGCGGCGTAGTCGCGGCCGGGTTCGTCCTCGAGGCTGAAGCCGGTGTCGACCACCACGGTCGCCTGGCTCGCGGGCCACCTCGAGCAGGTGCTCGACCGTGCCGGCCCGCACCTCCGCGTAGCGGTCGGGGCGGGGCAGGCCGGTGACCACCGACAGCCAGCCGTCGACGCCTCGCTGCACCGAGGCGAACCTGGCCTCCAGCGCGCCGCTGGTCGCCAGCCGGGCCGCGGAGAGCAGCCCCGAGACCTCGTCCATGATGCCCGAGCTGCTGGGCGACCGTGCCGCCGTAGGGGTCAGCGTCGACCAGGATCGTGCGTCGCTGTCGCCGGGCCAGCTCGCCGGCGATCGCCCGCGGCGAGCGTGGTGCGACCGGGCGCGCCGGCCGGACCCCAGACCACGACGACCCGTCCAGTGGCACCCGGAGCCGGCACGGGCGCTGCCGGAGGCTCGGCCGGCGGCCGGGCCGCGGTCGGTGTCGGGTCGGGCGCGGTGACCACCGTCGGGCAGCGCCGTCCAGCTCGTCGTCGGCCACGAGGGCGCGGATCCCGATCCGGGAGCCGCGCACCCGACCCGGCTCGACCGCGCCGGCCGCCACCACCGCCACCGGCCGCACGCCGTGCTTGCGCAGGTGGTCGACCGCGGCCACGGTCGAGGCCGGGCGAGTCCAGGCCGAGCACCGCCACGTCGGCCTGGCCGGCGCTGGCCGAGGCGAGCAGGTCGTCGATGTCGACGCACCGCTTCAGCACCACGACCCCGGGATGGTCGTTGAGCGCGGTCAGCGCGGTCGACTCCCACGGCGCGCCCGAGGCGACCATCAGGGCGACGATCATCAGCCCACCTTGACCACGGTCACGACCGGATCGTCGAGCTCGGCCCGCTGCGCGAAGTAGTCCTGGGCCTGGGCCTCGCTGACCACTACGTCGATGGTCCGGTTGCCGGTGGCCGCGAAGTTGTCCTCGACCGGAGGCGCGTCGACCACCGTGACCGCTTCGCAGCGCCGGCTCGCCGGTCGGAGCCGCGCGGCTGTTGCCCGTCGCGGACGACGAGGTAGACGTGGACGAGCGAACCCGCTGTCGACCGCCGGCGGCACCTGCTCGTTGTCGACAGCGATCCGCACCTGGACGGTGCCGCTGTCGCCGGACGAGTCCGACGGCGGCCCGGGGCAGCAGCTCGCCCTCCCCGACGCCTCGAGTGAGCTCGAGGTCGGCCGGCAGCTCGTCGTCGACGGTGAAGTAGCGGTCGAGGTCGGCGTCGTCGGCGAACCGGACCCGCTCCGCGACCAGGTCGTCGGCGGTCACCTGGTCGCCCGGCCCCAGGTCGGCGTCCACCGCCCACACGCGCGACCGTGTCGTCGGCCGCCGCGAGCAGCCGAGCGCCGGCGACCACGCAGACGGCGACGATCGCGACCCCCACCCACAACCGCGGGTCGCGCCACCCGGGCGTGGTCGGCTCGCGTCGCGGAGGCGGCGCGGCTGAGGGCGCGTCAGCGCCCTGGACCCCGAGGTTCCTTGGCACCCTCACATCATGCAGGTCCGCCCGGCGCTGGTCACCTGGTCATCCACAGGCACGGCGTACTCAGGCGGATCCGGGGCACGGAAGGTGCGACGATGGGGGCATGGCCGATGGTCCCCGCTTCCTCACGCTCGCCGACGTCGCGGAGGTGCTCAACACCTCGATGGCGCAGGTCTACGCGCTGGTGCGCCGCGGCGAGCTCGAGGCCATCAGGATCGGCGGCCGC
The DNA here is from genome assembly GCA_963829975.1 of uncultured Actinomycetota bacterium. Taxonomy (GTDB): domain Bacteria; phylum Actinomycetota; class Actinomycetes; order Propionibacteriales; family Nocardioidaceae; genus Nocardioides. The sequence continues at coordinate 309,805 of CAWHKK010000006.1, forward strand.
GGCCAGTGGCGGGTGGAGGCGACCAAGCTGGAGGAGTACATCCAGCGGGCGTACGCCGACACCAAGGAGCACATCGCCTCGACCCCCTTCGTGGAGGAGACCACCAGCCCGACCGACTAGCCCGTCTCCGAGCCGAGGGTGACCTGGGCGGTCTCCTCGTCGCCGTCGCGCAGGAAGGTGAACTCCAGCGTCTCGCCCGGCTGGTGGCTGCGGATCGTGACGATCAGCGCGATCCCGTTGGTGACCCGCTCGCCGTCGACCGCGACCACGACGTCGCCCTTCTCGAGCCCGGCGGCCTCGGCGGGCGTGTCCGCGAGCACCTTGTCGATCGTCGCGCCGTCGCCCTCGACCCCGCCGGTCTGCACCTGGGCGCCGATGACCGGATAGCTCGCCTCGCCGGTCTTCAGGATCTGGTCGGCGGTGACGATCACCTGCTCGATCGGGATCGCGAAGCCGACGCCGATGTTGCCGGCCTCGCCGTCGATGGTGCCGCCACCGTTGGTGGCGATCGCGGAGTTGACACCGACGACCTGGCCGCGCAGGTTGACCAGCGGACCACCGGAGTTGCCGGGGTTGATCGCGGCGTCGGTCTGCACCGCGTTGATGTACGACGACGTCGTCGCCCGCCTCGCCGGTGGTCACCGGCCGCTTGAGCGCGCTGACGATGCCCGACGGTGACGGTCGAGCTGAGGCCGAGCGGCGAGCCGATCGCGACCACGCCCTCGCCGACCCGGAGCCGCTCGGACTTGCCGAGCGCGGCCGGCCGGAGGTCCGGTGGCGTCCTCGGAGTAGAGCACCGCGAGGTCGTAGACCGAGCTGCGGCCGACCACGGTGGCGTCGTAGCGGTTGCCGTCCTGGTCGACGATCTCGATCGGGCCGTCGTTCTCGGCGGCGTCGGCGACCACGTGGTTGTTGGTGACGATGTGGCCCTGGCGGTCGAGGACGAAGCCGGAGCCGGTGGCGCCGCCCTCCTGAGCCTTCGTACTCGGCAGAGATCTGGACCGTGCTCGGCAGCAGCTCCTGCGGCGACCGCGGCCACGCTGCCGTCGTCGACCGAGAGCGGGGGCAGCGAGCTGGGTGTCGACGCGCGTCGAGGCCGCCGCTGACCGTGCCCGGGGTGTCGCTGGGGTCGTCGCGGAGCGCCTCGTAGGCGACCGATCCGGCGACGCCGCCGACGACGCCGACGACCAGGGCCGTGGCTCGCCACGACCGGCCAGACCCACCCGCTCACCCGTCCGCTGGGCGGGGCGGCGTGCCGCGCCGGCGGCGGCGGGGTCGGGCCGCTCCCGGAGGCGGGTACGCCGGCCACGGGTCGCCGCGTGGGCGGCAGCCACGACGGCGACTGGCCCGAGGGGTCGGGCGGAGGATCCTGCTGGGTCACCGCCCCATCATCCCCCGAGCGACAAGCGGGGGCGACCGGTGCGTCAGGGACCGGGGCGCGCGCGCGGCACCGAGACGCGGGCGACGACGAAGGGGTGACCAGCTGGGTGACCGGCGCGCGGCGCTCGATCGACGGGGCGTCGGCGGGCGCCGCGCCCAGGGCGAGCACGCCCATCACTGCGGCGCCCACGGCGCCGCCGCCGATGGCGGCCATGACCGAGCCCGACCCGGCGGGACCGGTGCGCGTCGAGGGTCAGGAACACGTCGCCCGGCGGCATGCCGAGCAGCGAGCCCTTGAGGTGGTCGGGCGCGCCGCCGGGCGTCGAAGGACGAGCCCGGCCAGCCGGGTCTTGACCCAGCCCTCGCGCTCGACCAGGTCGCGGCAGGTGTGGCAGGCGTGCACGTGCTCCCACGCGCGCTCGGTCTCCTCGGCCGAGAGCTGCCCGTCGAGGAGCGCGCTGACCCGGGTGCCGAGGTGGCCGATCACGCCGTCCCTCCGACGGCCCGGACCGCCGGGGGCGACCGGGCCGGCGTAGCGGGTGCGGCCGGCCGAGGGGGCGCGGTGGGACAGCGCGGTGCGCAGCATGGCGCGGCCGCGGTGGATCCGGGAGCGCACGGTGCCGAGCTTGGCGCCGAGGATCTCGGCGATCTCGTCGTAGGTCAGGCCCTCGACGTCGCACAGCACCACCGCGGCGCGGAAGTCGGGCGGCAGGGTGGCCAGGGCGCGCTCGATGTCGTCGTCGAAGGTGCGGTCGGCGTAGGCGACGTCCGGGGTGGGTGCGGCGCTGGTGAGGCGGTCGGCGCGCTCGTCGGAGAGCGCGTCGAAGCGGATCCGCTGCTTGCGGCGGGCCTGGTCGAGGAAGAGGTTGGTGGTGATCCGGTGCAGCCAGCCCTCGAAGGTGCCGGGCGTGTAGGTGTCGAGCGAGCGGAACACCCGGACGAAGACCTCCTGGGTGAGGTCCTCGGCGTCGTGGCGGTTGCCGGTCAGCCGGTAGGCCAGGCGGTAGACCCGGCCGGAGTGCTGCTCGACGATCTCGTCCCAGGTGGGCACGGTCCCGGTCGGGTCACCGGCGTCGACTGCTGGTCGGTCTCGTCATCTTGGCCCCTCTGGCACGCACGCTGCGACTGACCTCTCCGTACGGTAAGCACCCGGCTGAGAGAACCCTGTGAGGTTCCCGGGGTCCGGCAGCCACTCATGGATGACAACGAGCCGGCCGGGCGGTGGTGTTCCCGCCGACGGCTGCCTGCAGGCGATACGTTGGTGCACCCCGACTCTATCGAGGAGGCCGTCATCGCCACTCCGACCCAGCCGATCAGCGCCGCCAGCTGGTCCTACGCCGAGCAGTTCGTCGCCGAGGACGAGGTCCTCGCGACCGCCCGCGCCCGCGCCGACGAGGTCGGCGTCGTCGGCATCGGCTCCGGCGGCGGGCGCGGCCCTGCGCTTCCTCGCCTCGGTGCTCGACGCCCGCTCCGTGGTCGAGATCGGCACCGGCACCGGCGTCTCGGGTGTCTGGCTGCTGCGCGGCATGCGCGCCGACGGCATCCTGACCACCGTCGACATCGAGACCGAGCACCAGCGCCTGGCGCGGGAGACCTTCACCGAGGCCGGCTTCGCCTCGCAGCGGATCCGCACGATCGCCGGCGCCGCCCTCGACGTGCTCCCCCGGCTCACCGACGCCCACTACGACATCGTCTTCTGCGACGGCGACAAGGCCGAGTACTCCGCCTACCTCAAGGAGGCCCTGCGCCTGCTTCGTCCCGGCGGGGTCGTGGCCTTCGACAACGCGCTGTGGCACGACCGGGTGGCCGACCCGGCCCAGCGCGACCGGGACACGGTGACCATCCGCGACCTGGGCAGGGAGATCGCCGAGACCGACGCACTGGTCTCCGTGCTGCTGCCCGTCGGCGACGGCCTGCTGATGGCCAAGAAGGAATGGCTGCCCGAGGACGCGAGTGAGCGACTGTCGATCGGCCGCGGCTGGCGCGCGGTGCGGCCTGGAAGCCGTCCCAGCCCTCGGCGATCGCGACGATGTCGCACTCCTCGATCAGGATCGGCGCGCTGCCGATGATCTTCGAGCCCGGGGCATCGGCCGCACCCTCGGTGAAGGTGCGCTGGAACTCCGCCCGCGCCTCGTCGCTGGCGAAGACGTAGTTGCCCTCGAACCACTCGCCCGGACGCACCCGCCAGGTCTTGTAGCTGAGCCCGGCCATGCCGGTGAACTTCGCGTGCGAGGTGCCTTCGACGTACGACGCCAGCTCGGCCTCGACCCCCTCGGGAGCCTCGGCGAGCGACCAGCGGACGGTGAGTCCCCTCATGATCTGACTCCCTCCAGGGGGTCGTCGGTGCCGAGCCAGGCCAGCAGGGCGCGGGCGCCGAAGCCGGACGGACCGGGCGTCCACTCGTGCAGCTCCTCGGGCACGTCGCCGACCGAGGCGAGGTCGAGGTGGGCCCACGGCACGCCCTTGACGAAGTGCTGCAGGAACAGGGCGGCGGTGATGGCCTGGGCATGCTTGGGCCCGTTGTCGGCGTCGGCGATCTTGGAGGCCAGCTTGTCCTCGTAGCCGGCGTGCAGCGGGAACCGCCACAGCGGCTCGCCGGCGGTCTCTCCGGCAGCGAAGAGGGCGTCGGCCAGGGCGTCGTCGTTGGCGAAGAGCCCGCCGACCTGCTGGCCGAGCGCGACCTTGATGCTGCCGGTGAGGGTGGCCACGTCGACGACGGCGGCCGGGTCGAGCTCGGCGACGGCGTACGCCAGCGCGTCGGCCAGCACCAGCCGCCCTTCGGCGTCGGTGTTGGTGACCTCGGTGGTGCGGCCGCCGTAGTGACGCAGGACGTCGCCGGGGCGCAGGGCGTTGCCGGAGATGGCGTTCTCGGCGGCGGGGATCAGCCCCACCACGCGGAGCGGGCAGCCGACGGCGGACAGGGCGGCCATGGTCGACATGACCACGGCACCGCCGGTCATGTCGCGCTTCATCGTCGACATCGCCTCACCGGGCTTGATCGTCAGTCCGCCGCGTGTCGAAGGTGATGCCCTTGCCGACCAGCACCACGGTCGGCGTGCTGCGCCGGGCCTTCGCGGGCGCGTAGTCGAGCCGGATCAGGCGGGGCGGGGTGGCCGAGGCCTGGCCGACGCCGATGATGCCGCCGAAGCCCTCGGTCGGCGAGCTGGCGCTCGTCCCAGACCCGGACGTCGAGGCCGTTGGCGGCGGCCAGCTCCTCGGCCTGCTCGGCGAGCCAGGCGGGGTTCTTCAGGTTGGACGGGCACCGTGGCCAGCATCCGCGAACGCCAGCCGGCGCCGCCGACGGCGACGGCGCGGTCCAGCACCGGCCGGGTCTCCTCGGGCAGCTCGGCCAGCACGACGCGGCGCGCGGGCACCGTCGGCCGGCGGCTCGGACCTCCAGTGGAACGCGAAGGAGCCGAGCATCATGCCGACCACGAACGGCTCCACGGCGTCGGCGGCCAGCGCGGGGATGGTGGTGGCCACGGCGTCGCCGGTTGGTCACCGCCTTGGCCAGCGCCGCACCGGCTCGCCGGAAGTCGACCGGCCGGGCCGCGCCCACGCCGACCAGCAGCACGACAGCGAAGGTCGGCGTTGTCGGCCGATGCCGAGCGGCACCGGCACGGAGACGATCTCACCCGTCTTGCCCGTGGCCTGGTGCGCCTCGAGCACGCCGAGCAGATCGGTCGCCGATGGCGTCGGCGAGACCGGCGGCACCGGGTCCGAGCACGAGCGAGCCGCCGTCCTCGCCCGGTTGGACGGGCACGGCGACGACCTCGGCCCCGAGAATCGCATGCGGCAGGAGGTCGCTGAGCGCGAACTCCGGCGGAGAGACCTGACTGGGAAGGCTGAGCGTCACGGATCGGGGACGAATCACCCTACGACGGTCTTGAGGGCGTCACCGAGCGCGCCGGCCTCCTCGGCATTGAGCTCGACGACGAGCCGGCCACCACCTTCGAGCGGGACGCGCATGACGATGCCGCGTCCTTCCTTGGTGACCTCGAGCGGGCCGTCGCCGGTCCGCGGCTTCATTGCCGCCATGCGGCACCTCTTCCTGTGACTCAACCGAGAGCAGCCAGTCCTGCTACTCACACTGCGCGAGCCATTATCCCCCATCGGTGCCGCGGCCCGCACCAGTGGTCCGGCTCGGGTGAGACCCCGAACCGAGCGAACCGGATGGCACACTCACCGCATGCATGCGCGGTCGGCCCTTTTCGACCTCTACGGCGACCACCTGCGCACCCGCGGCAACGAGGCTCCGGTCGCCGCGATCGTGCGGCTGCTGGCGCCGGTCGGCATCGCCGCGCCGGCGGTGCGCACCGCCATCTCGCGGATGGTCGCGCAGGGCTGGCTGGAGCCGATGACCGCCGAGTCCGGACGCGGCTACCGCGCGACCGGCCTGGCCCAGCGGCGGCTCGACGAGGCCGCCGACCGGATCTATCGGCGCCACGTGCCTGACTGGGACGGCGACCTGGCACCTCGCCGTCGTCGCGCCGTCGCCCGACCGCAGCAGCCGGGCCCGGCTGCGCGCCGACCTGGCCTACCTCGGCTACGCCGAGCTGGCCGACAACGTCTGGGTCAGCCCGTTCGCTCGCGTCGAGCTGCCCTCGGTGCTGCAGCGCGAGCGACGCCACCGCGCGCACCGCCCGGATGCTCGACCCCGACCCGGACCCGACGAACGCCTGGGACCTGCCGGCGCTCCGGGCGGCGTACGACGGCTGGCTGGCCACCTCAGCCGCAGCTGGTCGCCGAACACACCGCCCAGCACGCCGAGCCGGACGAGGCGGCGTTCGCGGCGCGCTTCCACCTCGTGCACGAGTGGCGGAAGTTCCTGTTCGCCGACCCGGGGCTGCCCGCCCGAGCTGCTGCCGGCCGACTGGCCCGGCCACGAGGCGGCCCGTCGGTTCGCCAGCGAGGCCGCGCGGCTGCTGCCCGGGGCGGACCGCTTCGTCGACCGCTGTCTCGCCTGAAAGACTTGCCCCATGACCGCACCCGTACTGCTCGACGTCACCGACGGCATCGCCACCATCACGCTCAACCGGCCCGAGGCGATGAACAGCCTCGACGTGGCGACCAAGGTGCTGCTGCTCGAGATCGTCCGGCAGGTGGCCGACGACCCCGCGGCGCGCTGCGTGGTGCTCACCGGCACCGGCCGCGCGTTCTGCACCGGCCAGGACCTCAAGGAGCACATCCAGCTGCTGAACAACGGCGGCAGCGACCAGCTCTTCACGACCGTCGAGGACCACTACAACCCGATCGTGACCGCGCTCGCCGGCATGGCCAAGCCGGTGATCGCGGCGGTCAACGGCGTCGCCGCCGGCGCGGGAGCCAGCCTCGCCTTCGCCTGCGACTTGCGGCTCGTGGCCGACACGGCCGGCTTCAACCTGGCGTTCGCCAACGTGGCGCTCTCGTGCGACACCGGCGCGAGCTACCACCTTCCGCTCCTGGTCGGCCGCGCCCGAGCCGCTCGAGCTCCTCTACTTCCCGCGCACGATCAAGGCCGACGAGGCGCTCACCCTCGGCCTGGCGACCCAGGTGGTGCCGGCCGATGCGCTGACGGACGAGGTAGGCGCGCTCGCTCGTCGTCTCGCCGACGGCCCGACCGTGGCCCTGGGCGCCATGCGGCAGTCGGTGGCGTACGCCGCCGGGCACTCCTTCGAGGAGGCCCTGGCCTTCGAGGGCTCGATGATGCAGAAGACGGGCGCCACAGCCGACCACGCGGCCGCCGTAGCCGCGTTCGTCGCCAAGGAGAAGCCGGTCTACGAGGGCCGCTGAGGCCCGGCGTCCCCGGGTCGGGTCGGGTCGGGCGGTGGGCGGTGAGCGGTGGCGGCAATCGGGTCCCGAAACCGACCCCTATCCACCGCTCAACCGGTGCCGCCTCCCGGGCGGTGGATGACGGGCGGAATCGGGTCCCGAAACCGACCCCTATCCACCGCTCAACCGGTACGCGCGCCGAAAGATCGACAGCACCTGGGCGGGGGCTACCTGGGTCATCTGGCGGCGGCTCGGGTGGGCGCCGTACTCGACGGTCAGGGCCACGCCGCGGAACCGGTGGTTGTACCAACCCGTCATGGTGCCGTGGCAGACACCGCCGCAGTCGAGGGTGGTGGTCGGGAGGTTGAGCTTGTCGGCCACCCGGCGGGCGAAGCGCGGCGCCTTGGTATCGGTGTCGACCCCGTAGAGCGGCTGGTGGAAGCTCAGGATGTAGTCGGGCCGGACGTCGCCGAGGAACCGGATCACGGCGCGGGTCTCCGGCTCGGAGCCCGGGCGGGGCCCGGACTCGTAGGCGCCGTCGAGGTCGCGCCACCCGTAGGGGAAGTTGCGGTTGAGGTCGACGCCGTGGGCGTTCTTGCGGGTGCCGCGGGCCAGCCCGTCGGGGTTGTACGTCGGCACCACCCAGAGGTCACGCCGCTGATCGGCGGGCCGTCGCGCAGCGCCTGCAGGATCTGGCGGGCGGCCGGCTCGTCGCCGTGCATGGTGGCGATCAACACCACCGTCGGCGTAGCTCGAGCCTGGCCGAGGTGCCAGGCCAGGATCGGACGACCGGCCACCGAATGACCGATCACCACTCTGTCGGTCGATGCTTCGTGACCCGGCTCGGACGCCTCCGCAGCACGAGGTACGCCGAGTGCCCCGGCCGTGACGACGAGCCCGACCAGGACCGCCCCAAGTTCCGACGCATCAAACAGCCGCCACCAGGTAGGCCCAGGTGAAGACGCTGACGCCGACCAGCATGCCGACGTGGGCGAGCACCGACAGACCGGGCCCGTCGGACCAGGAGTCCTTCGTGGCCTCGGCCGCGTGCTTGCCGTGGCTGGGCAGCCAGCGGACCAGGATCAGCAGCCCGGCGCCCACCACGACCCACCAGAACGCCAGCGCCACGATGCCGACGACGCTCGAGGCGTTGCGACCGAGCGCGTCGTCGCCGAGGAGGTAGAGCAGCCAGGTCGCCAGCGCCAGCACCCCAGAGATCGTGTGCACGCCGAGCAGCCGCCGCGCCGACGTCGATCCGCCGCGCACCCTCCGGCTTGCCCAGACGCAGTCGGGTCAGCACGACCACCACCGCGGCCAGCGCGGTCAGGACGTAGACGATCAGCTCGGTCGACACGAGCCCGATCCTGTCAGACGTCGGCCTCGTCGGGCCCCGGACGGGGTTCGGGCAGGGCCTCAGCCGCCGAGGCGACCTCTTCGCGCTCGCGGGCCAGCCGGTCGAGCAGCGCGTCGACCTCCGACATCCGGTAGCCGCGGAAGGCCAGCGAGAACCGGACCCGCCGCAGGTCGTCGGCGGACAGCGGACCGGTGGCCGGCACGTCGGCGTCGGGCGGTCGTCGTACGCCGGAGCGAGCGGGGCGCCCTTGCCGGCCGCCACCGCCGCGACCCCGCCCATGGCCAGCACGATCAGGACGGCGAAGAGCCACATCATCGGTCGATCCGTCCCTGCACCATCACCTGCGACGGCCTCGTCGACGTCGTCGGTGAGGATCAGCCGGTCGAGGTCCGCCTCGGCGATCTTGCCGTCGGCCATCACGGTGTCGCGCAGCCAGGCGATCAGCCCGGACCAGTACTCCGTGCCGACCAGCACGATCGGGAACGTGGTGATCTTCTGGGTCTGCGCCAGCGTCATCGCCTCGAACATCTCGTCGAGGGTGCCCAGCCCGCCCGGCAGCACGATGAAGCCCTGCGAGTACTTCACGAACATCGTCTTGCGGGCGAAGAAGTAGCGGAAGTTGACCCCGACGTCGACCCACTCGTTGAGTCCGGACTCCCAGGGCAGCTCGATGCCGAGGCCGACGCTGACGCCTCCGGCCTCGCTGGCGCCCTTGTTGGCGGCCTCCATCGCGCCGGGCCCGCCGCCGGTGATCACCGCGAAGCCGGCTTCGACCAGCTTGCGGCCGACCTCCTCGCCCTGGGCGTACGACGGGTGGTCGGCGGGCGTGCGCGCGGAGCCGAAGACCGCGATCGCCGGGCCGAGCTCGGCCAGCGCGCCGAAGCCCTCCACGAACTCCGCCTGGATCCGCAGCACCCGCCACGGGTCGGTGTGCACCCAGTCGGTGGGGCCGCGCGAGTCGAGGAGCCGCTGGTCGGTCGTCGTACCGTCCACCTGGTCGCGGCGCATGATCACCGGACCCTTGGTCTTGGACTTCATGTGGTGGCTCCCAACCAGCTCTTCAGCTGCCGTTCGCAGCGCTCGATGTGCTCGATCGGCACGTGCTCGTCCTGCTTGTGGGCGAACATCGGGTCGCCCGGGCCGAAGTTGACCGCGGGCACGTCGAGCACGGTGAACCGCGCGACGTCGGTCCAGCCGAACTTCGGGTTGACCTCGCCGCCGACCGCCTCGATGAACTCCTTCGCCGCCGGCCGGTCGAGGCCGGGGTGGGCCCCGGGCGAGTTGTCGGTGATCGTCACCGCGAAGCCGTCGAAGAAGTCGACGCACGAACGCCTCCGCCTCGGCCTCCGTGCGGTCCGGCGCGAACCGGTAGTTGACCGAGACCACGCACTCGTCGGGCAGCACGTTGGTGGCGACGCCGCCGCGGATGCCGACCGCGTTCAGCCCCTCGTGGTACTCCAGCCCGTCGATCACCGGCTTGCGTGCCTCGTAGGCGTTGAGCCGGGCCAGGATCTCGCCGGCCCGGTGGATCGCGTTGACGCCCTTCCAGCTCCGAGCCGAGTGGGCCCGCTCCCCCGTGGCCCGCACGTCGCACTGGAGCGAGCCCTGGCAGCCGGCCTCGACGACCGCGTCGGACGGCTCCATCAGGATCGCGAAGTCGGCGCGCATCAGCTCCGGGTGGCTCATGGTGAGCTTGAAGAGCCCGTTGTGGTGCGACTCGATCTCCTCGCAGTCGTAGAGGATGAAGGTGAGGTCGCGGTTGGGCTCGGTCACGTCGGCCGCCAGCTTGAGGATCACCGCGTCGCCGGCCTTCATGTCGCAGGTGCCGAGGCCGTGCAGGATGCCGTCCTCGCGGCGGACCGGCAGGTTGCCGTTGACCGGCACGGTGTCGAGGTGGCCGGCGATGACCACGCGCTCGCCGCGCCCGAGCTCGGTGCGGGCGACCACGGTGTTGCCGTGGCGGCTGACCGTCAGGTGGCCGAGCGGGGCAGCGCGGCCTCGACCGCGTCGGCGATCGCCCGCTCGTTGTGGCTCACCGACTCGATGTCGACGAGCTGCTCGGTGAGGGTGACGACGTCGGCGGACAGGTCGAGCACGTGCGGGTCGGTCATGGCGGCTAGTCAACCAGCCGAGCATGCCGAAGTGGTTTCGAGGCTCGCTGCGCTCGCACCTCAACCACCGTCTGGCCCCTACCTTCCCCAAAACTGAAACACGTTCTAGTCTTGGCCGTATGCGCAACGGAGTAGTCCTCTTCTCGTCCGACCGCGGGATCACCCCCGCCGCCCTGGCCGTGGCCGCCGAGGAGCGAGGGTTCGACACGATCTACGTGCCCGAGCACACCCACATCCCGGTCCGCCGCGACGCGGCCCACCCCGGCACCGGCGACGAGACGCTGCCCGACGACCGCTACATGCGCACCCTGGACCCGTGGGTCTCGCTGGCCACCGCGGCCGCGCTCACCACCAAGATCCGGCTCTCGACCGCCGTGGCCCTGCCGGTCGAGTCCGACCCGATCACCCTCGCCAAGACCATCGCCACGCTCGACCACCTCTCCGGCGGCCGGGTGACGATCGGCGCCGGCTTCGGCTGGAACACCGACGAGCTCGAGGACCACCACGTCCCCGCCGCCAAGCGCCGCACCGTGCTGCGCGAGTACGTCGAGGCGATGCGCGCGCTGTGGACCCAGGAGGAGGCGTCGTACGACGGGGAGTTCGTGAAGTTCGGACCCTCGTGGGCCTACCCCAAGCCGACCGCAGGCCCACGTGCCGCTGATCATCGGCGCCGGCGGCGGCCCGAAGACGTTCGAGTGGATCGCCCGCACCGCCGACGGCTGGATGACCACGCCGCGCGAGGACGGCATCGGCGACAAGGCGACCGCGCTCAGGAAGGCCTGGGCCGACGCCGGCCGCGACGGCGAGCCGGACATCCGGGTGCTGATCGCCGCCAAGCCCACTCCCGAGGACTTCGCCGCGTGGGCCGAGGCCGGCGCCAGCGAGCTGATCTGGGGCGTGCCGGACAAGTCCCCCGACGAGGTCCTGGCCTACCTCGACCGCCTCGCGGGTCGGCTTGCCGGCTGACGCGAGCCGCTAGGCCTTGGCCACCCCCACCGTGGCGGTCTCCCCGTCGCCGAGGGTGACGTCGGTGCCGCCATCGGCTCCGTCGCCCACGGTGTACGACGTCGCGAGCGTCTCGGCGGCGATCAGCGCCTCGTGGGCGCGGGCGGCGTCCTGGACGACCGCCGAGCCACCGATGGTCAGCGCGATCCGGTCGGAGACGTCGAGGCCCGGCGTCGCGGCGGGCCTGCTGGACGGCTCGGACCAGGTCGCGAGCCAGGCCCTCGGAGGCGAGCTCGGGGGTGACCGCGGTGTCGAGCACCACGAAGCCGTCGCCCGGCAGCATGCCGGTCGCGGAGGTCGTCGTCGGCCGAGCCGGCCACGGTCTCGAGCGCGAACTCACCCTCCTCCAGCACCAGACCACCGGCGGTCACCGCGCCGGCCTCGTCGACCGACCAGTCGCCGGACTTGGAGCCCTTGATCGCGGCCTGCACGTCCTTGCCCAGCCGAGGTCCGGCGGCTCGGGCGTTGACGGTGAGCCGCTGCGAGACGCCGTACGCCGCCGCCTCGGGTGAGTCGGCCGCGAGCAGCCGCACCGCCTTCACGTTGACCTCGTCGGCCACGATCGACTCGAACCCGCTCAACAGGGCGGGATCCGGGCACCACGACCGTCAGCGTCGACAGCGGCAGCCGGTTGCGCAGGTTGCCCGCCTTGCGCAGGGCCGAGGTCGCCGAGCAGATGTCGCGCACCTGGTCCATCGCGGAGACGAGCGCGTCGTCGGCGGGCAGCTCGTCGGCGCCCTCCATCAGCGGCCAGTCCGTGAGGTGCACCGATCGTCCCCCGGTCAGGCCCCGCCAGACCTCCTCGGTGGTCAGCGGCAGCAGCGGAGCGGTGACACGGCACACGACCTCGAGCACCGTGTAGAGGGTGTCGAAGGCCTCGGCCTGGTCGCCCCAGAAGCGCTCGCGCGAGCGCCGGATGTACCAGTTGGTCAGCACGTCGAGGAACGACCGCGTCGAGTCGCAGGCGTCCGCGACGGCGTAGTTGTCCAGCTGCTCGGTCATCGCCTCGACGTACTGGCGACACTTGGCCAGCAGGTAGCGGTCGAGCGGGTCGGCCGAGTCGGTCGACCGCCGCGCCTGGTGACCCTGCCCGCCGTTGGCGGCGTTGGCGTAGAGCTGGAAGAAGTACCAGCTGTTCCACAGCGGGATCATCACGTGGCGCACCGAGTCGCGGATGCCCTGCTCGGTCACCACCAGGTTGCCGCCGCGCAGGATCGGCGACGACATCAGGAACCAGCGCATCGCGTCGGCACCGTCGCGGTCGAAGACCTCGCGCACGTCGGGATAGTTGCGCAGCGACTTCGACATCTTGTTGCCGTCGGAGCCGAGCACAATGCCGTGGCTCAGGCAGGTGTCGAACGCCGGGCGGTCGAACAGCGCGGTGGCCAGCACGTGCAGCGTGTAGAACCAGCCGCGGGTCTGGCCGATGTACTCGACGATGAAGTCGCCCGGGTAGTGGTGCTCGAACCACTCGGCGTTCTCGAACGGGTAGTGCACCTGCGCGTAGGGCATCGAGCCGGAGTCGAACCACACGTCGAGCACGTCCGGCACCCGGCGCATCATCGACTCGCCGGTCGGGTCGTCGGGGTTGGGCCGCACCAGGTCGTCGACGTAAGGACGGTGCAGGTCGGGCTCGCTGTCGTCGGTCAGCGGATTGGTGGGCAACCGCCCGAAGTCGCGCTGGATCTCCTCGAAGGAGCCGTAGACGTCGATCCGCGGGTACGCCGCGTCGTCGCTCTTCCACACCGGCACCGGGGAGCCCCAGAACCGGTTGCGGGTGATCGACCAGTCGCGGGCGTTCTCCAGCCACTTGCCGAACTGGCCGTCCTTGATGTGGTCGGGCACCCAGCGGATGCCCTGGTTGAGGTCGACCATCCGCTGCTTGACCGCGGTCACCTCGACGAACCACGACTCGACGCCCTTGTAGATCAGCGGCTCGCGGCAGCGCCAGCAGTGCGGGTAGGAGTGGTCGTAGGTCTCGCGACGCAGCAGCACCGTGCCGGGCGACACCTGCCCGGCCGGCTGGCCGGCGGTGGCGGCCACCAGGTGGTCGATGATCTGCAGGTTGGCGTCGAAGACCAGCATGCCGGCGTACTCGTCGACGGGGTGGATGAAGCGCCCGTCCTTGCCGACCGGCATCACCGCCTCGATGCCCTCGCGGTCGGTGACGATCTTGTCGTCCTCACCGAAGGCGCCGGCGGTGTGCACGAGCCCGGTGCCGTCGGTGGTGGTGACGAACTCCGCCTCGACCAGCCGGAACGCGTTCTCGCGGCCGGCGTAGTAGGAGAACGGCGGCGTGTAGGTGCGGTCGACGAGGTCGGCGCCCTTGATCCGTGCAACGACTGTCGGGTCGTCGCCCAGCTCTCGCGCGTACGCCGCCAGCCGCGGCTCCGCGATGAGGTAGCGCTCGCTGGTGCCGGTCGCGTCGGACTCGACCACGACGTAGTCGATGTCGGCGCCGACCATGATCGCGAGGTTGGACGGCAGGGTCCACGGCGTCGTCGTCCAGACCAGCGCCAGCACGCCACCCGAGTGCGTCCTCGCCCTCGAGCCGGCACCCGACGGTGACCGCGGGGTCCTGGCGCATCTGGTAGACGTCGTCGTCCATCCGCAGCTCGTGGTTGGACAGCGGGGTCTCGTCGTTCCAGCAGTAGGGCAGGACCCGGAAGTCCTCGTAGACCAGACCCTTGTCGTAGAGGCTCTTGAAGGCCCAGATCACCGACTCCATGTAGTCGGGGTTCATGGTCCGGTAGTCGTTGTCGAAGTCGACCCAGCGCGCCTGGCGGGTGACGTAGTCGCGCCACTCGCCGGTGTACTTCATCACCGACTCGCGGCAGGCCTCGTTGAACTTGTCGATGCCCATCTCGACGATCTCGTCGGTGGTCTTGATGCCGTTCAGCCGCATCGCCTCGAGCTCGGCGGGCAGCCCGTGGGTGTCCCAGCCGAAGCGACGCTCGACCCGGCGCCCGCGCATGGTCTGGAACCGCGGCACCACGTCCTTGACGTAGCCGGTCAGCAGGTGGCCGTAGTGCGGCAGGCCGTTGGCGAACGGCGGGCCGTCGTAGAAGACGAACTCGTTGGCGCCGTCGTCGCCCGCGTCGCGCTGGTCGATGCTCGCCTGGAAGGTGCCGTCGGCGTGCCAGTAGGCGAGCACCCGCTCCTCGATCGCGGGGAACTTCGGGCTCGACGGGACGCTGCTGTCCTCGGTCGTGGAGACCAACGGATAGGCCATGGGTGGTTCGCTCCTGCGTGCTCGTCGTCGTCACGAGGACGACGTCTGCCGCGGTACCACCTCGCTTGCCCACCCCCAGCTGCAGGGACGAGCCACTCGTTCACGGCTGTGACGGGCCTACCCGTCCGGTTCTACTCGGGCCCCGTCCCGAGGCTTGCCGCTGATGACGGCTGAATGCTGTCACGGTAGGCTCGAGTCCGCCTCGACCTCGATCACGGCTGCGATACGCCTGGTTGCCGTGCAGGCCGTACTCGTTGCGGCCGACCGCCCGCGTCGCAATCGGTTATGTCGTCGGTGACGTTGGTCGAGGTGTGGTCAACCACGGTGCGACCCGGTCGCTCGGATTCAGCACCCGCGGCACCGCATACAGGAGCGCGCAGTCCTCCAGCCGCAGGTCTAGTGGTCTGGGTTGTGGTGCTCGTGCAGCACGAAGACCGGGGCGACATCTGGCCATTGTGGCCGCAACCCGTCGGCGAACGCGCGACCCTCCTCGAGTACCTGAACCACTACCGCGACGCCCTGGAGAGGAAGTGCGAGGGGCTCGACGCGGAGCAGCTGGCGAGGCGATCGGTGCCCCCCTCGACCCTGTCGCTGCTCGGGCTGGTCCGGCACCTGGCCAAGGTCGAGCACTCGTGGTTCCGCCGGGTGATGGGCCACCAGCTCGAGCTGCCGAGGCTCTACCGCACCGAGGAGGACCGCGACCTCGACTTCAACGGAGCGGTGGCCGATCCGGCCGTGGTCGACGACGCCTGGGTGTCGTGGCGGCGCGAGGTCGCCCATGCGGAGCAAGTCGTCGACAAGGCCGACTCTCTTGACGTGGAGGGCGATCACGACGACGGTCCGATCGCGCTGCGCGAGGTGCTGGTGCACATGATCGAGGAGTACGCGCGCCACCTCGGCCACGCGGACCTGCTCCGCGAGTGCATCGACGGCCGCACCGGTCAGTAGAGTCGCCTGCCGTGAGCGACCACACCGACGAACGCCTGGGGCTACGGCCTGGCCACCCTCGACCGCGCCGGCAACGTGCTCGACGTCTGGTTCCCCTCCCCCGCCCTCGGCACGGCGGACGGAAGCGAGGCTCCGGAGTCGCTGACGGCCCTGGCCGGCACCGACGAGAGCACGCGGGGTCACCCGCGAGGTCCGGCTGGTCGAGATCGCCGACCTCCAGGGCGCACCCGCCAGCACCGAGGACGTGTGGCTCCGGCTCCACCTCCTGTCATCGCGACTCGTCGTACCTCACTCGATCTCGCTGGACGGCATCTTCGGCCTGCTCGCCAACGTCGTCTGGACCTCGGCCGGCCCGTGCGCGGTCGAAGGTTTCGAGGAGACCCGCGCCCGGCTGCGGGCGAGCGGGCGGCATCGTCACCGTGTTCGGCGTCGACAAGTTCCCGCGGCTGGTCGACTACGTGCTGCCCACCGGCGTCCGCATCGCCGACGCCGACCGGGTCCGGCTCGGCGCCCACCTGGCCGAGGGCACGACGGTGATGCACGAGGGCTTCGTCAACTACAACGCCGGCACGCTCGGTACCTCGATGGTCGAGGGTCGGATCTCGGCCGGCGTGGTCGTCGGCGACGGATCCGACGTCGGCGGCGGCGCCTCGATCATGGGCACCCTGTCCGGCGGCGGCAAGGAGGTCATCTCGGTCGGCGAGCGCTGCCTGCTCGGCGCCAACGCCGGCCTCGGCATCTCGCTCGGCAACGACTGCGTCGTGGAGGCCGGCTGCTACGTCACCGCCGGCACCAAGGTCACCATGCTCCGACATGGACGGCAAGCCCAAGGTGATCAAGGCCCTCGAGCTCTCCGGCGCCAGCAACGTGCTCTTCCGCCGCAACTCGGTCACCGGCGCCGTCGAGGCCGTGCCGTGGCAGGGCGAGGGCATCAAGCTCAACGCCGCCCTGCACCAGAACTGACCCTTGGACCCTCCCGGACACTTGCCGCATGAAGCGGGCGAGGGCCGGTGCTGGTCGGTGTTGCGGCGCTGGGGATCGTCACCGCCGTCGTCATCGGCTTCAACAACGCCGATGTCCACCTGTTCCCAACCGACGAGTGCTCAGCCGAGGTCGACGGGCACCGCGTCGAGCTGAGCCAGGAGCAGGCCGAGAACGCCTCGCTGATCACCGCGATCTCCGTCCGCCGCGGCCTGCCGGCCCGGGCCGCGTCGATCGCCCTCGCCACGGCGTACCAGGAGTCGGACCTGTTCAACCTCGAGCACGGTGACCGCGACTCGGTCGGGCTCTTCCAGCAGCGGCCCTCGACAGGGCTGGGGCTCCGTCCGCGAGATCCTCGACCCGGTCTACGCGACCAACGCCTTCTACGACGCCCTGGTGAAGATCGACGGCTACGAGTCGATGGAGATCACCGTTGCCGCCCAGGCGGTGCAGCGGTCCGGCTTCCCGGACGCGTACGCCGACCACGAGGCCGACGCTCGGGCGATCGCCTCGGCGCTCACCGGACACTCGCCGGCGGGCTTCAGCTGCGAGATCTCCGACGACGTCGAGTCCGCCGACCCGGCGCTCACCGACAGCGGCCTGACCGAGCGCGCCGAGTCCGTACGCCGCGAAGGCGCTGGGGGTCTTCGGCGACCTGCAGCTCGGCGGGTTCGAGCCCGGCGGCGTCGACGACGGCCACATGTCCGGCTCGACCCACTACGACGGGCGGGCGGTCGACATCTTCCTGCGACCGGTCAGCAGCGCCAACAAGACCCGCGGCTGGGCGATGGCGCAGTACTTCGTGGCGCAGGCCGACCGGCTCGACGATCCAGACGGTGATCTTCGACGACCGGATCTGGACCGCCCGGCAGTCCGACCAGGGCTGGCGCGACTACGACCCGCCCTCGACGCAGCGGCGACCAGACGATCCTCGAGCACCGCGACCACGTGCACGTCGACGTCTTCGGCTGACGGTTCACGTGCGGCGGGGCTGCCAGCCCGGCGGGCCGAACACGTAGCCGAGCTTGTCGCGCACGGCGGTCGCGCCGCGCACGTCGCGGGCGATGTCGGCGTACTGGCCGTACTCCAGGGTCAGCAGGTTGAAGGTGTCGACCGGCTTGGTCAGCCCGTACGTCGGCCGCTGCCGCTCCTCGACGAAGGTGCCGAAGATCCGGTCCCAGATGATCAGGATGCCGCCGTAGTTCTTGTCCAGGTACTCGGGGTCGCTGCCGTGGTGCACGCGGTGGTGCGAGGGCGTGTTGAAGACCAGCTCGACCGGCCACCACAGCTTGTCGACCAGCTCGGTGTGCACCACGAACTGGTAGATCAGGTTGACCGACCAGGCGACGTAGAGGGTCCAGGGCTCGAACCCGAGCAGCGGGAGCGGCATCCAGAAGACCAGCTCGAACCACGGGTTCCACTTCTGCCGCAGCGCCGTGCCGAAGTTCATGTACTCGCTGGAGTGGTGCGCCTGGTGGCCCGCCCAGCCGATCCGGACCCGGTGGCTGAAGCGGTGGTGCACGTAGTAGCAGAGGTCGAGCGCCGACGCATCAGCAGCGACCCAGTACCACCAGGTGTCGGTCGGGAGCGCGAAGAGCGCGGCGTAGGCGAAGACGGCGGTGAACACCACGAACGAGCCGACCTTGAACGCCGTCATGAACAGGATCGAGATCGCGCCCATGCTCATGCTGGTGCGCGCGTCGCGGCGGCTGTAGCCGGTGGTGACGAGGTCCTGGTCGTGGTCGAGCCAGCGCAGCGCCGCCATCTCGAGGAGCACGAACAGCAGGAAGAACGGGATCGCATAGGTGAGCGGGTTCTTCAACGGGTCCAGCAGGTCGTGCACGTCGCCTCCAGCACTGTGATGGTCCCGACCCTACGGAAGGGCGAGCTCAGTCGGAGACATTCCAGCTGATCGGGGTCAGCGGGTCCGGTTGGTAGCCGCAGTAGATGCCGGTCTTGACCGACCGCTCGAGGTGCACGCCCAGGTCGGAGTGGTGCTCGGCAAGACGCTGTACGGCGTAGCGCAGCGTCCTGGTCACGCTGGTGCGGGCCCGCTCCGCGTTTCCGTCGGTGAGTCGCTGGCGCCCACCGAGCCCCACGGCGCTGGCCAGCTCCGCGATCAGGAAGTCGCGGTCGCGCTCGGCCAGGGCTCGGCGGCCGGGGTCGTTGATCGCGATGGCATCCTCGATGTCCTCGTCGACCTCGGCCAGGCGTCGGCGATAGGCAGCGCGAGCCTGGTCGTCGATCACCGGCAGACCCTCCCCACGGTCCTGCGCGAAGGCTATGGAATCTTGCTGGACCGGCGCCGGGTGCGAGATCGTGCCGTGCTCGATGGCGACCAGGTCGAGCACGTGGAACTCGCGGCCAGGATCGGCCAGCATCCGCTCGAGGTAGCGGAACCCCTTGAGGTCGGCCAGCATGGTCTCCACGCCGCCGAAGCGGATCAGCCGGTTGTCCCCGACGCGCCGGAAGGTGGCCTGCGAGCCACCGGCGACGCGCGTGGTCGGCGACGATCTCGGAGTGCCCACCAGCCCGGCGGCGTGCTCGGCCCAGCTGGTCGCTCCGAACGCCGCGAACGACGACTGAGCCGCGCTCCACTGCTGCACGGCCTGAGCCGGGTGACCGTCCTGGGCATGAGCCTCCCCCAGCACCAGCCGGGCACTGGCTGCCTCGTAGGGCGCGCCGAGCTCGGTCCAGTGCGCGACCGCCGCCGCGCACGCCTCGATCGCGGCGCCTGTCTCCCCGGCGAGCAGAGCCGCTCGACCCTCTGCGAGGGTGGCCCCTGCCGCGAGCGACGGGCTGCCGTACGTGTCAGCGATCCCTCGCAGGGCCCGCGCTGCGGTGCGCACGGTGTCGAGGTCACCGGCCGCAGCGGCGATCTGAGCCTGCGCGTCCAGCAGCGGCGCCAGCCGCAGGTCGCCGAACGGCGGCCGCTCCTTCCACGGCACCTCGAGCGGATGCTCGATGGCGTCGGCGATCATCTCGGCGGCGGTGTCGACCTCGCCCTGCGCGAGCCTCAGCAGCGCCAGCCCCGGATACGGCGACCAGGCGTGCTCGTGGGCACTCAAGAACGCCTCCTCGGCGCCGACCAGGTCACCGCGGCGGAGCCGGATGTTGCCCAGCTCGACCAGCGGCCAGCCGTACTCGCGACGCATCCAGGGGCGGAGCTCCGCACAGGCCCCGAGCGCCTCCTCCTCGGCACGGTCGCACGGTCCGGAGATCCGCAGGATCTCGGCCTTGTGGACCCGGCACCGGCCGTTGATGCCGCCGATCGCGGCGCCGTGCCGCCAGCGCTCCATCACCTCGGTCCACTCGCGCGCGAGCTCGTGCAGGGCCAGGCCCTGGGCGGCGCAGATCAGCTCGCAATACATCATCCCGGTGGTCAGGGCGTCGACGTCTCCCGACATCAACAGCACCGCGATCTCGTCGAGCTGGGACAGCCCCTCCTCGACGTCGCCGTCCGCGATCCGCACCCGGGCCTGTCCGACGCGGCCGATCACCGCAGCCGGTTGCACGCCGAGCCGGTCACCGAGGTCGATGGCGAGGGCCGACTGCACGCGAGCCCCCTCGACGTCGCCGCACATGAAGCGTTCGTAGGTGCGGACCATCGCCACCAGCGCGTGCGGTGGGACCTCGTCGTAAGGGTCGAGGAGCCGCTCTGCGCGGCGCAGCCAACCGCGCACGGGCGCCATCAGGCCGGTGTCCATCATCAGATACATGGCGACCATGGCCGCCGCATGCGCCGCCGCTACGTCCTCGCCGCTGGCAAGCGAGAGCGCGTAGAGCGCTTCCCAGGCCGCGACCGAACCTTCCAGGTCGCCGTTGCCGTAGGCGGCCCGAGCCCGCAGCTCGAGGGCTTCCGGAGAGGCGGCTCCGTCTACGGCGCCGTCCAGCAGGACGAGCGCCTGCTGCCAGTCGCCTCGTTCGAGAGCCGCTCGCGCCTGCGCCAGCTCCGTCACTGTCACATTGTGACACCGATTGTCACGCCTACCCGGTGTCCGAACATCCCAAGCGGAAGGCAGCCAACGTCATGCGACTCCCCAAAGAACAGATCCCCGTCAAGATCGACATCCCTGGAGCCAAGGCCCGCCAGCTCCCCGGGTTCGGGGCCGCCGCCGGCGTGATGGGCGCGGAGTACTTCAGCCTCGCTGCTGGCACCGACATCGCGCCGCTGCTGCACGGCCTCGAAGGCGACCTCTGCCAGTGCGAGCACTGGGGCTACGTGATCGAGGGCGACGTCGTGGTCTCCTACGCCGACGGGTCGAGCGACCGCTGCGTGACCGGGGACGTCTTCTTCTGGCCGGCAGGTCACAGCGTGCGCGTCGAGCGGGACGCGGAGGTCATCTTGTTCAGCCCCGACGTCGAGCACACCGCCGTGATGGATCACATGCTCTCCAAGCTGGCTGGGGCACCAGCCTGAGCCTGGGTGAGCGATAACACGTCGACGAGAGCGGTCCCCACCAGCAAGATGGCGGGGACCGCGCTCGGGAGCCGGCCTCTCCCGACCGCGAAGGATCTTCATGAGCCACACCAGGGATCGTCATCGCTTGCTGAAGCCCCTGAGCATCGCCCTCGTCGCGACCCTCATGGCTGCAGCGGCCGCGCTCACCGCCTGTTCGGGCGAGGACGAGCACAAGCTGGGCACGTCGGTCGAGATCGACTTCTACGATGCCCAGGCCGAGGCCGCTGGCAGCGGCACCGTGGCGGTCACGGCGGTCCGCGAGGGTGCCACCACCGACCTCGAGGACGCGGGCTTCACTCTCGACCCGGACGAGAAGTCGTCGGCGGCCTACTACGTCGACGTCGAGTTCGTGAACGAGAGCGACGGAACCGTCGACCTGCACTCGCCCGGCGCGGAGGACCCCGATGGCAACCTCATCTCGGCGCTGATCCTGATGGACTTCGGCGGCGGCACCGACTTCACGCCCTGCCCGCCGCTCCCCCAGGAGCTGGCGGCCGGCGAGACGGTCGAAGGATGCACGATCATCCTGGTGCCGGAGGGGCGAGAGCTGGAGCGGATCTCCTACCACCCCGGCGCTGCGGCCGACTTCATCTACTGGCAGACCGACTGATCCGGCGAACCGGGTTCCACAGATTCCTCAAGATGCTGCGATCTGAGCCGATCTGTCGTTTCATTGGAACGTTCAAGAAAATTCCGACCCCTGGGGAGGGGACCACACAATGACGTGTACTCATTCGCCCGCCTGTCCGGACACCGCAGCGACCAACTGCTGCAGCGCCCATGTGGTCGCTGACCGCAGCGACCAGGGTTGGTGCCGACTCTGCAACGGCGTGATCTTGTTCGATGACGGCCACTACCTGACACCCGACGGGCATGACCAGCTGATCTCGGCCTAGGCGGTAGCCGCTGGACCGGACCCGCTCAGGCGAGCCGGGCCACGGCGGCTGCCACCCGCTCGTCGGTGGCCGTGAAGGCCACCCGGACGTGCTGGGCGCCCGCGGTGCCGTAGAAGGCACCTGGGGCGGCCAGGATGCCGCGCTCGGCCAGCCAGGACACGGTCTCCCAGCAGCCCTCGCCGCGGGTGGCCCACAGGTAGAGCGACGCCTCGGAGTGGTCGATCCGGAAGCCCGCGCCCTCCAGGGCGGAGCGCAGCATCGCCCTGCGGTCGGCGTAGCGCTGGTGCTGCTCGGCGACATGCTCGTCGTCGGCCAGCGCAGCGACCATCGCGTGCTGCTGCGGGCCGGGCATCTGCAGGCCCAGGTTCTTGCGGACGGCGAGCAGCTCGCCGACCACGGAGGCATCGCCGACCACGAACGCGCAGCGATAGCCGGCCAGGTTGGACCGTTTCGACAGCGAGTGCACCGCCAGGATGCCCTCGCTCGAGCCACCGCAGACGTCGGGGTGCAGCACCGAGACCGGTTCGGCCTCCCACGCGCACTCGAGATAGCACTCGTCGGAGACCAGGAGCGTTCCTCGCTCGCGACACCAGTCGACGACCTTGCGCAGGTGCTCGACCGGCAGCACCCGGCCGGTCGGGTTCGACGGCGAGTTCAGCCAGAGCAGGGCGGGCGTCTCGGGGCCTAGCGAGGTCAGCGAGTCGGTGGCCACCGCGCGGGCGCCGGCCAGGGCGGCACCGACCTCGTAGGTGGGATAGGCGAGCTCGGGATAGACGACCAGGTCGCCGGCGCCGAGCCCGAGATGGGACGGCAACGAGGCGATCAGCTCCTTGGAGCCGATCACCGGCAGCACCTGGTCGAGACCCAGCCCGCTCACACCGTGGCGACGCGCGAGCCAGTCCAGGCAGGCCTGCCGCGTCTCCTCACGACCGATCGTGAGCGGGTAGCCCGGCGAGTCGGCGGCCGCGCGCAGCGCGGCCTGGACGGCCTCGGGGGTCGGGTCGACCGGCGTGCCGACGGAGAGGTCGACGATGCCGTCAGGGTGGGCGCGGGCGACGGCGGCGTGAGCCGTCAGCTTGTCCCAGGGAAAGTCAGGGAGCCGGGCGGAGACGGGCTCCCGGGGGCTCACTCCTCGTGCTCCTGCGGGGGCAGCGCGGCGATCAGGGCGTGGTCCTTGTCGATCTCACCCATCTTGGCGGCCCCGCCGGGTGAGCCGAGGTCGTCGAAGAAGTGCACGTTCGCGTCGTAGTACTCCTTCCACTGCTCCGGGGTGTCGTCTTCGTAGAAGATCGCCTCGACCGGGCAGACGGGCTCGCAGGCACCGCAGTCGACACACTCGTCGGGATGGATGTAGAGCATCCGCTTGCCCTCGTAGATGCAGTCGACCGGGCACTCGTCGACGCAGGCACGGTCCTTGAGATCGACACAAGGTTGGGCGATGACGTAGGTCACCAGTTCCTCCTCCGACTGAGGTGAGCGAGCGGGGTCAGCCTAGTATCCCGGCGTGGGCGATGCGCGGATACCCCAGCATGCAGACAGCGGTGTGGCGGGGCACACACTCGGTCCCCACGTCGTCGGCCTGCGGGTGGTGGTCCGACGGCTGCTGCGCGGCGAGCTGGGTCCGAGCGGCGGCCCCGCGATGACCGACCTGCTGGGGATCTGCACGTCGTGGGGCGACGGCCGCTGCGTCATCCAACCGGAGTCGGGCCCGCCGGTGACGATCGCTTCTCGCCGACATCGTCTCCGGCAAGCCGGTGCCGCCTCGTGCCTCCGTGCGCCAGCGGGTCACCCCTCGGGAGGCGCAGGTGCGGGCGTTCGCGCTCTTCCCCGACCTGGAGACCGAACCCCTCGGCAACTGGGTGCTGCGCCGCAGCGCCAGCCACTCCGCTCGTCGCGCCAACTCGGTGCTCGCCTTCGGAGCCTCAGAGGTGGCCGACGATGTGGCTCAGGTGGACGGCGTTCTACGAGCGCCCGGTCGCGGCCGTGCTGCCCGACTCGGCCGAGGACGCGCTCTTCCGCGGCCGCGGCTGGGTGCTGGAGAGCCACGATGCCGCCACCGTCTTCATGGTCGGCAGCGTTGCCCAGGCTCGTCGGGCTTCACGTGAGGGGCAATCCCCGCAGGTCGGGTTGACCGAGACCGCGGGACTGGCGACCGCCCGGATCGGAGAGCTGGCAGCCGGCTTCGCGGCGTACGCCGACGACTGGGTGGGGTTCCGTGGCCTGGCAGTGCAGCCGGACCACCGCCAGAGACGGGCTGGGACATGCACTGATGGATGCCCTGCTGGAGTGGGGCGCCGAGCAGGGCGCAAGGACTGCCTACCTGCAGGTGCTCGCCGACAACGAGCCGGCGATGCGCCTCTATGAGCGACTGGGCTTCAACGAGCACCACCGCTACCACTACATTACGCCGCGCGGCTGAGGCTCTCACACGAAAGAACCCCACCGGCGAACCGGTGGGGTTGCTTCCTGGTCATGGAGCGGTCCGGACCGCTCCCACGCAGCGGCGCTTAAGAGAACGGTCCGGATCGCGACCAGGAGTCCCGACTTGAGTGAAACTAAATCTCGGGGGATGCGGGAGCCGAAGCCCCCAAGGGGGAAGCCAGCCCCGGGTCAGTCGTGGTGACCTGACCCGAGGCCCGCCTCGTGGTTAGATCAGCGACCGGCCCTGGGGATCAGGCGGCGCTGGGTGGCGCCGCGCTGGGTGTCGTTGGTCGCCGAGACAACAGCCTTGTAGCTGGTGTCGATGTTTCCGTTGCGGTCCCTGACGATGAAGCGAACGACGCCGTTGGCGTTCATCCGACCCTCACCGAGCTTCACGCGGCGGTTCTTGCCCACGATCTGGAACAGGGTGACCTTGGCGCCGTTGGCCTTCTTGGCGCGGACCAGAACGAGGTCGTTGCCGTTACGAAGGTTCTTGCCCTTGATGGCCGGGTTGATCCGAGCCTTGGTGCTGGGCGCCGGTGCGATGGAGCCACAACCGATCTTGTCGTTCGCGAACCGGTTGAACGGGTCCGACGGAACCGGAGTGCCAGAGCCCGACGGGTCCTGGATCGCGGCCTGGACACTGATCGTGCCGGCGGTGGTGCAGATCGGCGACGTAACGACGCCTTGCCAGCAGCATCGGTCGTACGGAACACGACCTCGCTGGAGCCATCAGGACCGGTACGGGTGAAGCGGACCTGGCGACCCACGATCGGGGCACCGGCACCGTTCTTGACCGTGACGGTCTCGGTGGTCGAGGAACCGACCGGCCGACGACCCTCAGGGGTGGAGACGATGCTCATGCTGGTTGCGGTGCCACCGGCCAGGAACGGCGGCGCGGTGACGTCGCCTGCGGAGGACTGGTATACGCCGTTGCAGTTCGTCGTCAGCGAAGTAGAGCGTCCGCCGTTGCCGTTGGTTGCGTGGACTGGTCCGAACGTCGGCCTCACCGCGCGAGTCCGTGAGGTCCGCGTGCGTTGCGGTGCTGGACTGGACGACCTCAGCTCCGGCAACCGGCGTCGCCGTTCTGGTCGAGCGACCTTGACGTGACCTCGGTCGGGCAGTCCACCGTTGCCGGTGCCGTTGTCAGTGACGGTCACCGTGGTGATGGCCTGCTTGTACAGCGTGTAGGCCTCGTAGCCCTCGGTCTCCGTGGTGGGAGTCGAGACGTCGGTCTGCGCCCGTGCGACGACCTGGTCGGGGAACTCGCCCGCCAAGGCAGCGAAGTCGTAGTTGTCGAGGTCGACGTAGCCGCTCCACGTGCCGGAGGGGTCCATCCGGTCGGCGAAGTTGGTCAGGAGGTTGCCGAGGTCCTCGAACGGACCATCGCCATCCACCGTGCCGATGCGCGGCGACTGGCTCAGGCTCGTGCTGGTCACCGAGCTGGTGCCGTTCACGACCATGTTGGTGCCGTTGGCGCAGAAGCCGTTCTCGCCGTCGTAGTAGCCGCGCTGAGTGTCGGACGCGATGTTGATCGCCTGAACGTTCGGGTCGTTGCCGAAGACCTCGACGTCAAAAGCCGAGTCAGTGTTGCCCACGCCGCCGGGAGTGATGTCCCTGGCCCGGATGGTGATGGTCTCACCGACGGGCGGGTTGGCCCAGTCGAGGGAGAAGGCACCGTCGTCGTTGCGCGTCGCGTCGCCGGCGGTGATCCAGATGGCGCCACCGTCTGATGCGGTACTCGAAGCGGATGTTGTCGACGTTGCGTCCGGCTCCGGCCTCGAGGCGCACGGTGCTGTCGGTGCCGTCGGGCTTCGTGGAGATGGCCCGAGTTGCTCTGCGTTGAAGAGCTGGACGGCGTCGAGGCCGCCTCGTCCTCGACCTGGTTGTTCACGCTTTCGGCGAATGCCGTGCCGGTCAGTGCCGGAATACCGGCCACTGCTACTGCGGCGACGGCAAAGGCTGCCATACCCCGCTTGATGCCGCTGCTATTCATGCTGTTCCTTTCGAAGGGGAGCCAGGTGAGTTTTTTTCACCCGCTTCGAGCCCGAGCTCGCACGCACGGGGTCAGTGTTGTCCCCGCTCGCTGCGCAATAATCACCTCCTCGATTCTTTGCTGGGGAGATTTTGTCGAAAACTATTCAGGTCATGCAACAAAGGTCTGGATCTCACCCGAGTCGTCGCCGCTCAGCACCCGAGCGCCGCCGTGATCCGGGCCGGCCCCTGGCGGGTCAGTGCGTCGAGGGTGATGGCGATGGTCGTCTCGCTCATCGGGACGAGAGTGCTCGGCCAAGTCGCTGCGGCAGAGGCTCTGGATGGTCACGTTGATGGTTCGCGGGCCGGGCTTCAGGTAGCCGGAGGTGTGCGGCACCACCACCTCGTCGTAGCTTGCGTGGTGATCTGGGTGTAGCTCACCTTGCCCGGCGTCTCGTCGCCAGCGTTGAGGTGGCGCAGGAAGGGCGAACCGGCGGTCTGCTGGATGCACGCCTCGCACAGCTGGCCGACCAGCGCCGAGATCGGGTTGCCGTCCGGGCCGGTGAGTCGCGGTGCCGTGGTTGGAGGGCGCGATGCCGACCAGGTCGTCGACGAAGCGGCGCGCCGCCGAGGAACTTGATGTAGTAGCGCGGCATCATCCCGCCCTGCGAGTGGCCGACCATCGACACCTTCTTGGCGCCGGTGGCCCTGCAGCACCCGCTGGGTGAAGGTCTTCAGCTGCTCGGCCGAGCGGGAGATCTCCTCGAGCCCGCGGTTGCCGTAGTCGAGGGAGAAGACGCAGAAGCCCTCCTCCATGCATCGCCGGTCGAGAGCTTCTCGAGCAGGTGCCGACGGTCGCCCATGGTGCCGTGCACCAGGATCACCGGGCTCGGGCGCTCGTGCGTTGGGCCGGCACGACCAGTCGTTGACGCCCGGCTACGTCGCCATCAGGCGCGGTCGGCAACTGAGGCAGCGCCCCCTCGCCGTGGGTGGGGGCGGCGACCGCGAACGTCGCCAACAGGACGAGGGTCAGGGCACCGAGACGCTTCCGCATGCCCTCTCAACGACCGGGTGTCGACCCCGTCACGTGGGACTCGCCGAGATCAGGCCGGATCGAGGGACCCGGGGGGCTTGCAGATGACGGTGTCGGAGGGGGTGTAGGTGGTGTGGAACTTCTCCTGGTGGTCCAGCTCCGACTCGCCCGGCTTCTTGAAGTAGCGCCAGACGTCGATCTGGAACCCGGAGTAGCCGCTGTTGGGGTAGCAGTCCGGGGTGTCCAGGATCCGGGTGGCGGGGCCGACGTAGGCGTAGCGCTCGGACTCCTCGGTGGTGATGTCCCAGACCTTGGTGGAGAACATCCGCACCGTCACCACGCCCTGGGTGGAGGGGGTGCCCGGGGTGACGTGGGCGTCGACGAGCACGCCGTAGGGGGTGTCGTTCTCGAACCTCAGGTCGACCGATCGGCCAGGCCACCGTCGCCTCCCGGCCCACCGGGTAGCGGTCGATGTAGAAGGAGTGCGGCTTGTGCTCGATGTCCTTCAGGCCGGCGAAGAACATGGCGTTGAAGGTCGTGGTCGCCATCTGCGAGACGCCGCCGCCGTAGTCCTCCTTGAAGATGCCGTTGCTGATGATGAAGCCGGGCACGAAACCGTTCTCGGCGGTGCGCTCGCCGACGATGCCGTTGAGGGAGAACTCCTCGCCTGGCTCGAGCACCGTGCCGTTGATCAGCTCGGCGGCGCGGCCGATGTTGGTGTTGCGGTAGTCGGCGTAGGGGTAGTAGGTGGTGAACGACGAGACCTCCTCGCGGATCTTCAGGGCCCGCGCGTCCTTGGTGGTGAAGTCGGCCTGGTCGACCGTGGCCTTGACCTCCGCCTCGCGCTCCCCCTCGGGCGCCGCCACCAGCTCGAGGAAGAGGTCCGCGACGTCGGCGGGGTCGTAGGTGACGCCGGGCTTGGCCGGGATCACCTTCGGCTTGTCGTCGACGATCCTGATCGTGGCGTCGACCGGTTCGCCCGCGTCGCTGGTCCTGGCGTCCACCAGCGCCGACGAGCTGAGCGGTGTCGAGGGTCGGGACCAGCTCGCCGTCCTGGGGCTCGAGCGAGAGGGTCCGCAGGTAGTCGCGCGGCCGCAGCTGGACCTTCGAGTCACCGAAGAGCAGGGTCACCGGGCCGGACATCGCGGGGTTGACGAACGACTCCTGCGCCTCCCGCATGTCGGCGTCATCGATGTCGGGCTGGAGGTCGGTCATCGCGAGCTCGGCGTCGCGTCGTCGGTGAGGTACGCCGCCACGATGGCGTCCGCGCGCACTCGCCGGGTCGATCCCCCGGCCGACGACGGGGTCGGTCGCCTGGAGCCGATTGTTGGCGAACGTCCACGACCCGTCCTTGGCGGGAGTGCCGACCGACTCGGTGAGTTCGTCGATGGTCGCTGCAACGCGGCCTCGTCGACGTCGACCACGGCGTCGAGGTCGCTCGCCGCCGGTGTAGTAGTCCCACAGGCGCCGGGGACTCCAGGACTGCTCGCCACCGGCAGCGGCGACCGAGGCGGCGTAGTCGACGGACAGCCCGGCGTCCTCCGGCAGGATCGCCTCGGTCGCGTCGTCGACGGTCACGGTGATCGGCTCGTCGACGCGGTCGGCGAGGCCGCTCTCGAGGGCGGCGGCCGCGGCCTGCTGCTCGCGCCCGCCGACGTCGACCCCGGCGACCGTGGTGCCGCGCGGCACCTTGTCGCCGGCCGCGAGATAGGCGGCGGTCCAGGCGGCGCCGACCAGCAGCACCAACCCGACGATCACCAGCAGGACCAGCCGGCCGCCCTCGCGCTCGGGGCCGGCTGGCCGGTTCGGCTGGTGCTCCTGAACACGTTCACCGGGGCATCCTAGGAAGACGGAGGGTCGGAGGGTGCATTGTTGCGGGGCGGAGGCAAAGTCACGAACCCGGCGACGACGAGCACGACGCCGAAACCGAGCAGCGTGTAGCCGCTCACGTCACCGGCGATCAGGAAGTCGCCCTCGCCCCTCGGCATGGCCAGCACACCGACCACCACCGCCCACCCGAGCACGAACGGCAACCGGCCCGCCCAGCCGCTCGGGGCGGCGTACGCGGACACCGCGGTGGTTGTCAGGGCGAGCGGCAGCCCCCACCAGGTGGCGTGCACGGCCACCGACGCGAGGCCGACCGCTAGGCCGAGCAGCAGCAGACCCGCAGCCAGGACGACGCGCGGCACCCTCAGAGACCGGCGAAGAGGTCGGTCTCGAGACCCTCGTCGTTGAGCTCTCCGCGGTGACCCTTGGCGATCCGGTAGAACTCCAAGCCCCAGGCCTGGTGGCCCTGGTTGTTGGACAGCGCGAAGAACGGACCATCCATGGAGATCTGGGTGGCGTGGGCGGCCATCGCGGACATCTTCTGGTCGACGTAGTCCGTCGCGTCGACGACCGCCGCGAGGTTCTCGTCGGGAGTGATGAAGTGCGGAAGCGGCCCGTCGGGGTCCATTCCCTCGAAGGTCGTGGTGTCGCCGGCCTCGCGCAGCGCGCGCAGGCTCGCTCGCATCCGGCTCTCCGACATCGCGCCCCAGTAGACCTTGGCAATGTCCCAGGAGTCCCCCAGGTCGCGGCGGTAGGACGGCACGGCGGCGAGCGCGGTGGCATAGGTCGCGACCCGGTGGGCCTGGATGTGATCGGGGTGGCCGTAGCCGCCGAACGTGTCGTAGGTGACCAGCACCTGTGGGCGCACCTCGCGGATCACCTCGACCAAGCGATCGGCAGCCTCAGTGAGGTCGGCGTGCCAGAACGCGTTGGCGTGCACGTCGTCGGCGGCTACGGCGTGGCCGTCGTCGTGCCACTTCATGCCGGAGTCGCGGTAGGTGCCGAAGCCGCCGAGGAAGCGGTGGTCGGTGACCCCCAGCTCCTTCATCGCGGCCTCGAGCTCGTCCTTGCGGTGCAGCCCGAGCCCGTCGGTCTGGTCGGCTGCGAGGTGCGCCAGCTCGGGGACCAGGATCTCGCCCATCTCGCCGGCGGTGCAGGTGACCAGCGTGACGCCACGGCCCTCGGCGACGTACTTCGCCATGGTGGCGCCCTGGCCGATGGTCTCGTCGTCGGGGTGGGCGTGCACCAGCAGCAGCCGGTGTTGCGGCGTCTCAGTCATGATGTGAAGGGTAATGACGGGCGCCGGGTGCGTATTCCCGCTGCGGCCTAGGGACGCTTGATCCGCCGGGGTGCCTGTGGGAGGTCGAGCGGCGCTGCGGGTCGTGGCTCCGCGTCGGTGTCCAGCCATCCGTCGTAGTCATCGACCAGTAGCTCGAGCACGATCTCGGGGGCATCGCTGAGCAACGCCCAGGGATGATCCTCATCATCGTCCTCGCCCGCCAGCCGGTCCCGGACCAGCTCTGCCGAGTAGCCGTCGGCGAGCAGCCGGGCAAGCGCCGCCCGCGCGTGGAGCTCGTCGAAGAAGATGCCTCTCACACCTGCAGTATCTCCCGCAGCTCCGCCAGGAATGGGCGGTCCGGCGCCAACCAGTCGACCTCGCCGAGCTGGTCGGCAGACAACCAGCGGATCTCGTCGTGCTCGGCGGGGGACGGGTTCCCCTCTCACCAGCTCCGCGAGCGCGATCGTGAGCAAGTACGCGGCCCCGATCGGCGTCGTCTCGGCCAGCCAGCCGGTCACCACGACCGCGACGCCGAGCTCCTCCGCGATCTCGCGCACCAGCGCCTGCTCCGGCGACTCCTCCGCCTCCACCTTGCCGCCCGGAAACTCCCACCGGCCCGCCTCCGCCGATGGGTGGGTGCGCCGGGCCGCCAGCACCCTGCCCTCACGCACGATCGCCGCACCCACCACCTGCTGCACGACCTTCACCGTAGTGGGCCGCTAGCGTGACGACGTGGCGTACGTCGAGGGAGTCCACCTCACCCGGACCGACGAGAACGTCGCTGAGATCGAGGCGGTGGCCCGGCTGCTCGGCGAGCGGATCGGCGTCGAAGCACTGCTCGACCGGCTCGAGCGTCGCGGCCGGCGTTCGTTGATGCGTGCCCTCAAGGTTCATCGGGCCTACACGTTCGACCGGACCGATAGGCGAGACCCGCGATGGTGGCCGCAGGGGGTCAGCACGTCGGCGGATGCCTCCGACGACGAGAGGGTTGGGGGGCGCCGGCTCGTGGTGGTCGCCTGGTACGCGAAGGAGCTGCCAGGCGACGAGAGCGGTCATCAGGGCTCCAGACTGACGTTCTACGACCTGGACACCCGGCGTTATCAACACGTACTGCTGGTGGTTCCCCAGCTCAAGGACGGAGCGCCCCGG
Source organism: uncultured Actinomycetota bacterium (assembly GCA_963829975.1). Classification (GTDB taxonomy): domain Bacteria; phylum Actinomycetota; class Actinomycetes; order Propionibacteriales; family Nocardioidaceae; genus Nocardioides. Next base: position 341,608 of record CAWHKK010000006.1, read on the forward strand.
CTGGTGCCATTGCGGGCGCATGCCGGAGGGATTGTCTGGCACGGTCCGTACCTCCACGTCGCGGCCACCTCGAGGGGGCTCTACACCTGCCGGGTCGACGACCTCTTCGAGGTGACGGAGGGTGTCGCTACGACTTCGACCTACGGCTATCGCTTCGTGCTGCCGGTGCGGTTCGCCTACCAGGCCGAGACCGACGACGGTCACGAACGACTCCGCTACTCCTTCTTGTCACTGAACCGCGGCACGTCGCCCCCGGAACTGGTGGCCGGCGAGTACGGCCGCGGCGAGAAGACCAGGCGGCTGGTCCGCTTTCACCGATCGACCCAGCGACAGCGTTGCTCGCGACCGCCGACGACGGCGTCGGCCAGACCTACCGGGCTGGACGAGGGGGTGGGCCAGATGCAGGGCGCGGTGGTCGCGCGCGGACGGTTGCACCTGACCGTCTCGCACGGTCCGCGGATGCCGGGGTCGGTGTACGTCGGCGAGCCCGGATCGTTCCGGCGACACCGGTGGGCGACGCCGATGGGACCCGAGGACATTGCCTACTGGCCCTCGACCGACGAGCTGTGGTCGGTGAGCGAGCACCCCCGGCGGCGGTGGATCTTCTCGATGCGGCGGTCGCGCTTCGACTGAGGTGCGCTGACCCGTCGGACTCCGGGAAGGGCGAAGCCCCGGACCGACCTTGCGGTCGGCCCGGGGCCACTGTAGCTGGGTGGTGCTAGAGCTGGATCAACGAACGTTGCGACGGTTCGTGCTTCGCGCCCTTGGTGTCGTTGGTCTGACGGACCTTGGCGACGTACTTCGTGAAGTCGCGACCGTTGCGGTCGGCGATGACGAACTTCGCTCGGCCGTTCGTGAGCACCGTGGTGCCGACGGGACGCATCCTCTTGCCGACGAGGACCGGAACAGCTTCACCGTGGCGCCGTTGGCCTTCTTCGGCGCGACCACGTTGAGCCGGTCGGCCTTGCCGCCGTTGTTGATGCCCTTGAGCTTGGCGATGATGCGGGTCCTGGTCGCCGCCACCACCGTTGCCCCAGCTGAGGTCGTGTTGCCCTTGACCACCTCGCTGGTCTCGGCGGCCTTGTCGCCCGTCGCGTTGACGAGGTTCTCGTCGGCGTTGATCGCGCGCCGTGACGGTCTGCGAGACCGGCTGGCTCGAGGACGCCGTGACCGACGGGTTGTCGTTGATGAAGTCGGTCGTGGCGCCACCGGGCTCGGTGGTGACCCGGGCGACCGGCGTGTTGTCCGAGATGCTCGCGGGCTGGTCGCCCACGAGGTTGCCGAACTGGTCAGCCGCGTAGAGCTTGAGGTCGACCGAGCCGGGCACGTTGGTGGAGCCGCCGTCCTTGCGGAACGCCACGGCCAGCCAGGTTCAGGTAGTCGCGCACGTCGTAGGTGATCGTCGTCGGTGGCGGTCTTGCCACCGGCGGTGACGGTGACCGTCTGGGTGACGAGGCCGTCGTCGTTGAAGCCGGCGTCCTTCCCGATGGTCGCGATGATGCCGGCCGCGTTGTTCGCGCCCTGGTCGTCGCTGGTGTCGACGGACTGGTCGGTGCCCAGGTCCTCGTAGAAGCCGAAGAGGTCGCCCTCGTCGTCCTGGTCAGCGGTGAGCATCAGGTCGTTGATCGCCCGTGGTGAGACCCGGCCCTTGGAGTCGGGGGTGAGGAAGCCCTTGTCGACCGTGAACGAGACCGGGTAGTCCTTCAGCACCACGTCGTCGCCCGGGAGCGGAGTCGGCGCCCTCGCTCGTGACGACGACATTGAGCTCGACCGGCTTGCCCGGGGCAGCGCGCCGGCGAAGACGTTCTTCTTGGTGAGCGTGACCGCCTTGACGACGGGCGCCTCCTCGAAGTTGACCTCGAGCTCGTCCGTGGCGTCGGCAGCTGGCACGTCGCCGGCTCCCTTGAGTGCCGGCGCCGTAGCGGTGAGGGTGCCGGTCTCCGGGTTGGGCGGGGTCGCCACCACGTCGGTCAACGACACCGTGAACGTGCCGTCGGTGCCGGTGGTCGAGTGGGCGGTATTCGCCGAGTCGCGCACCGCCGGCGCGGTCTGCGTACCGAAGTTCGCGTCCTCGCCTCCGGCGTACGTGACGTCGACGCGGCGGCCGCTGAGCACGGTCTGCGCCGCGTTGGTCAGCGAAAGCACGCCGGTGTAGCTGTCGCTGCCGTTCACCGGGGACGAGGCGGAAGCGCCGTCGGCCCAGAAGATCTCGGACTCACCGGCGACAAAGGTGAAAGCCGGCGAAGAGATCTGACTGCCCGTAGTCCGCACGGTGAGCACGTAGGAGCCGGAACCCGCGGGCACGAAGTTCAGCTTCAGCTTGCCGTCGGCATCGGTCACACCAGCGTTGGGCTGCCAGCCTGAGTCGACCGCGGGCCCGCCAGCCTGTGGGGTGAAGACGTAGCTTGTACTCGACGGCCTGTCCCACGGTCGGGGTGCCGCCGGTCTCCCGGACTGTGACGGTGAAGTCGTCGGGAGTTGCGAACTCGTCGACGTCGAAGGCGTTGAAGCCGGAGACAGAAACGCTGCCGACGGCTGCGTTGGCGGTGCCGGCGAGCGCCGGGATACCGGTTACTGCGAGGGCGGAGATGGCAGTTGCTGCCAGGCCGCGCTTGATGATGCCGCTGCGATTCATTGAGTTATTCCCTCCAAGGAATTACTTGTAGCGGCCGGAGACTCCAACCGCGAGCGAGCCAGGGGCGCGCCGATGTGCTCAGGCACCCGAATGTGCCGCACTCTTATCGCATCATCACCTTTGTGGGACTGCTTCGTTCATTTGTTGTTGGATCAAGATGCTCAGACATCTATTTGAATCGGCTCTCGGGGGCTGGTACCGACGCTGAAGAGAGGGAAAACGTGTCCGTCAACGTCCACGTGCCCCACGCTCAGCGTCAGCGCGGGCGTCCGCAACGCCTGCCGGTCGACCCCCACCCTCGCGACTCGGCGAAGATCGACAGCACCACCCGGCTGGCGTGGCTGCTGGCCACCTGCCGGCTGTTCTCCCCCGCACCCGGGACATCAGCCGCGCCGAGTTCGTCCGCAACATGCGCGAGATCGGGATCGCCCTCGACGGCCCCCGAGTGAGTCGCTGGGAGTCCGGCAGCCAACCCATCGGGCACCGGCATCTCACTGCGTACGAAGCTGCGGTCGGTCAGCCCGACGGTGCCCTGCTGGCGGCGAACCGCATGCTGCAGCGCGCGGCCGGCAATCCGACGCCTTTCGAGGCGACCAGCCAGACGACCGCAGACGGCCTCGACGAGCTCTTCCGGATGGTGGAGAAGCGAAAGGCCACCGGCGGCCACTGGCTCAAGCTGGCCGATGACCTCAACTCCTACGAACGCGTTTATCTCCACCCCGCCACCTGGACGATGGTCTCCAACCGGCTGGTCGACGAGCTCACCCGATCGAGCGGGGTCGCCTTCCTGCGTCGGTATGAGGCGGCGGTAGCCCTGCTGAACCATCCCCAGAGCGGGCGTCACCTCACCCGCAGCGTGGGCCGGTTCGTGATGCATCCTGACGCCCAGAACGTCGCCCCCGCCCTCGGGCTGCTGCGTGAGGTGGCCGACGACGCCGCCGGTGAGCTGGTGCTTCGACTCATGGGCGGTGACAACCGCATGCTGCGTCGTGGCGCGGTGAGCGTGGCTGGGGCACTGGCCGCGCAGGGGTCATTCGGCGACGAGGACACCCACGTCCTCGAACGACATGTCGGCCATGAGCTGCGCAAGTCCGGCGACCTGTCCCGACGTACCGACGCGATCGAGCTGGCCATCCAGCTGCCCGAGGAACACTTTCAACGAGTGCTCGCCGCAATGCCGGACCGCGAGGCACGGCGGCGGATCGCGCGGAGCCGGACCAACATGGAGCTGGTCGACGGCGGGCTGGCTCGAATCATTGCCGAAGCCGTTGCGGCCTATGCCGAGGCAGCGACCACCAGGATTGCTCACGACCCGGACCAGATGTTGCGTCGGCTGGTGCGGGAGGGCCTCTTCCATGTGCAGCGCGACCGTCGCAACCTCGCCGCCGTCCTGCTCGGGTTGAGCCCTTATGGAAAGGCCGTGGCCCAGACGGTGCTGCAGCTGACCCAGGAGGCTGACGAGCAGGTGGCCAGCCTCAGCTGGTCGCTGCTGCGCCGGATGGGGCATGTCGTCGAGCGCAACGCGGTGGCTGAGGTGGCCTGCGGGGAGAGCCGCGTCGGTCTGCGCGCCCGCGGGTTCGTGACCACCGGCCTGTGTCGCGGAGACCTGAGCGACGACGCGGCCGACCAGCTGTTGGCCGCGGCCCGTTCCACTCAGCGGCCCTCGCTCCAGCACGCCGCGCTCTTCGCCCTCGGCATGGCCGACCACTCCCACCTGGACACACTCAGCTCGGTCGAGTCGGAGGCCAACCGGCAGGGTGCCCGGTGGTGGCGCACACTCGGATCGGCGTTGCACGACGACGACGTCCCGTCCGCCTCCTGACCCAGGCGCGCCCAGCTCGCGCACTTCCGTCACGAATTGTGGAAAAGCCCCGCTGCCGAGCGTCTGAATGCGGCACTCTGGCACCGAAGTTTGCTTGATCAACTCTGGTTTCTCGGCCCGCCGACTCGCACACACCGGAGCAACAGCATGGGGTCATGGCACCGCAGGTGGACAGGTAGCGCGCCGGCTCGCGCTGGCTTCGTGTGCCTGGCAGCCGTGCTCTGCCTGCCCATCATCTTTGCCATCTTGTTGGCTGGCACCTCGTCCGCCGCAGAAGAAGAGCCCTGCCCGAGCGAAGAGTTCTGCCCCAGCGAAGAACCCTTCCCGAGCGAAGAGCCATGCCCGAGCGAAGAGTTCTGCCCCAGCGGAAAGCCCAGCTCGACCGGCGAACCCATCCCCACCGTTGAGCCGTCCCCTACGGTCGAACCAACCCCCACTGTGGAGCCCACCCCTACGGTCGAGCCCACCCCCGTCGAGACCCCGACTGCGGAGCCCACTCCTGCCCAGACCTCGACGGCGGACCCCTTCCCGACCGCTCGACCAACCGCCCCGCAGCTCCCCACTCCGGACGCCCGTCCCCCCGATCCGGTGCCTACAGATCCGGTGCCGACGGATCCCATCAGCCCAGCCGAACCCGAGCCGACTCCGGTCGCGCCAGTCATCGACCCGGGCTCACCCACCCCGGCGCCCGAGGCGACCGACCCGCCGCCGACCGAGCCCAGCCCTCCACCGAGTGAAGTCATCACCGAACCCATCTCGGCCGCGCCCCGCATCGAAGCCGGTGACGGGATCTCCGGCGACACCCGCCGGGCACTCGAGCTCGGCATCGTCGGCATGGTCCTGATCGCGTTGGCGGCTCCGCACGGCCTCTCGCGCTCGGCCCCCCGACGCTTCACGGCCGCGCCTGCTGGCGCCGGGCCGAGCGGGGCCGCTGCTGCAGCCGGGCTGGCCGGCTCGGTCGCAGCCGGGTCCCATCGAACGATCACCGACACCGAAGACCTGGTGCCGGAAGGCAGCGTCTTCGTCGCTGTGGGTGAGGGGCCGGGCGACCGGTCGTTCACCTGGCGAGCCCCGGGTTGGGCACGGGCGGATGCCTTGAGCCTGACGCTGCCCTGGTGGCTCGCACCCAGGTCACCCCTGGGTGGGCGGCTCGTCCTGGACGCCAACTACTTGCGAGCGATGTTTGGCTCACTCTGGCTGGTCCTCCCCCTGCTTGCCGGTGGGCTCGGGATCGCCGGCGCCATCGAGACCGGTGGCAAGGCGGTGCCGCCGGCCCTCGGCCTGATGATCGCCGTGCTCGTCCTGGCTTGTCTGGATGCTCTGGCCGGGGCGATGGCCGCAGTCGCTTTCGCGGCTCACCGTGCTTGTCTCCGGCGGTTTCAGCTCCAGCAACCCGTCCCCGTTGCACGCACTGCTCGTCGTCCTGGTCCTGGTGGTGCTGTGGGTGGCCGTCCCACTGATCGGCGCGGCCATCCGTCCCTTCCGGCGCAGCCGGGAGACCGATGCCGTCTATGCGTGGGACCGCTTTGCGGACGGCCTGATCGCCGCGCTCCTGTGCGGCTGGATCGTGCAGAAGACCGTTGCGGTGCTGGACCAGTTCGCCGGGATGCCGCTAGCGGTAACCCAGCACGCCAACCTGCTCGCCGTCGTCACGATCGCAGCCGTCGCGGCGCGTGTTGTCGGCGAGGAGCTCGCGGCCACGCTCTACCCGCGCCGACTCACGCAGGTCGAGGCGCCTCGCGAGCTGCCCGCGTCCCATCCGCTCCAGCAGCTGCTCGGCGCCACCATCCGGGCAGCCATCTTCACGCTGATCGGCTACGCATTCGTGGGCAACTGCTGGCAGCTCTGGGTGGGCGGCGCGCTGTTCCTGGTACCGGAGCTGATCGCCATCTTCGAGGAGAGGTATCCCAACTTCCCTCGCCTGCAACAGGTGCTGCCGAAAGGAGTGCTCGCCCTCCTGGTGCTGATCGTCCTCGGCACCGGCTGTGCGGCGATCCTCAGTGCCCGCATCTCCGACGACCTCACCTTGGTCAGAGCTGCCTTCGTGGTGATGACGCTGCCGGCTGTGGTGCTCGCGACGATGTCGCTGTTCGGTCGGCAAGGCCCCACGCCGCGCTGGTCCTGGCCGCGCCAGCTCGGCGGTGCCGTCGTGGTCGGCGTGACGGTCTATCTGGCCCTGCACGGTTGGGACTACTGACGGCGCGGTGCCGCCCCTGCTCGGTCGCGACTCAGGTCGTGGTGCGCGGCAGCAGCGCCAGCTGGCGCGACTGGGCAACCAGGCGACCCACGGAGTCCCACACCTCGCAGTCCTCCTCGAACATCCCGCCGGCGACGTTGCGGGTGACGTGGCGGACCTTGAGCCATCCGGGCGCAGGGCGCGCCCGCACATGCACGGTGAGCTCGAGCGTCGGCGCCCAGCCCATCTGCCCGAGGTCGAAGGTCACGGGCGGCAGGGCATCGACCACCATCAACAGCTCGATGGGGTCGGGGTCGCGCCCGTCGATCATCCGGAACCATGCACTCAGCTCGCCGCGTCCGCTCGGCTGGCCCACCGTCCAGCCCACGTGGTCGGGGTGGAAGCGCATGTCGAAGCGTTCCATCAGCGGCGCGATCTTGCGCAGCTCCGGTGGGGCGTGGGTGTTGGAGACGCAGTCCTCGAGCGGCGGCAGGTCGATCTCAGTGGCCGTCGTCCGCACGTCCTCATCGTCGTGACCGAGGGTGCCGAAGGTCGCGAGAGTGGTGATCCGGGTGACGTCGCCCTGGCGGAGGTCGGCAGCGACGGTGGCCACCCGGCCACCCTCACGGCGTACGTCGACCTCGACCGTCGCCGGGCCCGGCGCACTCGGCGAGAGGAAGTAAGCACTCATCGTGATCGGGTCGGGTTTACCGGGCAGCTCTGAGCTGATGGCGTTGCCGATCACCGACAGCAGGTAGCCACCGTTGACGCCCCCGCCGACCATCCAGCCGCCGGACAGGTCAGCTTCGTAGCGGCCGTTGCCAGCCGCTTCGACCTGGATCTGCAGGTCGAACTCGTGTGCCATGGCCCGAACGTATCGGGCGACGGCGGCCCGATCGGCCGCAGCCCTTGTCTCCGTGATCCTGCCCCGCGATCCTTGGCACCTGCGGACGGGAGGCACAGGTGGAACTCGAGCACTTCAACGTCATCGGTGAGCACGAAGCCGCGGAGGTCGTGCGACCTTGCGTCGGCATCGACTCGTGGGTCTCCGCCATCGTGACCGCCCGTCCCTACGCCGACCGCGACGCGCTGCTCGCGGTGGCAGATCGGGCTGCCGCGACCTGGACCGATGAGGAAGTTGAAGGCGCTCTGGCCGATCACCCGCGGATCGGCGAGCGAGCGTCCGGATCCAGCGCCGGCGCGACGATGTCGCGCACGGAGCAGGCCGGGGTCTCCGCCTCGGACGTGGTGACGTTGGACCGCCTGGCAGAAGGCAACCGTCGCTACGAGGAGAAGTTCGGTCGGATCTACCTGGTTCGGGCCGCCGGCCGCAGCGCGGCTGAGATGCTCGACCTCCTGGAGCACCGACTGACCAACGATCCGACGACCGAGCTCGGCGTCACCAAGACTCAGCTCGCCGAGATCGCGACCCTCCGACTGAAGGCCCTGATCTCATGAAACTCGCGCGATGAGCTCGGCCAGCACCCACGTCCTCGACGCCGCGCTCGGCCGCCCGGCGGCTGGCCTGAGCCTCGCCCTCACGGCACCCGACGGCACCGTCGAGGAGGCGGTCACCGACGCCGATGGACGGGTCCGCTTCGCTGCTGAGCTGGCTGCCGGCGCGCACACGATCAGCTTCGCGACCGGCCCGTGGTTCGCCGCGGCAGGACCGCGAGACCTTCTTCCCCGAGGTGACCCTGGCGTTCACGGTGACTGCCGACGAGCACCACCACGTCGCGCTGTTGCTGAGCCCCTTCGCCTACACGACCTATCGAGGCAGCTGACGTGTCGGCGGGGGGCAAGGGGCAGAAGATCGTGCTGGGCGACAACCAGTACGGCAAGGCGGAGGTGCGGCTGGTCCGGATCGACCGCGACGGCGTCCCCGACCATCCCGGCCGCCACCAGATCGCCGACCTCAACGTCACCTCGCAGCTGCGCGGCGACTTCGAGGCCTGCCACACCGAGGGCGACAACAGCCACGTGGTGGCGACCGACACCCAGAAGAACACCGTCTACGCGTTCGCCCGCCAGCACGGCGTCGAGCTCCGCCCGAGACGTTCCTGATCACCCTCGGAGACCACTTCGTCGTCCGAGTTCCCGTGGGTGACGCGGCGGGCGGTGGGCGGCCGAGCAGTACGCGTGGGAGCGGATCGCGGTCGACGGCGCACCGCACGACCACTCGTTCGTCCGGACCGGTCGGGAGACCCGCACCGCCGTCGTGCAGAAGGACGGTGACGAGACGTTCGTGGTCGCCGGGCTCAAGGACTGCGTCGTGCTCAAGTCGACCGGCTCGGAGTTCCACGGGTTTCCCGCGCGACCGCTACACGACGCTGGCCGAGACCGACGACCGGATCCTGGCCACCAGCCTGACTGCGTCGTGGCGCTACACCGAGCTCGGCATCGACTACGACGCCGCCTACGACGGCATCAAGCAGACCCTGCTCGAGACGTTCGCGTCGGTGCACTCGCTGGCGCTCCAGCAGACGATCTTCGCGATGGGCAAGGCCGTGCTGGAGCGGTACGCCGAGGTGGCCGAGGTCAGGCTGTCGTGCCCCAACAAGCACCACTTCCTGGTCGACCTCGAGCCGTTCGGCCTGGACAACCCGGGCGAGGTCTTCTACGCCGCCGACCGCCCCTACGGGCTGATCGAGGCCACGGTCGTCCGCGAGGGTGCGCCGGCCGAGCCCCGGGCGTGGGCATGAGGATCGATGCCGTGCAGGGCCGGCAGGTGCTGGTCGACGGCGCGTTCGTGCCGGCCACCATCACCGTCGTCGACGGCCGGATCGAGGCGATCGCAGCGTTCGACGACCAGGCCGGACGGCGAGGTGCTGCGGGTGCCCGACACGGCGTACGTCGTGCCGGGCGTCGTCGACACCCACGTGCACATCAACGAGCCCGGCCGCACGGAGTGGGAGGGGTTCGTCACCGGCACGCACGCCGCTGCGCTCGGCGGGGTCACCACGCTGGTCGACATGCCGCTCAACTCCGTGCCGCCCGACCACCACCGTCGCCGGGCTCGAGGCGAAGCGGGCGGCGGCGCACGGACGAGCTGGCGGTCGACGTGGGCTTCTGGGGCGGCGCGGTGCCCGGCAACCTCGACGACCTCGAGCCGCTCTGGGAGGCCGGGGTGTTCGGGTTCAAGTGCTTCCTGTCGCCGTCGGGCGTCGACGAGTTCCCGCCGCTGGACGCCGACGCGGCTCCGGGGCGCGATGGCTGAGGTCGCCCGGCTGGGCGCGCTGCTGATCGTGCACGCCGAGGACGCCGCCGTGCTCGACGCGGCGCCGGCTCCGCCGAGCCGCGCGTACGCCGACTTCCTGCTCAGCCGCCCCGACGCTGCGGAGACCGCTGCGATCGGCCGGCTGCTCGACGGCGCCCGCGAGACCGGTGCGCGGGTGCACGTGCTGCACCTGTCCAGCGCCCGCGCTCTCGGCCCGATCGCCGACGCCCGGGCGGAGGGGCTGCCGGTCACGGTGGAGACCTGCCCGCACTACCTGTGCTTCGCCGCCGAGGAGATCCCCGACGGCGCCACGGAGTACAAGTGCTGCCCGCCGATCCGCGACGCCGGCAACCGCGACGAGCTGTGGCAGGGCCTGCTGGCCGGCCTGATCGACACGATCGTCAGCGACCACTCCCCCGCTCCTGCCGAGGAGAAGCTCCGCGGCGACGGCGACCTCCAGCAGGCATGGGGCGGGGTCGTCGGGGCTCCAGGTCGGCTTCGCCGCAGTCGCCGACGAGGCGCGCCGCCGAGGCATCACGCTGGACCGGGTCAGCCGGTGGATGTCGATCAACACCGCCGACCTGGTCGGCCTCGGCGCCAAGGGCCGGATCGCCGTCGGCGCCGACGCCGACCTGGCCGTCTACGACGCCGCCCTCGACCTCCAGATCTCGGCGGCGGAGCTGGCGCACCGCCACCCCATCTCGGCCTACGACGGTCGGCACCTCACCGGTCGCGTGACCCACACCTGCTGCGCGGGCAGGCGCTCGACCGCGGCCGGCCCGACCACCGCTGGGGACGACAGCTCCTTCGTGATGGGGTGGCGGCGTGAGTGCGGCGTCCGCTGGCCCGATCAACCCCCCGACGCGGCTGCTGATGGGGCCCGGGCCCGATCACCGCCGACCCGCGGGTGCTGCGCGCGATGTCGGCCCCGCTGGTCGGGTCAGTTCGACCCCTGGATGACCGAGTGCATGAACGAGACCATGGATCTCTACCGCGAGGTGTTCCGGACCAGCAACGAGCAGACCTTCCTCGTCGACGGCACCTCCCGCGCCGGCATCGAGGCCGCGCTGGTCTCCCTGCTCGAGCCGGGCGACCGGGTGCTGGTGCCGGTCTTCGGTCGCTTCGGGCATCTGCTCAAGGAGATCTCCGAACGCTGCGGCGCCGAGGTGCACACGATCGAGGTGCCGTGGGGCCAGGTCTTCGACCCCGAGCAGATCGAGACCGCGATCACCGAGGTGCGACCGAAGGTGCTGGCGCTGGTGCAGGGCGACACCTCCACCACGATGAGCCAGCCGCTGGCCGACCTCGGTGAGATCTGCCGGCGCCACGACGTGCTGCTCTACTGCGATGCCACTGCGTCGCTGGCTGGCAACGTCTTCGAGACCGACGCCTGGGGCATGGACGTGGTCAGCGCCGGCCTGCAGAAGTGTCTCGGCGGACCCTCGGGCAGCGCGCCGATCACGATCTCGCCGCGCGCCGTGGCGGTGATCGATGGCCGCAAGCGCGTCGAGGCAGGGATCCGGGACGACTCGGACGATGCGGCGGAGGCCAGCAGCCGAGCCCCGATCGCTTCGAACTATCTCGACCTCGCGCAGATCATGGACTACTGGGGCCCGCGCCGGCTCAACCACCACACCGAGGCGACCACGATGCTCTACGGCGCGCGCGAGTGCGCGCGGCTGCTGGTCGAGGAGGGGCTCGACGCCTCGGTCGCCCGCCACGAGCTGCACGGTCGGGCGATGCTCGACGGGGTGCTCGGGCTGGGGCTCGGGGTCTTCGGCGACGTCGCGCACAAGATGCACAACGTGGTGGCCGTCGAGATCCCGGACGCTGCTCGGCAGCAGCGGGTGGCGACGCCGTGCGCGCCGCGATGCTCGAGGACTTCGGCATCGAGATCGGCACCTCGTTCGGGCCGCTGCACGGCAGGGTCTGGCGGATCGGGACGATGGGCTACAACGCCCGCAAGGACGCCGTGCTGGTCACGCTCGCCGCGCTCGAGGCGGCGCTGCGCGCCCACGGCGTAGCGGTGCCGGCGGGTGGCGGCGTGGACGCCGCGCGAGGCGGTCTACCGATGAACGCCGCCGAGGTGCTCGACCGCTGCGCGCAGCTGGACCGCTTCTCCTCGCTGGCTGCCGGTCTCCAGCGGATCTACCTCTCCACCGAGCACGCGCAGGGCAACGCACAGGCTGCCGAGTGGATGGAGCAGGCGGGCCTGAGCACCTGGCAGGACGCGGCCGGCAACCAGTGGGGCCGCCGCGAGGGACGCACGCCCGGCCTGCCGGCGCTGGTGCTCGGCTCGCACCTCGACACCGTGCCCGACGCCGGCAGCTACGACGGGATGCTCGGCGTGGTGATGGCGATCGCGGTGGCCGAGCGGCTGCGCGACCGGATCGACGAGCTTGCCGTTCGCCCTCGAGGTGGTGGGCTTCAGCGACGAGGAGGGCACCCGCTTCGGCAAGGCGCTGCTGGGCAGCCAGGCCGTGGCCGGCACCTGGGACGACGGCGTGGTGGGAGCTGCGCGACGGCACCGGCACCTCGCTGCGCGAGGCCTTCGGGGCGTTCGGGCTCGACCCGGGCCGGATCGGCGAGGCGGCCCGCACGCCGGAGAGCCTGGTCGGCTACCTCGAGGCCCACATCGAGCAGGGCCCCTACCTGGAGGCGGCCGATGCCTCGCTCGGCTACGTGACCACCATCGCCGGCGCGCGGCGGTTCCGCGCTCTCGGTCATCGGCGAGGCGAGGCACGCCGGCGGCACGCCGTATCGCGAAACGGCGCGACGCGCTGGTCGGGGCCAGCGAGGCGATCACCGCCATCGAGCGGCTGGCCCGCGCGTCCGAGTGCTTCGCCACGGTCGGCCGGATCGAGGTGCAGCCGGGCGCGGTCAACGTGATCCCCGGCCGCGCCGACTTCAGCCTCGACCTGCGGGCCGCGACCGACGACGAGCGCGACGCGATGTGGGCAGTCGATGCGCGACCGAGATCGAGCAGGCTCTGCGACGCGCGGGGGCTGCGGCTCGAGGTCGGTCGAGACGCACAACGCCCCGGCCGCACCGTGCGCGCCGTGGCTGCAGCAAGCGGTGATCGACGGCATCCGGACCACCGGCGACCACGCCGCCGATGGGGCTGTGGAGCCCGGCCGGGCACGACGCCATGGCGATGGCCGCGGTGACCGACATCGGGATGCTGTTCGTGCGCTGCCACGACGGCATCAGCCACCATCCCGACGAAGACGTCCGCGAGGTCGACGTCGCCGCCGGGCTGGACGCGTTCGAGCAGGCCGTGCTGCGGGTGGCCGAGACAACGACTTCTCAGGAGGCACCGTGACTGACCGGCGGCTGACCAGGCAGTCGACCAGGCCTGGCTGAGCAAGGCGGTGAGCTCGCCGTGGCCAACGTCGACGAGGGCGGCGGGCCGTTCGGCGCCGTCGTGGTCAAGGACGGCGAGCTGGTGGCCATCGGTCAGAACAGGGTCACCCGCGACCTCGACCCCACCGCCCACGCGGAGGTCCTGGCCATCCGGTCGGCGTGCGCCGAGCTGGGCGACTTCGCGCTCACCGGGTGCTCGCTGTACGCCTCGTGCGAGCCCTGCCCGCTGTGCGTCTCCGCTGCTCTGTGGTCACGCGTCGACCGCGTCGTCTACGCCGCCGACCGCGACGACGCCGCCCGCGGCGGCTTCGACGACCGCGCGTTCTACGACCTGTTCGCCCACGACCGCTGCGACCTGGCCGATGCCGGTCTCGATGGTCACGCTCGACGACTCGTTCTCGCCGTTCAGCGCGTGGTTGGGACAGTCCGAGCGAACGCCGTACTGAGCGGACGGCGCTACTCCCAGGTGGTGGCGTCACGCTCGAAGGCCTCGCCCGTCTGCACCGGCACCACGCAGAAGACCAGACCACCGGGGTCCTGCAGAACTGCGTAGCTCTTGCCCTCGTGCACCACGGTCGCTCCGAGCGCGACCACCCGGGCGATCTCGGCTGGCACGTCGTCGGTCTCGATGTCGAGATGCACGCGCGGCTCTCCCTCACCCAGCCGCTGCCCGAACAGCTTGGCGGAGCCGACCTGGCCGAGGCTCGAATACTCGGGGCTGTCCTCCTCCGGAACCGGCTCGACGCCCTGGACGCCTCCCCAGAAGGTCAGCGCCGCGTCGAAGGACGAGGGCGGATGGTCGATCAGGATCGGGCCGATGCGCGAACGATGCATGCGCCAACGCTAGACGAGCTGTGGTCGATGTGCCCATCGGTGGTTAGGGTCGTCGGGTGGCCGAGACACAGCGACGCCCTGCCCCTCGCATGCCCGGCTCCGAGCTCGAGACGGCACTGAAGTTCTTGGATTTCGCTGCGCGAGGCGATGCTGATCAAGTGCGAGGGCCTCGACGAGGAGCAGCTGCGCAGGGTGCTGGTGCCGACCGGCACCAACCTGCTGGGCCTGGTGCAGCACATGACGGTCGGTGAGCGTTACTGGTTCGCCCACCACGTCGCCGGCGAGCTCGACGACGAGAAGTGGGACTTCACGATGGAGGTGCCCGCCTCGGTGAGCTCCGAGGAGGTCCTCCAGCGGTTCCGCGAGGCCTATCGCGCGCAGCAACGAGATCGTCCGCGCAGGTCGGAGAGCCCGAGGCCGCGACCGCGCGGCCGGTGCACGAGCACCGACTCGAACCTGCGCTGGGTGCTCGCCCACAAGCTCAGCGAGCAGGCGCGGCACGTGGGCCACGCCGACATCATCCGGGAGCAGATCGACGGCGTCACCGGCCGTTGAGCCACGCCGGCCGCGGCTACTGTGCAGAGGGCGAGACCCCCACCGAAGCGAGCGCACATGACCGGCACGACCCAGGACCTGCTGGAGCAGCTCGAGCCCGTCGTGGCCGAGAACCTCGACCGCCACCTCTCGCTGGCCCAGGAGTGGCATCCCCACGACTACATCCCGTGGAGCCAGGGGCGCGACTTCGCGTTCCTCGGCGGGGAGGACTATGTCGCCGGAGCAGTCGCAGCTGTCGGAGACGGCGAAGGCCGCGATGTTCACCAACCTGCTGACCGAGGACAACCTGCCGTCGTACCACCGCGAGATCGCGACGCGCTTCGGGCGCGAGGGCGCCTGGGGCACCTGGGTGGGTCGGTGGACGGCCGAGGAGAACCGGCACGGCATCGCCCTGCGCGACTACCTCGTGGTGACCCGCGGGCGTCGACCCGGTCGAGCTCGAGCGGGCCCGGATGGACTACATGACCTCCGGCTACGACTCGGGTGACAAGACCGCGCTCGAGGCCGTCACCTACGTGTCCTTCCAGGAGCTCGCGACCCGGGTCTCCCACCGCAACACCGGCAAGGTGACCGGCGACCCGATCGCCGACCGGCTGCTCGCGCGGATCGCCAAGGACGAGAACCTGCACATGGTCTTCTACCGCAACATCGTCGCCGCGGCGCTCGAGATCGCGCCCGACGAGACCATGCGGGCGATCGCCGACGAGGTCATCGGCTTCGAGATGCCCGGCGCCACCATGGCGGGCTTCCGGCGCAGCTCGATGATGATCGCGAAGGCCGGCATCTACGACCTGCGCCTGCACCACGACGAGGTGATCATGCCGATCCTGCGGCACTGGACGTCTTCGAGCGCAGCGGCCTGGGCAGTGTCGGCGAGCAGGCGCGCGACGAGCTCGGCACGTTCCTGGCCGCGCTCGACGCGCAGGCCACCAAGTTCGTGGATCGCAGGGCGGAGAACCGCGCTCGCGTCGCCGCCCGGTCGGACTCGGCGGAGACGCCCGACATCGCGTCCTGACGGCTCAGTGCGCAGCAGGTAGCTGCAGGACCGACGCTGCCTGAGCGCGGGCACCGGCGGCGTTGGGGTGGGCCGGGATGCCGACGGCGAAGTCGTTGACCGACGGACCGAGCGTCTCGGCGTAGCGCACCTGCGGGCCCTGGCAGAGGTCGTGGCCGACCGTGAGTCGGTGGGTCCGCACGATCTCGGCACCTCCCTTGCGGGCGGCCCGGGCCAGCATCGCGTTGAGCTGGTCGAACTTGGCCTTGATGTAGTGCCATGTCCTCGTCAGTGGCCGGCACGAGTGGGGTAGCACCCGTGGTCCGGGATGACCGACATGTAGTCGACGAGCAGGATCCGCGCGTTGGGTGACAGGCGGTGGATGGTCTTCAGTGCTCGCACCAGCTTGGGCTGGCTCTCGCGGATGTTGCGCGCGAGCTCGTCCACTCCGTTCTTGGTGTACTTCTCCTTGCAGCCACCCAGCGGCGGGTCGCTCCCGAGGAACGGGATCGGCAGCCCGGGAAGCGGCAGCTCGTCGGTCGGCAGCGGGTTCTCGAACCGGCAGCACGTTGAGGCAGTCGATGCCCGCGCTGGCGATGCCGGCGTCGTTGCCACCGATGCCGACGGTGACCAGGTCGGTCGACTTGGTCAGCCGGTCGTACTGCGGCGGGTTGGTGCCGCCGGTGGGCAGCCCGGTCTGGGGATGGGCGAAGTCGTCGGTGGTGGCGGAGCCGCAGGACGCATCGCGGAACGTAGGCACCCGCAAAGCCTTGGCCACGAGCTTGGGGTAGTTGCGTTGCGACTGTCCGCAGTCGATCGGGGCGTGGTTTCTCGCCGGCAGCCCGTCGGAGTTGAGGATCACCACGTCAGCGGTCCACGAGTCGCCCAGCGCGACGTACTCCCGGTACCTCGGCTTGGGCTTCTGAGCGGAGGCGGTGACCGAGGGGGCCGACGCGGGTGACTCGGCTGCGGTGGGTACGGCGGGCAGGGCCAGCGCCAGGCCGAGCGCCAAAGGTGCAACCAGCAGGCGAGCAGCGTGCGTCGGTCTCATGCCCAGACAACGCTCCCGGCCCAGTGGGGTCACGCGGCACGGTCCGACGCTGGCCCTGACAGCGCCCATGACCGACGATGGGGCCATGCACTCGGCCGAGGTGAACGTCAACGGGCAGACGATCCCGCTGGGCGAGGTCGCGGCACACGTGAGTCTCCTGGACTGGTTGCGCGACCAGGGGCTCACCGGGAGCAAGGACGGGTGCGCCGAGGGAGAGTGCGGCGCGTGCACGGTGCTGGTGGCCCGGACCGGCGTCGCTCGCCCCACTGAGTGGACGCCGCTCAACGGCTGCCTGGTCCCGATGGCGGGCCTCGCCGGTCAGGAGGTCGTGACCGCCGAGGGCCTCGGGTCACCCGAAGCGATGCACCCGGTGCAGTCCGAGCTGGTCACCTGGGGCGGGTCGCAGTGCGGCTACTGCACCCCGGGTTTCGCGTGCAGCATGGCGGCGGAGTACTACCGCCCGGGTCGAGGCGTCGCCGACGACGAAGGTTTCGACCTCCATGCTCTGAGCGGCAACCTGTGCCGATGCACGGGTTATCGGCCGATCAAGGACGCCGCCCTCGTCCTCGGACTCCCGCCCTCCGATGACCCGATGGCCGCGCGTTCTGATCAGCCGGCTCCAGGTCCGGTGCCGACGCGGACCGATGACTTCGCTCGTCCCGCGACACTCGCCGAAGCCCTGGCCCTACGGGCCGAGGGTGCCCACATCGTGGCGGGCTCCACCGACTGGGGCGTCGAGGTCAACCTGCGGGGTGCGCGGGTGCCGATGACGGTTGCCATCGAGCACCTGCCCGAGCTGCGCGAGCTGAGCGTTGACGACGCCGGTGCCTCCATCGGGTCCGCGCTCAGCCTCAGCGACGTCGAGCGGCGCCTCGCCGGAGCTGTGCCCCTGCTGGCCGAGGTGTTTCCGTTGTTCGCGTCGCCGCTGATCCGCAACAGTGCGACCTTCGGAGGCAACCTCGCCACCGCGTCGCCGATCGGGGATCTGCCGCCCGCCCTGCTGGCTCTCGACGCAACGCTGGTGCTGGTGTCACCCGCCGGTGAACGCGAGGTGGCGGTGTCGGACTTCTTCACCGACTACCGAGCCACGCTGCTCGCCGACGACGAGCTGATCCGGTCGGTGCTCGTGCCCCTGCCGTCGCCGGGTCTCACCGCGTTCCACAAGATCGCCAAGCGTTTGTACGACGACATCTCGAGCGTGGCGGTGGCGTTCGCGCTTCGACGTCGACGACGGCGTGGTGCGCCGGGCGCGCATCGGTCTCGGGGGCGTGGCGGCCACCCCGATCCGCGCGCTGGCCACCGAAGCGGCGCTGGTCGACCAACCCTGGAGCGAGGAAACGGTGGCGCGGGCAGCCGCGCTGCTCGCCCAGGAAGGGACGCCGATGGACGACCACCGGGCCAGCGCGGCGTACCGCTCGGCGATGCTCGGCAACGCCCTGCGCAAGCTGTGGGCGCAAGGCTCCGCAGCGGAGCCGATCCGATGACCGAGCTCTCGCGGCGTCCGGACGACCCGGTGGTCGGCCAAGCCCTGCCCCACGAGAGCGCGGCCCTGCACGTCGACCGGACACGCGCTCTACACCGACGACCTGGTGCACCGCACCCACAACGTCTTGCATGCCTCCCCCGTGTGCTCGCCGCACCCGCATGCACCGGGTGACTCGGCTCGACACCGCACCGGCGCTGGCGATGCCGGGGGTGGCGCGGGTGCTGACCGGCGCCGACGTACCAGGCGTCAACGACGCCGGGGTGAAGCACGACGAGCCGCTCTTCCCCGACGAGGTGATGTTCGTCGGCCACGCCGTCTGCTGGGTGCTCGGCGAGACGCTCGAGGCCGCCCGGCTCGGAGCCGCGGCGGTGGAGGTCGACTACGAGCCGCTGCCGTCGATCGTGGCGCTCACCGAAGCGATCGCCGCCGCCAGCTTCCAGGGTGGCCAGCCGGTCGTCGGCCGCGGCGACGTCGAAGACGGGTTGGCGGGTGCGGCACGGGTCTTCAGCGGGGTGACCGAGATGGCCGGGCAGGAGCACTTCTACCTCGAGACGCACGCGTCGCTGGCGCTGGTCGACGAGGACGGCCAGATCTTCGTGCAGAGCAGCACCCAGCACCCCACCGAGACGCAGGAGATCGTCGCCCACGTGCTCGGGCTCCACAACCACCACGTCACCGTGCAGTGCCTGCGGATGGGCGGCGGGTTCGGCGGCAAGGAGATGCAGCCGCACGGCTTCGCCGCGATCGCGGCCCTCGGCGCCACCCTGACCGGGCGCCCGGTCCGCCTGCGCCTCGACCCGCACCCACGACATGACGATGACCGGCAAGCGGCACGGCTTCCACGCCCAGTGGCGGGTCGGCTTCGACGCCGAGGGTCGGCTCCAGGCGCTCGAGGCCACGCTGACCTCCGACGGCGGCTGGAGCCTCGACCTCAGCGAGCCCGTGCTGGCGCGGGCGCTGTGCCACGTCGACAACGCCTACTGGATCCCCCACGTCCGCCTGCTCGGCCGGGTCGCCCGCACCCACAAGACCTCGCAGACCGCCTTCCGTGGCTTCGGCGGCCCGCAGGGGATGCTCGTCATCGAGGACATCCTCGGCCGGTGCGCACCGCTGCTCGGGATCGAGCCGATCGACCTGCGCCGACGCAACTTCTACGTCGAGGGCCAGGCCACGCCGTACGGGCAGCCGGTGCGCCATCCCGAGCGGATCGCCACCGCTTGGGACCAGGTGCTGAGCGACGGGCGGGTGCACGGAGCGGCTGGCCGAGATCGACGCGTTCAACGCCGCGCACGAGCACACCAAGCGCGGCCTGGCGGTGACGCCGGTGAAGTTCGGGATCTCCTTCAACTTCACCGCCTTCAACCAGGCCGGGGCGCTGGTGCACGTCTACAAGGACGGCTCGGTGCTGATCAACCACGGCGGCACCGAGATGGGCCAGGGCCTGCACACCAAGATGCTGCAGGTCGCCGCGACCACCCTCGGCGTACCGCTCGACCGGGTGCGGCTCGCGCCCACCCGCACCGACAAGGTGCCCAACACCTCGGCCACTGCGGCCAGCTCCGGCGCCGACCTCAACGGTGGCGCGGTCAAGCACGCCTGCGAGCAGATCATCGATCGGTTGACGGAGTTCGCCGACGGCCGCGCAGCTGGACTGGGACGACCTGGTCCGCCAGGCCTACTTCAGCCGGGTGCAGCTGTGGGCCGCCGGCTTCTACGCGACCGACGGCATCCACTGGGACTCGACCACGATGACGGGACACCCGTTCAAGTACTTCGCGTACGGCGTCGCCGCGGCCGAGGTCGAGGTCGACGGCTTCACGGGCGCCTACCGCACCCGCCGGGTCGACATCGTCCACGACGTCGGCGACAGCCTCTCCCCGCTGGTCGACCTCGGCCAGGTCGAGGGCGGCTTCATGCAGGGCGTCGGCTGGCTGACCCTGGAGGACCTGCGCTGGGACGAGTCCGACGGGCCCGGTCGGGGCCGGCTCACCACGCAGAGCGCCAGCACCTACAAGCTGCCGAGCTTCAGCGAGCTGCCCGACGAGCTCAACGTGGCGCTGCTCGAGCGGGCCCACGAGGACGGCGTCGTCTACGGCTCGAAGGCGGTGGGCGAGCCCCCGCTGATGCTCGCCTTCTCGGTGCGTGAGGCGCTGCGCCAGGCCGCGGCGGCCTTCGGCCCGGCCGGCACCAGCGTCGACCTGGCCTCACCGGCGACGCCCGAGGCGGTGTTCTGGGCCGTCGAGCAGGCGCGCAACGCCGGGTCACACCACCTGGTCGAGGGGCTGCCCGGGCTGGCCCCGGACCACCACCCCACCGGACCGCCGCTGCACCCGCGGTCGGAGCAGGCCGCGCACCAGACCGGTGGAGGCCTGAGATGCACTGGTTGGCAGCAGTCGAGCGGCTCCGGCGCGAGCGTCGGGCCGCAGTCCTGGTCACCCTGACCGAGGTGCGCGGGCACGCTCCCCGCGACGCCGGCGCCAAGATGGTCGTGTCCGGTGACGGCGCCTGGGGTTCGATCGGCGGCGGCAACCTCGAGGAGACGGCGGTCGAGCGAGCGCGCGCGATCCTCTCGGGACCGCTGGGTGCGCCCGAGGAGCTGACCCTCGGCTTGAGCGACAAGGCACGCACCGAGCACGGACGCCAGTGCTGCGGCGGCGAGGTGACGGTGCTGTTCGAGCCGCTACGCCGTCGTACCCGCCTTCGCGATCTTCGGCATCGGCCACGTCGGTCTCGAGCTGGCCCGGATCCTCGCCCGCCACGACGTGGAGCTGCATCTCGTCGACTCCCGGGCCGACCAGCTCGGCCGCCGAGCGGTTGGCCTGTCTCGACGACGCCGAGGCGACGATCCACGTGCACCACTCCCCGGTGCCCGAGGTGACCCTCGGCGCCGTGCCTTCCGGCACTCACGTCCTGGTGATGACCCACGACCACGCGGAGGACTTCGCGCTGTGCGACGCGGCCCTGCGCTGCGAGCACCTCGGCAGCATCGGCCTGATCGGATCGGCCGCCAAGTGGACCCGCTTCCGAGCCGGGCTCAGCGGTGGAGGGCCACGACGAGGCGACGATCGCGCCGCATCCGCACCCCGATCGGGGTCGCCCGAGCCCTCGGGCAAAGAACCCGCCGCGATCGCCCTCAGCGTCGCGACCTCGCTTTTGCTGGGCACCCAGGTGGCCGCAGGAAATAGTCAGCGGTGAGCTGATGCATGTTTTCCTGACAGGGGGGTACCGCGCCACGAAGAAGTTTCAACAGCCTGAGATGTGAACCCTCGCGTCCCCACCCCCCACGGTGCGCCCCCGGACCCCGGCGCTTCCCTCAACGCTCACTGCTCACCCCGGAGTACGCCCCTGCGTGTACTTCCGGCGCACCCCCGCCGCACAACGCGACGGCCTCACCGACTTTCGGAGGGTCCCGTGCCCGATCCGCACCGAGATGACCCGCTCGAGTCGCTCCTGACCCAAGCCGGCGACGGAGATCGCGAAGCCTTCGCGGGGGTGTACGACGCCACCGCATCTCGCGCGTTCGGCGTTGCCCTCCGGGTGGCGCGTGATCGCGCCCACGCCGAGGACGTCACCCAGGAGGCCTACCTCGACATCTGGCTCAAGGGCGCCAAGTTCGATCCGCTGCGTGGCAGCGCGCTGGCCTGGATCCTGACGGTGGTGCACCGAAGAGCGATCGACCGAGTCCGCTCCAGCCAGTCGAGGTCGACCCGCGAGGCCGTCTACACCCGCGACGATCGGGCCTCCGAAGCATTCCTCCCGCACGACCCCACCGGCGATCTCGCCCTGGCCACGTCGGAAGGCCAACGAGTCCGGCTCGCTCTGACGCGGATCACCACGGTCCAGCGGGAGTCGATCGAGCTGGCCTACTTCGGCGGTCACACCTCACGAGAGGTGGCCCAGCTCACCGGCGTGCCGCTGGGCACGGCCAAGTCCCGGATCCGTGATGGTCTGATCGGGCTGCGCGATCTGCTGGGTGCGCCAGACAACGGCGCGGCCACGATGACTCCTACGCCGTAGCTGTCATCTTGCGGCACTTCACGCCGGCGGAGGCTGCCCGTCTGTCTCGTTCTTGGCATGAGGCACCACCACGTCGTCGGCCGCGTCACCGACGCCGGGGAACAGGTACCTGACCAGGACGACTGCCAGAACGGCACCGACGACCTGGGCCGCGACGAACCAGGGGACGGAACCGGGATCGATGCCGGCGAACGTGTCGGAGAACATCCGGCCCACCGTCACGGCCGGGTTGGCGAACGAGGTCGAGGATGTGAACCAGTACGCCGCGCCGATGTAGGCGCCGACGGCAGGCGCGGCCAACGCGCCGCGGCCGGTGCGCGCCAACGCGAAGATGAGGCCGACCAGACCAGCGGTCGCGACCACCTCACCGAGCAGCAGGTGGGCCCCGTCGCGCTCGGTCGTCGCGAGCCGAAACAGGCTGACCTCGAACATCAGGTTGGCGAGCGCAGCGCCGACGATGCCGCCCAGCATCTGCACGCCGGAGTACTGGAGAACCTCGCGGCCGGTCAGTCCCTTGCCCGCGCGTCTGCCGAGCAGCCAGTCGGCAGCCGAGACGACGGGGTTGAAGTGGGCGCCCGAAACCGGGCCGAGGGCCAGGATCAGGACGGTCAGGCCAAGCGCGGTGGCCGTAGAGTTCTCCAGGAGCTGGAGGCCCACGTCGTCCGGGGAGAGCCGTTGGGCGGCGATGCCGGAGCCGATGACGACGGCGACGAGGAGCGCTGTGCCGATCAGCTCTGCGGTCAGCCGTCGCAGCAGGTCGTGGTTCACGCCGCTAGTCGGTGGCACGTCGACGCTCGAGGAGCACGGTGTCGCGCCACTCCCCGTCGAGCTGGGCGATCCGAGAGCGCACCGCCAGGGTGCGATAGCCGGCGGAGTGGTGCAGCGCGATGGAGGCGCGGTTCTCGGGGAAGACCGAGGTCTGCAGCGTCCACAGACCGCCGGCGTCAGCCTCGTTGACCTGCCGGTAGAGCAGCGCCTTGCCGACACCGCGCCCGCGCGCGGACTCGGTGACGTAGACGCTGGTCTCGCCGACGCCGGCGTAGCACTCCCGCTCGGAGACCGGGCTGATGGCGCGTCCAGCCGACGACCCGCCCGTCCAGCTCGGCGACCCAGCGGTGCCCGGGCAGCCACTTGTCGGCGAGGTCGGCGAGCGGCGGCACCTCGGTCTCGAAGGTGGCCATCCGGGTGGCGATGCCCTCGGCGTAGATGTCGCGCACCGTCGGCAGGTCGGCGTCGGCCATCGCCCGGGTGGACACGTCGGCCGGCAGGTCCTCCGGGCAGCACGGCACGGCACCCAGGGAGCCCATGACCACGTCGGCGGCGTGCGGCAGGCCGGTGCAGCAGGCGGGGTTCACCGAGACGATCGAGGCGGTGCCGACCTTGTCGACGGCCACGAAGCCGACCTCGGCGAGCTTGCGCACGTGGTGGGAGCAGGTCGACTGGCTGATGCCCAGCACGGTGGCCAGGTCGCCCACCTTGATCGAGCCGCGTCGGTGCGCTCGCCACCGCGTGCAGCAGCCGCACCCGGGTCGGGTCGGACAGGGTGGCGAACCACTCGGCGTACGTCGCTGCCGCCTCGGCGCCCAGCAAGCTCGAGGACCGGCGGCAGGCCGGGTCGCCATCCGGCGGCCGCTGCGCAGGCGGACGGTCGGCGAGATCGAGTCTGACACGGTCACGGCCCAGCCTATCATCGACGTTCTTCGATGAATGCGATTATCGGCTGCATCGATATAGTCCGAACATCATCGAAGAATATCGATCAAAGGATGTCGCTCATGCCCCCGTCTCCACCGACCAGCCGCTCGTCATCGTCGGCGCCGGCCCCATCGGTCTCGCCGCCGCCGCGCACGCCCAGGCGCGCGGCCTGCCCAGCCGTCGTCCTCGAGGCCGGCGATGGACCGGGCGCGGCGGTCCGGGAGTGGGGCCACGTCCGGCTCTTCTCGGCCTGGAGCGAGCTGGTCGACCCGGCGGCCGAGGCGCTGCTCGCCGGCACCGGCTGGCAGCGGCCCGACCCTGCGACCTACCCGACGGGCGCCGAGTGGGTGGACGCCTACCTCGCACCGCTGGCCGAGGCGCTGGCCGCCACCGCCGAGGTCGAGGTGCGCTACGGCCACCGGGTCGTCGGCGTCGCCAAGCAGGGCCGCGACCGGATGGTCGACTCCGGCCGCGAGGACGCGCCGTTCACCGTGCACGTCCGGTCCGAGCGAGGGCACCAGCCTGCTGACCGCCGGCGCCGTCATCGACGCCTCCGGCACCTGGTACGGCGCCAACCCGCTGGGCGGCGACGGGCTCCCGGCGCCCGGCGAGGTCGAGCACGCCGACCACATCACCTACGGCATCCCGGACTTCACCGACCCCGCCACCCGCGCCCGCTACGCCGGCAAGCGGGTCGCGGTGGCCGGCCGCGGCGCCTCGGCCCAGAACACCCTGGTCGGCCTGACCTCTCTGAGCCGAGGAAGCCGCCGACACCGAGATCGTCTGGCTCGCTGCGTCGCCCCGGCCTGGACGATGCCTTCGGCGGCGGGGACAACGACCAGCTCGAGGCCCGAGGCGCCCTCGGCAAGCGGGCCCAGGCGGCGGTCGAGGGCGGACCGGTGCAGGTCGTCACGTCGTTCCGCACCGCCGAGGTCACGACCGACCGAGGACGACCGAATGACGATCGTGGGCATCGACGGGCGTCGGGTCGAGCGGCGTCGACGAGGTCGTCGTGGTCACCGGCTTCCGCCCCGACCTCGACTGGCTGAGCGAGGTCCGACTGGACCTCGACCCGGTGCTGTCTGCCCCGACCAAGCTCGCGCCGCTCATCGACCCCAACGTCCACTCCTGCGGCACGGTCTACCCGCACGGCGTCGCGGAGCTGGCCCAGCCCGAGCAGGGGCTCTACCTTGCCGGCATGAAGTCCTACGGCCGCGCGCCGTCGTTCCTCGCGCTGACGGGGTTCGAGCAGACCCGGAGCATCGTCGCCGCCATCGCCGGGGACCACGAGGCGGCCGCCCGCGTCGAGCTGGTCCTGCCCGAGTCCGGCGTCTGCGGCGGCTCCGGGCAGTTCGACGGACCAGCCCACCGAGGCCGACGGCGGCGGCTGCTGCGCTCCCGAGCGGGCGACCTGCTGACGATCGGCGGCGCCAGCACCTGTGGGTGAGGTCCCGCGCGCCGACGTCCCCGCCCACCGGGGCGGGGGACGGACCGAGCGACGCTGACCTCCCGGGCCGGCGCTGCGCCGAGTCACCGTCGTTCTCTGCATCACCCAGATCATCGCCTGGGGCGTGCTGTTCTACGCCTTCCCGGTCCTGGCCTCGACCATGGCCGAGACCGAGGGCTGGTCCCTCACGACCCTGATGGCCGCCTTCACCGGCACCCAGGTCCTCGCCGCCCTGGCCGGCCTCTGGGTCGGCCGCTACCTCGACCGGCACGGCCCCCGGCTACCTGATGACCCTCGGCTCCGCCGTCGGCGTCCTCGCCGTGCTCGGCCTGGCCGCCGCCCCCACCCTCCCCTGGTTCCTGGCCGCCTGCGCGCTCACCGGCGCCGCCATGTCCGCCACTCTCTACCCGCCCGCGTTCGCCGCGCTGACCCACTGGGGCGGCGTACGCCGGGTCCGCGCGCTGACCGTGGTCACCCTGGTGGGCGGGCTGGCCTCCACCGTGTTCGCCCCGCTCACCGCTGTACTCGAGTCTGCCGGGTCCTGGCGCAGCGCGTACGCCGTCCTCGCCGTGCCGCTGGCGCTCACCATCGGCCTGCACTGGCTCGGCCTCCGCGCACCCGTGGACCCCAGCGCTCGCCGACCGAGCGGACCAGGCCGAGCAGCACGAAGCGCAGCGAGCCCCGACCGCGAGACCCCCTCCTCCGGGACCGACAGTTCGTCACGCTGGTCGCCGCCATGACTCTCGCCGGGTTCGCCATCTACGCCGCGCTCATCAACCTGGTGCCCCTCTTGGTCGAGACGGGTTCAGCACCCAGCAGGCCGCCGTCGTACTCGCGGTCGGCGGGATCGGCCAGGTCGCCGGCCGCATCGCCTACGCACCCGGTGCTCGGGCGGGCCGCGCCGGACACCAAGGTCACCGTGGTCCTGCTCGTCACCACCGCCACCACCGTCGGCCTCGCCGCCAGCCGGGCCCACTCGCTGGCGCTGTGCGCGATCTCGCGTGATCGCCGGCTCGGCCCGCGGCGCATTCACCCTCATCCAGGCGACGGCCGTCACCGACCGCTGGGGGACGGCGTCGTACGGCGCCCGCAGCAGCGTGCTCAGCGGCGGCGTCCATCTCGCGGCGGCCACCGCGCCCTGGTTGGGGGCACTCACCGCCGTGGCCCTCGGCGGCTACCAGCAGCGTTTATCGCGCTGGCCGGATGCGCCCTCGTCGCCGCTGCCCAGGTCTGGTCGCGCCAGCTCAGTCCAGCTCGAACCACTCTGGCAGATCACGTGTAGTCCGTGCTCCTCCCCCCGGGCAAGCAGGGGTTGGCTCGCCGTCCGACGATAGGACCACTGGCTGCGGTAGAGCCGGTCAATGTGGCGGATGTACTGGCGACCAGCTTCCCGGAGTTGAGGAACCGGAAGCTGATCTCGTCGGAGCGGCTGGCGCGGGTGCTCCAGTTGGGCGAGCCGGTGATCAGCACGTTGGCCGAGCGGTCCCCGTCGAACCCTCCGCTGATGGCCACCGCCTTCATGTGGAGGTAGCGCTCAGGGATGCCGTCCTGGTCGCGGTCGACGGTGAGCTGCTTGATCGGCACCGGCCCGCGGCCCCGCGGGTTGCGCAAGGTCTTGTTACGCCGCGGCCGGCCAGGGTGGTGATGATCCGGACGTTGCAGCCGCGGTCCCACAACTTGCCGCACCTGGCGAGCGATGTCGTCGCCGAAGGCGTCGAACCAGCCCGCGATAGCGATCCGCACCTTGGTGCGGCGCCAGCCGTCGCCGACGGGGACCCTGCAGCTCACCCGTCGCAGCTCGGACAGGATCGTGTTGCGCTGGTACGACGGCCACAGCGTGACCTGGTGCCGCCCGCGATCGGACGACCTGGAAGGGATGGGGCCACCCGCTTGTCCTTGGCGTACTCCCGGAACGTCCCGACCAGGGATCGGTAGAGCCACCGGTTGTGCACGGTCACCATGTCGTTCCACTGGCGGTTGCCCGGCGGCCCGGGTGATGTTGAACGAGCCGACCATGCTGATGTTGTGCACCCGATGAACGCGGCTGATCAGCACCATCTTGGTGTGCATGATCTTCGCGCCGCTGCGGCAGGCGCCCTGGCAGCGCACGGCGAAGGACTGGTCGCGCTCGTTGCGGTTGAGCACCGTGCGGGTGCGCGTCCAGTTGGGGTTGCTCGACAGACGCCGCGACGACGAGCTGCACGTGCACGCCGCGGCTGTGGGCAGCGATCAGGGCGTCCGCGGTCGCCTTGTCGTCGTAGTTCCACACCGCGATCCGGATGTACTCACCCTTGGCGGTGTTGCGGATCGCCCGGTTGACCCGCTTGAGCACCGCTCGTTGACCGGAGGCGAGCATCGGGTCGCTCAGCACCACCCCCTGCGGCGGAGCCCACTTCTCCGCCCGTCGCTGGGCGGCCAGCGCCACCGGTTGGGTCAGCGACAGTGACAGGCCGATCAGGATCATCAGCACGAGCAGATGGGCAGGCGGGCGGGCAGTCGGATGGGCGGGGCGCATCATCACTCCGAGAGTCGAGGTCAGGACAACGTGCTTCTCATCGCCGCAGCACAGGGCAGGGCTCCTGGTTGATCTGCCGCCGCACGTCAGTCGTGCTCGAACCCCTAGCGGGGCTCACCTACCTGGCGGACACATACGACGCACGCACCAAGGCCGTTCACGGCGGCGGCACGACGTTTGACGAGGTCGGCGGCGAACAGCCAACGTAGCCGGTCACCTGGTGTGGGTCACATCCGCCAGCCCGGAGCTCGCGATCCCCCAGGTGCCTGAGGACGGCTCGTGCGCCTCCTGGAGGACGATGTACGTCATCGAGTCCCGACGCCACGACCGTTCCCGGTCACGCCGGACGAGGCTCCCGACTGATCCGGTCGCGAAAGATCCACAGCCGCATAGCCAGGAACCTGCCCACGGTGGTGACCAGGTTGGTGACAGTAAGGAGGATGACCTCCGCGCCGTGCGGAGCGGATGGAGCCAGGTTGCCCAACAGCCAGAGGGAGCCGCTGGTCAACGTCAGGCCGAGTCCGAAGACCAGGAGGCCCTGGGCCTGGTGACGCAGCGCCCCTGGCCCGGTCACCCCGAAGGTGATCCGTCGGTTGGCGACAGTGTTGCCGATCGCGGTGACACTTAGAGCAACCAGGTTGGCCGCCTGACCGGACAGCACTTGTCGGGTCAACAGGTAGATCACCGCGTACGCCAGCGTGCTGAGCACGCCGACCACGGCGAAGAGGGCGAGCTGGGCCCCGGAGCGCCCAGCATCGCGGGCCGTGCCGAGCTGCGCCCGCACGCTCTCCAGCGGCACTCGTCCGGTCAACAGGGACCAGCCAAGGCGACGCATGCCTCGCAGGTCATCCACCGCGGTGCGCACCACGTCGACCCGTGAGTCCGGATCGTCCACCCAGTCCACCGGGACCTCATGGATTCTCATTCCGGTGTGCTCGGCGAGGACGAGCAGCTCGGTGTCGAAGAACCAGGTGTCGTCCTCGACCAGCGGCAGCAGTACCTCTGCCACGTCGCGACGGATTGCCTTGAACCCGCACTGTGCGTCGCTGAACCTTGCGCGGAGAGTCGAGCGCAGCAACAAGTTGTAGCCGCGCGACACCAATTCGCGCTTGGGCCCACGGGTGACACGAGAGCCGCGCATCAGGCGGGTCCCGATGGCCAAGTCCGAGTGTCCGCTGAACAGAGGAGCCAGCAGCGGTAGAAGGGCGTTCAGGTTTGTCGAGAGGTCCACGTCCATGTACGCCAGCAGCTCCGCATCGGAGGCCTGCCAGACGCGCTTCAGGGCCCTGCCCCGTCCCTTCTCGGCCAGTGTCACGACCCGCACTCCCTCGTACTCGTGGGCGAGACGATGCGCCACGAGGGTGGTGGCGTCGCTCGATGCGTTGTCGGCGATCGTGATCCGCCAGGTCCAGGGGAGCCGCTCGAGATGCTCGGTGAGGTCGGCCACCGCGCGCGGGAGCGCAGTCTCCTCGTTGTGGACCGGGATCACCAGCTCCAGCACCGGAGGCACTGCGCGCGACTCGTGCTCGTGCGCCAGCGCACTCATCGCACACCGCTGCTCAGGTCGTAGAGAGTGATCCCGTCCACCGTCTGGGCCTCGAAGTTTGCGGCCACCCAGGAGCCGATCTCGGTCGCGGAGCCGCTGGCTTGCCTTCCTCCGCCGAGGTTGTCAGGACCTCCGCCGGAACCGATGAAGTAGTGGATCTCTCCTTCGGCGACGTACTGCTGGAACTGCGCGAGGGTCGGGCTCGGGTCGCTGCCGTTGAAGCCGCCGATCGCCATCACCGGCTCCTCGGTGGCCAGCTGGTAGCCGGAGGCCGCGTTGGAGCCGATGGCTGCGGCGACCCAGGTGTAGGTGACCGCATCCAACTCGAGCAGCTCGGTGACCGCATTGGTGGGTTCGCTTGCGTCCAGCAGGCCGCCGCCCGTGCCGGTCTGTCCGGCCTGTCCGGTGATCGTGCCGGCTCCGGGGGGCGTACCTCCGGGCGCTCCGCCCCCGTCCCGACCGTCCCCCGTGCTCGGACCGGCCGTCGGGATCGACCCCGTGTGCAGGGTCGCTGCCGTGGAGAGCGAGTAAGCCGCAGGCCCGAGGAGCGCGGCCACCAGTGCAGTGGCTGCAACGACCTGGCCGAACCGCCGCGGGAGGTGCTGCACACCCGCGATCAAGAGTGCGGCACTGAAGCCGAGCGTCGCCACGACGTACTTGAGCCACGGGTGCCAGTCGCCGACCCGGTCGAGCAGCATGAAGGCCAGCCCGGTGGTGAACGCCGTCATGAAGGCCAGCGTCAGCACCGCCGGCAGCTCCGAGCGTGCCCGCCAGACGGTGACTGCCCCGATGCCGACCAGTGCCGCCACCGCAGGAGCGAGAGCCACCGTGTAGTAGGAGTGGAAGATCCCGCCCATGAAGCTGAACGTCAGCAAGGTGACCACCAGCCAGCCCAGCCACAACGTGAGCGCGGCCCGGGTCGCCAGACGGACCGGGGCGTCGAGGCGCCGGGCGAACCAGAGCGCCGCTCCGCCGAGCACGACGGCCGCCGGGATCAGCCAGGCGACCTGGCCCCCGATCTCGGAGCTGAACATCCGCAGGATCCCGGTCTCGCCCCAGCCGTTCGCGCCGCCGACCGCACCGGTCTCGGTGCCGTTCAACCGACCGAAGCCGTTGTAGCCCAACGTGAGCTCCAGGATCGAGTTGTCCTGGGAGCCGCCGATCCACGGTCGGGAGGACGCCGGCCAGAGCTCCACGACCGCTAGGTACCAGCCACCGGCGAGCACCATCGCTCCGAAAGCGACCAGCAGGTGTCCGAACCGCTTCCACAGCGGCACCGCCGCGAAAAGTGCGTACACCAGGACGAGAGCGGGGACGACGAGGAACGCCTGGAGCATCTTGGCCAGGAAGCCGAGACCCACCAGCGTCCCAGCCAGGGCCAGCCAACGCGCCGGATGACCGGTTGGCGTGGTGGCGGACTCGACCGCCCTGAGGGTGGCGTAGGCCGCACCGACCAGAAGGAGGACGAGCATCGCGTCGGGGTTGTTGAAGCGGAACATCAGCACGGCGACCGGGGTCAGCGCGAGCACCGATCCAGCGACCAAGCCCGCGCCGAACGAGCCGGTTGCCCGTCGTACCGTCGCTTGGAGCAGCGCCACGGCGGCGACGCCTTCCAGGGCTTGTGGCACCAGCAGGCTCCACGACGAGAGCCCGAACATCTTGACCGACAGGGCCATCGGCCACAGAGCCAGAGGGGTCTTGTCGACGGTGATCGAGCCGGCGGCGTCCGAGGAGCCGAAGAAGAAGGCCGGCCACGACTCGGAGCCGGCCTGGGCTGCCGCGGAGTAGAAGGAGTTCGCCCAGCCCGAGGCTCCGAGCCCCCAGAGGTAGAGCAGGCCGGTCGAGGCCAGGAGCGTCGCGAGCCCGGCGCGTTCCCAGTGACGCCGTTCGCCGCCTGGGGTCTTGTCTGATGCCGGCGCAGCCGGACGGACGACGGGGGCGGGCAAGGTGTCGGTGTCCATGTCGCCACTGTGTTGCGCCCAACTAGGAGCACCATGCGTCTGACCTGTCAGTCGCCTGTGACTCTCGAGGGCAGCCTGATCCGGACCGTGGTGTCGCCTGGTTGAGCGAGGAGGCTCACCGTGCCTCCGTGGGCCGCGACGATGGCGTGGACCAGGGAGAGTCCCAGGCCCGCGCCGCCCTCATCGCCACGGGTGCGCGACGAGTCGGCCCGGGTGAACCGCTCGAACGCGGAGCCGACCAGGTCGGCGGGGAAGCCCGGTCCGTCGTCGTGGACGCGAATCTCGGCCACCGACTGACCGGCCGGCTGATCGTCAGCCCCCGGTCCGTCGGCAACTGTGAGTGCGGTCACGGTGACGGTGGTCCCGGGGGGGGTGTGCTTGCGCGCGTTTGTCAGCAGGTTGGTGACGACCTGGTGCAGGCGCTGCTCGTCGCCGGTGACGACGATCGACTCGGCGGGCAGCTTCAGTCGCCAAGCATGGTCCGGGTTCAGGACGCGGGCATCGGAGACCGCTTCGAGGAGCAGCCGAGTCAGGTCGACCGGCAGCTGCTCGATCGGACGCCCGGCGTCGAGCCTGGCCAGCAGCAGGAGATCCTCCACCAATGCGGTCATTCGGACCGACTCGGACTCCACCTTGTCCAGCGCGGTCCGTATCCCATCGGCGTCGTCCGGCCTGCTCCTGGCCAGCTCGGCGTAGCCCCTGATAGTCGCTAGCGGCGTGCGGAGCTCGTGAGAGGAGTCGGCGACGAACTGGCGGATCTGTTGCTCGGTGCGGTGACGGGCCGACAGCGACAACTCGATGTGTGCGAGCAGCGTGTTGAGTGCGGCGCCCACCCGACCGACCTCCGTGTGCTCGTCGGTGAGGTGCTTGGGCACCCGCTCGGCCAGATCGATCTCTCCCTCGGCGAGGGGCAGCGCCGAGACCGCGTGCGCGGTGTCGGCGACCTCGCGCAGCGGCCGGAGCTGACGCCGAACGAGGACGAGCCCCGCGCCGCTGGCCACCGCGACTCCCAGCAGGGTGAGCAGGACCTCCCACCGGACCAGGGACCCCATCGCCTCATCCACGCCGGCGGTCGGCAACCCGGTCGCGAGCGTCGTGCCGGAGGCATCGGTCGTGGCCGCGACCCGGTAGCTGCCGAAGGCTGGCAGGTCGACCTCCTGCACTGTGCCGTCGTCCGGCACGGCCGAGAGTGCCTCCAGGGCGGCCGTCGAGAGTGCCCGATCGCCGCCGATGGTCTGGGTCAGGACGAGTCCGCTCGGTTGCTCGCCGAGGACAGCGATCAGGGTGCCAGGAGCCTGGTTGCTCGGGTCGAACCCGCCCTCGCGGGGTCGTCCCTGGGGTGGGGGTCCACCCCTGGCGGCGCGATCGAGGGACGAGTGGATCTGTGCGTCGAGCTCCGAGGTCAGGTGCGAGGCCATCGCCAGCGCGGTCGCCGTCCCGATCAGCACCGCGATGACCAGCACCAGCGCCACGGCCGTGACGACGAGCCGCGAGGTGAGCGACGCGAACGACCTCATGGGGTCGGCTTGAGCACGTAGCCGGCCCCGCGCATGGTGTGGATCATCGGCTCCCGTCCGGCGTCCACCTTCTTCCGCAGGTAGGAGATGTACAGCTCGACCACGTTGGCCTGGCCGCCGAAGTCGTAGCTCCACACTCGATCCAGGATCTGCGCCTTGCTGAGCACCCGGCGCGGGTTGCGCATCAGGAAGCGGAGCAGCTCGAACTCGGTGGCGGTCAGCTGGATGTCCTCACCTTCGCGCCAGACCTCGTGGCTGTCCTCGTCCAACCTCAGTTGGCCCACAACCAACACGTGGTCGCGCTGAGACTCCAGGGCTCCGGACCGGCGCATCAGGCCACGCAGCCGGGCCACGACCTCTTCCAGTGAGAACGGCTTGGTGACGTAGTCATCGCCGCCGGCCGTGAGGCCGGCGACGCGGTCCTCAACGGAGTCGCGCGCGGTGAGGAACAGGACCGGTACGGCAGGGTCGGTGAGACGCATCCGGCGCAGCACCTCCAAACCGTCGAAGTCGGGAAGCATCATGTCCAGCACGACGACGTCGGGGCGGAAGTCGTGCGCGGTCGAGACGGCCTTCTCCCCGGCATGGGCCTGGCGTACCTCAAAGCCTTCGTAGCGCAGCGCCATGGCGACCAGCTCCGCGATGTTGACCTCGTCGTCAACCACGAGCACCCGCAGCGGCGACCCGTCGACCCTGGTGATTTCCATGGTGCCCACCATGCTGCTTCAGCCTGTGCGTTTGCTGTGGAAAGGCTGTGATGGGTTCATGCCCGGCTCATCGCCCGGCCACAGGATCGTCACAGGGTCCATGACCAAGGTGAGTCCATGGATACTCACCAACCCCCCATCGAGACGCCGCCCGCCATCGAGGCGTCCGTGGCCCAGGTTCCGGCAGCGCTGTTCCCCGAGAGAACCGCGCAAGACCCACTAGGCAGTCCTGGCCGCGCCGAGCGACTGTTCAGGCTCAAGTCGGTCGTCGCCCTGGCACTGGGCAGCCTGATCCTCGGCGGAGCCGGTGGCGCCGCGCTCGGCGCCGTCAGCGGCGGGTCGGACTCGGATCCCGGTGGCCGGTTCGGCGGTCCCCCGAGCGGCCAGCCCGGGCAACAGGGGCAGATCGGGCAGCCCGGTCAGCCCTCGGACGACAACGGGAGCGCGCCGGGGACGAACAGGTAGCCAGCCTGCTCGACGGCAGCTCCGGAGTCTCGATCACCCAGTGCGCAGCCCGCGATGAGCACCGTTCGGGCGCGCGCCGATCAACGATCAAGCGGACCGATTTGGCGCGAGGTTGCACGCGACGAGCAAGGTTGGAGGGGCTCTGGCCAGAGGTCGGCTAGTCGATCGCCTCTACATACTCGGCCCGCCAGTCCGGCGCCTCCGACTTCTGCGTGTAGTAGCGAGTATCGCGAACGATCGACCCATCTGCTCCAAGCTCGAGCACGACCACCACGTGCCAGACATCCCCGGCATAGTTGTTCATCCCCTCGACGACCCAGACCCGCCCGGACCCAACCACTCTGCGCAACGTGATGGACGGGGGGACCGGAAAGGCCTCTTGCATCGCTCGCATGGCGTCACGTCCACGGATGCGCTCGCCTGACTGTGGCATCTCCATCACGTAGTCCTGGTCGCGGAGCCGGAACTCCGTTTCAGGCGAGAGGCCGGCCCCTGTGAGGCCGAACAACAGCTCAATACCTTTGCGCATCGAGGCCGAGTCGTCGTGGGCTAGCGCCCGCAGGAAGAGCTCGCGCACATCTGGCTCACTCATGACCGGTCTCCTCGCCCACGTGGCAGTGTTGTTCAGACAGATCCTGCTCGTCGCTCCGAGCGCTGTCCACGGGTCACCAGGACCACATCACGGGTTGCCGGCCGGGGCGCGCTGCGTGATCACTCGTCCTTCTCCAGACCCAGCGTCCAGGCGATAACGACCGCAGATCGCCACCGCAGATGCTTGCCGACCCGGAACCCCTTGGGGCCGTATCCCATGTGACGCCACGAGTAGATGGTCTGCTTCGGGACGCCGAGGGATTTGGCGACGTCGTCGATGGTCCAGAGCTCGCTGTAGTCCATCGGCTTCGACGGACGTTGCGTTGGCAGCATGGGCGCTGACCTCGGGCGGCTGGTGGGCGATGCCGCTGCTGGACGGTGGACCTGCGGAACGCTCGCTCTCGATGACGGACTCGACTCTCCCCAGAGCCCCGGCTGATCCCCACTTCGCGCTCGGCTGCTCATGACGGCCTTCCTTCGGTAGCTGATGGTCGTTCTTCAGTCACCTATGTGCGCGGAACGGGCGGCAGCGATCACTCCGGCCGAGCCTTTCGCGCTCGCGGCCGGGGGTCTCCACCTGGCGGACCCTCGCGGTCGACGAGCAGAGCGAGATTCGTCGGGACGGATCTCTGCCGGGAAGGCACCAGGTGTGTGCCACTTCGCTGCTCGCGGAATCCGAGGGGGACGTCGGCGGCGCAGCGAAACCTGAGAACTCGCTGCCGATGTCAGGAGTTGTGGGATCGGGCGACACTCGCGACGGCGCACGGATCTGATGAGCGGGTACACCGGGTCTCCGCGACAAATGTTGGGACATCTGCACCATGCGGCATTCCCCTGGTTTCGCTCACCGTGGACCCATGACCCAATCCATCGTCGATCGCCCACTGGACCAGGGGGCGGTCCCGCCGCTGTCCGGCTTGATCCAGCGCGGTGTCGCAGCTTGTCTGATCCTGGGCGGCCTCCTGAACGGCGGTCTCCAGTACGTCGACCACCTGACCGCCGGCGATGGTGAGCAGCGCGAGCTGATCAGCTGGGGCGTCGCCCACCATGCCGCCTACCAGGCTCTCTGGTTCGGTGTTCTGCTCTCAAGCGTCTTCCTGCTGCTCGGATTCCTCGGCCTCGCGCAGCTCACCCGGTGGCACACGCCACGTCTCACGGTCGCCGCGACCCTCCTCATGGTCTGGGGGATGTGGGGCTTCAGCAACGTCCTTGCAGGGACCTACGTCGCCCAGGTCGTCACGCCGGATCTCTTCGGGGTCGACGATGCCGTGAGCCTCATCGAGGACGGCTACCTGAAGGACTGGGGCATGATCGCCGGTTCGTTGGCCCCCACCTGATCGGCTCCTTCTTCGGGATCCTCCTCCTCGCTGTCGCTTGTTGGCGGTCCGGTCTGCCGCGGGTGCCGGCGGCGCTGCTGATCGTGTTCCTGGTGTGGGACTTCGGGTTCGCGCCCCTCGGCATCCTCGAGCCGCACTTGCTTCTGATGGTTGCCCTCGTGTGGTTCGGCGTGGTGGTCGCGCGGCTGCCGCAGGACCAGTGGCTCGGCCGTCGATCCGACGGCAGCGGTCTGGATTCGGCGATACTGGCCCCGTGACGGAGCCGACCAGATGGCGCGGTGTCCGACCGGCGCCGTTCGTCGCCTGGTCGGTCGCCGGGTTGTCGGCCGTCGCCACGGTTTTCGCCATCGGGCTGCACCCGGGTGCCGGCATTCCGTGGGACGCCGTCGTGCTTCCGGTTCTGTTCGGTATTCCAGGTGCGCTCATCGCGCGAGAGCTTCCTCGACACCCCGTCGGCTGGTTGCTACTGCTCATCGGAGGATGCTTCGCCGCGAACGCGCTAGCCCTTCAGTGGCTGGCTTCGGGACACGAGGGCGGCGCGACCTGGGTCGGGTGGTGGGCAGAACGCGGCAGTGCTCTCCTGGTACCTGCCACGTTGCTGCTCCTGCTGCTGCTGCCTGACGGACACCTGCCGTCCCCCGGCTGGCGACCGATCACTCGTCTAGCCGTGGGCACCCAAGCAGCGGTGATCCTGCTGGGCTGGCTGACGCCGGGGTTCCTGGACGCCAGCGAGGAACCGGATCGCGGTCTCGAAGGCCTGAGGAACCCATTGGGTGTCCTCCCCGGGAGCTGGACCTCGACCGTTGAGGCGATCGTCGATCCGGTGCTCACGCTTCCCCTGCTCTTGGGAATCGGTGCGGTCGTGCGGCGAGTCCGGCGTCCCGAGGGGGACGAGCGGCCGCGAGTGGTCAGCGTGCTCGCAGGGGTTGCGGTATTCGTACTCCTGGTCACCGTGCCGGACGCCGTCTTCCCCGCCGGTCGGGAGTGGTTCCACATCGCCGGCGCGACGGTGCTGTCCGGGTCCATCCTGACCGCGGTGGTGCGTGGACGGTTCGAACGTGCCCGCGTCGTGGTCTCGCACGCTTTGGTCTACGGCGTGTTGAGCATCGGGGTGCTGCTGGTCTACGTGGCGCTCGTCGCCGGCTCCACACAGGTCGGTGCTCCGGAGGGGGTGGCCGGAATCCTTACTGCGATGGTGGCCCTCGGCCTGCTCCCCGCCCGTGGCCTCCTGCAGACCGGGCTGCGCCGAGCCATGTACGGCGACCGCGGAGAACCACAGCGGGCGCTGCGGAGGCTCTCGACCTCGGTGGCGGGGTCCGACGACCTAGACGATCTCCTGCGTGGGCTCGCCCACAGTGTCCGTTCCTCGCTTCGCGCACGGTGGGTCCAGGCGGAGTTCCGTGGCTGCACCTCGGCAACGGGGAGCGTCGAGGCGAGCCCGACCGTGGACGTCGTCCTCGAGGGTGGCGACGGGGATGCCGGGATGCTCCGGGTCGGGCTGCCGCCCGGCAGGTCCCTGAGCCTCGAGGAGCAGGAGTTGCTCCGCGACCTTGCCGAGCACGGGGCCCGGGCAGCGCGCGTGGTATGTCTGGCCCGGGATCTCGCGGCTGCACGACAGACGCTGGTGGAGGGCCGGGAGCAGGAGCGTTCGCGGCTTCGCCAGGACCTGCACGACGATCTGGGACCGATCCTCGCTGGACTTGCCATGCAGCTCGGGTCGCTTCCGGACGTGCTCGCCGCAGACGCCGCCCTCGCGACCGAACGGCTGAGTCGTCTGGAAGCGCAGGCGTTGGAGGCGCTGGAGCGGACCCGCCACATCAGTCGCGACCTGCGGCCACCGACCTTGGACGAGTTGGGCCTGGTGGGCGCGATCGTCCAGGCCGGGCACGCCCTCGGCATGCGGGTTGAGGTCAGCGGGGAGTCTCCGGAGCGCCTGTCGCCAGCCGTCGAGGTGGCCGCCTACCGGATCGGTGCAGAAGCCCTGGTCAACGCGCAACGTCACGCCCGGGTCGACGAGGTCGGCCTGAGGTTTCAGCACGACCAGGGCCACCTGACGTTGGAGGTGATCGACTGCGGCGGCGGGATGGGCTCTGCCCGACCAGGAGTCGGGTTGAGATCGATGCAGGAACGCGTCTCCGAGCTGGGCGGAACCATCGAGTTCATGGAAACGCCCGGCGGTGGCGTCACCGTGCGGGCCTCGATCCCGGTTTCACCCGAGCGGGCGCACCTCGCATGATCCGGGTTCTCGTCGTCGACGACCATCCCTTCTTCCGCGAAGGGCTCGTTTTCGAGCTCGGCCGCGCGGACGGAATCGAGGTCGTCGCCGAGGCGGCCAACGGACTCGAGGCGCAGGCGCTCGCCGTCGCCCACCGACCCGACGTCATCGTGCTGGATCTGGCGATGCCTGTCATGGACGGGGCAACAGCACTGCCGGGCCTGGTGGACACCGGCGCCCGGGTGTTGGTGCTGACGCTGTCCGAAGAAGACGGAACCGTGCTCGCCTCGGTCCGAGCCGGCGCCTCGGGGTACCTGGTCAAAGGAGTGAGCACGGAACGCCTCCTGTCCGCGATCCGCGCCGTGGCCGACGGACACGCCGTGTTCGGTACCGGGCTGGCGTCC
Source organism: uncultured Actinomycetota bacterium (assembly GCA_963829975.1). Classification (GTDB taxonomy): domain Bacteria; phylum Actinomycetota; class Actinomycetes; order Propionibacteriales; family Nocardioidaceae; genus Nocardioides. The sequence continues at coordinate 380,158 of CAWHKK010000006.1, forward strand.
CGTCTCCTCGCTCTCGATGACCCCGAGCTGCCGCAGCTGTCCACTCGCGAGCGCGAGGTGATGGAGCACGTGGCGCGCGGCCTCACCAACATCGAGGTCGCCGAGATCCTGGTCATCTCCCCGGTCACCGTCCGGAACCACGTCAGCTCGATCTTGACCAAGCTGCAGGTCACGAACCGAACCCAGGCCGTCCTCCGGTTCCGCGCCGGCGGAAGTCCCGACTGAGGCCTGCTCGTCACGCGACTTTGGGACATCTGCACCATGTGCAGCGGTGCGCCCCCAACGATCGTGGAGGCATGGCCACATCTGACAGCGTTACCGCCCGCACCCCATGGCGTCCGCTCCTCGCCCCTGCCGTCCTGCTCCTCTCGCCCTGGTCCTGCAAGGGTGCGGCAGCCGAGGGGACGAAAGGGAGTCCTGACGAGCCTGTCGCCGTTCCGGCCGAGGTCACGCTTGCTACCGACGGGCAGCCGACCGGCATCTACCCGATCGAGACCACGCGCACGGTCCCGAGCGGCGCGGTCACCTTCACGCTCACTAACTCGGCCAACGACCGAGCGCGGCGCGCAGATCATGCGAGTCGACTCCGGCCACGACGCTGCCGACGTGTTCGCCGCTCTGAAGAAGGTTGGAAGACGGCGGGCCGATGCCCGATTGGCTTGCATGGGCCGGCGGCATCGGAGTCGTCCGGCCAGGTCAGACCTACATCTTCAGCGTCGAACTGGAGGCCGGCCGGTACTACGTCATCGATCGCTCGTTCCAGGGTCGATCGAATGACTTCGCAAGCCTCGACGCTCGCGCTCAGCTGGAGGTGACTCCCACCGAACGGCGCGCGGCACTGCCGGCAGCAGCCGGCTCCATCACCGTCACCGATGGCGGATTCGCTCCGCGCGACCTGGCCGCGGGGGCGGTGACCGTGCTGCTGGAGAACGCCGGCGATGAGCCGCACGACTTCGTGATTTCGCCGATCCTCGCCGGGAAGACGTTGGAGGATGTGAAGACGTTCGCCACCAGTGACGACTCAGGACCGCCACCGGTCGACCTCGAGCGCGAGGTGATCAGCGGCAATCTGTCCGCCGGCATGAAACAGACGATCCGCGTGGAGTTCGCCCCCGGCACGTACGCCCTGCTCTGTTTCGCCAGCGACCTTGCCGGCGGACCACCGCACGTCGTCACCGGAGAACTGACGGACCTGACCATCGAGTAGCCCCGACACCAGCCACGCTGTGTTCGGAACCTTCACGATGTAAGCCGACGCGAGTCCCCAGCGGGGCCGCTCGGAGGTCCCGCAACAACCGCACAGCATCACCAGTGATTCGCCGATCGCCTCGACCGGTGTCGGCACCCCGACCTACTCTCGGAGGCATTGGAGAGGAGTCCCGATGCCCGAGGGGATCACCAGGCGCGGCAGCACGTGGCGGGCCGGGTACCGCAATGCGGAGAACGGCCAGCAGCACGAGCGGTCCTTCGCCAAGCAGGTCGACGCGATCAAGTGGCGACGGCAGCAGCTCGACGCCCTCGACCGTGGGCGCTGGGTCGATCCGCAGGCGGGCAAGGGTGTCGTTCCTGCGCTACTTCGAGTCGTGGGAGCGGGACCAGGTCTGGACCGAAGGCACGCGCAAGGCGATGTCCCTCGCCGTGCGTTCGGCGACGTTCGCCGACATGGACCTGCGGAAGATCCGTCCCAGTCACGTCGAGGCGTGGGTGAAGTCGATGACCGTCTCGTCCCCCGAGCGATCGGCGCCGTTGGCGCCCGGGACGATCAAGACCCGGTTCGTGAACGTGCGCTCGGTGTTCCGGGCCGCGGTCCGCGACGGGATGATCGCCACCGACCCGACGGCGCGGGTACGGCTCCCGCGCCAGCGCAAGCGGGAGGCGGCGATGACGATCCCGACGCCGGAGGCGGTCCGTCAGATCCTCGATGCCGCCAAGCCGCGCTTCCGGGCCTTCATCGGGCTGTGCGCCTTCGCCGGCTTGAGGCTCGGCGAGGCGGCTGCCCTGCAGGTCACCGACGTCGACTTCCTGCGCCGCGAGATCCACGTGCGTCGCCAAGTGCAGCGGGCCAACGGCGGAGAGATCGAGATCCGGCTGCCGAAGTACAACTCCGAGCGCACCATCCACGCCGCCCAGGCGTTGATCGACATGCTCGCTGAACACGTGGCGCTCGGCCTGACCAACAAGTGGCTGTTCGAAGGCAACGCCAAGCTTCCGCCGCACCAGAACACCGTCGGGCACCGATGGCGCACGACCCTGTCACGGGCCGGAGTGAGCGGGGTGCGCCTGCACGACCTTCGTCATTTCTACGCGTCCGGGCTGATCGCCTCGGGGTGCGATGTGGTGGCCGTCCAGCGGGCTCTCGGACACGCCAGGTCCACGACCACTCTCACGACGTCGCACACCTGTGGCCCAACACCGACAGCCGGGTTCGGGAAACGTCAGCGCGGCTCGCGGCCAAGGTCCTTGGCTCTGCTGAGGGCACTGTGACGGCGGATGGCGGCTAACCGCCTCTGACCTGCACGTTTACACGTTGAAGCGGAACTCCACCACGTCGCCGTCCTGCATCACGTAGTCCTTGCCCTCCATCCGGACCTTGCC
>CAWHKK010000007.1:0-29928 GCA_963829975.1 uncultured Actinomycetota bacterium
GGAAGCGGGCTGAACGCCGCGTAGCGCAGCGGCAATGAGGCGCCGTCGAGGATCTCGTCGGAGTGGTACGCCGCCATCGGCACCTCGGAGGTGCCCACCAGGTACAGGTCCTGGCCCTCGATGCGGTAGACGTCGTCGGCGGCCTGGCCGAGGAACCCGGTGCCCTCCATCGCCCGCGGCTTGACCATCGACGGAGCGATCACCTGGGTGAACCCGTGCTCGCGGGCGTGCTCGTTGGCAAGGTTGATCAGCGCGAACTCCAGCTCGGCGCCCTGCCCCGTCAAGAAGTAGAAACGCGATCCCGAGACCTTCGCGCCACGGTCGAGGTCGATGGCCCCCAGCAGCCGGCCCAGCTCCACGTGGTCCCGCGGCTCGAAGTCGAACTGCCGAGGAGTGCCGACAGTCTCGAGAAGCGTGAAGTCGTCCTCACCACCTGCGGGCACCTCGTCGGCAGCGAGGTTGGGGATGGTCAGCAGAGCGTCCTGCCACTCCTGCTCGGCGGCGGCCTGCCTGGCCTCCGCCTCCTTGACCTCGCCGGCCAGGGCCTTGGTCTGGGTGAGCAGGCGCCCCTTCTCGTCACCCTGCGCCTGCGGGATCAGCTTGCCCAGCTGCTTCTGCTCGGCGCGCTTGACCTCATAGTCCGAGATCGCCGCACGTCGGATGCCGTCGGCCCGCAGCGCGCGGTCGACCACGTCGTCGGACAACCCGCGCTTGGCTTGGGCGGCCCGAACGCGGTCCGGATCGTCACGGAGGATGCGAGGGTCGATCATGGTCAGAGGTTATCGGCCGGAGCAGACCCTCCTCACCCCAGTTGTTCCGGGCGGCTTCGTCATACTTGTCCAGCCCAGCGCTTGCCCGGCTCCGACGCAAAGGAAACCCAGATGCTCGATCGTTCTCGCCGAGTGCAGCTCGGGTGGGCAACGGTCTGCTTCGGGCTGCTCGTGGTGCTGAGCATCGGCGTGAGCCAGGGGTGGACCTGGCTGGGCGAGCTCGACGCTCACGGCCGGTCCGCCCGGGAGTGGGCCATCGACGATGCTCAGCTGCGGCACCTCCTGCGCGGCATCGAGATCGCCTTCGCGCCGCTCTGGCTCTCGGCCTATTCACTCGTCATCGCCGCCCTGCTCTGGTCGCGCAAGCACCGACGTGCGGGGGCCTACGTGCTGCTGGTGGTGGCCGCCTCCTACGCCGCGTTCCGGTTGCTCAAGATGCTCGTCGACCGCGACCGACCGCCGTGGCAGGTGGTCGTCGGCCGCCACGAGTCTCAGGCCTTCCCGTCCGGCCATGTCACGATGATCACCGCGTTCGGTGCGGTGCTGATCGTGCTCGCGGTGATGCTGCTGCGACGGGCGAATGTTCGTCGGCTCGTCGGGTCGCTGGCCGTCCTGATGGTCGTCATCGTCAGCCTCGACAGGGTGCTGCTCGGTCGTCACTATCCCAGCGACGTCGCGGGCGGACTGCTTCTGGGTGTCGGGCTGGCCCTGCTCGGGCTGGCGCTCTACAGCCCGCTGCCACGCAGTCATGCCGAAAAGGTCGACCCCCTGCCCGAGGCGTTCCCCTCCGGACGGCGGCTCTCCGTGGTGCTCAACCCGAGCAAGGTGGAGGACGTGGGGCAGTTCCAGTCGATCGTCGACGCGATGGCTGCGGAGGCTGGCTGGTCCGCACCCACGTGGCACCTGACCACGATCGCGGACTCCGGCACCGGCCAGGCTGAGCGGGCCTCGGTCGAGGGTGCCAACCTGGTGATCGTGTGCGGCGGCGACGGAACGGTTCGCGAGGTGTGCGCCGAGCTGGCCGGCACCGGCATCCCGGTCGGCATCGTGCCCGCTGGCACCGGCAACCTGCTGGCCCGCAACCTCGACATCCCCCTCTACATCCGGGCTGCGATCGACATCGCCCTCACCGGCCAGGACCGGGCCATCGACATGGTCTCGGTCTCCGGTGACGGCATAGCCGACAGCCACTTCCTGGTGATGGCCGGCATGGGCTTCGACGCCGCGATCATGGAAGGCGTCAACGAGCAGATCAAGGAGAAGGTCGGCTGGCTGGCGTACGTGCTCTCCGCGCTGAAGTCGCTGATGTTCCCGGTGAGCAAGGTAGAGATCTCGATCGACGGCGGCGAGCCGACCAGCCACCGCGCCCGGACGATCGTGGTCGGCAACGTGGGCTACCTGCAGGCAGGCATGCCGCTGCTGCCGGACGCCGCGATCGACGACGGGCAGATCGACGTGGTGATCCTGTATCCGCGTCGGTTCCTGTCCTGGGTGCCCCTAGCCTTCCGGGTCCTGACCAAGCGGACCCACACCGACGAGACCATCAACCGGATGACCGGCCAATCCGTCTCGATCAGGGCCTCCTCGGACGTGCCGCGACAGCTCGACGGCGATTCCATCGGCCCGGGCAGGGAGCTGCACATGGAGTGCGTCCACGGTCGGTTGCTGGTGCGAGTAGCACGCTGATCACCGCGACGCGCGGGGTTGCGGAGGAATCAGTGGGACGCTGTCGGCTGAGAAGGTCTCGGGAGGCGGGCGGACAATGACGGGTGGCGAGATCACAGCCATGAGCACGGTGCTCGTGGTCGACGATGAGCCCGCCCTGGCCCAGTCGCTCGCGCTCACCCTGCGCACCGCTGGATGGCAGGTGGTCACCGCTGCCGACGGCCGCTCCGCGATGGAGGCTGCCGCTGCCGTGCAGCCCGACCTGATCGTGCTCGACCTCGGACTGCCGGACCTGCCGGGCACCGAGGTGCTGATCGGGCTGCGGGGCGCGACGACGGTGCCGATCGTGGCGCTGTCAGCCGATCAGGACGTCGTGACGAAGAACGAGGCACTCGGTCTCGGTGCCGACGACTACGTCGTCAAGCCGTTCGGGATGGACGACCTGATGGCACGGCTGCGCGCCGCCGTACGTCGGTCCAACGGTTTGCCGCCCACGGTCTCGCTCGTCGAGGTCGGGGACCTGGTCATCGACCTGGACCGCAAGCTGGTCACCCGGGGTGGTGTGGAGGTGCCGCTCACCGAGACCGAGTGGTGCTTCCTCGAGCTGCTCGCCCGCAACCTCGGGCGGGCGCTGTCCCGCGAACAGATCCTGCGCGAGGTGTGGGGGCCGGGTTACGAGCGCGAGACCCACTACCTCCGGGTGTACGCCGCCCAGCTGCGTCGCAAGATCGAGGCCAAGCCCTCCCAACCGCGGCACCTGATCACCTCCAGTGGCCTCGGCTACGTGCTGGAGGCCTAGCGCCGCCGGTCAGCCGTCGCAGCGGGACGCGCTCAGCGTCCTACTCGGAACGTCTTTCGCGAGGTGGCGTGCTGACCGGCCTTGTCGACCACGGTGAGCGTCACGGTGTGCTTGCCACGGCCGCGGAAGACGTGCTCGACGGTGCGACCGGACCTGCGGTGGGTGCCGATCTGCCATCGGTAGCTCGCGATCCGGTCGTCGTCCGAGGACCCGCCCGCCCGGAAGCTGCAGCGCAGTCCGTTGCACCGGACGGTGATGCGCGCGGTCGGAGGCGGGTCCGCGAAAACCCGGAGCAACAGGTTCGGGGAGCCCGGGCCTCTGCTGCTGACGACTCCGCGGGTCCCGTTCTCCAGCAACACGTCCTGGGCCTGCCGCGGGCCGAGACCGGGCTGCTGGGCCCGGATCAGGGCGAGGGCACCCGCCGCGTGTGGCGCCGACATCGACGTACCGCTGTAGGCGACGCCGCCTGCGCGCGTGCCCAGCTTTGCGCCGACGACGTCCACACCCGGCGCGAAGATGTCGACGCAGGTGCCGAAGTTGGAGAAGCCCGCACGGACGTCGGACCGGTTGGTGGCACCGACGGTCACCACCTGTGACTCCCCGGCCGGTGACTCGAGGCAGGCGTTGCCGCCCGAGTTGCCCGCGGCCACCGCCACCGCGACACCGTGGTTCAACAGTCCACGGGCTGCGTTGTCGAGAGCCGCGTAGCGCGAGGTGGTCGTCAGCGACATGTTGACGACCGCGGGCGACTGGTGCTGGGAAGCCACCCAGTCGAGCCCGGCGAGGAACTCCGAGGCCGAGCCGGAACCATCGCAGTCGAGCACCCGGACAGCATGCACGGTGGCGCCCTTGGCGATCCCCCAACGGGTGCCGGCCGCCGTGCTGGCCACGTGGGTGCCATGGCCGTTGCAGTCACCCCACGCAGCCGGGTTCGCCCCGAAGAGCAGGCTGCCGACGAAGTTGCGGCCCGTTCCCACCCGCCCGGCCAGCTCGCTGTGACCGGAGAGGCCGGTGTCGACGACGTACACATGTGCCCCACGACCCGCGCGATCCGGGTAGCGATACTGGCCGTCGAGGTCGCGGTGCTGCTGGTCAGAGCGGTCCAGGTTCCAGTTGGCGTTTCGCTCGGTCGCGGCGGCAAAGACCGGGACGTCGAGTGCGATCGACTCGACACGGGGGTCACGGCGCAGGGCTGCGACCGCAGTGGCCGGGAGGCGAGCCGCGAAGCCGCGCAGGGCAGTGTCGTAGGTCAGGCTGACCACGCCGCCCACCGGCGCGAGCAACGACCGGGCCAGCGTCGCCACCGGTCGGCTGGGCCGGCTGGCCGGCAGGTCACGCAGGACCACGACGTACGTCGCGATCGGATCGACCGGGGAGGTCGCCCGGTCCGCAGCGGCGTGCGCGTGCGAGATGCCGCCCGTCACCAGGCTCGAGGCCATCAGCACGGTCGTCGCCAGCATCCGTCGTCGTTGTCCACCCACGCCGGGACAACCTGCCCAGGGTGGCCGGAGTTACGCGCGGGCGGCGGCTATCGCCTCGGCCTCCTCAGGCGACAGCTGCTGGTCGCTCCTCCACGCCACGATGTTCTTGGCGTAGGTCCGGGCCTCGCTGCGGCCGTGGATGGAGGTCAGCACGACCCCGCTGCCGCCTTGGTCGAGCAGCGCCAGCGACCAGGACAGGTGACCACCCATGTCGTCGAAGGCGTCGTAGCGGACCACCGCGAGGTGGCGCAGGGACTCGCCCACCTCGGCGCTGAGCGCCGCGACCTCCTGCCGGAGGCCGAACACGTCCTCGGGCATCGCGTCGACGTCTCCGGGGCGCTCCGGCTGGGGCCGGAGAGCCACGGCAAGTGCCGCGACCGATATCAACAGAGCGAGCACGGCGACGACGACCACGTCAGCGACCTTAAACTCCAACGGTGACCGATCAGCGACGCATCGCCTACCAGGGCGAGCCCGGCGCCAACTCCCATGCGGTGTGCCAGCAGCACTACCCCGACTGGGAGGCGCTGGCCTGCGCATCGTTCGAGGACGTCTTCGCGGCGGTCGAGAGCCGTGAAGCCGACCTCGCGATGATCCCGATCGACAACTCCATCGCTGGCCGGGTGGCCGACATCCACCACTTCCTCCCCGACTCCGACCTGCACATCATCGCCGAGCACTTCCTCCGGATCCGCTTCCACCTGATGGGCGTGCCCGGTGCGTCGCTCGAGACGATCACCACCGCGCACAGCCACGTCCACGCGCTCGGTCAGTGCCGCAAGATCATCCGCGAGCACCAGCTGACGACGGTGATCTCCGGCGACACGGCCGGCGCCGCCCGCGAGGTCGCCGAGGCGGCCGACCCGACGCAGGCCGCCATCTCCCCTCCGATGGCAGCCGAGATCTACGGACTGGAGATCCTCGCTGAGGACGTCGAGGACGAGGACCACAACACCACGCGCTTCGTGGTGCTGTCCCGCGACTTCGTGATGGCACCGGCCGGCAACGGTCCCGTGATCACGTCGTTCATCTTCAACGTGCGCAACCTCCCGGCTGCCCTCTACAAGGCACTCGGCGGCTTCGCGACCAACGGCGTCAACATGACCAAGCTGGAGAGCTACATGGTGGACGGCGCCTTCACCGGCACCCAGTTCCTGGCCGAGGTCGACGGCCATCCCGACGAGCTCGGGCTCCAGCGTGCGCTCGACGAGCTCGCGTTCTTCTCGACCGACGTCAAGATGCTCGGTGTCTACCCCGCCGACCCGTTCCGGGGCGACTGACCCCCGGGTTGACAGACTGCCGAGGTGGATCTCGCAGCCCTTGCCCTCACCTTCGGCGCCGTCTTCCTCGTCGAGCTGCCGGACAAGACTTTCCTGGCCACCCTGGTCCTCGCCACCCGCTACCGGCCCCTGCTGGTGTGGATCGGGGTCGGGCTCGCCTTCACGGTGCAGACCACCGTGGCGGTCGCCCTGGGTCACGCTGCCTCGTTCCTGCCCCCCGACGTGGTTCGGTCGACCTCCCTCGTGCTCTTCCTGGTCGGTGCCTTCGTGCTGGTGCGCGAGGGCCGGAGCCACCAGGAGGCGGAGCACGACGACGAGCGGGCCGCGCGAGTCCCCGGCGCCACCGGTCTGCGTGCGGTCGGCGCGTCCTTCCTGGTCCTGTTTGCGGCCGAGTGGGGCGACCTGTCACAGCTGCTCACCATCTCTCTGGTCGCGAGGTACGACGCGCCGGTGAGTGTCTTCACCGGCGCGCTGGCGGCCCTGCTCACCGTGAGCGCGCTCGCGGTGTTCGTCGGACGCAGCCTGCTGCGCCGGGTCCCGATCCACACCCTCCACTACGCGGGCGCCGCGGTGTGCCTGCTGCTGGTCGGGTTGACGACGTACGAGCTGATCCGCTGACCTGCTGAACCGGGCTGCGGGTCAGACAGCACCTCGCCCCCATAGAGTCGGCGTATGACCGCGATCCATGGTGCCGACAGCGAGGTCGGTCGACTGCGGACGGTGTTGTTGCACCGGCCCGGCAACGAGTTGAAACGGCTCACCCCTCGCAACAACGACAAGCTGCTCTTCGACGCGATCCCGTGGGTAGGACGGGCACAGGAGGAGCACGACGCGTTTGCGGAGGCGTTGCGGTCGCGCGACGTTGAGGTGCTCTACCTGACCGACCTCCTCACCGAGACCCTCGAACAGCCGGACGCGCGGGCGCACGCGATCAAGGAGGCGTTGGGAGACCTCGACCTCGGTGACACCATGCGCGGATACCTGGAGGGGTTGCTGGGCGACGCATCCCCCGCCGAGCTCACCGACTACCTCACCGCCGGCATCCGCAATGACGAGGTGCGCGGCGGCTTCGGGTTGGTCACCTCGCTGCTGGCCCCCGACGACTTCCTGATCGACCCGCTGCCCAACCTGCTCTTCACCCGTGACTCCTCGGTCTGGATCCGCGACCGAGTGGCGATCACGTCGCTGGCCATGCCGGCTCGCAAGCGCGAGACCGAGCTGACCGAGCTCATCTACACCCGGCACCCACGGTTCGTCGGCACCCCCCGGATCCACGGTTCTCACTACGAGCACGTGGAGGGCGGCGACGTGCTCCTGCTGTCGCCAGGTGTCGTGGCGGTGGGGGTCGGCGAGCGGACGACACCCGCCGGGGCCGAGCGGCTGGCCCGGCAGATGTTCCAGTCCGACCTCGCCCACACCGTGCTCGCGGTACCGATCGCGCAGGAGCGGGCGACCATGCACCTCGACACGATCTGCACGCTGGTCGACGTCGACAAGATGATCGTCTACCCCAACGTGGCCGACTCCCTGGTCGCCTTCACGGTGACCACCCACGGGGTAGAACCCGACGGCGACCTGCTGCTGGACGTCGCGGACGCCGAACCGTTCCTGATCGCGGCCGCTAAGGCGATGGGCATCGACACGCTCAGCCAGATCGACACGGGTCTGGACCCCGTCACCGCCGAGCGCGAGCAGTGGGACGACGGCAACAACACCCTCGCCCTCGCGCCGCGCGTCGCAGTCGCCTACGAACGCAACGACGAGACCAACGATCGGCTGGAGGACGCTGGCATCGAGGTGGTCCGGGTAGCCGGATCCGAGCTGGGCTCCGGCCGGGGCGGACCGCGCTGCATGAGCTGCCCGATCTCACGGGAGTCGCTGGCCGTCACCTAGCCCATGTGGTGGCACCACTGCGGGTGTCGCTGGACAGCCCCCTCCCCACTCGGGGATCATCACGCTCGGAGGGTTTGCACCGAGTGGCCCCGAGTGGCACCGAAAGGCTGACCATGGCTTCGTTCTTCGAGAATTTCACCCCGGCGGAAGTGGCCCGGATCAGCGCGGCCGGTCGGCGGCTGAAGCTGCCCCAAGGTTGGTCGCCCATCTGGGAGAACACCCCGGCCGACAAGGCCTACATCCTGCTGGAAGGCACCGTCTCGGTGCGCCAGCACGGTGAAGAGATCGCGCAGGTCGGCTCGGGCGAGATCTTCGGTGAGGCCGGCATCGTCGGCCACCACCTGCGCAACGCGAGCATCGTGGCGCTGACGCCGCTCGATGTCATCCACTTCACCAACGACGACGTACGCGGTCTGATGGATGAGCTGCCGTCGTTCAAGAGGGTGCTCGACGAGGTTGCCAGATCTCGTCAAGGGTGAGCGATCGCGACGACCAACCAGACCTCTCGGAGGCGCTGCAGGTCCTGGAGTCCTACCTCATGGGTGAGTGTCCCAGCCTCACCCGCGTCCAGGTTGCCGAACAGGCCGGGGTGCCGAGCGAGGTCGCTCATGAGCTCTGGCGGCTGCTCGGCTTCCCGACCCAGACCGACGACGCGATCGCGTTCACGCCCGCCGATGTCCAGGCGCTGAAGTACACCAACGACCTGATGGAGATGGGCATTCTCAGCGCCGAGAGACAGGCGGCGCTGGTGCGGACCTGGGGACGCTCCTTCGCCCGCTTGGCCGACTGGCAGACGAGCTTGCTGACCGCGGTTGCCCTCGAGAGCGGTGCCGACCCGGCCGAGACACTGGGCCAGATGAGCGCCGAGGTGCTGCCCCGGGTAGATGCCCTGCAGACCTATGTATGGCGCCGACACCTGCTCAGCGCGGCGAACCGCATGCTCGCGGTCGAGACGCCGGGGTCGCCGGTGGCCGACCTGGCGGTGGTCTTCGTCGACATTGTCGGCTACACCTCGCGCAGCAGGACGTTGTCGGAGCGCGAGCTCGTGGAGTGGCTGGAGTACTTCGAGGGCGAGACCCTCGGACTCGTCGTCGACCGCGGGGGCCGCATCATCAAGAACATCGGCGACGAGGTGCTGCTCGTGACCGATGACGTGACGGCGGCCGCGGACATAGCACTGGAGATGACCCGGCGAGGTGAGGTCGAAGAGGACCGGTTCCCCAGTGTCCGGGCCGGCATCGCCTACGGCCCGGTCGTCACCCGACTCGGCGACGTGTACGGATCCACCGTCAACATCGCCGCCCGACTGACCTCGGTGGCTAGGCCCGGCACCGTGGTCGTCGACCGGGGCGCCTACGAAAAGCTCTCGGGGCGCAAGGACGACGGTGACGACGAGGCTCCCGAGCAGGGGACAGTGCGTCGGCGTACTCCTTCCGACGGCTGCGGCGCGTCTCGGTCAAGGGCTTCTCACGCCTGCACGCTTGGGCGATGAGGAAGGCCGACGGTCCGCGCGCTACCTGATGGTGACCTGGCGGTTGGCGAGCCCGGAGCGGACGGAGCGCTGCTCGGTGGTCAGGTCGGAGGAGTCGGCCAGCGCTTCGTCGAGCGCCGCGCGGAACTTCGCCGCGGGCTCCTCCAGCATCTCGGCCCCGGTGCCGAGCGGCAGGTCCCAGACCGGGGCGAGCAGGCCGTGGGCACGGAACATGCCGACCAACCGGGCGTCCGGCACGATCACGTCCTGGCCGGCCTGGTGCAGGCGCGAGAGCGCGTCGAGCAACTTGTCCTCCGGCTCGGGCATCACCCAGCGCAGGTGCTCCTTGGGTCCGACGTCGGTCCAGTACGCCGCCTCGACCGACGCCAGCCGGGAGGTCGGCGTGGCCGACTCGTTGGCCTGTTCGAGGGCACCCGCCATTGCGTCGGTCTCGTCGACGTCCGCCACCCAGTAGTCGAAGCCCGCGTGCACGGTGACGTCGAGGCTGGTGTTGGTGAGCAGATCCTGGAGCCGCGGTCCTTCACCTGGAGGGTCGGTGAGCCCGACGATGCCGGGCTCCGCGTCGAGCGCCTTGACCAGGACCGCAGCCAGGTCCCGCGACGGGTCACCGAAGCTGTGCTGCACCTGGAGGCCGAGCCACACCTCGCCGCTGTCCCTCGACATCGCGGGCGCGGCCATCGGCAGCAGCGTGCACAGCTGGACGGTGCGGTCGCTGTCGCGGACCTGCAGTGGTGCCGTGGCCGCGGGCACCAGCTCGCGCAGCGCCACCAGGTCGCACTCGCCGGCCAGTCCCTCGAAGGGACGTCCGACGTACACGCCCGTGGCTCCGCCCGGCGCCCCGTGGCACGCCTTGTAGCGCTTGCCGGAGCCGCACGGGCAGGGCTGCCGGGGTCCGACGGCACCCGAGGCAGAAGTCTCTCGGGAGTTGCCGCCCGAGGTGCGGTCAGTGGTGCGGGAGCGCTTGGCCATGGGCTAGACGCTACTTGTCGAGCAGCTCCTTCATGTACGCCGGGCGGTCGCTGATGACGGCCTTGACCCCGTTGTCGAGGCAAAGGTCCAGATCCTCCTGGGTGTTGACCGTCCATACGTGGATGTCGTGCCCAGCTCGGGTGATCCGGCGTCCGAGCTTGGGATGCTCGCGCAGCTCCGCGATGCCCGGCCCGACGATCCAGTCCTTGCCGATCACCCGGCGCAGCATCGGCCAGTACTGCGCGCGGTCGATCAGCTGCACGATCTGTACGTCGGGCGCCATCCGCTCCACCCGCTGCAAGGCGGTGTAGGAGAAGCTCATCACCCGCACCGGCGACCCCGACTTGTCCCAGCCGAAGTCGGCGAGCATCTCCACGAGCCGCTTCTCGACCAGCCCTCCGTAACGGGTCGGGTGCTTGGTCTCGACGGCCACCTCGACTCGACGCTCGTAGTCGGCGACCATCTCCAGCAGCTTGCGCAGGGTCAGCAGTCCATCGAGTGCCTCGTCGCGCATGGGGGCCTCGTCGTCCAGCTCCGCCCACGGGTTCTTCCAGGCCGCGAAGTCGAGCTCCGAGAGCTCGGACAGCTCCATCGTCGACACCGAACCCCGATGGCTCGCCGTCCGCCGAAGGTCACGGTCGTGCACGCAGACCAGGTGCCCGTCGGCCGTCAACCGCACGTCGCACTCGAGCCCGTCGGCACCGGCGTCCAAAGCGGCCAGGTAGGCACCCAGCGTGTGCTCGGCGTTCTCGTGGCTCGCTCCCCGGTGGGCAACGACCTGGGGGCGCGGCCGCTCACTCATGTCGCCATTGTGGCCCATGACCTGGTCGCTTCGGGCGGTCCTCAGCGCGAGCGCAGGAACCTGCCGAAGTGCGGGACCGTGAACGCCACGCTCCCCCGCTCGGCGGAGAAGACCAAGCCCTTCTTGATCAGGCCGTCGCGGGCCGGGGAGAGCGACTGTGGCTTGCGGTCGAGGTGGCGGGCGAGGTCGGCCGTCGCCACCGGACCGTCCTCCTGGTCACGGCCGAGGTCGGCCATCGCGGTCATGTAGTCACGCTCGGCCGGGGTGGCGCGGTCGTAGCGAGCCCCGAAGAAACCGATCGCCAGCTCTGCCTCGGCCTCGGGCGCCGCCTCCCGGACGTCGTCGGCCGTGATCGGGTCGCCGACGGCGGAGTCCCAGGTGACCTTGCCGTAGGCCTGCACGAAGTAGGGATAGCCGTCGGTGAGCCGGTAGAGCTCGTCGATCGCGGCGGGCTCGAAGGTGACCCCTTCGCTGTCGGCCGGCAGCCGCCAGGCTCGCTCGGCCATCTCGCGCGGGAGGCGGTCCACGCTGACGTAGCGGAACAGCCGCTCGGCGTACGACTTCGACGCGGCGAGGGCGACGGGCAGGTGCGGGAGACCGGCGCCGACCACGACCAGCGGCGCGCCGAACCTGGCTGATCTCGTGGCACGCGCCGCAGACCGCGGCGAGCTCCTCGGTGGAGATGTCCTGCATCTCGTCGACGTACAGGGCGATGCCGACGCCGAGGTCGCGAGCCAGCGAGGACACGTCTCCGAAGAGCTCGATCAGGTCGAGCTCGAGGTCGCCTGAGTCCGCGCGGCCCTTGACGGCCACCGCGTCGACCGGAGGGGTCCAACGCATCCCTTTGCGGTCCGCCAGCTGCGTACGCTGGGCGAACGACTTGAGCACGCCGGCGACCGCGTCAACGCGGTCGGGGTCGCGGTGGCGATGAGCCACCTCGCGGACCGCGGCGTGCACCGCCTGCGCGACCGGGATCCGGATGCTCTGGTCGGGCCGGGCCTCGATCTTGCCGGTGCCCCAGGCCCGCTGCACAGCCTGGCCGCGCAGTGCGTTGAGCAGCACGGTTTTGCCGACGCCGCGCAGGCCGGAGAGCACCATGCTCCGCTCCGGTCGTCCGGCCGCCACCCGTTCCAGGGTGACCTCGAACTGCTCCAGCTCGCGGTCGCGGCCGGCCAGCTCGGGCGGCCGCTGCCCCGCCCCCGGCGCGTAGGGGTTGCGGATCGGATCCATGTCCGGACCGTATCTGGATGTCTACCCTTTTCCCTAGAGCCTTGCCTACGAGGTAGTCCCGGGTCAGTGGCGGCAAAAATCGCCAACGAGACCCGCCACTGACCCGGGACTACCGTGTGTCGGGCGCCCGTAAACTGACCGCGTGCCCGAGCTGCCCGAGGTGGAAGCGCTGGCCCTCGACCTGCGGGGGCGGCTCGATGGTCGCGCCATCGTCAAGATCCACATCGCTGCCTTCAGTGCACTGAAGACCTACGACCCGCCCCTGTCGGCCCTCGAAGGCACCCTGGTCGATGACGTGGCCCGGCACGGCAAGTTCCTCGACATCCGGGCCTCCGGTCTCCACCTGGTCTTCCACCTGGCCCGCGCCGGCTGGATCCGGTGGCGCGACGAGGTGCCGACGATCCCGCCGAAGCCCAGCAACAAGTCGACGCTGGCGGTACGGGTGGTGCTCGATGACCAGAGCGGGCTCGATGTCACCGAGGCAGGCACGAAGAAGTCCCTGGCGGCGTACGTCGTCCGCGACCCGCAGGACGTGCCCGGCATCGCGCGGCTCGGCCCGGACCCGCTGGCCGACGACTTCACCATCGATCGGTTCCGCGAGATCCTCGAGGCCGAGGGCCGCAAGCAGCTCAAGGGCGTGCTTCGTCATCAGGGCACCATCGCGGGCATCGGCAACGCCTACTCCGACGAGCTGCTGCATGCGGCCAAGATGTCGCCGTTCAAGCCGGCCAACAGCCTCCTCGATCAGGAGCTGGTGACGCTCTACTCCGCCATCCGCGGTGTCCTCGGCGATGCGGTCGAGCGCTCCCGCGGCTTGGCCGCCAGCGAGCTGAAGGGCGAGAAGAAGTCCAACCTTGCCGTGCACGGCCGCGCCGGCCAGACCTGCCCCGTGTGCGGCGACGTGGTGCGCGAGGTCTCCTTCGCCGACTCCAGCCTCCAGTACTGCGCCACCTGCCAGACCGGAGGCAAGCCGTTGGCGGATCGACGGATGAGTCGGCTGCTCAAGTGAAGAGGATGCGCCTGTGACCGAGATCCCCACGGCAGCCGTCGACGGCGTCCCCGACCCATTGCCCGAGGAGCTCTCGGTGCTCGACGTGCGAGAACCTTTCGAGTGGGAGAACGGGCATATCGATGGAGCGCTGCACATCCCGCTGATGGACCTTCCGGAGCGTCTCGACGAGGTGTCGGGCGGCCAGACGCTGGTGGTGTGCAAGGTCGGCGCCCGGTCGGCCCAGGCGGCCGCCTATCTGCTCGAGCAGGGCTACGACGTGGTCAACCTCGACGGCGGCATGCTCGACTGGACGGCGGCCGGTCGGGCGATGGTGAGCGAGACCGGCCGGCCACCCCAGGTCGTCGTAGCTCACTGCGTCGGGAACATGGTGAGGAGTTCCGACGGGATCATCGTCAGGTACTCACTCGGGATGTCGGACAAGAAGTCCGAAGGCAGCATGGTCAGGAACTCACTCGGGATGTCCGACAGAAAGTCCGAAGGCAGCCCGGGCGGGAGCTCCGTCGGCAGCGCCGTCGGGAGATCGGTCGGGAGGTCGAGGCTCGGTACGTCGGTCGGTGGCCCTCCACAGACCTCCTCGACGTAACCGAAGAAGGCCTCGCCAGCGGCGTTCTCCTCCTCGGAGAACTGGTCCTCGAAGCTCTCGAAGTCCTCGATGCCCGAGAAGTCGTCGGGATCGAGCTTGTCTGCCCAGCCGACGAACAGCTCCATCCCGTCGCGGGCGTCCTCGGGCATGTCGTCGGGTGCGCCGCGATCCTCCAGGGCGGCTGCGTAGTCCTTCAACGCGTTGACCATCGTCTGTACCTGCTCCTCCTGCGGCGCCTCGAAGTCCACCCGCAGGAACGAGTCCAGGTAGTCCTGGTACGCGGGGCAGAACCCGGCGTCATCAGTGTCGCCCGGGTCGCCCTTGCCATCGTCGCCCGACGTGAGGGCGACGGCGACGCCGACGACACCGGCCACGACCAGCACGATGGCGGCGACGATCACGATCAGGGCCTTGCGGTTGACCCCACCGCCCCCGTCCGGAGGAGGCATGGACGGATACGACGGTCCCCCCGGCGGAGGTGGCGGCCCGCCGGCGGGCGGACCGTGAGGAGGCCCGTAGGACGGATACGCGGCGCCCCCCGGCAACGGGCCCTGCGGAGGCGGGCCCTGCGGAGGCGGACCCTGCGGAGGCGGACCCTGCGGAGGCGGACCCTCCGGAGGCGGACCCTGCGGTGGCGGACCCTGCGGCGGTTGCGACATCACGAGCTCCTCTTCACCTGGATGGGTCGCCGAATGGCGGCTCACAACGCTGGGTGGCGTAGTCCTCGAACGCCTCGGTGGCCGCCATCTCGTCGTCGGTGAGCTCCTCGCCCAGGAGCGCCAGGTTGGCGACGTCGCCGGCGTCGAGGTCGCCGGCGTAGCGCACGATCAGCTCGAAGCCTGCTCGGGCCTGCTCGGACATGTCGGGTGGGGTGCCGACCACGGCGAGCTGGTCGCCCCACGAACGCATCGCCTCGACCATGACCTCGTGCTGGTCGACAGCCGAGGAGCCCGGGTCGGTGCCAGCGATGTCACCGGAGAAGAGGCGGGAGTAGGCGCTGCAGAAGCTCTCGAGGGAAGCATCGTCTGGAGGACCGGACCCATCGCCCGTGCACGCGGACAACGAGCCGACCAGCAGCAGCGCTCCCGCGGCGCTCAGGGCGCGAATGCCGACCATGCCAGTCCCTTCGCTACGACCGCCGCGGTGAGAGGGTCGGCCCGCCTGTCCGCGGGCGGGCCGACCGTGTCGCTCAGTGAACTGTCGAGCCGTCGATCAGGACGGGAGGTCGGTCGGGAGGTCACCCATGTCCGGCACGCAGGCCGTCGCGGCATAGGTGAAGAACGCGGTCACGTCCGCGACCTCGTCATCGCTGATGCCGAGGGCATCCGCGAACGCCTGGTCGTCCGAGGGGTCGGCGTCATCGAACGACTCGATGTCATCGGAGTCGACCTCGCCAGGAAGCCGATGAAGATCTCGAAGCCGTTGCGTGCATCGTCGGGGATGCCGTCCGGCGTGCCGACCTCGGCGAACTTGTCGGCCACCGCGTGCGCGGCGTCCGCCTGCTCATCAGCCGAGCCGTCGTCGTTCAGGTCCGAGGTCACGTCCGTGAAGACCTGGCAGAAGTCCTCGGTGCTGGCGTTGTCCGGGGCGTCGTCCGCGTCGCCGGCGCCGCCTCCACCGCCTTCGTCGTCGCTCACCACATGCGACGAGCGACAGGCCGGCGATCACAACCGCGGCTCCTGTCGCCAGCGAGCGCTTGAGCTTCATCTTGGTTCCTTCCAGTTGTCTCCACGCGTGCCGCGGTCACTCTCGCAGCATTCGGCCCGGCAGGGCCAGACCCCTCTTCGAGGGGGCTAGTCAGGGCGCGGGTCGAGGGTCGGTCAGGGAGCGGCGGTCTCGGACGGGCACGTCCAGCACTGCTGCGAGGCGTAGGTGATGAACGCGATCACGTCGTCGGCGTCGTCCTTGTCGATGCCGAGCGAGTCCGCGAACGCGTCAGGGTCGGCCGGGTTGGCCTCGGCGAACTTCGCGATGTCGTCGCCGTCGACGTCGGAGAGGAACTCCAGGAACACCTCGTAACCGTTGCGCGCGCCGTCCTCCATGCCCTCCGGGCTGCCGACCTCCGCCAGCTTGTCCGCCGCCTCGTGCGCGGCGTCGGCCTGCTCGTCGGCGGTGTCGTCCGTCGCCACCCCCGATGCTGTCGTCGTTCCAGACAGCGCAGAAGTCCTCGATGGTCGCGTCGTCAGGAGAGCTCGGCGACGTCGCCGGCGCCCTTCGCCTCCGCCACCGTCCCCGTCGCTACCACAGGCGGTCAGGGAGAACCCGGCGATCACGATCGCGGCTCCGGTCGCGATGGCGCGTTGAGCTTCATCTTGTGAACCTTTCCGGTTGTCCGCAGACGGGAGGACGTGAGGGCGTGATGTGCGGCCCGGGCAACTGGACCCTCCCATGGCTCGCCATTCATTCATGCCGGGTCGGGTGCTCGCAACGAGGCAGGGGCGGGGACGGCGAGCACGGCAGGGAGTCGGGACAGGTACGTCCGCCCGCGGCACCTCGACCACTCCCAAGGACTCGCAGGTGCGGTGTGACCCACTGCACGTCGATCAGCCGGTGCTCCCGGTGCTCGTCGGACAGCAGCTCGACCAGCCCGACCAGGGCGACCTTGGAGGCATCGCGGGCTCGGTGGAACATCGACTCGCCGGCGAAGAGACCGCCGATCGAGACGCCGTACAACCCCCCTTCGAGGCTTCCGTCGCGCCAGGCCTCCACGGAGTGCACCCAGCCCAGCTCGTGGAGGCGGAGGTAGGCCGTGCGGATCCGATCGTCGATCCAGCCCCCAGGACGTCCGGGGTCGGCACTGGCCGCCAGCACTTCGTCGAAGGCGGTGTCGACCCGGATCTCGAAGTCGCGCACCGACCGCCGCAGCGACCTGGACACGACCAGCCGGTCCAGCGGGCAGCACGCCCCGGGCAGCCGGGCTCCACCACGCCATCGGGTCGCGAGGGCGCCCGACCGGCATCGGGAAGAGCCCGTGCCGGTACGCCGCCAGGACGGTGCCGGGCTCGAGGTCAGCGCCGATCCCGACCAGGTCGTCGTCGGGGTCCCAGGCGCTCGGGTCGCCGAAGCTCCAGCGGGTCGCGGGCGGCTCGATGGGCTGGGACACACCCCCGACGTTATGCCCGGCTCACTACTCTTGCGCCATGGGCGTCACCCAACGGGTCGGCCAGCAGCTGGCCCCCAAGATCACCGAGCTCGCACCGGGACTGACCTCCTCGTTCGTGCGTCAGGCGCTCGACCGCGCCATCCGGGGCGTGGGCCCGCTGCCCCCGGCCGCCGACGCGGCCGACAAGCAGCTGACCGAGCAGGGCGGCAACGTCGACCGCGCGATCCACGAGGTGATCGAGAACCACGTGCGCTACGCCGGCGCCCAGGGCTTCCTGACCAACCTCGGCGGCCTGGTCACCGCCGCGTTCCTGATCCCGACCAACGTCACCGGGCTGACCCTGATCCAGTGCCGGATGGTCGCCGGCATCGCGCACCTGCGGGGCTACGGGCTCGAGGACCCGCGGGTGCGCAACGCGATCCTGGTGACGGTGCTGGGCGAGGACTCCGTCAAGCGCCTGGTCAAGAAGAAGAGGATGCCGGCCCCGCCGATGGCGCTGGCGACCGCGCCGAGCCACGACGCCCGCCTCGACACGGTGATCTCCACCGAGGTGGCCTCGGAGCTGATCAGCCGGGTGGCCGGCAAGCGGCTGGCGACCACCGTCGGCCGCCGGGTGCCGGTGGTCGGCGGGCTGGTCGGGCTCGGAGCCGACGGGTTCGGCACCTGGAAGATCGGCCGCTACGCCGACCGCGAGCTCCTGCCGCGCCCGATCCGGTAGGCCTTCAGCATCGCCGCGGCCGAGCCTTTCCCGACTGCAGCCGGCGGACGAGCTTCTCGCGCATCCGGTACGTCGGGCGCAGGTAGGAGCGCTCCAGCGCCCGGTGCGCCTGGTCGAGCTCAGTCGGTCAGCCGAGCCTCCTCCTGCCGCAGCCGCGCGGTCTCCAGCAGCAGCGCGCGGATCGCGTCGACGCCGGCCCTCGCCACCTGCGCCTCGACCGGCTTGTCGGGATCGGCCCAGCGTCTCGGGTGGCGGGCCGACCAGGTCGTGGAGGTCGCCGACGACGTCGTAGCCGCGCTGCTCGATCTCGGCCGTCCAGGCCGCGGTGAGCTCGGCGACCCACGGGTGGAGATCGGGCGGCAGCGCCAGCCGGGGTGACCGCGTGCGCTGCGACAGGGTCTGGTGGGCGAGCAGCTCACGGACCAGCGGACGGTAGTCGGCCGGCGGCAGCACCCGGTGGGCGGCGACGTTGATCCGCCGGACCAGCGCGGTCTCCGGCACGCCCGAGGGACGGGTTGTGGCGCTCGACCTCCAGGTCGAGGTCGATCCCGTCGAGGCCGAACGCCTGGCTGAACCGCTTCCACAGCAGCTCGGGCGCGCCGCCCGGAGGCGGCACCGTGACCAGGTGGATGCGCTCGGGCGGCAGGTCGTGGCCCCACCGGTTGAGGATGTCGGGGATCTCCTGCACGCCCCAGAACCAGCTGCCGATCCGCGTGGACCGGGTCGGGTCCTGGATCTGCTCCAGGAACTTGGCGTAGGTGAGCTGGCTGCGGTGCTTGACGTTCTCCTGCCACTCGGCCGGGATCTGCCGCGCGAGGTCGCGCACCGAGAGGATGACGTGGATCTCGGCGCCGTCGTCGTGGCCGAGCGAGGTCAGCGCGCGGCCGACCTGGGTGCGCGAAGCGGTGGCCAGGATCTCGTGGCTGACGATCGAGGTGCCGTCGTGGGCGCGCACCTGGGCCGCCAGCTCGTCCCAGGCGCCGATCGCCTCGGCCTCGAGCCCACCCCACGGCATCCGCATCAGGTCGAGCGCTGCGAGGAAGTGGCTGTCGAAGCGGTCGGCGGGGTAGCGGATGCCCGCAGCCGCGAGCGGGCCGGCGTTGCGGAACAGCACGTCCTGGAGGTACGACGTGCCGGTCTTCGGGGTGCCGACGTGCAGCAGCACGCGCCGCGTCATCGCACTCCCTTCTCTCGAGCCAACAGTCGCAGGGCCAGGGCCAGCACCCTCGGCAGTCGCCCGGGCCGGAGCCGACCGGCGCGTCCGGTGCTCGGCCACGCGGGCACCAGAGCGTCCGGGTCGCCGTGGACAGCGTAGCCAGCGCGAGAGCAGCGCATCGCGCATCCGGACCGCTCGCCGTCGCACCCACTCAGCGTGCGTGCTCGGGCACGCCGAGGGGGCGGCCGGGTGCGTCCGCGCAGCCGCGGGCCGAGGCCCTTCAGCAACAGCCGGGCCCGCAGCTCGGGAAGGACCAGCAGCCCCAGGGCGCGCGCCGACCCGGCGGGCCAGGTCGACGGCGTCGGCGGAGTACGCCGGACGGGTCGGCACGCCGGCGTACGCCGACGAGCCGGGGCAGCAGCGCCGGGTCCAGCACGATCTCGACGCGCTCGCGGCCGACCCGGTGCTCCCAGGTGTGGGCCGCGGCCAGCAGGTCGACCCGCGGCGGCACGCGGGGTCGGCCCGGCGAACGCGGCTCGAGCCACTCCGGCCACGGCGGGCCGCCCTCGGAGAAGGACCGGGCGGTCCAGGCATCGGTGAGCATGGTGGCCAGGTCGGTGCCGAGCACGTAGACGGTGGCGCCGCGGCTGCCCGGCGGGCGCCCGCGGCGGATCAGCTCGGCGCGCACGGGGTCGGCGAGCCACGGGTCGCCGACCAGCCGGTAGCGGCGGCGCCACGGCCGCAGGGTGCCGGGCAGCCGGCTCGGGCGGCAGCCCGTCGGCCACCACGTCCTCGGCGATCAGGCCGGTGGCGACCCGGATCAGCTCGGAGTCGGGCAGGTCGAGCGGCTCGATCGGCCGCGGCCCGAACGGCCGACTCCTCGGCGGCGCCCACCAGCTCGAGGTCGGGGGTGCCGCGGCCGGGCGCACTCGCCTCGAGCACCCGCTCGGCGAGCGCGGCCGTCGGCCGGCCGGCGAGGTTGAGGCGACGGAGCAGCTCGAGCTGCTGGGCGCCGGGCAGGTAGCGGCCGTGGCTGCCGGTCGATGCCGGTCGCGGTGTCGGTGGCGCGCAGGTCGACCCGCCAGTCGCGCCAGGTCGTCGTACCGCCGTCGCCGAGGTGGGCCACCCAGCCCCACGCGAGCCGCTCGCCCGCTGCCGCGTCACCGGTCTCACTGCGTGGCGGCGGCGCGTGGTCTGCCGCCGGACCTTGGCGATCAGCTGCTGGTCGGGGTCGGGCCGACGGGCGGCCTCGCGGGTCATCGCCGAGAGCGCGTCGAGCGCCACCTTGAGCTGCCGCTTCGTGGAGACGCGGTCCGGGTCGACGTAGCGCTCGTCGGGGCGCAGCGGCAGCGGCCGCAGGTCGTCGATGTCGCCGACCACGTGTACGCCGCTGCCCTTGAGCCACTCGACCCAGCTCTCGGTCTCGGCCTCCGCCCAGGGATACATCCGCTCGGGCAGCCGCACCGGCGTCGACCGGCCCTGCACCAGGGAGTTCTGCGCGAGCATCTCGCGGATCAGCTCGTCGAAGGACGCCTCGCGGCGGGTGGCCCGCTTCATCCTGCGGTTGAGCTTGCGGATCACCTGGGTCTCCGCCACCCCCAGCGACTGGTTGAGCCGGTTGCTCTCCCGCGGCGCCCAGGCCGGGTCGATGCCGACCACCTGCGCAGAAGCGCGACCACAGCAGGCTCCTCGCCCGAGCCGCTCGGCGGCACCGTGACGACGTGGATCGCGCTCGGGAGGCAGGCCCGCCCCCCAGCTCGTGAGCACCGACGGGAGGTCGAGCGCCCGGTAGAACCAGGGCCGCCCGTGCTCGAGCCGGTCGAGATAGCTCCGGTAGCTCCACTTGCGACCCTGCTTCACGCTCTCCTGCCACGACGCGGGGATCTGCCGGGCGAGGTCGCGCGCGGTGTAGACGATGTGGAGCTCGCTGTCCGCCAGGTCGCGCTTGGCGCGGGCGATCGCCTCCGCCGGAGCGGGCGCGAGGATCTCGTGGCTGATCACCACGGAGCCGTTCTTGCGGCGGACCCGCCGGACCAGCGCGTCCCAGTTGCCCTCGGCGTGCCCCGCCGGGCCGCCCCAGTCCTGGCCGAGGAGGTCGAGAGCGGCGCGGAAGTGGAACAGGCCCGGGCTCACCATCGGCGCGCGGCTCGGGAAGTGGACGCCGTTGTCGGCCAGCGACTTCGCGTTGAGGGCCAGCCGGTCCTGCAGGTAGGTGGTCCCGGTCTTCGGGGCCCCGACATGGAGGAAGACGCGGCTGGTCACGGGCCTGATTGTGCCAGGGCCCGCACCACGGCCGACGGGCTCGGTCGGCCCAGGTGTCCGGCCATCCAGACGCTGGTCGCCACCAGGGCGGTGAGGTCGACGCCGTGCTCGATGCCGAGACCGGTGAGCAGCCAGACCAGGTCCTCGGTGGCGAGGTTGCCGGTCGCGCTCTTGGCGTAGGGACAGCCACCCAGGCCGCCGGCGCTCGCGTCGAACGTGGTGATGCCGGACTGGAGCGCGGAGTAGGTGTTGGCGAGGGCCTGTCCGTAGGTGTCGTGGAAGTGCATCGCGAGCTGGTCGGTGGTCATGCCGGCGGCCACGAACGCCTCGATCAGCGTGGTGACGTGGCCGGCGGTGCCGACGCCGATCGTGTCGCCGAGGCTGAGCTGGCTGGCACCCAGGTCGAAGAGCCGCTTGCCGACGCCGACCACCTGCTCGACCGGCACCTCGCCCTTCCCACGGGTCGCCGAAGCACATCGACACGTAGGCGCGGACGTCGAGACCTGCGTCTCGGGCTCGGGCGACGGTCGGCTCGAACATCGCGAACTGCTCGTCGAGGCTGCGGTTGAGGTTCTTCTGGGCGAACGTCTCGGTGGCCGAGCCGAAGATCGCGATGTGCTTCAGTCCGAGCTCGAGAGCCCGGTCGAGACCGCGCTCGTTGGGCACCAGCACCGGGTGGTCGCGCCCGGCCTCGCCCAGCATCGTCATCAGCTCACCGGCGTCGGCCAGCTGCGGCACCCACTTCGGGTGCACGAAGCTGGTGGCCTCGACGATCGGGAGCCCGGCGGCGACCAGCCGGCGGACGAACTCGGCCTTGACGTCGGTCGGCACCAGGGCCTGCTCGTTCTGGAGTCCGTCGCGGGCGCCGACCTCGTAGATCGTGACCTTCTCGGGGAGCGTCACTGCGACTCCTCCACGACGAAGAGCGACAGCGCCCAACGGGATCTGTTGCCCGGCCGTGGCTCCGACCTCGGTGACCGTGCCGGCGAAGGGCGCCTTGAGCGCCAGCTCCATCTTCATCGCCTCCAGCACTCCGAGCACCTGGCCGGCCTCGACGACCTGCACCGACCTCGACGCGTACGTCGAGCACGGTGCCGGGCATCGGGGCGGTGATCGTGCCGTCGCCGCCGGCCGCGCCCTGGTCGGCGAAGACATCTGGCCGGGTGAACACGTGGCGCTGGCCCCGGAAGGACACCTCGACGAGGTGTGGCTGCACGCTGACGAGCGCACGGACGCGGTGGCCGTCGACGATCGCCTCGAGCACGTGCTGCTCCGCGCTGATCTGCCGGAAGGCAACGCCGTCCACGGTGCCGCGCGGAACGGTCGACCACGACCTCCCGGTCGAGCTGCACCAGGGTAGGTGCCGGCGGACCACCGAGCCGGAAGCCGTCGGCCTGGAACGGGTGGCCGGAGTCCGTCGGCCGCGATCGCCGCTGAGATCCACGCGGCGAGGCGCCGGGGCAGCTCGTCGTCGGGCTGCGGGCACCTCCGCCGTGTCGAGCCACGCGGTGTCGATCGTGGCGTCACGGAACTCGTCGCTCGCCACCAGTGCGCGCAGGAAGCCGGCGTTGGTGGTGAGGCCGAGCACGCCGGTCTCGTCGAGGGCGTCGACCAACGCCCGTCGCGCCGACTCGCGATCGGGACCGTGCACGATCACCTTGCCGAGCATCGGGTCGTACGCCGTGCTCACGACCTGCCCGCTCTCGAGCGCGTGGTCGACCCGAGCAGAGGTGAAGAACTGTTTGATTCGGCGCCCGCCGAGTTCGCTGGCGCTCACCGGCCGGTCTCCGTTCTCAGGCCACCGCACGATGGTGGCGGTGCCGGCCTGCGGCAGGAAGCCGCCGAACGAGTCCTCGGCGTAGACCCGGGCCTCGATGGCGTGGCCGGTCAGGGTCACTTCGTGCTGGGAGATCGGCAGCGGCTCACCCGGCCGCGACCAGCAGCTGCAGCTCGACCAGGTCGAGCCCCGTCACCAGCTCGGTGACCGGGTGCTCCACCTGGAGGCGGGTGTTCATCTCGAGGAAGTAGGCCTCTCCGGTGTCGGTGTCGAGCAGGAACTCGACGGTGCCGGCGTTGACGTAGCCGACCTGCTTGGCCAGGGCGACCGCGGCCTCGGTGACCAGCCGACGTACGTCGTCGTCGAGCGTGGGCGCCGGGGCCTCCTCCAGCACCTTCTGGTGCCGGCGTTGGGTGGAGCAGTCCCGCTCGAAGAGGTGGAGCACGTTGCCGTGGTTGTCGGCCAGCACCTGCACCTCGATGTGGCGCCCGTGACTCGACGTACTTCTCCACCAGCATCGTGTCGTCGCCGAACGCCGCCAGCGCCTCGCGCTTTGCGGCCGCCACCGCCTCCTCGTACTCCTCGGCGGACCGGACGATCCGCATGCCCTTGCCGCCACCACCGGCCGCTGCCTTCACCAGCACGGGGAATCCCGCAAGGTCCTGGGTCCTGAGGAGCCGAGGGAGGAGCCGTCTGGGAGTGCGCCTCGCGGCACGACCGGCACCCCGGCTGCGAGCGCGATCTCGCGGGCCGCGTCCTTGCGGCCCATCTTCTCCATCACCTCGGCCGATGGGCCGACGAAGGCAATGCCGGCGGCGGTCACCGCGCGGGCGAACTCGGCTCGCTCGGAGAGAAACCCGTAGCCGGGATGGATCGCGTCGGCGCCGGACTCCCGGGCTGCCGCGACCACCGCATCGATGTCGAGGTAGCTCTCGATGCGGAGCGCCTCGTCGGCGGCCAGGACGTGGGGCGCCTCGACATCGAGGTCGGTGAACACCGCGATCGTGTGAGATGCCGAGCTCACGACAGGTGCGGAAGACGCGCAGGGCGATCTCGCCGCGGTTGGCGACCAGGACCGATCGGATCGACAGGGACGACATGTCCATCACATCCGGAAGATGCCGTAGGAGGGGGCCGGGATCGGCGCATGTGCCGCGGCGGCCAGGCCCATGCCGAGCACCCGGCGGGTGTCGACCGGGTCGATCACGCCGTCGTCCCAGAGCCGTGCGGTGGAGTAGTACGGCGAGCCCTGGGCGTCGTACTGCTCGCGGATGCCGGCCTTGAACTCCTCGGTGTCGTCCCGGTCGGCACCGCGCACCTCGGACAGCACCGCGGCCGCCTGCTCGCCGCCCATCACCGAGATCCGGGCGTTGGGCCACATCCAGAGGAAGCGCGGGTCGTAGGCGCGGCCGCACATGCCGTAGTTGCCGGCGCCGAACGAGCCGCCGATGACCACGGTGAACTTCGGCACCACCGAGCAGGCCACCGCCGTGACCAGCTTGGCGCCGTCGCGGGCGATGCCGCGGTTCTCGTACTCGCGGCCGACCATGAAGCCGGTGATGTTCTGCAGGAAGACCAGGGGCACGCCGCGCTGGTTGCACAGCTCGATGAAGTGCGCGCCCTTGAGCGCCGACTCGCTGAACAGGATCCCGTTGTTGGCCACGATGCCGACGGGGTGGCCCCAGATCCGGGCGAACCCGGTCACCAGGGTCTCGCCGTAGAGCTGCTTGAACTCGTGGAAGCGGCTCCCGTCGACCACTCGCCGGATCACGTCGCGCACGTCGTAGGGCGTGCGGGTGTCGGCGGGACGACGTCGTAGAGCGTCGCCGGATCCTCGTGCGGCTCCTCGACTGCGTGCAGCTCGTACGCCGGTGCCTGGGGTCGTTCGAACGTGTCGACGATCGACCGCACGATCGCCAGCGCGTGCGCGTCGTCGTCGGCCAGGTGGTCGACCACGCCGGACGTGCGCGCGTGCACGTCGCCGCCGCCGAGGTCCTCGGCGGTGACCACCTCACCGGTCGCCGCCTTCACCAGGGGCGGGCCGCCGAGGAAGATCGTGCCCTGGTCCTTGACGATCACGGTCTCGTCGGACATCGCCGGCACGTAGGCGCCGCCAGCGGTGCACGAGCCCATCACGGAGGCGATCTGCGGGATGCCGCGGGCGGACAGGTTGGCCTGGTTGAAGAAGATCCGGCCGAAGTGCTCGCGGTCGGGGAACACCTCGTCCTGCATCGGCAGGAACGCCCCGCCGGAGTCGACGAGGTAGATGCACGGCAGCCGGTTGTCGGCGGCGACCGTCTGGGCGCGCAGGTGCTTCTTGACGGTGATCGGGTAGTAGGTGCCGCCCTTGACCGTCGCGTCGTTGGCCACGACCACGCAGTCGCGGCCGCTGACCCGGCCGATGCCGGTGACCACGCCTGCCGACGGCACGGCGTCGTCGTACATCCCGGTCGCGGCGAGCGGGCTGAGCTCCAGGAACGGGCTGCCGGGGTCGAGCAGGCGGTCGACCCGGTCGCGCACCAGCAGCTTGCCGCGGTCGGTGTGCTTCTTGCGCGCCGCCTCGCTGCCACCCTGGCGAGCCACACCCAGCCGGTCGCGCAGCTCGGCGACGAGGTCCTTCAGATCACTGCCCACCCGAGTCAGGTTAGCGATCGTTAACCAGATCGTCCATGTCGACCTCCTGGCCGGTGGTCGCGCCGTAGCCGCGGTCGAAGGCCGTCAGTAGGTGGGTCAGCGCCGCGTCGCGAGCCGCGGGCGTCCGACCCGCGCAGGGGCCCCTCCAGGTGCAGCACGGCGAACCCGTGCACCGCCGCCCAGCAGCTGATCTCCGCGTCGCGGCCGGTGCGTCGGCCGCCAGCCAGCCGACCTCGACCATCTCGTCGAGGCAGTCGCACAGCATCTGCAACGGGTCCGGGGTCGGCATGGTCGATCGCGCTCGGAGACGGCCGGATAGGCCACGAAGACGACCCGGAAAAGCCCGGGCTCGGCGAGCGCCAGGTCCACGTAGCCGCGGCCGAGCTCGGCGAGCCGACGCCGGGCGCGGCGGACCGGGTCGGTGGTCGTCACGCGCGTCGAGCCGCGTGCTGCATCGACCGCACCAGCTCGTCCAGACCGTGCCGGGCGACCTCCGCGATCAGCTCGTCACGGTCGGCGAAGTGGCGGTACGCCGCGTTGTGGGAGACCCCCACCCGGCGGGCGACCTCGCGCAGCACCAGTCCTTCGGGACCGAGCTCGCTGGCCAGGCCCACGGCGGCCTCGACGAGGCTCGCGCGGAGGTTGCCGTGGTGGTAGCTCGCGGTGCTCACGGCTCGAGGGTAACCCGATTCCGGATAGATGTTGACACCGGGAACATATTCGGCCATCCTCATGTTGACAGTGTCTACATCTCACCTTCAGGAAGAGCGCCCATGTACCGCAAGCCCGCGATCCTGGCGACGGTCTGCCTCGCCGTACTCACCATCAACCTCGACACCACGATCGTGAACGTCGCCCTGCCGAGCTTCGCCACGCGAGCTCGACGCCGGCACCCGCGACCTGCTGTGGATCGTCGACGGCTACAACCTGTCGTTCGCCGCGCTGGTGCTGGCCATGGGCAGCGTCTCCGACCGCTTCGGCCGGCGGCCCGCGCTGCTGATCGGGCTGGCCGGCTTCGCGCTGAGCAGCGTCGCGGCCGCCATGGTCGACAGCTCGGGCGCGCTGGTCGCGCTGCGGTTCGTGATGGGCACCAGTGCCGCGCTGATCTTCCCGACCACCCTCTCGATCATCTCCAACGCCTTCACCGAACGCCGCGAGCGGGCGGCGGCCCTCGGCCTGTGGGGCGCAGCGGTCGGCGTCGGCGTGGCCGCCGGGCCGGTGGCCGGAGGCTGGCTGCTCGAGCACTACTCCTGGCCCAGCGTCTTCTGGGCGCTGGTGCCGGTCGCGCTGATCACGATCGGGATGACGCTGGCGTTCGTGCCCGAGTCGCGCGACCCCGCGGTCCCGCCGCTGGACAAGACCGGCCTGGTGGTCTCCGTGGCGATGCTCGGCCTGCTGACCTTCACGATCATCGAGGCGCCCGACCACGGCTGGCTCGAGCGCGCGCACCCTGATCGGCTTCGCCGCCAGCCTGGTGCTGCTGCTCGTCTTCATCGCGATCGAGCGCGCCGCCACGAACACCCATGCTCGACGTCCAGCTCTTCACCGACCGCCGGTTCAGCGCTGCGTGCGGGGCGGTGACCGTCGCGTTCTTCGCGCTGTTCGGGTTCATCTTCCTGATCACGCAGTTCTTCCAGTTCGTGCGCGACTACTCCCCGCTCGGCACCGGCCTGCGGATCCTGCCGGTCGCGATCAGCATCGCCGCAGCCTCGGTGATCGGCGGGTTCCTCGCACCACGGATCGGCACCAAGGTCGTGGTCGCCACCGGCCTCGACGATGCTCGGTTCGTCGTTCCTGTGGATCTCCGACGTCGAGCTCACCTCGTCGTACCCGACCGTGATCGTGCCGCAGATGCTGCTGATGGGGCTCGGGCTCGGCCTGGTCACCACCCCCGCGACCGAGTCGATCCTGCAGGTGCTCCCCCCGGCGCGGGCCGGAGTCGGGTCCGCGGTCAACGACGCCACCCGTGAGCTCGGCGGCACGCTCGGCGTCGCCGTGATCGGGTCACTGTTCTCCTCGTTGTACGCCTCGCGACTGGTGGAGCTGCTGGACGGTCGTGTCGATCCCGGGCAGCTGGCGGCCGCCGAGGACTCGGTCGGAGTGGGCGATGCGCTCGGCGACCAGGCCGGCTTCATCGCCTCGGCGGTCGACGAGGCGTTCCTCGTTGGGCTGTCGGCGGGCTGCATCGTGATCGGCGTGCTCTGCCTGGTCGGAGCGCTGGCCGCCGCGGTCGCGCTGCCCGGCACCCGCACCGCCGCGGTCGAGCCGACTGATGAGGTCGCGGCAGCCGACGTCGTCCGTTAACGAACGCTAACCTGGGGGCGTGACCAGCCACCCCTCGACTGTCGAGGCGGCGCCGAGCCGCCGGGAGCAGATCGTGGCGACCGCGGCCGAGCTCTTCGCGGCGCGCGGGTTCCACGGGGTCTCCGTCTCGGAGCTCGGCGCCGCGTGCGGCATCACCGGGCCGGCGCTCTACAAGCACTTCGCGTCGAAGGATGCCGTGCTCGCCGAGATGCTCATCTCGATCAGCGAGCAGCTGCTGGCCGTCGGCCGGGAGAGGGTGCGCGACGCCGACGTACCCGGCGAGGCCTTGGCCGCGCTGGTCGACTGGCATGTCGACTTCGCGGTCCGACAGCGAGCGCTGATCGTGGTCCAGGACCGCGACTGGGAGTCCCTGCCACCAGCGGCTCGCGAACTGGTGCGGGCCCTGCAGCTCAAGTACGTCGACCTGTGGGCAGCCCAGCTCCGCGCCGTCGACCCCGACCTCGGGCTCACGCCGGCCCGGGCGATGGCGCACGCGGTGTTCGGGCTGATCAACTCCACTCCTCACAGCGGCCGGCTGCCCGACGCAGCCATGCGCGAGCTGCTCCGCGACATGGCGCTGCGCTCGATCGGACTGGACCGCTCGGCCCCGTAGGCTGACCGGATGCGAGGGGCGAGGCTGCTGATGCCGGTGGCGGCCGGAGTCCTCGGGCTCGTGGCCGGCATGGTCACCGCCCTGGTCGCGGCCGATGATCCCGGTGGGTCCGACCGTCTCACCGACCCACTGCACCTCGGCATCCCGCTGCTCGACCTCGACTGCACCGGCGACTCCCTGTTGGTGGTGGCCCAGGGCTCGTCGCTGCCGCCACTCGCGGCCTCGGTCGCCAACTACCCCGAGCTGGAACTGCGCTACCTCCGCCCCGACGAGTCGTGCGCCACGCTCTACGCACCGCAGATTCAGGGCACCCCGGACTATGTCGTCTATGCCGGGCCCTACGACTCAATGTCGGAGCCCTGTGAGCTGCGGATGCGGGCCGAGCACAAGGGCAACGCGGTCACCAACCTCCGAGCCGGCAACAAGAGCTTCGTGAAGTGCCTGTGCGCGCTGCCCGTGGCCGCGTTCCCCGACCTGACTCCGGGCCTGGATCCGGACCCGGCCATCGCGAACTACGTACGGTCGCTACAGAGCCTGCTGGTCGATCTGGACAACCAGCGCGAGGACGACGGAGAGCCGGGGCCGTACTTCAAGGTCAGCGGCGTCACTGGCCTCTACGACGAGCCGACGCAGGCCCGCATCGAGGCCTACCAGGCCGAAGGCGTCTTCTCGGAGAGCGAGCGGGGCAGCGTGCTCGTCGCCACCTGGAAGGCGCTGACCGACGACGCCTGCAAGCTCTACGACTTCTGACCCTCAGAACAGGTGGTCGATCGAACGCCCCGGTTGGTCGACCACCTCGAGGATCCGGGCCGCCCGGAGCGCCGCGTCGACCGCGGTCTCGAGCACCGGGTCGGTGCGCTCGTCGGATGCACTGGGGCCGCCCAGCTCGTGCAGCTCGGCTAGCAGCTGGTCCCGAGGCAGCCCGCGCAGCTGCAGCAACACGAACGGGTCGGCTTCGATCAGCCAGGTCACCTGGTACATCACGCCCAGTGCGTGCACACACGGATCGATCCAGGCATCGCAGGTGCAGGACGCGTCGAGCTCGGTGCCGAACGGCAGCAGCTCGACGCCGGCCTCTTCCGCGTGCTCGACCAACGAGTGCGGGAGCTCGCCGGCCAGCAACGACCCGATCCGCCCTGCCTGAGCACCGATCACCTCGACCAACGCCGACGACGTCGCCTGCTCGAGCACCGGCATCGCCACCGAGGCAGTGAACAGGCCGTCGCCATCGACGACCGAGGCGACGAACAGGCCGGTGCGGACGGTGATGCCGCCGATCGTGCCCGACCTCGACAGGGCCCGTGCCTTGCGCAGGTCGGTCTCGTTGAACGCCGACTCCTCGACACCGCGCACCCACGCCTTGCCCCACCAGGTGGTGGCCCGAG
>CAWHKK010000008.1:0-66065 GCA_963829975.1 uncultured Actinomycetota bacterium
ATCAGAACTCATCGAAGACGACCTGTCGACGGTGGTTGAGGCGTCGCCGGCGGTTGAGGTGCGAGGAGCGCAAGCAGACACCGTGGACGCCGAAGTAGTCGAAACCCCAACCCAAGCCCCGCAGACCTCAGCCGAACTCTTCGAGAAGCTCACCGGCACCGCCGTCGACTCCCCGCTCTGCATGACCTGCGGCACCAAGATGCGCCCCGCCGGCTCCTGCTATGTCTGCGAGGGATGCGGCAGCACCAGCGGCTGTAGCTAGCTGGCTTGGGGTAAGCGGTGCACCAACACCCCCACTAGGCGCTCAGACTCAGGTGTAGGTGCTCCCGCATGTTGTAGGTCGACGGAAGCACGGCCACCTTGGCTCGACCATGGGGCTCGCCACCTACAACAAAAACCAGGACGCCGTCATGGGCGTCGGCCAAGACCTTCGTTGCGCTACTCCGACTCGAAGGGGTGGAAGTAGTCGAAGAGCCCTGCTTGATCGGCTCGTGAAGCTTCAGAGTCATCTCGACGACGGGCAAGGATGCGCCCTGCTTCCCGGCATGGATGTCTCTGTGGCTTCGGCGACAGTCGCAATGCCCAGGTAGTAGTGATCGCTGCCTTCGGCGTCGTCCTTCTTGACGAACACATGGATGTCGACCATGCCTTCGACGAATGGTCTGACGTCCTTGCTCTGCAAGGTGCGGTTGTTCTTCGAGAACCACCGCATGGTGCGAGGGGTCGAGCAGGGCGTCCTCGTAGGCGGTGCTGGCCTCGACAGCTTCGTCCTTGTGCAAGCGTCGTGAACGCTGTGCAGATCCCAGGTGCTGCATCGGACTTGTAGCCGTAGATGGTCGATGCGGTGCTCCGCGGCCAGCCGACGATTCGAGCGGCGTCGCGACGGGAGTACTGCATGCCGGGGGTGAAGAGGCGGTCTGCTGAATAGCGGTCCGTGGTCAGCGCCTTCCCGGTCTTGCAGGAGGTCGCATCGACGGCCGCCAAGCTGCTGGTGATGACGCGTGAGCGTCAGCGAACGACTGGGAAAGCGCGACCATCGTCGTCGGCCTGCTCGGCGATGCCGCGCTGTAGCGCTTCTGATCTGCCTGGCGAGTAGCCACGAAGCGCGAAGGTGTCGACGGCGGCTCTGACGGACTGCGTCGTCAGCGGCAATCCTGCGCTCGTGAACGCCTGCCGCGACTCCTCGATGGACTGACCTCTCGTGGTCAGGAGCAGCTCGAGCAGGACGAACTCCTGCATGCGCTTGGCCGGCAACACTCTCGTGCGAAAGAAGCGCCAAGGCCCGATCGGCTCGCCGGCTCGAGGTCGGTGTCCTCGCGCAAGAGCGCTCGAACCAGGTCGAGGTAGTGCTCCTTCTTGGTCGCCAGGAGCACCGGGTCGACCGACTCGAAGCGGTAGAAGTCCCAGAGCGCGGGCACGCCACCGACGCGGTTCTTCATCGCGACGAGGGCGGTCTTCAGGTTCGCCATGCTGTCGAGCGTGGTGCTCGCGATCGAGCGGAGGATGCGCTCGCGCGCGATCTCGTCGAAGCTCACGCTCGACAGCCCGGGCAGCGCGCCGGCCTCGACGGTCTCGTTGAGCCGCTCGCGCAGGGACTCGCGGTTGAGGGACTCGTCGCCGAAAAGCGCGATGGGGACAAGGAAGTTGTTCGTGTAGTTGCCGATGAAGTCGATGACGACCAGGTAGTCCTTGCCGTCGGCCAGGCGCAGCCCTCGACCCAACTGCTGCACGAAGACGATCGCCGATTGCGTCTGCCGCAGCATGATCGACCTGGTTGACCTGGGGATGTCGACGCCCTCGTTGAAGACGTCGACCGTCAGGATGTAGTCGAGCTCGCCAGACTCGAGCTCCCGCACTCGCTGTTCGCGCACTGCGACGGGGTCGTCGCCAGTGAGGGCGACGGTGCGGAGCGGCTGACCACGCAAGCTCCGCGTGGTTGAGCTCGTCGCGAGAGCGCTCGCGCTTCTTCCTTGCGGCTGCAGAAGATCAGACCACGTGGCGGCGACCCCCGCCTGGCCGTAGCGCTCCAGGGCGCCTGAGCAGGTGCTCGACGCGCTCCGGCGTGATCAGGAGCCTGAGCTCGGTCTCCTCGGTCGTGGTCGTGCCGTCTTCATAGGTGACGTCCGCAACGCCGTAGTAGTGGAACGGGGCAGAGCATCTCTGCCTCGAGCGCATGGTGCAGGCGGATCTCGTAGGGGACGTTGTAGTGGAAGAGCTCGAAGACGTTGAATCCGTCGGTGCGCTCCGGGGTGGCGGTCATGCCCAG
Source organism: uncultured Actinomycetota bacterium (assembly GCA_963829975.1). Lineage (GTDB taxonomy): Bacteria > Actinomycetota > Actinomycetes > Propionibacteriales > Nocardioidaceae > Nocardioides. The sequence goes on from CAWHKK010000008.1 coordinate 2,267, forward strand.
AAGGAACGTCGGTCGTGAGGTGATCGATCACCCGCTGGTAGGTCTCCGCGCCGGCGCGGTGAGCCTCATCGATGATGACGTAGTCGAACGCGTCGGGGGCGATAGCTCGACAGGATCGAGCGCTTGCGACAGCGTTTGGACGGTTGCGAAGACATAGCGGCGATCGAGCTGCTTTGACGAGCCCGTCAGCTTGCCGTAGTCGTCGACGGAGCCACCGAGGACGCGTCGGTACTCCTGGATGGTGCGGTCGAGGATCTGCTCGCGATGGACGACGAACAGCAGGCGTTTCGGATCGACGGCTGCGGACGTCCAGTGCGGACAGGATCGTCTTGCCGGTGCCGGTCGCTGAAATGATGATGGCCCGCTCGGCGCCCTCGGCTCTCGCCAAGTCGAGAGCGAGCAGCGCATCCTGCTGCATCGAGTTCGGGCGATGACTCGTTGAGCCTGCGGCGGTCTCTAAGGTCTGACACCGGCGCCCGCGCGGCGCGGTGGCGCCACGTAGGTCGGCGGCGTAGTCGTCGATCCACTCCTGGGTGAGCGGCTCGGATGCGTCGAGCTGCTCCTCGAGAAGCGCTTCGAGCTGGTTGGCCAGGTCGCTGCCGCGGCGGCTGAAACCCGGAGGTTCCACTCATGGTTCTGCGACAGGGCGCTGCTGGTCAGGTTGGAGCTGCCGATCGATCGCGGTGACGCTGCGGCCGCGCTCGAAGACATAGCCCTTGGGATGGAAACCCTTGGCGGTGTGTCGACGCACGTCGATGCCGGTGTGCTCGCTCAGGTTCAGAAGTTCGGCGAACGCCTGCGGCTGGTTGAAGCCGAGGAAGTCAGACGTGATGACCGTGCCGCGTCCCGTCGAAGTCGAGCAGGTGTTGCTTGAGTTGGGCGATCGCTCCCGGTGAGATGAAGGCGACTGAGAAGGTGAAGAGTTGCAGCGCTCGAGTTCCTCGACGAGGGCGTGCTCGACAGTGCTTCCGGCGTGGTTCATCACAAGCCGAGGGTTGTAGTGGCGCGGGCCTTCCGCCGCTGCCCCCGACGTACCCGAAGTCGATGTCGAGGGCGAAGCTGCTCGTCCAGTCGAGGCGTCCAGTCACGAGCGGAGATCGCCTTTGACTGATGCGACCGCAGGGATGTCTGCCGGAGCCCAATCCATTTCGTCGAGCTCCGACGGTAGGAGCCATCTCATGTTCGCGTGCTCGGTGAGACGCGGCTCACCGACGACCAGCTGACAATGAAACGTCGTCAGCGTGACCTCGCCGAACTCATAGAGGTGAGTGGTGGTGGTGACCTCGTCGCGCACCTCGACCTCGCATCTCAGCTCTTCTTGGACTTCGCGCTCGAGAGCCGCGCGAGGCGTTTCGCCGGGTTCGATCTTCCCTCCTGGGAACTCCCACATGCCGGGCAGCCTCCCCGTGCTTCCTCGTTGGGCGGCCAGAATCCGGCCATCCTTCGCGATCACGGCGCCAACGACGGAGATGCGTCGCATCACTCACCCTTCTTCGTCGGGTTGGCAGCTTAGAACTTCTAACGATGCGAGGTGGGCTTGGCTGATAACCGAGAAGGCGAATCCGTCAGTGTCTCAGCCAAACTCTGCTCGCATCGGAGCAGCCGCCTCGGAGACCATCCTGTCCGTGACCGGCCTGGTCTTCGTGCTGATCCTGAGGATCTTCATCTAGCGGTCATGCCATTCTTCCGCCCATGACCGAACGGAAGATCCCGCGCGACCGCACCGACGACTACGCACCAGCAGCGATCAAAGCGCGCCAGGAGTTCGTCCGCGAGCAGACCGAGAGCTCGGCCGAGCACGTGGCGCAGTACTCGCTGGACCCGACCACGCTGCCGGGCAACATCGAGAACTTCTTCGGGGTCGCGCAGGTGCCGATCGGGCTGGCCGGGCCGGTGCTGGTCAACGGCGAGCACGCGCAGGGGGAGTTCTTCGTGCCGCTGGCGACGACCGAGGGGACGCTGGTGGCGTCGTACAACCGCGGGATGAAGCTGTGTCGCGACGCGGGTGGGGTCACCACGACCGTGCTCGACGACCGGATGCAGCGGGCGCCGGTGTTCAGCTTCGACAACGCGCGCGAGGCCCGGGCGTTCGGGGAGTGGCTCACCGAGCACTTCGACGACGTCGCCGCCGCCGCGGAGACGACCACGAGCATCGGGAAGCTGATCGAGATCCAGCAGTTCTCGGTCTCCAAGCTGCTCTACACGCGGTTCAACTACACGACCGGTGACGCGGCCGGGCAGAACATGACCGGCAAGGCGACGTTCGCGGCGTGCGCCTGGATCAAGCAGAACTACCCGGGGCAGCTGCACTTCCTGCTCGAGGGGCAGTTCGCCACCGACAAGAAGACCTCGGTCGTCAACATGCTGCACACCCGCGGCAAGCGGGTCGTCGCCGAGATCACGCTGCCGGCCGCGCTGGTCGAGGAGCAGATGCACGCCAGCACCGACAAGCTGTACGCCGCCCGGATGCGCGGCCAGCTCGGCTCGATCATGTCGGTCACCAACAACAACGGGAGCCACTCCGCCAACGGCATCACCGCGATGTTCATCGCCACCGGCCAGGACGTCGCGAACGTCGCCGAGTCCTCCGCGCTCTACGGCTTCTCCGAGCTGCTGCCCAACGGCGACTTCTACGCCTCGGTGACGTTGCCCTCGCTGATCATCGCGACGTACGGCGGCGGCACCGGGCTGGCCACCCAGCGCGAGTGCCTGGAGATGCTCGGCTGCTACGGCTAGGGCAAGGTGCGGAAGCTCGCCGAGATCGTGGCCGCGACGGTGCTGGCCGGCGAGGTGTCCCTCGGCTCGGCCGTCGTCGCGGAGGAGTGGGTGCAGGCGCACGACGACCTGGGCCGCAACCGCCCCTGACCCCTGCGATGAAGCCGGTCTGGCGACACGTTCGCCGGAAGTCTCATCGATCGGCGAGTTCGACGACGTAGGCGTCGTGGTCGGAGAGCGGCGGCGGACCGGAGGCATCGACTCGGCCGGTGCCGACCACGGTTGAGTCAACTGGCACCGCGATGTGGTCGATGGCTAGCAGCTCGGGGTTGCGATGAGCCAGGTCAGCCGTAGGGACCCGCAACTTGAGCTCGTGGAGCGCACGATGAATGTGATCGCGTCCAGCCTTGCTCCCGCACCACTCACGCCCTGACATCGCGTGATTCCAGTCGCCGCCCCAGACGAGGTCCGTCCTGGGCAGTGAGGTCAGCAGCGCAGCAACTGCATCCGCAGTCCGCTCGAGATGGTTGTCGCCGATCCACGGTGACTTCCCGCCACTGCCTGACCACGGCAGGATCGAGCTGCAGAAGGTGAAGCCCCTGCTTATGGCCATCGCGCTGGCCGGATGAGGGTCGCGCATCGGCTGGAGGTCATCACCTCGCACCATCACCCCGGCCCAACGACGACGGCTCGCCATATTCGCCTCGCCGAGGTGCAGCAAGTGCCCGGGCGCGGCTACCATCTCGCTCACCTCGGTGAGGAGCAGTACGTCGCAATCCAGGCCCAGCAGCAGCGACAGATGCTCGTTGCTCCACTTGCCTTCGAGGTTCCAGGTCCCGACCCGCATGTGCCGTGCAACGCCCGTCAGCAGACGAGACCGGAAGTGGCTGGGCCGTGCGAGGGGGCGGTCACGTGGGTCATGGTGCCGCACATCAATGCCCCGCGTCGCCATCGCCCTAGTCACAACGGGCTATGCCGCGAGCCGACCGGTCAGACCCTGAACGATCCCCAACAGGTCTCGCTCCGAATACCTAACGTGTGAGAAGACCTGGGAGGGGTATTGGTGCGCATGCGCGAGGACCTGACAACAGCCGCGATGGCGGCGCTTCCGGTCGACGACTGGACGGTCCTGCACGACGTGGCGTGGCCGGGCCGCCGGCGAGCGAGCATCGGCCATGTGGTGGTCGGGCCACCAGGCGTCCTCGTCGTCAGCACCGAGAGCTGGTCCGGTCGGGTGGTCCTCGACCACGGCGCCCTGCTGCATCAGGGTCGGAGTCGGCTCGACGCGCTCAGTCGAGCCGTGGGCGCTGCGGCCGCCGTCGCGTCGGTGTGGCCACACCTGCCTCCCGCACCGGTGCACGCGATGGTGTGCCTGACCGGCGCGAACCGGCCCAGCGCCTGGCTCGGATGCCTGACGGTGTGCTCGACCGAGGCACTGGTCCCAGCGATGACCGCCCTACCTTCTGCGCTCAGCCCCGAGCAGCGACGGATCGTGGTGGCCGACCTGCGGTGGCTGCTGACGGGCGCGACCGAGGCTCGTCACCTTCCGTCGGCCCCGGCCGGGCACAGTCCCGAGCCATTGCCTTCCCGCTGACCGGTCAGCAAGAGCCCGGTGGGGCTCAGTCGAGCGAGCTGGCGTCGGGAGGTACGTCGACGGCGTGCTCGCGAAGCACGTCGAGCGGGATCAGCTCGAGGGCGCGCTCGTTGGTGGCGGCGAGCACGATCGGGGCGGCCACGCCCGCCTGGTGAGCCTGCAGCCAGCGAGCCGCTACGACGCACCAGCGATCCCCTGGGTGGAGGCCCGCAAAGCTCCACTCCGGCCGCGGAGTGGAGAGGTCGTTGCCGACCGACTTCTGGTGCTCCAGGAACTCCGCGGTGGCCACGGCGCAGACCGCGTGCAACCCGATGTCGTCGGACCCGCACGAACAGTTGCCGTCGCGGTAGAACCCGGTCATTGGCTCGGTGCCGCACGGCTCGAGGGGCTCACCCAGGACGTTGCGCTCGGTCACGATCGGCACCCTAGTCGCCTCGCCCTGAGCGATCCATCGGGATGCCGGAGCCGCCGAAAACGGCCTCCTGACTAGTACTTTCGGTCGGAATTTGCTCGCCGAACGGACCGCATCGGCCGAGCTGGGTGCAAACAGCCGGCGCCACGGCGTACGTTCCCGCCAAGTACTTGGGGAGGGTTCATGGCAGGAGAGTCATCTCGGGCGACCTCGAAGCGCCTGCAACAGTCGGCGGAGAGCTGGGGACCCGGCTCGGAAGCCGCAGAAGCCACGGCCACGGCGCTGATGGCCCTGCCGCCGTCGTGGACGGTGCTCTCCGACCTGGACTGGCCCGGAAGTCGGCACGCGAACATCGACCACGTGCTTGTCGGACCGCCGGGTGTCTTCGTGGTCGACAGTGAGCTCTGGGCGGGTCGGGTCACGCTGGAGGACGCCGTGCTTCAGCACGACGGGCAGGACCGCCGGCCGGTGGTCCGCGACGCGGCGTCCGCTGCGAAGTCGTTGGCCGGCCTGGTGGCATCGGTGCGGGCCGATCACGTGCAGGCCGTGGTGTGCCTGGCCGAGGGTGACAGCCCGGTGGGATGGGTCGACGGCGTCCTGGTGTGCCCCTCGACCCGGCTGGTCGACGAGCTGACCGGCTACCCGGAGGTGTTGCCCGGCGGGCTGGCCCAGGCCGTGGGCAGAGACGTCGATCGTCGGCTGCACCGGACCGAGCGGTCGAGGTCGGCCAAGAGACCGGGCACCCGACGCCGCCCCTATGCAGCCCTGGTCCTCGGGGTGCTCGCCGTCGCGGTGGCGGTCGCGATGCTCAGCCAGCCCGATCCGCTGGTCTCGTTCGTGGACGACCTCCTCGACTGGGTCGACAACCTCGGGCGGTGACTAGTCCCAAGGGGTGGGGCAGCCCGCCGAACGGACACGATGTCGCGGACCTGTCCCGCCGCCCTCCGGTCGAGTCGTACGGTCCGCTCAACGACTGGGGAGGGATTCATGGCCGGTGAGTCTGCGCGCGCCTGGCACGACGCTGCCCAGGGCGAAGCAGTGACGGCCTCGGTGCTGGCGGGCCTGCCGCCCAGCTGGACCGTGCTGCACCGACTCACCTGGCGCGGCCGGCAGTACGACAACATCGACCACGTCGTGGTCGGACCGCCGGGCATCTTCGTGATCGACAGCCGGGTGTGGTCGGGCCGGGTCGCGGTCAACCACGGTGTGCTCCGCCAGGACGGCCACAATCGGATCTCGTCGATCCGGGCGGTGGTGGCTGCCGCTGCGGCCCTGAGCGAGACCTCGGCCGCGGCGCGCTTCGATCATGTGCACGGAGTCCTGTGTCTGGTCGGCAGCGACGTGCCGGCCGCCTGGGTGGGCGGGGTGCTGGTCTGCTCCGCCCACGAACTGGTCGAGGAGCTGTCGTCGTACGCCGAGGTGCTGCCCGGCGGAGTGGCCGTGGTCGTCGCTGCCGAGATCCAGCGCCAGCTCGACGCCGTGTCGGGTCCATCGACGGTGACGACGCCAACGGTCGCCGTCGGCGCTCGCAACGGCGGTTCCCGGCCAAACGTCGCGCGCAAGCCGCTCCGCGTCGGCGGCGTGGTGCGCTTCGCCGTCGGCGCCGCTCTGGTCATCGGCGTGGCCACCAACCCTCACGTGGTCACCTCGGTCTCCAGCGACGTCAAGAACTTCGTGGTCGAGGCGGTCAACCCAAGCAACAGCGAGCCGGACGACCTTCGCTCGCCGCCGAAGAACCGCAAGCAGCAGCAGCAGCGCCAGACGCAGCGGTAGGTCTCCAGCCGCGCTCGGCTGCCGGTGCACGAGGTGGTGGCACGGGCTCAGCCAAAAGTCAGATGTGGTTGTCGGTGGTTTTGGCTAGCGTGGAACCCATGCAGAACCATTCCGCCCCCAACCCTCGGCGGTCGTGGCGTGGGCTGTCGGTGCCGGAGAAGCAGCGGCGGCTGGACGCCCTTCGCCGCCAGCAGCAGCGCCAGATCGAGCTCGAGGTGCGACTCCTCGAAGCCCTGCGCTGAGCTTCGTCAGCCCACCAGCTGGGGGCGCGCGGTGACGACCTGCAGCGGCACCGATGCGCCCGGGATGGTGACACTTGCCCGGCACCGGCTGCCAGCCGCCGTTCGACGCGGTAGGTCGCGGTGTAGGTCGTGTCGACGCTCGGCAGCACCCGTCCCTTGCGCAGGTAGTGGTGGGTGACCTCGAGGTCCGGGTACGCCGACCCCGGGCTCGTCGTGGTCGCCGACGCCCCGTCGCCGAACCTCCACCCGAACGACGCCGGCGTGATGCTCAGCTCGACCCGCTGCCCGAGCAGCGTCACCGAGCGGGTGAACTGGCTCGGTCTCGGTGTAGAAGTTCGTGTCGAAGTTGACCAACGTCCGGCCGTTCGGTGGCTGGACGATGAGCTTGCTCGGGGGGAGCGGGATCCGCGCGAACGCGGCCGCCACCATCCCGGCGGTGAGCGCCGGCTCGGCGGCTTCCCCGCCGCAGTCGACTTGCCCGAGGCCGATCGACTGGCCGACACAGAAGATGCTGGAGCTGCCCATGTTGGTTTGGGGCAGTGCGTCGCCGGACGTGGGTCGCTGTCGTCGGCGACTCCTGACGACCAGTGTCATCGTGTGCACATGACCACCGATGCACCACCAGCTCGACGGTGTTGCACTTCGGCATCCGCCATCGTCGGCAGACGGAGTGCAGGCGGTTGCAACGACGCAGGATCGAGAATCGCTGCTCACGAGCTGACTTCACGACCGATCACTTGCAGCACCCGAATCTCCAGATCGGACGCCGTCCGCTGACGATCGCCAGTCCGAACAGTTCGGCTGGCTCCGCCTGTACGACCTTGGGTTCGTCCTGCCATCGGACGTAGCCAACGTTCCCGCGTCGATCGACACGTCCACGTTCCAGATCGAGCCGCAACTTCGCGAGCGCTCTGATGAGACTCGCCATCTCGAGCGTTCCAACGGCCGCCGACGATGCTGCCCGCCGTCCTTGATAGGCCGTTGCAAGATTGTCGGCCAGCGTGCTGCAGTTCGAGCACGTCGGATCGCTCAGAGCCAGGAATCCTCGACGGGTCCCCGCTCGACAGAGCCTAGTTCCTTGCTCGACCCACGCGACGAACTGTCTCCTCCGGCCCAGCGTCTCGGGCGGTTCGGATCCGGTTGCGACGAGTCGACGCACTCTCGGACGGCTCAACCTTCGGTTGCGGGTCGTCCGTGCAGCCGGTGAGGACTAGCAGGGCCATGCCGTGGCGGTGAGGTGTGCGAGTTTCATGTGCTGGTCCTTCCCGAGATGAGACGACGTTACCCAAGCGGCGCGGAGCCGGGTAGGGGTGGTGCCGCGCCTGTGGACAGCCGCGCCGGAGGGCGATTTCGGGTCCTGGAGGGTCGGTTTGCCCTAACGTTCTGGTCGTGGCAGAGCAGGATCCGCCCAACGAGGCGCCAGGTGGCGGCGACGACACCTGGAAGACGTATTCACCACCGGTGTCCCAGCCGATCGCGGAGACACCGGCCGCGCCGGTCGCCCCGGAGCAGCTGCCCGCCGACCCACGTGCCGTACGGCGTCGCAGCAGAGCTACAGCGGCACCTATCCGCCAGCGCCCGGCACCCTCGACCCGTCCGTCCTCACGCAGCACGCTGGTCAGCACCGCCAGCAGGGGCTGCGGGATCGTGGGGCTGGTGGTCACGGCGGCAGTGCTCATCCCGCTGATCTTCGGCGCGGTCGTGGCGATCAAGGCGATCAGCGGCGGGTTCGACGAGCTCAAGAACGGCATGGGTGAGCCCTTCGCGCGGCGCCGAGAAGCCCGACCTGCACTCGACGGCCGGATTCGACGGGCTGGTCGACGCGCTGCGCGACGAGATGGGTGGAGGCAGCACCGTCTTCGACGTCGTGCTCTATCCGGAGTACGCCGTGGTCAGCGTGCCGGCCGACACGACCAGCAAGCGCTACTACTCCTACTACTACGACGGCGGCCTGCGGCGGACCAGCCAGGGCACCACCGAACGCGCCCGGTTCGACATCTCCACGATCGACGCCGAGCGTCCTGGTGGAGCTGATCCGGCAAGGCGAAGACGGAGCTGGTCGAGGACCCGACCACGATCTACGCGATCATCGACGAGCCGGCGGAGTACGACGACGGCGCGTGGTTCTCGGTCTACGCCACCAACAGCTTCACGGAGTCCGGCTACTTCACCGCGGACAAGACCGGGAAGATCATCCGAGACCATCACTACGCCGTAGCCAGCGCGTAGAGGTAGCGGCTGGTCGGCACCAGGTCGAGGTCGCGGTCGGCGCCGATCCGGCGCGACGCTGGCCATCAGCCGGGTGAGCCGGTCGTTGAGCTCGGCGTCGTCGCCACCGCTGCCGTAGAAGGCGTGCATGTCGGTGATCGCCGCGGACGGGAAGAGCTCCTCGACGAAGGCGCTGATGAACGGCGCGTCGTCGGTGACCGGCTCGACCACGACGTTCTGCAGGTAGCCGAACGTCGCCTGGGTGGCCTTCGCGATCGGCGTGTGGTCGACCAGCCAGCGGTGCAGCCACTCCTCCTGGGTCAGCTCGTCGGGGCGGCGGAGCACGGCCACGTTGGCGAGGGTGTCGGCCCGGCTGCCGTCCCAGGCTCTCGGGCGGGTCGATCGGACGGCGCTCCTCGACCCGGTAGCCGTGGTGGCGCTGCGTGACCTGCTCGACGACGGCGTCGATCGACCGCCAGTTCGGCGCCGTCGGCGAGCCAGACGCTGACGATCGCGCCGATCGGCTGGTCGAAGGTCGGGATCCGCATCGCCGCCGACGACGTCGTCGTCGTCGAGGTTGACCTGCAGGCGTTCGACACCCGCGGCGGCCAGGGCCTGGTGCCAGGCGGGGTCCTTGAGGTTGGTGGCGAGGTCGGTGCCCCACACGGCGTACATCAGCTTGGTCACGGAGCGAATCTAATGGTCAGAGCACGCCGGCTGCCCGGGCGGCCGCGGCGTACGCCGATGGCGAGGGTGGCCACCGTCTCGTGGGCGTTGAGCCCGCTCGGGTTCGGCACCACCCAGAGCTCGGCGCCGGCCGAGCGGCTCGGGTTGGCGGCCCGGGACGGCCTTGGGCTGGCCGAAGGCGGTGCGGTACGCCGTGATGCCGGCGACCGCGACCACCTGCCGGTGCGGTGCGGCGGACCGTCTCGACCAGTCGCTCGCCGCCTGCGCGCAGCTCGTCGTCGGTCAGCTCGGAGGCCTTGGCGGTGGCGCGGCGGACGATGTTGGTGATGCCGATGCCGCGCGAGCGCAGGTAGTCGCGGTCGTCGTCGGTCATGCCGGCGGCAGGGTCGATCCGCCGCTCGATGACGCCGCCCTGGAGCAGCGCGGGGTAGAAGCGGTTGCCCGGGTGGGCGAAGTGGGTCTGGGTGGCGGCGGTCCAGAGCCCGGGGTTGATGCCGACGAAGAGCAGCCTCAGGTCGGGTCCGAGCAGGTCGGGCACCTCCGCGTCGCGGAACGACTCGAGCTCGGCCCGCGTGAAGGTGCGGCGGACGGTCACGGCGCCCAGCCTGTCAGGGGCGTACCCGGAACCGCGGCCCGGCCAGTAGCGTCGGATCACTATGCGACGCGAATTCTCGGATCCTGCTCCTGACCGACCCTGCTGCTCGCCGGCTGCGGCGGCGACGAGCCGGCCGGGCCGACGACCCGGCTCCGCGGACCCGACCCCGGGCGATCCGAGCGAGTCCGGCGCCAGCCGCCTACCGATGGCTCCACCGACGACTGGCGGCTGGTCGAGATCGTGCACGCGACGGCGGCGGCGGGGAGGTGTCGGCGAGGCCGACGCCGATCGGCGGACGAGCAGGCCGTGGCCGCCTTCAGCTGCGCAGTTCGAGGGGCGGACCTCGCAGGAGAGATCCAGAGCGTGGTCAGTGACGCAACCGAGCCGGCGCCGGGCTACCGAGCTGGTGGCGGCGGTGGTCTCGATCGGCTGCGACGTACCGACCGGGGTGACCTACGACGACGGCAAGGTGCGCGCGCAGAAGGTGGCCAACCCGACTGCCGGAGTGCTTCGCGGCGGTGACGTCGGTGGCGATCCTGGAGGTCCCCGCCTGACGCGGTCGGCCGTGACCAGTCGGGGTGGTAGGTGACCTCGAGGCCGTTGGGCACGGAGCGCTGGCCGCCGTCGGAGGGGTAGTTGACCACGCTGATCTGCCCGCTCTTCTTCTTGGCGACCATCGTCGAGGAGCCGCCGCCGTCGAGGTTGAGCGCCTCGTCGGCGCCGAGGTCGATCATCCGGTTGGCCAGCTCGACCATCGTGTAGCCGCGGCTGAACGACTGGCGGCCGTCGACGACCAGCAGCAGCAGCTGGTTGGTGTCGCGGTCGATGCCGATCGCGGTGCGCGGGTGCATCTCGCGGTCGTCGACCACGATGACCACGCCGTCGTTGATCAGGATCTTGTTGCCGGTGATCGCCATCCGCGGGGTGTTCTTGAGCCACCACCGCACGGTCGCCTTGGTGCCCTTCCGCAGCCGGGCCAGCTCCTTGGCGCCCTCGCCGCGGCCGACGAGCAGGGTGCCGTCGATCTCGGCTGGTCGGCAGAGCCGTCGCTTGGTCTCGACGACGCGGCCCTTGCGGATGCGCACCATCCGCACGTCCTCGGTCTGGCCGCCGGTGATCGCGGTAGCCCGAGGTGTAGCCCCAGGCCGGCGTGTAGACGCCGATGCCGCCGGGCTGCACCTCGGGCGAGTTGACGTTGGTGATCGAGCAGCTTGGGGTGCTGCTTGTAGCGCGCCACCATCGGCAGGGTGCCGATCTGGGGCACGCCGGCCTTGTCGACGTAGAAGGCGGCGTTCCAGCCGCTGCTGCGGGCGTTGAGCAGCCCCTCCTGCCGGTCCAGGCCGAGGCCGAGCGGTGCGCCGGTGTCGCCGATGTCGAAGAAGTCGCCGTTGACGCCGGCGATCGCGCTGGTGCCGCGCCAGGATCCTGGTCAGCGGGGCCGTGCGGCGTACGACGCCGGCGTAGGCGTAGTCGACGTCGAGGCCGGGCGTGTCGAGCGAGACGGTCATCAGGTGGGCGCGGATGGGGCCGCGGGCGGTGGTCTCGTCCCACGACGTGACGGTCACGCCGGGCACGGACTGCCAGGTGCGGGACGCGCGTGGTCCGGCTCTGGAAGCGCATGAACGCCGGCAGGGGACTTGGCGATCTCGCCGCGTACGCCGTCGGAGGAGTGCTGCCAGCGCGGCGGCACGCGCGGCCCGTCGTGTGCCGGCGTACGTCGGGAGCTGGGGGTCCGGGTCGCCGATCGCGGCAGGCAGCGGCGACGCCAGCGTGACCGCGCAGGCGACGACGCCGGCAAGGAGAGCTGGACGAATACGCACCGTTGCAACGGTAAGGGTTCGGGGCGGTGGTTCGTGGCCTTTACTTTGCGTGTCCTTGCTAGTAGTCCGCTTCCGCACTCTCGTCGAGCGAAGCCCGCGCACTACAGTGCGGGCGTGTGGAACACGTTCATCGAGGGTGACAACCTCGACGTGCTCCGTGGGCTGGCGGCCGAGAGCGTCGACCTGATCTACATCGACCCGCCGTACAACACCGGCAACGACTTCGCGTACGCCGACGACTTCCGTGACGGGGGGCGCACCACCCGGCATGCCGCCTGGGTGGCGATGATGCGGCCGCGCCTGGAGGCGGCGCGTCGCGGTGCTGCGGGAGACCGGAGCGATCTTCGTCAGCATCGACGACAACGAGATCGCCCACCTGCGGCTGCTGATGGACGAGGTGTTCGGCGAGGACAACCTGCTCGCGCAGATCGTGGTCAACCTCAACGCGAAGGGCCGCCAGCTCGGCAAGGGGTTCGCGACCAGCCACGAGTACCTGCTGGCCTACGCGCGCGACGCGAGCAGCTGCGTGCTCGATGCCAGCAGCACCGAGACGGTGGTCGAGCGCGACTTCCCGCTGCGCCACGACGACGGGCGTCGCTACCGCCACCTGCCGCTGCGCAACACGAACAAGAAGTTCAACCCGGTGACCGCGCGCACGCTGCACTTCACGGTGTGGGGCGATCCGGAGACCGGCGTGGTGCGGACGGCGCCCTTCGAGGGTGCGGTCGAGATCGGTCCGGTCTTCGGCGACGGCACCCGGCGGTGTGGCGCTGGAGCCGCCCGAAGATCGACGCCCAGCCCGACGACCTGGTCTGCCGGGTGGTCAAGGGCAAGACCGGCGACCGCGTCGACGTCTTCCAGAAGGACTGGCTGCACCGAGACATTCCTGGCGGGCGGCGCAAGAAGCTGCGCACGATCTGGCTGGCCGAGGAGATCGGGTCGACCGACACCGCTGTCGCGGAGCTGAAGGAGATCGTCGGGCATGTCTTCGAGTCGCCGAAACCGACCGGCCTGATCACGCGGATCCTCGGCACCATGCCGGCGGACGCCGTCGTGCTCGACTTCTTCGCCGGCAGCGGCACCACCGGCCACGCCGTCGCCCTGGCCAACGCCGCCGACGGCGGGAGCCGACACTGCATCTCGGTCAACTCCGCCGAGCCGACGCGGCCCGGATCGAACGCCGACCTGGCCGGCTACGCGACCGTCGCCGACATCACCCGGGCGCGGCTGCGGGCCGTGGCCGAGCAGGTCGGTGGCGGGCTGGAGGAGATCACGCCACCATGACCTCTATGACGACACGCGTTGCACTGGTCACCGGCGGCTCCAGTGGCATCGGGGAGGCGACCGCGCTGGCTCTCCGGGAGGCTGGTCTGGAGGTGTACGCGGTGGCCCGGCGAGTGGATCGGATGGCTGGCCTCGAGCAGGCGGGCGTGCACGCCTTTGCGATGGACGTGACCGATGACGAGTCGATGGTGGCGGGCGTGGAACGGATCATCCGGGAGCGCGGGCAGATCGACGTGCTGATCAACAACGCGGGATACGGCTCCTACGGCGCCGTCGAGGACGTGTCGATCGACGAGGCGCGCCGGCAGTTCGAGGTCAACCTGTTCGGACTGGCGCGGCTGACCCAGCTGGTGACGCCGTACATGCGTGGTCAGCAGAGCGGCACGATCATCAACATCTCCTCGATCGGGGCGGTGATCTACGAGCCGTTCGGCGCCTGGTACCACGCGACGAAGTTCGCGGTGGAGGGGCTGAGCGACAGCCTGCGGGTGGAGCTGCGGCCGTTTGGCATCCACGTGGTGATCGTCCGTCCCGCAGGCGTGGTCACGGAATGGAACACGATCTCGCGCGACTCTCTGCTCGAGACGAGCAAGGGTGGGGCCTACGAGAAGTACGCAGCCCGCGCCGTGCGCGCGTTGAAGACCGTCGACAACAAGCTGATGTCGAGCTCGGCCGAAGCCATCGCCAAGACGATCGTGAAGGCGGCGACCGCGAAGCGTCCTAGCAGCCGCTACCACGCGGGCCGCGGCTCGATCCTGCTCCCGGCCACCCGCCGGCTGGTGCCCGACCGCGTCTTCGACGCCGTGGTGGGCAGCGCATTCATGGGCCGGCCCTAGCTCTCGCCCTCAGGCTGCCTTCCCTCGCGGCCAGCGGGTGCGGTGAGGCGCGCAGAAAATGGCCGATCGGGTGGAGTCTCCGCCCGAGGTGACTAGTCCGGGGTAGTTCGCGCACCCGAGGAGCGCACCTTCGGATAGAAACGCCAAGCAGGAGGGGGCCCGCATGGTGTTCAGCGCCGCAATCACGCCACCGAGCGCGCACGCGGGGCCCGGAGTAGGGCCCGGAGTAGTGCCCGGAGTGGGGCAGACCCCCGGGGGGACCGTGATCGACCGGTCACGGCTGGTCTGGGTTTTGGCCGTCTCAGCCTTCACCATCCTCTTCGTGGCGGCGGCACTCGTGGGCCGCGCGACCGCTGTACAGGGCCAGTCGCTGTCGCTGGTCTGGCCGGCAGCGGGAGTCGCGGTGATCTGGTTCCTGACCCTCACCCGGCGCAGCGAGGTGGTGGCAAGCGTTGTCGTGGTCACCGCCGCGACGGGCGTGGTCAATCTGCTGACTCGCTCATCGTCGTCACTAGACCTCATCCCGGTGTTCGTGGCCGCGAATCTCATGCAGGTGGGCGCGGTGGTACTTCTGGTACGACGCTGGTGTCCGGAGCTCGGGCGCCTCGGCGGACGACCACCGCTCGAGACGCCAGAGAGCCTGCTGCGCTTCCTGATCGCGTCGGCGCTCGGTTGCCTCGCTGGAGTCGTGGTCGGGGTGGCTGGGCTCAACCTTGTTGATGCGTCCGTCTCCCCTCTCTCGGCTCTGGCCTGGTGGGGTCGCAACGTCTGCGGTGTGCTCGCGGTGGGCACGACCGGTCTGCTGCTCGTCCACCGACTCATGAACCACGGCCGCTCGGCGAGACAGACCGGCGGTGGCGCTCTCGAGGCACTGGCCCTGATCGCGGTCACAGTCGGGTTGGTCGGGCTCGACTACGTGAGCGGACCGCCCTTCTCCTTTCTGCTGCCAGCGACGTCGGTGTGGGCGGGGCTGCGGTTCTCGCCGCTGCTGACTTCCTGCCATGCCCTCCTCGGCGGGATCGCGGTCATCTGGCTCACCCTCACCGACCACGGCCTCTTCGCCGGATCCGCGTCGGGGCGCAGCGGCGTGCTCCTGGCGCAGCTGTTCGTCGGCATGATGCTCATGATCGGCTTGTTCCTGGCCGCGGGCCGCAGTGAGAGCAACCGCTTGCACGCCCGGCTGGACGAGCGGCAACGCGAGCTCGAAGCGTTCGCCCGCAGAGCGGCCCACGACCTCCAGCAGCCACTCATCGTCATCGACGGCTGGGCGGGACTCCTGGACGCGCACCTGTCAGCTTCGTCGGACGACCGCAGCCAACCCGTCCGCGAGGTCGACATGGTCCACCGAATCCAGGGAGGTGTTGCCCAGATGTCCGATCTGGTGGCCAATCTCCTGGCGGACGCCACTGCGCGGGACCGAGAGATGGCGAAGGAGCAGGTCGACCTGGCCCGGCTCGCCCGCGGGATCGCCGAGTCCAGGGGCGCCCTTGACGTAGTCCAGGTCGGCGAAATCCCGCCGGTCGAGGGAGACGAGCAGCTGTTGCACGCGCTGCTGGACAACCTGATCGGCAACGCGCTCAAGTACGTCGCACCCGGAGAGCGTGCCCGTGTCGAGGTGAACGGTCGCCGGGAGCTGGACCGCATGGTGTCGGTGTCCGTTACCGACAACGGCGTCGGCATCCCGGAAGGCAACCACGAGGCGATTTTCGAAGAGTTCACCCGCGCCCATGGGGACGCTTACCCGGGCACGGGGCTAGGTCTCAGCATCAGCCGCCGGATCGTGGAGCGACACGGCGGCGACATCTTCGCGCGGTCGCGAGGCTCAGGGCCAGGAACGATCTTCGAGTTCCGCCTTCCGATGTGGCGCTCGCCCGATGGCAACCCCCGAACTCAGACCCGTTCATCCGCGCTCGCCAACTCAGAAAGGCACCGATGATGACCCACACCGACGTCGAGTCCCTCGAAGCCGCTCTCGCCGAGACCCAGGGCACGCTGGCTGATCTCCGCGCCCGCGTCGACAGCGCTCAGCAGCTCGCCCTCATGGGTGACTACGACTGGCACATCGCCAGCGACAAGAACTCCTGGTCGGACCAGCTGTTCCGGATCTACGGCTACGAGCCCCAGTCGTTCAACCCGTCGTACGAGCGGTTCCTCTCGATGATCCACCCCGACGATCGAGAGCGGATCCAGGAGATCCACCAGCGCTCCTACCAGACGGGAGGCGTCTACAAGATGATCGAGCGCATCCTTCGGCCGGACGGCGAGGTGCGCTACCTGTCGTCCAACGGCGAGGTCATCACGGACGACGACGGCACGCCGGTCCGAATGCGCGGCACCTGCATCGACATCACCGAACGAGTGGTGGCGGAGATGGCGCGCGAGGAGCTCGCAGCCAACCTGCGGGAAGCGCAGGTACGCCGTCGGCAGTCGCTCGAGATCAACGACAACCTTGTGCAGGGCCTGGCCGCAGCAGCCATGTGTATGGAAGGCGGGGACCGGGCCGGCTCGGCCGCCCACCTCCAGATGGTGCTGAAGGCAGCGCGCACCATGATGAACAACCTGCTGCTCAACCCAGACGGCACGCCTCTGCTCCCGGGCGACCTCACCCGCAGCGCACCTTCGTCGCTGGAGGGCTCGGAGACCGGGACAGCGGGACCGTCCGGAGCCGACCACACGGTCCGGGTCCTGGTCGTGGACGACCATGTCCAGGTGCGGGAGCTGCTGCGCGCCCAGCTTGAGGCCGGTGGGCACCAGGTCGTCGGAGAGGCGGCCGACGGTGTCGAGGCGGTCGAGATGGCGGCGGCGCTGGGCCCGGATGTCGTCGTCCTCGATCTAGCGATGCCGAACGTGGATGGACTGCAGGCGCTGGCAGGGATCCGGAGCTCGGCCCCGGATGCCAAGGTGATCGTGCTCTCCGGCTTCGACGGCGCCATGATGGCGGATCGGGCGATCGAGGCCGGCGCCCTTCGGTACATCGAGAAGGGACAGTCGATGAACCTGGTCGAGGCGGTACGGGAGGTGGCGTCCGCTTCTGCGCGCAACTAGACGACGGTGGCGTGCTCTCCGGACTCAAGTCGCCGCACCGTCTCGCCCACATCGCCAAGGGGAATCCCAGGGCTATAGAGATAGCCCTGCACCTCGTCGCAGCCCCGAGCCTTCAGATAGCGCTCCTGCTCGACGGTCTCGACGCCCTCGGCCACGACTTTCAGCCCGAGCGCGTGGGCCATCACGATGATGGCATCGACTATCGCGGCGTCTGCTCCATCGGAGCGGATCTCCCGGACGAACGACTTGTCGATCTTGATCTTGTCGATCGGGAAGCGGGTCAGGTACGCCAGGCTGGAGTAGCCCCGGCCGAAGTCATCGACCACGATCGTCACACCGCGCTGTCGGATGGCAGCCAGCAGCTCAACCACGTCGCCGTCGTCTTCGATGAGCAGGCCCTCGGTGATCTCGAGCTCGAGCTGCGATGGCTCGAGACCGGCATCGACGACCGCAGCCATGACTTCGTCGAGCCAGGCCGCACCTCGCAGCTGTTGTGGCGAGACGTTGACTGCGAGCCGCAGCGGTCTGCCGACCTGCAACTGGATGGCGGCCAGGTCGGTGCACGCGCGTCGTAGGACCCACTCCCCGAGCTGCCTGATCATGCCGCCGTCCTCGGCCACGGGGATGAACCGATCCGGCGAGACGGGCCCGAAGGCGGGGCTGCGCCAGCGGGCCAGCGCCTCGAATCCGACGAGCTCACCGGAGGCCAGGCCGAGCTGTGGTTGGTAGACGGTCGACAGCTCGCCGGCACCCAGCGCCTGGCGCAAACCGGCCGACAAGGCGAGCTTGTCGTTGTTCTCCTCGAGCATGGCCGGCGAGAACCACTGGGCGTTGTTGCGCCCGGCGGCCTTGGCTCGGTACATCGCGATGTCCGCATGCTTGAGCAGCTGGGACGAGGTGGTCCCGTCGTGCGGGTAGATCGCTCCTCCGGTGCTGGCTGTCACCACCAGCTCGTATCCGAACGCCACCACCGGCCCCAGGGCGTCGTGCAGCTCAGCGACCCTCGCCGTCAGGGCCGCTCGGGCGGTGACCGAACCGAGGATCACCACGAACTCGTCGCCCCCGAGTCGCGCGACGAGATCGCCCTTCCGGATCCACGCCAGCAACCGTTCCGAGACCTGGAGGAGCAGCTCATCGCCGACATGATGTCCGAGGGAATCGTTGACCCGTTTGAACTGGTCGAGATCGAGGAGCAGGAGCGCTACCTCTGTGGCGTCGGCGGCCGCTTGGCGGATCGCCGCGTCGAGGTGCTTCATGAGCATGGCGCGATTGGGCAGATTGGTCAGTGCGTCATGGTTCGCCATGTACTGGATACGGGAGCGGGCCTCGATGCGCTTCGTGATGTCGTAGGCAACCAAGAGGAAGCCAGAGGGTTCAGCATCGTCTCGGCGCAGATCCACGATGGCCTCGTTGACCGGGATCAGCCGACCATCCTTGCGCCGGTACATCCACTCGACCTCGGCGCCCTCGGTGCGGGCCAGCAGTGGCGAACCGTCGATATCGCGCTCCCGGGGCTCGGCGTCGACCCGGGCGAGTGCCGCTCCGATCAGCTCCTCAGCGCGGTAGCCGAGCAGCGCCTCGGCGGCCGGATTCACCGTGAGGATCCGTCCCTGGGGGTCCGTGGCGATGACGCTGAACGGCATGGTGTCCATCATCGAACGGCGCAGCTCGTCATCACGGGCGGCGGCGGCGGCATGCTGCCCCCTGAGCCGCTCAGAGATGTCGATGACGGAGGCGAGCACGAAGTGCTCCTCACCCACGGTGATGGGGTTGAGACCGATCTCGATGGGCATCTCGGTGCCGTCCTTGCGGAGTCCGAAGAGTTCCCGGCCCGCCCCCATTGCCCGCCGGGCCGGTGTCCCGAAGAACACCTCGCGGAAGCCTCGATGCGCCTGCCGGGACTGCTCGGGCAGCAGCTGCTCCACTGACATCGAGAGCAGCTCGTCGCGGCTGTACCCGAATGCCCGCTCCGCCTCGGCGTTGACGAGCACGATGCGACCACGGTCACTGACCATGATCATGGCGTTCGGCACTGCTTCGACGATCAGCCTGAGCCGCTCCCCGTGGTCGATCCGCGCGGAATCGTCCGCAAGCATCTAGCCTCCCCCTGGCGATTCAGCGTAATCCCCACGGGGCCCCGTCGTCGGAGAATGACGCAACCTGTGGCCTTTCGGCACTGCTTCGTAGCCCGAACAGGCCATTGTTGAGCATCCCTAGATCCCAGCGGCCTTCTCCAACGCCGCAACCTCCTCGTCGAGGAACGTCAGCAACCGCTGGAGGCGGGGCACGGTGCGCCGGCAGCCGGTGAGTCCGAAGGCCATGGCGCCGTCGTAGGACGTGCAGGTGATGTTGAGCGCCATGCCGTTGATGGGGATCGACAGCGGATAGCTGCCGATCAGCTGGGCGCCGTTCCAGTAGTGCGTGCTGCGCGGGCCGGGCACGTTGCTGATGATCACGTTGTACGGCGGCCGCACGATGCCCTGCATCCTCAGCATCGGCGAGAGGATCGCCGGCGCCTGGCCGATAGCGCTCATGGCGAGGATCTGCATCGGCGTCATCGACGACAGGGCTTCCTTGCCGTCCTTCATCGACTGGTGGATCGTGGCAAGCCGCTTCGCGGGGTCGGGCAGGTCGGTGGCGAGCTGCGCCATCACCGCCCCCACGGCGTTGCCGCCGTCGGCCGAGGCGATCTGCGACTGCTTGGCATTGAGGCCGACCGGCACCATCGCCACCAGCGGTGCCTCCGGGAGCGCGTCGAGCTCGAGCAGGTAGGCGCGCAGTGCTCCTGCGCACATGGCCAGCACGACGTCATTGATGGTGGTGCCGGTGGCCTTGCCGATGCCGCGCAGCCGCTCGATCGGCCAGTCCTGGGCGGCGAAGCGGCGCGACCCGGTGATCGACTGGTTGAGGATGGTGCGCGGGGCGTAGAGGGAGAGCGCCGAGGTCTCGTTCTTGAGGCCCTTGCTGATGGTCTTGACCAGCGCGCCGGGCAGGCCGGCGGCCTCCGCGGTGATGCCGTACGCCGTGCGCAGCGCCGAGATCGGCACCTCCGCCAGCGCGCTCGCATGCTCCTCGCTGCTCTTGGGCCGACGCTGCTGCTGGCCCCAGAGCGCGGGCATGTCGCGCCGGTCGGGGTCGGTGGACAGGGTGCTCGCCAGCAGCCGCATCGCCGAGACGCCGTCGACCAGGGCGTGGTGCATCTTGGTGTACATCGCGACCCGGCCGTCCTTGAGGCCCTCGATGACGGTGGCCTCCCAGAGCGGGCGCTCCCAGGCGAGGCGGGTGCTGTGCAGCCGCGAGCAGAGCTCGAGCAGCTCGCGGACCCGGCCCGGGCTTGGGGAGCGCGCTGTGCCGGAAGTGGTACTCGATGTCGAACTGGTCGTCCGGGACGCCAGACGAACTGGCCGGCGGTCTTGATCGAGCGGTGCGGCGTACGCAGGAAGAGCGGAGCGATGTCAGGGGTGTCGCGCATCGTCTCGAACATCGTCGCGCACGTAGTCGCGACCCGCGCCCTCCGGCTTCTTGAACAGCTGGAGCCCGCCGACATGCATGGGCATGTTGCGGTTCTCGGCCAGCAGGAACCCGGCCGAAGTCGGGTCGATGGGAGTGACCACGGGTGCGCCTTTCGTCGGCCCGATCCTTCCGGGCGTGACGGACGTTACATCGGGAGGCGCGCTCGTGCGTGCCGGCGTCCGCTTGGTTGATGGTCCGACCCACCTTCCGTCCACAGCCAGGCTCTGGCGCGGCACCGTCCACAGGTACCTCCACTTCGGGGCTCCGCGGCCGAGGTCCGCTCCTAACGTCTGCTGCCTCGGACGCCGGAACTCGCCGGCGTCGCAGGTGGAGGGAGCACGACATGGCACTCGCGTGGAGCAGGCTCGCGGCAACCCTGGCGGCGGTGGTCGCGGTCGTCGTCGGGGCCGTGGGTATGGCAGTGGCCGCAGCGTCCGGGGTGGTGGAGGCGCCCGGTCGCCAGCCGGCCAACCTGATGGATGAGTTCCCCGGCGACACGATCGTCGAGGTGACCGGCGACAAGGCCAACGGGTTCGGGATCCAGCATCTCGACGGCAGCGGGACCTTCCCGCCGACCGACTCCGAGGCGCGGGCCGAATGCTCGGAGTACGACACCCGGGTCGGCCGGGTGCGATGCCGCACTGAGGTGCGCACCTGGTACCGCGACCTCGACGACCTGAAGCTGGCGCTCGCCTACGCCCACACGCACTGACCGATGGTGACGGCGCCGACCTGTCGAGTCGTGACCGGCAGCGCGCGGATGGAGTCGCTTGTCGAAGCCCCGTGGCACGATCTGGGCCATGGATGCCGGCCCACTCGATCGGATGTGGAGCCGGAGCCGCACGTCATTGGCCGAGCGGGTCGACCGGCTGGTCTCGAAGCGGTTCCACATCGCTCAGTGCGCGCTGGCGGCCGGGGTCGCCTGGCTGATCGCGGCCGACCTGCTCGGGTCACGAGACGCCGTTCTTCGCGCCGATCGCGGCGGTGGTCAGCCTCGGCACTTCCTACGGCCAGCGCCTGCGGCGCGTGGTCGAGGTGACCCTCGGCGTCGCCATCGGCGTACTGGTGGCCGACCTGCTCGTGCTCTGGCTGGGCTCCGGGCTGGTGGCAGCTGGTGCTGATCGTGGCGCTGGCGATGACCACCGCGTTCCTGCTCGACGGTGGCCAGCTGTTCGTCACCCAGGCGGCGGTGCAGTCGATCGTGGTCAGCACGCTGATCGCCAACCCGGGCGACGCGCTGGTCCGATGGACCGACGCGCTGATCGGCGGAGCGGTGGCGCTGGTGGCGGCCACGGTGGCGCCGGCCGCGCCGCTACGCCGACCTCGGGAGAACGCCGCCCGGGTGATGCGCAAGATCGCCGATCTGCTCCGCGCGGCAGGCGACGTGATGGTCGACGGCGAGGTCGAGCACGGGCTGGAGCTGCTGGTCGACGCGCGGTCGACCGACCACCTGATCCGCGAGCTCCAGGCCGCGGCCGACGAGGGCATGTCGGTGGTGGCGTCCTCTCCGTTCCGGGTGCGCCACAAGGGCAACCTGCGGCGGATGGCCGAGCTGGTCGACCCGCTCGACCGGGCGCTGCGCAGCACCCGGGTGCTTGGTGCGGCAGACCGCGGTGACGGCCTATCACCGCCGACCCGTGCCATCCGCCTACGCGATGCTGGCGACGGACCTGGCGACGGCGGCCGACGAGATCGCCGACGAGCTGGCGGCTGACCGGATGGCGACGGCGGCACGATCGTCGTTGCTGGCGGTCGGCGAGGCGACCGGGGTGGTCGAGCGGAGCAACGTGCTGGCCGCCGAGGTGATCCTGGCCCAGCTGCGCTCGATCGTCGTCGACCTGCTCCTGCTCACCGGGATGGACCAGGTGGAGTCCACTGAGGCACTGCCGCCGCCCCCCAGGGACAACTAGGCCGATGCGCAACCGGGTGAGCGGGACACCGGCCGAGGAGCCGAGCGCGCAGCGATGGGTGCTGCACGTCGACCTCGACCAGTTCATCGCGGCAGTCGAGGTGCTGCGCCGGCCGGAGCTCGCCGGCACGCCGGTGGTCGTGGGTGGTCGCGGAGACCCGACCGAGCGCGGGGTGGTGGCGACGGCCTCCTACGAAGCACGCGAGTTCGGTGTCGGATCGGGCATGCCGCTGCGGGTCGCGGCCCGCAAGTGCCCGGACGCGGTCTTCCTGCCGGTGGATGGTCCGGCGTACGACATCGCCTCGGCCGAGGTGATGGGCACCCTGCGGTCGCTGACCTGGGCAAGGCACCGCGGTCGTGGTCGAGGTGCTCGGCTGGGACGAGGCGTTCGTCGCGGCCGCCGCTGCCGCAGCTGAGGGTGAGGGGGAGGGGGGTGGGTTCCCCCAGGAAGCAGAGCCGGCGCTCACCGAGGCCGACGCGGTCGCCTTCGCCCAGCACATCCGCACCGAGGTGCTGGCAGCGACGCGGCTGCACTGCTCGGTGGGCATCGGCAACAACAAGCTGCAGGCCAAGATCGCCACCGACTACGGCAAGCCCGACACCGGGGGTCTACGTGATCACCGACGAGTCCTGGTTCGAGGAGATGGGCCAGCGAGACACCCGGGCGCTGTGGGGGATCGGCGCCAAGACCGCCAAGAAGCTCGCCTCGCTGGGCATCGACACCGTCGAGCAGCTGGCCACCTCGGACGCCCGGCTGCTGGCCGCCGAGATCGGGCCGACGATGGGGCCGTGGTTCCACCGGCTCGGGCGCGGCGTCGACACCAGCCCGGTCGACGCGACGCCCTGGGTGCCGCGGGCGCATGGTCGCGAGGAGACCTTCCAGGAGGACCTCGACGACTGGGCCGAGGTCGAGGCGGCGGTCCGGCGGATCACCCGGCGCGTGGTCGAGGACATCGACCGCGAGGGGCGGCCGGCGTTCCGGGTCGGTCTGAAGCTCCGTTACCGACCGTTCATCACCATCAGCCGCAGCCACAAGCTGCCCGCGCCCACCAACGACCCCGAGGTGCTGGCCGACGCGGCGGCGGCGCTGCTCGACCGCGTCGAGAAGGAGCGCCCGGTCCGGTTGCTCGGCGTGCGCCTGGAGATGGTGCCACCCGAGGGCGGCTACTAGACGAGCCCGGCCCGCAGCTCGGCGACCACGGAGTCGACCACCGCGACCAGGTCGTGGTCGGTGCGTTCGGCGACCGCCCGCTGCCGCTGGTACGACGCACCGCGCACCGGGATCTCGGCCACCGAGGCCAGCTCGGCGGCGCAGCCCAGACGTTCGGCGACCGGCTCCAGCCGCACCAGCAGGTCGGCCAGGTCGTCGGTGACCAGCCGCTCGTTGGACTCGCCGTCGACGATCACGATCGCCTCGAGGCCGTAGCGGGCCGCGCGCCACTTGTTCTCCTGCACGTGCCATGGCGGCATGGTCGGCAGGGTCTCTCCGGCGGCCAGCCTGGTGTCGAGGTCGACGACCAGGCAGTGCATCAAGGCGGTCAGGGCGGCCAGGTCGTCGAAGGTCGAGACCCCGTCGCACACCCGGTTCTCCAGCGTGCCGAGGTGGCAGGCCGGCCGCAGGTCCCAGCGGATCTCCGTGAGCTCCTCGATCACCCCGGTGGTCACCAGGTCGCCGGCGTAGCGCTCGAACTCCGCCCAGGTCTCGAACTGGAACGGCAGGCCGGCGGTCGGCAGCTGTTGGAACATCAGTGCTCGGTTGGAGGCGTAGCCGGTGTCGAGACCGGCCCAGATCGGCGATGAGGCCGACAGCGCCTGCAGGTGCGGGTAGTAGTTGAGCAGCGAGGACAGCACCGGGAGCAACCGGTCTCGCTCGGGTAGCCCCACGTGCACGTGCACGCCCCAGATCAACATCTGGCGGCCCCACCACTGCGTCCGGTTGACGAGCTCCTCGTAGCGGTGACCCGGTGTCAGCTCCTGCTCGGTCCACGACGCGAACGGGTGGGTGCCGCCGCCGAAGAGGTCGAGACCGATCTCGTCAGCCGCGGGTACGACGACCGACAAGCGTCTCCCGCAGGCTGGCCATCGCCTCGGGCACCGTGTGGCAGATGCCGGTGACGATCTCGACGGTGTTGCGCAGCATCTCCTTGTGCAGGCGGTCGGGGTTGGTCAGCCGGTGGCGGGAGCGCGCGAAGAGGTGGGAGGCCTCGTTGCGGAGGTCGCGCGTCTTCCGGTCGACCAGGGCGAACTCCCACTCCACGCCGAGCGTGGGTTCGGACGAGCCGTGGAAGTCGATGCGCACGCGGTCAGCGTTCCACAGACCAGGTCAGGTTCGTCCCGCCGAGACCTGGGCGAGCCACGCGGCTGCCGTCCCGTCGAAGGGTGCTCGCCGGTGCCGGACGGCGTCGTGGACCCAGGCGCAGCTCTGCTCGGCCTGCTCGATGATCTCCGCGGGGTAGCCGAGGAGCCGCTGGTGCTCCGCGAACTCGTCCTCGTCGTCGACGAACACGTCCCCCTCCGCCAGCCGGATCACGTCGAGGTCGAGGTCGACCGCGCGGCACACGGAGCCGTCCCAGGTCGGCGGCGTCGTGATGTCGACGTAGGTGTGCACGCGGAAGCCCGGCGCATGGAAGGTTGCCCACCAGCCTCGTCCGCCCCCGGCGCCGGCTGACGGCACCAGCCCGACCTGGTCGGTCGTGCTGACGAACTCCATGCCAGGCCTGGTCATCACGGTGCCGCTGGGGATGCCGATCCAGTCGCCGTGCTCGTCGCCGCCGAGCATGGTCGCGGCGTACGCCCAGTGCGGTCGATCGCCCCACTTGCTCATCTCGCAGCGAACGTCGTGCCCGGGGGAGAGGCTCACCATGCCGTTCTACCAGTCAGAGGATCGTGGCCTTGTCTGGCAGCACGCGCTTGGAGACCCGGGCAATGACGTTCTGGTAGCGCGAGCCGGCGAACTTGCTGAAGGTGTGCAGCGCGTGGGCGTCGAGCCCCACAAGCACGCGTGCCTTGTTCTTCAGGACGCCGTCGACGATGATCTCGGCGGCCCGATCGGGGGTCATCTTCGCCAGCTTGTTGTCGAACAGCTTGGCGGTGGCCGCCTTGTCCTCCTTGGCGGAGACCCGGGCGTTGCGGGCGATCGCGGTCTTGATGCCGCCGGGGTGCACCGAGGTGACACCGACGTTGTGGCCGGCGATGAGCATCTCGATGCGCAGCGCCTCGCTCATGCCGCGGACGGCGTACTTGGTGGCGTTGTAGATCGACTGGCCGGGCATCGAGACCAGACCGAAGAGCGACGACAGGTTCACGACGTGACCGTCGCCGGAGGCGATCAGGTGGGGCAGGAACTCCTTGGTGCCGCTGAGCACACCGTTGAGGTTGATGCCGAGGATCCAGTCGATGTCGCGGTACTCGAGATCGTTCAGGTCGCCGGCGAGCGCTACGCCGGCGTTGTTGATGATCACGTTGACCCGGCCGAACTGCTCGGCCACCGCTGCCGCATAGGCGATCATCGCGTCGCGGTCGGCGACGTCGAGCCGGTCGCTGCGGACCTCCTTGGCCCCGGCAGCCTTCACCAGGTCGACGGTCTCGGCCAGGCCGACCTCATCGACGTCGGAGATGGCGAGCAGCGAGCCACGGGCGGCGAGGTTGAGCGCGAGCGCGCGGCCGATGCCGGAGCCGGCACCGGTGATCACGACCACCTTGTCATCGAGCGTCTTCATGCGGAGACCTCCTGGGAGATGGGCGAGCTGGCGGGTGCCTCGACGCGGTAGGCCGCGACGTCGAACTGCTTGGTCAGTGCCGCGGAAGGCGAACGTGGTGCGCGGCCACAGCGTGGTGTTGTTGCCGTGTGCGTCGAGGTACCAGCTCGCACAACCACCAGTGGTCCACACCGTGCGCTTCATCCGGCGCTGGATGTCGGCGTTGTAGCTGGACACCGCCTCGGGGCTCACCTCGACCACGGCGTAGTCGTTGTGTCGCATCGTCCGGATCGCCTCGCGGATGTAGGTCACCTGGGACTCGATCATGTAGACCATGCTCGAGTGGCCCAGCCCGGTGTTGGGACCGACGATCATGAAGAGGTTGGGGAAGTCGGGGATCGTCGATGCCCTTGTAGGCGGCCATACCGGTCTCGCTCCAGGTCTCGGCGAGGCTCCTGCCGCTGCGACCCACGAGGTGCTCGGTGATGGGCAGCTCGGTGGTGAAGAAACCGGTCGCGACGATGAGCACGTCGATCGGCCGCTCGACACCATCGGCGGTGACGATCGCGTCGCCGGTGACCTTGGCGATGCCGTCGGTCACCAGCTCGACGTTGTCGGCCGCCAGGGCCGGATAGTAGGTGTTGGAGATCAGGATCCGCTTGCAGCCGATCTCGAAGGTCGGCGTGACCTTGGCCCGGAGCTCGGGATCCTGGATGCCGGTCGCGATGTTGCGCAGGGCCAGCTTCTTGGCCGGCGTCGCGAGCTTCGGCTGCAGGGTGAAGCCCGGCACATAGCACTCGCGGCCCCAGTAGATCGCGTTGCGGTAGAGGGACTGCAGGCCGGGAAGGCGCTTGAGGGCCAGCCGTTCGAGCTTGCCGTACTTCCGGTCGTTGCGCGGCATCACGTACGGCGCCGTGCGCTGGTAGACGTCCAGGTGACCGCCGGTGTCCTGCAGCGTCTTCTGGATCTCCGGCACGATCTGGATCGATGAGGCGCCGGTGCCGATCACGGCGACGCGTTTGCCGGCCAGGTCGATGTCGTGGTCCCAGCGAGCGGAGTGGAAGATCTCGCCCTGGAAGGTGTCGATGCCGTCGATCTCCGGGATCCTGGGCTCGGAGAGCCCGCCGGCGCCGCTGATGAGGGTCCGGGCGGCGTAGGTCTGCTGGCTGCCGTCGGCCGCGGTGGTCTGCACGACCCAACGCTGCGCGGCGTCGTCCCAGCGGGCGTCGTCGACCGAGGTGCGGAAGACGAACCGGTCCAGGGTGCCGGACTCGTCCGCCACCTTCCGGATGTAGGCCTGGATCTCCGGCTGGGGGGAGAACGACATCGACCAGTCGGGGTTCGGTGCGAAGGAGAACGAGTAGAGCTGGCTCGGCACGTCGCACGCGGCACCGGGGTAGGTGTTGTCCCGCCAGGTGCCGCCGACGTCGGCGCCGCGCTCGATCACGACGAAGTCGCGCTCGCCGTCCTCGTCCAGCTTGATGGCGGCGCACAGACCGGCGAACCCTGCGCCGATGATCAGGTGCTTGACCTCACGGTTGCTCATGCGAGCAAAGGTATTGCCCTTATTGAACAAGTGTCAATAGACTACGCTACGTGACGGTAACCACACGCACCCGGCTCTCGCCCGAGGAGCGCCGCTCGCAGCTGCTCGACCTCGGCGTGCGGCTGCTGGCGACCCGTTCTCTCGACGAGCTCTCGATCGACCTGCTCGCCGAGGAGGCCGGCATCTCCCGGGGCCTGCTCTACCACTACTTCGGCAACAAGCATGCCTTCCACGAGGCCGTCGTACGCCGCGCCTGCGACGAGCTGATCGCCCAGACCGCGCCCCCGGCGGGTGGCGAGCCGCTGGACCGGATGCTGGTCTCGGTCACCGCGTACCTCGACTACGTGGTCGCCAACTACGAGGGCTACCTCTCGCTGGTCAAGGGCGCCGCTGGGGGCAACGAGACCCTGCGCCTGATCTACGACGAGGCGCGGTTCGTGCTCACCGACCGGATCTTCCTCGAGGACGCTCAGGGCGAGCTGATCACCGACACCCCGCCCAACCGGCTGATCGTCCGCGGCTGGGCGGCGATGACCGAGGAGCTGGCCATCACCTGGGCGCACAGCACCGCACCGGAGCCGAGCCCGAGGTCTCCCGCGGCGAGCTGCTGACGATCATCGCCGGCTCGCTCCCGGCCCTGGTCATCCAGTCCGGCGGCTAGTTCTCCGGCAACCCCTGGATCAGCTCGAGACGACGTCGGCGAGCTGGTCGAGGCCCCAGGAGAGGTCCTCCTCGGAGATGACCAGCGGGGGCGCGAGCCGGATCGTCGAGCCGTGCGTGTCCTTGGCGAGCACGCCGCGCGCCATCAGCGCCTCGCAGACCTCGCGGCCGGTGCCGACCGACGGGTCGATGTCGACGCCGGCCCACAGGCCCCGCACGCGCACGCCGATGACGCCGTGGCCGATCATCGCCTCGAGCCGGTCGCGCAGGAGCGATGACGAGGTCGGTCGGCGCGGCGCTGGAAGTCGCCGGTGGCCAGCATGTCGACCACCGCGTGGCCGACGGCGCAGGCGAGCGGGTTGCCGCCGAACGTCGAGCCGTGCTGGCCCGGCTTGAGCACTCCGAGCACGTCACGGTCGGCCACGATCGCGGAGACCGGCACGATGCCGCCGCCGAGCGCCTTGCCCAGGATGTAGATGTCGGGCACGACGTCCTCGTGGTCGCAGGCGAAGGTGCGGCCGGTGCGACCCAGGCCGGCCTGGATCTCGTCGGCCGCGAACAGCACGTCGTTGGCCGTGCACAGCTCGCGGACGCCCCGCAGGTAGCCCTCGGGCGGGATCACGACGCCGCCCTCACCCTGGATCGGCTCGATCAGCACGGCCACGGTGGTGGTGTCGATCGCCGCCTCCAGGGCTGCCCAGGTCGCCGTACGGAACGGCCTCGAAGCCGGGCGTGAAGGGGCCGAAGCCGTCGCGGGCGTCGGGGTCGTCGGAGAAGCCCACGATCGTGGTGGTGCGGCCGTGGAAGTTGCCCGAGGCGACGATGATCTTGGCCTGGTCGGTGGGCACGCCCTTGACCTCGTAGCCCCATTTGCGGGCGACCTTGATCGCGGTCTCGACCGCCTCGGCGCCGGTGTTCATCGGCAGCACCATGTCCTTGCCACACAGGTCGCCCAGCGCAGCGCAGAAGTCGGCGAACTGGTCGTGCACGAAGGCGCGACTGGTCAGGGTCAGCTTGTCGAGCTGCGCGTGGGCGGTCGCCACCAGCGCAGGGTGCGAGTGCCCGAAGTTCAGGGCGGAGTATCCGGCGAGGAGGTCGAGGAAGCGACGTCCGTCGACATCGGTCATCCAGGCGCCCTCGGCATGCGCGACCACGACCGGGAGCGGGTGGTAGTTGTGCGCTGTGCGCTCCTCGGCCCGGTTGAACTCCGCGTCGTTGCTGGACAGCACGTCGGGGTTCTCGTTGGCCTCGATGGTGGTGGTCATGGTCGGCACTCCTCTCCTCGGGATCGGTCCGCAGAATTGTCAGACAATCTGTGGCTCCAGCCTAACCGAAGGGCGTCCAGAACGCGTGTTCCCGTGCCTCTCGAGGCGTACGCCGCGGCTCAGCCGATCATGTCGCGGACTGCGAGCGAGGCGAACACCATCGCCGAGCCCAGCGGAGCGCCCGGGCCCGGGGTAGACCGGGACCGAAGACCGACGCTGCGGAGTTGCTGGACGCGTAGAGGCCGGCGATGGGCGAGCCGTCGGTGCGGAGCACCCGGCCGGCCGCGTCGGTGACCAGCCCACCCTTGGTGCCGAGGTCGGAGAGCACGAAGCGGGCGGCGTAGAACGGCGCCTGGGTCAGCGGGGTGAGCGCCTTGTTGGGTCCGTCGCCGCCGGCGAAGAAGGTGTCGTACTCGTCCTCGCCCCTGCCGAAGTCCTCGTCGTTGCCGGTCTCGCAGAAGCCGTTGAACCGCTCAGCGGTCGCGACCAGAGCGTCAGCAGGGACGCCGATCGCGCCCGCCAGGCCCTCGACGGTGTCGGCCTGCACCCAGGTGCCGGCCGCCAGGTGGTCGGCCGGGTCGCCCTCGGGCATCGCGATCGCGGGCAGCCGGCCGCCCTCGCGGGAGTCGAAGACGAACCAGGACGGGATGCGCTCGGGCGCCTCGGCCATCGTCCGGCCGAACCGGTCATAGGGCAGGCACTCGTTGGCGTAGCGCGAACCGGACGCGTCGACCATGAAGCCGCTGCGGAAGCCGAGCGTGAACGAGCCGCTGCCGTCGGGGTGCTCGAGCCCGGGACAGAACCAGCCGACCGCGCTGAAGTCGGTGGCGGCGCCGATCGCCATCGCGGCCTCGAGCGGCTCGCCGGTGTTGGTGCCTCGCGGGGCCATCGTCCAGGCCACGTCGCCCGGCACACCGTGCTGGTCGCGGAGCGCCTGGTTGCCCTCGAACCCACCGGCGGCGATGAGCACGCCGCGGCGGGCTCGGAGCTCGATGGGGCCTTCCGGCGACATCGCGGCGACGCCGACCACGCGGTCGCCGTCCAGCACCAGGCCGGTGACCGGGAGCTGGGTGCGGATCGTGCCGCCCTCGCGGACCAGCATCGCGGCCAGCCGGGCGATCAGCGACTGGCCGCCGCTGAGGGTGTTGCGGCCGCCCTGGCCGGCCCGGTCGCGCTCCACCGGCGGGCGCACCAGCTCCGCGACCTCGGGCGGCAGCTGGTCGCGCTTGATGTTCGTCGGCTGGATCGATCGACCCATCGGCACCCGGCCGGGCGCGTCGTAGTACTCCGCGAAGGGCAGCCACTCGAAGTCGAAGCCCTCGTCGGCCTCGAGCTCGCGCACCAGCTCAGGGGCGTGGGTCAGGAACACGTCGACCTTGTGCTGGTCGGGGTCCTCCAGGATCGCCGCCAGGTAGTCGCGGGCGCCCTCGGTGGAGTCGGGGAGGCCGGCCCGCTGCTGCACCTCGCTGCCCGGCAGCCAGCAGGCGCCGCCGGAGTACGCGGAGGTCCCACCGAGGTAGGCCGTCTTCTCCACCACGAGCGTCGTCAGCCCGGCCATGGCCGCCAGCGCGGCACCGGTCAGGGCGCCGCCACCCGAACCGACCACGATGACGTCGTACTCCAGCTCTGGGGTCATCTGCGGATGGTGCCAACTAGAACGTGTTCTAGGCAAGTGGGTGCCGTGGTCGATAACCACTCGCGCGGCTTGCGACAATGGGTGCGCTATGACCGAAACGCCGCCGGCTGATCTGAAGATCACCTACCCGGCGGAGCTGCCGGTCAGCCAGCGGCGCGACGACATCGCCGCGGCGATCCGCGACCACCAGGTCGTGATCGTGGCCGGCGAGACCGGGTCGGGCAAGACCACCCAGCTGCCGAAGATCTGCCTGGAGCTCGGGCGCGGGACGGTCGGCGAGGGTGGGGGGCTGATCGGTCACACCCAGCCTCGCCGGATCGCGGCTCGCTCGGTGGCGGAGCGGATCGCCTACGAGCTCGGCACCGAGCTGGGCGACCTGGTCGGCTACCAGGTGCGGTTCACCGATCGCACCTCGCGGCAGAGCCGGGTCAAGCTGATGACCGACGGCATCCTGCTCGCCGAGCTGCAGCGCGACCGCCAGCTGCGCAAGTACGACACGATCATCATCGACGAGGCTCACGAGCGGAGCCTCAACATCGACTTCCTGCTCGGCTACCTGCGACGGCTGCTGCCGAAGCGGCCCGACCTCAAGCTGATCATCACCAGCGCCACCATCGACGTGGAGCGGTTCGCCGCAGCACTTCGACGCACCCGTGGTCGAGGTCTCCGGCCGCACCTACCCGGTCGAGATCCGCTACCGCCCGCTGGTGGCCTTCGCCGAGTCCGACGAGGACGGCGAGCCGATCGTCCGCGACCAGACCGAGGCGATCGTCGACGCGGTGAAGGAGCTGAGCCGGGAGGGGCCTGGCGACATCCTGGTGTTCCTGCCGGGCGAGCGGGAGATCCGCGACACTGCCGACGCGCTGAAGGTGCTCGACAAGGGAGACCACCGGGGAGTCGAGATCGTGCCGCTCTACTCCCGGCTCTCGGCCGCCGAGCAGCACCGGGTGTTCGCCAGCCACACCGGCCGCCGCGTCGTGCTGGCCACCAACGTCGCCGAGACCTCGCTGACCGTGCCCGGCATCCGCTACGTCGTCGACACCGGTGTCGCGCGCATCTCGCGCTACTCCGTGCGGACCAAGGTGCAGCGGCTGCCGATCGAGCCGATCAGCCAGGCGTCGGCCAACCAGCGGTCGGGACGCTGCGGCCGGGTCGAGGCCGGCATCGCGGTCCGGCTCTACTCCGAGGAGGACTTCGACGCTCGACCGGAGTTCACCGAGCCGGAGATCCTGCGCACCAACCTGGCCAGCGTGATCTTGCAGATGACCAGCCTGGGGCTGGGTGACATCGCGGCGTTCCCGTTCGTGGAGCCGCCCGACAAGCGCAACGTGGCCGCCGGCGTCCAGCTGCTCGAGGAGCTGGGCGCCCTGTCCGTGGGCGACGCACGGTTGACCAGGATCGGCAAACGGCTGGCCCGGCTGCCGATCGACCCGCGGCTGGGCCGGATGATCCTGGAGGCCGAGCGGCTCGGTTGCGTGCGCGAGGTGCTGGTGATCGCTGCCGCACTGTCGTTGCAGGACCCGCGCGAGCGGCCGGCGGAGATGCGACCGCAGGCCGACCAGCAGCACGCCCGCTTCAAGGACGAGAGCTCCGACTTCCTGACCTGGCTCAACCTCTGGCGCTACCTGAAGTAGCAGCAGAAGGAGCTCAGCAGCAGCGCGTTCCGCCGGATGTGCAAGCGCGAGTTCCTCAACTACCTCCGCGTCCGTGAGTGGCAGGACTTCGAGTCGCAGCTCCGCCAGGTCGGCAAGGAGATGAAGATCGAGCTCGGACGCCCGGCCGACGAGCCCGACGAAGACGGCATCCACCAGGCGCTGCTCAGCGGGCTGTTGTCCCACATCGGCGCACTCGAGGAACGCGAGAAGGAACCACCCCGCGGCGCCCGCCGACCGATGCGCGAGTACCTCGGCGCCCGCGGAGCGAGGTTCGCGATCTTCCCGGGCAGCGGGCTGAAGGGGAAGAGCCCGCAGTTCCTGATGGCCGGGGAGCTGGTCGAGACGGGTCGGCTCTGGGCCAGGCAGAACGCCGCGATCAAGCCGGAGTGGGCCGAGCGGCTCGCCGGCGACCTCGCCAAGCGCACCTACTCCGAACCGCACTGGTCCAAGAAGCGGGCCGCGGTGATGGCCTACGAGAAGGTGACGCTGTACGGCGTACCGATCGTCACCGATCGCCTCATCTCCTTCGGCAAGGTCGCGCCCCAGCTGTCCCGGGAGCTCTTCATCCGGCACGCGCTGGTGCAGGGCGAATGGCACACCCACCAGAAGTTCATGAGCGAGAACCTCCGGCTGCTGGAAGAGGCCGAGGAGCTCGAGCACCGGGCCCGACGGCGCGACATCGTGGTCGACGAGCACACGCTCTTCGACTTCTACGACGCCCGGGTCGGACCCGACGTGGTCAGCGGCGCGCACTTCGACCAGTGGTGGAAGCTCGAGCGGCGGAAGCGACCCGACCTGCTCACCTTCGACCCGTCGATGCTCACCCACGAGGCCGCCCACCAGATCAGCGAGGCCGACTATCCGCAGGACTGGGAGGTCGGCGACCAGGCCGGACTCACCTTCCCGATCAGCTACCACTTCGAGCCGGGTGCCCCCGACGACGGCATCACCATCGACGTGCCGGTCGCGACCCTCAACCGGGTCGCCGCCGACGACTTCTCGTGGAACGTGCCCGGCCTGCGCGAGGAGCTGGTCACCAGCCTGATCCGCAGCCTGCCGAAACAGCTGCGGGTCACCTTCGTGCCGGCGCCCAACAAAGCGCGGGAGTTCCTGGCAGCGGTGCCGCCGGGGGAGGAGGCGTTGCTGGACGCCCTCGAGCGATGGGCCCGGTCGACCACCGGGGTGGTCGTGCCGCGCGAGGCCTGGGACTGGTCCAAGGTGCCCGAGCACCTCCGGCCCGACCTACCGGGTGGTCGACGAGGCGGGCGAGGAGCGCGCGCGCGGCAAGGACCTCGAGGCGTTGAAGGAGCCGCTGCGGCCGCAGTTCGCCCAGGCGATGGCCGAGGTCGCTGCCGACACCGGGCGGTCCCGCACCGGCGAGACGTCGTGGCGGTTCGGCACCATCGAGGAGTCATTCCGCGAGGTGCGCGCCGGCCACGAGGTGCAGGGCTACCCGGGCCTCGTCGACGAAGGTGCGACGGTCGGGCTCAAGGTATTCGGGGCCGAGGAGGAGCGTGACGCCCAGCACCGCCTCGGCGTACGCCGACTGGTGCTGCTGGAGACGCCGTCGCCAGTCAAGGCAATCCTGGACGGGCTCTCCAACGCCGAGAAGCTCGGTCTCTCCGGGTCGCCGTACGCCTCCGTTGCCGAGCTGCTCGAGGACTGCCGGGCCGCCGTGGTGCAACAGGTGGTTGACGCCCGGCCGCCCGCGCGTGACGAAGCGACCTATGCCGCCCTCAGGGCGGAAGCCGCCGAGCAAGGAGCAGCCCAAGGGGCAGTGCTGGGCGACGTGATCCGCAGCTTGGAAGCCTGGCGAGCTGCCGAGAAGCAGCTGAGCGGTCGTGCCGACATGGCCATGCTGCCAGCGCTCGCCGACCTGAAGGCGCAGCTCGGAAGGTTGGTCCACCGAGGCTTCGTCGGCGACGCCGGCCCCGCGCAGCTGCGCCGATACCCCGTCTACCTGGCGGCTCTCAGCCAGCGGCGGACCCGGCTCGACGAGGGCGGAGGCGCGATCAATCGCGACCGGGCGCTGATGGACCGGATCACCGAGCTCCAGCAGGCCTACCTCCATCAGGTCGAGGCGCTTCCTGCGGGTCGACCGCCAGGTGAGCGCCTGCGGCAGGTGCGGTGGATGCTGGAGGAGTACCGCATCTCGCTGTGGGCCCAGCAGCTCGGCACGGCGTACCCGGTCAGCGACCAGCGCATCCGCAAGGTCCTGGGATCCGCGCCGTAGCCTGCAGGCATGACCAGCCGTCCGCACCATCGTCCGACGCAGCGCGACGCTGCGTTCTTCGACGAGATCATCGGCGGCCAGGACCCGGCCCTGGTGAGCGAGGCGGCCGACCGGGCCGCCGCACTGCTGGTGCGCGGCGCACGACGCAGCGGTGACGACCAGGTCGCCGAACGGCTGCTCCACCTCGCCGACACCGAGGGCATCGAGACCATCGCCGAGGTGTGGTCCGGATCCCCGGCGGACTCGCTGGCCGGTTGCCTGTGGCGCCTCTACCTGCTGCGGTCCTGGGTCTACGCCGACCCGGTGACGGTGGCTCGCGAGTTCGAGGAGGGCCAGGCCCGGGCCCAGGTGGCCACGGTGGTCGCGGGTGTGGCCGATCCGCCGGGCCCCGATGAGCTGAAGGCGATGGTCGACCAGGTGCTGCGCGGCATCGTCGGCGGTGACTTCGCCGACGTGCTCTTCCGCGCTGCTGCGTTCGCCCGGGTGGTGGCCGCGGGCCGCGCCGCGCTACCGGGGCCGAGCGACGAGGAAGTACGCCGCATGCTCGGGTTGGCCGAGCAGCTGGAAGCCGCCGGCCACCTCGAGCTCGAGCGCGGCCTGGCCTGACTGCGGAATTGCCGGGCCTGCCTTACAGTTGGCCCCTGAGCATGCCGGATCGCGGCAGCCCCGGGTCCCAAAATTAGCCGCCACGAGCGGCCACGCGCCGTGAGGTGCTCCCGGTCCGGCGTGCTCAGTAGCCTCGGTCGTGTGGACCACGTGGAGTACGCACCCGAGATCGACGGTGAGCCGGACCCCGGAGAAGTGGTGTGGGGCTGGGTTGCCTACGAGGACGACCCGAGCCAGGGCAAGGACCGACCGGTGCTGATCCTGGGCCGCACCGAGGCCGCCGAAGGCGCGGGCTGGTTCGGCCTGATGCTGACGAGCAAGGACCACGACCGTGACGCCGAGGACGAGGCCCGCCACGGCCGGCACTGGATGGACGTCGGCTCCGGCGGCTGGGATCGCGAGGGCCGCCCCAGCGAGGTACGCCTCGACCGTCGGATCGTCCTGCGCGACACCTTGTTCCGCCGCGAGGGCGCCGCCCTCGACCGGTCAGTCTTCGAAGCGGTCGTGGCGGCCGCTCGGCCCTACCACCCAGCGGGCTAGGCCGGCAGGTTCTGCACGAGGATGGCGCTGCCGATGCCGAGCGTCACCAGGCTGACGCTCAGCAGGAGCCAGGTCACCAGGGATCGCTTGAACAGCGTGGCCACACCGGCGAAGAACAACGTCAGCGCGAGCAGCACGGTCGCGAGGTCGAACTGGGACGACTTCTCATCTCTGGCGTCGGCTTGGTCGACCTGCGCGTCGGCGTCGGCCTCCAAGGCGTTGGCCTCGGCGAGATCCTCCAGCACGTAGGGATTGCCCTCGAGCTCCTCGAAAGGAGTGAGCGCATCCTCGGTGTCCAACCACCAGTGGATCGCTTCCTGCATGACCGGCCGCATCGCCCGCTCGAGGTACTCCTGCATCTCGCCGTTGCCCTCTTGGGTCGCCGTGGCATAAGCGACGAACAGAGCCTGGTCACCTGCCTGGGTCGTGTTGGCCTGCGCGTAGAAGAAGTTCGCATCGGCGAGCGTTCGCCCAGCATCGGTGCGCAGGCTCGCTGCGTCGCTGCCGGAGACCGACGAGCTGTAGGAGCCTAGGGCCGTGAGCACGGCCGCCACGCCGAGGATGATCGCGGCAATGAGCTGTTTGCGGTCGGTGGTCGCTTGCTCGGCCGGGGCCGGCGCTGGATCTGTCACCGGCGAATCGTGGCACCTCCGGGTGGGACCCGCTGGGCTTTCGGGCAATTCTCCACCGCTGCGAAAAGTTCGGGTTCCTTGATCTAGGAGCGGGGCTGAGTTGCGGATACCGCCGGGTAGGGTGGCGCCTCCAGAGCATGAGGGAACGGGAGTGCGCGCGCCATGGTGACGGAGGGGCTCAGACGACGCCGCGCTCCCTTCCTGGCGATGGCGTTGTTGCTGCTCGGCGCGGGCCTCGCCGCCTGCGACTCAGCGGCCCAGCCGCTGCCTCCCGGGCCCGACCGACACCACGCCCGTGGAGCTGAGCTTCGGCGTCTGGGGCAGCGACCCCGAGATCGCGGCGTACCAGAGCGTCGTCAACACCTACAACGAGAGTGCGACCGGGGTCCACGTCACGATCCAGGGCTGGCCGGACGCCGAGGCCCTCGCGGCCTGGATCAAGAACGGTGGGCGGCCGCCCAATGTGTTCTTGCTGTCGCGCGCCGACCTGGCCGCGGTGACCGAGCGAGGACTCAACCGGCCACTCCTCGAGCTCGTCGACGAGCGCGGAGTCGACTTCGGCGACGGCTACTCCCGTGATGCCGTGCTCGCCTTCTCGGCCGCCGACGAGCTGCAGTGCATGCCCTACGGCGTCTCGCCGATGGTGATCTACTACAACAAGGAGCTGATCGACTTCGAGCGGATGGCGCAGCGCGAGCTGCCCGCGCCGACGCCCGTCCAGGACACGGGTGTGTACGACAGGTGGGACTTCGACCAGTTCCGTGCCGCCGCCCAGTTCGCGAGTCGCCCTCGTCGCGGGACCAAGGGCATCCACGTGGACCCCACGCTGCGCGGGCTGGCCCCGTTCATCTACGCCGGCGGCGGCGACGTCTTCAACGCCGACTCCCAGCCCTCGTCGCTGAGCTTCTCCTCCGACGAGACCCGCGATGCCCTCAGGCCCACCCTGGAGCTGCTGCGTGACCCGGCGTTGACCCTCACCGAAGAGGAGCTCTCGCAAGCCTCCGCCTTGAAGTGGTTCAAGCGCGGCAAGCTCGGCATGATCGCCGGCTTTCGATCGATGGTTCCCGAGCTGCGTGGTGTCTCCGACCTCGACTTCGACGTGATGCCGATGCCGTCCATCGACGAAAGGGCAACGGTCGGCGACATCACCGGGCTGTGCATCTCGGCCCGACCGGCTGCCAACGTCCCGGAAGCGGCCGACTTCCTGGTCTACGTCGTCTCTGCCGAGGCCGTTGCTCGGGTCACCGCCGCTGGTTACCTGGTGCCGGCCAACCTCCAGGTAGCTGCGTCTGCGGACTTCCTCCAGCCGGACCGGCACCCGGCATCGGCGCAGATCTTCAACAGCAGCATCGGCGACATGCGTCTGCTGCCGTTGATCGACAGCTTGAGCGATCTCGAGGCCGCGGTCCGGGAGCCACTGCGCCAGCTGCTCACGATGCCGGTGCCCGACCTCGAGGCGCTGACCACGCAGATCGACGAGGAGTCCCGGGCGCTCCTCGACCCCGAGTTCGTGACCGAGACGGCCGACCCAGAGGCGGACGAGAGCGACTAGGCCGGGGTTTCCTCGGTCGTCGGTTGTCCGGTGTCGGCCCCGGTGTCGGCCTCGGTCTCGGGCTCGGCTGTTTGGTCCTGCGCCAGGGCACGTTCCTTGGCCAATGCCTTCACCTCGGCGTCGGCATCTGCATCGAGGATGGCGGCCACGATCACCGGCGCGGTCAGCCCGATCTGCCATCCCCGCGCGCCGAGTCCGCTGAGCTGGCCGACCACCTCGTCGAGCAGCTCGCCCGGCACCCGGGTGGCGGGCGGCGTCCACAGAGTCCGGCGCAGGAAGTCGGGGGTGAGCAGGTTCTCGACCGGCAGGTTGTGGGCCTCGGCGAGGGCGGCCATCTCGATGCGCGCCAGCTCCAGGCGCCGCGCGGCCACCGGGTCCTTCTCGGCCCAGGCGCGGGGCACCGGCGGACCGTCACCGCGTGGCGACCGGGTGGGCAGGTCGTCCTCGTCCATCTCCGCGGCCTCGCGGAGCGCCGTCGATCCAGCGAGCCGACGTAGCGCTCGGCGCCGCGGCCGTGGAAGCCCTTGGTCGCCAGCAGCGCCTCATGGTCGGTGGGCATCTCGCGAGCGGCCGCGACGATCGCGGCGTCGGGGATGATCCGGCCTGGCGTCACGTCGCGCTGGCGGGCGATCTCGTCGCGGGTCTCCCACAGGGCCCGCACCGCGCCGAGGCCGCGGCGGCCGCGGACCCGGTGCATGCCGGAGGTACGTCGCCAGGCCTCGACCCGGGCGGTCTGCTCGAAGCCGCGCAGGGCCTCGAACTCCTGGCGTGCCCAATCGTCCTTGCCGGCCTCGACCAGCTCGGCGGCCAGCACGTCGCGCAGCTCGCCCAGCACCTCGACGTCGAGGGCGGCGTACTCGAGCCACGGCTTCGGCAGCGGACGCTTGGACCAGTCGACGGCCGAGTGCTCCTTCTTCATCCGCCAGCCCGAGCAGCGTCTCGACCAGGGTCGCCAGGCCCACGCGGGGGTAGCCGAGCAGCCGGCCGGCCAGCTCGGTGTCGAACAGCGCGGTCGGCACCAGGCCCACCTCGGTCAGGCACGGAAGGTCCTGGGTCGCGGCATGCAGGATCCACTCGGTGCCCTCGAGCACGTCCTGCAGCGGGGCCAGGGACTCGAACGCGATCGGGTCGACCAGCGCGGTGCCGCTGCCCTCGCGGCGCAGCTGGATGAGGTAGGCGCGGTTGGAGTAGCGGTAGCCGGAGGCGCGCTCTGCGTCGATGGCGACCGGGCCCGTGCCCGCGGCCAGCGCTTCGCACACCGCGGCCAGCGCCGGCCTCGGTGTCGACGATCTCGGGAAGCCCGTCGGCCAGGGTCAGCAGGGCGGCCAGCGGTGCCTCTGGGGCCTCGGGGCTCTCCGTGTCAGCTGGAGTCGGTTCCGCCTCGAGGGCCTCGGTGGTGTCCGGGTCCGGCATCAGTGGTCGGTGCCCCGCTGGCCGCGCCGGCTGGGCATCACGGCCACGCCCTCGGGCACTGGCTCGAGTCCGGCGGCCGTGCACAGCAGCTCCCCCCACGCCTCGACGTGGGGGGCGACGTCCAGGGGTCGTCGGGACCGGCCAAGGGCGAAGGCAGCGGCGTCCAGGAGGCGCGGATCTCGATCTGGGCGGTGCCGCCCTCGTCGGCCATGCCCCCGAAGCTCTCGGTCGCCACCCGGGTCACGGTGCCCGACTCTGCGGCGTACGTCGCTCCGTGGGCGGCGAGCGCCTCGGTCAGCCAGGTCCAGCCGACCTCGGCGAGCATCGGGTCGGTGACCAGGTCGAGATCGATCTCGGCGCGGGCATAGGCGACGCAGCGGAAGGTGCCGTCCCACGCATCGTTGCCGGCCGGGTCGTGGAGCAGGATGATCCGGCCGGTGCCGACGTCGAGGCCGTCGACGGTGACGTCGGCGGACAGCGCGGCGGCATGAGGGGCGATCCGCTGCGGTGCGGGCATCTCCTCACACAGGACCTCGGGTCGCAACGTGGCCGCGCGCATGGTCGCCACGGCAGCCCGGAACTCCGGCGGGCTCGCGGTCGCACCCGCCCCCGGGTGCGACTCCTGGCGGACGACCATGTGTTCACAGTAGGTCGGGCCGGTCCGAACCGATATGCAGACACGCCCGTTGACCTGCGAGGCTTGGGCCCGTGACACCCGTGAGCCCCGTGACGCCCGACCCGCGCCTGGCCGACAGCGACCTGCTGAAGGCAGCCCGTGGCGAGCCGGTGTCGCACACGCCGGTGTGGTTCATGCGCCAGGCCGGCCGCTCGCTGCCCGAGTACCTCGCCATCCGCGAGGGCGTCGGCATGCTCGAGTCGTGCATGGACCCCGACCTGGTCGTCGAGATCACGCTCCAGCCCGTGCGCCGCTACGGCGTCGATGCGGCCATCTTCTTCTCCGACATCGTGCTGCCGCTCAAGGCGGTCGGCGTCGACCTCGACATCAAGCCGGGCGTCGGGCCGGTCGTCGCCTCGCCGGTGCGCACGCTCGCCGACGTCGCGGCCATCCCCGACCTCACCCCGGAGCACGTCCCGTTCATCACCGCCGCGGTCGCGTGGCCTGGTCGCCGAGCTGGGCGGCACTCCGTTGATCGGGTTTGCGGGAGCGCCGTTCACAGTGGCGTCCTACCTGGTGGAGGGTGGGCCGTCCAAGGAGCACGCGAAGACCAAGGCGATGATGTTCGGCGCTCCCGATGTGTGGGACGCGCTGATGCGCAAGATCGGCCAGATCTCGGCCGCCTACCTCGAGGTGCAGGTCGCGGCCGGCGCCAGCGCCGTGCAGCTGTTCGACTCCTGGGCGGGCGCGCTCACCCCGGCCGACTACGAGGCGTTCGTGATGCCGCACTCCGCTCGGGTGCTCGAGCAGCGCGGCGCGCCTCGGGGTGCCGTGCATCCACTTCGGTGTCGGCACCGCCAACCTGCTCGGGCTGATGGGGCGAGGCCGGTGCCGACGTGGTCGGCGTCGACTGGCGTACTCCGCTCGCGGCCGCCATCCCCCTGGTCGGCGACCGCTCGGTCCAGGGCAACCTCGACCCGACGCTGGTGTTCGCGCCGACCGAGGTGATGACCGCCCGAGCCGCCGAGGTGATCGAGGCCGGGCGGGCCGCGCGTGGCCACATCTTCAACCTGGGCCACGGCGTCATCCCCAGCACCGACCCCGATCAGCTCAAGCGGCTCACCGAGTTCGTCCAGTCCTACCCGCTGGACTAGGGGCCGGCCGGAGCCGCGGCCGCCGGTGCACGCCTGCGGCCGACGCGACGGGCCACGACCCACGCGGGCACACCCAGGAGGCCGACGAGCACCGCGAAGGGCAGCAGCGCTCCGGCTACCGTTGCGACGCCGGTGCCGAAGGACGTCAGCGCCTCCCAGCCGTCGCGCAGACCGCTGAAGAAGCCGGCGTCATCGGTGTCCGGCTCCTCCTTGGCCTTCGACGTGCGCTCGATCAGCACGTGGATCGTCGACAGCGACGTCTGGTCGGCGAGGAAGGCCTGCTGGGACTTCAGCGAGTCGAGGTCGGCCTGGCGCTGGGTGAGCTGGGCCTCGATCGCCACGATGTCGCTGATCGAGACGGCGCGGCCGAGCAGAAGCTCGACCCGCTTCAGGCTGGCCTCCTGTGCCCGGATGCGAGCGGCGTTGTCGATGACCGTGGTGGTGACGTCCTCGGACGTCCGGGTGGAGGACTCGAGCACGCCGACTTCCTCCAGTGCCTCGATCGCTGCACCGAACTCCTTCGACGGGATCCGGATGACCACCCTGGATCGCCGCATCTCCTCGCCGCCCTCGGTCTGCTCCTCGGCCACCTCGCCGTTGAACCGGTCGACCATCTTCTGCACGTCGAACCTGGCCCCGGCGACGTCCTGGCTGCTCAGCGCGACCGTGGCTGTCGAGATCACCGAGCGCTCGGCTACGCCAGGCTGTTGCCGCCCGTCGTCGGTCGCGACGACCTGACCGTCACTGACCGGCGCTTCCTCGACTGCGGGCTCGGGGGCTCCACCTTGGTCGGTGTCGGAGGCGACGCCGGGGGCGATGAGGGCGTCGCCCGAGTCGCTGCCGCTGCCGGTGACGCCGCTGGCGCAGGCGCCGAGGACGAAGACCAAGCCGGCGAGACCGGCGGCCAGTCCCGCTGTCAGGCGCACCGGACGGGAGGTCGGGATAAGTGTCATGTCGGTCGGACGGGAGTCTCGGCCCATGGGTTCCCTCTGATCCCGCCGGACGTGCGCGTTCGGGACGCCGCCCGCCTGCCGTCGTCCGGTCTGACAGGCTGACCGCGTGCGGGTGATCGTCGTCGGCGGAGGTGTGGCCGGGCTGACCGCCGCCCACGATCTGGTCACCGCGGGCCACGACGTGGTGGTGCTGGAGGGAGCCGACGAGGTCGGCGGGAAGGTACGTCGGCGCGAGGTCGCCGGGGTCACCGTCGACGTAGGCGCCGAGGCGATGCTCAACCGGCGCCCGGAGGGCGTCGATCTGGCGCGGGCGCTCGGTCTCGACGTCGTGCATCCGGCCGTGGCGTCGTCGCGGATCTGGACCCGCGGCGAGCTCCGGCCGCTGCCGCGCACGCTGCTCGGGGCACCGCTCGACCTCGAGCAGCTCGCCGCGTCCGGGGTGCTGTCGTCCGACGGACTCGCCCGCGCCGGCGCCGAGGTGGTCGGCCCCGGTGACGGGTGACCCGACGGTGGGCGAGCTGGTCGCCGAGCGGTTCGGCGACGAGGTCACCGACCGGCTGGTCGAACCCCTCCTCGGCGGCGTGTACGCCGGCCGGGCTCGCGAGATCTCGGCCGCGCCGCCGCACCCCAGCTGGTCGCCCTGGCCGAGCGCGGCTCGATCCTCGAGCAGGCCGCGCCGCTGCCCGTCGACGGCAGCCCGGTCTTCGCCGGCCTGGTCGGCGGGATGGGCGGCCTGGTCGACGCGCTGGCGGCGGGGCTGGACGTGCGGACGGGGGATCCGGTGCAGGAGCATCCGCCGGACGGCCGAAGGGTTCGAGGCTCGCTGCGCCCGCACCACGGCCACCGCGGATGCGGTCAGTCATCGCTGTGCCGGCCGCCCCTGCCGCTCGGCTGCTGGGCGAGCTGGCGCCCGGCGGCCGCGGCGGAGCTGGCGGCGATCGAGTACGCGTCGATGGCGGTGGTCACCCTCGCCTTCCGGCTCGACGACATGGTCAGCACCGACGCCTCCGGGTTCCTGGTGCCGCCCGTGGACGGCCGCCGGATCAAGGCCTCGACGTTCTCGTTCGCCAAGTGGCAGTGGGTCGGCGTAGCCGGGGCCGCGGCTGGGGTCGTGCACCTGCGCACCTCGATCGGCCGTCACCGCGAGGAGAGCGTCGCTCCAGGTCACCGACGAGGAGCTGGTCGCCGTCTCCCTGGCCGACCTGCGCGAGGCGATCGGTCTGGCTGCGACGCCGGTCGACACCCACGTGCAGCGTTGGGGTGGCGGGCTGCCGCAGTACGCCGTAGGGCACCTGGACCGGGTTGCCCGGATCCGAGCAGACGTCGCCCGCGTGCCCGGCCTTGCGGTCTGCGGTGC
Organism: uncultured Actinomycetota bacterium; assembly: GCA_963829975.1. Taxonomy (GTDB): domain Bacteria; phylum Actinomycetota; class Actinomycetes; order Propionibacteriales; family Nocardioidaceae; genus Nocardioides. The sequence goes on from CAWHKK010000008.1 coordinate 46,416, forward strand.
GGCGTACGACGGGGTCGGCATCGCCGCGGTGATCGCTTCGGCCCACCGGGCGGCGGCCGAGACCGGCGCGGCACAATGACCGCATGAGTGACGAGCCGATGTCGAAGGCCGCGCGTACCCGCGAGATCAACGACTCCATCCGCTACACCATGTGGTCGGTGTTCCGGCTGCGTGACGTGCTGGGCCCCCTCGACGGGGGAACCGACCGGTCGGCCGAGTCGGCCGAGGTCGAGAAGCTGTTCGCCGAGCTGGCCGAGGCAGACGTCGTCGTCCGCGGCGTGTACGACGTGGCAGGGCTGCGCGCCGACGCGGACCTGATGGTGTGGTGGCACGCGGCGACCTCGGAGGAGCTGCAGGCGGCCTACCACCGGTTCCGGCGTACGTCGTTCGGCACCCGGCTGGAGCCGGTCTGGTCGCAGCTGGCGCTGCACCGCCCGGCGGAGTTCAACAAGAGCCACGTGCCGGCGTTCCTCGGTGACGAGGAGCCGAAGGCGCACGTCTGCGTCTACCCGTTCGTGCGGTCCTACGAGTGGTACCTCCTCGAGGAGTCCGAGCGCCGCGCGATGCTCGCCGAGCACGGCAAGATGGCGCGCGACTACCCCGACGTGCGGGCCAACACCGTGGCCAGCTTCGCGCTCGGCGACTACGAGTGGATGCTGGCCTTCGAGGCCGACGAGCTCTACCGGATCGTCGACCTGATGCGGCACCTGCGCGGCTCCGACACCCGCCGCCACGTGCGCGAGGAGGTGCCGTTCTACACCGGCGCCCTGGTGCCGATCGCGGATCTGGTGGAACGCCTTCCCTGACGAGCACGTCAGACCCCCATGAAGCACTTGAAGGCCGGGCTGGCCGTTGCCGCTCTCGCGCTCGTGGTGACCGCTTGCGGCGATGACGGCGACCGCGCCGACGACCCCGCCGGCCAGCCCGGCGAACACGGCCCGATGCCGACCGATCCGGTGGCCGCGGCCGGCGAGGTGATCACGCGCTACGGCGTGACGGTGATGGACACCGGCACCCCCGAGCTGTGCCTCGGCCCCGTCGCCGAGTCCTACCCGCCCCAGTGCGGCGGCCCCGCACTCGAAGGATGGGACTGGGCGGCGTACAGCGGCCACTACGACCAGCAGGGCGAGATCCGCTGGGGAGTCTTCGTGGTCCGCGGCAGCTGGGACGGCACGACGTTCGTCGTCACCTCCGCCCAGCCCGGCGACGGCTACCTCCCGACCGAGCCCGAGCTGCCGCCCGCATCCGAGAATCCGCCCTCGACCGACGAGCTCGAGCGGATCGCCGACGAGGTCCGCGAGCTGGGCGGAGCGACCGGCTCCTACGCCAACCAGACCCAGGTGCTCGTCGACGTGCCCTACGACGACGGCTCGCTGCAGGACTGGGTCGACGCTGAGTACGGCGCCGGCGTGGTCGCCGTGACAGCCTCCCTCATCGACGCCTGATCGAGTCCGGGTCAGGCCTCGTCGGCGGGCTCCAGGGTCAGGCTGACCGAGTTGATGCAGTAGCGGTCGCCGGTGGGGGTGCCGTAGCCGTCGGGGAAGACGTGGCCGAGGTGGGAGCCGCAGTTGGCGCAGCGGACCTCGGTGCGCTTCATGCCCAGGGTGCTGTCGTCGATGTACTCGACGGTGTCGGTGATCGGCTGGTAGAACGACGGCCAGCCACAGCCCGAGTGGAACTTGGTGTCGGACTCGAACAGCGTCGCCTGGCAGGCCTTGCACTTGTAGACGCCCTTGGTCTCGGTGTCGGTGTACTTCCCCGTGAACGCCCGCTCGGTGCCCGCCTTGCGCAGCACGGCGTACTCGTCGGGGGAGAGCTCCTCTCGCCACTCGGCGTCGGTCTTCTCCACGTTGTAGGCCATGCCTCAATTCTAGGGACGTGGCCAAGGTGAGCGGGAGGGCAGAATCTTTCCGAAGAGTGACACCACGGGTTGACGGGACTCGGTGAACAAGTGTTCACTGACCGAAATTGGGTACAGGCACCGGGAAGGAGGCTCGTATGGCAGGCACGATCCCGTGGGATCGGGTACGCAAGGCCGGATCGAAGCTGACCACGCCCCTGCATCCCGACGACTATCTCTCCCTGATCAACCCGCTGTGGAGCTCGCGCGAGCTGCGCGGCCGGATCGAGGAGGTGATCCCCGAGACCGAGGACGCCGCGACGCTGGTGATCCGTCCCGGCTGGGGGTGGCACTACGAGCACCGACCCGGCCAGTACGTCGGGATCGGCGTGCAGGTCGAGGGCAAGTGGCAGTGGCGCTCCTACTCCGTGAGCTCGCCGCCCAAGCGCCGGCTGCGCACGCTGACGATCACCGTGCGCGCGATGCCGGAGGGCAAGCTCTCCTCCCACCTCGTCAAAGGCCTGGAGCCGGGCACCATCGTCCGGCTCGCCTCGCCGGAGGGCGACTTCGTGATGCCGGACCCGCCTCCGGACCGGATGCTGTTCCTGGTCGGCGGCAGCGGAGTCACGCCGGTGATGTCGATGCTGCGCACGCTCGACCGTCGCGGCACGCTGCCGGACGTGGTCATGCACTACTCCTCGACGACACCGGAGCGGATGATCTTCCGCGACGAGCTCCAGCAGCTGTCCGAGAAGCACGACAGCTTCACCTTCCACGAGCTGCACACCGACCTCGACGGGATGCTCGACCTGGCCGACCTCGACCAGCTCTGCCCGGACTGGAAGGAGCGCGAGACCTGGGCCTGCGGGCCCGGTCCGATGCTCGACGCGATCACCGAGCACTTCGAGCAGGCCGGGATCGAGGACCAGCTGCACGTCGAGCGGTTCTCGCTCGAGCTCGGCGGAGAGGGCGGCGAGGGCGGCACGATCACGTTCCGCAACTCCGGCAAGACGATCGACGCCGACGGCGCCACCACGATCCTCGAGGCCGGCGAGGAGGCCGGCGTCGGCATGCCCTACGGCTGCCGGATGGGGATCTGCCACACCTGCACGCTGACCCTGGTCTCCGGCACCATCCGCGACCTCCGCAGCGGCGACGAGTTCGGCCAGCCCAACGAACCAGTCCAGACCTGCGTCACCGCCGCCGTCGGTGACTGCACGCTCGACATCTAGGTCGTCGAGGCTCGTCGCTGGCGCTCTCTCGCACCTCATCCACCGGAAAGGATTGACGATGGCCATCGCAGACGTCAAGGAGTACACCCACCTCACCGAGGAGGAGGTCGAGCAGCTCGGACGCGAGCTCGACGCCATCCGCAAGGACATCGAGGAGTCGCGCAACGCCGACGACGCGGCGTACATCAACCGGATGATCCGGATCCAACGCGGCCTCGCAGCGGCCGGGCGGGCAACCCTGATCGCCGGCACCCAGTCGAAGCAGACGCGCACCCCGGCGGCCGTGCTCGGCGCATCGTTCCTCGGCATCGCCAAGATCCTCGAGAACATGGAGATCGGCCACAACGTCATGCACGGCCAGTGGGACTGGATGAACGACCCGGAGATCCACTCCAGCAACTGGGAGTGGGACACCGCCCAGCCCGCCGAGCAGTGGAAGCACTCCCACAACTACATCCACCACCAGTTCACCAACGTGCTCGGCCACGACAACGACATCGGGTACGGCATCCTGCGGATGGCGCGCGAGCAGAAGTGGCACCCCTACTACCTCGGGCAGCCGGTCTACAACGCCCTGCTCGCCGGGCTGTTCCAGTGGGGCGTCTCGCTGCACGACCTCGACCTCGAGCGGATCCGCAAGGGCGAGAAGGACCCGAAGGAGATGAAGCGGCAGCTCCGCCAGATCCTCCGCAAGGGCCGCAACCAGATCCTCAAGGACTACGTCGTCTACCCCGCGCTCGCCGGCAAGCAGTGGAAGACCACCCTCAAGGCGAACGCGACGGCCAACCTGGCCCGCAACCTGTGGTCGTACATGATCATCTTCTGCGGGCACTTCCCCGACGGGGCGATGCACTTCACCGAGGAGGAGCTCGAGGACGAGACCCGCGCGGAGTGGTACCTGCGCCAGATGCTCGGCTCGGCCAACTTCGAGGGTGGGCGCACGTTGCACATCCTCAGTGGCAGCCTCGGCTTCCAGATCGAGCACCACCTGTTCCCCGACCTCCCGAGCAACCGCTACCCGGAGATCGCGGTGAAGGTGCGCGCGCTGTGCGACAAGTACGACATCCCGTACACGACCGGGCCGCTGTACCGGCAGTACGGGCAGACGCTGCGCACGATCATGAAGCTGTCGTTGCCCAACAAGATGACCGCCAGCGACGACCCCGCCCCGCCGGAGCGCCGCGACACCGCCGACGAGCCGGCTCGCGACCGCCGCCGCAGGTCCGACGAGGAGCGTCAGCCCCGGCGCAAGGAGCTCGGAGCCTGGACCCGCAGCCCGCGGGAGAGGGTGCACGACTGATGGACGCCGCTCCCCGTGCCTTCGCCGGGCTTCCAGTCGATGCCGAGCTCGGTGTGCCGGTGCCGTTCGCGTGCGGCACCGACACCGGGCACGCCGGCGACGGCACCCCTCCGTCCGCGCGCGTCCTGGACAAGCGGCGGGTGACCCAGTGCGCCCTGAGCCGGATCTGCGGGGTGTGCGGGGCCGGCCTCGGGCGACCGATCGCGTTCCTGGGGTCGCCGGTCGAGGTCGGGCGCAACGCCTTCCACTTCCCGCCGTTCGCACGGCGAGTGCGCCGAGGCGCTCCTCGCGGCGTACGCCGGGGTCACCGAGCCGGTGCTCGGTCAGGACGAGGTGGCGCCGTGGGTGCTCGTCACCACCGCCAGCTTCGAGTTCGTGCGGGCCAACCGTGAGGACCTCGACCGTCGGCCGACGTTCCAGCCCAACCAGATCCTCAGCGAGACCCCCGCTCGTTGAGCCGGCAACGGGGTACCGGCTGTCATGACTACGACACCTCCCGACCCTGACCCGGACGTCGTGCCGAGCGGTGACCCCGCCGGCATCCCGACTCCACCGATGCCCGGCGAGGACCCGGGTGGCGACCCCGACGGCCCTCCCACCGAGCCGGAGATCATTCCGCCTGGTTCCTGATCCGGCTACCTTGGTGGTCATGACCGGCACGGGCACCCGCGAAGATCCGTGGCAGCTGACCACCGCACCCGGCAGCTCGGCGTACACGATGCACCGGGACGAGGACGCGGACCCGCCGGTGCTCGTCTGCCAGGTGGGCTCCACCAAGCTCACCTACCTGCTGGGCTCGGTCGACGACCTGCACCGCTGGTTGGTCGAGCAGGGTGACTGGGTGCCGCTCGGTGCCGCCGACGAGAAGAAGGACGCCGCGCCCGGCACGGTCGAGGCGTGGGGCCGGTCGGCGGACAATCCGGTCGGTGGGTGGTACGGGCAGCGCAAGGGCTACCGCGGCCGCTTCGGCATGTACCTGCCGCCACTGCTCGAGGCGCTCGGCCTGGTCGAGCTCGAGCACAACCCGCGCAACAACCGGGTCCGCGCGCTCTGACCCTCGGCCCTAGAAACCGGTGATGCAGTACGGCGCCGGGCCGGTGGCGGTCATGGCGGCCCAGGCGTCGATCGCGCGCTCGTCGCCGGTGATCCGGCCGGCCGCACGCAAGGTGCCGACGCCGACGTCGCCGAGGTAGAGGGACCCCAGGGTCTCCGCCTCGAGCAACACACCCGGCGCATCCTCGGTGCGCTCGGCCTTCGCCTGGCCGCTCGATGTCGTGACCCGGAACCGCCCGGCTGCGTGGCCGAGGGGGTCGCTCACCTCCAGCACCACCTCGCCGTCGGCTCCCCAGGGTCTGGCTTCGAGAGCGGCGACGACGTCGAGGACCCGGACCCACAGCAGGTCGACGACTTCGACCACCTTCACCGCTCGGGGCTCCACGAGCGACCACTCCAAGGAGTCGTCGATCGGCGCACCCTCCCAGGTCACGTGGTTGGAGAGGTCGATGTCGGCCAGGAAGCGCCAGATCCGTCGGTACGCCGCCGGCGTCAGCGCCACCAGGTCGACCACCTCGATCGGCCGGCCACGGTCCTTGCGCTCGCCGGGCTTGTAGATCACGTAGCCGTCCGGTTGGCCCGAGGTATCGACGTGCACCGCGGCTCGGGTCTTCTTGTCCGGTCCGTCCCGGAAGTCGAAGACCCCGGTCAGCACATGCTCGTGGGACTTGGTGCGCTCGACCGATCCCCTGGTGCGCTGGTGGAACCGGGCGAAGATGTCCTGGACCGCCGGCCACGCCTCGAGCGGCTCGACCAGCTCGATGGCCCCGTCGTCGTCGGGCTCTCGCAGGACGAAGCGGGAGCTGGTGTCGACCTCGAGGTTGCGATAGCGGGTGGCCGGCCCGAACCCGAACCGTCCGTAGATCGAGCCCTCGGATGCCGTCAGTGCGGCGAGCGGAAGTCCGCTCGCCGCGGCCTCGGTCAGGTCCTGGGTGATCAGGGTGCGCAGCGTCCCCCGGCGGCGGTGGGTGGGGCTGACGGTGATGTCGGTGATCATCCGCAGCGGGAGCAGCCTGCCCCCACCGACGTTCAGCGTCTTGTCGAAGCTGGAGTACGTCGCGACCGGGATGGCCCCCGACCCGATGGTCGACCGGTCCTGCCAGGCGCCGCGCAGCACCGCGCCGTCGACCTCGAGATGTTCGCGGAAGTGCTGGCGAAATTCGTCGCTGGTGCGCGGTCCGTGGAAGCCACGAGAGTGCGCCTCGAACCAGCCGTCGACTCGCTCGGGCGTCACCGCGCCAGGCTCGCTCGGGGAGAAGGTCGCAAAGGTCAGGCCGTGGTGATCGGGCATGGTCACGGTCGACCAACCTACGTCCGGCGCGCGGTCGGCGCCTCCGGTTATCGTCACCGCATGGCCAAGACTCCAGCAGCGGAGGTCCAGGCGGGCGACCGCGCTGTCCGGGTCTCCAGCCCCGACCGGATCATCTACGAGGCGACGGAGACGACACCCGAGGTCACCAAGCTGATGGTGGCCGAGTACTTCGCCCGGGCGGGCGACAGCCTGATGCGGGGGGTGCGCGAGCGGCCGACCGCGCTGGAGCGCTGGACCTCAGGGGTCCGCGACGGAATGAAGCTGGCTACGGGTCCTCAGGACAAGAACGCCGACGCGTTCTACCAGAAGAGGGTGCCGAAGGGTGCTCCCGACTACCTCGAGTCCGTGCAGATCACCTTCCCCAGCGGCCGCACCGCCGACGAGATCTGTCCAACCGAGATCGCGGTGCCGGTGTGGTGCGCCCACATGGGTGCCCTCACCTTCCACCCGTGGCCGGTACGCCGCGCCGACGTCGACCACCCCGACGAGCTGCGGATCGACCTCGACCCGCAGCCCGGCACCACCTTCGGCGACGCGGTGCGGGTGGCCGGAGTCGCCCGCGAGCTCCTGGAGGAGCTCGGGATCGTCGGCTATCCCAAGACCAGCGGCAACCGCGGCATCCACATCTACGTGCGGATCAAGCCCGAGTGGGAGTTCACCGACGTGCGCCATGCCGCGATCGGCTTCGGCCGTGAGCTGGCTCAGCGCGACGACGGCGTCACCGTCGACTGGTGGAAGGAGGAACGCGGGAAGCGGATCTTCGTCGACTTCAACCAGAACAACCGTGACCGCACCATCGCCTCGGCGTACTCGCTGCGCCCGATCCCGGGAGCGCCGGTCTCCACGCCGCTGACCTGGGACGAGCTTGCGAGCGTCAGCGACCCGAGGCCCTACAACCTGTTCACCGTGCCGGACCGGCTCGACGACGGCGATCCGTGGGCGTCGATCGACGACACGGCGTACTCGCTCGAGCCCCTGCTCGCGCTGTGGACCGAGCAGGGCGCCGTCGAGCTGAACTTCCCGCCCGACTACCCGAAGATGCCGGGCGAGCCACCTCGCGTGCAGCCCAGCAAGAAGGTCGAGTCGCACTGGGACGCCGACGGCAACCGGATCGACGACTAGCGCAGCGCTTCCTGGTAGATCTCGACCCAGCGGGCCGCGATCGTCGTGACGTCGTAGGTCGCAGCCTTGCGGAGCGCTCCGGCGCCGAGCCGATGGCGGAGCGCGTGGTCGGTGGCGAGCCGCAGCAGCGCGTCGGCCATCTCCTGTTCCGAGCCCAGCGTGACCAGCAGCCCGTCGACCTCGTGGTCGATGATCGCGCGCGGCCCGGTGGGGGAGTCGTAGGAGACGACCGGCACCCCGGCAGCCATCGCTTCCTGGATCACCAGCGGGAAGCCCTCCGACCGTGAGGTCATCGCCGCGATGCCGGCCCGCGCCCACTCGCTGGCCAGGTCGGTGGTGGAGCCGGGCAGCTCGACCCGGTCCCAGAGCTCCGAGCCGGCGAACGGTGCGCATGATCTCGGTGCGCGCGGGTCCGTCGCCGAAGATCCGGAGCCGCCATCCGGGCAGGCGGTCGGCGATGAGGGCGAAGGCGGCGACCAGCTGTGGGAACTGCTTCTCGCCACCCAGACGACCCGCCGCCACGATCAGCGGTTCGTCGAGCAGGGAGCGCGGTCGGAAGCCGGGTGGGAGCGCGTTGGGCACGACCACCAGGGGCGGGGTCGCGTCCCCGAGCCGCTGCCGCAGCCAGTCCGCCTCCGCCTCCACGAGCAGGGCGACGACGTCCGCGCGAGGTGCGGAGGTCAGGAGCGGTTCGAGCCCGGCCTTCCGCTGCGACGACGCGCGGTGCTCCTGGTGCACCAACACCACGGACGGAGGTCGCAGCTGCGCGGCCAGCGCCAGCAACGCAGGGGTGACGGTGACGAGCACGTCGGCGGTCACGGTCGGCAGGACCGCCTGGACCGCGACGTCGCCGCGGGCATCGAGGGTCGGATCCCATTCGGGCCGGACGAGCCGACACGCCTCGAGCGCCGGTTCGTCGGGCATCTCCTCACGCGTGTCCACGAGGTCGCGGACGACCACGCCGGGTGCCAACGAGAAGGCCGGCCCGTCGCTCGGCCGGTAGACGCTGATGATCTCCACGTCGTGGCCGGCGGCAGCCAGGGCGTTGGCCTGGGTGGTCACCGCGCTCTCCGTGCCGCCCAGCTGGTGGATCGTGGTGATCAGGAAGGCGATCCTCATGCCCGCACCAGCCGGCCTTCGGGCGTCCAGCGGAGTCCGTCGGGCAGCGCCACCGCGAAGTTGGGTCGCTTGAGGTCGTCGTGGGCTCGCACGAGGGGGAGTCCGTTGGCGGTCAGGTCCGTGTCCGGGTGCACGTCGACGATCCGGCCGTCGGCGAGCTCGAGATGGATGCCGAGGGAGTCGCTGTCGATCCGGGTGACGACGATCCCGGGCTCGACGGGCAACCTGATCAGGGTGAGGTCGTCGTGGTCGGTCGCCGTCCGCCAGCGCCAGCGCCGGTCGCGGGTCGGGATGGCGGCGCGCACTGGTCCTGGAGCTGGTGCCGCCGACCACCTGATCGGGGCATCTCCCGCCCACACAGCCACCTCGAGACGATGCCCGGGCACGTCGGCGAGAGGCCCCAGCGGGACCCGCGCCACGACCAGTCCGCCCGGCTCGGGCTCGGTGGGTTCGGCCAGCTCGCCCCCGGCGTAGCGAAGGGTGACGGTCGTCGCCTGCGACGCGATGGCCAGCCACAGCGTCTCTCCGTCGAGGATGCGCGCGTAGCGAGCCGGCACCATCAGCCGCGCTCCCACGGCGCAGCGACCGGGAAGTACTCGCGGTAGAACTCGCCCAGCAGGCGCGCGAGTGCCTCGGCCCGCAATGCGTGGTCGTGATGGTCGCCGAGACAGATGAAGTCCTGGTCGCGCCGCATCGCGAGCTCGAGCTGCCGGTCGACGTCGGCGTTGGCGAGGTTGACGAAGCTGAGGTCGGCCTCGCCGACGTACGACGCACCGGTCAGCAGACCGTAGTGCTGCGCGAAGGAGCTCAGCGTGGACACATCGGTGTCGTTGCGGAACGGCGACCGAGCGGTCGCCGCCATCACCTCCGGGAACTCCTCGGTCAGGGCTCGCAACACCGACACCCGATGGGGGTACGGCGCGTGCGCGAGGTTGTGGGTGGTCACCGCGCCGAACTTCTCGTGAAGCAGGTTGCGGTTGTTCCAGGCGGCCTTGAGGTACGGCGGCGCGTCGGGCAGGTCGCTGAGTCCGATCGTCATCGGGGAGAAGAAGACCGCGTTCAGCCCGGCCGGGCTGAAGAACGCCTCGGGCCGCACCGGACGGCCGAGGAAGAAGTCGTCGTTGAAGTAGAGGAACTGCTCGCTCAACCCATCGATCGTGTGCAGCGAGGTCTCGATGGCGTGGGAGTTGAAGACCGGCAACCCATCGGCTGGGAGGATGTCGCGGTGGTCGACCAGGTTGACCACCGGGTGGTCGGTGTCGAGCCAGTCCGGCACCTGCCCGGCGGTGACCAGATGGATCTTGCGCACCCAGGGCGCGAACAGATGGATGCTCCGGAAGGAGTAGCGCAGCTCGTCGCGGTCCAAGAACCGCGCCTGGCCACTCGACTCCCGCGTCTGTGCCGTCTCCTGGGCGGCGCCGGTGATGCCCGCCAGGCGCCGTTCGCGGGCGGCGTTCCAGACGGGGTCGGATCCGTCGACCCAGGTGTAGACCACGTCGATCGGAAAGCTGCACTCGCTGACCGTAGGCTCGGCCATCAGCGGGAGCGTTGGCACGAGCTGGCCCTCGACCTCGGTATCGACGGTCGTGAAGCCGGTCGGGATCCGGTCGGCGTAGCGGTTGCGGCGCGGAGAGGTCAGGTCGCCCTCGGGCGTCGTCTCCCAGAACTCGACCTCGATGCTGCAGCCGTCGGCCAGCACCCCGATCGGCCACGGCTCCACACTGACCACCTGGCTGCGGCCCCGGCGCAGCTCGGCGGCGAGGTCGGCTATTCGCCCGCGGCGCTCGGGCCAGCCGTGGTCGGCGGGCTCACGCAGCGACAGGTACGCCGGGGAGTCGGCCGCGGCGAGCGCCGAGAGGAAACCGTCGCGGGCGCCCATCGGCAGCACCGCCACCGGAGCGGGAGACTCGTGGGCCGGGATCACCAGCCATCGGTCACCGGCCGCCCGGGCGGCTTCAGCCACCAGCGCCATGGCGTCGTGCCGGGCGCGAGCGGGGGCGATGTCGTTCACCTCGATGCTCGCCGCCGGGTCGGGGGCGAGCCGACGTGGTCGAGCACTGGCCCGGGCGCTCAGCCGACCGCGGTCGGCGCGACGAGCCCGGGCGTCGGCGAAGATACCGACCCAGCGTTCGGCGAGCGAGTCGGCTGCGTACTGCCGAGACGCGCGAAGGGCACCCTCGCCCAGCCGGGCTCGGAGGTCGGCGTCGGTGGTCAGCTTCAGCAGTGCCGCGGCGAGTCCGGAGACGGACTCGGGGCCGACCAGGAGTCCGGTGACGTCGTGCTCGACCAGCTCACGCGGGCCGGAGGCGCAGTCGAAGCTGACCACGGGGACGCCGGCGGCCATCGCCTCGAGCGCGCCCAGGGGGAACGCCTCGGCCCGCGACGCCACGGCGCCCACCGATGCCTTGGCCCACTCCGCAGCCAGGTCCGGCACCTCGCGCACCAGCTCGACGCGGTCCCAGAGGTTGGCCTTGCGGGTCTGGCGGACGACGTCGACCCGCTGCGGACCCTCTCCGACGATGCGCAGTCGCCACTGCGGGATCTGGTCGGCGATCTCGGCGAAGGCTGCGACCAGCTTGGGCAGCTGTCGTTCCGGCACCAGGCGACCGGCGGACATGATCAGCGGCTGGTCCAGGCGCGACCGCGGCCGGAAGCCATCGGGCAACGGATGGGGCATCACCACGGTATGAGGCGTGACCTCGCCGAGCTGCTCGTGCAACCAGTCCTCGACGGTCGTGGTCGGCACGGCGACGACGTCCGCGAGCGGTGCGTAGTGGAGCACGCCTTCCGGGGTGCGCTCGATCGAGGGCCGGTAGTCCTGGTGCACGATCACGATCGGATCGGGCAGCAGCTCGACGGCGGCGGCGAGCAGGCCGGGCGTCGTGGTCACGACCGCGTCGACGTCGAGCGACGGGAGCACCGCCTCCAGCACCACGTCGGTCAACGCGGTGGAGTGGCGGTCCCAGCTCGCAGGCACCAGGGCGGAGACCTTGCCGTGCAGGGCCAGGGCTTGTTTCGGATCAGCCAGGTCGTCGGGCACCCGGGGCGCCTTCGGGTCACGGAGGTCGATCAGGTGGTCGAGACGGAAGGGTGGGGCGGGACGCGAGGAATCCTCCCCCGTACGGGTCAGGCTGACCACCTGCACCGAGTGGTCGCCGGCCAGAGCGCGCGCCTGGGTAACGACCGAGCGAGTGGCGTCGTCCATCGTGTCCACGTCGACGACGAGGTAGGCCAGCTTCACTGTCCGGTCTCCGGATCCAGGATCCGCGCCATCAGCATCCCCTCACCCGACCAGCGCAGCCGCAGCCGCACCTGGTCCTCGAGTCCGGGGTCGTCGGCGTACAGCTCGGGCAGGGGCACCGCCCGGCCGGGGTCGGTCAGGTCGTTGCTGCGACGTCGGATCGGCAGCCCGCCGGCGATGACCTGAGCCAGCTGGGGTGGGAGACCGGAGACGGCAGCGGAGGTGAGCAGCTCGTCGGGCAGGGTCGCCATCAGCTCGTCGGCTTCACCCAGCAGGGTGAGGCCGCCGACGGGCGCCGTCGTGAGTCGGATGCCACCTGCTTCGACGAGGATCTCGGTGAGCTCGGCGGCCGGGGTCGCTGGCACGTGCAGCAGCCGCAGGTATCCCTCGTCGGTGCGCCGCACTACCCACCGCTTGTCGTCCACGACCGCCGCCGTCGCGGCGGGCAGCGGCGGTGTCCAGACCGGCTTGGCGGAGCGGCCCCCGCTGGGCACCAGCACCACGTCGTAGGCAGCCTCGCCCTGGTCGTCGGGGCGGGTGTCGGGAAGCTCGGTGAGATTGACACGAACAGATCGGAAAGCCGGCTGGGCGTCGTCCACATCGCTGGCGAGAGCGATCACGTCGCCGGAGGAGGCGTCGCGCAACGCGAGCGATCCGGGCTGGGCCTCGATGGCCAGCCACAGCGACCGCCCGTCCAACACACCGGCGAAGGCCGCGACCGGTGCACCCCGCGGTGGGGTAGGTGGAGCCGGCGGCTGATCGGTCGGAACGTCGTCGGCCTCGGCCGGTTGACGCCGCGCGAACTTCACCCGGGCGATGCTAGCCGTCGTCGGTGCTCAGAGCCCGGTGACGCCCTCGCCGCCGCCGGCCTGTTCATCGAAGTTCTCGTGCTCGAGGAGGTGGAGCACCGGCACACCGATCTTGCGCCGGGCCCGAGAGGTCCAGTCGAGGTGGAAGAACTCGGCGACCACGTGCGGGCGGGTCAGGATGATCGCCTCGCGGCCGTCTACGTCGTTGACCTTCTGAGCCAGCGCGTCGATCGGCGGCCCAGTGATCACCTTGCTCGAGCCCACGGCGGCCCCGGCGCCCTCCAGAGCCGCGACGGTGGCGGTCAGCTCGCGTTGCGAGCGCTCCTCGCAGTCCTTGCGCACGGCATCGAGGTCGACCTCACTCATGCCGATCGTCGGCGCGGCCATCATCTCGCCCGCTGCCAGGGAGCCCATCGACGCCTCGATCTGCGCCGCGGCGTCCTCCATCGGGAGGAGCACGTGGTAGGTCACGGGCTCGTCCACCCCTTCGTGCAGCGACCGAACCTGGGCGGCATCGGCCGATGAGAGCTCCTGCTCGACGAGGAGCACGACGTCGTAGTCAGCCATGGCGACAGGCTACTCGTTGCGCTAGCTCTCTGGGCTGCCCCCGAGGACCTCTGCCAGGTCGTAGCTGACCGGCTGCTCCAGCTGGTCGTAGCCGCACGACTCGGGGTCGCGGTCGGTGCGCCAGCGCTTGAAGTGAGCGGTGTGGCGGAAACGCCGGCCCTCCATCGCGTCGTACTTGACCTCCAGCACCCGCTCGGGCCGCAACGGGGTGAAGCTCAGGTCCTTGCCCGCGCTCCACCGGCTCTGCGTGCCCGGCACCCGGTCGGGGTTGGCGATCGCCCCCTCCTGCCACTTCCCCCAGGGATGGTCCGCGATCCCGCAGACCAGCGGCTGCAGCTCCTCGATCAGCTCGGCGCGCCGGACCTCGGTGAAGCTGGCGCTGACGCCGATGTGCTGCAGCTCGCCTTCGGCGTACAGGCCGAGCAGCAGGCTGCCGAGCAGCGGTCGCTCGGGCGTCGAGGTCTTGTGCTCCCGGTAGCCGGCGACGACGACGTCGGCGGTGCGCTCGTGCTTGATCTTCATCATCGTCCGCCCGTTGGGCACGTACGTGCCACCCAGGGGCTTAGCGATCACGCCGTCCAGGCCGGCTCCCTCAAACTGCTCGAACCACCGCTCGGCCACAGCAGGACTCTCGGTCGTGCGGGTCAGGTAGAACGGGCCGTCGAGCCCGACCAGTGCGCCCTCGAGAGCGGCACGGCGATCGGAGAAGGGCCGGTCGACGTACGACGTGTCGCCGAGCGCCAGCAGGTCGAAAGCGACGAAGCCGGCGGGAGTCGTCTCGGCCAGCAGGTCCACCCGCGACTTCGCCGGATGGATCCGCTCCTGGAGCGTCTCGAACTGCAGCCGGTCCACCCCGTCAGGGTTGCGGAGCGCGACGAAGACCTCGCCGTCGAGCACGCACCGGTCGGGCAGCTGCTCCTTGGCGGCTTCGACGAGCTCGGGGAAGTAGCGGGTCAGCGGCTTGGTGTTGCGGCTCGTGAGCTCGACCTCGTCGCCGTCCTTGAAGACCAGACACCGGAACCCGTCCCACTTGGGCTCAAAGCTCAGCCCCCCGAACTTCACAGGTTCGGGAATGCCCTTGACGGCCTTGGCGAGCATCGGCTGGACGGGTGGCATCACGGGGAGGTCCACCCGGCCGAGCCTAGACGCACTCGTGCCCCCCAGCGTGCGCCGAGGCGCACTCTGAGCCTCACGACCCGTATCGTTGGCACGCATCAATCCCCGGTTGGTCTGCCGGCAGGGCCCGCCTGACTTTGAATCAGGATTAGCGACGATGGTTCGACTCCATCCCGGGGAGCAAGACTGGCGCATGCGCCGTTCGTGAAGTGGTGGGCGCCGCCTGCCATACTGCTGGTTACAGTAACCGCGGTGGTAAGCCAAGGTTGCCAGTTAAGCAAGCGATCTCGGGTCGGGGACCTGAGGCGCGCAACTCCTTCTAGTCGCCATGGAGCCGAACCGTGAGAGCTCGCAGTCCCATCGCCTTGGTCGCCGTCATCTCTTCGGCTGCCGCGTTCACGCTGGCCGTGCAGTCGCCGGCCGAGACCGTCGTGCTGGCCGCGGCCGCGCCCTTCAACCAGGCGTACAGCACCTCGGCTCATGCGGAGGTGCTCCACCTGAACGCCATCAGCGGGATGGGCGTCCCTGGTGTGGCAGACGTCGGTGTCGGCATCTCGACGGGCTCCACCTCGGGCACCCCGACGCATGCGGCGGCCGCTGAGGCTCGCAACCTGGACCTGGCACTCCTCGGCGGACAGCCCGCGTCGATATTGGCACAGGCCAAGCAGACCGCGCCCCCCGACCACGCCACGGCTGTCTCGGACACCTCGATTCCGGCGGACCTGTCGCCGTTGCTGACACTGAACGTGTCGACGGCCACGGCGCACGCCCGAACGCCTGCCGCCACCGAGATGTGTCTCCCCGCCACGGAGGCGCTGAGCGCGTCGAGCGTGAACACCGCTCAGCTCAAGGTCGTGCCCACTACCTCGCCCGCCGGGAGCCTCGTCTCCCTTCCCGGGACGGTCAAGACTCTGCAGGCGACAGCTCTGGTCGCCAACGGTTCCACTGCCACCGGTGGTCGAGATGTCGTCACCGCGGTCGCCGGGAGCTTGGCCGACATCAGGCTCCTGAACGACCAGGTCAGGGTCTCCGTGGCTGAGACCCCGACCTTGAAGGCAACGGCTACCGGCACTCCCGGTGGAGCCAAGGTCGAGTGGGACGCGCCCCTGGTCAAGGTCACGGTCGGCGGGACCCCTTACGTCCTGCCGGTCGACGGGAGTCCGCTGAACATCGTCGCGCCCGACAACCCGCTGCTGCACCTGGAGCTCCAGCTGGGTCAGCTGGAGAACGTGGTCGAGTCAGCTGACGGCCGTACCGCGTCCGGCACCGCGGCGGTCCTCAATGTCGAGGTCGCGCTGGCCGGTGTCAACATCGCTGATCTCGACCTGTTCCCCTTCGCCGTCGAGGCCAAGGCCCCTGCTGGTGGCGTCCAGTGCGGACCCGCGGGACCCCCGGGACCGGGCTCACCGGACAGCGACGGCGATGGGCTCACCGACGACCAAGAGAACACCGATACGCACACCAACCCGAACAATCCGAACACGGACGGCGACTGCATCCGGGACGGCCAGGAAGACCCGGACGTCGATGCACTCACCAACCTCGAAGAGGTCAACGGGACCAAGAACACCTTCGGACCCCGCACGCCAACCGACCCGACTGACCCCGACAGCGACAACGGCGGGATCAACGACGGGGTCGAGACCGGCCGGCGCACCGATCCCAACAGTCGGGCCGACGACAACCCGCCGCCAGGCGCAGCCCTGGACTCCGATGGCGACGGTTTGACCGACGCCCAGGAGACCAACCAAACCAACACCAACCCGAACAACGCCGACAGCGACGGTGACGGCATCAAGGACGGTGCCGAGGACCCGGACGGCGACGCCCTGAGCAACCTCGAGGAACTCACCGGCGCCCGGAACCCGTACGGTCCCAATGCGCCCACCGATCCGCTCGATGCAGACTCCGACAACGGCGGCGTGAAGGACGGGGCTGAGGTGTGCGCTTTCACCGACCCCAACGACGGGTCCGACGACATGTCGCCGCCGAAGCCGCGGACCATCAGGTGCAGGGGCAAGGCGCCAACCATCCTGGGCACCAAGGGGGACGACACGCTCATCGGGACCCCCGGCCGCGACATCATCAACGGTCGGGCCGGCAACGACACCATCCTCGGTCTCGGCGGCAACGACTGGATCTGCGGTCGCTTCGACAATGACCGCATCCGCGCCGGCAGCGGCAACGACTTCGTGCTCGGTGGCACTGGCGACGACCGGATCTCCGGCGGTACGGGCAACGACAGGCTCGGTGGCCGCAGCGGGAACGATCGGATGACCGGTGGTGCCGGCAACGACGGGCTGCTCGGCGGGCGCGGCAACGACAGCCTGTTCGGCAACGCCGGCCGTGACCGGATCGCCGGCAACCAAGGAGACGACCGCCTCGTCGGGGGCCCCGGCCGGGACCAGCTCATCGGCGGACCGGGAAGGGACTCCTTGCGTCAGTAGGGGAACCCTCCGTCCACGGGCGCAGAAACACCGATGCCCCCTGCCGGGCGGGCCTGGCACCCAGGACACGGCCGACGGTCGGTGCCGCAGTTCGGGCGCGTCTAGAGTGAGGCGCCAGTCGACCGAAGGAACTTCCTCTTGACCAGAGAGCTGACCGTCATCGTGCTCGCCGCCGGCGGTGGCACCCGGATGAAGTCGAAGACCATGAAGGTGCTGCACCCGGTCGCCGGCCGCAGCATGATCGGCCATGTGCTGGGCGCCGTCCGCGCCGTCGAACCGCATCGGGTCATCGCGGTGGTGGGTCACGGCCGCGACACGGTCGGGCCGCACATCCTGGAGCAAGCGCCCGACGTGGTGCTCGCGGTCCAAGAGGACCAGCGTGGCACCGGGCATGCCGTTCGGGTGGCGATGGACGCAGTCGTCAGCGACGGCGGCACGGTCACCGGCACCGTCATCGTGGCCTACGGCGACACCCCCCTGCTGCAGGGTGAGTCGCTGAAGGCGTTCGCCGCCGAGCACGAGGCGGCCGAGCGAGCCGTCAGCATCCTGAGCGGGATCGTGACCGACCCCCATGGTTACGGCCGGGTGATCCGCGACGCCGACGGTGATGTCGAGGCCATCGTGGAGGAGCGCGACGCGAACGCGGATCAGCGCGAGATCCAGGAGATCAACTCCGGGATCCTGGCCTTCGACGCGTCCTTCCTCGTCGAAGCGCTACCGAAGATCTCCAACGACAACTCCAAGGGCGAGTACTACCTCACCGACACGGTCCAGCTGGCCCGCGACGCGGGCCTGACCGTTGGCGCATTCCCGATCGACGACGTGTCCCAGACCGAAGGCGCCAACGACCGCAAGCAGCTCGCCGAGTCGGTCGGGTGATGAACCGGCGCATCGTCGACCGGTGGATGCTCGAGGGCGTGACGGTGATGGACCCGGCCACGACCTGGATCGACACCGACGTGACGATCGCTCCCGACGCGACGATCCTGCCGGGCGTACAGCTGCTCGGGGCCACAGTGATCGGTGAGGACGCAGTGATCGGTCCCGACACCACGCTCAAGGACTGCGAAGTCGGCACGGGCGCTCGGGTCGTGCGCACCCACGGCGAGCTGGCCGTGATCGGTGCGGACGCGGTGGTGGGTCCGTTCGGCTACCTCCGACCCGGCACCGAGCTCGGCGCCGCCGGCAAGATCGGTGCCTTCGTCGAGACCAAGAACGCCCAGATCGGCAACGGGGCGAAGGTGCCTCACCTCTCCTACGTCGGCGACGCCGAGATCGGAGACGGAGCCAACATCGGCGCCGGCACGATCTTCGCCAACTACGACGGCGTGAACAAACATCGCTCCAAGATCGGTAGGCACGCCCGCACCGCGTCCAACAACACGTTCGTGGCCCCGGTGGAGATCGGTGACGGCGCTGGCACCGGCGCCGGCACCGTCGTACGCCGCGACGTCCCACCGGGTGCGCTGGCCGTCAGTGCTGGCCCCCAGCGCAACATCCCCGGGTGGGCGCAGACCCGGCGTTCCGGCACGCCGCAGGCAGATGCGGCGGAGGCGGCCGGTTCACGGCCGACGCCGGTTCCACGGGCCGAGCGCGCCGTCTCAGAGGAAGACGACTAGGGAGTTGGGACGACCGGCCCGGTACAGGAGGCAGAATCCAGGTGAACACCCGGGCGACCACCCGGGCAGACCGCGTGACGGGAATGAAGAAGACCACCGAGAAGAACCTGATGGTCTTCAGCGGGCGGGCTCACCCCCAGCGCTTCGCCGCGGAGGTCACCGAGATCCTCGGGGGGTCGACCTGGTGCCGCAGTCGGCCTACGAGTTCGCCAACTCCGAGATCTACATCCGCTACGAGGAGTCGGGTGCGCGGCTGCGACGCCTTCGTGCTGCAGAGCCACACGGCGCCGATCAACGAGTGGATCATGGAGCACCTGATCATGGTCGATGCGCTCAAGCGCGCCTCGGCCCTTTCCCGAACTGGACCTGACCCCCATGCTGTTTCTGATCACCGCCCTGGTGTTCCTGTGGGGCCTGCTGGGCTTCCAGCTGTTCGATCTCGTGCCGGTCGCGAGGCATCAACTGATCGAGCAGATGGGAGAGGGCGTGGTCGTCCTCAACCGGGCGGGGCGGCTGGTGGATCTCAACCCGGTGGCCAGGCAACTTGCCAACCCAGCGCTGCCTAGCCCACTCGGCCACCCCAGCCGAACGGGTGTTTGAGCAGTGGGGGGTGGCAGCGGCGGCCCTGGGCGCCCTGACCGGAGGCCGCGAGGCGGCCTCTGCTGAATTGACGCTGGGCGAACGGCATCTGGAAGTGCGGGTCACCCCCCTGCGGGACGCCCGGAAACAGGTGCAGGGGCGCATCGTGGTCTGGCGAGACGTCACGGCTCAACGCGAGGCCGAGGCCAGACTGCGGCGCGCCCACGAGCAGCTTCAGCTGCGGATGGCCGAGATTGAGCGCTTGCAGCACGCACTGCGCGAGCAGAGCGTCCG
>CAWHKK010000009.1:0-16788 GCA_963829975.1 uncultured Actinomycetota bacterium
CCCGCTCCACACGCACGCAGGGCCCCCGCCGGAAGGCGGGGCCCTGTTGCGTTGCGGGCCAGTAACGACGTTGCGTCCCAGGGCCACCCACCGGTGACGCATGAAGTGGGCGTGATGTGGAACCGTTGACCACGTGACCGACCAGGAGCGCTTCGAGACGTTGGCGCGCCAGCTCGTGGATCCGTTGCGCCGGTTCCTGATCCGACGCACCGACCCCGAGACCGCTGAGGACGTCCTGGCGGACACGTTGCTGGTGTGCTGGCGCCGGCTCGACGACGTGCCCGAGGACGCGCTGCCGTGGGCCTATGGAGTGGCCCGCAACTGCCTGGCCAACGCGTTGCGCAGCGGGCGCCGGCAGGAACGGGTCGCGGCCAAGATGGCTGCGGTCGACCCGCCACAGCAGGTGGCCGCGCCAACCGACTCCGGCAACGGTGACATCGCCGAGGCGCTGGCCGCGCTGCCGGAGACGGATGCCGAGCTGCTCCGCCTGTGGGCGTGGGAGCAGCTGACGCGCGACCGAGATCGCCGATGCCCTCGAGATCACGCCCAATGCCGCGAGCGTGCGTCTCCATCGGGCCAAGGAGAAGCTGCGCGCCCACCTGGATGACCGGCTCGGTAAGAGTGACGGCGGTACCGGACATGAGGAGTCAAGAGAGGGGAGGCAGCCGTGAACGCCGAGGAGCACGCTCCTGAAGACCAGCACCTGCGAGACCAGCTGCGTTCGCTCGACCCAGCGGCCTCCCTCCCGCCGGCCGACCCCGCCCGGGTGGCCCGACTCCTGGAGGACACCATCAGCGACGACCTCGAGACCGACATCCCGGAGACGCGGCAGACCGGCGTACACGAGCGGAGCCGGCTGACCTGGCTGGTCGCCGCGGCAGCGGTGCTGCTCATCGCCGGGGTCAGCACGTTCGTTCTCGTCCAGCGCGCCACCGACGACGTGCCGGCGGCGGGGCCGAGCGGCGATCCCGTCGACCCCAGGACCGTCACCTCGCTCTCGGTGCCGGCAGACGCCGCGACTGCCAAGTGCGCCGTTCCGTCGGCCGAGATCCTGGCCCGGCAGGACCTTGCCTTCGACGGCGTGGTCGATGACATCACCGAAGGCACGGTCACCCTGACGCCGTCGATGTTCTACGTCGGCGAGCCCACGGACATCGTGCGGGTCCAGGCTCCTCCCGAGGCACTCGAGGGGCTGCTGCTGTCGGTGGAGTTCGAGGTCGGCAAGCGGTATCTCGTCGCGGCCGCCGACGGCCAGGTCTCCGTGTGTGGCTACAGCGGAGCCTGGTCGCCTGGGCTCGAGCAGCTGTTCGTCGAGGCCTTCCCCGGCTGAGGAGGGCGACAATGGCTCCATGCATGGACTACTGCTGGCGGCCGGATCCGGGACGCGGATCGGAATGCCCAAGGCACTGATGCACGATGCCGACGGCGCCTCGTGGCTGCAGCGATCCGTGGATGTCCTGGTCGATGGTGGCTGTGATGCGGTGACGGTGGTGCTGGGAGCCCGAGCGGCGGAGGCGTCGCTGCTGGTGCCGGACGGCGTATCCGCGGTCGTGGCTGACGACTGGCACCTGGGCATGTCCGCCTCGTTGCGGGCGGGCCTAGGTGCCCTCGGCGACCACGACGCGGCGGTCCTGTCGCTGGTGGACCTGCCCGACGTCACCGCCGCGGTGATTCGGCGGGTGGTCGCCGCCGGTGCCGGCGCAGCCACGCTCAGCCGGGCGACGTACGACGGCAGGCCGGGCCACCCGGTCGTGATCGGCCGTGACCACTGGGTGGGCGTGGCGGCATCGGCGACCGGCGACTTCGGGGCCCGCCACTACCTGGACGCCAACGAGGTGACCCTCGTCGAGTGCGGTGACCTCGCGACCGGGCGGGACCAGGACTCCTGAGGCGCTGCGCACCGATTCTTGCGACCCGCGAGAGCAAAGCTCGGCCAACCTCCGGCCAACACCCCGCTGAGTAGCCTGAGCCCATGGAGTCGACACCGGCGCTGGCCGACTGGGCCGACGTCGCTGCGCGACTCGGCGCCACCGGCTACCTGTGCGACGACGACCTCGCGACGGTCACGTTTCTCGCGCTGCGGATGCAGCGCCCGCTGCTGCTGGAGGGGGAGCCCGGCACCGGCAAGACCGCGCTCGCCGAGTCGCTGGCGCAAGCGCTCGACGCTGCCGCTGATCCGGCTCCAGTGCTACGAGGGCATCGATGCCACCCAGGCCCTCTACGACTGGGACTTCCCGCGTCAGATCCTGCACCTGCGGGCGCTCGGAGCGCTGGCGGCAGCGCCGGACCCGGGCGATCGACGCGACCGAGGCCGAGAAGAGCCTCTACGACGAGCGCTTCCTGCTGGCCCGGCCGGTGCTGGCCGCGCTGCAGCAGAGCCCGGCGGTGCTGCTGGTCGACGAGGTGGACCGGGCCGACGACGAGTTCGAGGCGTTCCTGCTCGAGGTGTTGTCGACCTACCAGGTGACCATCCCGGAGTACGGCACGATCCGGGCCGCGACGCCGCCGGTCGTCGTGCTCACCTCCAACCGCACCCGCGAGCTGCACGACGCGCTCAAGCGGCGCTGCCTCTACCACTGGATCGACCACCCGGGCCTGGAGCGCGAGGTGGCGATCGTGCGCTCGCGTGCACCCGAGGTCTCGGAGGCGCTGGCCCGACAGATCGTGACCGTGGTGCAGCAGCTGCGCGACCGCGACGACCTGGAGAAGCCGCCGGGAGTCGCGGAGACCCTCGACTGGGCGCGGGCACTGCACACGCTGGGCACGACCGAGCTCGACCTCGAGTCGTCGGCGCGGACCCTGGGCGCCCTGGTGAAGTATCGCGAGGATGCCGAGCGGGTCCGGCAGGCGCTCGACCAGATGCTGCGGGCATGACCACCGAAGAGCTGAGCGCAGACACCCTCCTGCTCGGCTTCGCCCGCGCTCTGCGCGCGGCCGGGGTAGCCGGTGACCCAGGACCGCGCACAGATCCTTCCTCCACGCCGCCGCGGTGGTCGGCCTCGACGACCGTCGCGCCACGTACGCCGCCGGGCGGGCGACCCTCTGCTCCTCTCCCGACGACCTGGTGCGCTACGACCAGGTGTTCGAGGCCTACTTCAACGCTCGCGACGGACTGCCGCGAGCCCGGCCGGCGACGCCCAGCGTGGCGACGTACTCCGGACTGCCGCTGAGCGAGGGTGGCGCACTCGGCGAGGTCGAGGAGACCGATGACCTGGTGCGCGCGCTGGCCAGCGAGACCGAGGTGCTCCGACACCGCGACCTGGCCTCACTCACCGCGGCCGAGAAGCACCGGCTGGCCGCGATGTTCGCGACCCTGCATCCCCGGCCCCCGCTGCGGCGTACCTCCCGTCACCAGCGCTGGCACCGCGGCGACGTCGACGCGTCGCGCACGCTGCGAGCGAGCCTGCGCCGGATGGGCGAGCCGGCGGTCATCGAGTGGCGTCGCCGGGGCACCACGCCCCGACGGGTGGTGCTGCTGGTCGACGTGTCCGGCTCGATGAGCGGGTACGCCGATGCGCTGCTGCGACTCGCTCACCGGATGGTGGTGGCCAGCCCGCGTGGATCGGTCGAGGTGTTCACGGTCGGCACCCGGCTGACCCACCTGACCCGTGCCCTGCGCAGTCGCGACGCCGAGCGGGCGCTGGTCGCGGCCGGCGAGACGGTGCCGGACTGGTCGGGCGGCACCCGTCTCGGCGAGACGATGCGGGTCTTCCTGGACCGCTGGGGACGGCGCGGGCTGGCCCGAGGGTCGGTCGTGGTGGTCTTCAGCGACGGTTGGGAGCGGGGTGACGCGGGTTTGCTCGGGGAGCAGATGATGCGGCTCGGCCGGATCGCGTACCGGGTCGTGTGGGTCAACCCTCACCGCGGCAAGTCCGGTTACGAGCCGGTGCAGCAGGGCGTGGTGGCAGCGCTGCCGCACTGCGACGAGTTCTTGGCCGGCCATTCCCTGGCGACGTTCGCCGAGCTGGTCGAGGTGGTGGCCCGTGCGTGACGTGCTGCCTGAGCTGATGAAGTGGTGGGCGGCAGGGGAGACCGTCGGAGTCGGCACGGTCGTCGCGACCTTCCAGTCGGCCCCGCGTCCTGCGGGGGCCTCGATGCTGGTCGGCCCCGACCGGACGGCCGTCGGCTCGGTGTCCGGTGGCTGTGTCGAGGGCGCCGTCTACGACGTGACCCAGTCGGTCGTGGATTCCGGCTACCCGGTGCTGGAACGCTATGGCGTCACCGACGACGACGCCTTCGCGGTCGGCCTGACCTGTGGCGGCATCCTCGACGTGTTCGTCGAGAAGGTCTCGCGGGAGACGTTCCCGGAGCTCGGGGATCTCGCTGCCGACATCGAGGCCGGGCGACCGGTCGCGCTGGCCACCGTCATCGAGCACCCCGACCCCACCTGGCTCGGCCGACGAATGGTGATCCGCCCTGAAGAGAAGCCGAGCGGCGCTCTCGACTCACAGCGGGCCATCGATGCCATCCACGACGATGCTCTCGGCCTGCTCGCGGTGGGCCACAACGCCACTCTCACCTACGGTCCCGACGGGGAGCGCCGGGGCGAGGGGATGCGGGTGTTCGTGTGGGCCTTCGCGCCCAAGCCGCGGATGCTGGTCTTCGGAGCGATCGACTTCGCGGCCGCCGTCGCGCGCGTCGGCGGCTTCCTCGGCTATGCGGTCACCGTCTGCGACGCGCGGCCGGTCTTCGCCACCACCAGCCGCTTTCCCGATGCTGACGAGGTGGTCGTGGACTGGCCGCACCGTTACCTCATCGCCGAACGGGACGCCGGCCGCATCGACCGACGCACCGTGATCACGGTGCTCACCCATGACCCGAAGTTCGACGTGCCGTTGCTCGAGGTGGCGCTGCGGCTGCCCGAGGTCGCGTACGTCGGCGCCATGGGTTCGCGTCGTACGCACGAGGACCGGCTCGACCGCCTTCGTGAGGCCGGGATCACCGGCGAAGAGATCGGCCGGTTGTCCAGCCCGATCGGACTGGACCTCGGTGCCCGGACACCCGAGGAGACCGCGGTCAGCATCGCCGCCGAGATCATCGCGGGTCGCTGGGGTGGCAGCGGCGAGCCGCTCGCGGCGACCTCCGGACGGATCCACCGCGAGTGACCCAGGCCCGCGGCGACAGGCAGAGCGCCCGCACCCGGCGGTGCTACGTTGGGTGAACCGAGACCGAGACGGGAGGCGGTCATGGGTCGCAGCGAGTTGCAGACGCGCAAGGTGAAGGCGATGCGGGCCTGGACCTCGTTCGTGGAGGAGGGTGACCAGGTCGAGCACCTGGTGCGGCCGGAGATCCTGACCAGCTGGACCCGCTCCGTGGCCGCGATCTCCCCGGATGTCGCCGAGGCGCCGCTGGCCGACGAGGGCGAGACCCAGTCCATCTGGTGCGACTCGCCGTTGCAGTCCGCCGTCGAGACGGTCGAGTCCGACCTCCGCCGCACCGCCGAGGACGGCGACCTGGTGCTGGCGGTCACCGATGCCGAGACCCGGATCCTGTGGACCTACGGCGGCCGGGTGATGCGGCGCAAGGCCGAGACCGTCAACTTCGTCGCCGGCGGATGCTGGGACGACGAGTCGGTCGGCACCAACGCGCTCGACCTGGCCAACCGCCTGTCCGAACCGTCGATGGTCTTCAGTGCCGAGCACTACGCGCCGATCGTGCACAACTGGGTGTGCTGGGCGGCGCCGGTGCGCGACCCAGTGACCGGCCACAAGCTCGGCGTGATCGACCTGTCGACCACCTGGGATCGCACCCACCCGATCGGTCTGGCCACGGCGCGAGTGATGGCACGCCTGATCGAGTCGGCGCTGCCGCGCTCGGCGTACCACCCCTCCGCGCTGCTCGACGAGACCGGCGACCCGGGCCTGGTGATGACGCTGCTCGGCACGGCCGAGGTCCGCGTCGACGGGCAGCGGCTGCTGCTCAACCGGCGCCAGACAGAGATCCTCGCGCTGCTCGCCCTTCACCCCGCAGGGCTGTCGCTGGAGGAGCTGCACGCCCAGCTGTACGGCGACCAGGCGATCACCTTCTCCACCCTCAAGGCAGAGGTCTCCCACCTGCGCTCGGCCTTGGGCGGCCAGCTCGGCTCCCGTCCCTACCGTCTGCAGATGCCGATCGCCACCGACGTCGACCATGTGCTCGCCCTCCTGCGCGCGGGACAGGTCGCCGCCGCGGTCGAGGCGTACGGCGGGGACCTGCTGCCGGGTTCCAACTCGCCGGCCCTCAGCGAGATGGCCGAGTACGTCGCCGTCGCGGTCCGCGAAGCACTGCTCGCCGACCCCGATCCCGATGCCGTGCTCCGCTACATCGAGCTGGCGCCGTACGACACGGCGGTGGTGGAACGCTGCCTGTCCGCTCTCGGCCACCGGTCCCACCCGGCCAAGCCGTTGCTCAAGGGCAAGCTCGCCGCAGCAACTCGTTAGTCACTGGTCCGCATCGGGTCGGCGTCCGAGCCCGGCCTCGCGGGCGCGGACGATCGCCTCTGAGCGACCGGCCACCTGCAGCTTGACGAAGATCGACGAGACGTTGTTGGCCACGGTCTTGGGTGCGAGGCTCAGCCGCTCGGCGATCGCCGCGTTGCCGAGACCGCCCGCGAGGAGGTCGAGGATCTCCCGCTCTCGGGGGCTGAGCTCCGGGAAAGCCGGCTCGGCGGCGGTCGGCCCGGCCCGGAAGAAGGCCAGCACCCGCTGGGCCACGCCGGGTCCGAAGATGGCTTCCCCGCGGGCCACGGCGGTGATCCCTCCGAGGATCTCCTCCTGCGAAGCGCCCTTCACCAGGTAGCCGCGGGCACCGGCCCGCATCGCGGTGAACACCGAGTCGTCGTCCTCGTGCATGGTCAGGATCAGGACGGCCACGGTCGGCGCCACCCTGGCGATCTCGCGGGTGGCATCGAAGCCGTCCATGCCCGGCATCTGCAGGTCGACCAGGGCGACGTCGGGGGAGTGCACGACCGCCTCGCGCACGGCATCCGCGCCGTTGCCGACCTCGGCCACCACCTCGAAGCCGGGCACCGAGGAGAGCAGGGTGGTCAGGCCGTCGCGGACGACCGGGTGGTCGTCGGCGATGAGCACCGGATGGGGACGCTCATGGACTCACCAACGGGAAGGTCGCCACGACGCGGCCGCCGGACGCGTCCGGCCCGGCCTCGAGCCGGCCGCCCAGCTCGTCGATGCGCTGGCGCATGCCGGACAGGCCGACGCCCGGGCTGCCAGTCGTCGGCGACGTCGCCGTTGTCGAGGATGCAGCACCTCGAGCTCGTCGCCGTAGCGCACGGTCAGGCTCGCGCGCGTCGCCGTGGCGTGCCGGGCGATGTTGGTCAGCGCCTCGGTGGCCACCCGGTAGACGGCGACCTCGAGGGCGGCCGGCAGCACCGGCAGCGGGTCGCTGTCGACGCGCACGGTGAGTCGGCTGCCGTCACTGCGGTAGGACAGCTGCTCGACCCGTTGCCGCAGCGCCTCGACGAGACCGAGCTCGTCGAGCGCCGGAGGCCGGAGCTGGTCGACCACGCGGCGCACGCTGTCGATGGCTCGCCGTGCTTCTACCTGGGTACGCCGAACCAGCTCATCGGCTCGCTCGGGGTCGGTGCCGCGCAGGTTGGCGGCGGCGTCTGCCGAGAGGGCCAGGCCGGTCAAGCCTGGTCCGAGGTCGTCGTGCAGCTCGCGCCGCAGCCGGCGGCGCTCCTCCTCGACCGCGGTGACCTGGCGCTCACGAGACAGCTGCAGCTCCTCGCTCAGGGTGGTGGCATGCACCGCCAGGGCCAGCGGGCCGGTCAGCAGCGCGACACCCTGGAGGTCCTTGGGAGACAGGCTGCGCTCGCCAGGTCGCAACCCGAGCACCAGGCTGCCGACGACCTGGTCGCCACGTCCCAGCTCCACCCGGTGATAGGAGACATCCCGGGTGCCGGCCTCGCCGAGCACGCGGTCATGCTGGTCGTGCACGGCGACGTACGGCATCCTCAGCGCGGCCAGCAGCGAATTCGCCACCGCGGCGAACGAGGCACCGTCCGCCTGCAGGTGCGGGCTCACCGACGACATCACCCGGGCCGGGTCGCGACGCTCGCCGTACGTCGCTTGCTCGACCAGTCGCTGCAGCCGCGGATAGAGCGGTCCGACCATCAGCGCCACGGCCAGCGTGGCCAGCACCGATCGTTCGGTCCAGGTGCCCAGCAGACGGTCCAGCACAGCGACGAGCACCAGATAGACGGTCAGGGCGCCGAGCGAGAGCAACAGCCAGGTGAGGGCGCGGGAGACGACCAGCCTGATGTCGAGCAGCTGGCGACGCAGGATCGCGGCAGCGATCGAGATCGGGATCAGCGGGATCGCGAACAGCACCAGCACCGGCGTGCCGGCGACCAGGGCCCAGGGCACCACCACCGAGATCACGACGGCCGTTGCCATCAGCAGCCAGGCCAGCTGGCTGCGTTCGCGCTCGGCGCCCCGGCGGTAGCGCACGGTGAGGCGAGGAGAGCGATGAACAGGAAGGCAAGCGCCCGGAGCTCCGACAGCAGCCACAGTGGCGCCAGGTCGTCGTGTTGGGCGAGCGTGAGGTAGCCCCGCGGCAAGCCGGCCAGCATCGGCTCGGGACTCAGTGCCTACCTCGATCGCGAACAGCGGCGCGGTCACCACGAAGCCGATCGCGACCGGGCGCCAGCCGGCGAGGGGAGGCGTGCCGGTCGGGAACAGCAGCAGGGCCAGCGGCAGGAACAACGCGATCGACCACGGCCAGGACCACGCCGCCACGGTGACCGTCGCCCGTTGCAGGGCGAGCGGTGCTCCCTGGTCGACCAGGACCCCGGCCAAGGGCGCGGCCAACGCGGAAGTGGCATGTCCGATGCCGTCGGCCACGAGCAGCCAGCCAACCGGGTTGGTCGGGCGGTGCTAGCGCGATCACGGCGCCGCACAGCCCGAACGACGCACCCATCAGGGAGTTGGTGACCACGAAGCCGTCGAGCGCCTCCGACCAGGTCAGCCCGAGCACGACACTCAGGACGACTGCCGCGACGACCTCCGCCGACACCAGCACGCCGGCGAAGAGGGCCCGTCCGGTCATGGGCTCAGTGTGCTCCAACGACTTCCCGCTGGGGAGGGAACCGACTCCCGAGCCGGCCGGGCGGACTCCCCGTAGATCGGTCACCGCGCGCCCATGCGGCGGGAGCCATCGGAGCCGCACGGTGTGGGCAGGTCAACCCTTCTCACCTCTGGAGCTCTCATGAACGCCCTGCCACAGGTTCGCCCTGGTCCTGCTCGGCCTGCTGTCGGTCGCCGACCTGCTCGCTGCCCTTCGTCACCGACGGAGATCACCCCCCGATGTCGATCGCACTGATCTCTGCGGCTCTTGGCGCGGTTTCGCTGGGCTTTCTGGTGGGGGCCTGGCGCGGACAGCACCTGGGCGGTGATCGGCCTTGTCGTGACCCGTCTCCTGTCGGCGCTGCTGACCCTGCCGGTGTTCTTCATCGGCGACGTGCCCGCCGGTGTGGTCGCAGCTTCGGCCGGCACCGTCGCAGTCACCGTGCTCGGGATCGTGCTCGTCCTCGCCGGCTCCCGTCAGCCGGTGTCGGCATGACCTCGGCCGTGGCCGCACCTGCACCTGCGGTGCAGGAGGGTCGCTCGGGCTGGATCGCGCTGGCCGTGCTTGCGCCGATCGGTGCGGTGCTGGTGGGGGTGCTCCGCTTCGTCCTGCCCTACGAGACCATCGACAGCACCCGCGACATGGTGCGCGAGGGCTACGCCGATCCAGGGGCGATGTCGCTGGTGCTGTGGGTCGGGCTCGGCGCGGCACTCACGATCGTGCCCGGCTCGATCGCGATCGGTCGGCTGGTGGGCCAGCGGGCGCCGAGGCTCACGTCAGTGGCCCTGACGCTCCTGGTGCCGGCGTACCTGATGCTGCCGGTGCTGCTGGTCGTGGACCACACCGATCTGGGCCGGTGCCGAGTCCGGTGCCTCCCAGGCGACGGTCGTCAGCATCCTCGATGCGGCGCATCCCATCGTCGGGATCGCCACGGGGATCTTCGTCGTCGGCCATGTCGGTGGGCACCGTGCTGCTGGGCGTGGCGATGCTGCGCTCGCGCTGTGTCCCGGCCTGGGCAGCGGTGATCACGATCGTCTCCCAGCCGCTGCACTTCGTGTCCGCGGTGATCGTGCCCAACCACGCCGTCGACGGCGCGGCCTGGGGCCTCAACGCGATCGGCTTCGCGGTGGCCACCGTGGCCATCATCCGCAGCCGCTGACCGTCGCCAACCTTCGCCCAACCGCTCGTCCCTAGCGTGACTCAGGTCACCCATCCCGAGTCACGCTCAAGGGAGAGCTCATGACCCAGATCAACCTCACCGTCGACGGGACGAAGGTCTCCGACGACGTGGAGCCCCGGATGCTGCTGGTGCAGTACCTCCGCGAGAGGCTCGGCAAGACCGGAACCGTGATCGGCTGCGACACCAGCAACTGTGGTGCCTGCACGGTCCACCTCGACGGCACCAGCGTGAAGTCCTGCAACGTGCTGGCCGTGCAGGCCGACGGCAGCGAGGTCACCACCATCGAGGGGCTGCGCCCAGGACGGACAGCTGCACCAGGTGCAGGAGTCGTTCCGCGAGT
Source organism: uncultured Actinomycetota bacterium (assembly GCA_963829975.1). Taxonomy (GTDB): domain Bacteria; phylum Actinomycetota; class Actinomycetes; order Propionibacteriales; family Nocardioidaceae; genus Nocardioides. The sequence goes on from CAWHKK010000009.1 coordinate 10,584, forward strand.
GTCACGGTCTGCAGTGCGGCTTCTGTACGCCGGGGATGATCATGCAGAGCGTCGACCTGCTGAAGGAGAACCCGAAGCCCACCGAGGAGGAGATCCGGCTCGGGCTCGAGGGCAACCTCTGCCGCTGCACCGGCTACCACAACATCGTCCGGGCCGTGCAGCACGCGTCGGGCCAGGCGGTGAGCTCATGACCGCCGTCCAGGACGCCCCCGCCGCCAAGGAGATCGGCCGCGACCGTCGGCGCAAGGAGGACCAGCGGCTGATCACCGGCCGCACCCGCTGGACCGACAACATCACCCTGCCCGGGATGCTGCACCTGGCGATGGTGCGCAGCCCGTTCGCGCACGCCAAGATCGTCTCGATCGACACCAGCGCGGCGAAGGCGTCGACCAACGTGGTCGACGTCCTCACCGGCGCGGACCTCGGCGAGGGCCAGGGCGTCAACATCAACGCCTGGCCGATCACGCCCGAGCAGGTCGCGCCGGTGCATGTGCCGATGCCCAGTGACCGGGTCGCCTTCGCGGGCGAGACCGTCGCCGTGGTCGTGGCTCGCACCGCAGCCGCGGCCCGCGACGCCGCCGAGCTCGTCGACGTCGAGTACGACGAGCTGCCGGCCGCGCTCGACCTCAAGAAGTCCGCGGCGGACGAGGTGCTGGCCCATCCCGACCTCGGCACCAACAAGTCCGCGCTGTGGGTCTTCGACTCCGGTGGAGGCTGGCACCGGCGGCAACGTCGACGAGGCGATCGCCAAGGCCCGCACCGACGGCATCGTGATCGAGCGCGAGTACCGCCAGCAGCGGCTGATCCCCGCGTTCATGGAGCCGCGCTCGACGGTGGTCGACCCGACCGGCGAGCAGCTCACGATGTGGTCGGCGACCCAGATCCCGCACATCCTGCGCTTCGCGCTCGCGGCGACCACCGGCGTGCCGGAGTCGAAGATCCGGGTGATCGCGCCTGACGTCGGCGGTGGCTTCGGCGGCAAGCTGCAGACCACGCCCGAGGAGTTCATCACCTGGGCGGTCGCCCGGCGGCTCGGCAAGCCGGTGAAGTACACCGAGACCCGCAGCGAGTCCCTGATGACGGCCCACCACGGTCGCGACCAGTGGCAGCGGCTGACCCTCTCGGCCGAGAAGGACGGCACCGTCACCGGGTTCAAGGTCGACCTGCTCGCCGACCTCGGCGCCTACGTCTCGATCGTCGGCGGCGGCGTGCCGGTGCTCGGCGCGTTCATGTTCAACTCGATCTACAAGTTCCCGGCCTACCAGTTCAAGGTGCAGACCGTGCTCACCAACAAGACCTGGACCGACGCCTACCGCGGCGCCGGTCGGCCCGGAGGCGACGTACGCGATCGAGCGGATCATGGACGAGCTCGCCGCCGAGGTCGGCGTCGACCCGCTCGAGATCCGCGAGAAGAACTGGATCACCCACGAGGAGTTCCCGTTCACGACCGTGGCCGGGCTCGAGTACGACTCCGGCAACTACGAGGCTGCGACCGCCCGGGCCAAGGAGATGTTCGGCTACGACGAGCTGCGGGCCGAGCAGAAGCAGCGCCGCGAGTCCGGCGACCCCGTGCAGCTCGGCATCGGCGTCTCCACGTTCACCGAGATGTGCGGCCTGGCGCCGAGCCGGGTGCTCGGCTCGCTCGACTACGGCGCCGGCGGCTGGGAGCACGCGAGCGTGCGGATGCTGGCGACCGGCAAGGTCGAGGTGGTCACCGGCACCAGCGCCCACGGGCAGGGTCACGAGACGGCGTTCAGCCAGATCGTCGCCGACCGGCTCGGCGTCGCCTTCGAGGACGTCGAGATCCTGCACGGCGACACGCAGGTCTCCCACAAGGGCCTCGACACCTACGGCTCGCGGTCGCTGGTCGTCGGCGGCGAGGCGATCGTGAAGGCGGCCGACAAGGTGATCGAGAAGGCCAAGCCGATCGCGGCCCACCTGCTCGAGGCGTCGGTCGACGACATCGAGTTCGAGGCCGGACGGTTCTCGGTGCGCGGCACCGACCAGGGCCTGGCGATGGCCGAGATCGCGATGGCGGCGTTCGCGGCCCACAACCTGCCGGACGGCGTCGAGCCGTCGATCGACTCCGAGGCGACGTACGACCCGGTGAACTTCAACTATCCCCACGGCACGCACCTGTGCGCGATGGAGGTGGACACCGAGACCGGTGGCCTGAAGATGCGCAAGTACGTCGCCTGCGACGACATCGGCAACATCATCAACCCGCTGATCGTGTCGGGGCAGGTGCACGGCGGGCTGGTGCAGGGCATCGCCCAGGCGCTCTGGGAGGAGGCGGTGTACGACGACGCGGGCACGCTGGTGAGCGGCTCGTTCGTCGACTACCTGCTGCCGACCTCGGCCGACACGATCAGCTTCGACATCGACCACACCACCTCGCCGGCCACGACCAACTCGCTCGGCACCAAGGGCGTGGGTGAGGCCGGCACCATCGCCTCCACGCCGGCCGTGGTCAACGCGGTCGTCGACGCGATCCGCCACCTCGGCGTCAACGACGTCAGGATGCCGTGCACGCCCGAACGGGTGTGGAAGGCGATCAACGAAGGCGGTGCACGGGCGGCGCCACCGAAGGCGCGGCGATGCCGCACTTCGACGAATCCGAACCGGGCACGGACAGCACGGAAGGAACGGGAGCATGATCCCCGCACAGTTCGACTACCTGGCTCCGACCACGGTCGAGGACGCGCTGTCCGCGTTGGCCCAGCACGGTGACGACGCCAAGATCATCGCCGGCGGGCAGAGCCTGCTGCCGGTGCTGCGGATGCGACTCAACGCGCCGGAGATGGTGATCGACCTCGGCAAGATCGAGTCGCTCCGCGGAGTCCGTGACGACGGCGAAGCGATCGTGATCGGGGCGATGACCCCGCATTCGGTGGTCGGCTCGGACCCGCTCGTGCGCGAGCACGCACTGCTGATCACCAAGGCGATCGAGCACCTGGCCGACGCGCAGGTGCGACACCGCGGCACCTTCGGCGGGGCGCTCGCCCACGCCGATCCGGCCGGCGACCTCGGGGCACCCGCCCTGGCGCTGGAGCGCCGAGTTCGTGATCGCCGGATCCGGCTGGCACCCGCACGGTGCCAGCCGACGACTTCTTCGTCGACCTCTTCGAGACCGCGATCGGCGACGACGAGATCCTGACGGAGGTCCGGATCCCCAAGCACACGGGTTGGGGAGCCCACTACGAGAAGTTCGTCAGGGTCGCCCACCAGTGGCCGATCGTGGCCGTCGCGGCGACGGTCGAGGCGAGTGGCGGCGCGATCGGCCAGGCGAGGATCGGGCTCACCAACATGGGGTCGACCCCGCTGCGTGCCCGAGCGGTCGAGGACGCGCTGCCGGGCAGCTCGAGCTCGCCGTCGCAGATCGCCTGCCGCGGCGGAGCTGGCAGCCGAAGGCACCAACGCCGCCGTCGGACCTCAACGGGGACGCCGACTACCGGCGCCACCTGGCCCGGGTCCTCACCCGGCGCGCGGTGACCGCCGCGTCGGGATCCTGATGCCGATGGAGCTGGAGCACCGGTTCACCGTTCCCACCTCGGTCGAGGTGACCTGGGCGCTGTTCGACGACATCGCCTCGGTCGCCGAGTGCTTTCCCGGAGCCACGGTCACTTCGGCGGAGGGTGCCACGTTCCACGGGCACCTGCAAGGTCAAGCTCGGCCCGATCGCCCTGGTCTACAACGGCTCGGGCACGTTCGTGGAGAAGGACGAGACCGCGCACCGCTTCGTGGTCGACGCCAAGGGCAAGGACAAGCGCGGCAACGGCACGGCCGGCGCCAAGGTCACGTTGTCGATGGACGAGGCGGCTGGGGGTACCGCGGTCGAGGTGCTGACCGACCTGTCGATCACCGGCAAGCCGGCCCAGTTCGGCCGCGGGGTGATGCAGGACGTCTCCGACAAGCTGCTGGGTCAGTTCGTGCAGTGCCTCGAGGATCGGCTGTCCGTGCCTGCCGAACCGGTCGGAGCGGCGCCAGACGCCGGGCCGGCGTCGGAGAACCTCGACGCCGGCCCGGTCTCGGAACCGGTCGCCGCGCCGGAGACGGAACCGGTCCCGACGGGTCCGCGCAGGGATGACGCGATCAACCTCGGCGCCACCGTGCTGCCGGTGCTGCTGAAGTCCTACTGGAAGCAGGGCCTGGTCCTGCTTCTCGTGGTCGCGGTGCTGATCTGGCTGATCAGCCGCTGACCTGGTTTGTCTGGACCAGCCCGTCGCGGTGGCCGCTTGGCCCTACTGTTCTCGCCATGAAGCGTGTGCTGGGGTCCTCTGATCGGCTTCGGCATCGTGCTCGCGGCCATCTTCGCCAACGCGTTGTTCTGGAACCTCGGCGACGACTCCGGACGACTCCGAGCCGTCGACGATCACCAACTACGAGGCGGACTTCGTCGTCGACGACGACGGCGACATCCACGTGACCGAGACGCTGACCATCGACGGGCTGTTCACCCGGCACGGGATCTTCCGGTTCCTGGACCGGGCCGACCCGACCGCGCCAGCCACCCGCCGCACGCCGTACGACGTGTCGGTGACCCGCGACGGGCAGGACGAGCCGTTCGAGATGCTCAAGGAGGAGCACGGCGGTTCACCAACCTCAAGATCGGCTCCGCGACCGAGACGCTCGGCATGGGCGAGCACACCTACGTGATCAAGTACTCGATGCACGACGCGATCCAGCCGGGCGAGGGCGTCGACGAGGACAGCCAGTTCTACTGGCAGCTGATCCCGTCTGGGTGGTTGCAGGACATCGACAAGTCGACCCTGACCGTGCACCTTCCGGTGCCGTCGTCCGCCGAGGTGCAGTGCGCGGTCGGTCTCGGCGAGACCGGCGGCTGCGAGGCCGAGGGTGCCGGCACCGACACGCTCACGGTGACCACCGGCGCGCTGGCCGACCACACGCCGGTGTCGATCAAGACCGGCCTCGACCTGCCGACCCCCGACCAGGACAAGAACGTGCCGTGGTCGGCCCGGTTCGACCGCACCCTCAGCAGCAGCCCGATCCTGCTCGGCCTCGTGGTCCTGCTCGGGCTCGGTCGCGGCCGGTCGTCGGTGCACGGCGCGGCCCGGAGCAGCTACGAGGCCAACCCGCAGTTCCCGCTGATGTACGCCCCGCCGGAGGGCATCGGTCCGGCCCAGGCGAAGTACATCCTCACCGAGAGCATCGACCAGGAGGCCTACGTCGCGACGCTGATGTACGCCGCCGAGCGCGGGCGCGATCGACCTGCAGAAGAACGGCGACGCCTGGACGATCACCGACAAGCAGGGCGCCCAGGGGTGGGCCGGGCTCGACGAGGCCACGCTCGGTGTCGCCCACCTGCTCGGCGGTCCCGGCACCACGTTCGTCGCCGCGCCGAAGGACGTGTCAGGCGGGCGAGCGGCTGAAGACCGAGATCGCGGACTTCGACGTCCACGGTCAAGGACTGGGCCACCGCGTCCGGCAACCTGGTCACCGCCGGGCTCGGCGGCCTCGGCGGCCTGATGGTGCTCGGCCGCCTCATCCTGGTCGGCGTCATCGCGATCTGGAACCCTCTCAACATGACCATGCTGGCGGTCATCCCGGGCGCGTTCGCGATCACCGCGATGCCGCTGATGAAGACCGGCTGCCGGCACCAAGCGGACCGCGCAGGGACGCGAGCTGTGGTCGCGGGTCGGCGGCTTCCACCGGGTGCTGTCGACCCCGTCGAGCCAGGACCGCTTCGACTTCTCCGGCCGCCAGGAGCTCTACACGCAGTACATCCCGTGGGCGGTGGCGTTCGGGTGCGCCGACGAGTGGGCCGCGAAGTACCGCACCGAGATGGGCGTCGAGCCGCCGGCCCCGAGCTACTTCGGCGCCTACTCGGTGCCGGCACTGGGCTGCTCGTGAGCTCGATGGTCAGCGACTTCGACTCCACCGTGAGCAGCGCCATCTCCTCCTACCAGGCCACGCAGTCGTCGTCGTCCAGCGGCGGAGGCGGGTTCTCCGGCGGCGGCGGCGGCGGCGGTGGCGGCGGCGGCTCGTGGTGAGCCGCCCTGCTGGCGAACCCAATCGCAACACCTAGGGAAAGAAGGACAACCTGATGCTGATCGCGATCATCGTCATCGTCGTGGTGCTGGTGCTCCTCGTGGGCTTCGTCATCATCGGCTTCAACAAGCTGCGCACCACCGACGTCGGCGCCGAGGAGGCGCTGGGTGGCATCGACGTCCAGCTCACCCGGCGA
>CAWHKK010000010.1:0-58676 GCA_963829975.1 uncultured Actinomycetota bacterium
CCGCCGGTGCTGCTGACGCCGAGGCAGACGCTGACGCCGACGCGGCCAGCGTCGAGGCGGCCGACGAGGAGTGACCTCGTCGTGACGAACAAGTCCCAGACGGCCGGTCCCCAGAGTCCTGGGGGCCGGCTGTCCGGTTCAGCCCAGAAGGTGGGCTCGACGCGGACGGTGATGACCGTCAAGGACGACGCCGGTCAGGTGACCTCACGGGTCCGCCGCACGGTGCTGCCCGGCGGCTTGCGGGTGGTGACCGAGCAGATGGCCGGCACCAGGTCGGCCAGCATCGGCGTATGGGTCGGAGTCGGCTCGCGGGATGAGTCGCCGAAGGTGCACGGCTGCTCCCACTTCCTCGAGCACCTGCTGTTCAAGGGCACGACCGAGCGGTCGGCTCTCGACATCTCGATCGCCCTCGACGCGGTCGGTGGGGAGTTCAACGCCTTCACCGCCAAGGAGTACACCTGCTTCCACGCGCGGGTGCTCGACGGCGACCTCCCCCTGGCGGTCGACGTGCTGGGCGACATGATCACCAGCTCGTTGATCACCGCTGAGGACGTCGAGGCCGAGCGCGACGTGATCCTCGACGAGATCGCGATGCACGACGACGACCCTGACGACGTCGTGCACAACCTCTTTGCCGAGCAGGCCTGGGGGAAGGAGTCTCCACTGGGCCGCCCGATAGCCGGCTCCGCAGCCTCGATCGAGGCGCTGACCCGCAGCCAGATCACGCGCTTCTACCGCCAGCACTACCGCGCGAGCAACATGGTCGTCTCGGTGGCTGGCAACCTCGACCACGCCGCCGTGGTCCGCGCCGTGAAGCGGTCCTTCGGCCGCAACGGCTTCCTGTCCGGAGCCGTGACGCCGGAGCCCGTGCGTGCTTCGCGTCCCGCGCCGCGCGTCCGCCCCGGGCTCGTCGAGGCGACCCGCCCCTTCGAGCAGGTCAACCTGGTGCTCGGCATGAAGGGACTGCCGCGCGCCGACGACCGGCGCTTCGCCCTCGGGGTGCTCAACACGGCGCTGGGTGGCGGCACGTCGAGTCGGCTCTTCCAGGAGGTGCGGGAGCGCCGCGGTCTGGCCTACTCGGTCTTCTCGTTCGCGACCCACCACGCCGACTCGGGTCTCGTGGGCGTGTCGGTCGGATGCCTGCCCAACAAGCTCGACGACGTGCTGTCGACAGTGCGGATGGAGCTCTCCCGGGTAGCTGCCCACGGCATCACGGAGGCCGAGCTCGAGCGCGGCAAGGGTCAGCTACGCGGCGGTCTCGTGCTCGGGCTCGAGGACTCCGGCTCCCGGATGTCCCGGCTCGGAAAATCCGAGCTCGTCTACGACGACCTGCTCGGCATCGACGAGGTGATCGCTCGGATCGACCGCGTCACCCTCCTCGACGTGCAGGAGATCGCAGCGGAGGTCTTCGACCAGCCCGAGATCCTGGCCATCGTCGGGCCGGCGTAACCACTGGCGGCGGTTGCGCTCCCGATCGAGGCCTAGTCGACCAGCTGGGACAGATAGCGCTTGGCGTAGTCGCGGACGGCGCTGGGGTCGCTGACGTCGAGGCTGCCGCTGGGGTCGAGCAGGAACGTCGACGACAGCCGCAGCAGCAGCTCGCCGACCAGGTGCAGCTCGTCGTCGGGCATCTTTGCCCCGGACCTGCGCAAGGTGCGCGCCACCCGGTCCGAGTGAGCCAGGATCAGTGACCCGCTCCGGTCCAGCCCGGCGACCATCTCCGGCTCTGTCTCGCCGAGCCGGCCGAGCACCGGGATGTCGCGCATCATCGACATGCCCCACACGAAGCACTCGATGATGGCCTCCTGAGGAGGCAGGTCGGCCGCGATCCGGTCCAGCTCGTCGAAGAACGCATTGGTCTCGCGGGCGACCACTGCGATCAGCAGCGCCTCCTTGGTGGGGTAGGCGCGGTACAAGGTGCTGCGGCTGATGCCGGCCGCACGGGCGACGTCGTCGACATTGGCCCGTCGGGCGCCGTACTGCTCGAAGACGTCGCGGGCGGCGTCGAGGATGGCGTCGCTCATAGCTTCTCCAGGGTGACCGGCAGCCCGTCCCGGGCGACCGGAAGGGCCGCCAGGTCGATCGGCATCTCGTAGTCCTCCGGCACCGACCAGCGGTACGTGGTCAGCAGCTCGTGGAACGTGGCCCGCACCTCCATGCCCGCGAAGTGCATGCCGATGCACTTGTGTACGCCGGCGCCGAAGGCCTCGAACGCCAGGCGATGCACCTTGTCGTCGCGGCGCTCCTCCGAGAAGCGTTCGGGGTCGAACCGATCGGGATCCGGCCACACCTCCTCGCGGTAGTGGTTGGTGTAGGGCGAGGACGTGACAACGGCCCCAGCCGGGATCCGGTAGCCGTTGACCGAGGTCTCGCGCAGGGCCGTCCTCGGGATCGTCGGCACCGGCGCGCACATCCGCAGGGACTCCTTCATCACCAGGTCGAGGTCGGTCAGCCTCTGCGCGTCGTCGTACGACGGGTCCGACATCGCCAGTGCCTCCGAACGGCAGCGCTCCTGCCACTCGGGGTGCTTGGCCAGCATGTAGGCCATCGAGGTCATCGTGGTGGTCGTGGTGTCGTGGGCGGCCATCAGCAGGAAGATCATGTGGTTGACGATGTCCTCGTCGCTGAACTCGTTGCCGTCGTCGTCCTTTGCCAGGCACAGCTGACCGAACAGGTCGTCGCCGCCATCGCGTCGCTTGGCGGGCAGGGCGTCGTAGAAGAACTCTTCCAGCAGGCGACGTGCGGCCAGCCCCCTCGACCACGGGCCGATGCCGCCGGGCAGATCGCGTCGGATGATCGAGGTGCCGGCCCGGACGGAGTCGATGAACGCCCGGTTGATTCGGCGGCGCTCGGCGGGCGCGAGATCGATCCCGACGAAGACCTCGAGGGCCAGGTCGAGAGTGAGGTCCTTGAACATCCGTTGCAGCAGTGGTCTCTCGGTGCCTTCCCAAGCCGCGAGGTTGCGTCGCAGGTGCGGCATCATCATGGAGTGGTAGCGGCGCAGCTCGTCGTTGCCGAAGGCGTGTTGCATGATCCGGCGATGGTGCAGGTGCTCCTCTGAGTCGAGCAGCATCAAGCCTCTGGGGAAGAACGGGCCGATGAACCGCATCCACGCCGGACCGCTGGCAAAGGTCTTGTCGCGGTTGACGAACAGCTGCTCGAAGGCGTCCGGGCCGTTGACGACGTGCATGTGGGTACCGAAGGCCCGCATGGTGTAGACCTCGCCGTAGCGCTCCCGCAGCCATGCGGCGTGCTCCACCGGTCTCTTGCGCAGCTTGAGCAGGTGCACCAGCCCGAAGCGGGGTCCCGTGGCCTCGCGGAGAGCGATGTGTGCGGTCGCGGTCATGAACTGCCTCCGAGCCATTGAATCAATTTCATTCCAATGTATCATCAGCCCATGTCGCTGGCCGCGCAAGAGACGACCCAGGATCTGCCTCCGGGAGGTCTGCCTCTGGGCCCGAAGTCGCTGACCTGGCAGCTGTTCGCCGACAAGCGGATGGCTCTGCTCGGCCCACGCGCGGCAGTGCTGCAGAACATGCTGCCCTCGCTCGGACAGGGTGTCGAGGAGCACTCGGTGTGGTTCGCGGAGACCTTGGCCCGGCTGCAGCGGAGCATCCCGCCCATCTTCACCACGGTGTACGGCGCGGCCCCGGTCGCCGCCGGCCACGAGGTGCGCGACTTCCACAAGGACATCAAGGGGCAGCTGCCCGCCGAGCTGGGTGGTGGGCCGTACAGCGCACTCAACCCGGCCACCTACTACTGGGCCCACGCGACCTTCGTCGAGCACATGGTGACCGCGACCGACACGTTCATCCGGCCGTTGAGCACAGCCGAGAAGGACCAGCTGATCGCCGAGTCGGTGACCTGGTTCGCGCGCTACGGGATCAGCGTTCGCGCGGTGCCGCGCACCTGGGCGGAGTTCGAGTCCTACTGGGCGGACATGCTCGGCCAGCGTCTGGTGCGCCACAAGACGGCCGTGTACGGCGTCGGCTATGCCACGAAGGGCTGGCCGAGGCCCGGCCGGATCCCCGGACCGCTCTGGTCCCTCGTGCGGAGACCGATCAACGCGGTGAGTGCCTTCGTCACCATCGGCGGCATGCCGGCGCGCGGTCGCGAGACCCTCGGGCTGCCGTGGACCAGTGACCAGGAGCGGCGGTACCGCCGGTTCGGCCGCTTCGTGCGGGCGCTCAACCCGGTGGTGCGCCGGCTGCCGAGACGGTGGACGCATCACCCCATCGCGGCCCGGGCTTTCGAGCGGGAGGGAGGTCGATGAACCTCCCACCCCGTGTCGACCAGGCCTTCGTCGAGCAGCTGCTGGCCATGGTGGCGTCGTCCGGTACGACCTCGTCGTCGGCCACCGAGCCCTATACCGGCCTACCGTTGCCGCCCGTGCCGCAGTCGAGCCCCGCCGACGTGACCGCGGCCGCTGAGCGGGCCCGCGCCGCGCAGGTGGGCTGGGCGGCGCGACCGCTCGACGAGCGGGTGGCCATCATGCTGCGCTTCGCGAAGCTCACCCTCCAGCACCGGGAACGCCTCCTCGACATCGTGCAGTGGGAGACGGGCAAGTCGCGGGTGCACGCGTCCATCGAGCTGCTCGGCCTGCCGGCGGTGGCGGCTCACTACGGCACCCACAGCGCGGCGTACCTCGCGGACGCGAAGGCCGCCTCCGGCACACCGGGCGTCGTTCGCACCCGCGTGGCCCACCGACCCAAGGGACTGATCGGGGTCATCGCGCCGTGGAACTACCCGCTGTTCCTGGCGGTCGGCGACGTGATCCCGGCGTTGTTGGCCGGCAATGCCGTGCTCAGCAAGGCTGACTCCCAAGCCCCACTCAGCCTGCTGGCCGCACGAGCGCTCGCCGCAGAGGCCGGGCTGCCCACCGAGGTGTGGCAGGTCGTGGCCGGACGAGGCTCCGTGATCGGTCCGGCGATCCTCGACGTCGTCGATCACCTTGCCTTCACCGGATCGACGTCCACCGGCCGCGAGCTCGCTGCCGAGTGTGGCCGTCGGCTGATCGGCGCGTCGATGGAGCTCGGCGGCAAGAACCCGATGATCGTACGAGCCGATGCCGACCTCGGTGCGGCCGTGACCGGTGCGGTGCAGGCCTGCTTCGCCAACGCCGGCCAGATCTGCATCGGCATCGAACGGATCTATGTGCATCACAGCGTGCACGACGAGTTCGTCAGCCGCTTCTCGGCGGCGACCCGCGCGGTAACGGTGGGGGCGACCTACGACCTCTCGGTCGAGATGGGCTCCTTGACTTCCGCCGAGCAGCTCACGATCACCGAGGACCACGTGACCGACGCCCTGGACCACGGTGCGGTGCTGGTCGCCGGAGGCAAGGCCCGACCCGACCTCGGGCCCTACTTCCACGAGCCGACGGTCCTCACCGGGGTGCTGCCTTCGATGAAGGCATATGCCGAGGAAACGTTCGGGCCCGTCGTCGCGGTCTACTCCGTGGCCGACGACGACGAGGCAGTCGCGCGCGCTAACGACACCGACTACGGCCTGTCGGCCAGCGTCTGGTCGACCGACCTCGATGTGGCCCGAGACCTCGCGGCCCGGATCCGCGCCGGCTCGGTGAACATCAACGACGGCTACGTCTCCGCGATCGGATCGATCGCGGCGCCGATGGGGGGCATGAAGGCCAGCGGCGTCGGTCGTCGCCACGGGCCGGACGGCATCCTCCGCTACACCGAGAGGCAGACCGTGGCAGCCCAGAAGAGAGCCCTTCCGTATCCCTCCCGACCCGGCCCGTTCCTCGCGGCCGCTGCGGCGGCGATGCGCGCCCAGGTCGCCACCGCACGGCTTCGCAACCACGTCAGAAGGAGCACATGATGTCCCCACGCAAGGCATCCCAGGAGACCAGGCTCGACGGGCGCGTCGTCGCCCTGACCGGAGGTGCCCGCGGCATCGGGGCCGCGTCCGCCCGCGCCCTCGCCGCCGCTGGCGCCCAGGTCGTGATCGGCGACCTTGACGTCGACCTCGCCAAGAAGTCGGCCGAGGCCTACGACGGGCTCGCGCTACCGCTCGACGTCTCGGACCAGGCCTCGTTCGCGGAGTTTCTCGACGAGGTGGTCCGGGAGCACGGGCGGCTCGACGCGCTGGTCAACAACGCTGGCTTCATGGTGCTCGGCCGGGTGCGCGAGATCCCGCTCGAGCGCCAGCTCGCCCAGCTCGACGTCAACCTGAAGGGTGTGATCCACGGCGCCTACGAGGCCGCCGAGCGGATGGGACCCGGCGGAGTGATCGTCAACATTGCCTCGCTGGCCGGTCGGATCCCGATGCCGGGCTCGGCGGTCTACAGCGCGACCAAGGCCGGAGTGCTCGCCTTCAGCGAGGCCCTGGATGCCGAGCTGTCCGCTCAGGGGATCCGGGTGGGTTGCGTCCTGCCGTCCTTCACCAACACCGAGCTGATCACCGGCACCCAGGCCACCGGGCTGATGAAACCGATCGAGCCGACCGACGTCGCCGCGGCGGTGGTCCGGATGATCGGCCATCCCAAGGCCACCACCACGGTGCCGAAGATGTTCGCCTTCAGCGGCGCCAACTGGTCGCTCACCTCGTCGCGGGCGAAACCTTGGCTGCGCGGCAAGCTGGGACTCGACACCGTCTTCACCGACTTCGATCCCGAGCAGCGCTCGGCCTACGTCGACCGCAACGAGCGCTGAGCGTTGTACGAGTGGTCGGAGGACGAGCTCTCGATCCGCGATGCGGTCCGCAGCTTCGTCGACAAGGAGGTCCGTCCGCTCCAGGACGACCTCGAGCACGGTGACCTGCCGCCGTACGAGCTGATCCGGAAGTTCTACGCCACCTTCGGGCTGGCCGAGATGGCCGGCGAAGCCTTCGACAAGTCCATCGCGAAGGTCGACGTCGGATCGCCCGACGGACCCAGCGACAGCTCGATGGATCCCGCGATGAGCATGATCGTCACGAGCGAGTTCTGTCGGGTCAGCATGGGTATCCCCGCCGCGATCGGCGTCTCGATCGGGCTGGCGGGCGGCACCATCAACAGCCGCGGAACCGTCGAGCAGCGCAAGCGCTGGGCCCGCGACATCCTGACCTTCGACAAGGTCGGTGCCTGGGCCATCACCGAGCCCGATGCCGGCTCCGACGCGTTCGGCGGCATGCGGACGACGGTGCGGCGTGACGGCGACGAGTGGGTTCTCAAGGGGCAGAAGACGTTCATCACCAACGGCCCGTACGCCGACACCATGGTGGTCTACGCCAAGCACGACGACGGATCCGGTCTCGATCGCCGCGACCAGCCCGTGCTGACCTTCGTGCTCGACTCAGGCATGCCCGGCCTGGAGCAGAGCAAGCCGCTGCGAAAGATGGGGATGCACTCCTCGCCGACCGGACAGCTGTTCTTCGACGACGTGCGGCTGGGCGACGATCGGCTGCTCGGGTCGGCGTCCGATGGTGGTGGCCGCGAGAGTGCTCGATCGAACTTCGTGGCCGAGCGGGTCGGCATCGCCGCCCTGTCGCTCGGTGTCATCGAGGAGTGCCTGCGCCTGTGCGTCGACTACGCCCGGTCCCGCGAGCTCTGGGGGCAGCGGATCGGGGACTTCCAGCTGATCCAGCTCAAGCTGGCGGAGATGGAGGTGGCCCGGGTCAACGTGCGCAACATGGTGTTCAGCACCATCGAGCAGCGGCGCGCCGGCGTGCAGCCGTCACTGGCCGAAGCCTCGGCGATCAAGCTCTACTCGTCGCGAGCCGCCACCGAGGTAGCGATGGAGGCCGTGCAGCTCTTCGGAGGCAACGGCTACATGGCTGAGTACCGCGTGGAGCAGCTGGCTCGCGACGCCAAGTCGCTGATGATCTACGCGGGCTCCAACGAGGTTCAGGTGACTCACGTCGCCAAGGGGCTTTTGCGCGGCTAGCTCGCAGAGGCGGCGCGGGGCGGGAGGCAGGTCACCGCTTTCCGATGATCCCCACCACGGCCGGCTCCTTGGAGTCGACCACGAAGACCCGGAAGCCACCGTCGGTGAGCGAGTTCGACGCCTTGCGGATGATCTCGGGGATCTGCTCGGGCCGGACGGCGTCGTAGAACAGGTAGACCGCACCGCCGGGCTGCACTCGCTCGTGCAACAGGGCCACCTCGTCAGCGCAGTCACGGACCCAGAAGAGGTTGACGTTGAAGGCGAAGACCTTGGTCAGTCGTTTCACCGGTACGCGCAACGTCGCGAGGTCGATCTGCCGAACGGTCAGGCGCCCGGCTTTGACATAGGCGGCGCAGCGACGCTTCGTGCGGTCGACGCCTGACTCCGAGCGGTCGATGGCAAACAGCTTTCCGGTGACCAGGCGGCTGCAGATCAGCTCCGCGGCATCGCCGGGTCCGCACCCGATCTCGAGGATGCTGTCGGCTGGACCGACGTCCATGAAGTCAACGGCCCAGCGAATCCGCGCGGGGATCGTCTGCAGTGCCATGGTGCCCAGCCTGCCAGAACTACCTGGCGGGTGGGATCGGCGTGTCTCGCGTGGGCGTCAGCACGAGTCCGGTCCGTCAGTTCGAGGGCGACACGGAGGGCGGGCGCGGGGTCAGCCATGGCACAGGCGCGCAGGGGCTCGCTCGCGGGCGCTACCTTGTGCGTCGTGACGCAACACATCAGGGTCGGGGTGCTGGGCTCTCGGGGCAAGGTCGGCTCGGAGGTCTGCCGCGCGGTGGAATCCGCCGACGACACCGAGCTGGTCGCGGCGATCGACGTCGACGACGGCATCGAGGCGCTGGTGACTTCCGGTGTCGAGGTCGTGGTCGACTTCACCCACCCGGATGTGGTGATGGACAACCTGGAGTTCTGCGTCGACCACGGGATCCATGCCGTGGTCGGCACGACCGGGTTCACCGAGGACCGCCTGGCCACGCTGCGCGGCTGGTTGAAGTCAGCGCCCACCACCGGTGTGTTGGTGGCCCCCAACTTCTCGATCGGCGCCGATCTTGATGATGCGGTTCGCCGCCGAGGCGGCGACCTACTTCGAGTCGGTCGAGGTGGTCGAGCTGCACCATCCTGACAAGGCTGACGCGCCGTCAGGCACCGCCGCTCGAACGGCGGAGCTGATCGCACGGGCGCGTCGGGACGCCGGCAGCCCGCCCTCGCCGGACGCCACCTCCACCGGTCTGGACGGTGCCCGCGGTTCCGATGTCGACGGTGTGCGCGTGCACTCGCTGCGGGTTCGAGGTCTCCTCGCCCACCAGGAGGTCATCCTCGGTGGGGTGGGGGAGACCCTGACCATCCGCCATGACTCGCTGGACCGGGCGTCCTTCACCCCGGGCGTGCTGACGGGGATCCGTCAGGTTCGGGGCCATCCAGGTCTCACGCTCGGCCTCGACGCCTTCCTCTGAGCAAGGTCCACGCCCGCAGATATCTGCAGGTTCATGCGTTGCAGCAACCTGCAAGTTTGTTCTGTTGTTAGTCATCCTCCCCCCTGCCAGGGTCCTGCCAGGGCGTCCTCGGTGGGCGCCCCCTATGAGGAGGAACCATGCGGAAGACAGTGGGTCTCGCTGCGGCCGCGGTCCTGGCAGCCAGCACCGTCGGCACCCAGGTCGCGACCACCAGCGCCACCGGGTCCCCGGCTACGGCCGAAGGTGCAGTCGACGGTGCAGTCGACCTGGGCACCAGGGCGGTCCAGGAGCTGCTGCGACACCCGGTGGCGGCGCGGATCGCGCCGGAGCCCGGCGAGCCGGGCGTTGAGCAGGAGTTCGTGGTCACCGACGCCATCAGGGATCGTGACGGCAGCACCCATGTGCGGATGGACCGCACCTACGGAGGCCTGCCCGTCCGGGGCGGCGACCTGATCGTCCACCAGTCCGCAACCGGCGGATGGGAAGGCGCCAGCCAGACGCTCCGGGCACCGCTGAAGCTCTCCGTGGAGCCGACGGTCGAGGCGCTCGCCGCCAATGCCAGCGCGCTCTCCCCCTCCAATGCCACCAGGTCTATCGAGAACCTGCGGACCGTGGACCGCGCACCGCGGCTCGTCGTGGACACGTTCAGCGGCCAGCCCCGGCTCGCATTCGAGGTGCTCACCGCCGGTCGGCAGGCCGACGGCACCCCGAGCCGGCTCGCGACGTACGTGGACGCGAAGACCGGCAACGTGATCCGGCGAGAAGAACGGATCGTCACCGTCGACGGCTCGGGGCAGTCGCTCTACAGCGGCACGGTCACGATCCAGGTGACCAAGTCGGGATCGTCATACCAGCTCAAGGACGCCACCCGCGGCAACTCCGCCACGACCGACATGCAGAACGGCACGGACTCCGCTCTCTGCTCGGTGTTCGGCATCGGGTGCAGCAACGGGGTCGCGTTCAACAGCCCGGACACCGCGTTCGGCAACGGCAACAACAGCAACCGTGAGTCGGCCGCGGTCGACGCGCACTATGGCGGGGCGACGACGTTCGACTACTTCAAGAACGTGCATGGGCGCAACGGCATCTTCGGCAACGGCGCCGGAGCGCCGAGCCGGGTCCACTACGGCACCAAGTACGTCAATGCCTTCTGGGACGGCGAGAAGATGACCTACGGCGACGGCGACGGTGTGGATTTCGGCCCGCTGGTAGCCCTGGACGTGGCAGGCCACGAGATGTCGCACGGGGTCACCGAGAACACCGCTGGCCTCACCTACAGCGGCGAGCCCGGCGGTCTCAACGAGGCGACGTCGGACATCTTCGGCTCCATGGTGGAGTTCTACGCCGCCAACCCCAACGACCCGGGCGACTACTTCATCGGCGAGGAGTTCGACCTGGCCAACGGTGAGGGTTTCCGGCGGATGGACAACCCGGCGCTCGACGGCTCCTCGCACTCCTGCTGGTCGCTGACCACCCAGAGTGTCGATGTCCACTACTCGTCGGGGGTGGGCAACCACTTCTTCTACCTGCTCGCCGAGGGCTCAGGTTCCAAGCTGATCGGCGGCCGGACCCACAGCTCGCCGACCTGCAACGGATCCTCGGTGACCGGCATCGGTCGTACCGACGCCGCGAAGATCTGGTTCAAGGCGCTGACCACGTACTTCACCTCGGGCACCACCTATGCCCAGGCGCGGACGGCGACCCTGAATGCGGCGACTGCTCTCTTCGGTGCGGCCAGCCCCCAGCGGGCCGCGGTGGCCGCTGCCTGGAGCGCGGTCAACGTGAGCTGACAGCATTTCTCGAGGGCCCGCGTCGGACAAGGTCCGACGCGGGCCCCTTGCTATGTCTCAGAGCAGGCGGAGCAGCGCGGCCACGGCGGAAGAGCCGAACACCACGACCAGGAACGGCGCTCGCACCAGCAGGAGGACGACGGCCGCACCGAGTGCCGCCGCCCGAGCATCGAGTACCAGGGTCTGCTCGGTGGTGAAGACCTGGACGGCCACGAGCGCCGCGAGCAGAGCTACCGGGATCAGGCCGGCCGCCCGCTCGACCAGCGGTCGCTCGAGCACCCGCTGTGGCACGGACAGGCCGGCCAGCTTGAGCACGTAGCAACCCAGGCTGGCCGAGATGATCGCGACCCACATCAGGCGATCTCCGCGACCTTGGGTCGGTGGGTGAGCACGCCGGCGAGGAGCGCTACTCCACCGGCCACCAGCACCGGCACCCCGACCGCGACGAACGGCACCACGGCCAGGGCGACGGTGACTGCCAGCGCGGCCACGAGCTGGTTGCCCCGGCTCTCCGTCAGGCGCGGCCACAGCAAGGCGAGGAACGCGGCGCCGACCGCGGCGTCGAGACCCCACGTCCGAGGATCGCCGATGGCCTCGCCGGCTACCGCGCCGACCAGGGTCATCACGTTCCACAGCACGAAGATCGACACGCCGGTGGTGAAGAAGCCGACTCGCGCGGCGGATGTCGTCTCCCGAGTCACGCCCATCGCGGTTGACTCGTCGATCAGCAGGTGCGACGCCCCGACCCTCCGCCACCCCAGCCAGGCGAGCAGCGGCGCCATCCGGAGCCCGTAGAGCGTGTTGCGCGTGCCGAGCAGCAGAGCGGTGCCGACGCCCGCGAGCGGCGCACCTCCGCCGGCGATCACGCCGACGAACGCGAACTGAGAGGCTCCGGTGAACATGAACAGCGACAACACACAGGTCTGCCACACGTCGAAACCGGCACCGACCGAGACGGCTCCGAACGAGATGCCGTAGGTGCCGGTGGCGAGTCCGACGCCCAAGCTGTCGCGAATGATCGCGGATCGATCGGCCGGGGTCATCATTCGTCGTCCATCCGGGGTTGCGTCCTGGTCCGGCTTCAGGCCAGCGAGGTGTGCAGCCGTACCTGCTTCACCACGGTGCTGCCGGTGCCGTCGAAGTCGAGTCCGCGGTGGGCCGTGTCGGGCGCCCAGCCCGCCTCGGTCAGGAAGGCTCGCAGTGCGTCGTCGTCGGCTATCGCCCACAGCACCGCCCGGGTGAACCGGTCTGCCTGCATGGTCTCGACGGAAGCCTGGAGAAGCCGTGACCCATGCCCCTTGCCGCGTTCGTCAGGTGCCACGGTGAGCTCCGCCAGCTCCGCGTCGGCCAAGGGGTCGCAATCGGGGTCGGCCGCCGGAGCAGTGATCGCGAACCCGACCACCCGATTGCGCTCGAGGGCGACCAAGACACGGTTGCGTGCGTCCGGGGGGCGGCTCAGGGACGCCTGCCACGCAGACGCGGCGGCTCCGAGGTCGCGGGGGAGCGCATCTTGCGGCAGCAGGTCGGCGTACTGCTCGTGCCAGGTGCGCAGCTGCAGCTCGGCGATTGCGGGCGCGTCGTCGGCCCAGGCCACCCGTACGGAGACGTCGGCGGTCGGGCTGGGCATGGACCCCATCCTGACATTGGCGCCAGTTGTTACAGGCACACCTCCACAATGCGCAGATGTGTAACAACGTGGTGTAAGGTCCGGCACGTGTACGGCAACGACTTCGCGGCTCCGGCCGATCCGGAGCAGGTTCCCTTGCAGGCAGACAGCGACGAGTTCGAGGAGCTGCTCGCTGGTGAGGGCCGGATCGAGCCGCGCGACGAGATGCCCGACGCCTATCGGCGGACGCTGGTGCGCCAGATCGCCCAGCATGCCCACTCGGAGATCATCGGGATGCAGCCGGAGGGCAACTGGATCAGCCGCGCACCGAGCCTGCGCCGCAAGGCGATCCTGATGGCCAAGGTGCAGGACGAGGCCGGCCACGGCCTGTACCTCTACGCCGCCGCGGAGACGCTCGGCGTCGATCGCGCCGACCTCCTGGACGCGCTGCACACCGGCCGGCAGAAGTACTCCTCGATCTTCAACTACCCGACCCTCACCTGGGCGGACGTCGGAGCCATCGGTTGGCTGGTCGACGGTGCCGCGATCGTCAACCAGGTTCCGCTCTGCCGCTGCTCCTACGGCCCCTATGCCCGGGCGATGGTGCGGGTCTGCAAGGAGGAGTCGTTCCACCAGCGCCAGGGCTTCGAGATCCTGCACACGCTCTCGAACGGCACGCCCGCGCAGAAGCAGATGGCCCAGGACGCCGTGGACCGCTACTGGTGGCCGTCGCTGATGATGTTCGGTCCGCCCGACGACGACTCGCCCAACTCGGCCAGGTCGATGGCGTGGGGGATCAAGCGGCACAGCAACGACGACCTGCGTCAGCGCTTCGTCGACATGACAGCGCCGCAGGCCGAGGTGCTCGGCTTGTCGCTCCCGGACCCCGAGCTGCGCTGGAACGCGCAGCGAGGCCACCACGACTTCGGCGCAGTCGACTTCACCGAGCTGTTCGAGGTGATCAAGGGCAACGGCCCCTGCAACGCCCAGCGGATGGCGCACAAGGTCGGCGCGCACGAGGAGGGCGCCTGGGTGCGCGAGGCGGCCACGGCGTACGCCGACAAGCGGGCCAGCGACGCAGGTGCTGCATGAGTGACTCGGCGCCCGTGCCTGGGCCGGCGAACGCGGCAACAGAGCGTAGGTCTGGCCGCTGTGGGAGGTGTTCGTCCGTTCCCGTCGAGGTCTCTCCCACGTGCACGCGGGCTCCCTGCACGCTCCCGACGCCGAGATGGCGCTTCGCAACGCCCGCGACCTCTACACCCGTCGCTCCGAGGGGGTCTCCCTCTGGGTGGTGCCGGCGTCCGCGATCGTGGCGTCCAGCCCGACCGAGCGCGACACGTTCTTCGACCCGGCTGCCGACAAGATCTATCGCCACCCGACGTTCTACGACATCCCCGAGGGGGTCGACCACCTGTGACCCACGATCAGAGTGCCCGCTTCGACTACACCGTGGGTCTGGCCGACGATGCACTGATCTCCGCGCAGCGGATGGGCTGGTGGATCAGCCGTGCACCCGAGCTCGAGGAGGACGTCGCGCTGGCCAACATCGGCCTCGACCAGCTGGGCCAGGCGCGCCTGCTGCTGGCCTACGCCGGCGAGGTCGAGGGCGCCGGCCGGGGCGAGGACGACCTCGCCTACTGGCGCGACGAGCGGGACTTCCGCAACGTCTGCCTGGTCGAGCGCCCGCAGACCGACTTCGGCGTGACGATGGCCCGACTGCTGATCTTCGCCACCTGGCAGTCGGAGCTGTACGCGGCCCTGTGCGCGAGCAGCGACCCGACCTTGGCCGGCGTCGCCGGCAAGGCCGTCAAGGAGGTCCGCTACCACGTGGACCATGCCGCTCACTGGGTCGTGCGGCTCGGTGACGGGACCGAGGAGTCCCACGTCCGGATGCAGGCCGCGCTCGTCGCCGAGTGGCCATGGCTCGACGAGCTGTTCACCCCCGTCGACGCCGACCTGGTCGAGGCGGGGGTCGCGGTCGACCCGCTGGGTCTGCGCGAGAGCGTGTACGTCCGGCTGGCGGCCGTGCTCGACCAGGCCACCTTGATCGTGCCGCAGGTCACGCCTGCCGTTGCGCGCGGCCGGGAGGGCATCCACACCGAGCACCTCGGCTACCTGCTCGCCGAGATGCAGCACCTCACCCGATCGCACCCGGGGGCGTCATGGTGACGTGCGACCAGGTCGCGAGCCTGGCAGATCGCTGCCAGGTGCTCGACCCCGAGCTGCCCGTGGTGACCATCGAGGACCTCGGCATCCTGCGTGACGTGACCGAGGACGACCAGGGCCGCGTGCACGTCCAGATCACGCCCACCTACTCCGGCTGCCCGGCCATGGAGACGATCCGCACCGACCTGATCGACGCGCTGGCCGAGGCCGGCTACCTGCGTGTCTGCGTGGAGTTCGTGCTGTCGCCGGCCTGGACCACCGACTGGCTGACCGACGAGGGGCGCGCCAAGCTGGCGGCGTACGGCGTGGCGCCGCCGGCCCGCACCTCCGGGCCGGTCGCCCTCGCGCTCTCGGTGCGCTGCCCGCAGTGCGGCAGCCTCGAGACCCGCGAGTCGAGCCACTTCGGGTCGACCGCCTGCAAGGCGCTCTGGGTGTGCCGTTCGTGCCGCGAGCCGTTCGACCACTTCAAGCCGCTCTGATGTCGGCGACCCTCCATCCGCTGCGGGTCGCGGCGATCGACGAGCTGACCGACGACTCCGTCGCGATCACCTTCGACGTGCCGCCGGGCCTGGCTGACGACTACGCCTTCGTCCACGGCCAGCACCTCTCGATCGCGGGTGGCGACGGCGTCCGGCGTTCGTTCTCGATCTGCACGCCGCCCTCGTCGCGCACCCTGCGGATCGGCGTGAAGCGGCTGCCCGGCGGCGCGTTCAGCGACGGCGTCGTCTCCCGGCTCCGGGTGGGTGACGAGCTCGACGTGATGACCCCGGCCGGGCGGTTCACCACCCGGCTCGACGCCTCGGCGCGCAAGAGCTACGTCGCGATCGCGGCCGGCTCGGGCATCACCCCGGTGCTGTCGATCCTGGCTGCCGTGCTCGAGGGCGAGCCGGGCTCGTCGGTCACCCTGATCTACGCCAACCGGACCCAGCGGTCGGTGATGTTCCTCGACGAGGTGCACGACCTCAAGGACCGCTTCCCGGAGCGGGTGCAGATCGTGCACGTGCTTGTCGCGGGAGGCGCAGGACGTCGAGCTGTTCTCGGGGCGGCTCGACGCCCGGCGCGCTGGCCGGCATCCTGGACGCGGTGGCCCCGGCCGCCGGACGTCGACGAGTGGTTCCTGTGCGGCCCGCAGGAGATGGTGGTCGAGCTGCGCGAGGCGATCGAGGAGGCCGGCGGTCGCGGGCCGGTGCACACCGAGCTGTTCCACGCCGACCCGGTGCCGCGGGCGCCGGTCGAGGCCCTGGCCGACGCGGTCGACGGCGCCGCTCGGGTCACCATCCGCCTCGACGGGCGCACCTCCGAGCTCGACCTGCGCCCCGACGGGCCGCCGGTGCTCGAGGCCGCGCTCGCCGTGCGCTCCGACCTGCCGTTCGCCTGCAAGGGCGGCGTCTGCGGCACCTGCCGGGCCCGCGCTGGTCGAGGGCTCGGTCGCGATGGACGCCAACTGGGCGCTCGAGCCCGACGAGCTCGAGCAGGGCTACGTGCTGACCTGCCAGTCCCACCCCGACCGACCGAAGAAGGTCGTCCTCGACTACGACGCCTGACCCTTTCGGCGCCCTGGTTAGAGTCGGGCGCATGGAGTTTCGCAATCTCGGCAGCAGCGGCCTGAAGGTCTCGGAGATCTCCTACGGCAACTGGCTCACGCACGGGTCCCAGGTCGAGGAGGACGCCGCCCTGGCGTGCGTCCGCCAGGCCCTCGACGAGGGGATCACCACCTTCGACACCGCCGACGTCTACGCCAACACCAAGGCCGAGACCGTGCTCGGCAAGGCGCTTGAAGGGCGAGCGGCGCGAAGGGGCTGGAGATCTTCACCAAGGTCTTCTGGCCGACCGGGCCCGGGCGGCACAACGACCACGGCCTGTCCCGCAAGCACATCTCGGAGTCGATCAACGGCGTCGCTGACGCGGCTCGGCACCGACTACGTCGATCTCTACCAGGCCCACCGCTACGACCACGACACCCCGCTCGAGGAGACGATGGAGGCCTTCGCCGACGTCGTCCGCCAGGGCAAGGCGCTCTACATCGGGGTCTCGGAGTGGCGGGCCGAGGAGATCCGGGCCGCGCACGCGCTGGCCCGCGAGCTCAGGATCTCGCTGGTCTCCAACCAGCCGCAGTACAACCTGCTGTGGCGGGTGATCGAGGCCGAGGTGGTGCCCGACCTGCGAGGAGCTCGGGCTCGGCCAGATCGTCTGGTCGCCGATCGCCCAGGGGGCGCTGACCGGCAAGTACCTGCCCGGTCAGGACGCGCCGGCGGGTTCGCGCGCCACCGACGACAAGGGCGGCGCCGACATGATCAGCCGCTGGCTCCAGGACGACGTGCTCGAGCGGATCCAGCAGCTCAAGCCGATCGCCGAAGAGCTCGACCTCAGCCTGGCCCAGCTCGCGGTCGCGTGGGTGCTGCAGAACCCCAACGTCTCCTCGGCCATCATCGGCGCCAGCCGACCCGAGCAGGTGACCGAGAACGTCAAGGCCGCCGGCGTACGTCTCGAGCCGGCGACCCTGAAGGCGATCGACGAGGTAGTCGACCCGATCGTCGAGCGCGACCCCGGCGAAGACCCAGTCGCCGAGCCGCTGCCAACTTCAGCTGACCGTTGAGCTCCAGCCGGTTCGCGCTCAGCGGTAGTGCTCGGGGAGCTCCTGGCCGATCTTGACCTTGGCCTTGGGCATCCGCATGAACTTCATCTGCAGCGAGCGGGTGACGGCGTAGTAGGTGGTGCCCTTGACGCTCTCGTCGGGGAACCGCACGGCGAGCTGCTTGCGGATCCGGCGGCGCAGCAGCACCAGGTCGAGGACGACCAGCAGCAGCATGCCGAACAGCAGCGTGTTGCCGATGGTGGCGAGCTGGGCGCTGCCGGAGTAGCCGAGGACCATGGTGACGATCAGGATCGGGATCATCAGCTCCACGAACGAGAACCGGCTGTCGACGAAGTCGCGGATGAAGCGGCGCACCGGACCCTTGTCGCGGGCGAGCAGATAGCGCTCGTCGCCGGACTTCATCGCCGCGCGGACCTGCTTGCTCGACTCGGTCTTGGTCTGGCGCTGCTGCTGGGCCATCTCCTTGCGGGTGCGCGGCACCTTGGCGCGGGCCTTGGCGGCGGCCTCGGCCTCCTTGCGGGTCGGCGTCGGCCGGCCCTTCCCGCCGACCTTGGTCGGCTGCTCGACGAGCTCGGTGTCTTCGGACTTGCGACGGAACAACGGACAGCCTTCTGGCGATGATGAAGCAGGGACGATTGAGCGGGTACCCCAGCCTACCCGTGCCCTAGTGCCGCCTTGCGCGCGCGGCATAGGGTGACGGCATGAGCCTGGCGAAGCGCATCAGCCTGATCTTCCGGTCGAAGGCCAACAAGGCCCTCGACCGGGCCGAGGATCCCCGCGAGACCCTCGACTACAGCTACCAGCGGCAGCTCGACCTGCTCTCGAAGGTGCGCCGCGGCGTGGCCGACGTGGCCACCAGCCGCAAGCGCGTCGAGCTCCAGGTCAACCAGCTCGAGCAGCAGTCCACGAAGCTCCAGGGCCAGGCCGAGAAGGCGCTGCAGATGGAGCGGGAGGACCTCGCCCGTGAGGCGCTGACGCGCAAGTCGGCCGTGGCCGGCCAGATCAACGACCTCAAGACGCAGCACGCGCAGCTCCAGGGCGAGGAGGAGAAGCTGACCCTCGCCCAGCAGCGGCTCCAGGCCAAGGTCGAGTCGTTCCGCACGCGCAAGGAGACGATCAAGGCGACGTACACCGCCGCTGAGGCGCAGACCCGGATCAACGAGGCGATGTCGGGCATCGGCGAGGAGATGGGCGACGTCGGCATGGCCATCCAGCGCGCCGAGGACAAGACGGCACAGATGCAGGCTCGGGCCGGCGCGATCGATGAGCTGATCGCCTCGGGTGCCCTCGAGGACGCCTCCGCGATCAACGCCGGCGACGACATCTCCCGCGAGCTGGAGCAGATGAGCTCCCAGTCCGACGTCGAGCTCGAGCTGGCCCGCCTCAAGGGCCTCTGCGGCCCCCCAGGCTCCCGACGCGCTCGAGGCCGGATGCCGAACCCGGTGAGCAGGTCGCCGAGCAGCCGGAGGCGCGCGACCGAGGAGGAGCAGCCGCGATGATCGTCCGGATCCTCGGCGAGGGCCAGTACGACGTCTCCGACGATGCTCTCGACCGGCTCAACCAGCTCGACTCCGCGGTCGAGGCGGCCGTCGAGGCCGCCGACGAGGAGGCGTTCAGCGAGGGCCTTGCACGCCCTGCTCGACGGCGTCCGCACCATCGGCGTGGCCCACGACATCGATCCCTCGACGAGTCCGACCTGATCCTGCCGCCTGCGGACTCCACGATCGATGACGTGCGCGAGCTGCTGAGCGACGACGGACTCATTCCAGGCTGAGAGTTCCTCGGCGTCCCCACAGGATCCTCTTGGGGACACCAGCAAGACTGGACACATGGCACGAGTCGATTCATCCCGGACCGCGGTCTGACCGCGCGGATGACCGTGGTGATGTTTCTGCTCGGCGCGGTGTTCGTAGCACTCATCGGCGCGCTGATGGTCGCGTTCAGCGGCACCGGATACGCCATCTTGATCGGCCTCGCCGGCATCGGCTTCGCGGTCTACCAGTGGTACAGCTCCGACAAGGTCGCCATGCGCGCGATGCGGGCCCGCGAGGTCAGCCCCGAGGAGGCACCCGAGCTGCACGGGATGATCGACCGGCTCTGCGCCCTGGCCGACATGCCGAAGCCCCGGGTCGGCATCGCCGACACCCACGTGCCCAACGCGTTCGCCACCGGACGCTCGCCCGATCGGGCCGTCGTCTGCGTGACCACCGGCATCCTGCAGACGCTCACCGCCGAGGAGCTCGAGGGCGTGCTCGCCCACGAGCTCTCCCACGTCGCCCACCGCGACGTGCTGGTGATGACCGTGGCGTCCTCAGCCGGCATCGCCGCCGGGATGCTCGCCCAGGGCGCGCAGTACGGCGCGTTCTTCGGCGGTGGCCGTCGCGACAACAACAACGGCGGAGGGCTGCCGATCTGGCTGGTCGTGCTCATCGTCAGCCTGGTCGTGTACGCCGTCAGCTTCGTGCTGCTCAAGCTGCTGTCGCGCTACCGCGAGCTCTCGGCCGACCGCGCCGGCGCCTACCTGACGATGAAGCCGCACGCCCTGGCGTCGGCGCTGCAGAAGATCACCGGCGAGATCAACGCAGATCCCGGAGCGGGACCTGCGGCAGGTGTCCGCCGCCAGCGCGCTGTGCATCGCGCCGGCGGTCAGAGGGGTCTCGCTGCGGACCCTCACCTCGACCCACCCCCCGCTCGAGCAGCGCCTCGAGCAGCTGGCCAAGATCCAGGCCGAGCTGGGCCGGCCGGCCCAGTGAGCTCCGCCTGATGGGGTTCTGGGACGCCATCCGGGGGCAGTCCCGGCCGAAGCCGGCCAACCTCGACTCGCTCTTCCTGGTGCCGAGCGCCGCGATCGCCCTGCAGACCGAGCTCGGGCTGATGCCGACCGGTGACGGCTCGGTCTGCTACCGCGCGGCCAGCGGGGCCGCGTTCGACCAGACCCAGCAGGAGATCCTCGAGCTGGTGCGCAGCGCGAGCGACGCCCCCGAGGTACGGGTCACCTCCGACGCGTTCGGGTTCACCTGGATCGAGATCGACCGGGAGCCAGGCGCCGACGTCGAGGGGCTCTGCACGGGCCTGCACGCGGTCAACACCGGCCTCGAGGCCCAGGGCTTCGGCCCCGGTCTGCTCTGCACCCTGGTCACGTTCGAAGGCTCCGACGGACGACGGGTGGCGCTGGTCTATCTCTACAAGCAGGGCACGTTCTACCCGTTCGCTCCGTTGCTCGGCGAGCAGCGAAAGCGCGACAACCTCCTGGAGATCCAGGTCCGCGACGTCCTCGACGGTGAGCTGCCGCTCGAGAAGGAGCTCTCCCGCTGGCTGGCCGTCTGGGGCGCACCCGGGCTCTAGTCCAGGCAGAACTCGTTGCCCTCGGGGTCGGTCATCACGATGTGTCCGTCGCTCATCGGGGGAGCCGGTTCATGTCGGCTGTGTCGGACGCCGCCGAGGGCGACCAGCCGGTCGCACTCCGCCTCCAGCGCCGCCATCCGCTCGTCGCCCTCGAGCCCGGGTGCGGCCCGGACGTCGAGGTGCACGCGGTTCTTGGCGGACTTGCCCTCCGGCACCTTCTGGAAGAACAGCCGCGGGCCCGTACCGGTGGGGTCGTGGCAGGCGGAGGCGTCGTTGCGGCTCTCCGGCGGCACGCCGAACGCCTCGAGGGCCGCGGCCCAGGTGTCGAACCCGGGCGGCGGGGCGTCGTACTCATAGCCGAGCACCTCGCACCAGAAGCCGGCGAGGGCGTTGGGGTCGGCGCAGTCGAAGGTCACCTGGATCTCTCGTGTCATGCCGACATCCTGGACCGCCAGCGGGGACAACGGTGGTTGCCGTTCCGGTTCAGTCGCGGTGGGACTTGCCGGGCAGGTCGAGCATCCGCTGCAGGGCGACCAGCGCGTCGCGCTCGGTGTCGGGGTCGACCTGGATCTGGTTGACCACCTCGCCGGCGACCAGCGACTCCATCGCCCAGACGAAGTGGGGGAGGTCGATCCGGTTCATGGTCGAGCAGTAGCAGACGTTCTTGTCGAGGAACGCGATCTTCTTGTCCGGGTGAGCATCGGCGAGTCGCTTGACCAGGTTGAGCTCGGTGCCGATCGCCCAGGACGACCCGGCCGGGGCGGCCTCGATGGTCTTGATGATGAACTCGGTCGAGCCGACCAGGTCGGCCTTCAGCACAACCGTCGTGCTGGCACTCGGGGTGCACCAGGATCTGTACGCCGGGGATGGTGGCGCGCAGCTCGTCGACCACAGCGGGGGAGAACCGTCCGTGCACCGAGCAGTGGCCCTTCCAGAGGATCACCTTGGCGTCGCGCAGCTGCTGGGCGGTGAGCCCGCCGCCGGGGAGCTGGGGGTTCCAGAGCACGCAGTCGTCGAGGGTGAGGCCCATCTTCAGCACCGCGGTGTTGCGGCCGAGGTGCTGGTCCGGGAAGAAGATGCACCTTGCTGTCGGGGCCCTTCTGCTGGAAGGCCCACTCGAGGGCGACCTCGGCGTTCGACGACGTGCAGACGACGCCGCCGTTGCGGCCGCAGAAGGCCTTGATGTCGGCGCTGGAGTTCATGTAGGTGACCGGCACGACGACGTCCTGGATGCCGGCGTCGGCCATCGCGTCCCAGGCGTCCTCCACCTGCGCGATCCGCGCCATGTCGGCCATCGAGCAGCCGGCGGCGAGGTCGGGCAGGATCACCTTCTGCTCGGGGCCGGTCAGGATGTCGGCCGACTCGGCCATGAAGTGCACGCCGCAGAAGACGATGAACTCCGCGTCGGGGCGGTCGGCGGCATCGCGGGCGAGCTTGAAGGAGTCGCCGGTGACGTCGGCGAACTGGATGACCTCGTCGCGCTGGTAGTGGTGGCCGAGCACGAAGACCCGTTCGCCCAGCGCGTCCTTCGCCGCGCGGGCTCGGGCCACCAGGTCGGGGTCCGAGACCGAGGGCAGGTCGCCCGGGCACTCGACGCCGCGCTCGGAGCCGACGTCACGACCCCGGCCGAGTGGGAGCAGGGGTAGGTCGACGGTGGTCATGCTCCGATCCTATTCGCCGGCGTACAGCTAGAGCAGGGCACCGTTGTGAACGTACGGCGCCGGCGGCTTCATCCCGCGCAGCGCGAGGTAGCCAGGGGTGTGGAGCTCCAGCCGCGCGGCGATGCCCGACGTCGATCGCCCACTCGTTGGCGGCGCGTGAGGTGGCTGATCGGTCTGCTCCTCCCCGCCGTCGGCGAAAGCCGTCCACAGCAGGCGGGTCGCAGTACGCCGGTTGGTGGCGGCCAGCAGGGCCACCTGCCGTTCTCGTCGAGGTAGGCGTAGCCGGAGCCGGTCGTGGTGTCGGAGACGATGCAGCGCCACATGACCCTGCATGAGCTGGTGATCGGGACCATGCGCCGCCTCGCGGACCTGGCGGTCGACCGAGTCCATCAGGTCGGTGTCGGCCACGCTCCCCTCGCGCACCTTCTCGACGACCGGGATGGCGGCCCGGTCGAGCGGTGCCCGTCAGGAACATCTGGGGGTGCAGCGAGAAGCCGGCCTGCCGGTAGCGGCGAACCGCACTGGGGTCGGAGGAGGCCGAGAGCATGCCGCGCAGGCAGCCTCTGCCGTGGTGCAGCGCCGCTGCGAGCAGCTGCTTGCCGATGCCCCGGGACTGCTGGTCGGGTCGAACGGCGTACGTCGCCAGGCACCAGGTCTTGTCGCGGACGAAGCTGGTGGCCATGCCGACCATCCCGGTTGCGTCCTCGGCGACCCAGCAGCCGCCCGGGTCGGTCTCGAGCAGGTGCAGGGTGCGTCGCACCCAGCTCTGCGGCGCGGGCGAGCGCGCGGGGCTCGCGGCTCGGGCCGGTCGCGGCCGAGCGAGCGCCGGTCGAGATCGAGGAAGCTCTCGTCGCTGAGCCGCTCGGCTGCTGGCACGTCGGCGGGCAGCATCGGCCGGATCGTCGCCTCGGTCACCGGCCTAACGTAGGCGGCCTGCAGGATGGGCGCATGCGAGTTCTCGTTGCCCCTGACAAGTTCGCCGGCACCCTGACGGCCGTCGAAGCGGCGACGGCGATCGCGGAGGGGTGGCGGCGTCGGGCCCCCGACGACGAGCTCGACCTCGCGCCGATGGCCGACGGCGGCCCGGGTTTCGTCGACGTGCTGCATGCCGCGCTCGGGCGGCGAGCTGCGTGGTCAGTACCGTGACCGGCCCGCTGGGTGGACGGGTGCCGGCCACCACGCTCTTCGTCGAAGGAACCGCCTACATCGAAAGCGCGCAGGCCTGCGGAATCCATCTCACCGGTGGAGAGCAGGGGGAGCGGGCGACGTCGTACGGCGTGGGCGAGCTGCGTGGCCGAGGCCGTCCAGGCGGGCGCTGGGACGGTCGTGGTGGGGCTGGGCGGCAGCGGTACCAACGACGGTGGCGCCGGGCTCCTGGCGGCGCTCGGCGCGACCGCCGACCGTCCGCTCGACGAGGGCGGAGCCGCATTGAGCGGCATCACCCGGCTCGACCTGCCCACGTTCGCGGTACAGCTGGTCGCGGCCACCGACGTCGACAGCCCGTTGACCGGGCTGTTCGGCGCTACCAAGACGTTCGGGCCGCAGAAAGGGATCCTCGAGGAGCGACTGCCGGTCGTGGACGGGTACCTCGAGGAGCTGGCCGACGTCGCCGACCGCCGGCGCTCGCTGGAGCCGGGAGCCGGAGCCGCCGGCGGGCTCGGGTTCGCGCTGCTGCTCCTGGGTGCGCGGCGTGAGAGTCGGGATCGGACTGGTCAGCGCGGCGGTCCGGCTCGCCGAGCGCGCCCGCGCGGCCGACCTGGTGGTTACCGGCGAGGGCGCCTTCGACTTCTCGAGCCGCTCCGGCAAGGTGCCCTACGGCGTCGCCGAAGTGGCGGCCGAGGCGCTGCGGCCCTGTGTCGCCCTGGCCGGGCAGGTGCTGGTCGGCTCGCGAGAGATGCGCGCGCTCGGTGTGGAGTCGGCGTACTCGCTGGTGGACCTGGTGGGCGAGGAGCGTGCGTTCAGCGACCCAGCGGGCTCGCTGGCCGCGCTCGCCGAGCGCGTGGCGCGCACCTGGTCCCGGTGATCCACAACAGGTAGGAATAACCGACGGTGTGCGACCATTGACCATGTAAGACGTGACACACCACGACCCCTGGGAGCAAGCACATGACCGAGCAGGTCGAGACCACCGAAGAGCGCCGCACCGACCAGATCAACCTGAGCTCGGTTGCCGCCGGCAAGGTGCGGAGCCTCCTCGAGCAGGAGGGTCGCGACGACCTCCAGCTGCGGATCTCCGTCCAGCCGGGCGGCTGCAGCGGACTGCGCTACCAGCTCTTCTTCGACGAGCGCACCCTGGACGGTGACGTCGTCACCGACTTCGACGGCGTGGCCGTCGTCGTCGACCGGATGAGCGTCCCCTACCTCAGCGGCGCGATGATCGACTTCGTCGACAGCATCGAGAAGCAGGGCTTCACCATCGACAACCCCAACGCCACGGGTTCGTGCGCGTGCGGTGACTCGTTCCACTGATCGCAGCCGGCGTCCACCTCACGAGGTAGACGCACTCCATCAGCACAACAGCCCCCGCCAGACGGCGGGGGCTGTTGTTGTCTGCGGGGGCCGCCGGGTCAGTCAGTCCAGGTGCAGGTGCAGCGCGTTGGCGATCCGGGCGGCGGCCTCGGAGATCTCGATGTCGCGCTTGGTCACCTCGCGTGGGAAGTCCGTCGAAGTGGATGCTCGGCACCGGGCCCACCGCGGACTCCGCGGCGCGCTCCAGCCGGCGCTCGAGACCGAGGTTGCGGCCCACGGCCTCGCAGTCCGCGTGCATGTCGGCGAGGCGTCGCCAGGTCGTCGTAGGAACTCATGCCCCCGACGCTATTGGCTACTCCCGGTATCCCTAGCCGTACCCATCGGTAGTCTTCGCGCCATGTCTGACGCCCCCCACGGGTCCACCGGTCCGCTGCTGATCGCGGGCTCCATCGCCACCGACCACCTGATGTCCTTCGACGGGAAGTTCGCCGACTCCCTCGTCGTCGAGCAGCTCGACAAGCTCTCGGTCTCGTTCCTGGTCCAGGATCTGGAGATCCGCCGCGGGGGCGTCGCCCCCAACATGTGCTTCGGGCTCGGCCGGCTCGGGCTGCGCCCGGTGCTGGTCGGCTCGGCCGGCGAGGACTTCGCCGACTACCGCTCCTGGCTGGAGCGCCACAACGTCGACTGCGACTCGGTGCACATCTCCGAGACCCTGCACACCGCGCGCTTCGTGTGCACCACCGACTCGACGATGGCCCAGTTCGCGTCCTTCTACCCGGGCGCGATGAGCGAGGCCCGGCTGATCGAGCTCGGCCCGATCGTGGCGCGGGTGGGCGAGCCGGCTACGTGCTGATCGGCGCCGACGACCCCGACGCGATGCGGCGCCACACCCACGAGTGCCGCCAGCGCGGCTACGCGTTCATCGCCGACTGCTCGCAGCAGCTCGCGTTCGGCGAGGGCGAGCTGATCCGCGACCTGATCGACGGCGCCGCGATCCTGTTCTCCAACGAGTACGAGTCGCACATGATCGAGCAGAAGACCGGCTGGTCCGCCGAGGAGGTGCTCTCCCGCGTCGGGACGCAGGTGACCACGCTCGGCAAGGACGGCGTGCGGATCCTGCGCAGGGCGAGGACCCGATCGTGGTGCCGCCGCCAAGGGCGTCATCGCGGTGGAGCCCACCGGCGTCGGTGACGCTTTCCGCGCCGGTTTCCTGGCGGCGCTCAGCTGGCAGCTCGAGCCTGGAGCGGGCTGCGCAGGTCGGCGGCGTGCTGGCGGCGTACGTCGTGGAGACGGTCGGCACCCAGGAGTACGACTTCACGCCCGCCGAGTTCGTCGCCCGGGTCGAGGGCTCCTTCGGCGCCGAGGCCGCCAAGGACGTCGCCGCCCACCTGAGCTGAGCGACGGCTACAGCGGTCAGCTGAGTCGCCGCACCAGGTAGCGGGGGACGCCGTCCTCGGCGGTGTCCTCGCCGGCGTACTCCTGCGCGCGCATGCGGCACCACGCCGGTACGTCGTGGCGGGCTGCGGCGTCGTCGGCGACGACGGCGAGCACCTCACCGATCTCCACGTCTGCGATGTGGCGCCCGAGCTCGATGACCGGCGAGGGGCACAGCTGCCCGCGGCAGTCGATCTCGAGCGGACGTCACAGGTCCAGCTCCGCGCGAAGTTCGGCGACGACGTCGGGCAGGTCGGCGCAGAACCGGTCGACGTCGTGGTCGGTGGCGTCTCGGGTCAGCGACAGCCGGACGTTGCCGTGGGTGAGCGCGCCCATGGCCGCGAGCACGTGGCTGGGTTCGAGGGTGGAGGACGTGCAAGCCGATCCGCTGGCCACGCCGAACCCGCGTCGCTCGAGCGCGTGCACCAGCGACTCGCCGTCGACGTAGAGGCAGGAGAAGGTCACCAGGTGGGGGAGCCGGTCGACCGGGTCACCGACTACCTCGGCGTCGGGAACTGCGGCCGCTGCGGCTCGGACCCGGTCGATCATCGGTCCGGTGCCGGGCGTTGAGCGCGTCGCGCTCCTCGGTCACTGCCCGGAGCGCTGCGGCGGCCGCCAGAGCGGCCGGCACGTTCTCGAAGCCGGAGGAACGCTCGTCGACGCGGTCGTCGGCTGGGAAGGGATGCCGCCACCGGGCGCCCTTGCGCACCAGCAGGATCCCCACCCCCGCCGGGCCGCCCCACTTGTGGGCCGAGCCGGCTGCGGCAGCCCACCCGCTCGGCAGTGGCAGGCGTCCCATCGATGCGCAGGCGTCGACGAACAGTGGCACGTCGCCGAGCGCCGCCGCGGCCTCCTCGACCGGTTGGAGAGTGCCGACCTCGTGGTTGGCGGACTGAAGCGCGACCACGGCCGTGCCGGGTCGTTGGGCGGCGGCCGTCAGGTCGGTCAGCTCCACCTGGCGTCCGGGCCCACCGGCACCGACTAGGTGCTCACCGCCGGCCCACGAAGCGGCGTGCAGGACGGCCGAGTGCTCGACCGCGCTGTGCACGATCCGGTCGCCCGCTCGGGCCCGCCCGAGGCGCAGGCCCAGCAGCCCCCGGTGCACGGCCTCGGTGCCGGACGAGGTGAAGGTGACCTCGTCGGGCCGAACGTCCAGGCAGTCCGCCACGACGGCGCGGGCGTTGTCGAGGATCAGCCGCGCGTTGCGCCCCGGGACCGTGCAGCCTCCGCGGGTCGGCGTACCCCTGGTCGAGGGCAGCGAGAAACGCCTCTCGCGCCGCGGGATGCAGCGGCTCCGACGATGCTGCGTCGAAGTAGCCGGCGGCATTCGTCACACCGCCACGTTAGCGACCCACCCTGCCGGGTCACCGGGGGTCGATTCCGATAGTGTGCGGTCTGTTCGAAGTGGTGTCCGTGACCGCTTGAGAGGAAGGCTCGTTCGTGGGTCTGCAGCTCCCCGCGCGCACGGCAGGACTGGCGCAGCGCATGCGTCGATGGTCCCTGCTGGCCATGCCCTTAGTCGGACGTACTCGTCCTGAGCGGATGTTCCGAGGAGGGCAAGCGCTTCGCCATGCCTGACCCGGTCACCGAGGAGGGCGAGCACACCCTCGCGCTGTGGCAGGGCGCCTGGATTGCGGCGCTGATCACCGGTGCGTTGGTGTGGGGCCTGATCTTCTACGCCTCGTGGCGCTTCCGCCGCCGCAGCGACGACGAGATCCCGGTCCAGACCCGCTACAACCTGCCACTGGAGATCTTCTACACGATCTTCCCGATCGTGATGGTCGTGGTGTTCTTCTCCCACACCGTTCAGGTGCAGAACCTCGTGCTGGACGACTCCAAGGCGGACAACACCGTCTGGGTGGTCGGTCAGCAGTGGTCCTGGACCTTCAACTACCCCGACTCGGTGGAAGGTCAGAACGTCTACGAGGCCGGCACCGGCAACCGGATCCCCACCCTGGTGCTGCCGGTCGACGAGACCACCCGCTTCGAGCTCCGCACCCCGGACGTGATCCACGACTTCGGAGTTCCCGGATTCCTGATCAAGATGGACGTCATGCCGGGCCAGGAGAACCATTTCCAGGTCACGCCCAAGACCGTCGGCGACTACTTCGGCAAGTGCTATGAGCTGTGCGGGGTCTACCACTCGCGGATGATCTTCAACGTGAAGGTCTTGTCGCGCGCGGACTACGACGCTTACCTACAAACGCTGGCCGACGCTGGCAACACCTCTGACGAGCCGATCCTGGGGGGCAAGTTCGCCACTACCCAGGTCGGCGAGGAAATCACCGAGGAGGGCGCAGAGTGACCACCACCGCCGCTCGTGCAACTGACCTGCCGTCGCCCCGGAAGCCGCTGGGGCAGGAGCTCGTCAAGATCTTGACGACGACCGATCACAAGTTGATCGGCAAGCTCTACCTCGTCACGTCGTTCGCCTGGTTCCTGATTGCTGGCCTGATGGCGATGTTGATCCGCTCCGAGCTGGCCTACCCGGGCCAGCAGGTGGTCAATGAGGAGCTGTACAACCAGCTGTTCACGATGCACGGCACGATCATGTTGCTGTTGTTCGCGACGCCCCTCTTCTTCGGCTTCGGCAACGTCGTCATGCCGCTGCAGATCGGCTCGCCCGACGTCGCGTTCCCGCGGCTGAACATGTTCAGCTACTGGCTGTTCCTCTTCGGCGGCCTCATCGCCGGCTCGGGCTTCTTCACCCCCCAGGGCGCCGCCGACTTCGGTTGGTTCGCCTACACGCCACTGTCGGATGCGATCCGGTCCCCAGGCGTGGGCGGCGATCTCTGGATCATGGGTCTGTGGATGGCGGGCCTCGGCACCATCCTGGGCGCGGTCAACTTCATCACCACGATCATCTGCATGCGCGCACCCGGCATGACCATGTTCCGGATGCCCTTGTTCGTGTGGAACACACTGGTCACCAGCCTGTTGGTGCTGATCGCGTTCCCGGTGCTCGCCGGTGCCCTGCTCTCTCTGGAAGCCGATCGGCTCCTCGGCGCTCACGTGTTCGACACCGCCCATGGCGGAGCTCTGCTCTGGCAACACCTGTTCTGGTTCTTCGGGCATCCCGAGGTCTACATCATCGCTCTGCCCTTTTTCGGCATCGTGACCGAGATCCTGCCGGTGTTCAGTCGCAAACCCCTGTTCGGATACATCGGCCTGGTCGGCGCCACGCTCGGCATCGCGATCCTCTCGGTCGCAGTGTGGGCCCACCACATGTTCGTCACGGGTGCGGTCAACCTGCCGTTCTTCTCCGGCATGACGTTCCTGATCGCCGTGCCCACGGGCGTGAAGTTCTTCAACTGGATCGGCACGATGTGGGGCGGATCGATTTCATTCGACACCCCTATGCTCTGGTCGGTCGGCTTCCTGACCACGTTCCTCTTCGGTGGCCTGACCGGGATCATCCTGGCGTCGCCGCCCTTGGACTTCCACGTCTCCGACTCCTACTTCGTGGTCGCGCACTTCCACTACGTCGTGTTCGGCACCGTGGTGTTCGCGATGTTCGCCGGTTTCTACTTCTGGTGGCCGAAGATGACCGGCCGGATGCTCGACGAACGGCTCGGCAAGCTGCACTTCTGGATGCTGTTCGTCGGCTTCCACACCACGTTCCTGGTACAGCACTGGCTCGGTGTCGAAGGCATGCCCCGGCGGATCGCCGACTACCTGGGTGCGGACGGGTGGACAACGCTCAACCAGGTCTCGACCATCGGCGCCTTCCTGCTCGGCGCGTCGACGCTGCCGTTCCTCTACAACGTCTACATCTCGCGGCGCGCTCCGCTGGTCGAGCTTGACGACCCGTGGGGCTGGGGCCGCTCGCTGGAGTGGGCCACCAGCAGCCCGCCACCTCGACACAACTTCGTCACCATCCCGAGGATTCGGTCCGAGTCGCCCGCCTTCGATCTTCATCACCCTGAGATCGCGGCGATCGAGCTGGACGAGAACGAGGCGGCGCGCGACGGTGACTTCGCCGATGCGCCCGACATGGACGGCCGGCAGGAGATGCTCGATGAGCGCCGTCAGGGCACGAGTCCCGACGAGGACCTCGACCCCGAGGACGGCAGCGCGGACCAAGGAGGTGAGGACCGATGAAGTCGGAGGCCTTGATCTTCGGTATCACCACTGTCTTCCTGGTGCTGGTGACGCCGGCGTACTGGTTCATCACTGACAGCAGCGACCGCGGTCCGGACTGGACCGGCACCTCCGCCCTGGTGATGACCACGCTGTTGGCGGCCATGGTCACCCTCTACCTCGGATTCCACGCCAAGAAGATGGACCCGCGCCCAGAGGACCGCAAGGACGCCGAGATCGCCGACGGCGCCGGTGAGCTGGGGTTCTTCCCGCCGTACTCCTGGTGGCCGTTGTGGTGCGCGCTCACCCTTGCGGTGATGGTGTTTGGCCTAGCCGCGGCCGCTTGGTGGATGTTCATCATCGGTGTGGTACTCGGCTCGGTCGCGCTCAGCGGCCTGGTCTTCGAGTACTACCGGGGTGAGCACGCTCACTGAGCATTAGCCGGCTAGATGGCAGGATCGCCACCACTCACCGGTTACCCTGAATCAGTCGGCCATCCGGCCGCGCCGCCGTCCCAGCGACGACTTCACGGGAGTTATGACCATGCGTCTTCGGCATGCTCGCCATCATGGCCAGCGCCACTGCACTCGTCCTTGCCTGCTTCTCGTTGGCCGCATGCGACGCGGGTTCTGCGCTGCCCGGCAACGCCGAGAACGACCCGAGCTCCAGCAACAGCACCGGAGCTGACGAGGAACCGGCCGGTCCGCCAGCGGTAGTCACTGCGAACATCGAGCAGGGCGCCACCGATGTGCCCGTCGACCAGACGATCGAGATCGCCGTCGCCGACGGCTCCCTGACCAAGGTGGCGGTGACGTCCGAGGCGGGCGAGCTGCCCGGCAAGATCTCCGCTGACCGCAAGGGTTGGTTCTCCACTGACGGGCTCGAGCCAGGTGACGACGTACGCGATGCGGACAGTGGCGACGGGCGACGACGGCGAGTCAGTGCGACAGATCTCGCGGTTCACGACCGTGCCACTGACCCTCGATCAGCAGACCTATCCTTCGGTTGCTCCGCTCGCAGGGTGAGGAGGTCGGCGTCGGTATGCCGGTCATCGTCACCTTCGACATTCCCGTGACCGACAGGGCGAACTTCGAGAAGCACATGATGGTGAAGTCCGCCCCGGCGCAGCCCGGCAGCTGGCACTGGTTCAGTGACTACGAGGCGCACTGGCGCCCGAAGACCTATTGGAAGGCCGGCACCGACGTGACGGTGGACGTCGACGTCAACGGGGTCGACGCGGGGAACGGCATCTACGGCCAGGAGGACCGCGAGGTCGATTTCACCATCGGCGATGCCAACATCTACCGGGTCAACGCCCAGACCTACCAGATGAAGGTCTTCTCGAACGGCAAGCTGTTGCGGACGCTGCCCGATCACCACGGGTGAGCAGCCGGCGTACACGACCCGCTCCGGTGTCAAGGTGATCATGGAGAAGTTCGACAGCAAGAGGATGAACTCAGAGACCGTCGGGATCACCGGCTCGGAGGCCTACGACATCGACAACGTCCAGTGGGCCATGCGGGTCACCAACTCGGGTGAGTTCATCCACGCCGCCCCGTGGTCCGTCGGCTCCCAGGGTCACGCCAACGTGTCCCACGGCTGCACCGGCCTGAGCACCGAGAACGCCGGCTGGCTCTATGCCATGTCCAAGCGCGGCGACGTCGTCGAGTACACAGGCACCGATCGTCCGATGGAGGACGGCAACGGCTACGCCGACTGGAACACCCCCTTCCCCGACTACAAGCAGGGTTCCGCCCTCAGCTGACCCGGCTTGAGTTGACGCTGGTGGGCGTCGACCCGGCGTGAGTTGACGCTGGTGGGCGTCGACCCGGCGTGGGTTGACGCCGGTACGCGCCGGTTTGGTTGGGCGGTTGTCCACAGCGCATAAATTCGCACTGCCGTTGATCCTCGGATTCAGAGCATCGTGTGGGTATGACAGGCAATCTGACGAGGGGCGTCCCGTACCTCGACAGCGGGGTCGGCATTCCGGTCGATCAGCCATTCACCCGGGCGACGGCCCAGCGTAAGGGCGTCAGTGATCGGCAGCTGGTCAAGTGGGTCGGTGCCGGATTCTTGGTGAACCCGATGCGTGGGGTCTACTACGCAAGCCAACTGGCAGATGGACTCGAGCTTCGAGCTGCCTGCCTGCGGCTCGTTGCGCCACCCGACGCCGTGATCACGGATGAGACCGCCGGCTGGTTCCACGGAGCCTCGATGATCCTTGCGCCTAACGACCACCTGGAGGTGCCTCGGGTGTCGATGTTCCTGACGCCTGGCAATCGCTTGCGCAACGAGTTCGCCACGAGCGGGGAACGAACCTTTGCAGACGACGAGGTGGTCGACCTTCATGGTGTTCGGGTCACCTCGACGCTCAGGACGACATGTGACCTCGGCCGGGTTTCGAACTCGGATCGAGCCTTCGCTGGCATGGAGGCCATGGCGAACTTGCGAGGACTCGATCTCGCGATGCTCTCGGGGGCAGCCAACAGCAAGCGGTACCGCGGCTATCGAAGGGTTATCCAGTTGCGTGCATGGGTTCCTCACGTACGTCG
Source organism: uncultured Actinomycetota bacterium (assembly GCA_963829975.1). GTDB lineage: Bacteria > Actinomycetota > Actinomycetes > Propionibacteriales > Nocardioidaceae > Nocardioides. Next base: position 33,043 of record CAWHKK010000010.1, read on the forward strand.
CGGCGTGCAGTCACCTGAGGAAAGCGTGCTCCGAAAGCGGTGGATCGAATGTCCGTCCTTGCCCTACCCCGAGCCGCAAGTGCCAGTGCTCGGCCCCCACGGCCTCTTTTATGTGGACATGGGCAACGAGGAGCTGCGGTACGGGGCTGAGTACGACGGTGAGACGTGGCACGGTCCAGACCAACAAGAGCACGACGCCACCCGAAGGAAGTGGCTCGATCGGGAACAGGGATGGACCATCGATGTCTTTCGTCGGCAGGACCTCTACGGCCGTGAGCAGAACGTGCGTGAGCGTCTCATTGCCGGCGTGATCAGGGCGCGCAAGCGAGCGGGTACCGCCGCATGGCATGGCCAGAATCGGATGATGCCGTGACGTGAGCCGGGTCGACCCGGCTGCGGTGCGAACTCGAGCCGGGTCGGTGTGCCTGGCGGTGAACTCGAGCCGGGTCGGCGTCAAGTTGGTTGATCAGGAATCAGTGGTCGCCGCGGAGCGTCTCGCCTTCGACCTCGTGGTGACCGTCGAACTGGTGGCCGTCGGCCGCGTGACCTTCCAGCGCCGCCTGCAGCTCGTGCTCGTGGTCGGCGTGGTGGTGGCCCGCCTCGAGCTCCTCGACCGTCGGCTTCTGGATGTTGTCGGCGAACATCAGCGGGACAGCTTGGCTCGGATGCCGTTGAGACGCCCACCGGGAGCGGGTACGCCGTTGGCGTCCGTCTCCGAGTCGGGAGTCCACACCTCGTCGCGGTCGCGTGCGGTGAGCGTGTAGGCGCGCTCGTCGCTGATCGGCAGGTGCCGCTCGCTGTAGCCGCCCTCGGCCGACCGCATGATGATGCCGGTCTCGTAGCCGTGGAGCAGCTTGCCCTCGTCATGACGCTGCAGCGAGATGCACCAACGCTTCGTGATGATGAACGCGATCAGTGGCGCCAGGAAGATCAGCACCCGGAACGCATAGGTGATCTGGTTGATGCTCAGATGCAGCTTGATCGCGATGATGTCGTTGCCGCCGGCCATCCACGCAGATGGCGTAGAAGGTCATCAGCGAGACCATCACCGCGGTCCGCGTCGGCGCGTTGCGCGGACGCTGCAGGAGGTGATGCTCCCGCTTGTCGCCGGTGATCCAGGACTCGACGAACGGCAGCACCATCAGCACCATCAGCATGAGCGGTGGTGCGATCAGGATCGGGATCATGATGTTCCACGACACCAGGTAGCCGAAGATGTCCGACTCCCAGCCCGGGATGATCCGCAGCAGGCCGTCCGGCCAGCCCATGTACCAGTCGGGCTGGGAGCCGGCAGTCACCTTCGTCGGATCGTAGGGTCCGAACTTCCACACCGGGTTGATCGACAGCAGGCCACCCATCAGGGCGGTGACGCCGAAGACGATGAAGAAGAACCCGCCGGCCTTGGCGGCGTAGACCGGGAGCATGGGGAAGCCCACGACGTTCTCCTCGGTCCGGCCGGGCCCGGGCCACTGCGTGTGCTTGTGGTAGACGAGCAGCAGCATGTGCGCCGCGATCAGGGCCAGGAGCAGGCCAGGGATCAGTAGCACGTGGGCGATGTAGAAGCGCGGGATGATCGACTCGCCCGGGAACTCGCCACCGAAGATGAAGAACGACATGTAGGAGCCGACCACCGGGCTGGCCTTCATGAACCCGTCTGCGGCGCGCACGCCGGTGCCCGACAGCAGGTCGTCGGGGAGGGAGTAGCCGGTGAAGCCCTCGAGGGTGCCGAGGAGGAGCAGCAGGCAGCCGATCACCCAGTTGAGCTCACGCGGCTTGCGGAACGCCCCGGTGAAGGCCACCCGCAGCAGGTGGATCATCATCGCGGCGATGAAGAGCATGGCCGACCAGTGGTGCATCTGCCGCATCAGCAGGCCGCCACGTACGTCGAACGAGAGGCTTCATGGTCGAGGCGAAGGCCTCGGACACGTGGACGCCGCGCAGGGGGTCGTAGGAGCCGTTGTAGGCGACCTCGCCCATGCTCGGCGTGAACCACAGCGTCAGGAACACGCCGGTGAGCAGCAGGACGACGAAGCTCCAGAGCGCGATCTCGCCCAGCATGAAGGACCAGTGGTCCGGGAAGACCTTGCGCACCTGCTTCTTCATGGCGGTGCCGAGCCCCAGCCGCTCGTCGGCCCAGTTGGCGACGGCGCCGGCCCTGCTGGGCTTGGCCTGGCGTGGCGGCGGTGGTCGCGTTGGTGCTCGCGACCTTGCTGGTGTCGATGCTTTGGTTGCTCATCCTTTGTTCCGCTCCCAGAAGCTCGGTCCGACCGGCTCGTTGAAGTCCTCTGCGCTACCAAGTATCCCTCGGAGTCGACCATGATCGGAAGCTGCGGAAGGCTACGTGCGGCCGGGCCGAAGACCACCTTGCCGGAGTCGGCGAGGTCGAAGGTCGACTGGTGGCACGGGCAGAGCAGGTGGTGAGTCGTGCGCTCGTTGAGCGAGATCGGGCAGCCGACGTGGGTGCAGATCTTGGAGTAGGCGACGATCCCGTCGACCGTCCAGTTGTCGCGACCCTTGCCGGGCTTGATGTCCTCGGGCTCCATCCGGAGCAGGATCAGCGCCGACTTGGACTTGGTGATCTGGACCTCGACACCCTCGAGCTCCAGCTCGCCGGTCTCGGGGTCGGGTTCGTAGAGGATCGCCGGCGCAGCGTTGACCAGGTCACCGACCTCGAGGTCCGAGGCCTTGATCCGGGTGCCGATCGCGTCGCGCACGATGTGCATGCCCTCGGTCCAGACCGTGTGGTAGAGGCCGGCGCCGGGGTAGTCCTGCGCCTCGGCGACCTGGCCAGGCGTGGGGCCGAGGTCGCGAAGCCCGAGCACCACGGGTACGCCGAGCAGGCCCATCGCGCCGAGCAAGCGAGTTGCGCACCAGCGGACGACGGCCGATGCCGGACTCGTCGGCGCCGAGACTGATGGCGTCGAGGATCTCGGCGCGGTCCTCGTCGGAGGAGCGGATCGCGTGGCGCATCTCCACGATCTCGTGGTCGCCCATCAGCTTGCGGGCCCACTGGATCGCGCCGATGCCGATGCACAGCAGCGCCAGGCCGAGCGTCGACGCCGAGCGCGAGGTTGGACGCGCCGAGGCCGGCGAAGGTGTCGTCCTTCTGGACCGCGAAGTAGGCAGACCGCGAAGAGCACCGTGAAGACCGCCGACAAGGCCGAACAGGGCGGCGACCTGGCGCTCCGCGCGCTTCTCCTGCGCCGGGTCGACGTCGGTGGGTCGCCAGACGTGCTCGGGGAGACCCGGGTTGGCGATCGGCTCCTCGGGCAACCGCCAGGACGTGCGTCGGTTGTGTGCGTCGCTCACGCGTCCGCTCCCTTGCTGGACGTGGGGCTGCTGGTGGAACGAGTCGTGTGGGCGGCGATCCAGATGGCGAAGCCGACGCAGTCCACCGATGCCGACCAGCCAGGCGAAGAGGCCTTCGCTCACCGGGCCGAGGCCGCCGAGCCCGAAGCCGCCGTAGCCGGGCTGCGTCGTCGATCGCCTCGAGGTAGGCGATGACGTCGCGCTTGGCGTCGGGCGGCAGGTTGCCGTTGGAGAAGGTGTCCATCGACTGCGGGCCGGTGAGCATGGCTTCGTAGATGTGCTTCGGCTCCACGCCGCGGATCTTGGGGGCCTGGCCGCCGCGGGGCATGGCGCCGCCGGAGCCCTCGAAGTTGTGGCAGGCGGTGCAGTTGGTCAGGAAGATCTGGCCGCCGCGGGCGATGGCCTCGGTGCGCTCTTCCTCGCTCATGCCCTCGAGGCTGTAGTCGCTCTCGTCGGGGATGGCGGGACCGGGGCCGAGCTCGGCGACGTACGCGGCCAGGTCGGCGATCTCCTCGTCGTCGAAGACCGCGGGCTTCGCCTCGGCCTGGGCGCCAGGCTGGGCCATCGGCATCCGGCCGGTGCCGACCTGGAAGTCGACGGCGGCTGCGCCGACGCCGGCCAGCGGCGGACCGTACTGGGTGCCGTCCTTGGTCACCACGCCCTCGCCGTTCTGGCCGTGGCAGAACGCGCAGCTGACCAGGAACAGCTCACGGCCCTCCGCGGCGGAGCCGGCCTCGCTCGCGGTGCTGTCGGCCGAGGCAGGAGCGAAGGCGGCGTAGAGGCCACCGGTCAGCAGCAGGCCGAACAGCAGGACGACGAGTCCGGCAAGGGGTCCGCGGCGATGGCGGGAGAGTCGGCCGGCGGAGCGGTTCAGGAGGCGCACTGTCTGTCCCTTGTCAGTCCTGGTCGGTCTTCGGTCGCGAACGGTGGATGCTCACTGGATGAGGTAGATCGTCGCGAACAGGCCGATCCAGACGACGTCGACGAAGTGCCAGTAGTAGGACACGACGATCGCGCTGACGGCCTGCTCGTGAGTGAACTTCCGGGCGATGTAGGTGCGGCCGAGCACGAACAGGAAGGCGATCAGCCCGCCCGTGACGTGGATGCCGTGGAAGCCAGTGGTGAGGTAGAACATCGTGCCGTAGGCCGAGTCCTGGATCGTGGTGCCTTCCTGGACGAGCGTGGCGTACTCGACGGACTGGCCGGCGATGAAGACCGCGCCCATGCAGTAGGTGAGGATGAACCACTCGCGCAGGCCCCAGCCGCTGACCTTGAGCAGCGAGCCCCGGTGCGCCCCACCTGGCCGCGCTCAGCGGCGAACACGCCGAGCTGGCAGGTCAGCGACGAGAGCACCAGGATCGTGGTGTTCACGGCGGCGAACGGCACGTCCAGCAGCGCGGTGTTGTCGGCCCACAGGTCGGGGCCTGACCGCCCGGATCGTGAAGTACGACGCGAACAGGGCCGCGAAGAACATCAGCTCGCTGGAGAGCCAGATGATCGTCCCGACCGCGACCATGCTCGGACGGTCGTGGTGGCCGTGCAGACGCGAGGCCGGAATGGTTGCTGTGGTCGCCACGCGGTCATTATGTCGGTATGTGGTCGCCGAGGGCACCTCGACCCCCTGATCCGCGGAGGTCATAAAGTTCACACCGTGCTGAAAGAGTGGGGGATGGCCGGGTTGGTGACGGTCGTGGACGCCGCCGACGCGCTCCCCAGACTCACCGCGGGAGCGTTCTTCAGCGAGTGGTCGCTGGCGCCGCTGCCGCTCGTGATCACGGTCTGGGCGACCGGTCTCTACCTGCTCGGCGTGCTCAGCCCTTCGCCGCCGGGGTGACCACTGGCCGATGGGGCGGACGTTCGCGTTCGTGGTGGCCGGCATGGGGTCGTTCTACGTCGCCACCTCGTCCGGGTCTGGCGGCCTACGACACCACGCTGCTGAGCGTGCACATGGTCCAGCACATGGTGCTGGCGATGATCGTGCCGCTGGCGCTGGCGCTGGGCGCGCCGGTCACCCTGGCGCTGCGCACGCTCCCGGCCGCTCCGCGGCGGTGGCTGCTCGCCGTGGTGCACTCCCGGGTGGCCAAGGTGTTGTCGTTCCCACCCCTGGCGTTCCTCTTGTACGTCGTCTCGCCGTGGGCGCTCTACTTCTCCGGCTGGTACGACGCCTCGCTCCAGTCGGCCTACGTGCACGAGCTGATGCACGTCCACCTGGTGCTGGTGGGCTCGCTCTTCTTCTGGCCCCTGGTCGGCGTCGACCCGCTGCCCAACCGCGTCGGCTACCCGTTCCGGGTGCTGCTGACCGTGCTGACCCTGCCGTTCCACGCCTTCCTCGGCGTCACGATCATGGGACAGGAGACGCTGATCGGCGGTTCCTGGTACCCCTCGCTGCACGACGGTCCGATGGGCGCCTGGCTGCCCGACCCGGCCGCCGACCAGGAGCTGGCTGGCGGGATCCTCTGGGGCGCCGGCGACCTGGTCGGGCTGGTCTTCTTCGCCGTGCTGTTCGCCCAGTGGGTGCGGTCGTCGATCAAGGAGGCCGCCCGCGAGGACCGGCGGCTCGACCTGATCGAGGCCCGCGAGGTCGGTCGGCGACCGCCCGGTAGCATCTCGCCCGTGAGTGACTCCAAGTCCGCCCTCAAGGTGCTGGTCTACAGCGACGACGTCAACACGCGTCAGCAGGTGATCCTGGCGCTGGGCCGGCGCCCGCACCCGGACCTGCCCGAGCTCGAGTACGTCGAGGTCGCCACCGAGCCGGTCGTCATCCAGAACCTGGACGCCGGCACCATCGCGCTGGCCATCCTCGACGGCGAGGCCGTGCCCGCCGGCGGCCTCGGGCATCGCCAAGCAGCTCAAGGACGAGATCTACAACTGCCCGCCGGTGCTGGTGCTGATCGGCCGCCCGCAGGACGCCTGGCTGGCCACCTGGTCGCGCGCCGAGGCGACCGTGGCCCACCCGATCGACCCGATCCAGCTCGCCGACGCCGTGGTCGCCCTGCTGCGCTCCCGAGTGCCGGCCTGACGCACGTGTCGACCTGGGCCGACGTGCTCGGCGCGCTGGTCGCCCGCACCGACCTGACGCGCCGCACCAGACCAGCTGGGCGATGGGGGAGATCCTCGCGGGCGCAGGCCACTCCCTCCCAGATCGCGGGCTTCGCGGTCGCCCTGCGGGCCAAGGGCGAGACCATCGAGGAGCTGACCGGACTGATCGACGCCATGTACGCCGTCAGCACGCCGATCGAGGTGCCCGGCCGGCGTGCTCGACGTGGTCGGCACCGGCGGCGACCGGTCGATGTCGGTCAACATCTCCACGATGGCCGCGATCGTGGCGGCCGGCGCCGGCGCCGGCGTGGTCAAGCACGGCAACCGCTCCGCCTCGTCGAAGGCCGGCTCGGCCGACGTGCTCGAGGCGCTCGGCATCCGCCTCGACCTGCCGCCCGAGCGGGTCGCCGCAGTGGCCGAGGAGGCCGGCATCACGTTCTGCTTCGCCGCCGCCTTCCACCCGGCGCTGCGCCACGCGGCCGTGCCGCGCCGCGAGCTCGGCATCGGCACCACGCTTCAACTTCCTCGGCCCGCTCGCCAACCCGGTCAAGCCGCCGCGCAGGCGATCGGCTGCGCCGACCCGCGGATGGCGCCGGTGATGGCCGGGGTCTTCGCCGCGCCGCGGCGTCGACGCCTGGGTGTTCCGCGGTGACGACGGCCTCGACGAGCTGACCACGACCACGACCTCGGCGGTCTGGGTCGTGCACGACGGCGCGGTCACCGAGGACGCGCGTCGACCCGCTCGACCTCGGCATCGCGCGCGCCAGCGCCGAGGCGCTGCGCGGCGGCGACGTGGACCACAACGCCGCCGTCGTACGCCGCCTGCTCGAGGGTGAGAAGGGCGCGGTGCGCGACGCCGTACTGCTCAACGCCGGGGCGGCACTCGCCGTCTACGACGCGCCCGGCACTCCCGTCACGGAGGCGCTGGCTGCAGGCGTCGAACGCGCCCGCGAGGCGGTCGACTCGGGCGCCGCCGAAGGCGACCCTCGACCGCTGGGTGGCGGCCGCCGCACGCTGAGAGGGCTCAGAGGTCCAGCGCGTACCGATCTCCCTTGCGACGGAAGCCGACGTTCTCGTAGTAGGCCGCCATCATCCCGGGCGGTGTCAGGACCCGACGGATGCCGCGGTCCTTGAGCACTCCGCTGCGTCGCCACACGAACTCGCCGGGAGAGAAGTCGCGGTACTTCGGGGTCACGTAGTCGAGCTCGATCCGGGGCGACGTCGCCGTCGGCCGGCGCAGCAGCACCACGCCCACCGTCTCGTCACGCTTGACGAGCACGAAGGCGTGGCTGCCGGGCGGTCCGGATCCCAGTCGAAATCGGGCTGGAACCTGCGGATGTCTTCGTCGTGCGTGTCCAGCACATGCGCAAGTAGTCGTCGCGGGTGCCGACCTCCACCACCTCGAAGACTCGTCGTCGTGGCGCTCCTGCAGCAGCCGGACGATGAAGACGACGTTGATGACGGCCAGGACGGTGTTCATCCCCACCATCGGCCAGACCTCGATGACGGCGTTGAACAGCAGCAGGATCAGCGTGGCCGCGAGGTTGAGGGCGCGGAACCGCAGCACCCGGGCCTGCAGCAGCGAGAACACCAGGAGCGCGCTGCCACCCCAGCCGAGGATGTCGACCCAGTGGTCGTCGAGCCAGCTCACTGGCGCGACACGCCTAGTCGAGCCCGAGCGAGAACGCCGACTCGAGGTCGTGCTGGGAGTAGGCGCGGAAGGCGATGTGGGTCTCGGTCTCGTTGACCCCGGCGACCTTGTTGAGCTGGTCGGCCACGACGGCCGCGACGTCGTCGTGGTTGCGCACCCGGACCATCGCGATCAGGTCGATCTGGCCGGTCACGGAGTAGACCTCGCTGACGCCCTCGAGGGCCGCGATCTCCTCGGCGACCTCGGGGATCCGGGCGACGTCGGCCTTCACGAAGACGATGGCGGTGATCATGGGCGCGAGCCTAGTCGGCTCCGCTCGCGACGGGTCTCCACCGAGGCGTCGAAGGGCGCCGGCTCGACGACGGCCGAGGCGAGGTGGCGGGTGGCGCCGTTGACCGGACAGGTCCACTCGCCGTCGATCTCGATCAGCCGGATCGTGGGTGACTCGAGCCAGCGCAGCACCCGCTCGCTCTCCTCGGCGGTGGCGGCCGGGACGGGCCCGGAGCCGGGGTGACGGTCTCGGCCATGGCCCGCAGCTCCGCCACGAACGGGTGGGCGTCGGCTCCGGGCGGGATCACCGCGGCGGCGGCGAGTCGGCCGTAGCGGACGATGTGGACGGCCCAGCGCCCGTCGTCCTCGCGCCGGGCGGCCACGACCTCGGCGCACCGGGTCAGCGAGGTCAGCCGCTGGGATCGCGCGGCCGCGCGCACGAACGCCGCGAGCCGGTCGCGGTGGACGCCGGCCTCCTCGAAGCGCTCCTCGTCGGCCAGCGCCGACATCCGGGCGTTGACCAGCTCGACGACGTCGTCGGGGCGCTGGAGCAACGTGTCGCGCAGCTGGCGTACGACGGCGGCGTAGGTGTCGGTGTCGGCGGTGCCGTCGCACGGGGAGAGGCAGCGGCCCATCTCGGCCAGCACGCACGCCGCGCGCGAGGGGCGCAGCCCCAGGCGGTCGGTGCACTGCCGCACGGGGAAGGTGTCGTGGAGCGCGGCCAGGCACTTCTCGGCGAGCTTCCTCGACCCGAACGGGCCGAGGTAGTCGGCGTCGTCGTCGAGCACCTTCTTGACCAGCGACAGCCGCGGCCACGGCTCCCGGGTCAGCTTGATGAAGGTGACCTTCTCCGGGTAGCGGGACCGCCGGTTGTAGCTCGGCTTGTGCTCGGCGATCAGCCGCAGCTCGCGGACCTCCGCCTCGAGCGGGGTGGCGCACTCGATGCCGGTGACGGACGAGGCAAGCCCCACCATCTCGCCCATCCGCGACCGGGTCTCCGAGGCGGTGAAGTAGGAGCGGACGCGCGTGCGGAGGTCGCGCGAGGTGCCGACGTAGAGGACCCGGGACCGGTCGTCCTTGAACAGGTAGACGCCGGGGGAGTGGGGCAGCCCGTCGGCGAGGTGACGCTTGCGGCGCTGGGCCGAGGTGACCCGCGACGAGAACGTCTGCAGCTCCTCGAGCGTGTGCACGCCGAGCGCGCCGAGCCGCTCCATCAGCCCGTGGAGCACGTCGACCGTCGCGCGGGCGTCGGACAGGGCACGGTGGTTGGGCGTCGTCGGTGGACCGGAACGCGCTGCGCCAGCGACGAGAGCTTGCAGTTGGGCGCGTCGTCGCGGGTGATCACCCGGCGCGCGAGCTTGGCGGTGTCGACCACCTCGAAGGCCGGCCAGGGCCGCTCCTGCAGGTCGCAGAAGTGGCGCAGGAAGCCGACGTCGAACGGCGCGTTGTGGGCGACGAGCACCGAGCCGGCCGCGAACTCGAGGAATGCCGGCAGCGCGGAGTCGATGCTCGGCGAGTCGGCCACCATCGAGTTGCTGATGCCGGTGAGGACGGCGATGAACGCCGGGATCTCGGTGTGGGGGTTGACCAGCGTCTGGAACTCGCCGAGCACCTCGCCACCGCGCACCTTGACCGCGCCGATCTCGGTGATCATCGATCCGGCGGAGGCTGAGCCGCCGGTGGTCTCGAGGTCGACCACGCAGAACGTGATGTCGCGCAGCGGCCGCCCGAGCTCGTCGAAGCTGCGCTGGCTCTCCCACAGCGACCTCAGCGGCGCTAGTGAGAGCTGGTGCTGGTGGGGCTGACGGTCACGTTCCGACCGTAGGGCGGTCCACCGACAGAGCCGTGGTGCCGCGCTGAATAGGGTGAGCCCGTGGCGCTCTCGATCCCGGACGACGCACACCGCTGGCGGTGCGGTGGCTGCGGCAACCTCACCCGTTTCGACGTGACGCGCTCACGGCGGACGACGGAGTACTGGCACTTCGACCTGGCCGGGGAGCACGCGGTCGAGGAGAGCGCGCTGCTGGCCGAGGACGTGGAGCAGGTCACCTGTCGTTGGTGCGGTCGCGCAGACGCGATCGAGACCGTGTCACGGGCCGATGCCTTTCTCGCGGAGGATCCCGCCGCCGATCTGACGTCCCGTCAGGAGCTCTGTCGGTGGGGCCTGGGAGCGTGTCCTCCATGACGACGAGAATCGACTGCGACACCTGCGTGGTGCGCGGCCTGGCGTGCCACGACTGCGTGGTGACCGTGCTGCTGGGCCCGCCTCCGGAGCTGACCTTCGACGACGAGGAACGCCGGGCTTTCGACGTGCTCGCCGAGGGCGGGCTGGTGCCGCCGCTGCGCCTGGTGCGGCCGGTGGCCGGTCCAGAGGTGGAGTCGGCGTGAGCCGGCGCCCTGCTGAGGTCCCCCAGGTGTCCACGACCTGACGGCAGGAGTTGGCTCAGGTCGCCAGGGCGGCTAACCTGACGACCCAGGTGTCCGTGACAGTGGGTCAGCAGGATCCGCGCGGGCACCGCGCTGAGTCCGAGACGTCGCATCTACCCGATGCGGCGGACCGGAGCCGGGGAACCAACGGTCGTCGCACACGCGACGGCACCATCTGGGGTGAATCACCCGCAAGGCGCCGCGAAACCGGTGGCGAGGAGCGGGCGTAGGGCCAGTCGTGCCCGAACCCGTCAGCTCACCCGGTAGGCGTACGACACGCAAGGAGAGCGCCCGCTCGTGCACCACGGCCGGACCACCTCTCGGCGCACTCGCCGACACCGCATCGTCACCGCCGTCTCCGGACTCGCCATCGCCATCGCGATCGGGCTGGTCCCCGTCGACCTCGGCCCAGGCCGAGCCCGACATCGACGACGTACAGGCTCGGGTCGACAGGCTCTACCACGAGGCCGAGCAGGCCTCCGAGCGCTACAACGACGCCAAGCTGGAGCTCGCCGAGCTCCGCCAGGACCTCGACTCGCTCTCCGTCGGACCAGAAGCGCCAGGACCAGGCGCTGAAGTCGGTCCGCGACCGACTCGCCGACTCCGTCGTCGACCAGTACGAGGGCAGCGACATCTCTGCCGCCGGTCAGGTCTTCCTCTCCAGCGACTCCAGCTCGTTCCTGTCGCAGCTGGCCACGATGGCGGCGTACGGCGACTTCCAGGACCAGCTCTTCGACGACTACGCGACGGAGGTCGAGGCGCTCGACATCCGCCACGACGCCACCCAGCGCCGCGCCGACCAGGTCGCCGCGCTCGAGAAGCGACTGGCCGCCGAGAAGAAGACGATCGACGAGAAGCACTCCGAGGCCGAGGCGCTGCTCGACCGCCTCAAGGCAGAGGAGCGCGAGGCGCTCCTGTCGCGCGGCACCGTTCGCGCTGCCCTCCGACGTGCCGGCGTCCGGTCGGGCAGCGGCAGCCGTCCAGTACGCCATGGCCCAGGTCGGCGACTCCTATGTCTACGGTGCGGCCGGCCCGAGCGCGTTCGACTGCTCCGGGCTGACCATGATGGCCTGGGCCCAGGCCGGCGTCGGCCTGCCCCACTCCTCGAGCGCTCAGTACAGCTCCGGCCCCCGCGTCTCGGCCGCTGACCTGCAGCCCGGCGACCTGGTCTTCTACTACAGCCCGATCAGCCACGTGGGGATGTACATCGGCAACGGCCTGATCGTGCACGCCGCCAACCCCGGCTCGGGCGTGCTGGTCTCCGACCTCTACTCCATGCCGTACGTCGGTGCGGTCCGGCCGGGCTGACCCGCTGGCCCGTTCCCGCGCTACCAAGGCCGGCCGTCCACTCTGGTGGGTGGCCGGTCTTTCGCTGTCCCTCCTGGCGGTGGTCGCCGCCGTCGCCTGGTACGCGACGCGTCCCGACCCCTACGTCGCCCCCCGACCCGAGCGTTCCGGTCCTCGGGTGGACTCCGGGGCCGCCACGGCTGCGCTGGACGAGCTGGCGACAGCCGTGGCCAGCGGCAGCACCAGCGTGGCTGCTGAACTGGCCGCCGACGAGGCGGCCTCCACCGCGCAGCTGGTTGCGCTGGCGACGAACGCCGACCTGCTTCGCGTTGAGGACTTCACCCTGCGCTACGTCGACGAGGCCAGCGGGATCTCCCCAGACGGCTCGTGGAGTGCCGCAGTCGACGCCACGTGGGCCTTCGGCGGTTTCGACCAGGCTCCGTCGCGCACCGAGGTGCTGGTGACCTTCCGCCTCGATCCCGACCACCCGGGGCAGGCTCGGATCGTCTCGATCGGCGGGGGAGACCGGCGCAGTCCGGTGTGGATGCAGGGGCCGGTGACGGTTCGGCGCACACCGCGCACGCTGGTGTTGGTAGCCGGGGCGCCGACGCAGCTCGACGGTTACCAGCGAGTGGCCGAGGCAGCGATTCCGTACGTCACGAGGGTGTTCACGTCCTGGCGCCCGCGGCTGGTGGTGGAGGTGCCCGCCGACCGAGCCGGCTTGGAGTCTGCGCTGGATGTCGAGCCAGGTGTCTACTCAGCCATCGCCGCCGTGACGGCCTCTCCTGATGGCCTGCTGGCCGCGGACGCCCCTCTGCATGTGTTCGTGAACCCCGACGTCTTCGACCGCAACAGCCTGCAGGGTGACCGCGTGGTGATGAGCCACGAGGCCACCCACGTGGCGACCAGGGCGCCGGAGAGCATGGGCCCGAAGTGGCTCGTCGAGGGTTTCGCCGACTACGTCGCCCTGCGGGACATCAACCTGCCCACGTCGCGGACCGCAGCCCAGATCATCCGAGAGGTTCGACGGCAGGGCGTCCCCCCCGCGCTTCCCGACGAGGAGGACTTCAGCGGCGCCGAGGCGCACCTGGGCGCGGCATACGAGGCCTCCTGGCTCGTGACCGTGGTCCTGGCCGAGCGCGGGGGCGAGGCAGCGCTGGTCCGGTTCTACGAAGCGGCAGACGGGGGCGGCTCACTGGCGGGTCCGCTGCGCGACGGCTTCGACTGGACCGAGCAGCAGCTCGTCACCGCGTGGCAGCAGCGGTTGGACGAGCTCGCCCGGTGAAGGACGAGAGTCGCCGGGCCGGACTAGTGGTCGCCGTGGTCGGCACCATCGCGTTCGTGGTGCTGGCGTGGTGGTTGGTGCCGTGGGATCCCGCGCCCGGGGGCGAGCTGACTCCCGTGCCGGCCCGCTCGGTGTTCAGCGCGGCGGAGATCCAGCAGGCCGAGCAGTTCTCCCGGTGGGCCAGGGTCTGGAGCTGGAGCTCGTTGGTGGTGTCCTTGGTCGTTGCCGGCTGGTTCGGTTTCACTCGACGAGGGAGGGGTCTGTTCGACCGGCTGCGCGGGCCCTGGTGGCTTCAGGTGCTGCAGGCGGTGGCGCTCCTGGCCGTCGTAGGTCGCCTGGTGACGCTCCCGTTCGCCGTTGCCCAGCGCATCCTCTACCGCGACTACGGGCTCTCCAAGCAGCCGTGGCCGGGTTTCGCCGTCGACCTGGCCAAGACCGAGGCGGTCGGCATCGTGACCACTGCCCTCGGCGTGGTCGTGGTGATGGCGTGTGCCAGGCGCTGGCAGCGGGCCTGGCCGGCCATCGCCGGCACCTTGGTCGTAGCGCTGATCGTGATCGGCTCGTTCATCTATCCCGTGGTGGTCGAGCCGGTCTTCAACTCCTTCACGCCACTGCCTGATGGACCGTTGCGCACCGAGATCTTCGCGCTGGCCGACGACGAGGGAGTGCCCATTGACGACGTGCTGGTCGCGGACGCTTCCCGCCGTACGACGACGCTCAATGCTTACGTTTCGGGGTTGGGCAGCACTCGCCGGGTCGTGGTCTACGACAACCTCGTGGAGTCACTGCCGCAGGAGCAAGCGCTCTCGGTGATCGGCCACGAGCTCGCCCATGCCCGCCACCGTGACGTGCTCACCGGCACCGCACTGGGCGCAGCGGGCGCCCTGGTCGGGATCGGGCTGTTGGCTCTGTTGCTGAGCGTGCTGCGCAGCCGGGGCTGGCCATCGCTGCGCGACCCGCAGGTGGTTCCGGTCCTGCTGGCCGTCGTTGCTCTGGCAGCGCTCGCGACCGCACCGGTCCAGAACGGCATCAGCCGACAGATCGAGATCCGGGCTGATGCCGACGCCCTGGTGACGACGGGCGATTCGACGGCCTTCATCGCCATGCAGCGCGAGCTGGCCCGGCGTTCCCTGGCCGACCCCACACCACCGGCCTGGTCGCAGTGGTGGTTCGGCAGCCACCCGACGGTGCTCAAACGAATAGCCCTCGCCCTCCGGATGAACGGCGACTGAGTCGCGGTCGATCCGGACGACGAGGGCTGTGTCCCCTTCGAAAAGGACGATTCATGGGATCCGGCCGAGACCGGGTCCGGTTGACGGTGCGGGTGGGACGCGCTCTCCCTCACGCCACCCCGCACCTGCTGAGCATGCGCGGTGCTGCTCCCTCCGCGGCACCGTGCGGTCAGCTGTCAGCCGTTGTCGCAGGTGCCGGCGTCCGTGCCGACGTTGTTGTCGTTCGTGGCGATGGTGTCGCAGGTGCTGCTGAAGGCGTCGTGGACGACCGGGCCCAGAGCGAAGACCGCGACCACGATGAGTGCGGCGATGCCGGCGATGAGCAGGCCGTACTCGACAGCAGAGGCGCCGCGCTCGTCCTTGGTGGCCTGGCGGGTCTGGATGAAGTTGATCAGCTTGTCCATCATGGTGCTGCTCCCTATGCCGAAGTTTCTCGAGTGGTTCCCGAGTGCGAGGTTCAGGAACCTCATGTGGACGATCCTGTTGCACGCGGGGCTGCCTCCGAATCGGGAGATCGGCTCGAGCCCACTAGTCATTTCTGACTACCTCGCGACGCTGGCCGCCGAGCAGGACCGACGCCGACGTGCCCGTCCAGGACGACAAGCGCTGCGCTGATGCCGTCAGCGACCTCGGGCAGCCGGCCCCACACTGGAAAGCAGTCCCGTGCGCATCGCGGTGACCAGGGCTTGGGCCCGGTTGGCGGCGCCGAGCTTCTGGTAGATCCGGGCGATGTGGGACTTGGCGGTCGACTCGCTCAGGTAGAGCTTCTCGCCGATCGCGGCAGCCCCGAGCCCGTCGGCGAGCAGGAGCAGCACGTCGTGCTCGCGCTCGGTGAGCCGGGAGGACTCTGAGCTCTGGCGACGCATCATGGCGCCCACCAGGCCGGCGCAGACGAACGAGCGCGGTGAGACGGCGGCATGACGCGCCGCCTTGACCACCTCGCCAGCCGGTGCGTCCTTGCCGACGAAGCCCGAAGCGCCGGCCTCCATCGCGGCGAAGATCTGGTCGTCACCCGAATGCATGGTCAGCACGATCAGTCCTACCTGGTCGTTGCTCTTGCGAATGGTGCGCACGATGTCCAGGCCGGTGCCGTCCTGGAGCTGGAGGTCGGCGACCACCACGTCGGGCTTCAGCTGGGCGTAGGCGGCGAGGGCCTCCGCGACGCTGCCAGCCGTGGCGATCACGTCCAGGTCGTCCTCGAGGTCGATCACGGCACCCAGCCCGTTGCGGATCAGCTCGTGGTCGTCGACCAGAAGGATGCGGATCGGAGATTCGCTCATGAGCTCACCTTTTCTGTTGGTTCTCGACGTGATGCGGCACCGTCGGCTGAAGGAGGCGTGATCTGGACGCGGACGGCGAGCCCACCCTGACGGCTGGAACCGATCGTCAGCTCTGCGTTCACCAGGGCAGCACGTTCCTGCATGATCTGCAGCCCGTGGGAGTCGCTGCGGGCCTGCTGCAGGCCCCGCCCGTCGTCCGAGATCACGATCGAAGCGGCGGGGGCATGCACCTTGCAGTGCACCCTGATCGAGGTCGGCCGGGCATGCTTGATGGAGTTGTTCATGGCTTCCTGAGTGATCCGGTAGAGCTCGGCCTCCACGGCCGGCTGCAGTCGCGTCGTGTGCTCGTCGAGCGTCACATGAATGGGGATGCCGGAGACCTCACTGAGGTTGCGGGCAACCGAGCTGATCGCCGCACCCAGGCTCTCGCTCTCGCCGACGCTGGTGCGCAAGGTGAGCACCGACTGCCGGACCTCTGCCACCACGTGGCTGATCCGCTCGCGCAGGACACCGAGCTGCTGCTCCTGCTTCGGGTTCGCGGGCTTGGCGGCCAAGGCGTCGACCAGGTAGCCCAGCGACGCGATGTCCTGCGCCACTCCGTCATGCATCTCGCGTGCCAGGCGTCGCCGTTCGTCGGCGGTCGCGGTGTCCCGGAACTCAGAGAACAGCAGGGCCGTGTCGAGTCGGACGGCATCGGACTGGAGACGTTCGGCCAACGCCTTGATCACCCGGGGCAGGTCGAAGGTCTCGAGCTTGACCCGGTCGGAGAGCACGCCTCCGATGATCCCCCGATCGCCGACCGGGAAGGCAAAGGCGCTGCCGACGATGACCGTGTCGGTGCGCGCCCACGCCTCGACAGCCAGTGCCTCACCCTGGTCCAGGTCCTCGGACGACTCGGAGGCGCGGCCAACGACCGAGATGAGGGTCTCGCCGCGGGGCACGTAGAGGGCGATCGCCGAGACGGGCAGTCGGTCGCCCACTGTGCTGAGCAAGCTGCCGGCGATGGCGTTGACATCCAGCCCGGAGCTCAGTCCGCCCGAGATGTCGATCAGCTGGCGGATCAGGTTCTGCGCGTGCCGGTACGGCGCCAGCTCGTCGTCGTCCGCCAACGCAGTGGCGCGGATGAAGACCGAGATCAGGGTGACTCCGATTGCGGCGATGGTCCAGGCGAAGATCGCCTGACTCGTGTCTCTGTCGATGCTCTTGGAGTTGAAGAACGCCGCCGCGGGCACGAGCACCAGGAGCTGGGCGCCCAACGCACGTGCCGAACCCGACAATCCTTCGTAGAGCCCGGCGACGAACGGGATGACCGTGAGCGCGATCAGGGGGGCGAGCGTGTACTCCAGCGCGATAGCGCACACCAATCCGGTGAGCGCCGCCTCCTCGGTGCGCGACAGCGTCGTGCTGAGCCGGGTGCGCCAGGCGGCGATCTGGCCGAGGCCCCAGATGGCCAACAGGGTGGCGAAGACGGCAATCGTCAACTTCATCGTGACGGCGTTCTTGTCGGTGCGCTCCGCCACCAACGCCACGGCGATCGCGACCAGCACGAACGCGCGTGCGGCCCCGGACAGCCGGAGAAGTTGCCTGGTGCGCATCAGTGCCTAACCGAAACCATCCATCACAGTAAGCACAGCCGGCCCCATCACGGCCATGAACAGGCAAGGAAGAATACAGAAAATCAAGGGCACGGTGATCTTCACCGGCACTTGCTGAGCCTTGGCCTCGGCCCGTTGTCGTCTCTTGACCCTCATCTCCTTGGACTGTACGCGTAGGACCGTGGCCACCGGGATGCCCAGCACGTCCGCCTGGACCATCGCGCTCACGAAGGAGCGCAGGTCGGGGACGTCGCTTCGGTCGGCCATCGCCCGGAGCGCCTCCGATCGACCTTGACCGATCTGCATCTCACGCAAGAGCCGAGAGAACTCCTCGGACAACGGTCCTTCGGTGTTGCGGGCGACCTGCTGGACTGCGGCGTCGAAGCCGAGGCCGGACTCGACGCTGATGGTCATCAGGTCGATCGCGTCCGGCAGGTCGCGCTGCAGCTGCTGGGCGCGCTCGTAGGTGCGTTGGTAGAGGTAGAGATCAGGCACGAAGAAGCCGACGCCGACGCCGATGAGCAGCGCCAGGATGCGCAGGCTGACGGGAGCCCCGACCACCATGGCGGCCGCGAGACCCACGAGCGCGAGCGCGATGGCGCCGATCACTTTGCCTGAGAGCACTCGATCGACGGTCCATCCGCGAGGGTTGCCGGCGAGGTCGAGCTTGTGGCGGATCCGGTCGGAGGCGTCGGCGCCGGAGAGCCGGCGGCCGAGTGTGAGTGCCCTGGCCTGGAGCGGTTCGACGACTCGTTCGCCGAACGTGCGGTCGAGCTCCTTGGTCATCTGGGACGGCGCACTGCCCATCGCCTCGAGCACGGCCAACGAGCGGGTGACCCCCCCGGTGGGGCGTTCGCCGACCACGGCCATCCCGACCAGGGCCAGAGCGGCGGCGACCATGAGCAGTCCCATCACGAAGAGCAGCACCATCTCAGACCTCCACCTTGACCAGCTTGCTCATCCAGAAGACTCCGACCAGGAGCCACAACGTCGCACCCAGCAGCATCACGAGCCCACGAACGTCGGTGAAGAGCGGCAGCACGTAGTCGCGCTGGGCCACGAGCAGGTAGAGCAGGAACCCGGGGGGCAGCACGGAGAGCACGACGGCCGACAGCCGGCCCTCGGCGGACAGGGAGTTGACCTGTCGGCGGAGGTACTCCCGCTCCCGCATGGTGGCAGCCACGGTGTCCAGCAGCTCGGCGAGGTTGCCACCGACCTCACGCTGGATGTTGATCGCCATCACGACCCATTCGAAGTCCTTGCTCTCGAACCTTTCAGCGACGCCGTCCAGGGCCACCTCGAGGGGCACTCCCAGGCGAATCTCGACCAGGACCCGCTTGAACTCCGAGGCCACCGGCTCGCTGCCCTCGCGGACGATGGTGTCCACCGACTGGCTCAGCGAGAGTCCAGCCGCGAGCGAACCGGACATCAGCTGAAGGGTGTCCGGCAGCGCGGCGTTGAACGCCTTGCGCCGCCGTCCGCGGCGGAAGCCCAGATAGACCCAGGGGCCACAAACTCCGAGGACCAGGGCGATCAGACCCACGATCAGGGTGCCCTGTCCGAGGAGGAGGCCGACGGCACCCGATCCGATGACGATCGTGAGGTGGAGCAACAGCCATTCCGAGGACTTGAGATCACTCCCGGCGCCTTCGAGACGGTGGGTGATCTTGGCATCGACGCTCTGGTTGCGACGCAGCACCCCGGCCGCGGCCCCCTTGGCCTGGGCCAACGCTTCCCCGCCTTCGGGCTTGGCCGCAGGTTCGTTGCCCGCACGGGTGGTCCGCGTGTACGACGCCACCCGGTCGACGACACCGACTGGGCCGGGAGCTGACGGCACCAACAGCATCAGGAGAGCAACCAGACCCACACCGATGGCGCCGACGCCCGCATACATCAGCCAGGCGGCCGGTGACCAGCCGCGGTCCGTCGCGACCGCGCTTGGCCGGATCTCGCCCTGGATCGTGGTGAACGCCGATGCCGTGAGGTTGCCGTCCGACGACGGGAGCGTCACCTCGACCGTGCCCTGGGTCCCGGATTCGGACTCGGGCACCTGAGCGGTGACCAGCACTTGAGCAGCGAGCACGTCCGCCTCGGTCGAGAACGTCTCGGAGAGGGCATCGCTGTCGGCGCTGATCACGCGTCCGCTGCCGGCCCGGGTGATTCGCTCCAGGGCCGCCATCTCGGGACTGCTCTGCTCGAGGGCGACGACGTCGACCAGCACGCCAGCCTCGGAAACTGTATCCGTGACGTCAGCGACCGGGGTGGAGCTGGTGTCGGCACCGTCGGAGAGGACCAGCAGGGTCCGCTGACCCTGGTCGCCGGCCATCGCGGCAGCGGCGAGGATCCCGTCGTACAGGCGGGTCTGCTTGGACAGGGTGAGGTCAGCAACCACCGTCCGGGCGGCGTCCCGGTCCAGCGTCGGTAGCAGCGAGCTGGTGACGTCTCCGGCAAAGCTCACGATGCCCAGCACGACGTCGTCCGGAAGGGCTTCGATGTAGGAGAGCGCGGCCGCCTTGGTGGCACGGAAACGCTGGCCGCGCATCGACCGGCTGGTGTCGATCGCCAGCACCGCGGTGCGCTGGACGAGCGTCGAGGTGTCGGCCGGCACGGCGGTGGCCTCGGCTTCGACCGCCCCGATCGTGACGGTCACCCCATCGAGCTGGACGTCGGCGTCGGGCGGCACTGAGACCAGGATCTGGAGCCCGTCCGCGGTCGGCTCGACATGGGCAATGGATCCGTCGGCAGCCGACGCCGTGCCCGCGGTTCCCAACAGCACGGTGCCCGCGACCACTGCCGCGACGACGATGGCACGCACCGGCGCGCCCATCAGATCCGGTCCGTGTGGAAGAGAAGGGGGTCGACGGTCACGTTGGCGTTCGCGAGCTTGTCGAGGAACTTCGGTCGCAGGCCGGTCGAACGCAGCCGGCCGAGGTTGCGACCCTGGGAGTCGAAGCCGGCCGTGCTGTCGAAGACGAAGATGTCCTGGAGCGTGATCACGTCACCCTCCATCCGCTCGACCTCACTGATGTGGGTGACTCGACGACTGCCGTCCTTGAAGCGCGTCTGGTGCACGATCATGTCGACCGCGGAGGCCACCTGCTCGCGGATGGCACGGACCGGCAGGTCCATGCCCGCCATCAGCACCATCGTCTCCATCCGGGCCAGGGTGTCGCGAGGCCCGTTGGAGTGGAGCGTGCAGATCGAGCCGTCGTGACCGGTGTTCATCGCCTGGAGCATGTCCAGGGCGGAGGCGTCGCGGACCTCACCGACGATGATGCGGTCAGGGCGCATCCGCAGGCTGTTCTTCACCAGGTCGCGAATGGTCACCGCGCCCTTGCCCTCGATGTTGGCCGGGCGAGATTCGAGCCGCACAACGTGCGCCTGCTTGAGCTGGAGCTCGGCGGCGTCCTCGATGGTCACGATGCGCTCGTCGTCCGGGATGAACGAAGAGAGCACGTTGAGCGTGGTGGTCTTGCCGGCGCCGGTGCTGCCGGAGACGATCACGTTGAGACGACCTCGGACGCAGGCTTCGACGAAGTCCAGCGTCTGCGGGGTCATCGTGCCGAAGTCCACCAGGTCGACCGAGGTGTAGGGGTCGGCTGCGAACTTACGGATCGTCAGAGCCGAGCCGTCCACGGCGAGCGGTGGCACCACGGCGTTGACCCGGCTTCCGTCGGGAAGGCGGGCGTCGACCATCGGGCTTGCCTCGTCGACGCGACGACCGATGCGCGACACGATCTTGTCGATGGTGCGCCGCAGGTGGGCCTCGTCGGCGAACTGGGCGTCGACCGGGACCAGCTTGCCGGACTTCTCCAGCCAGATGCTGTCGTGGCGGTTGACCATCACCTCAGAGACATCGATGTCACGAAGGAACGGCTCGATCGGTCCGTAGCCGAGGATGTCGTCGCTGATCTCCTGGGTGACCCGAGCTCGGTCGCTGCTGCTCAGCGGCCGGTCCTGGGAGGAGAGCACCTCGCCGAGGACGACGCGGACCCGTTGGTCGAGCTGCTGCTGGTCCATCTCGGCGTCGTAGAGCTGCGGGCCGAGCTGTGCGAGCAGCTCCGAGTTGACGCTCGACTTGAGTTCTTCGATCCGGTCGTTCTGTTGGCTGGCCAGTGCTCGCCTGGTCGATGACGGGTCGGTGGTCTTCATCGGCGGCGCAGCTGCCTTGGCGTAGCCGCCGGCCGACTCCGCCCGAGTGGGCGGCTTGGCAGCGACGGTGCCGCTCACAGCCTCGAGATAGGCGGCATCGTCGGGTGCATCGTCACCGAGGTCGGCGGCGTGCTTGCCGGCTCCCTCGCTGAACTGCCGCGCGGCCGCCAGCCGGTCCGAAAGAGTGCTCATCGGTGGGTCACCTGTCTTTCCTGCCGAAGCGCCGCTTCTTGGACTCGACCGGGACGTCCGCCCGGCGGCTGGCCGCGGCTCCAGGACTGGTAACCGGCTCGCCGGCGAGCGTGGCGGCCAGACACGTCACCGCAATGCTCGAAGGGTGGTGGGGGTTGTCGGCAACGATGGGCGTGCCAGCGTTGGTGGCCGCCGCGATAGCGATGTCCGTGCCGATCTGGCAGGCCACCGGCATGCCGAGGATCGTCTCCACCTTGTCGACGCTGATCCCGACCAGGTCGTCGGCGCGGTTCAGCAGCAGGTGGCGATGTCCCCGGGAGATGTTCAGCAGGTCGAGCGTCTCCAGGGCCACCTTGACGTTCTTCAGGGTCGGTACGTCGAGGGTGGCCAAGATGATGCACTCGTCGGTCTCGTCGAGTGCGGTGAGCGTGATGTCGTCGAACGTGGGGGCGGTGTCGACGACGACATAGTCGAACTCCTCGGTCAGCGTCTTCAGGATGCGGGAGATCAGTACCGGCGTCACCCGCTCGCGTACGTCGGGGTGGGCGGGTGCGGCGAGGACCATCAGCGAGTCCTTGTGGCGGGTGAGAAGGCCAGCGAGCATCGCCTGGTCGATCGTCTCCTCCGACCCGACGGCTTGCTCGATCGAGTGGGTCGGGAAGAGCTGCATCGTGATCGCGACGTCGCCGAAGGCGAGATCGAGGTCGACCAGGCACACCTTGCGTGCGCCCTTCTCGGTCAGCGCCAGGGCGAGGTTGACCGCCATGGTGGTCTTGCCCACCCCGCCCTTCGGCGAGAAGACGGTGACCACCTTGCCGTAGCGGACCGCACCGGCTGGTCCGCGCAGGGCGAGGTGGAGCTGGTGGGCACGCTGGATAGCGGCCGTGATGGAGGCGATGTCACCGCCCGCCGCAACATCGCGAGCGCCGGCCTGCATCGCTCGGGTCAGCACCTCGGTGTCGACGACGTCGCGGACCAGGATCACGCTCACTGTCGGGTGAGCGGTCCGGAGCTCTTCGCAGACCTCGACAGAAACGTCCATCAACAGGTCCGGACCCAGCACGACGACGTACTCGTCGGGATGGGAGTCGAGCCAGGCATGCATCCGGTTGGGAGAGTTGACTCCGTGGGCACCCAGCGGTAGCGCGCCGAGGAGCGACGCCGCGGTGGGGTTCTCAGGTTCGACGAGGACTGGCATCTGCCATCACCTGAAGAGCTGGGGGGCAGTGGTGCCCGCATTGGTGTCGACCTTGCTGTCCGGCGTGAGCAGGGCAAAAGCCAGCTCGCCATGACCCTGCGCGTACAAGACCCTCTCCACCTGGTCCTGGTCCAGCGACAAGGTGAGCAGCGTGCGGGGCAGCTGCTCCACCGTCTGCGCGCCCTCCGGGTCGGTCGTCGTCGTGGTGACCTGAGTGGTCGAGCCGACACCGATCACCGTCACGCGATCGAGCAGCAGGCGGGTGAAGTCCGCGTTCGCGGGCGGGACATTGCCGCTGAGGAAGATCGCCACCTCGGATCCAGGGTCGACGAACCCGGCGACTCGCGCTGTGTCGGTGAGGTTGACCGAGATGGCCATGTTGCCCTTCGGTATGGGCAGGCTGGTGGGTGCCTGGACCTCGGAGCCGCCACCGAACTTCTCGGGGATCAGCTGCTCTCCGGGATAGATCGTGCCCAACGCGATCAGGTCGGTGAAGGCGTCACCTTCGGAAGTGGCCCCCGCGAGGACCTGGGTCTGCGGCACCGCCTGCAAGACGATCTTCCCGCTCGCGTACGCGGCGTTGGCGGCCTCGCCGGCCTCGATCTGCTGGGTCGCGACAAGGACCTCGACCGTGTCGAACTTGTTCTGGGCGCGACCTTCGGCTCCCTGGACGTACAAGAAGACGAGCGTGGCGCCGAGCGCTGCCACAACTGCCGCGGCCATCAATAGCATTCTGCGTCGGTTCATCGCGAACCCTTTACCCTCATGGGCGCACGATGAGCCGTGCGGTCCCTCCCAGTCCCGATCGGGCCGCTCCGTTGCTCCCCAGCTGGAGCGGCTCCGAAATGTGACGTTAGCGCCGTGTGTACGCCGGCGGGGGAGTTGGGGAGGAAATGGGCCGATCGGCCATTTTCTTCAGTCCCGATGGGCCATGCCGTCAGATGTAGAGGGCGGCAATCTCGCTACGGCACTCGCGGGTGACCACGTTGCGTTTGAGCTTCAGGCTCGGCGTCAGCTGACCGCCTTCCTCGGTCCAGTCACCGGGAAGGATCTGGAACTTCCGGATCGACTCGGCCTTGGACACCGCCTTGTTGGCGTCGTCGACGGCGGACTGGATCGCTGCACGCAGGGCCGGGTCGTCGACCTGGTCAGCGATGCTCGCCGGGCGGCCGTGAACCTCGGCCCAAGCCGGCGAACGACTCCGGGTCGATGGTCACCAGTGCTGCGATGAACGGGCTGCCGGTCGCCGACCACCATGCACTGGTTGACCAACGGATGCGCGCGCAGCCGGTCTTCCAGCACGGCCGGGGCGACGTTCTTGCCACCCGCGGTGACCAGGATCTCCTTCTTGCGACCGGTGATGCGGACGAAGCCCTCGTCATCGACCTCGCCGACGTCACCGGTGTGGAACCAACCGTCGGGCTCCAGCACCTCGGCAGTTGCCTCGTCGTTGTGCCAGTAGCCGCTGAACACCTGCCCGCCACGGAACAGCAGCTCGCCGTCGTCGGCGACGCGTACTGCCGTGCCTGGGATCGGACGGCCGACGGTGCCGACCTTCTGTGGCGTTCGGCAGGTTGACGGTCAAGGCGGCCGTGGTCTCGGTGAGCCCGTAGCCCTCGAGGATGGTGAGCCCGATGCCCCGGTAGAAGTGGCCCAGCCGCTCGCCCAGCGGGGCGCCTCCCGAGACGGCGTACTCGCAGGCGCCACCCAGGGCGTCGCGCAGCTTCGCGTAGACCAGGCGGCTGAACGCCGCGTGTTGGGCCCGGACGGCCACCGGGGCCGGCCCTTGCGGGAGTGCCGGCCCGGGAGTACGCGATGGCGGTCTCCGCGGCCGGTCGAAGATCTTGCCGCGGCCGTCGGCTGTGGCGCGCTGCGAGGCGGTGTTGAACACCTTCTCGAACACCCTCGGCACCGCCAGGATGAACGTCGGCCGGAACTCCTGGAGATCCGGCAGCAGCGCCTTGATGTCGGCGCTGTGGCCGACCTGGTGCGGGACTTCACCGCGCCGACCTGGATGATCCGCGCGAAGACGTGGGCCAGCGGAAGGAAGAGCAGCGTCGAGGCGCCCTCGGTGGCGAACAGTCGGTCGCAGCTCGTCGACCGTCGACTCCCAGCTCGAACATGAAGTTGCCATGGGTGAGCTTGCAGCCCTTCGGTCGACCGGTGGTGCCCGAGGTGTAGATGATGGTGGCGACGTCCTGAGGAGTCGTGGTGATACGCCGCTCCTCCAATGCGCTGTCGGGGATCTCGTCACCGAGGTTGATCAGCACCCTCACCGCGTTGTCGGTGATCGACCAGACGTGGTTGAGCTGGTCGAGACCGCCGCGTATCGCAGCGATACGCGCCATGTGCTCGGCGACCTCGGCGACGACCGCGCGGGCGCCGGAGTCGCGCAGGATCCACTCGACCTGGTCGGCCGAGGAGGTTTCGTAGATGGGCACAGTGACTGCGCCGGCGAACCAGATCGCGTAGTCGAGCAGGGTCCACTCGTAGCGGGTCTTGGACATCAGGGCTACGCGGTCGCCCGCCTCTATGCCGGCCGCGATCAGCCCCTTCGCGACCGCCCGGACCTCGTCGAGGAACTCGGCCGCGGTCACGTCCTGCCACGCCGAGCCGGCGCGCCTGCTGAAGATGACGGCACCGGGCGCTTCCCGCGCATTGATGACGACGTCGTCACTGAGGTTGCCCGTGCTGGGATTCTCGATCGTCAGCGGCGT
>CAWHKK010000011.1:0-36967 GCA_963829975.1 uncultured Actinomycetota bacterium
TGCCCGGCGGTGGGTCTGCCCTGATCCACGCGGTCTCGGTGCTGGAGAAGGACCTCGGCCTCACCGGTGACGAGGCGGCAGGCGTGCGGATCGTGCGCAAGGCCGCCGACGAGCCGCTGCGCTGGATCGCCGAGAACGGCGGGGTCAACGGCTACGTCGTGACCACCAAGGTCCGCGAGCTCGGAGTCGGGCAGGGCTACAACGCGGCCACCGAGGAGTACGGCGACCTGGTTGCCCAGGGCGTGCTCGACCCCGTGAAGGTGACCCGCTCGGCGCTGATCAACGCCACCTCGATCGCCGGCATGCTGCTGACGACCGAGACGCTGATCGTCGAGAAGCCCGAGGACGAGGAGCCCGCAGCGGCTGCCGGCCACGGGCACGGCCACGGCCACTGATCCACCCGCTCCTGCTTCACCGCTGACCCGTCAGGCCTTCGGGCCCGACGGGTCAGCGCATTTCCCAGAGCTCCCGCGGTCAGCCGCAGTCGGGGGTGAGTCCCGGGCGGTCGAGGCCGCGCCGCAGGTAGACCTTGCGGTCGTCGCAGCCGAGGCCGTGCACGACGTAGCGCTCCTCGACATCGGCGCGCAGGAGTGCGCCCGCCTCGTCGTTCCACGCCTGGAAGTCGACCCACTCCACGATCCAGGTGGGCGCATGGTCGCTGGCGACCAGGGCCCGCAGCTCGGTGAGATCCGGGTCGAGGGTGCGCATCGGGAGGCTCCAGAGGTGCCGGTAGGGCGCGGGCAGCCCGGACGCGTACTGGATGTCGGCGCGACCGCCGAAGACCGTCAAGGTGTCGCCGCCGGTGGCTGCGTCGGCCAGTGCCTCACCGGTGCGTGCCTCGGTGTAGGGCACCAGTCCAGCGGCGGTGATCACGGTCCAGACGACCAGCGACACCACGCACGAGGCGAGCGCGCCCACCACCAGCAGCCGGGTGGGCCGGTGCTGCGGATGTCGCCGCGCCAGCTGCGCCACGCAGAGCGCGGTCGCCGGCACCAGGGCGTGCAGGTAGTCGCGCCAGTAGCTGCCGCCCGCCACCAGCGCACCGACATCGACCAGCACCACCGCCAGAGTGGCCGCGGTCAGCACCCGGTCGACCGACCACTCCTCGCGCAGGTGGCGCAGGAACAGTCCGATCACCAGGGCGATCCCCGCAGCGAGCGCGACGGCGAGCAGGATCAACGCGCGTTCTGCCCGCGGGCCACCGCTCTGGTCGGCCAGCACCAGCGAGGCGTCCGTGCGGAACCCGAAGGTCGCGTACCAGAGCGTGTGCAGGCGTACGCCGGCCAGCTCGGCCCAGCCGACGGTCAGCGCGACGGGCACCAGGGCGCCCAGCAGACCGAGTGCCCCCAGTCGGAGCGTGCTGCGGGTGGAGAGCCGGCCGGCCAGCCGGGCGGCGACCAGCACCACGGCCGCGAACACCAGTCCGCTCACGAGGTTCTGCTTGAAGCCGGGCGCGATCGCTCCGCAGACCCCCGCGAGAAGCGCCAGCCAGGCGGACTCGCGGCCCAGGGCCGCCACCGTGCAGAGCATGCTGATCAGCACGAACGGCATGCCGAGCTGCTCGCCCTTGATCGCTACCACATCGATGACTGGATTCACCAGCAGCGCGGCAACCACGACCGCGGTCCAGCCCGCAGCTCGGCGCCCGCCGATCTCGAGACCGACCCGGGCCGCCACCAGCACCAGCACGCCGAACCACAGGGCCCCGACTACTCGCAGCAGCTCGGGCGGGCCCAACCAGTCGACGGCGCGGACCACAGCAATCAGCAACGGTGGTCGGTCGACGAAGAACTGGCCGTAGAGACTGTCCGGCTGCGGGTCCCAGGACCGCGCCACCAGGAGGAAGCCGGCCTCATCGGCTCGCAACGGCAGCCGTAGTCCGAGGAGGCGGGCCAGGACCACACCACCGGCCGCGACCCAGGCCACGCGCCGGTGCTCCTCCATGGGGAGTTTCTACACGGGACCGGGTTGCCTGCAGCTGTTGCCTGGAGTTGTTGCCTCCGCGAAACACTGCCGACGCTAATGCGCAACGGGGTGGGGGGATGGTCTGAGCATGTTGTGGAGAGTGCGAGCGGCGCTGCCGGACCGGCCCGGAACCTTGGCGTGCCTGGCGCAGGAGTGCGGGAAGGCCGGCGCCAACATCCTGGGGCTCCAGGTCTTCCCGGGCGTGGACCGCGTCACCGACGAGCTGGTGCTCAACGCGCCGGATGACTGGACCGAGACGGACCTCCAGGAGCTCGTGGAGCGCTCCGGCGGCGAGTCGGTGGTGGCCGCCCCTTGCACGGAGGCCGCCCTGGTCGACCAGCCCACGCGCTACGTGCGGGCGGCCCAGGCCATTCTCACCGAGCCGGCCTCGTTTCCCGAGGTCGTGGCTCACCTCTTCGACGCCGACGGGCACAGCGGCGACGACGTGATGGAGCTGGCCGTGGGTGCGGTGCAGGTCCAGGTACGCCGGGCGGCGCCGTTCACCGGCACCGAGCATGCGCGAGGGGTGGCGATGGCCGAGCTGGTCAGCGACGTACTGGCCCGGGAGGTGCCCCAGCTCGGTTCCGGCTCCGGTCGTCTCGGGCAGGGGCTGGTGCCGGACTACGTCGTACGGGACTCGACCGTCTCGGCCCGGGTGGGTGACCAGGTGGTCGGTGCCGCCACCGCGCGTGCGGGCACGATCGACGAGCCCGGCACCCGGTGGGTCGACCTCCAGGTTGATCCGACCTGGCGACGACGCGGCGTCGGCACGAAGCTGTTGGCGGAGGTCGCCCGGTTGGCCCACGCCAACGGAGCAGCCGAGATCGCGTTCGCCGCGCGTGCCGACAACCAGGCCGTGCTGCCGATGGTGCTCGCCGCCGGGATGCGTGGCCGGATCAGGATGGCGGGGGAGACCTTGACCGTGCGGATCGGTCTGCGGGACCTGGGTCGCTGATCGCCCATTACGATGGGGCTGTGGAGCTACCCGAGAAGTTCGCCAGCCTGGGTCTCACCTACGACGACGTACTGCTGCTGCCGGGTCACTCGGACCTGGCGCCGGACGAGATCGACACGACCTCACGGCTCACCCGCGAGATCAGCCTGAAGGTGCCGCTGGTCAGTGCGGCCATGGACACCGTCACCGAGTCGCGGATGGCGATCGCGATGGCTCGCCAGGGCGGGCTCGGGGTGCTGCACCGCAATCTCTCGATCGAGGACCAGGCCTACCAGGTCGACCTCGTGAAGCGGACCCAGACCGGCATCATCTCCAACCCCGTCACGATCGGTCCCGACGCGACGCTGGAGGACCTCGACCGCATCTGCGGTGAGTACCGCGTCTCCGGCTTGCCCGTGGTCGACACCCAGATGCGTCTGCTCGGCATCATCACCAACCGCGACCTCAGGTTCACCCCCGTCGCGGAGTGGGCGACCACCAAGGTCGACGAGGTGATGACGCCGATGCCTTTGATCACCGGCCCGGTCGGCATCTCCCGCGAGGACGCGACGACGCTGTTGCGTCAGCACAAGCGTGAGCGGCTGCCTCTGGTGGATGAGCAGGGCCACCTCGGCGGACTGATCACCGTCAAGGACTTCGTGAAGTCCGAGCAGTTCCCGCATGCCTCCAACGACGGTCAGGGCCGGCTGATGGTCGGCGCGGCAGTCGGCTACTTCGGCGATGCTTGGCAGCGAGCCACGACGTTGGTCGAGGCCGGAGTCGACGTGTTGGTCGCGGACACCGCCCACGGTCACGTATCGCTCCTGCTCGACATGGTCCGCCGGCTCAAGGGCGACCCGGCCACCCGGCACGTGCAGGTGATCGGGGGCAATGTCGCCACGCGCGAAGGTGCCCAGGCGTTCGTCGACGCGGGCGCCGACGCAGTGAAGGTCGGCTTCGGACCGGGCTCGATCTGCACGACACGGGTGGTCACCGGCTGCGGCGTGCCCCAGGTCACCGCGGTGTACGAGGCCTCGCTGGCGTGTCAGCCGGCCGGAGTTCCGGTCATCGCCGACGGTGGGTTGCAGCAGTCCGGTGACATCGCCAAGGCGATCGTGGCCGGCGCGGACTCGGTGATGATCGGATCACTGCTCGCCGGCTGCGAGGAGTCGCCCGGGGAGACCATCTTCGTCAACGGCAAGCAGTTCAAGGCCTATCGCGGCATGGGCTCGCTCGCCGCGATGTCCAGTCGGGGCAAGAAGTCCTACTCCAAGGACCGCTACTTCCAGGCCGAGGTCACCAGCGACGACAAGATCGTTCCCGAGGGCATCGAGGGGCAGGTGGCCTACCGCGGCCCCCTCGCGGCGGTCGCCCACCAGCTGATCGGTGGGCTCAACCAGTCGATGTTCTACGTCGGAGCCCAGACGGTCCCCGAGCTGCAGCAGAAGGGCCGCTTCGTGCGGATCACCTCCGCCTCGCTCAAGGAGAGCCACCCGCACGACGTGCAGATGACCGTCGAGGCGCCCAACTACTCGGGCTGACCAGGCAGTTGGCTGACCGACGCGAGCTGCTCCTCGCACCGGGCGAGCCGACCCGGGCAGTCGTGGGCGCGGAACGCGCTTGCCGCACTGGCCAACAGGTCCCGAGCTCGCTGGACATCCGCGGGATCCCCCAGCTCGAGCAGCGCGCGACCGTGCTCGTGGCGATTGATGCCAAGGAACACCGGGGCCCGGAAGTCGACCAGTGCCCTGTCCGCGGCCTGGAAGTGCGCCTCCGCCGCCGCTCGATTGCCCAGGGTGGCCGCCAGCACCCCGAGTGAGGTCGAGAAGTGCACCGTGCAGGAGGCACCCGACAGCTGGAGCACGCCCGGCACCGATGCGCACGCCGCATACAGGCTGCCGGCGGCTGCCTGGTCACGACAGCGGTTGGCGACGGTCGCCGCGAGGTCCACGGTCGTCGACCAGGTGTTGTTGTGGAGCCAGGTGGCGGGATCCCTGGCCAGCACATCGGCGAGCACCACCCTGGCGGCCTCCAGGTCGCCACGGTCGGTGTGGGCCAGCGCCAGCACGGCGGTCAGGGTGTCGGCGAGGGCAGGGTTGTCCGGGATCGCCGCCCCGATGAGGTCGGAGAGCTCGTCCACTCGACCCTGCACGATCCGGATGCCCATCAGCTGCGCCGAGTAGACGATCAGGCCATCTTGCAGCCCGGCTTCGGTCGCCCGCTCGAAGGCCGAGGTGGCGTGCTGCTCGGCGAGCTCGAGCTGGCCGTTTGCCACAGCGACGAGACATTCGAGCGTCGAGAGCATCCAGTGCACGGTGGGCTGGGCGGTGGCATCACAGGCGGCCCGAAGCTCGCCCAGGGACTGGTCGACGGTGGTCCGATCGCATGCTTCGAGCCCGGTCCAGACTCCCTGGATGGCCGTGTAGGCCCGCGCGTCCGGGTCGGGCACCCCAGCGATCACCACCCGGAGCTCGTCGAGCAGCTGCCGGCGTCGGGGCAGGGTGTGCGCGGTCCAGATGCCGTTCATGCTGGACAGCAGCACGCGCGACAGGGTGGCCTCGTCGAGGGTTCGCGCGATGGTCAGTGCTTCGCTCGACCAGCTCCTGCCGCTCGTCCAGCGGCGCGACCACCATCTGCTCGGCGGCGAGCTGGGCGAGCAGGCGGGCCCGGCGGGTGTCCGGCTCGGTGGTGAGGCCGAGGGCGACCTTGATCTCCGTGATGAGCTCGTCGTCGGCAGTGCCGAGCGAGGCGGCGAAGGAGCGGTTCATGGCCAGCACGGCGCGTGCGATCCGCTCTCCATCGGCGAGCGCCTCGGCGCTGTGCGAGGCGGCCAGGAGCGATGCGCGATAGCCGGGATGGCCAGCTTCGCGCATGGCCTCGCCGATGTCGGTGAGGAGGTCACACCGGGCGCCGAGGTCCGCCTCGACGCTGTCGAGCAGGTCGAGCGCGATGTGAAACCAGCGCAGTGCTTCATCCGGGGCGAGCGCAGCCAGCATGTGCTGACCGGCCCGGCGGGCATACCCGATCGTCTTCGCTGGGTCCTCGCCGGCCTCGATGAGGTGGCGAGCCACCGCCGCGACGCGCTCACCCAAGTCGGGCCCGTGAAGCAGCTCGATGCCGGCGGCGATGCGCTGGTGCAGCTGGACGCGGCGGGCGACGCTCAGCTCGTCGACGAGGGCCTGGCCGACCACGGCATGGACGAAACGGAAGGAGCCGCTGCGCCCGGCCACTTCGGTCAGCAGCGAGGTGGCCATCGCCGCTTCGAGGGTGTCGAACAGCTCGTTGGCCGGGCGGTCGACGACCTCGGCCAGCACATCGAGCTCGAAGTCCCGACCGATGACTGCGGCAGTCGCCAACAGCCGGTGAGCCTCGGGGCCGAGCCGGCGAACGCGTTGGGCAACCACGTCGCGGACGCTGTTCGGTGGGTGCAGCTGGTCAACGTCGATGGTCAGCGCCCAGAGACCGTTCTCGTCCTGGGCCAGCTGCCCCCCATCGATGAGGTTGCGCAGCATCTCGCTCACGAAGAGCGGGTTGCCGTCGGTGTCGCGACACAGCACCCGAGCGAGGTCGATGCCGGCCTGGGTGGTGTCCTGACCGCTGGTCTGGGTGAGCAGCTCCTCGACCTCATCGACCGTCAGTCCGTCCAGGTCCAGGCGGGTCACCCGCTCGGAACGCAGTAGTGCGACCAAGGTGTCGGTGAGCGGGAGATCGGGGCTCAGGTCCGAGCTTCGGAAGGTGGCCACGAACAACACCCGCGACTCGGCCAGGAACCGGTGCAGGTGCGTGAGGAGCTGCAGGGTAGGTCGGTCAGCCCAGTGCAGATCTTCGAGCACCAGGAGCACCGGGTTCTCCTCGGCCGCGGCGCGCAACAAGCGGACTGCGGCCTCGAGAAGCGCATAGCGCTCGGTCTCGCCGTCCGAGCGGGAGACCGGGGGCAGGTCGGGGACCCGGCGAGCGAGCTCCGGGATGAGCCGCACCAGGTCGGCTCCTGAGCTCGCGACGTACGCATGAAGCAAGGCCTCGTCGGCCTGGTCCACGTAGTGGGCGAGTGACTCGATCCACGGCTGGTACGGGACGTTGAGCCCTTCTCGAACGGCGCCGTACAGCACCGTGCCTCCAAGGGCATGCACGTCGAACGCGTGCTGCGTCGCCAGTCGCGTCTTGCCGATGCCGGGCTCGCCGGCCAGCAGCACCAGCGACCCCTCACCGGACTCTGCACGCTGCCAGGCGTTGGCTAGGGCCTGTCGCTCCGGGAGCCTGCCCACGCAGGTCGCGTCGGGCGCTCCGCGCAGCAGCATCGGCAGCGGCATGGCGACGCCGGCGACCGACGACCACACGACCTGATGCGCGGTCACCGGCGTCGGCAGGCCCTTGAGGGTCAGCTGACCGACGCTGTCGAAGCCGTGCTGCGTGGTCGAGGACGCCATCAGCCTGACCAGATCGGTGACCAGGACCTGGCCGCCCTCGGCCAGTGCACACAGGCGGGCTGCTTCGACGACGGGCTCCCCGAAGTAGTCGTCCCTATCGGTCGTCACCTCGCCCAGGGCGATTCCGATCCGCACCTCGAAACGTTGAGCTGCGGCGCGGTTGCGCCTGGCAACGGACTGCTGGATGAGCACCGCCGCATCGAGCGCGCTGTTGACCCCGGTGAAGGCGAACATCATGCCGTCCCCCAAGTTCTTCACGAGGCGGCCGTGCTCACCGGCTCCGGCGTTCAGCAGGCCGAAGTGCTCCTGGCGCAACGCCTCGGCGGCGCCCGGTCCGACCCGGTGGGCCAGCTCTGTGGAACCCACGAGGTCGGTGAACATGAGGGTGACAGTCTCGAGCGGCATGGGTGCGCTTACCCGCCAGACGCGACAAGGGCGCCGGGAAGACCGGTGCGGGTGCGTCTTTCCACCGTCGGAGCGTATCGGCGCAGAAGCGTGGATGCGTGGCGAACGCGGCGAGAACCCGATGCCCGAGCTCGGCTCGGCTCGGGCCGGCCTCCTCGAAGCCAGCCCGTCGACGCCCCGTGAAACACTCCTTTCGTGACCGAGATCCAGATCGGACAGGCCAAGCGAGCCCGCCGTGCGTATGCCTTCGACGACATCGCGATCGTGCCCTCGCGGCGTACCCGCGACCCCGAAGAGGTCAGCATCGATTGGCAGATCGACGCCTATCGGTTCGAGCTGCCGGTGCTCGCCGCGCCGATGGACTCGGTGATGTCGCCGGAGACCGCGATCGCCCTCGGTAGACATGGCGGCCTGGGGGTGCTCAACCTGGAGGGGCTGTGGACTCGCTACGAGGACCCCATGCCGCTGCTGGCCGAGGTCGCCGAGCTGCGCGGCACCCAGGCAACGCGACGGCTGCAGGAGATCTACACCGAGCCGATCAAGCCGGATCTGATCACCGAGCGGGTGCGCGAGATCCGGGACGCCGGAGTCACCGTGGCCGGGTCACTGTCGCCCCAGCGCACCAAGGAGTTCGCCAAGGTCGTCGTCGACGCAGGTGTCGACATGTTCGTGATCAGGGGCACCACGGTCTCTGCCGAGCACGTCTCGTCGCAGGCCGAGCCGCTGAACCTCAAGGAGTTCATCTACGAGCTCGACGTGCCCGTCATCGTTGGCGGGTGCGCGACCCACCAGGCCGCGTTGCACCTGATGCGCACCGGCGCCGCCGGAGTGCTGGTCGGCTTCGGTGGCGGCGCAGCCCACACCACCCGAACCGTTCTCGGCGTCGCGGTGCCGATGGCCTCGGCCGTCGCCGACGTGGCCGCCGCTCGACGCGACTACCTCGACGAGTCCGGCGGGCGTTACGTGCACGTGATCGCGGACGGCTCCATCGGCAAGTCCGGCGACCTGGCCAAGGCGATCGCCTGCGGAGCCGACGCCGTGATGGTCGGCTCGCCGTTTGCCCGGGCCACCGATGCGCCGGGTCACGGCTTCCACTGGGGTGCCGAGGCCCATCACGCCGACCTCCCGCGGGGTCAGCGGGTGGAGTTCGAGCAGATCGGCACCCTGGCCGAGATCCTCTTCGGCCCCTCCCGCGTCACCGACGGCACGATGAACCTGATCGGTGCTCTCAAACGTTCGATGGCCACCACCGGCTACACCGATCTCAAGGAGTTCCAACGGGTGGAGGTCGTCGTCGAGTAGGCGACCGGGCACGGCAGGGACGGTGGATCTCCGGCTCCTGGCGGTTCGGCCCGATCAGCGCTCGACCAGCCCGTCCGGCCAACCGAGGCTCCCGACCGCCTTGCGGATCTCGGCGCGAGCCTCGAGCAGCCGCGCGTGGTCGCCGCGGCCCTTGGCCAGGGCCTGGACCACCCGCTGGATCCGGATCGGTCGGCCGCCTGCGTAGGAGTTCCAGTACGTCGGCACGTACGCCGCCTCGGTGACCACCCAGCCCCGCAGGGTCTCCGGTCGCTCGGTGAAGGTGAACTTCACGGTGATGCCCTCATAGGTGCGCCGCTGGGCCGGGTCCTGCTGGGCCACCATGTTGCCCATCCCGTAGACGACCCACTTGCCGTTGACCCGGGTGATGGGCTGCACGACGTGGGCGTGCTCGCCGAGCACGATGTCGACGTCAGGGGAGGCAGTGAGGCGCTTGACCAGCGCGACCTGGTCGTCGTTCGGCAGGTGGTCGTACTCGTTGCCGCCGTGGAGGTGGACGACCACGATGTCGGCGCCCGCCTCCCGCGCGACTCGGGCCTGGGCGAGCAGGTTGCGTGCCCCCCACATCGAGACCGCCCAGGGGCGCCCCTCGGGGAGGGGGAAGCCGTTGAGGCTGAAGGTGCCGGCCACGATGCCGACCCGGACGTCGTCATCGGTCGTCAGCACCACCGGTTGCCGCCGCTCACGAGCGGTGCGGAAGGTGCCGACGTGCTCGACCCCGTTGGCCTCGAGCAGATCGGCGGTGTGCACCAAACCTTCGAACCCCTGGTCGAGCGCATGGTTGGAAGCCGTCGTGCAGGCGTCCCAGCCCATGCTGGCGATCCACGGTGCGACCTGGGGCGGGGCCGCGAAGACCGGGAAGTTCTGCAGCGGCTCGCCGGGTTCGGCGAACGGCACCTCTTCATGACAGATCGCCAGGTCGGCGCCTTGGATCAGCCGTCGGAGCGAGGCGAACATCGGGTCGAAGTCGTAGCGCTGGCCAGCCGGTGAGTCCGCGGCTGCGCTGGCCCAGGTCGTGTTGTGCCAGAGCAGGTCGCCACCCATCACGATGGTCGCCCTGCGCCGGCGGTCACCTGCCGGTGGTGCTGCGGATGGGCGTGTCGGCTCAGCTGTCGGTTCCACGGTCGGCTCGACGAACTGCGGCCGACCCACGTCGGCCGGCACGGGGTGCTGGGCTGGCAGGCCGAGGGTGGCCAGCGCCGTACCCGAGAGGAGCAGCCCGCAGGCCAGGGTGGCCGCCTTGGTGGTCCTCACGAGCAGAAGACTCTCAGGGGCCCGAGAAGGTTGCGCCGCGACCCTGGAAGACTGCCCTCATGAGCCCCTCGGCACTGAGCCCGGACGCCCGCCAGGCCGCGATCTCCACGATGTCGACCCAAGGTGAGCTGGACGTGCTCGTGGTCGGCGGTGGGGTGGTCGGTGCCGGCACCGCGCTCGACGCCGTCACCCGCGGCCTCAACACCGGCCTGCTGGAGCAGCGCGACCTCGCCAGTGGCACCAGCAGCCGCAGCAGCAAGCTGATCCACGGCGGGCTGCGTTATCTCGAGATGCTCGACTTCGGGCTGGTTCGTGAGGCTCTGCAGGAGCGAGGGTTGTTGCTCACCCGGCTGGCGCCCCACCTGGTCCGGCCGGTGCCGTTCCTCTACCCACTGACCCATCGCGTCTGGGAGCGGCCCTATGTCGGCGCCGGTCTCGCGCTCTACGACGCGATGGCGATGATCGGCAAGTCGGACATGGGCGTGCCCCGGCACCGGCACCTCTTCAAGCGGCAGGTGGCGCGGATCGCGCCGGACTTCAAGTCCGAGTCGATCGCCGGAGCGATCATGTACTACGACTGCCAGGTCGACGACGCACGGCTGGTGATGACCATTGCGCGCACGGCTGCCGGTCACGGCGCGCACGTGGCGACGCGGGTGAAGGTGACCGGCTTCCTCAGGGAGGGCGAGCGGGTGGTCGGCGTCCGCGCGCGCGACCTCGAGCACGGCCGCGACATCGAGGTCAGGGCGCGCGTCGTGGTCAACGCCGCCGGTGTGTGGACCGACGAGATCCAACAGATGGTCGGCGGCCGCGGCGCGCTCCACGTGCAGGCCAGCAAGGGCATCCACCTCGTGGTGCCACGCGACCGGATCCGCTCCGAGGCGGGGTTCATCGCGCGGACCGAGACGTCGGTGCTGTTCGTGATCCCGTGGGGCCGGCACTGGATCATCGGCACCACCGACACCCCGTGGGACCTCGACAAGGCGCACCCGGCGGCCAGCAGGGCCGACATCGACTACATCCTCGACCACGTCAACAAGATCCTGCGAGAGCCCCTCGACCACGACGACGTCGAGGGCGTGTACGCCGGGCTGCGTCCGCTGCTGTCGGGTGAGTCCGAGCCGACCTCCCGGATCTCGCGCGAGCACACCGTCGTGACGCCGGTGCCCGGGCTCGTGATGATCGCCGGTGGCAAGCTGACGACCTACCGGGTGATGGCGCGCGATGCCGTCGACGCCGCGGCCCACTCGCTGAAGACCACGGTCAACCTGACCACCCGGGACTCGATCACCGACCGTGTTGCGCTGCTGGGTGCCGACGGCTTCGAGACGCGCTCCAACCAGCGGGTGCTGCTGGCCCGCCGCTCCGGGCTGCACGTGGCCCGGATCGATCACCTGCTCGGCCGCTACGGCGGCCAGGTCGACGACCTGCTGGCACTGATCAGCGAGCGGAAGGTGCTCGGCCTGCCGCTCGAAGGTGCCGAGGACTACCTCGCTGCCGAGGTCGTGTACGCCGTCACCCACGAGGGGGCCCGGCACCTCGACGACGTGCTCACCCGGCGTACCCGAATCTCCATCGAGACCTTCGACCGCGGGGTCTCCGCTGCTCCGTCAGCGGCGAAGCTGATGGGCGAGGAGCTGGGTTGGTCCGCTGACCGCGTGGCTGAGGAGATCGACCACTACCTGCGCCGGGTCGAGGCAGAGCGGCAGTCGCAGCTGAAGCTCACCGACCAGGAGGCCGACGAGGCCCGGGTGCAGGTGACCGACATCGTCTGAGGTCAGCCGACGTCGGTCGGCGCGTCGACCAGCTTGACCAGCCGCACCTCGGGCATGGCCGGCACCTGGTCGACGAGGAACCAGCGGAACGCCAGGTTGCCGCGCGGGTAGTCGAGAGTGGTCACCGCGTTCGGGTGGTCGGCGCGGCCGCGCGCCACCACGATCGTGACGGTGCCGTCGCGGTTCGGCACGGCGCTGCCGATGTTGACCGAGCTGCGTGCGTCGGCGGCGTTGTGGGTGGCCATGAACTGGTTCCAGACCACCAGGCTCCAGAAGCGGCACTCTGGTGGGCGGTGGGTGACCACCAGTGCCTCGTCAGGCTCGAGCACGAAGCTGCCGAACGAGTAGCAGGCGTCCCTTGCCGACCAGCCGAAGTTGCCGTCCGGCACCTGGTAGGGCTGCCCGAACTCGTTGGCTACCTGGCTGATCTCGTGGCCGGCGTTGTGCTCGTCGTCGGAGCGGACGCCGACCGACAACGGGATGATCGCGAACATCGTGCGCAGCCAGGTGGCAGCCGCCCGCAGTGACTCGGCGGTCTCGATGTCGCCATGGCGGATCGGGTCCGGGGAGTCGAGCGCCTCGATGTGCCAGGCCACGGGCCGGCCCCTCAGGGGGTCGACCTGGTAGTCACGGGTCATCAGCACCGCGGCGCCCGGTGTCGGCTCGAGCACGAACGAGAAGTCGCCGTTGTCGTCGACGTCGAGCTCGTCGTCGTTCCAGATGCCGACGACCTGGTCCGACCAGGCACCCGGCGCCGGTTCGTTGTACGCCGTCAGCGAGAAGTAGACGCTGTCGCCACGGTTGCCGCTGATCCGGTAGCGGCGGGCCGGGTCGATGGGCGCGAACAAGTAGTAGGCGTCGGTGTTGTCGCCACCCCAGCGCCGGTCGCGGCGGAACGGCGTGTTGAGCTCCACGAACTGCGGTCGACTGGGCTCGGCGAAGAGCCACGTGTCGAGGGCGACCCCGAGTGTCGTCGCCATCGCCCGGTAGCCGTCGGCCACGTGGCGGTCGTCGCTGACCGCGCGCGACCCCTCCAGGAAGCTCTGGTCGAGCTCGCCGAGCGTCGCGAGCAGTTCGCGCCAGGCCGTCGTGGACGCGTGGGTCATGGGCAGACGCCTTTCGTCAGCAGGTCGGCGGTTTGCTCGACCCATTCGTCGTCGAGGTGAGCGCTCGAGCGGATCAGCAGCGCCATCAGCGTGGCCCCGGCGATGGTCTCGATCAGGGCTGCCGGGTCGACGCCGGGACGCACCTCACCACGCTCGGCGCCCTCGACGAGTCGGTCGTGGATGGTGCCGAAGACACCCTCGTTGAAGCGCTCGAGAAGGGCCGCGTGCAGGCCGGGGTCGGCCGAGATCTCGCCCATGAGGCCGGGTATGGCCGCCCGGGCGGCCGGTGCGGTCCACACGTCCGCGGTTCGCCGCAGCATCTCGCGCAGGTCGCCGGCGATGGACCCGGTGCGAGGCATCAAGGTCGGCTCGCCGGACGGGAAGACCGCCTCGTGCACGACGTGCGCCTTGCTCGGCCAGCGGCGGTAGATGGCGGGCTTGGTGGTCCCCGCGCGCTCCGCGATCGCCGCGACCGTCAGGTCGGCATAGCCGACTTCTTGGACGAGGGCCGCGGCCGCGCCGAGCACCGCACTGTCGATGCGGGGGTCGCGGGGCCGGCCGGATTGTGCTTTCATTACGAAACTGATCGTAACGTAAGTAGTGACCGATGCCCAGAGGTGCGCATGAACAATCCGATCCAGATCGACGATCTCGAGGTGCCGCGGTTCACGCCGGAGGTCGAGGAGCTGCGCGGCCTGATGGGCACGATGGTGGGGGACTGCCCGCTCGACGCCGATGTGCTGCACGGGAAGGCCCGGGCCGAGACCGGCCTCGACGACTTCGGGTCCGACGACTACCGCGAGCGGCTCGACCTGCTGCTGGCGGGCTATCGCGGGATCGACGGGCTGCACGAGCCCGGCGTCGTCAACTTCCACCTCCAGCTGCTCCAGCTCCTGAAGAACCGGCTGCTGCTGAACGATCTCCTGGCCAGGCATCCCGAGATCCATGACCTCGAGCTGGTGCCACCGGTCGTGATCGCCGGTCTGCCGCGCACCGGCACCACCCACCTGCACAACCTGCTGGCAGCAGGTCCCACGTTCCGGGTGCTGCCCTACTGGGAGAGCATCGAGCCCGTGCCGTTGCCGGCCGAGCTGGGGCTGGAGCCCGACCCACGCCGGGTCCGCACCGACCTGGCGGTCGACTTCATGGGCGCCGCCATGCCGCACTTCGCGCTGATGCACGAGATGACCACCGAGCACGTGCACGAAGAAGTCCAGCTGCTCGCCAACGACTTCTCCTCGATGCTGTTCGAGACGGTCGGACACGTGCCGCGATGGCGCGACCACTACGTCGAACACGACCAGACGCAGCACTACGAACACCTGCGGACCCAGCTGAAGGCGATGCAGTTCCTGCGCGGCGGCCGTCGTTGGCTGCTCAAGTCACCGCAGCACCTCGAACAGCTGCCGGTCCTGGAACGGGTCTTCCCGGGGCTGACCGTGGTGGTCACCCACCGCGATCCGGTGCCCGTGGCGCTCTCGATGGTGATGATGATCTGCTACACGGCGCGGATGCATCGCTCGCCCGTCGACGTGCGTGAGATCGCCGGCTACTGGGCCGACCGGTTGGAGCGGATGCTGGCGGCACTGGTGCGCGACCGCGACGTGATCCCGGTCGAGCGCTCCGTCGACATCACCTTCGACGAGTTCATGGCCGATGACCTGGCCGCCGCCGGGAAGATCTACGAGCTGGCCGGGGAACCGATCACTGCCGAGGCCACCGCGGCCATGACCGACTACCTCGCCGGACATCAGCGCGGTCGGCTGGGCAGCGTTGCCACCAGCTGCGAGATGTTCGGGCTCGACGAGGCGGACCTGCGCCGCCGGTTCGCGCCGTACGTCGAGCGGTTCCTGGGCTGACCGGTTCCTGCGGTCAGGCTCCCAGGAACCGGCGCTGGGCGTCGTTGAGAGGGAGCTCGACGGCGCGACGGTCGGCGGCGTCCGCCTCATCGGCCCGACCCAGCCGCCGAAGCAGCACGGCACGGGTGGCGTGCCAGAACGGGTACTGGTCCAGGCCATCGATCTCGTCGATGAGCGCGAGGCCGGCCGCCGCATCGTCGCGCTCGGCCACAGCTGCCGCCCGGTTGAGCCGCACCACCGGACCGTTGTCGATCGAGAGCAGCACGTCGTACCAGGACACGATCGCCCCCCAGTCGGTTGTCTCCCAGGTCGTGGCCAGGGCGTGGCAGGCCGCGATGGCGGCCTGCACGACATAGCGGTCGGGTGCGTCGGGGCTGCGTCGCAGGGCCTCGCCGACCAGCGGCACCGCCTCCGCGATCTGGTCGGTGCGCCAGAGCCCGCGGTCCTGGTCGGGCAGCAAGATGACCTGGCCGTCGACGGTGGCGCGCGCCGCACGTCGAGAGTCCTGCAGCAGCATCAGTGAGAGCAGACCCAGCGCGCCCGCGTCGTCGGGCTGCAACCGGGCGAGCAGCCGGGTCAGCCGGACGGCTTCGTCGACCAGGTCGGTGCGCACCAGCTGGGGACCGGCGGACGCGGCGTAGCCCTCGTTGAAGAGCAGGTAGGTCGTCGCGAGCACCGACCCCCAACGGTCGGGCAGCTCGTGGTCCGGTGGCACCCGGTAGGGGATGCGGGCCAGCCGGATCTTCTCCTTGGCCCGGGTCAGTCGTTTGCGCATCGTCGGCTCCGGCACGAGCAGCGCCCGCGCGGTCTCGGCGGTCGAGAGGCCGCACAGGGTGCGCAAAGAGAGGGCCACCTGGGTCTCCCTGGACAGGGACGGGTGGCAGCAGGTGAAGATCAGCCGGAGCAGGTCGTCGTCGACGACGCTCGCCCCGGGCTCCGGTTCGTCGTCGAGCCAGGGGGTCGGCTGCACGGCGCTCTCCTCCTTCCCGGAGCGGGCGGCTTCCCGGCGAAGCAGGTCGACCGCTCTGCGGCGGGCGACGACGCGGAGCCAGGCCACGGGGTTATCAGGGATTCCGTCGCGCGGCCAGGCATCGAGAGCGCGTAGCAGGGCGTCCTGCACGGCGTCCTCGGCGAGCGCGAAGTTGCCGGTGGTGCGGGTCAGCGTGGCGAGGACGTCGCGCCCCGACTCCCGCACCAGCAGGGTCAGGGCGCGACGGGCATCGTCATCAGGGGGCTGTTCAGTCACCGAAGTCGATGATCGGGCGTACCTCCACGGCTCCGTTCCACGCGGCGGGGATGGTCGCTGCCCGGGCGACAGCCTCGTCGAGGTCGGCACACTCGAGCAGGTAGAAGCCGGTCAGCGCCTCTTTGGTCTCGGCGTAGGGGCCGTCAGACGTCATCACCTCGCCACCCTTTTCCGAGATCCGCACGGTGGTGGCAGTGCTGGTCGGGTAGAGAGCGGCCCCTCCGCGGATGACTGCGGCGGCGGCCTGGCCGAACTCGTTGTACTCCGCCATCTCGGCGGCGTGCCCGGGCTGGGTCGGGTCGATGTCGGCGCTGTAGATCAGGGCTGCGTACTGAGGCATGGTCGTGGTCTCCTCTACGACGGGTCGGCCCGGTGCCGACACTCACCTACAAGACGAACGGTTCGGGCCGGGAGGGACAGCTTCCGTTCAAGTTTCTTCGTGCCCAGCACGTTAGGGCTCGGGTCACGAGATGTCGACGAACGCTCGCTCGATGATCGCGTCGAGATCGAGACCCTTGGGCATGGTGCCGAAGGCGCCGCCCCAGTCGCGGGCCAGGCGCGTGGCACAGAAGGCGTCGGCCACCGCGGTCGGCGCGTGCTGCACCAGCAGCGACCCCTGGAGCACCAGGGCGAGCTGCTCCACGAGCCGGCGGGCCCGCAGCTGCACTTCGTCCTGGTCCGACAGCTCTTTCTTGAC
The DNA here is from genome assembly GCA_963829975.1 of uncultured Actinomycetota bacterium. GTDB lineage: Bacteria > Actinomycetota > Actinomycetes > Propionibacteriales > Nocardioidaceae > Nocardioides. The sequence goes on from CAWHKK010000011.1 coordinate 16,989, forward strand.
CGTGGCGATGGCATCGTCGAGCCGGTGGTCGGCACCGGCGGCGAGCTCGACCTCGGCGAAGAACTGCTCCACCGACTCGGGCTCGCGGGCCATCGCCCGGAGCGCGTCGAGGGCGGCCACGTTGCCGGAGCCCTCCCAGATGGAGAGCAGCGGCAGCTCTCGATAGATCCGCGGCATCCCGGAATCCTCGACGTAGCCGTTGCCGCCGAGACACTCCATCGCCTCACCGGCGAGGGCCGGGCCGCGCTTGCAGACCCAGTACTTGCTCACCGCGAGCCCCATCCGACGGAAGCTGGCCTCCTCGAGATCTCCGGCCACCGCCCGGTCGGTGGCCCCGGCAAGCCGCATCGCGACGGTCGTCGCGGCCTCCGACTCGACGACCAGGTCGGCCAACACGTTGCGCATCAGCGGCTGGTCGACCAGCTGGCGGCCGAACGCGCTGCGGTGGCGGGCATGGTGAGCGGCGAGCACGGTGGCGGTGCGCATGCCGGCAGCGGTGCCGAGCGTGCAGTCCAGCCGCGTCATGTTGACCATCTCCACGATCGTGCGGACGCCCCGGCCCTCCTCGCCGACCAGCCAGGCCGCGGCACCGTCGTACTCGATCTCCGAGGAGGCGTTGGACTTGTTGCCGAGCTTGTCCTTGAGTCGCATCAGGTGCATCGCGTTGCGTGACCCGTCGGGCAGCACCCGCGGCACCAGGAAGCAGGACAGGCCTCCCGGGGCCTGGGCCAGCGCCAGGAACAGGTCGCACATCGGCGCTGAGGTGAACCACTTGTGTCCGGTCAGCCGGTAGCTGCCGTCGGGCTGGGGCACTGCCCGGGTGGTGTTGCTGCGCACGTCGGAGCCGCCCTGCTTCTCCGTCATCGACATCCCGGCGAGCAGCCCGGTCTTGGCGGTCGGTACCCGCAGTCCGGGGTCATAGGTCGCCGAGGTGAGCAACGGCTCGTAGGTGGCGGACAGCTCGGCGTTGGCGCGCAGAGCGGGCACCACGGCGTAGGTCATCGAGATCGGGCAGCCGTGGCCGGCGTCGACGTTCCAGGCCATGAACTTCGCCGCCCGCGCCACGTGGGCGCCGGGTCGGCCGTCGGCCCACGGGGCCGCGTGCAGCCCGTGGGAGACGGCGGTCTCCATCAGCGAGTGGTACGCCGGGATGTACTCGACCTCGTCGATCCGGTTGCCGTGGCGGTCGTGCGTGGCGAGCACAGGCGGGTGCTTCTCGGCGATCCGGCCCCAGTCCTGGGCCTTCTGCGTTCCGGCCAGTCGGCCGAGCTGGTGGATCTCCTCGAGTGCCCAGCCGGCGCCCTCTCGCTCGACGGCGGCGAGGAGGGCGGCGTCCTGGGCGGTGTCGTGGCCCACGAGAAGCGGGGCCTGGTTGGTGACGTCATGCGTGGGCATGGGTTGCTCCTAGTGATCGGACGACGAAGGCGGTGAGCTCGGGAACGGTGCGGCGGGAGGCGACGCCCGCGTGGAGGGGGACCACGAGCGCCTCGGCCATGGCTCCCACGACGGCTGCCGCAGTCACCTCGGGGTCTTGCGGTGGCAGGTCGCCCGCGTCGACCGCATCGGCGATCACCTGGGCGAAGATGTCGCGGTAGGCGCGACGGTAGACGAGCCGCTCGGCCTCGACCTGGGGGTCGACCGGCTCCGCGATGAGCGCATAGGCGAGACGTGGGGACCTGAGGGCGCGACCGGCGAAGGTCTCGACGGCACGGGCCACGCGCTCCTCGATCGACCCAGGCTTCGCACCGGCTTCCGCCACTGCATCGACCTCGCGCTGGGTGGCGGTGCGGAACACCTCGGCGAAGAGCGCACCCTTGTCGGGGAAGTGGCGGTAGACGCTGCCGGTGGCCACCCCGGCGGCATCGGCCACGAGCGCGACCGAGCAGCCGGCGTACCCCTTCTCGGCGATCAGTGAGTGAGCGGCCACGACGATCCGGGCCCGGGTCGCGTCGAGCCGCTCCTGCACCGCTTGGGTGCGCCGGTAGGCCATCGGCTAGCCCTTGTTGGTCGACGGGCCGGCATCGTCGAAAGGTTCGGAGTCGCGCTCTCGGACCGCCTGCCGGAAGCCGACTTCGGCAGCGCGCTGTTGGAAGGCGTAACCCTCGGTGGTGTGACGGGAGATGCCGTCGAAGACGGTCGAGACCATGGTGCTGGTGGCGACGCCCTGGTTGATCAGCACCGAGTTGAGCGCGAGCTTGACCATCATCAGCTGGTTGAGCGGCATGGCGGCGATCCGGGCCACCAGGGTCTCGGTGCGCTCGTCGAGGTCCTCGGCCGCCGGCGCCTCGATGGCGAGCCCCCATGCGGCGGCTTCGGTGCCGGAGAGGCAGTCACCGGTCAGCAGCAGTCTCTTGGCGCGCTGGTCTCCGAGCCGGTGGGCCCACATCCCGGCTGCTGGGACGCCCCAGACCCGAGTCGGCGGGTAGCCGATCTTGGCGTCGGCGGCGATCACGATCTGGTCGGCGTACAGCGCGATGTCGGTGCCCCCGGCCACACAGAACCCGTGCACCTTGGCGACCGTCGGCTTGGTGGCATGCAGGAGGCTGGCGAAACCTCGGTTGAAGCGACTCATCATCGCGTAGTCGACCATCGGGTCCCAGGTGCCGCTGGGGTCGTGGTTCGCCATCTGCCTGGCTGGATCGAGCACGCTCCTGCTGTGGTCGGACTCGCTGTGCTGGAGGTCCTCGGCGAAGGCGGTCAGGTCGTAGCCACCGCAGAAGCCCTTGCCGCGACCGGACAGCAGCATCACGTGCACCCGAGGGTCGAGGTCGGCGCGCTCGACGGCGTGCGCGAGGTCGACCGGGGTGTCGCGGGTGATCGCATTGCCCTGGTCGGGCCGGTTGAAGGTGATCCGGGCGACGCGTCCGGTGACCTGGTAGGTCAGCGTGGCGTAGTCGATCTGCTCATCGGCTTCATCGCCGGCCGGGTCAGGTCGCCACGGTGCCTCCACGTAAGTAGTGAATCGCAGTTCATTGCTTGGCGCAAGGGGGTAGCACGGCCGCGGTCAGCTCGATTCGCATCGAGGGGTCGTTGACAACTAGAACACGTTCCACCGATGCTGGCCTGGTGACCCAGGGACCCCCTCCGACCGATCTCAAGCTGCAGCGATCGAGTCGTGACTCGTCCTCGCTCCCGACGCTCCTCGCCGATTGGCTGGCCACCCAGCTGCCCGCAGGTGCGAATCCCGAGGTGACCCTGCTCAGCGGCGTGGACACCAACGGCATGTCGTCGGAGACGCTGCTGCTCGACGCGACCTGGACCCAGGACGGCGAGCGGCGCAAGGGTGAGTACGTCGCCCGGGTCGCGCCGGCCCAGCAGGACGTGCCGGTCTTCGCGAGCTACGAGCTGCGCGACCAGTACGACGCCATGCGGATGGCCGGCGAGCTCACCGACGTGCCTGTGCCGACCGTGCGGTGGATGGAGGAGACCGGCGACGTGCTCGGCACGCCGTTCTTCCTGATGGACCGGGTCGACGGCGTGGTGCCGCAGGACGTGATGCCCTACAACTTCGGGGACAACTGGCTCCACGACGCGCCCGGTCGAGGACCAGCGACGACTACAGGACGCCACGGTCGACGTCATCGGCCGACTGCACGCGATCCCGGATGCGGCCACCAGGTTCGCGTTCCTCGATCACGACCAACCCGGCGACACGGTGCTGGCGCGCAACCTCGCCCACTTCCGCGCCTGGTACGAGTTCGCGGTGCCCGACAGCGGGCCCTCGCCGATCGTCGAGCGCGCGCTCGTCTGGCTCGAGGCCAACATCCCGGACACCTCCGAGGCCGTCCTGTGCTGGGGTGACTCCCGGATCGGCAATGTGATCTACCGAGACTTCGAACCCGTTGCCGTCCTGGACTGGGAGATGGCGACCCTCGGACCACGCGAGCTCGACGTGTCGTGGATGGTCTTCGCCCACCAGGTCTTCGAGACCCTCGCCGGGGTGTTCGAGATGCCGGGCATGCCGCACTTCCTGCGCGAGGACGACATCCGAGCGACATACGCGGAGAAGACGGGCGTGGAGCTCGGCGACCTGCACTGGTACCACGTCCTGAACGCCGCCCAGTGGTGTGTCGTCTTCATGCGCACCGGCGCCCGGCAGGTGCGCTTCGGCGAGATCGAGAAGCCCGACGACGTCGAGACGCTGTTCCATCACAAGCCGCTGATGGATCGCCTGCTGGCCGAGGTCGGTGCCTGACATGGTCGGTCCCCTCGACGAGTTCCCGCTCCACCAGGCTCCGCTGCCGGTCACCTGGGCGGCGACCAGCGACCGGAACTTCTACGACCGCTGCTATCTCAACGCCCACGACCGCAGCGGTGACATCTTCCTGATCACCGGCGCCGGCTACTACCCCAACCTGGGGGTCAAGGACGCATTCGTGCTGCTCCGCCGGGGCGACACCCAGACGGCCGTACACCTGTCCGACGAGATCGACGACGACCGTCTCAACCAACACGTCGGCAGCTACCGGATCGAGGTCATCGAGCCGCTCCGCAAGCTGCGGCTGGTGCTCGAGGAGACCGAGGGCATCGCCTGCGACCTGACCTGGGAGGGTTCCTTCGACGTCCTCCAGGAGGAGCGCCACGTGATGCGCGCCGGGAGCCGGGTCACCCTCGACGCACAACGGTTCGCCCAGGTCGGCACCTGGAGCGGCACCATCGCTGTCGACGGAGAGGACATCGCCGTCAGCCCGGACACCTGGGTCGGCACCCGCGACCGGTCGTGGGGCATCCGCCCGGTCGGCGACGCCGATCCGGCCGGCCGGCCCGTCGGACCCGCCCTTCGAAGGCATGTGGTGGCTCTACGTGCCGATGCGCTTCGAGGAGTACGCCGTCATCCTGATCCTGCAGGAGGGCCCCGACGGGTTCCGGACGCTCAACGACTGCACCAGGGTCTGGCACGACGGCCGGGTGGAGCAGCTCGGCTGGCCGCGCGTCGAGATCAGCTACACCTCCGGCACCCGGATCCCGACCGGGGCGACGATCACCTGCACCACGCCGGACGGCAAGCCGTTGGTGCTCGAAGTCGAGTCGAAGCTGGCCGTCCCGATCCACGTGGGCGGTGGCTACGGCGGTGACCCTGACTGGACCCATGGGCAGTGGAAAGGCGCGGGCTTCACCGAGCGAGTCACCTACGACCTCACGGACCCAGCGGTCGACGGCCGCGTGATGTTCGGTGTGATCGACCACGTCGGCCGTGCCGTGTGCCACGACGGCCGGGCCGGTGGGGCCGAGGGCTGGGGCCTGTTCGAGCACGGCGCTATCGGACGTCACGACCCCAGCGGCTTCGCCGACTTCTTCACGCTCGCACCTTGACCCTCGATCACAGGAGACCGACATGAGTCACGACCGCGACACGCTCTTCATCGACGGTGGCTGGGCCGCGCCGGCCAGTGCCGACCAGCTGGAGGTGCTCTCGCCACACACCGAAGAGGTGGTGGCGACCGTGCCCGAGGGCAACATCGCCGACATCGACTCCGCCGTCGCCGCGGCCCGACGCGCCTTCGACGAGGGTCCGTGGCCGCGGATGTCGCCCGCCGAACGGATCGCGGTGGTCGAGGCCTTTTCGGGCCTGTACGCCGCCAAGCTCGGTGAGATGGCCGACCTGATCACCCTGGAGATGGGCGCTCCGACGTCGTTCTCGAACCTGGCGCAGTCGCCGGCGCCGTGGATGCAGATCGAGACGTTCCTCGCCATCGCCCGGGAGTATCCCTGGGAGGAGCAGCGCGCGGGCGCGCTCGGTGCGCCGGTGGTCGTGCGTCGCGAACCTGTCGGCGTGGTGGCCGCCATCCCGCCGTGGAACGTGCCGCAGTTCACCATCATGTCCAAGGTGATCCCGGCCCTGCTCGCTGGCTGCACCGTGGTGGTCAAGCCCGCACCCGAGACCCCGCTCGACACCTACCTGATGGCCGAGCTGCTCGTCGAGGCAGGCGTGCCGCCGGGCGTGGTGAACATCGTCGCCGCCGGCCGCGAGGTGGGCGAGCACCTGGTCTCCCATCCGGGCATCGACAAGGTCGCCTTCACCGGCTCCACGGCTGCGGGACGAAAGATCGGCGCCATCTGCGGCGAGCAGCTCAAGCGGGTCAGCCTCGAGCTCGGCGGCAAGTCGGCCGCCATCGTGCTCGACGACGCCGACCTGGCGAAAACCATGGAGGGGCTGAAGTTCGCCGCACTGATGAACTCCGGCCAGGCCTGCGTCGCCCAGACCCGGATCCTGGCCAGCCGCGCCCGCTACGACGAGGTCGTCGACGCGCTGGTCGAGACGGTCGGCGCGATGAAGGTCGGGGACCCGATGGACCCGGCCACCGAGATCGGACCACTGGTCGCGCAGCGCCAGCAGGAGCGGGTCGAGAAGTACATCGCGCTCGGGCAGGAGGAAGGCGCCCGCGTTGTGCTCGGCGGCAACGGTCGCCCCGACGGGCTCGACCGCGGCTGGTACGTCCGGCCGACGATCTTCGCCGGCGTCGACAACGGCATGCGGATCGCCCAGGAGGAGATCTTCGGCCCGGTGCTCTCGGTCATCGCCTACGACGATGTCGACGACGCCGTCCGGATCGCCAACGACTCCGAGTACGGACTTGCCGGCACCGTCTGGACCGCCGACCCCGAGGTCGGGCTCGATGTCGCTCGAGGGGTGCGTGCTGGGACCTACGGGGTGAACACCTACACGATGGACTTCGCGGCGCCGTTCGGCGGCTACAAGGCCTCCGGTATCGGCCGGGAGTTCGGCCCCGAGGGACTGGGCCAGTACACCGAGCTCAAGTCGATCTACACCGAGCTTCCGTCGTAGGGGGGTCGTGCACCCCAGCGTGCGTCAGGGCGCACCCTGAACCGCACGACGCGGCGCGGTGCGCATGCTCAGCCGGCGCTTGACACGGCGAGCCAATGTGTAAACCGCCACATTGGGTTACCAAACAGTAGGCAGGGCCTCGACCACCGCCTACGCTCGGTGCATGAGCGCCAACAACCCCGTTCCCTCGGGTGGTCCCGTCGTCGAGGGCCCACACGACCCGGAACACGACCCGCGGGCCTCCTACGTCCTGGAGCCGGAGTACGTCGCCGGGCTCACCGACCGGCTGGTAGCCACCAGCGGCAGCAGCGTTCAGGTGAACACCCCGCTCAACGGGGCCCCGCTCGCCCACATCCCGCAGTCGAGCGAGGCCGACGTCGCCGAGGCGTTCAAACGCGCGCGCAAGGCCCAGTCCGAGTGGGCGCGCATCTCCATCGACGAGCGCGCGGCGATCATGCTCCGCCTCCACGACCTGGTGCTGGAGCGCCAGGAGGAGATCATCGACCTGATCGTGTGGGAGTCGGGCAAGGCGCGCAAGCACGCGTTCGACGAGCCGTTGCACATCGCGCTGACCGCCCGCTACTACGCCCGCACGGCACATCAGCACCTCGACACCCAACGCAAGCTCGGCGTCGTGCCCGGACTGACCAGGGTCGAGGTGAACCGGGTGCCCAAGGGCGTCGTCGGCATCATCTCGCCGTGGAACTACCCGTTCACGATGGCGCTGTGCGACGGACTCCCCGCGCTGATGGCCGGCAACGCCGTCGTCGCGAAGCCGGACGCGCAGACCATGCTCTCGGCGCTGCTCGGTGCCCGGCTGCTCGACGAGGCCGGCTTCCCCAAGGACCTGTGGCAGGTCGTGGCCGGGCCGGGACGCGAGCTCGGCAGCCCAATCATCGACCGCTCTGACTACATCTGCTTCACCGGCTCCACCGCCACCGGCAGGATCATCGCGCGGCAGTGTGCCGAGCGGCTGATCGGCTGCTCGCTGGAGCTCGGCGGCAAGAACCCGATCCTGATCCTCCGCGACGCCGACCTGGAGAAGGCCGCCGAGGGAGCGGTGCGGGCATCGTTCTCGAACGCCGGCCAGCTGTGTGTCTCGATGGAGCGGATGTTCGTCGCCGACCAGGTCTACGACCGGTTCGTGGAGCGGTTCGTCGCGCGCACCCAGGCCATGACCCTGGGGGCCAGCCTCGAGTGGGGCAACGACATGGGCACGCTCATCTCGCAGGAGCAGCTCGACACGGTCATCGCCCATGTGGACGACGCCGTCGCGAAGGGCGCCCGCGTGCTCGCCGGCGGGAAGGCGCGGCCCGACCTCGGTCCGTTCTTCTTCGAGCCCACCATCCTCGAGGGCGTCACTCCGGAGATGACCTGCTTCGGACACGAGACCTTCGGGCCGGTGATCTCGCTGTACCGGTTCCACGACGAGGCGGACGCGATCTCCCGCGCCAACGACGGCGAGTACGGCCTCAACGCCTCGATCTACAGCCAGGACGGTGGCCGCGCGCGGACCATCGCCCGGCTGATCAAGTGCGGCACGGTCAACATCAATGAGGCGTTCGGGGCGACCTTCGCCAGCATCGACTCCCCGATGGGTGGGATGCGTGCGTCGGGGATGGGCCGGCGGCAGGGCAGCGAGGGCATCCACCGCTATACCGAGTCACAGTCGGTCGGCACCCAACGGCTGATCCGGTTCGCCCCGATGTTGGGCATGTCCGACGAGGCCTACGCCAAAGTGATGACGGCCAACCTGAAACTCATGAAGAAGCTGGGCAGGGCCTGACGTGGTGGGCAAGCACGAGAGCTTTGACTACGACGTCCTGGTCATCGGGTCCGGCTTCGGCGGATCGGTCACCGCGCTGCGGCTGACCGAGAAGGGCTACCGCGTCGGCGTGCTCGAGGCGGGTGCGCGGTTCGAGGACGGTGACCTGCCGAACACCTCGTTCGAGGTCAAGAAGTACATCTTCGCGCCGGCGGCAGGCTGCTACGGCATCCAGCGCATCGACATGGTCAAGGACTGCATGATCGTCGCCGGCGCAGGTGTCGGCGGGGGCTCCCTGGTGTACGCCAACACGCTCTACGAGCCCCTGGACGCCTTCTACAAGGATCCTTCCTGGTCGCACATCACTGACTGGAAGGCCGAGCTCGCGCCCTACTACGACCAGGCCAAGCGGATGCTGGGCGTGGTCGAGAACCCCCTGCGCACGCCCTCCGACGAGGTCATGGAGCAGGTCGCCAAGGACATGGGTGTCGGTGAGACGTTCCACCCCACGCCGGTCGGAGTGTTCTTCGGCGGCCCCGGTCAGTCTCCCGACGACTCGGTCGCGGACCCCTACTTCGGTGGCGCCGGGCCGGACCGCAACCCGTGCCGCAACTGCGGTGAGTGCATGACAGGTTGCCGACACAACGCCAAGAACACGCTGGTGAAGAACTACCTCTACCTGGCCGAGCAGGCTGGCGCGGTCATCCACCCGCTCACCACGGTCACCAAGGTCGCGCCACTCGCGGGTGGCGGCTACCAGGTGGACACCAGATGGACCAAGGCCAAGCTCTCGCGGCGTAGCGCGGTCAAGACGATCACCGCCGAGCAGGTGGTGTTCTCGGCGGCCGCGCTCGGCACCCAGAAGCTGCTGCACAAGCTGAAGGGGGAGGGCGACCTGCCGCAGATCTCCGACCGGCTGGGCGTGCTGACCCGGACCAACTCCGAGGCGATCCTCGGCGCCCTGGCTCCCGATCTGAGCACCGACTACACCGAGGGAGTCGCGATCACCTCGTCGTGGCACCCCGACGAGCACACCCACATCGAGCCGGTCCGCTACGGCCGCGGCAGCAACTTCATGTCGCTGATGCAGACCGTGCTCGCCGACGACACCGGCACGGAGTCACGCTGGCGCACCTGGATGCGGGAGATGTGGTCGCAGCGCGAGCACGTCATCGACCTCTACGACATGAAGCACTGGTCGGAGCGCACCGTCATCGCCCTGGTGATGCAGACCCTGGACAACTCGATCACCACTGTCGGCAAGAAGACGCCGTTCGGTTGGCGGATGAGCTCCAAGCAGGGTCACGGCGAGCCGAACCCGACGTACATCCCGATCGCCTACGAGGCCGTGCGCCGGATGGCCGACGTCATGGGCGGCACCCCTGGAGGCAACATCGGGGAGCCGCTCAACGCCCCGTTGACCGCCCACTTCATCGGCGGCTGCACGATCGGCGACTCACCCGAGACGGGCGTGGTGGACCCCTACCAGCGGATGTACGGTCACCCCGGGCTGCACATCGTGGACGGGTCCGCGATCTCGGCCAACCTGGGCGTGAACCCCTCGCTGACGATCACCGCCCAGGCGGAGCGAGCCATGTCGTTCTGGCCCAACAAGGGCGAGGCCGACCCCCGCCCGGCTCTCGGCGCGGAGTACGCCCGGCTGGCCCCGGTCGCAGCCCAGCTGCTCCGGTCGTGCCGGAGGCCGCAGTCGGGGCGTTGCGGCTCCCCATCGTCGGGGTCTCCTGAGACGGCAGAATCTTGCGAAGAAACGCCGTAGCCCTCCGTAACTCGCCGGTCCGGGGGTCGTTTTACCGTCGGACCCGGCAAATTCATGCTCCCTCCCGAAGGACCGGGTCCCGTCCTGGCAACAAGTCCATCAGTTGCGTGGACATATCAGGGCCCGGCCACCCTCCCTCCCCGGCCGGGCCCTGAGTCATTTCCTGGAGTCCGGCGGTTGACGAGCCAGGGCGAGATGCCAGCGCCAGGTGCCTCTGGACCCCCGATACGATCGGCCTGTGTCGGACCATGATCTCGTCCTCGTCGTCGACTTCGGGGCGCAGTACGCCCAGCTGATCGCGCGGCGGGTGCGTGAGGCTCGCGTGTACTCCGAAATCGTGCCGCACACGATGCCCGTCGCCGAGATGCTGGCGCGCGGGCCGAAGGCGATCATCCTGTCCGGCGGGCCGTCCTCGGTCTACGCCGACGGCGCACCCGGCATCGACAACGCGCTCTTCGACGCCGAGGTGCCGGTCTTCGGCATGTGCTACGGCTTCCAGCTGATGGCGCAGGGGATGGGCGGTCAGGTCGCCGAGACCGGCGCCCGCGAGTACGGCCGCACGTCGGTGTCGGTCTCCCAGCCGGGCACCCTGCTGGCCGAGATCCCGGCCGAGCACACGGTCTGGATGTCCCACGGCGACTCGGTGACCGCGGCGCCCCCCGACTTCACCGTGCTCGCCTCGACCACCGGCACGCCGGTGGCCGCCTTCGAGTCGCTCGAGCGCCGGATGGCCGGCGTCCAGTGGCACCCCGAGGTGATGCACACCGAGCACGGCCAGCAGGTGCTCGAGCACTTCCTGCTCCACATCGCCGGCTGCCGTCCGACCTGGACCATGGTCAACATCGTCGAGGAGCAGATCGAGTCGATCCGCACCCAGATCGGCGACCGGGGCCAGGCCATCTGCGGTCTCTCCGGTGGCGTGGACTCGGCCGTCGCCGCGGCGATCGTGCAGCGCGCCATCGGCGACCGGCTGACCTGCGTCTACGTCGACCACGGGCTGATGCGGCAGGGCGAGACCGAGCAGGTCGAGCGCGACTTCGTGGCCGCGACCGGTGTGGACCTGAAGGTGGTCGACGCGGAGAAGCAGTTCCTCGACGCGCTGGTCGGGGTCTCCGACCCCGAGCAGAAGCGCAAGGTGATCGGCCGCGAGTTCATCCGGGTCTTCGAGGCCGCGGAGGCCGAGGTGCTCGCCGACGCCGTCACCGGTGAGGACGGCGACAAGGTGGCCTTCCTGGTGCAGGGCACCCTCTACCCCGACGTGGTGGAGTCCGGCGGCGGAGCCGGCACCTCCACCATCAAGTCGCACCACAACGTCGGCGGCCTGCCGGACGACCTCGAGTTCGAGCTGGTCGAGCCGCTGCGCACGCTGTTCAAGGACGAGGTGCGGCTGGTCGGCGAGCAGCTCGGTCTACCTGCCGAGATCGTCTGGCGCCAGCCGTTCCCGGGCCCGGGCCTGGGCATCCGGATCATCGGCGAGGTCACCCGCGAGCGGCTCGACATCCTGCGTGAGGCCGACGCCATCGCCCGCGAGGAGCTCACCAAGGCCGGTCTGGACCGCGACATCTGGCAGATGCCGGTGGTCCTGCTCGCCGACGTACGCTCCGTCGGCGTCCAGGGCGATGGCCGCACCTACGGCCATCCGGTCGTGCTCCGACCGGTCACCAGCGAGGACGCCATGACCGCCGACTGGGCCCGCCTGCCCTACGACGTGATGGAGCGGATCTCGACCCGGATCACCAACGAGGTCCGCGAGATCAACCGGGTCACCGTCGACATCACCTCGAAGCCGCCCGGCACCATCGAGTGGGAGTAGGCACGCGATCACCGGCTCGTGAGTTCCGTCTCCGTAACGACCTCGCGGCCGACTTCCCGTGGCCAGTCGAAATGGCGACTTCGGGGACGTGGCCGGTCGGAACTCCTACCCTTCGAGGATGACGCCCCTTCGAAGTGCCCTGGCCCTCACTGCGGCCAGTGCCGTGGCAGCGACCACGCTGCTGCTGGTCCCGACCGCCTCCGTCGCAGCCGCCAAGCCGATGACCTACCACCAGTCGGACTCGGGCGACCGGGTTCGGGTCTCGAAGGGCGACACCATCCGCGTCGTGCTCAAGGCACCGTCCGGCACCGGTTACAGCTGGCGGGCGACCAAGAGCTCGACCAAGGTCTACAAGGTGGTGAGCCGCAGGGAGTCACCTGTCCGTGGCGGCGACTCCACCGAGCCGTTGCCGGGAGCGCCCAGTCGGGTCGTCTTCAAGCTGCGCGCGACCCGGACCGGCACCGCCACCTTCCAGGCACAGCTGCGCAGGAGCTTCGGCCAGGACCGGGTGGCGCGCAGGTTCTCGCTCACTCTCAGGGTCGTCGGCTCCTGACCGATCGGGTCTGATCACCCGCCCGGACATCAGGTGGTCGCGAGGGGCTCGATCACTTCGCGCGCGAACCGCTCCATTCCGTCCAGCTTCTGCGCAAGGCTGGCGTCGACGCCGTGGTAGTACGCCCACGGCATGGTCCAGGTCTCGGTGACGCCGGCCGCCTCGGCGGCAGCGAAGTGCTCCGGCAGGTACGCGTCGGAGAGTGCGGTGATGATCGCGAAGTCACCGGTCGCGCCGGCGTCCGCGCGGATCTCGCGAAGGCGGGTCGCGTGGCGGGTGGCTTCCTCGATCGTGTAGATGTCGCCGACCCAGCCGTCGTGTCGGGCGGCGCGGGCAAACGCGATCTCGGACAGGCCACCGATGTAGATCGGGATCGGCTCGGACGGCGACGGGTTCATCATCAGCCGAGGTGCCGAGTAGAACTCACCCTCGAACTCGGTCCAACCCGGCTCCCAGAGTGCCTTCATGAGGGCGATGCCCTCGTCGGTGCGTTTCCCCCGCGTCGAGAAGTCTTGGCCGAGCAGGTCGAACTCCTCGCGACACCAACCGATGCCGACGCCCAGTGAGATCCGGTTGGCGGAGAGGACCGCGGCCGTCCCCACGGACTTGGCCACCTGGAAGGGGTTGCGTAGGGCGGCCACGTAGATGCTGTTGAAGAACCGCACTCTCGTCGTCACCGCGGCGAGGGCGCCGATCAGCACCCAGGTGTCCGGCCAGTCAGCATCCAGGTCCCAACGACGCTGGCCGTCCGGCGTATAGGGGTACGGCGTCGCCAGCTCCTCCAGGTCGACGACGTGGTCCGGCACCGAGATGGCGTGGTAGCCGAGCTCGTCGGCCGCCTTCGCGAGCGGGATCAGGTGGTCGGTCGGCTGGAAGGCGGTGACGATGGAGAAGCGCACCCGGTCAATCTAGAACATGTTCTTGTTTGAGCGCTGAGCGCGCTAGCTGAAGATGCTGTAGCCGCCCGGTCCCACCGCGAAGCCCACGATGATCAGGACGATGCCCCAGAGCATCTGTCCCTTGAAGAGCTGAAAGATTCCGGCGATGACCAAGATGACGGCGAGGATCCAGAGGATAAACATCGGGTCCGGTGCCCCGAGGGTCTCGATTGCATGCGCCTGACGGCCTACCGTGGAGGAGCCAACGACCTCATCTCGGGAGTCACAGTTGCTGGACACGAGGGTTAACGATCGCAACGCGCCCACCTTCCCCGGCGGCCCCGAGGCGACGGCGTCGCAGGGCGGTATCCACACCACCAACGAGTCCGATCCGAGGTATGACACATCCGACTTCGCCGACGCGAATCCGGGCAACTTGCGGGCGGACAGCCCGCTCTACCGGCTCACCGGCGCCGACCCGTTAACGACCCTCGGACCATCGCCTGAACTGGGTCGACGTGCGTGGTGCCGCTCCTACTAATCGTGGTCGCGCAGCAGTGCCTGGCGTCTCCTCATCACCCTTGCGAGCTTGGTGATGACGCCTTTGTCGAAGGGGAGCTGGTCGAGTTCATCGATCCAACCGTCGACTCCGTCCGCGGTCTCGCGCACGGCCCGGGTGGCAGCGCGCTGGTTGAGACCGAGGTGGGCGCCGAGCTCGACAAATCTCCGACCAGTGATGTTGCCGTCGTTGCTGCCGCCAACCCTCAACGCCAACGTGTGGTCCCCGTAGGGCTGGGAGCTCGGGAGGTCGTAGGCCGGAGCCGGTCCCCAGTTGCCCGACGAGTCGGCAACGACGGAGAAGTTCTTGGCGTGCGCGTCGCCGTTGCCGGTCACATAGGCGAAGACGGCCTGACGTAGGAACTCAAGGGCGGCCGGTAGCGGCGCCGCGCACACTCGGGTGAGCGCTCCGAGGACGTCTTCCGCGCTCGTGCGGTACTTCGCTTCCGGATGGAGACCCAGGACTTGGCAGCCGTCTTCAACCGGCAGGGCATGCACCCGGTCGCCGTCCAGGACTCTGTCGAAGCGAGTGACGACGAGACCCGCGACCCCGTCGTGGTCGGTCACTAGGCGCCCGCTCACAGCCGCGACTCGACTACGCGGGGCGCGGGCTAAGAAGAAGGCCTCGTTCTCAACCAGGTTGCGGTACTCGGGCGGGTTCAACTTGAGGATGTAGCTCTGTCCTGCCAAGGCCATGGGGACGTTGATCATGGCGAGGCTGGCTTTGTCCTGCACGCCCGGGATGCTGACGCGGTCGACCACGATGTCGTGCTCGGCGAGCAGCTCGGCGAATCGCACCTCCTCGAAGGAGGTCACGGTGAGCCGCGACGGAGCGCGGGCCGGGTCCGCTCCATCCGACACCACTTGGACGTCACCGACCGGGTCGGATCCGACGGCAAGGAGCAAGCTGAGCTCATCGTCAGCGGACGTCTTCACCAACCTGCGAAGTGCTGAGAGTCGCCGGCCTTCTGGCAGCAGCCCGGCGAAGTAGGCGGGTACCGCGCCGCCGACAGAGACCAGCGGATCCCTGGTCAGGGGCAGCGTGGTTGCAACCGGTCGGCGGCGGTCGGCCAACCAGCGCGCCGTGTACCTGAACTCCACGCCGACAGGGATGCGCGTCAAGTGGGCCGCCAGCTCGCCGTTCTGATAGACGTCCGCGCGCGTCACCTCGGTCGGCTCGACCGTCTGGTCAGGCATCGTCGGTGTCGTCGAGGCCGAGCTCGGCTCGCACGTCGCCGCCGACCGCGATGCCGGTTGCGACGCCGTTGAGAAGCTCCAGATGCAAACCAAGCGCGCTGAGCACGTCGAGCACCTTGTCCAACCTGGCAGTCGGCTTGCCGGTCTCCAACGCGAGAATGAACCGGGCGGAACATCCCGCTAGTTCGGCCAGCTCGACTTGGCGCAGCCCAAGTCGTTCGCGACGGCCGTGGACGACGGCGGCCAGCCACCCGTACTGAACTGCACGTTCGTGCAGTTTACTTCTGGATTGACGCTGCCTCGCCATGGTGGCTCCTCTAATCTGTACGTTCGATCAGATTAGCACGCTGATGTTGGGGAGTTGTCGTGGCCGCTCATCTAATCTGCGCGATCGTTCAGATGGCCCGTTCCGGACTCAGCGGTCTTCCTCGTCGTCGATGATGTGCATGGCGGCCTCTTCGGCGGAGGCGCCGGCGCCGTCGATGCCGACGTCGTTGCCGACCAGGTCCTTCTCGGTGTCCTCGCCGAGGCCCTCGTCGGGGTCGACCAGCCGCCCGGCGCGACGGTTGCCGACCTCGTGCTCGTCGTCCTCGTCCTGGTCGTCGTCGGACGGCTCGGCGTAGGGGTCCGGCTCGGGCTCCTCCTGACGCATCCGCTGCTCGAGGGTCTCGCCCGTGGCCTCCTCGAACGGGGTGTTGCCGAAGCCCTCGGCCACCGACCAGTTCTCGGCCGGCGAGAAGCCGCGGTCCAGGACGTCACCGACCTCCTGGTCGTTGAGCGAGTCCTCGGGCTGGAGCTGGTCCTCTGAGTCGAAGTCGTTGGACGTCATGCTCGCAACGTACTCCGGCGGTCGGTCGGGCGCCGCCGTACGTCGTGGTGCGCTCGCGCACCGGACGGTCGATGCCGGCGCCGATCTCGACCAGCTCGGCGACGGTCTTGGCCGACCCGTGCTCGGAGCCGGCCATCCGCGAGATGGTCTCCTCCATCAGGGTGCCGCCGACGTCGTTGCTGCCGGCCTGGAGCATGGCGCGGGTGCCGTCGACGCCGAGCTTGACCCACGAGGTCTGGATGTTCTTGATCCGGCCGTGCAGCAGGATCCGGGCCATCGCGTGCACCGCGAGGTTGTCGCGCATGGTCGGGCCGGGCCGGGCGACGCCGGCGAGGTAGATCGGGGAGGAGGTGTGCACGAACGGCAGCGGCACGAACTCGGTGAAGCCACCGGTCTCGTCCTGGATCGGCGAGAGGACGCGGAGGTGGCCGACCCAGTGGCGCGGGTTGTCGACGTGGCCGTACATCATCGTGGAGGTGGTCGGCAGCCCGACCTGGTGCGCGGTGGTGACGATCTCGATCCAGCTCTTGGCCGGCAGCTTGCCCTTGGTCAGCACCCAGCGGACCTCGTCGTCGAGGATCTCCGCGGCCGTGCCCGGCAGCGAGCCCGAGGCCGGCCTCGCGGGCCTTGATCAGGAAGTCCTCGACCGAGAGGCCGGTGCGGGCGGTGCCGTTGACGACCTCCATCGGGCTGAACGCGTGCACGTGCATGTCGGGCACCCGCTGCTTGACCGCGGTGACCAGCTCGAAGTAGGCGTCGGCCGGCAGCTCCGGGTCGATGCCGCCCTGCATGCAGACCTCGGTGGCGCCGAGGTCCCAGGCCTCCTCGGCCCGGTCGGCGACCTCGTCGAGGGAGAGCGAGTAGGCGTCGGCGTCGGTGCGGCGCTGGGCGAACGCGCAGAAGCGGCAGCCGACGTAACAGACGTTGGTGAAGTTGATGTTGCGGTTGACCACGTAGGTGACGTCGTCGCCGACGGTCTCGCGGCGCAGGTCGTCGGCCAGCCGGGTCACCTGGCGCAGCAGGTCGCCCTCGGCGGTCATCAGGGTCAGGGCGTGCTCGTCGGAGAGGTTGCCGGGGTCGGCCTCGGCTGCCTCGAGCGCGGCGCGGCCGGCGGTCGCGGCGTGCGAGCACGTCGCGGGCTCCGCCCGTCGAGCATCGCGGCCGCGTCCTTGACCGAGTCCCAGTCGCCGTAGACGCCGGCGAAGTCGGAGCGGCGGTCGTTGGTGCGGCCCTCGGTGTCGACGCGCTGCGTGCAGGTCGGTGCGGCCGACGCGAGCGCGAACCCGCCGTCGGGCTCCTGCCACGGCAGCCCGTCCGGGCGTACGCCGGGCCGGGCCAGGCCGTCGTCGGTCGGCCAGCGCCGCGACGTGGGCCGGAGATGCGCGGGTCGAGCCACGGCTCGCCGGCGACGACGTACTCGGGATGCACGGTCAGCCGGGCCTTCAGCTCGAAGCCGCACTCGGCCGTGATCGAGCGCAGCCGCTCGAGCGAGGGCCAGGGCCGCTCGGGGTTGACGTGGTCGGGGGTCAGCGGCGAGACGCCGCCCCAGTCGTCGACGCCGGCGTCGAGCAGCGCGCGGCACTCCGTCGAGGTCGACCAGGTTGGGCGGCGCCTGGACCCGCGCCTTCGGACCCAGCACGAGCCGGGTGACCGCGATGGCGGCGCGGTACTCGTCCAGCGTCAGGTCGTCGGTGTGCCGCATGGCGGTGTCGGGCTTGGCCCGGAAGTTCTGGACGATCACCTCCTGCACGGCGCCGTAAGGCCTTGGCCGTGGCGCGCAGGGCGAAGATCGTCTCGGCCCGCTCGGTCAGCGTCTCGCCGATGCCGACCAGCAGGCCGGTGGTGAACGGGATCGACAGGCGGCCGGCGTCCTCGAGCACCCGCAGCCGGACCTCGGGATCCTTGTCGGGCGAGCCGTAGTGGGCCTCGCCCTTGGTCTCGAAGAGCCGGCGCGAGGTGGTCTCGAGCATCATCCCCATCGACGGGGAGACCGGCTTGAGCCGGTTGAGCTCCTCCCACGACATCACCCCGGGGTTGAGGTGGGGCAGCAGTCCGGTCTCCTCCAGCACCCGCACCGCCATCGCCCGCACGTAGGCGAGCGTGGAGTCGTAGCCCTGCTCGTCGAGCCATCGCGGGCCTCGGGCCACCGGTCCTCGGGCCGGTCGCCGAGGGTGAACAGCGCCTCCAGGCAGCCCAGCTCGGCGCCCTGGCGGGCGATGTCGAGGATCTCGTCGGGGGAGAGGTACATCTGCGTGCCCGGCGCGCCTCAGCTGGCCCGGCGACTCGACGAACGTGCAGTAGTGGCACTTGTCGCGGCAGAGCTTGGTGACCGGGATGAAGACCTTGGGCGAGTAGGTCACCACGCCCTCGCGACCGGCGGCCACGAGGCCCGGCGTCGCGCACCTTCGCTGCCGCTGCGGTGAGACGGTCGAGGTCGTCCCCGGTCGCGGCCAGCAGGGCGGTCGCCTCGCCGAGATCCAGCGCGGCCCCCCGTTCGGCGCGCGCCAGCGCACGGCGTACCTGCTGGGGGGTGGGGGTCTCAGGCATGGTGATTCAGGCTAACCGCGCGTGGCCCGCGGAGATTCCCCGGGCCACGCGGTGGAACAGTCTGTCTAGACGAGGACCTTCTCCGGCTCCTCGACCGCGGGCGGCGCCTTCCGCGTCGCCCCTGTCGAGCTTGCTCGGCCACCAGATCTTGCCGCCGAGGTCGAGGTTGATGGCCGTCACCAGGACGGACCGCACGATCATGGTGTCGAGCAGCACCCCGAGGGCGACCGCGGTGCCCAGCTCGGCCAGGAAGACGAACGGGATCGAACCCAGCACCAGGAACGTCGCCGCCAGCACCAACCCGGCCGACGTGATCACGCCCCCGGTCGAGGACAGCGCGATCAGCGAACCCTTGTGGGTGCCCTGCTGAGCGCTTTCCTCGCGCACCCGAGTCATCAAGAAGATGTTGTAGTCGATGCCGAGTGCCACCAGGAAGACGAACGTGAACAGTGGGAACCCTGGGTCGACGAAGTTGAACCCGTTGCCGTTCTCGAAGAGCGAGAGCTTGGTGAACACCTCTTGGAACAGGATCGTCGAGATGCCGAGCGCCGCCCCGAACGAGAGCACCACCGTGCCCATCAGGATCAGCGGCGCCAGGAGCGCCCGGAGCGAGCAGGATCAGGATCAGGAACACCACGACCAGCACGATCGGGATGATCACCCGGTTGTCGCGGTCGGAGGCGATCTTGGTGTCGAGGTAGAACGCGGAACCGCCGCCGACGAGCGCATCGGCGCCATCGACCTCGTGCACCGCGTCGCGGGTCGCCTCGACGATGTCGAACGCTGCGGTCGACGAGATGTCGTCACCGACGGTCGCCTCGAAGTAGGAGCGCCCGTTGCCGATGTCTGCGACCTGGGTGGGCTCGCCCAGGCCGTGGACATCGGCCAGCGAGGCCTGCACCGAATCGAGCTGCTTGCTGTTGGTGACCACCTGCACGGTGTTGGAGGTGTCCTGCAGCCCGTGCTCGGCGAGGACCTGCTGACCCTTGATCGAGTCGAACACCTTGGTATAGGTGTCCGCGGAGGACATGCCCGATGCGTCGAGCCGGAACAGCCCGAGGCAGGCGATCGCCAAGAGGCCGGCTGTGATCGTCCAGACCATCCGAGGGCGGGGAGCGATGCCCTTGCCCACCCGGGCCCAGAGGCCTCCTTGGGTCGGTTCGTCGGACCCGAACGTCGGGCGCTTCGGCCAGAACATCCACCGTCCGAAGATCACCAGCAGCGCCGGTAGCAGGGTCACCATGACCAGGAAGGTGGTGGCGACGCCGACGGCTA
>CAWHKK010000012.1:0-97627 GCA_963829975.1 uncultured Actinomycetota bacterium
CTGCTTCATGAGCGTCCGTCCCATCTCCGAGGCCGAGCACCTCGCCCACCTCAGGGCCCGGGACTCGGCCAGCTTCCTGCAGACCCCAGCCTGGGGACAGGTGAAGAGCGAATGGCGGCGTGAGTCGCTCGGTTGGTTCGACGACGGTGGCGACCTGGTCGGCGTGGCGCTCGTGCTCTACCGCCAGCTGCCCAAGGTCAAGCGCTACCTGGCCTACCTGCCCGAAGGCCCGGTCATCGACTGGGCCAGCGGCGACCTCGCCGAGTGGCTCGAGCCGATGGCCGCCCACGTCAGGTCCGAGGGCGCGTTCGGGGTGCGGATCGGGCCGCCGGTGGTCACCCGACGCTGGACCGCAGCCCAGGTCAAGGATGGCATCGCCGACGACGGTGTCCGCCGTCTCGGTGACATCGCACCCAGCGAACGCGATGCCGCCGGCGCCCGGGTGCTGGCTCAGCTCGGCGAGCTCGGTTGGCGCCAGCAGGTCGCGGAGGGCGGCTTTGCCGCCGGTCAGCCGCAGTACGTCTTCCAGATCCCGCTGACCCGTGACGGCGAGCAGCGCTCGGAGGAGGACCTGCTCAAGGGCATGAACCAGCAGTGGCGACGCAACATCAAGAAGGCCGACAAGGCCGGCGTCGAGGTCACGTCGTCGTTCGGCACCGATGACCTCAAGGCCTTCCACGACCTCTACGTGCACACCGCCGAACGCGACCACTTCACGCCGCGACCGCTGGCGTACTTCCGCACCATGGTGGAGGCGCTCTCGGCCGAGCAGGCCGACCGGATCACGTTGTGGTTCGCCCGGCACGAGGGTGACCTGGTGGCCAGCACCATCGCGATCCGCGTCGGCACCCACGACTGGTACTCCTACGGCGCCTCGTCCACCGAGAAGCGCGAGGTACGCGGTTCCAACGCGATCCAGTGGGCCATGATCCGGTCCGCCGTCGGGGCCGGTGCCGCTGTCTACGACTTGCGTGGCATCACCGACACCCTCGACGCGGACGACTCCCACGTCGGCCTCATCCAGTTCAAGGTCGGCACGGGGGGCGAGGCGGTCGAGTACGCCGGCGAGTGGGACCTGCCGCTCAACCGGGTCCTCTACAAGGCGTTCGAGACCTACCTGAAGCGACGCCGATGACCCTCCAGCTCACCGTCGACGGGGATCGCTGGCGCGACCACCTGCGCGCGGTCGTGGACGCCACCCCGGGCATCGTGCCGGTGGCCAAGGGGAACGGCTACGGCTTCACCCTCGGCCGGCTGGCCCGCAGGTCGCAGTGGCTGGGCGTCGACACGTTGGCGGTCGGCACCTATGAGGAGCTGCCCGAGGTCGCGTCCCGGTTCGGCGGGCGGTTGCTCGTGATGACGCCGTGGCGTCCGTTCGTGGATGACCCGGACCCGACCCTCGCCGATCGGATCATCCACACGATCAGTCGACCCGGCGACCTGGGTGACTTGCTGGAGCGCCAGCCCGGCGCCCGCTTCGTCCTGGAGCGGATGACGAGCATGCGCCGCCACGGACTCAGCGCTCGCGAGCTCTGGGACCTCGCGGAGACCGCGCGATCCGCAGCAGGCCGGCTCGCGGGAGTCGCACTGCACCTGCCCTTGGGCCATGGCGGGCACCTGAGTGAGGTCACCCGGCTGCTCAACGACGTCGTGGGTGCGGGCCTGGCACCGACCACGGTGTGGGTCAGCCACCTGACCGAGGCCGAGCTCGCGTCGCTGCGCGCGGCGTTCGCCGACTTCACGATCCGGCCGCGGGTCGGCACCGGACTGTGGCTGGGCGTGCGCGACGCACTCCGGGTCACCGCCACCGTGCTCGACGTGCACGCCGTCAAGCGGGGGGACGCCTACGGCTACCGCTCGCGCTCGGTCCCGCGCTCGGGGCACCTGCTGATCGCGACCGGCGGCACCGCCCACGGCATCGGCCTGGAAGCACCGACCGGCGACTCCTCACTCAGGTCGCGCGCCGCGACCCTGGCCCGCGGCGGACTCGACGCGGCCGGGTTCGTCCGGTCGCCGTACCGGATCGACGGGCGCCAGTGTCTGTTCGCCGAACCGCCGCACATGCAGGCCTCCATGCTGTTCCTACCGTCGGGTGCTTCGGTGCCCGCGGTCGGCGACGAGATCGACGTGCAGGTCCGCTACACGACCACGGCGTTCGACCGCGTCGTCGTCACCTGATCGCGCGCAGCAGCACGCACCGGGTCGTGATCCGGGCGCCAGATGTCGCGCGCCACGATCGCGACCAGGTAGAGCTCGACCAGCATCCGGATCACGATCGCGATCCAGTAGAAGCCGGCGTCGGCACCCCCGGCGGGCGCCAGGTAGCCGCCGAGGTACCACCACACGGCCGCGAAGTAGAGGACCTCACCGCCCTGCCAGATCAGCTGGTCGCGCCAGCGTGGACGAGCCAGCGCGGCCAGCGGCAGCAGCCACAACACGTACTGGGGTGAGTAGACCTTGTTGACCAGCAGGAAGCCCGCAACGATCAGGAAGCCGAGCTGGGCCAGCCGGGGCGTCTCCGGCGCCCGCAGCCCGAGCACCAGCACACCGAGGCACCACAGGCCGAACACCGCCCACGACCAGCTGTTGATCGTGGAGGCGTCGACCACCTTGTCGGAGGCCTGCGAGATCACCAGCCAGATCGAACCGAGGTCGGCACCCCGATCGGAGTTGAACTCCCAGAACACCTTCCACTGATCCTTGCCGGTGACGTACGCCGGCGCGTTGGCCGCTATCCACGCTGCCGCCGCCGCGGCCGTCGCCATCGCGAAGTCGCGGACCCGCTTGTCGCGCAGGCAGATCACCAGCAGCCCGCCCAGGAGGAACAACGGGTAGAGCTTGGTGGCCGTGCCGAGGCCGATCAGCAAGCCCGTCAGGACCGACCGGCCGGCCGCCCACGCCCACAGCGCCGCGGCCACCAGCGCCACCGCCAACAGGTCCCAGTTGATCAGGCCGGTCAGGGCCAGCGTTGGCGAGAGGGCGAAGACGGCGGCGTCCCACGGTCGGCGTGGGTTGACCTTCGTCAGCAGCCACGCGGCGGCCAGGGCCAGCGCCGCGAAGCCAAGAGCATTGATCACCACGAACAGCCGGATCTCGCTCTGCACCTCGGGGTCGCCCCAGAGCGTGCCGGGGTCCTGGTCGTAGCGGTCGCTCAGGTCCGGCAGGCCGGTGAGCAGGTGAGTGCCCCAGGCGGTGCCCCACGCCCAGTAGGAGATCCCGACCGGATACTCCATCACCTCGAAGCGGTTGCGGGTCTGTTCGTCGCCGGTGTAGGGCCAGCTGTGCTCGACCATGCCACGGCCGGTGTAGAGGTAGGGCAGGTCGGAGTAGCACATGTGGGAGTAGCGGCTCTGGCTGTTGCCCCAGGTGGCGTCGAAACAGCTGGTCTTCTGCACCATCCCCAGCGCAAAGCAGAATCCGGTCAGCAGCAGGACGATGCTCGCCGGAGTCAGCCAATGACGTCCACCGCGCGCGCCCATCGGCCCGCCCACGCTCTCGCTGAGCGCGGTGACGACACCGTCGTCCTGGGTCGGGTGGACGTGCGCGTCGCTCACGGCCGTCGGCTCACGCGGAGACGGACAGCCAGCGCATCCACCACGACTCGGTCGAGGTCGCCTTCGCCGTCCTAGGACTCGCACCCCCGCCCGGGGACTGGGGATTCTCCGGTGGGCAGCCCCCGACCGGAGGACACGTGTTGGTCGGCTCCGTCGGGCTGGGCGGCTCGGTGGGCTGGGTCGGCTGGGTCGGCTGGGTCGGCTGCGTCGGCTGCGGGCGATCGGTCGGCCCCGTCGGCTCGTCGGTCGGGTCCTCGGTCGACAGCGACGGCGTCCTGGTCTTCTTGGGCGGGGGTGGCGGCGGCGGGACGTACTCGTGGCCGTCGGACGGCGCGTCCCCGTCGACGTAGACCGGGTCCGGGAACTCCTCGACCTCCTCGCCCTCCAGCGCGGCAGTCATCACCGCGGTCCAGGTCTGCGCCGGATAGGTGCCGCCGAAGAACTCGGGCAGCCATCCGTCGAGCTGTTCGTTGCCGGTCCCGCGGACGTACATGACCGCCGTGGACAGCTGCGGGGTGTAGCCGGTGTACCACGACGACGAGACGGCTCCGCCGGTCTTGGTCGCGGTGCCGGTCTTGCCGGCCGCTGGGCGGTCGAAGACGCTCCCGACGGAGTTGTAGCCGCTGCCGGACTCCACCACTTGCTGCAGCGCGTACGACGTGTCGGCGGCGATGTCCTCGGAGACGGCGCGCTCCCCTTCGGCCGACTTGTGCTCGTAGAGCTTCTCGCCGTCGGACCCGATCACCCGTTCGATGATGTAGGGCGCCATCGCCACGCCACCGTTGGCGATCGTCGCGTAACCGTTGGCCATGTTGATCGGGCTGACCGTCTGCGAGCCGAGGGCGACACCCGTGTTGGGCAGGAGCCCGGGGGTCTCGTTCGGGAAGCCGGGGCCGCGTTTGGGCGCCTTGACGGGAGGTACCCCCATCGCGTTGGCCATCTTGATGATCTTCTCGGGACCGTCATCCATCCCCAGCGTCAGGTCGATGAACGCGGTGTTGATGGAGTCCTCGGTGGCCTTCAGCAACGTGACGCTGCCGTAGTCGCTGTTCCCCTGGTTCTCGACCTCCGAACCGTCGGCCAGCTCGTAGGGCGAGTTGCCGTCGAAGACGTCCTTCAGAGCGAAGCCTTCCTTGAGGCCGGCGGCTACCGCGAAGGCCTTGAACGTCGAGCCCGCTTGACCGCCAGCCACCGCCCAGTTGATCTGCGACTGGAGGAAGTCCTGACCGGCGTAGATGCCTCGGACCGCGCCGGTGCCCGGCTCCACGCTGGCGACAGCAACGTGCAGCTCCTTGTCGCGGAAGCCTTCGGGGCGAGCTTCGATCACGCCCTGCTCTGCAGCGTCCATCACCTTCGGGTTGAACGTCGTGGTGACCTCGAGGCCGCCTCCGTCGATCTGCTCCTCGGTGAAGAAGTTGCCTTCCTTGTCCTTGGTGCGCAGCAGCTCCTGGCGGACCATCGTCAGCAGGTGGCCCTTCTGGTCGCCGAAGGTGCTCGTGGGCTTGATGGGCGGGAACTTCGGCAGCTTGCGCTTGGCCTTCTCGGCCTCTTGGTCGGTGATGTCGTTCAGCTCGGCCATGCTGTTGAGCACGTACTCGTAGCGCTCCTTGAGGTTCTGCCGAGCTTCCTTGCCGTTGGCGGGGTCGTAGCCGGTCGGGTTGTTCAGCACACTGGCCAGCACCGCCGACTCACGCAGGCCAAGTCGCTTGGCCGACTTGTTGAAGAACGCCTCTGCGGCGGTCTCGATGCCGTAGGCACCGCGCCCGAAGTAGATGGTGTTGAGGTAACCGTGCAACACGGCCTGCTTGCTGAGCTTGCGCTGCACCTTCAGCGACAGGATCGCTTCCTTGATCTTGCGGGTGTAGGACCGCTCCTGGGTGAGGTAGAGCAGCTTCACGTACTGCTGGGTGATCGTCGACGCACCCTGCGTGGAGTTGCCGGACGCGTTGCTGAACGCAGCCCGCAGGATGCCCCTGGGGTCGATGCCGCTGTCGGTCCAGAACGAGCGGTTCTCGGCCGCCACCACGGCTTCCTTGATGTAGTCGGACATCTCGTCCAGGGAGACGACGTCGCGCTTCTGCCGCGCAAAGGTGCCGAGGCTGCTGCCATCGTCGTAGAGGATCGTCGACTGTTCGTCGAGGAACTCCTCGTTGGGGTCCGGGATGTCGATGGTCTGGTAGAGGACCACGAACGTCGCCGCCATCAGCAGCACCAGCGACAGCCCGGTGATCGTCCCCCACTTCAGGACCAACAGCGCGCGAGCCTTGGGTGTCAGCGAGTGCTTCTTCTTGCCGCTCTTCCCGGATGTACTGCCCTTGCGAGGGGTCGTCCGTTTCTTGGCGGCTCCAGCAGCGCTGCGCTTTCTTTCCAACCTTCAGCTCCAGGGTCAAGGGTGCGTGGGAAGTGCGCGGCCGCGGCGGCGGCGGACGCGCGATTCACCAGGGTACGCACCCGATGCCAGCGGGCGGGTTCCCGGCCGGGTCAGGTCGCCGGGTGGGCGCATCGCCACCCACTGTTGGCCGCTGGGTCTTCGAGAGTTCGCATCTGGTGGATATATCGCTACGATAGATCGCGTGGCGCGTCGTGGAGAAACCATCGAGCTCGCAGTCCTCGGACTGCTGCACGAGGGACCCATGCACGGCTACGAGCTGCGCAAGCGGCTGAACCTGATGCTCGGGTGGACGCGACTGCTGTCCTACGGCTCGCTCTACCCCGCGCTCAAGAAGATGCTGCGCGGCAACCTGATCGAGGAGAAGGCGCCGATGCCGTCGCCGGTGTCTCGCCGCCCGAAGATCGTCTACCAGGTCACCGAGTCCGGCACGGTCGAGTTCGAACGGCTGATGTCCGAGGTTGGTCCGACCGCGTGGGAGGACGACAACTTCGACATCCGGTTCGCGTTCTTCGGTCGTACCGACATGGAGATCCGGCTGCGCGTGCTCGAGGGACGGCGTACTCGTCTCCAGGAGCGGCTCGACCGGGTGCAGAACCAGCTGTCCCTGACCGAGAAGGAAGCCGACCGCTACGCCTCCGAGCTCCAGCGGCACGGCGTCGAGTCGGTCGAACGTGAGGTCCGCTGGCTGTCGGACCTGATCAACTCCGAGCGCAACCTCGGCCGGGGCGACCTCGGTTCGATCGCGGCGCCCGACCAGCCGGTACAGCCGCAGTCCCCGTGAACTTCAAGAAGTGAACAATTCGCCGAGAAGCAATGAGGAAGGAAAACCGATGGGTTCGGTTCGAGTAGCAATTGTCGGAGTCGGCAACTGTGCCACGTCCCTGGTGCAAGGTGTCGAGTATTACCGCGACGCCGATCCCGCGGGCAACGTGCCGGGGTTGATGCACGTCATGTTCGGCGACTACCACGTCTCCGACGTGGAGTTCGTTGCCGCGTTCGACGTCGACGCCAAGAAGGTCGGGTTCGACCTGTCGGAGGCCACGCAGGCCTCCGAGAACAACACGATCAAGATCGCCGACATCCCGCCGACGGGCGTCATCGTCCAGCGCGGTCACACCCTCGACGGCCTCGGCAAGTACTACCGCGAGACCATCGAGGAAGCCGACGGCGACGGTGTCGACATCGTCGCCACGCTGAAGGAGACGCGGGCCGACGTGCTCGTCTCCTACCTCCCCGTCGGCTCCGAGCAGGCTGACAAGTTCTACGCACAGTGCGCCATCGACGCGGGCGTCGCCTTCGTCAACGCGCTTCCCGTCTTCATCGCCTCGGATCCCGTCTGGGCCAAGAAGTTCGAGGACGCCGGCGTCCCGATCGTCGGTGACGACATCAAGTCCCAGGTCGGCGCCACCATCACCCACCGGGTGATGGCGAAGCTGTTCGAGGACCGCGGCGTGGTGCTGGACCGCACCTACCAGCTCAACGTCGGCGGCAACATGGACTTCAAGAACATGCTCGAGCGCGACCGCCTCGAGTCGAAGAAGGTCTCGAAGACCCAGGCGGTGACCTCCAACATCGGTCACGACATGGGGGCGCGCAACGTGCACATCGGCCCGTCCGACTACGTGCAGTGGCTCGATGACCGCAAGTGGGCCTACGTCCGCCTCGAGGGTCGCGCCTTCGGCGACGTGCCGCTCAACATGGAGTACAAGCTCGAGGTCTGGGACTCCCCCAACTCGGCCGGCATCATCATCGACGCCATCCGCGCCGCGAAGATCGCTCTCGACCGGGGCATCGGTGGCCCGATCATCAGCGCGTCGTCGTACCTGATGAAGAGCCCGCCGGTGCAGCTGCCCGACGACCAGGGCCGCGCCCGCGTGGAAGCCTTCATCAGGGGCGAAGAGTAGGCCCGACGAAGGAGGGTCAACTCGTCTCGCCCGCAGGTAGAGCAAGCCCCGCGGCTGAGGAACGAAGCCGCGACGAGCGCGTCGAAACCAGGCGAAGCGTGACCCACACCCACTCGTAGCTCACGTCGGCCCGCCAGGAAATCTTCCGGCGGGTCGCCGTGCGTTGGCCGACCGTCAGGTCAGGGCGTAGGCCCGTTGAGCGCCCAGCCCCTTGAGCTCGAGCCCCTCCAGCGCTTCACAGGCGACCGAGCCGTCCTGCTCGGCGTACGTCGACTGGTCGAGCAGCACCTGCCCCGACGTGGCCTTGCCGCACAGTCGCGCCGCGAGGTTCACCACGCCGCCCATCGGCGTGTAGTCGTAGCGCCCGTCGAACCCGACCACACCCAAGGTGGCGTAGCCGTAGGCGAGCCCGATGCCGTAGCTGAGCTCGTGGCCGCGGCGCTGCCACTCGGCGACCAGCCCGTCCAGCTCACCGCGCAGCTCGGTCACCATCCGCACCGCCGCTCGCGCGGGCTCCGGATGCGGCACGGGGTCGCCGAGGTAGGCCATGATCCCGTCGCCGGCGTAGCCACCGATCGTCGCGCCGTGGCGCTGCAACACCTCGCCGACGGTGCGGTAGTACTGGTCGATGTTGGCGATCACCTGCTCCGGCTCCGAGTCTCGGGTGAAGGCCGTGAACCCGCGGAGGTCGCAGAAGAAGACCGCGATCTGCCGGCGGTGCGGACGGGTGATCTTTTCGGCTTCCGCCGACATCACCGCGTCAGCCACCTGCGGAGTCAGGAACCGTCGCAGCTCCCCTAGCCGCTCGATCTCGCTCACCTGGGTGACCACCCGCTCCTCGAGCGTGTGGTTCAGCTCGTCCAGCTCCAGCCAGGCCTCGCGCTCGGACGCCGCGAGCCTCTCTGCACGCTCGGCCAGGAAGCCCAGGTGCCAGGCCACCGCAACAACCGTGGTCCCCACGATGAACCACAACACGCCCGGAGCGACCCAACCGGGCTGGAGGAACATCACCAGCCCGCACCCTCCGACTGCGTTGGCGGCTGCCAGCAGTGCCCAACGCATCCGGAGGGTGTAGAACGCCAGGGGCAGCGCTTCGAAGTAGAACACCGCCGCGACACCGAAGTGTGGTCCCGATGCCCAGAGGCCGGCGGTCGAGGCGAGGCCCATGCTGAGAATGATCGTCACGCCTGTGGCGGCGGCCAGACGCCGGAACTGCGCGGCCGGGACCGCCACCAGAGCAACCGCTATGGCGAGGGCCACAGCGATCAGGAGGAGTGCGAGAAGGCGAAGCACCCCTGGATGAGCCACCCCCTCGCGCCCGACGACGCTGAGCGCAAAAGCAGCGACAGATGACTGGACCCCGAGAATGATCCCGGCGACATACAGCCGCGTGATCGCCCGCATCGTGAGCGGGCGCATGGTGCTCGCCAGCGGCCCGTCCCACGGCTCGGCGTCGGCTGCGGCGATCTCCGGTCCCGAGAGGTCCCAGAACTTCATGCTGGAGGTTAGCGCCGAGTCAGGCCTCGGCGTCGGCCTTCAGACGCCGGAGCGTCTCGCGCATGCCGGCGCGCTGACTCTCGGTGAACGCCTCCACGCCACCCAGGTAGGCCTCGGTGTAGCTGATCGACAGGTCGGTGATCTGGTCCGGGCACTCCCGGCGCTGGGTCACCCGGGTGCCGCCGCCGGGGAGCGGTTCCAGCTCGAAGGACCAGATCAACCGGTTCTCCTTGATCTTGAACGCCAAGTCGCGAGGTGGGTCGAAGCGGACCACTCGCGCGTTCGTCGGCCAAGCCACGTCGCCCTGCTGGTTGTCGTTGACGAACGTCGTGCCCAAGCCGACCTCGTCACCGTCGACGGTGCTGCGTACCACCTGCGGACTCCAGGACGACATCCGTTCGATGTCGGAGACCAACGCCCAGACCTTCTCGGCCGCGGCCTCGATCTCGATGGAGGCCTCCAGCAGGGGAGCCCTGTCGTCGGCCATCCTCAGGCAGCTTCGGCTTCGGCCTTGATCCGCTCGAGGGTCTGACGCATGCCGTTGCGCAGCCGTTCGTTGAAGTTGTCGACACCACCGAGGGCGACCTTCGTCATCCCGAGCGACAGGTTGGAGATCCCGTCCGGGAGCTCGCGCCGCTGGGTGACCCGGGTGCCGCCGCCCGGGAGAGGCTCGAGCTCGAAGGACCAGACGGAGCGGTTCTCCTTGATCCGGAACGCGAAGTCGCGGTGCGGCTCGAAGCGGACCACCTTGCCGTTGGTCGGCCACAGCAACAGGCCCTGTCGGTTGAGGTTGGTGAACTTGGTGCCCTGCTGGACCCCATCACCCTTGATCGAGGAGCGCACCACCTGGGGGCTCCACTTGGCCATCCGCGGGACGTCGCTGACCAGCGACCAGACCTGAGCGGGAGGGGCCTCGATGTCGATGGTGGACTCGAGCTGGGCGAACTGCGGGGAGGCGGACATGGCGGCCAACCTACAGATGTGTGCGACGCGAGGTCTCGTCTAGGTGACTATCCACACGTCGGACCACACGTCAGCGCGGACCGTGCGTGTTGAGCCAGAGCACCGGGCCGGCGAGGTCCGGACCGAGCTCGCGGATGGCGGCCAGCGCCTTGCCGGTGTAGACGGGCTCGAGCTCCAGCCCGGCCCCCGCAGCCCCGACCACCTCAGCCACCGAGGCCGCCGTCGGGTCGCCGTACGTCGATCCCAGCCAGTTGCGACGCAGGTCGAAGTCACTCTCGGTGTGCAGCCGGACCCCCGCCAGGCCGCGCTCGGTCAGCAGGATCGCGGTGCGGTTGGCCAGCCGCATCATGGTCCAGCTGTCCAGGCGCAGCATGTCGTTGACCACCACCCCGAGCACCTGGCAGTCCAGTCCGGCGAGCGCGAAGCCGACAGTCAGCCCGGCCACCGTGCCGCCCGAGCCCACCGGCACCACCACCGTCCCGGGCGCCGGCAGCTCGCCGGTCGCGACCTGGGCGGCGATCTCCAGGGCGACGTCGACGTAGCCGAGGGTGCCGAACGGGTTGGAGCCCCCCGCCGGCAGGTACCACGGCCGATACCGCGCCAGCAGGTACGGCGCGGCCAGCTTCAGCCGGCGCGTGGTCGGGTAGCGGTGGATCCGGGCACCGGACGCCGTCAGTCGGTCGAGCTGCTGGCGCACGTGGTCGTCGACCGGCTGGTCGACCAGCCCGAGCACGGTCCGCAGGCCGTGGTCGGCGGCGTACACCGCACAGGCCAGGCCCCAGTGCGTGCCGATGCCACCGACGGTGAGCAGCGTCCTCGAGCCGCGGCGGTGCGCCTCGGGGATGATCCACTCGAGCTTGCGGACCTTGTTGCCGCCCCAAGCACCGTCCCCGAAGACCGACTCGTCCTTCATCCAGACCTCGGCGTCGAACCCGAGGTCGAGTCGGCGCACCGGCGTGGGCGCGCTGCCGAGGGCGACGTGACCCAGCTCGGGGACCCGCTCCGCCAGGTTCATCGGGTGGGCCGGGCGATCACTCGCTCCGCGCCGTCCACCAGGTGAGCAGCACCTCTCGGGCTGCCTCTTGGCTCATCGGTCCCACGTCCAGGCGCTGCTCGAGGAGGAACTTGTAGGCCTCACCCACGTCGCGGCCGGCCGGGATGCCGAGGATCTCCATGATCTGGTTGCCATCGAGGTCGGGCCGGATGGAGGCCAGCTCCTCCTGCTCCGACAGCTTGGCGATCCGTTCCTCCAGCTCGTCATAGGTACGCCGGAGCCGGTCGGCCTTGCGCTGGTTGCGGGTGGTGCAGTCGGCGCGGGTCAGCACGTGCAGCCGGTGCAGCTGGTCGCCGGCGTCGCGGACGTAGCGGCGAACGGCGGAGTCGGTCCACTCCCCCGACCCGTAGCCGTGGAAGCGCAGGTGAAGCTCGACCAGCTTGGCGACTGCCTCGGTCTCGTCCTTGCTGAAGCGCAGCGCCTGCATCCGCTTCCGGGTGAGCTTGGCGCCGACGACGTCATGGTGGTGGAAGGTGACGCTGCCGTCGTCGAGGAAGCGTCGGGTCCGTGGCTTGCCGACGTCGTGCATCAGCGCGGCGAACCGCGAGACGAAGTCGGGTCCCTCGCCCGGCAGTCGCGGCTCCAGGTCGATCGCCTGTTCCAGCACCGTCAGGGTGTGGTCGTAGACATCCTTGTGGCGGTGGTGCTCATCGCGTTCCAGCGCCAGCGCCGGCAGCTCGGGCAGCACCAGCTCGGCGATGCCGGTCTCCACCAGCAGCGCGAGCCCCGCCCGGGGGAAGGGTGCGCACACCAGCTTCACCAGCTCGTCGCGTACCCGCTCGGCCGAGATGATCGTGATCCGCTGCGCCATGTCGGTCATCGCCGCCACGGCTGCGGGGTCGACGGTGAACCCCAGCTGAGCGGCGAACCGCGCCGCCCGCATCATCCGCAGCGGGTCGTCGGAGAAGGAGTCCTCGGGCCGCCCCGGGGTGCGCAGCAGCCGGTTGGCGAGGTCGACCACACCGCCGTACGGGTCCTCGAACTCCTGCCCGGGCATCCGCACCGCCATCGCGTTCACGGTGAAGTCTCGGCGACTCAGGTCACCGACGAGCGTCTCGCCGAAGTCGACGACCGGCTTGCGGGACTCAGGGTCATAGACGTCGGAGCGGTAGGTCGTCACCTCGACCACCCACTCGCCCTTGCGGCAGCCGATGGTGCCGAACTCGCGGCCCATGTCCCAGAGCGCGTCACCCCAGCCGGAGAGCAGCCGCTCCGTGTCGTCGGGGCGCGCAGACGTGGCGAAGTCGAGGTCGTTGTGGCGGCGACCGAGCATGGCGTCGCGCACCGGTCCACCGACCAGTGCCAGCTCGTGGCCGGCTCGAGAGAAGACCTCACCGAGCTCCGCTGTCACGACCGCGATCCGGGCCAGCTCGTCGGTGACCGCCTGCTGTGCGGCCGCCATGTCGAGCGGTGGCGGTTGGGTCGACGGTTGGATCGACGGGGAGGCGATCCTGGGGTCGATCCTGGGGATCCGGGCATGGCCGCTCAGTCTAGGCCGCGGCCACCTATACCCTCGGAGCGTGGTCCGCCGGTCGATGTTCCTGCCTGCCCTGGTGGCGGTTGCGGGGCTGCTGGGGATGGCGTGGTCGCTGCCCGCGACGGCTGCACCGGCACCCGTGGGGGCTGCCGCGCAGGGCCCGCGCTACGTGCCGGCGCTCGAGGTGACGATCGACAGCCTGACGCCTGGCGACCTCCCCACCGAGGCCCCCGTCCGGATCACCGGATCGGTGACCAACGCCGACGACATCGCCTGGCAGGCGGTCAAGATGTACTCCTTCCTCGACGACGTCCCGATGGTGAGCCAAGCCCAGCTGGCCGAGGCTGCCGAGGTGGACCCGCTGCTCGATGTCGGCCAGCGGATCGTCGAGGAGCCGGCCGCCGACCTCGTGGGCAACCTCGAGCCGGGGCAGACCGAGCGCTTCTCCCTGACCGTGTCCAGCGACTACCTGAACCTCACGGCGCCCGGCGTCTACTGGTTCGGGGTGCACGCCATGGGTCAGAGCGCCGAACAGCCGCGCGACGACGTCGCCGACGGACGGGCCCGCACCTTTCTCCCCTACGTCCCAGCCGGCACCCCCGGCGAGGTGAAGACGGCGCTGGTGCTCCCGATCCGGCACTTCCTGCCGTTTGCCGAGGACGGCTCGCTCGAACAGCTCGAGCACTGGCAGCGCACGCTGAGCGTCGGTGGTCGTCTCAAGGACCTGGTCAACTTCGCAGCATCCGCCGGTAACACTCCGGTGACCTGGCTGGTCGACCCGGCCGTGCCGGATGCGATCCGCCGGCTCGCCGCGGGCAACCCGCCGGTGACCTTGGGCCCCAGCGCGCTGCAGCCCACTGACGAAACGACCAGCGAGCCCCCCAGCGGCAACCCGTCGGCCAGCTCCGGACCCGAAGCGAACCCGACCAGGGAACGCGACCTCACCGCGCAGGAGCGGGCCGTGCAGGAGTCCGCGCTCTCCTGGCTGGGTCGCTTCCAGGAGGCGGTGCGGGGAGACGAGGTGCTCGGTCTCCCGTACGGCGACCTCGACGTGGCGGCGGCCGCGGAGCTCGAACCCGATCTCTACGAGCTGGCCCGGGGGCGCCCCAGCGACGTGCTGACTGACTGGGGGGTGACCTCTCAGCCGACCGTCGCCTCACCCAGTGGGTACCTGAACCTCGCCGGCCTCGAGCTCCTCCCCGACGACACCTCGGTGCTGATCACCGACCGGATGTTCGGAGCGGACCCTCCTGGCGTCGCTCAGATCGGCGACATCACCGCAGGGGTGCTGTCCTCCGGCGCCGCGGCTGGCGGCCCCCGGCCCGGCGATCGCTTCACCTCGTTGCAGCTGCGGCAGCGAATCCTCAGCGAGGCCGCGGTGCGGCTGCTGAGCCCCGGCCGCCACCCGCTGGTGGTGGCGATGCCGGTCGAGTGGGGAGCTGGCGATGCCAGCGCCTTCTTCTCCGGTCTGGAAGTCGACTGGCTCCAGCTCACGACCGTGGCCGACGCCACCCGCCGCGACGGCAGTGTCGTCGACCCCGAGGCGCTCGACTACCCCGTCACCCAGGAGCGTCGCCAGGTCGACCAGCGCACGTTCTCTGCGGTCCGCGACCTGATCTCCGCCGGCGCGATCCTGCAGAACCTGCTGAGCCGCAACACCGATGTCTCGGAGGCGATCACTAGCCGGGCACTCGCGGGCGTCTCGTACGGCTCTCGGGAGACCCCTGTCACCGCTCGCAGCAGCCTGCTGGCCGCGCAGCGCTGGATCGGCACTCAGCTCCAGTCGGTGCGGATCAGCGCCGGCCCGGGCGTCACCCTCTCGGGGACCGACGGTGGTTTCGCGACAGTCATCGTGAACGATCTGGACGAACCCGTGACCGTCAACATCGTGGGCCGCTCGGACGGGGGCGTCGAGATCGAGCCCATCGAGCCCATCGAGCTCGCCGCCAACAGCCGCTCGACGGTGGTGCTCGATGCGCACGCCAACCGGGTGGGCGTCACCAACGTCACCTTGGCGCTCACCGACATCGACGGGAACCCGCTGGGAGCGACCGACCAGCTGCCGATCCGGTCCGCCCAGGTCAGCGTCGTGATCTGGCTGATCATCGGCACCGGGGTGGCGCTGCTGTTCCTGGCGATCCTGGTCCGCCTCTACCGCAGGCTGCGCGGCCGGTCCCGCGAGGTCGTCGCCCCGGTCGACCCACCGCGCGACCTCACTGTCGAGTCCACGACGTGAGCGAGCCCGAGCCCGCCGTGACCCCGGCGCCGGACAGCGAGCAGGCGGGGATCCTCACCTCGAGCGCCGTGATGGCGGCCGGCACGATCGTGTCGCGGCTCAGCGGCTTCGTCCGGTCGACCCTGCTCGCTGCCGCGCTCGGCCTGTCGCTGCACGCCGACATCTTCACCATCGCCAACACGGTGCCGAACATGCTGTACATCCTGTTGGCCGGAGGAGTGTTCAACGCGGTGCTCGTGCCGCAGCTGGTGCGGGCGATGAAGAACGACCCGGACGGAGGCG
This sequence comes from uncultured Actinomycetota bacterium, assembly GCA_963829975.1. Taxonomy (GTDB): domain Bacteria; phylum Actinomycetota; class Actinomycetes; order Propionibacteriales; family Nocardioidaceae; genus Nocardioides. The sequence goes on from CAWHKK010000012.1 coordinate 15,360, forward strand.
AGGCCTACACCAATCGGGTGGTCACCCTGGCCGCGCTGTTCCTGGGCCTGGTCACGGTGCTGCTCATCGTCGCGGCTCCGATCGTGATGTCGGTCTACCTCGACGGGTCCTGGGGGGACGCGTCACTCGCGGAGCAGCGTCAGTCGGTGATCGACTTCGCCCGCTTCTGCCTGCCCCAGGTCTTCTTCTACGGCATGTTCGTGCTGGTCGGGCAGATCCTGAACTCCCGCGGCCGCTTCGGCCCGATGATGTGGGCGCCGATCGCCAACAACGTGATCTCCGTTGCGGTCCTGGTCATCTACCTCGTGGCGTTCGGGCCGGCCCGCGGCGACGAGGCGACCGGCGCCTTCGACAGCGGCCAGGAGCTGCTGCTCGGGCTGGGCGCCACCGTGGGGATCGCCGCCCAGCTGCTGATCCTGGTGCCCTACCTCAAGTCGGCGGGCTTCACCTACCGGCCCCGGTTCGACTTCCTGCACACCGGTCTCGGCCACACCCTCAGGCTGGGCATCTGGACGGTGCTGTTCGTGATCGTCAACCAGATCGCGTACACGGTCGTGATCCGGCTCGCCTCGGGCGGCACGACCGGCGGCGCCGGTGGGGCCGGAAGTGGGGTGAGCGATGCCACCGGTCCGACCGTATACGCCGCGGCGTTCCTGATCGTGATGGTGCCGCACTCGGTGATCACCGTCTCCTTGACCACCGCGATCCTGCCCCGCCTCTCGCAGCGTGCTTCCGACGGCGAGCTCGACGGGCTTGCCCACACGCTGTCCTCGACCCTGCGGACCGCGCTGACCGTCGTCATCCCGTTCGCCGCGCTGCTGCCGATCGTGGCGCCCGACATCGCCAACGTGGTCTGGGGCCACGCGGCTGGCCGGCTCACCTATGACAACACCGTGCCCACCCTGTCGCCTGTTCGGCGCGGGCGTGGTCTTCTTCACGGTCCACTACCTGATGCTGCGCGGGTTCTATGCGCTCGAGCAGACGCGCACCGTGTTCTGGATCCAGTGCTCGGTGGGGATCACCAACATCGTCGCTGCACTCGTCCTGGTGGGACTCACCGACGACGAGCACACGGCCCCGGCTCTGGTGATGGCCTACACGGCGTCGTACGTCGTGGGGTCGATCGTGTCCTACTCGGTGTTGCGGCGACGGCTCGGCGGCCTGGAGACGCCCGCGCTCGTCGGGTTCCTCGCGGTCCTGATCATCATCACGGCCGGAACCACTGCGGTCGCGTTCGGGGTCGGGATGGGCGTGCACTCGCTGACCGAACGGCCGCACTGGACGATCGCCGCCGCCCAGGGTGCGGGCATCACTGTGGTGGCCGTCATCGTCTTCCTCTGGCTGGCCCGGCTGCTGCGGCTGCGGGAGGTCACCTCGGTGACAGATCAGGTGAGGCGGCGGATTCCGGGCGGACGGAAGCCCTGACCGTCCTACGATGAGCAGAGGCCGTCGCTGGAGCGACGGCAGCGAGACATGAAGGGGAGGGGCGAGCAGCAGTGCCGCACTCGGTCCGACCGGGAGACGTGCTCGCCGGTCGCTATCGGCTCGTGGACCTGCTCGCAGAGAGCGGAGGCGGGCGGTTCTGGCGTGCGCGCGACTCGGTGCTCGAACGCCACGTGGCGGTGCACGTCATCTCCGCCGACGACGAGCGGGCCGCGGCGCTGCTCGAGGCGGCCAGACGTTCGGCCAACGTGCACGACCAGCGGATCCTGCGCGTCCTCGACGCCGAGCAGGTCGACGGCGTCTGCTACGTCATCAACGAGTGGGGCTCGGGCACGTCGCTCGACATCCTGGTCGGCGCAACCGGTCCCATGGGCCCGCGGCGCTCCGCCTGGTTGGTCGCCGAGGTCGCCGACTCCATCGCCTCGGCCCATGACGCGGGTGTCGCGCACGGTCGGCTGGTGCCGGAGAACGTGCTCATCGACCGACATGGAGAGGTCAAGATCATCGGCACCTGCGTCGATGCGGCGATGCACGGGTTGGCCGGTGACCGGATCGCCACCGATGTCTCCGACCTCGCCGGACTGCTCTACTGCGCCCTGACCGGCCGCTGGGGTGGGGTATCCGCCTCGAGCGTGCCGTCGGCACCGGTCCACCACGGAGAGGTGCTGCGTCCGCGCCGGGTGCGGGCCGGCATTCCCGGTCAGCTCGATGCCCTGTGCGACGAGGTGCTGCATGCCCACCACAACAGTCGCCGAGCCATCGGCGTCGGGTCCGCGCGCGGGATCAGCGACTTCCTGACGGCGTACGTCGGCGACTCGACCGGCATGTCCGAGGCCCTTCGGGAGACGCTGCCGGTGCTACCAGAGACGCAGCGCGTGGTGCTGCCGAACCTGAGCGATCCGGTGCTCCGCGACGAGACCCAGCAGCCACCGACCCCCTCGCTCCAGCCCGGGCCGGCGCCTGATCCCGAGCCCCCACCGGATGACCAGCCCGATGAGGAGCCCGATGAGGAGCCCGTCGAGGAGCCGGTCGAGGAGCTGCCCACCCAGGCCGGACTGCCGATCTTCGGCGACGGCATCGATGACGTGTCCTGGCTGGAGAAGCGCGCCACGCCCGCGCCCCCACCACCGCCGTTCGAGAAGCCTCCCGAGCGCCCCCTGTTCGCACCGGCGCCTTCGGCCGGCGAACCGGCGCGCAAGTCCAAGCCAGGTGTCGAGCAGTCCGACCGGGCCGCCGACAGCTTCTGGCCCTTCGACAGCAACCGCGCCCGGCCCACCACCGGTGCGAAGTTCGGGAGCGACACCGGCACCGGCTCCGACACCGGCCTGACCGCGGTCATCGACGAGGTGCCCGGCCGCAACTGGCTCCGGCTGGCGGCCGGTGTCGCCGCGGGACTGATGCTGCTGATCGCGGTGGTGGTGGCCTACAACCTGGGTCGCGGCAAGACCCCGCTCGGCACCGAACCCGACCGAGAGCCGGCGCCCTCGGCGTCGTCCTCCGGCTCTGCGGAGGCGCCGGTCACCTCACTGGTGGCCACCGACCTGGACCCGCAGGGATCCGACGGAGGCGAGAACTCCGAGGAGGCGGGCCTGGCTGTCGACGGCGATCCGCAGACCGCCTGGCGGACGTCGTCGTACGAGCAGCAGTTCGGGCCCAGCGGCCTCAAGACCGGAGTCGGCCTGGTCATCGACCTCGGCCAGCAGCGACAGGTGTCCGCCGTCGACCTGGATTTCCTCGGCGCGCCGACAGGGGTCTCCCTCTATCTCACCGACGCGGACGCCGCCCGATGTGGCCGACCTCGCTCCGGTCGTCACCGACACGGCCGAAGGTGAGAGCCTGTCCCTCGACTTCGACGAACCGGTCGCCGGTCGGTACCTCGTGGTGTGGCTGACCTCCCTGCCGGCCGCCGACGGGGGCGGGTTCCGGGGCGAGGTCGCCGAGGTCCGGGTGGCCTCGGTCGACGGACAAGTCAGCGAACAGTGAGTGACCAGTGAACAGCCGGTGAGTGAGGGGTGACTGCGGTGAGCGTGAGTGAGGACCCGCGCACCGATCCTCAGCTGCTGCGCGCCCACGTCGATGGGGACGCCGACGCCTTCGGGCTGCTGTTCGTCCGCCATCGCGACCGGTTGTGGGCGGTGGCTCTGCGCACCATGGGCAATCCCGATGATGCCGCCGACGGTCTGCAGGACGGCATGATCGCGGCGTACCGACGGGCCGCGACCTTCCGTGGGGAAGCACAGGTCACCACCTGGCTTCACCGTGTCGTCGTGAACGCCTGCTTGGACCGGATCCGTGCCGCAAAGGTGCGCCGCACCGAGGCGCTGCCCGACGACCTCGCCGAGTACGCCGGCAGTGGGACTGTCTCCGCGCCCACCGCCTCTAACGAGGACCCGGCGGACGTTTCGGTGCGTGCAGAGCGGCGCGGCCAGGTGCTGGCAGCGCTCCGGGTCCTGCCCGCAGAGCAGCGCGCCGCCCTGGTGCTGGTCGACATGGAGGGCTTTTCGGTGGCCGAGGCGGCCGACATCCTGGACTGCGCGGTCGGCACGGTGAAGTCGCGCTGCTCGCGTGGGCGGGCACGGCTCGCGGGGCTGCTCGAGCACTTGCTCGGCGACGAATCGGATGGTGGTCACGCTCCGCCCCGGAACCATGACCCCGTGGCACCCGTCCGATCAGAGCAGGCCCCCAGAGCACCACCCGGCATGGCGCCCGAGGGACCCGACATGGGGCCCGCCGATCTCGCCTGACCACCACCAGAAAGTGATCCCATGACCGACCAGGAGCGCGAGCTGCCGCCCGAGCAGGAGGCCGCCGTACGCCGCCTGCTCGTCGACGCACGCGCGACCGATCCCTTGCCGGAAGACGTCGCGGCCCGGCTCGACCGGGTGCTCGCAGGCCTCGGTGAGGAAGCAGGCACGGGCTCTCCCACGGGTCATGTCCTGGCCCCGCCCTGGCGTCGGCGTCGAGCCACCGCCCTCCTGGTGGCTGCGGCCGCCGTCGTCGCGCTCGGGGTCGGACTGGGCCAGCTCGATGGGGGCAACGACACGAACGGGAGCGGCGCGGACACCGCTGTCAACGCGGAGCGCGCACCAACGGCCCTGGTCGAGGACGGCGAGAGCGGTGCCGCTCCTACGCCCAGCGTGGAGCCACCGCTGGTGCAGGATGCGGCACCCGAGACCACCGGTCCGGTCGGTCGCGTCCGCGCCGGCCACTTCACCGCCGACGTCAACCAGCTTCGTCGAGCCATCCCAGAGGACGCTCCCGAGGGCGAGTTCGTCCAGCTGCCGAGGGCTCAGCTCCCGAAGGACTACGTCGTCAGCGGGCGGGCCTTCGAGTGTCCCCCGGCCCCGTGGGGGCCCGGGGTGCTGGTGCCGGTCTACTTCGACGGAACTCCCGCCGTGCTCGCCTACCGGCCGGCGACCGGCGAGTCCCAGATCGTCGAGCTGCTGCGCTGCGGCACCGGCGAGTCGCTGCGCTCCACCACGCTGCGCGCCGGCTGACCTCGCGGGCTGGCGTCGGCGGCTGGCCCGTCTCGCCGCGGGAATGCCGCTCACCTACGATCGGTTGACCTGTCCTACCCGCAATCGAGAGAAGTTGGCATGTCCCCGGAACCTGCGCAGACCCGCAACGTGATCATCATCGGCTCCGGCCCGTCGGGCTACACGGCCGCTGTGTACGCCGCCCGGGCCGCCTTGAACCCGCTCGTCTTCGAAGGGTCGGTGACCGCCGGTGGCGCACTGATGACCACGACCGAGGTGGAGAACTTCCCGGGATTCAAGGACGGCATCATGGGCCCAGCCCTGATGGACGAGATGCGCGGGCAAGCGGAGCGCTTCGGCGCCGAGCTGCTGGCCGACGACATCGTCGAGGTCGACCTCACCGGGGAGGTCAAGACCGTCAAGACCGCCACCGATAGCTACACCGCCCGGTCGGTGATCCTGGCCATGGGTTCCGGCTACCGCAAGCTCGGCCTGCCCAACGAGGAAGAGCTCTCGGGCCGCGGGGTCTCGTGGTGCGCGACGTGTGACGGCTTCTTCTTCCGCGAGCAGCACATCGCCGTGGTCGGCGGCGGCGACTCCGCCCTGGAAGAGGCGCTGTTCCTGACCCGCTTCGGCTCCAAGGTGTCCCTGATCCACCGCCGCGACGAGCTGCGCGCCTCCAAGATCATGCAGGAGCGTGCGTTCGCCGATCCGAAGCTCGAGATCATCTGGAACTCCGAGGTCGCCTCCATCAACGGCAGCGAGCGGCTCGAGAACCTCACCCTGAACGACACGGTCTCCGGCGAGAAGAGCGAGCTGCCGGCCACCGGTCTCTTCATCGCGATCGGCCACGACCCGCGCTCGGAGCTGCTGCCCGGTCAGGTCGACCTCGACGACGACGGCTACGTGCTGGTCAAGCATCCGTCGACCGCGACCAACTTGTCCGGAGTCTTTGCCGCCGGTGACCTGGTCGACCACCACTACCGGCAGGCGATCACCGCGGCTGGCACCGGCAGCGCCGCCGCCCTCGACGCCGAGCGCTATCTCGCGGCCCTCGACCACGCCGCCTCGACGGCTGGTTCGGCCGAGGCCACCAAGGCAGAAGTCGCCTAGGCCGAGGCGGGTGCCGGGGGGCGTCGGGAACACCTGGCGCCGCACCGGTGTTTGACTGGTAGTAGACCCTCGTGTCATCCGAAGAAGGAGAAAAACCTGTGGGCAACATCGCAGCCGTGACCGACGCCGAGTTCGAGTCACAGGTGCTCAAGTCAGAGAAGCCGGTCCTCGTGGACTTCTGGGCCGAATGGTGCGGACCGTGCCGACAGGTGGCCCCGATCCTCGACGAGCTCGCCACGTCCCACGGTGACAAGCTCACCTTCTTGAAGATGAACGTGGACGAGAACCCCGTCACTCCGTCGTCGTACCGGGTGACCGGCATCCCGACGATCAACGTCTACCAGGGCGGCGAGGTCGTGCGCACCATCGTCGGCGCCAAGCCGAAGGCCGCGCTGCTGAACGAGCTCTCCGAGTTCATCAACTGACCCTGCTCAGCAGGTAGCCTTCGGCCGGGCAGGCATCGTCATTCTGGGTGCCGGCCGAGCGGCGAGCGCGACGGCGCCGGTTTGGTCGGACGCACCGCACCCAAGAGCCGCTCCAGCGCCGACTCGACCTCGTCGCGCCAGGTCAGGGCGGAGCGCAGATCCATCCTCATCCGGGGTGTGGTCGGGTGCGGGCGGTGCGTCTTGAACCCGACGCTGCCCAGGAAGTCGGCCGGCACCACGCAGCTTCGACTCCCGCGGGCGTCGCCGAAGGCCTCAACGGCGCGGATGCCACCGCGCTCGATCAGGTCGCGGGCCATGGCCTGCACCAGCATCCGGCCAAGTCCGCCTCCGGCGTGCGCGGGGTCGACGTACGCCGTCGTCAGCAGCACCGCGTCGGGAGACACCGGCGCCGTCGGGAAGCCACCGGCCCCCGGCACGAACGCCGCCGGGGCGTAGACGACGTAGCCGACCGGGCGGTCCTCCACGAGCGCCACCCGACCGCAGGAGCCCCACTCCCGCAGGACTTCCGAGAGCCAGGCATCCTTCTCGCTGGCGCCCGCAGCGGGGTGCCCGATGCGGCCTCGGCGTACCGGATCGAGCTCCCAGAACAGGCAGGAGCGGCATGACGACTCGAGCCCGCTCAGCTCGTCGAGCCGGTCCAGCGTCAACCGGCCGATCCTGCGCGACATGGAACCAGTGTCACTCGGTTTCATCGACCTGAGAAGATCTAGTGGTGCGCCAGATCCGGCAGAGCCGCAAGCTCCACGACGTTCGCTACGACGTTCGTGGTCCGATCCTGGTCGAAGCCCAACGGCTGGAGGCAGAAGGCCACCGGATCCTCAAGCTCAACATCGGCAACCCGGCGCCGTTCGGTTTCGAGGCGCCGGAGGCGATCCTCGCTGACGTGACCCACCATCTGGGCGAGTCGCAGGGCTACAGCGACTCCCAGGGCATCTACTCGGCGCGCACCGCGGTGGCGCAGTACTACCAGCAGCAGGGTCTGCGCGAGTGCGACGTCGATGACGTCTTCATCGGCAACGGCGTCTCCGAGCTGATCTCCCTGGTGCTGCAGGCGTTCGTCGACGATGGCAACGAGATCCTGGTGCCGGCTCCCGACTATCCGCTGTGGACCGGAGCCATCACCTTGTGCGGTGGGCGGCCCGTTCACTACCTGTGCGACGAGGCCAACGACTGGAACCCCGACCTCGCTGATATCGAGTCGAAGATCACCGAGAACACCCATGCCCTGGTGATCATCAACCCCAACAACCCGACGGGGGCGGTCTACAGCAGGGAGATCGTCGAGGGGATGGTCGACATCGCCCGGCGGCACGACCTCGTCGTCTTCGCGGACGAGATCTACGAGAAGATCCTGTTCGATGGAGCGATCCATCACCACGCCGCGACGGCTGCCGGCACCGACGTCTTGTGCCTGACCTTCAGCGGTCTGTCCAAGGCCTACCGCGTCTGCGGCTACCGGACCGGCTGGGTGATGATCTCGGGGCCCAAGGAGATAGCGGCTGACTTTCTCGAGGGCCTCACCCTGGTGGCCAACATGCGGATGTGCGCCAACGTCCCGGCGCAGCACGCTATCCAGACCGCGCTCGGCGGCTACCAGTCGATCGAGGAGCTGATCGTGCCGGGCGGACGGTTCTACGAGCAGAGCATGCTCGCGCACCGGCTGCTGAACGAGATCCCGGGGGTGTCGTCGGTGAAGCCACAAGGAGCGCTCTACTGCTTCCCCCGCCTCGACCCGGAGATCTACCCGATCGAGAACGACGAGACGTTCGTGATCGAGCTCCTGCGCGCCAAGAAGCTGCTGGTCACGCACGGTACGGGTTTCAACTGGCCGCGACCCGACCACTTCCGATTGGTCACCCTTCCCGACGTCGACACGCTCGAGGAGGCGATCGGGCGCATCGCCGATTTCCTTGCAGCTCGTCGCTGAACTAGTCACCCGTCCCACTAGCCACTCAGCCACCAGGAGACACTCCTTGCGCGATCTCACCTATCCGCCGGTGATCCTGACCGCCAAAACAGCGTTCCGCCTGCTGGGCCAGAAGTTCCAGATGTCCGGCACCGAGCACGTGCCGCGCACCGGCGGGGTGATGCTGGCGGTCAACCATGTGGGCTACGTCGACTTCGTCTATGGCGGATTGGCCGCGAACCCGTCTGGCCGCAAGGTGCGGTTCATGGCCAAGCGGGAGATCTTCGACAACAAGTTCGGTGGACCGCTGATGCGTTCGCTGCACCACATCAAGGTCGACCGTGGCGACGGGGTGGGCTCCTACACGACCGCGGTCGAGTACCTCAGGCAGGGCGAGGCGGTGGGCATCTTCCCCGAAGCGACCATCTCCCGAGCGATGGAGCTCAAGGAGTTCAAGACCGGTGCCGTCCGGATCGCCGCGGAGGCCGGGGTGCCCCTGGTGCCGGTGATCCTGTGGGGAACCCAACGGATGATGACCAAGGACCACCCCCGCGACTTCTCGCGTGGCACCACGATCGCGATCCGGGTCGGCCCCCCCATGCACCCGACCGGAGCCGACCCCGTTGCCGAGACCGCCGAGCTGCACCGGCTGATGAGCTCCATGCTGGACGAAGCCATTCGCACCTACCCTGCCGCGGAGCAACCGCCGGGCTCGTGGTGGCTGCCGGCGAAGTACGGCGGCAGCGCGCCCACTCTCGAGGAGGCGGCCCAGCTGGACGCTCAGGAGAAGCGCGAGCGAGCGGAGCGGCGCCGCCAGCGACAAGCCGACAAGTAGTTAGAGCAACAAGTCGACAAACCGACTTATCGATTTAACGCAGCAGTCGGTGCCGGTGGGGCTCAGATCGGTCGATCGCTCCGGTTGCGGGGATCCATCACATCGACGATCCGGCGCAAGTCGTCGAGCGAGGCGAACTCAACGGTGATCTTGCCCTTGCGCTGACCGAGCTCGACCTTGACTCTCGTCTCCAAGCGATCCGACAGGCGATCGGCCAGGTCGGTCAGCCCAGGCGCGGTGGGACGGCGGCGCACTACGCGCTGCCCGGAACCTCCGGTCTCGCCCACGGCGACGATCTCTTCGAGGCCGCGCACGCTGATCCCTTCGGCGACGACCCGCTGGGCCAGCCGGTCCTGGAGACCGGGATCCTCGACGGCCAGCAGCGAGCGAGCGTGGCCGGCGGAGAGTACGCCGGCGGCAACCCGGCGCTGGACCGCAGGGCTGAGCTTGAGCAGCCGCAGGGTGTTGCTGATCTGCGGACGGGACCGGCCGATCCGGCCGGCCAGTTCCTCATGGGTGCAGGAAAAGTCCTCGAGGAGCTGGGCGTAGGCCGAGGCCTCCTCCAGCGGGTTGAGCTGCGAACGGTGCAAGTTCTCCAGCAGCGCGTCGCGCAGCATGTCGTTGTCGTCGGTCTCCCGGACGATGGCCGGGATGGTAGCCAGCCCGGCCTGCTGCGAGGCCCGCCACCGGCGCTCGCCCATCACCAGCTCGAACTGCTCGGGGCCGGTCCGGCGCACCACGACCGGCTGGAGGAGCCCGACTTCCTTGATGGAGTGCACCAGCTCCGCCATCGCCTCCTCGTCAAAGACCTGGCGGGGCTGGACGGCGTTGGGGACCACCTGGCGGATGGGGAGGTCGGCGAAGTAGGCGCCGGGCACGGCGGCGAGCTCGGGCGAGCCCGCCTCGACGTCGCCGCTGGCGTCCGACGCGTCGGTCGGTGCGGTGGGGATCAGCGAGCCGAGGCCGCGGCCCAGGCCGCGCCGCTGTTGTGGTCGACTCACAGTGGTGCCCCCATGGTGGCGATCTCGCGCGCCGCTTCCAAGTAGCTCAGCGCGCCCGGTGAACCGGGATCGTAGGTCATCACCGTTTGTCCGTAGGACGGCGCCTCGGAGATCCGGACGGATCTCGGGATCGCCGTCTTCAGGACCTGGTCACCGAAATGCCGCCGCACTTCCTCCGCGACGTTTGCCGCGAGTCGGGTGCGGGCGTCGAACATGGTCACCAGGATCGTGGTGACAGCCAGGTTGGGGTTCAGGTGGGCCCGGACCATGTCCACGGTCTCCAGGAGCTGGGTGAGGCCCTCCAGGGCGTAGTACTCGGCCTGGATGGGGATCATCATCTCGTCACCGGCGACCAGCGCGTTCACGGTCAGCAACCCGAGAGAAGGGGGACAGTCGATCAGTACGTAGTCATAGCGCTCCTCCCCCGCGTCGCTCTGGCCGCCGACCAGAGGATGAGCATCGACGGCCTTCTTCAGCCGACCCTCTCGGGCGACCACGCTGACCAGCTCGATCTCGGCTCCGGCCAGGTCGATCGTCGCCGGCACCACGAACAGGCCGACGACATCGGGGCATTCCTGCACCAGGTTTGCCAGCTGCGAGCCGTCGGTGAGCGCGTCGTAGATCGACGGGACCCCGCGGCGGTGCTCGACATTCAGCGCGGTCGAGGCGTTGCCCTGCGGATCGAGATCGATCACCAACACGCGCTGACCGAGCTGGGCCAGGCCCGCGGCGACGTTCACGGTCGACGTCGTCTTGCCCACGCCGCCCTTCTGGTTGGCGACCACGAAGACCCGGGTGGCCTCCGGTCGGGGCATGCTCGGCCGGGAGGCCGCGTCGGCTCGGGCCTGGACGCTGTGCTGCGCCGCCTGGGCCAAGGGCGTGCTTTCGTCGAAGTCCGACACGACGACCGCGAGGTCGGCTGCGGTGGGCACCCCGAAGGGGGCGCGAAGGCCGGTTTCACGTGAAACATCGGACTCCGAATCCGGGGATTCCGGCGAGCCACTGGCGGGCCCAGCCTGTGGAAAACTGGTCTGGCCCTGTGGATAATCACGCTTGGAGGGGTCCTCCGGACCGGTGGAAAACTTATCGGTCATCTCGGGTGCCTCCGCTTCTTGGATGTCGGTGATCGGGGTCCGGGGCCCGTCGCGCGACCATCCGCAGGGGGCCAAGATACCCGCGCCGGATCCGCCCAACTAACCCGCACGATGGTGGCCGCCGAATCGCCCTCCCCCAGCTCCAGCAGCTCCGGACTGGCGAGCCGCATCCGCCCGACCAGCATCCGGGCCGCGGCTACTTCCTCGGCAGCCGAGCTTCCTTTCATCGCGACCATGACGCCGGCCGGCGCAACCAGCGGCATGGACCACTCCAGCAGCCTGCCCAGCGGTGCCACCGCCCGGGAGGTGACCACGTCGAACTGAGCGACTCCGTGCAGCGCCTCGGCCCGGCCACGGTGCACCGTCACCGAGGTCAGGCCCAGTTCTGAGACCACCTCGTCCAGGAACTTGGTGCGTCGCTGCAGCGGCTCGACCAGCGTGACGGCCAGGTCGGGCCGACCAATGGCGAGCACCAGGCCCGGGAGACCGGCGCCCGAGCCCACGTCGCACACGGTGGCTCCCTGCGGAACGACCTCCGCGAGCGTGGCGCAGTTCAAGATGTGCCGCTCCCATACTCGCGGCGCCTCGCGCGGCCCGATCAGGCCCCGGACCACGCCCTCGGTCGCCAACAGCTCGGCGTAGCGCTCGGCCAGCGCCAAGCGGTCCTGCGGAAACGCCCCCCGCGCCGCGGCGGGCGTGGGGGGCGTTTCACGTGAAACATCGGGATCGTTCAGCTGGGAAGCACCACTACGAAGCGCCGGGGCTCCGCGCCCTCCGACTCCGAGCTCAGACCGGCGGCGGCGACGGCGTCATGGACGACCTTTCGTTCGAACGGCGTCATGGGATCCAACGACACTGGTTCGCCGCTGGCCCGCGCCTGCTCGACCATCTCACCGGCGAGCTTCACCAGCTGTTCACGCTTCTCGGCACGAAAGCCCGAAACGTCCAGCATCAGCCGGGACCGGTCCCCCGTCTCGCGATAGACGGCGAGCCGGGTCAGCTCCTGGAGCGCGTCCAGCACCTCACCGTTGCGGCCGACCAGCTGCTGCAGGTCAGCGCCGACGACCGAGACCGCGGCGCGGTCGCCCTCCACGTCGATGTCCAGGTCGCCGTCCAGGTCCGCAATGTCCAGCAGCTCCTCGAGATAGTCGGCGGCGATGTCGCCTTCCTGCTCGAGGTCCTTGACCCGAACATCCTCGTCGGGGTCCAGGTCGATACCCTCCTGGTCGCCGGTGTCCAGCTCCTCGGCCTGGTCGATCTGGTCGATCTCTGCAGCTGCCTCAACTTCTTGGGCCAGCTCGTCCTCTACGACGTCCTCCACTGGGGAGCTGTCGGAGCTCACTTGTTGCCTCCTCGTTGCTTTTTCTTCGGTGTGTTCGTGGTGCCCGGCGTGCCACCGGGCTTGGCGCGCTGCGCGCGAGTCTGCTTCTTCGGCTGCTGCCGCACGGCCGGCCGGCGGTCGGCTTGTACCGGGGGGGCCGCCTCGACGGTGCCGACCACCGCCGCACCATCACCGTGGCGGGAGGCCTTCGACTTGTCACGGTCCTGCTTCGCCTTGAACGCAGGGGTCCCGGGGGCCGGGTTGTTGCGAATCACGTAGAACTGCTGGCCCATCGTCCACATGTTCGAGGTGGTCCAGTAGAGAAGGACGCCGATCGGGAAGGCCACGCCGCCCAGTCCGAAGGCCACCGGCAGGATGTAGAGCAGGATCTTCTGCTGCTGGGCGTACGGACCGGTCAGTGCGTCGGCTGGCATGTTCTTGCGCATCAGCTGACGCTGGGTGGTGAACGTGGTGGCGGTCATCGCCAGCACCAAGATCGCGGCGACGATCATCACGCCGACGTCGGGGCTGCCCGACGACCAGGGGCCGGCTTGCCAGAACGTGTCCGAGATCGGGATCTGCCCGAAGATCTTCGCCTCGCCGAAGATCGCTGCCCGCTCGTCGCTCAGGAACCCCCGGCCTTCCCCGCTCTTGGCGGCATGGTCGAGCAGCCGGAACAGGGAGAAGAAGATCGGCATCTGCAGCAGGATCGGGAGGCAGGACGCGAACGGGTTGGTGCCCGCGTCCTTGTACAGCTTCATGGTCTCCTCGGCCAGCTTCTGCCGGTCGTGGCCGAACTTCTTCTGCAGCTCCTTCACCTTCGGCTGGATCAGCTGCATGTTGCGGCTGGACTTGATCTGCTTGACGAACAGAGGGATCAAGCAGATCCGGATCACCAACGTGAGGCCAATGATCGACAGCGCCCAGCTCAATCCGCCCTCGGGATCGAGCACCAGGCTGAACACCTCGTGCCAACCCAGCAGGATCGCCGAAATGGCGTAGTAGAGCGGCGTCATGATGAAGCTGCCGATGTCGCCGAAGACTCCCACTGATCAGGCTCCTTGGTGATGGTGGTTCGAGGGTGTGGCACCGCGTCGCGGCGGCACATGGTCAACGCCGCCCGCTGCCCACGGATGACAACGAGCGAGCCTTCGGACTGCTAGCCAGCTGCCCCGGATGCTGCCGTGCTCGCGCACCGCATCCAACGCATACTGCGAGCAGGACGGGTAGTAGCGACAGACCTGACCGTAGAGCGGGCTGATCACCGCGCGATAGGCCTTGAGCAAGCCGATCAGGACGTATCTCATCCGCACACCCCCTTCAAGCAACGGTCGAGATCAGCCTGCAGTTCCGACGACGACGCGGCTCCCGCGCGGGGCAGGGCCCGGACGACCAGCACGGCTGCACTCGGCAGCCTCATCAGGTGCTCCCGAACCAGGGGCCGGAGCCGACGCTTCACGCGGTTGCGGGTCACCGCGTCGCCCACGGCCTTGCTGACCACGAATCCGACCCGAGCAGGCGAGCCCGACGCCTCATCCGCCTCCAGCAGGTGGATGACGAGGGTTCGGCTCGCCGCCCGGCGACCACTGCGGGCCGCATGGCGGAAGACGTCTGCGTCGGTGAGCCGGTGGACCGCGGGCAGCACGGGGTCAGACCGACACGGCCGGACCGGTGAGCAAGACCTGCGTCCGGTCTCAGACGGCCAGGCTCTTGCGACCCTTGCGGCGGCGGCCCGAAAGGATCGCCCTTCCGGCGCGGGTGCGCATGCGCAGACGGAAGCCGTGCGTCTTGTGACGACGGCGGTTGTTCGGCTGATACGTTCGCTTGCTCACGACACTGTTCCTTCGTTGCTCAGGGACCCACCGGGCGGATCGGCGACAGCGCTGCGTTCGGCTGGCACCGCCCGCCCACGCAGGACCTGCGTGGACATGCGGCACCCGTCGAGCGACCCAGGTGACCGGCCAACGGTACGCGGTGGTGCACAACAGGGTCAAACCGCCGACCACTACCGGCCGGCGGGTCAGCTCGCCCCGACGACGACTCCACGTCTGCCCTGTGGATGAAGGGTTGCCGGAGGTCTCTGCGGGGGGTTAGGTTCGCAGCCAACGAGGTTCCCCGCCATCGCGGAGATCCACCGGGACAGTTGGCCGTGTGACCCCCGCCACAAGAGCGATAAATGGCGTCTGACCTGCGGAAACAGTCTCCGGGAGGGCCTTCAGATGCGTCTCGGACCGGCTCTGTCCACAGCATCGGAGCCGGGTTCACAACCTGTGGACAAACTTGTGGAACAAAAGCGGCGGGTCGCCCAGTCAGGGTGGCTCCGTCATAGGCCCTGAACCGCGGAGGGAACCGGTGGAACAGCCCGTGTCCGAAACGAAGTCCGAGATGAACTTGTCGCTCGAGCAGGCCTGGAGAGGCGTGGTGGAGGACCTGCAGCCGCACCAGCAGGCGTGGCTGCGCGAGAGCGAACCGGTGACCCTCCACGAGAGCACCGCGATCATCGCTGTGCCCAACGACTTCACCCGGTCCCAGCTCGAGGGCCGGCTACGAGGCCAGCTCGAGGACGCACTGACCGAGCGCTTCGCCCGAGAGATCCGGATCGCGGTCACGGTGAGCGCTGCGCTGGATCCCTCGCCGCCGATCGCCGCGCCCGTGCCGCCGCCTGTCAATGAATCGATCAGTTCATCTATTGATATATCGACAAGTAGCCGAATTGATCCAGTCGTCCCGACCCCGGTGATCGACCACATCGGCACCGTCTCGGAGCACCAGCCGGTCAAGCCGTCCGCCCTCGAGACCCGGCTCAACCCGAAGTACACCTTCGAGACGTTCGTCATCGGCTCCTCGAACCGCTTCCCGCACGCCGCTGCAGTGGCCGTCGCCGAGGCCCCTGGCAAGGCGTACAACCCGTTGCTGGTCTACGGCGACTCCGGGCTGGGCAAGACGCACCTGCTGCACGCCATCGGCCACTACGTACGCAGCCTCTACACCGGCGCCAAGGTGCGCTACGTGTCGAGCGAGGAATTCACCAACGAGTTCATCAACGCCATCCGCGACGACCGTCAGGACCGGTTCAAGCGGCGCTACCGCGACGTCGACGTCCTGCTCATCGATGACATCCAGTTCCTGGAGGGCAAGACCCAGACCCAGGAAGAGTTCTTCCACACCTTCAACACCCTCCACAACGCCAACAAGCAGATCGTGCTGACCTCCGACCGCCCGCCGAAGCGACTGGAGGCGCTCGAGGACCGGCTACGCAACCGGTTCGAGTGGGGCCTGATCACCGACGTACAGCCTCCCGACCTGGAGACCCGGATCGCCATCCTGCGCAAGAAGGCGGCGATGGATCGACTGACAGCCCCGCCGGACGTGCTGGAGTTCATCGCCTCCAAGATCCAGACCAACATCCGGGAGCTCGAAGGCGCCCTGATCAGAGTCACGGCCTTCGCCAACCTGAACCGCCAAGAAGTCGACATGACCTTGGCTGAGATCGTGCTGAAGGACCTCATCCCGGAGGGTGGCGAGCCCGAGATCACGGCTCCCTTGATCATCGCCCAGACCGCGGCCTACTTCGGCCTGTCGATCGATGAGCTCACCGGACCCAGTCGCGGCCGGCACCTGGTGATGGCGCGACAGATCGCGATGTACCTCTGTCGCGAGCTCACCGCCCTCTCGCTGCCGAAGATCGGCGCGCAGTTCGGCAACCGTGACCACACCACCGTGATGTACGCCGACCGCAAGATCAACCAGCTCCTCGCTGAGCGACGCGCCGTGTTCAACCAGGTCAGCGAGCTCACCAACCGGGTGAAGATGCAAGCTCGTCAGTCCTGACTCCCTGGGCTGTGGACGACACGCTGCTCGTTGGTCAGAACTACACGGGGAGGATCTGTGGACGCTGTGCACGGCCGTGCGTGGACCCGACGCTAATCCACAGGTGGCGTGCGCTCGGGGCCGAAACTCCACAGGTTCATGCACCGTCGTTCGGCGTCCTGACCTGCACCGACCGTCCTCTTCCACAGTTTCCACCGACGCTACGACTACGACTCATCTCTACCTAGGTCGATGATTCGTCAACATCACTCCACGCACCCCGCTGTGGACACGGCGCCCCGCGTGGCAGGATTCGCATCCCACAACCTGTGTCCCGCCCCACCGAAGGACCTCCCGTGAAGTTTCGTGTCGACCGCGATGTGCTCGCCGATGCCGTCGCCTGGGCTGCCCGCAGCCTCCCGGTCCGGCCCAGTGCTCCGGTGCTGGCCGGGTTGCTGATCGAGGCCAGCCATGAGGGCTTGGTGCTGTCCAGCTTCGACTACGAGACGTCGGCCCGCGCCACCCTCGCAGCCGAGGTCGCCGATGAGGGGCGGGCACTGGTCAGCGGCCGGTTGCTCGCCGACATCTGTCGCAGCCTGCCGGCGAAGCCAGTGGAGATGACCATCGACGGCAACCGCGTCTCCTTGACGTGTGGCTCGGCCAGGTTCTCCCTGCAGACGCTGCCGGTCGAGGACTACCCGACGATCCCGCAGATGCCGACCTCGACCGGCACCGTGCCGAGCGAGGCGTTCGCCCATGCCGTTGCCCAGGCGGTGACGGCCGCCGGGCGTGACGACATGTTGCCGGTGCTGACCGGCGTTCGCCTCGAGATCGACGGTTCGACCATCTCCTTGCTCGCCACCGACCGCTTCCGGCTTTCGCAGCGTGAGCTGGGCTGGTCGCCGAACACCCCCGACGACACGCTTGCGGCGCTGGTGCCCGCCAAGGTGCTTGGTGACACCGCCAAGTCACTGACCGCCGGCACCGAGGTGACCATCGCGCTGTCCACCAGCGGGTCAGGCGAGGGGCTCATCGGATTCGAGGGCACGGGTCCCGGCGGCGTACGACGCACCACGACGCGACTGCTCGACGGCGAGTTCCCCAAGGTGCGCAGCCTGTTCCCCGCCGAGAAGCTGACCACCGCAAAGGTCGACAAGGCCGCGCTGATCGAGTCGGTCAAGCGCGTCTCGCTGGTCGCCGAGCGCAACACCGCGGTGCAGCTCGCCTTCAGTGACGGCGTGCTCACCCTCGACGCCGGGTCCGGTGACGAAGCCCAGGCCTCGGAGTCGATCGAGGCGATCATCGAGGGTGAGGACATCACGACGGGCTTCAACCCGCAGTTCCTGCTCGACGGGCTGATCGCTATCGACGAGGCGGTCGTCGAGCTGGCCTTCACCCAGGCATCCAAGCCGGTGGTGATCAGCGGCGCAGTCGAGGACGGCGGCCAGGACTCAGGGTTCCGCTACCTGCTGATGCCACGTCGTCTGCTTTCGTAGGGGACAACGCCCACCAGCACTGGGCATCCAGCCACCGCAGGGGGACTCGCATGCAGATCGGACTCGTCGGCCTCGGGAAGATGGGCGGCAACATGCGGACCCGGTTACGGGACGGGGGGCTGACGGTGGTCGGCTACGACCGCAACCCGGAGCTCGCCGATGTCGACAGCCTGGCGGCACTGGTCGAGGCGCTGTCCGACTCCCCCAAGGTGATCTGGGTGATGGTGCCGGCCGGAGATCCCACCCGCGACACGATCCGCGAGCTCGCCGATCTGCTCGGTGAAGGCGATCTGGTGGTCGACGGAGGCAACTCCAAGTACACCGACGACCAGGTCAACGCCGCCCTGCTCGGCGAGCAGGGCATCGGCTTCGTGGACTGCGGTGTCTCCGGCGGGGTGTGGGGGCTGGAGAACGGCTACGCACTGATGTGCGGCGGGTCGGACGAGGACGTCGCGAAGGTCCAGCCGGCCTTCGACGCGCTCCGGCCCGAGGGCGACTCGGGCTTCGTGCACGCGGGCCAGCAGCCGGGCGCCGGTCACTTCGCGAAGATGGTCCACAACGGCATCGAGTACGCGATCATGCAGTCCTACGCCGAGGGCTTCGAGCTGCTCGAGAAGACCGATCTCGTGGAGAACGTGGTGGACGTCTTCGATGCGTGGCGTGAGGGCACGGTGATCCGCTCCTGGTTGCTCGACCTGCTGGTGGAGGCGCTGCGCGACGACACCCACCTGGAGAAGCTGCGCGGTTATGCCGACGACTCCGGCGAGGGCCGCTGGACCGTCGAGGCAGCGATCGACAACGCCGTGCCGATGAACGTGATCGCAGCTTCGCTGTTCGCCCGCTTCACGTCCAGGCAGGACGACAGCCCGGCAATGAAGGCCATCGCGGCGATGCGCAACCAGTTCGGTGGTCACGCCGTGCACACCCCGCCGCCCGCGGGTGGCGAGGCGAACCCCGGCTGATCTCGCTCAGCCCAGCGCGAGGAGCAGGCGCACGCCCGCGAAGGCGAGCCACACCCCCAGGATCAGCTGCACCCAGCGCCGGCGGACGAGCCGGTCGAGGTCGGGCGGGGTGAGTCGTCGCGCCCGGGCGGTCACCACCGCAGCGACCAGGCCTACCAGGAGCGCCAGCAGCACCACACCGAACGGGTTGGCGAGCAACGAGTCGCTCCACTGCCCGTGCGCGAGGTAGACCCACGAGCGGGTCAGGCCGCAGCCGGGGCACGGGAGCCCGGTCAACAAGCGGAAGGGGCAGACCACGGGCCCGTCCTCGATGCCACCGGGCGAGAGGACGAACGCGCCCAGGGCAGCCCCGACCCCTCCCAGCGCGATCACTTCGGACGCAGCGGGGCGGGGGCGGGACCGCTGGGTCCCGAAGGAGCTAGCGAAGAGGACGGCCATCGGAGTCAGGGACCTTGTGGAGCAGGACGAGGATGAAGTCGATCAGAGCCCAGATGCCGAGGCCACCACACGTGAGCAGCTTGGCGACCCCGAGACCGGTGTAGCCGAGGTAGAAGCGGTCGACGCCCAGGCTGCCGAGGAAGAACGACAGCAGCACCGTGGTGAGCCACTCCTTCTGGGAGAACAGACCCGGGACCTCCTTGGCCTGGAACCAGGCGCTGCCGCTGCCGGAGCGCACCATGGTGTCGGCCTTGACGTGGCCGCCCTGGACCATGCCGGCCAGCTGGTTGACGTCGACGGGGCCCTGCTCCTGGCCCATGACCGAGACGTAGAACGGTCCGGTGGGCGCGGCGTATCCACCGGCGTAGGCCGGTGGGGGGCCCGCGGGCGGCTGGCCGTACGGCGGCGGGGCGCCGTACAGGTTCTCGGACGGGGGCGGCCCCTGCGGCGGGCTGTTCGGGGGTGCCGCCGGCAGCTGGGTCGTACGGAGGTTGGGTCATACGCGGCAGCGTAGACTGCCGCGGCCTCACGGCTCGCTGTCGTCAGCCACCTCTTCCGAACTGGGTGTCCCTTGTACGTGTCCCACCTGACCCTGCACAACTTCAGGTCGTACGCCGATGTCGACGTGCCCCTGGAGGCCGGAGTCACCGCCTTCATCGGTCGCAACGGCCAGGGCAAGACCAACCTGGTCGAGGCGGTCGACTTCCTGTCACGGCTGTCGTCGCACCGGGTCGCCACGGACGCGCCGCTGGTGCGCGCCGGTTGCGATCAGGCGATCGTCCGGGCGGCGGTGGTCAAGGACGGCCGCACGGCAGTGCTCGAGATCGAGCTCAACCCCGGCCGGGCCAATCGGGCACGAATCAACAAGTCGACATTGCCGAAGGTGCGCGAGCTGGTCGGCCTGATCAGGACCGTCATCTTCTCGCCCGAGGACCTGACGCTGGTCAAGGGCGACCCGTCGGACCGGCGGCGCTTCCTCGACGACCTGCTGGTGCTGCGCACCCCTCGGTTGGCCGGCACCCGCGCTGACTACGACCGCGTGCTCAAGCAACGCAACTCGCTCCTCAAGTCGGCCCGCTTCGGCAACCGCCAGGCGGCGCTCGCGACCCTCGGGGTCTGGGATGCCAACCTCGCTCGGGTCGGCGCCGAGCTGCTGGACGAGCGGCTGCGGCTCGTCGCCGAGCTGCGCCCGTACGTCGGCCGCGCCTACGAGACCGTCGCTCGCGGTGCCGGCCGCGACGAAGCAAAGATCGACTACCGGTCCTCGATCCCCGCGCTCGCCGAGCTCGATGGTCTCCCGGACCGCGCCGACCTCACCGACGCACTGATGGCCGAGGTCGAACGCCGGCGCGACGACGAGCTGGATCGCGGCGTCTCCCTGGTCGGCCCGCATCGCGACGAGCTGGCGCTGGCGCTCGGTGACCTGCCGGCGAAGGGCTACGCCTCGCACGGCGAGTCGTGGTCCTTGGCGCTCGCACTGCGGCTCGCTTCGTTCGACCTGTTGCGCGATGACGGCGACGACCCGATCCTGATCCTGGACGACGTCTTCGCAGAGCTCGACACCGAACGACGACGCCAGCTCGCCGAGCTGGTGGCCGGAGCCGAGCAGGTGCTGGTGACTGCGGCGGTGGCGGCCGACGTACCGGAAGTGCTGGCGGGTGCCCGCTATCTCGTGGGCGACGGGGAGGTGACGAGTGACTGACGACGAGGCCCCCGCCAACGAGCCGAGCAGCGAGCCGAGCAGCGAGCCGCATCACGACGACGGCCTCGACCTGGCCAAGGCGCTGACCCGCGCGACCGCTGGAGCGACACCGAAGCAGCGCGCGCGCTACCGCAACAAGGACCGCCCCAGTCCTCGCGCCCGGGTGACCGGCGCCCACCCCGACGACCGCGACCCCCAGCCGCTCGAGTCGGTCGTCTCGCGACTGGTCGACGACCACGGCTGGGAGCTCGACCTGCGGATGCGGGGGGTCTTCGCGCGCTGGCCGGAGCTGGTCGGCGAGGAGGTGGCGCTCCACTGCACACCCGAGTCGTTCACCGACGGCAGGCTCGTGGTGCGCACCGACTCGACCGCTTGGGCGACCCAGCTGCGGCTGCTCGCACCCACCGTCGTCAAGCGGCTCAACGAGGAGCTGGGGCACGACACGGTAAACCTGATCGAGGTGCTCGGGCCGCACCTCCCGAACTGGAAGAAGGGGCTGCGGTCGACCCGCGACGGACGCGGCCCTCGCGACACCTACGGCTGAACGGCGGCCCGCTCGATCTGCCGATCTGCGGGCCCAGTTGCCGTATGGGCCCCCATCCGCCCCCCTGCGCGGCGCTCCGAGCGGGGGTTCTGAGCCGCTGACAGCGTGAATTGACGGCCGCTCCCCCCGTTCCTGGGGACAGGTACGTGGTTCTGGGCCCGTAGGGCGCTATCATGGACTTCGGTCGCCAGCGCAGGTGAGGCCCCCCAACGCCAACCCGGTGCTGCGACCTTCTGCATGTTTGCAGCCACTTGGCTGCCCCGTACGAGTGAAGAGGTCTGCGTGTCCGAGGAGCTTGCTCAGATCCCCCCGTCCGACACCGACAACGGTGACTACGACGCCTCCGCGATCCAGGTCCTCGAGGGACTCGAAGCCGTTCGCAAGCGGCCCGGGATGTACATCGGCTCGACCGGCGCGCGCGGCCTGCACCACCTGATCTGGGAGGTCGTCGACAACGCGGTCGACGAGTCCCTGGCCGGATACTGCGACCGGATCGTGCTGACCCTGCAGGACGACGGTGGCATCCGGGTCGAGGACAACGGCCGCGGCATCCCGACCGACACCGCACCCGGGCAGGAGCTACCGGCGCTGACCATGGCGCTGACCCTGCTCCACGCCGGCGGCAAGTTCGGTGGTGCCGGCTACAAGGTCTCCGGTGGCCTGCACGGTGTCGGCATCTCCGTGGTCAACGCGCTCTCGACCCGGCTGATCGCCGAGGTGCGCAACCGCGGCCACCTGTGGCGGCAGACCTTCACCGTCGGCGTACCTGATGGAGACCTCGAGCAGGTGCGCCCGATGGAGTCCGGGGAGTGCACCGGCACCACGATCACCTACTACGCCTCTGCCGACATCTTCGAGGAGACGACCTACTCACTAGAGACGGTCACCAGCCGGATCCGCGAGATGGCGTTCTTGAACAAGGGCCTCGAGATCGTGATCCGCGACGAGCGCCCCGCCGCGGAAGAGCTCGTCGAAGCCGTGCACGACGGCACCATCGACAACGAGGTGGACGCTTCCGGGGCCGACGCCATCCGCAAGAGCGAGGGCGGTGGTTCCGAGCAGGTCTTCAAGTACGAGCGGGGGCTCGTCGACTACGTCGAGCACCTCAACCGCACCAAGCAGGTGGCCAACCCCTCGGTCATCAACTTCGAGGCCGAGACGGTCACCGACGACAACCACATGAGCCTCGAGCTCGCGATGCAGTGGAACACCTCGTACGCCGAGTCGGTGCACACCTTCGCGAACACGATCAACACCCACGAGGGCGGCACCCACGAAGAGGGCTTCCGTGCGGCCCTCACCTCGCTCGTCAACCACTGGGGCGAGGAGTGGGGCCTGATCAAGAAGCCCGAGGACCGCGTCAAGGGCGACGACATCCGCGAGGGCCTGACCGCGATCATCTCGATCAAGCTGGCCAATCCGCAGTTCGAGGGCCAGACCAAGACCAAGCTCGGCAACACCGAGGCCAAGGGCTTCACCCAGAAGATCGTCAACGACCAGCTGGGTGCCTGGTTCGAGCAGAACCCGGCCGAGGGACGCGACATCGTCCGCAAGTCGCAGGCCGCGGCCCAGGCCCGGATGGCCGCGCGCAAGGCGCGCGACCTGGCTCGCTCCCGCAAGGGGTTGCTGGGTGGCGGCGGGCTGCCGGGCAAGCTGTCGGACTGCCAGTCGACCAACCCCGAGGAGTGCGAGGTCTTCATCGTCGAGGGCGACTCGGCCGGTGGCTCGGCGCGTCAGGGACGAGACCCGCGGATCCAGGCGATCCTGCCGATCCGCGGCAAGATCCTGAACGTCGAGAAGGCGCGTCTCGACAAGGTGCTCGGCAACGCCGAGGTGCAGTCGATCATCTCCGCACTGGGCACCGGCATCCAGGAGGAGTTCGACCTCGACAAGCTGCGCTACCACAAGGTGGTGCTGATGGCCGACGCCGACGTCGACGGCCACCACATCAACACCTTGCTGCTGACCCTGCTGTTCCGCTTCATGCGACCGCTGATCGACCACGGCCACGTCTACATGGCTCAGCCCCCGCTCTACCGACTGCGCTGGAACAAGCCGGCCGAGCACGAGTTCGTCTACTCCGACTCCGAGCGCGACGCGCTGCTGCGCGACGGCCAGGCCGAGGGCAAGAAGCTGCCGAAGGAGAACCCGGTCCAGCGCTACAAGGGTCTCGGCGAGATGAACGCCAAGGAGCTGTGGGAGACCACGATGGACCCCGACCAGCGGCTGATGCTGCAGGTCACCCTCGACGACGCAGCGCATGCCGACGAGATCTTCTCGATCCTGATGGGCGAGGACGTCGAACAGCGACGGTCCTTCATCCAGCGCAATGCCAAGGACGTCCGCTTCCTTGATATCTAGATCTCTAGCGAAAAAACTAGATATGTCTAGAACGAGCGAGCAACACCACGAAAGAGAGCAATCGTGACCGAGACCCCCCTGGGACCCGGCGGCAGGATCGAGCCGGTCGAGCTGCAGACGTCGATGCAGCGGGCCTACATCGACTACGCCATGGCCGTCATCGTCGGCCGGGCGCTGCCCGACGTACGCGACGGGTTGAAGCCGGTGCACCGGCGCGTGCTCTATGCGATGTACGACGGCGGCTACCGTCCCGACCGCGGGTTCTCGAAGTGCTCGCGCGTGGTCGGCGACGTGATGGGTCAGTACCACCCGCACGGCGACACCGCGATCTACGACACCCTGGTGCGCCTCGCGCAGCCATGGGTGATGCGCGCACCGCTGGTGCAAGGGCAGGGCAACTTCGGTTCGCCCGGCAACGACTCGGCCGCTGCGATGCGGTACACCGAGTGCCGGATGGCGCCGCTGGCGCTCGAGATGGTCCGCGACATCACCGAGGACACGGTCGACTTCCAGCCCAACTACGACGGGCGCTCCGAGGAGCCGACGGTGCTCCCGGCGCGCTACCCGAACCTCCTGGTCAACGGGTCCGCCGGCATCGCGGTCGGCATGGCCACCAGCATCCCGCCGCACAACCTGCTCGAGGTCGCCGACGGCGCGAAGTGGGCGCTGGAGCACCCCGACGCCACCCGCGAGGAGCTGCAGGAGGCGCTGATCGAGCGGATCAAGGGCCCCGACTTCCCGAACGGCGCGCTGATCGTCGGTCACGAGGGCATCGAGCAGGCCTACCGCACCGGCCGCGGGTCGATCACCCAGCGCGCGGTCATCGAGATCGACGAGGACGCCAAGGGCCGGACCTGCCTGGTGATCACCGAGCTGCCCTACATGGTCAACCCCGACAACCTGGCGCTGAAGATCGCCGAGCTCGCCGACTCCGGCCGGGTGCAGGGCATCGCCGACGTGCGCGACGACACCTCCGACCGCACCGGCCAGCGCCTGGTGATCGTGCTCAAGCGCGACGGCGTGGCCCGGGTGGTGCTCAACAACCTGCTCAAGCACACCGAGCTGCAGACCAACTTCAGCGCCAACATGCTGGCCCTGGTCGACGGGGTGCCCCGCACCCTCAGCATCGACCAGTTCATCAGCAACTGGGTGACCCACCAGATCGAGGTCATCCAGCGTCGGACGCGCTACCGGCTGCGCAAGGCCGAGGCGGATGCCCACATCTACCGCGGGCTGGTCAAGGCACTCGACCAGCTCGACGCCGTGATCGCTCTGATCCGGCGCTCCCCCGAGGTCGACGACGCCCGCACCGGCCTGATCGAGCTGCTCGGCATCGACGACCTGCAGGCCAATGCCATCCTCAACCTGCAGCTGCGTCGGCTCGCCGCCCTGCAGCGGCAGAAGATCATCGACGACCTGGCCGAGCTCGAGCGGATCATCGCCGACCTCGAGGACATCCTGGCCAACGAGGAGCGCCAGCGGCAGATCGTCGGAGACGAGCTCGCCGAGATCGTGGAGAAGCACGGCAACGAGCGGCGGACCCAGATCATCGCGGCGGACGGTGACCTCTCGATGGAGGACCTGATCCCCGACGAGGAGCTGGTCGTCTCCATCACCCGCGGCGGCTACGCGAAGCGGACCCGCTCCGACCAGTACCGCAGCCAGAAGCGGGGCGGGAAGGGTGTGCGCGGGGCGACCTTGCGCGGGGACGACGTGGTCGAGCACTTCATCGCCACCACCAACCACCACTGGATCCTGTTCTTCACCACCGCCGGCCGGGTCTACCGCACCAAGGCCTACAACCTGCCGGAGGCCCAGCGCGACGCCAAGGGCGGCCACGTCGCCGGGCTGCTCAGCTTCCAGCCGGACGAGTCGATCGCGCAGGTGCTGGCGATCCGCGACTACGAGCAGGCCCCCTACCTCGTGCTCGCGACCCGCAACGGCCTGGTGAAGAAGACCCGGTTGGGTGACTACAACAGCCCGCGACAGGCCGGCGTGATCGCGATCAACTTCCGCGAGGACGACGACGAGCTGATCGGCGCCGAGCTGGTCAACGCCGACGACGACATCCTGCTGGTCTCGCGCAAGGGCTCGGCGATCCGCTTCCGCGCCGACGACGCACAGCTGCGTCCGATGGGCCGGGCCACCTCCGGCGTCTCGGGGATGAAGTTCCGCACCAAGGACGACGCCGTACTGTCGATGTCGGTGATCCGCGCCGCCCAGATCGCGGTGGAGGACGCCGACGAGGCCGACGTCGAGGAGATCGGCGAGAAGGTCCAGTACGTCTTCACCATCACCGACGGCGGCTTCGCCAAGCGCTCGCGGATCAGCGAGTACCGCACCACCAACCGCGGTGGTCTCGGCGTACGCGCGATGGCGTTGACCAACGAGGACCGCGGAGGCCTGGTGGGCGGCTTCATCGTCGAGGACGGCGACGAGGTGTTGTCGATCACCCAGAACGGGCAGGTCGTTCGCAGCCCCATCAACGAGGACTTCCGGCCAACTGGCCGCTCGACCATGGGCGTGAAGTTCGTGACCCCCAAGGGGGGCGACGCGGTTGCCGTCGTGGCTCGCTCGGTGGAGGCCAAGGTTGTCGATGAGGTGGCCGAGGGCGATGGATCGGACGAGACCGAGGACGACCAGACCACCGGTGCGGGCGAGACGGAAGTTTCGACTGATCAGGAACCGGATGTCACAATCGATCCGTCGGCGGCCGGTTCGAGCGAGTCGGCGGATCGCGAACCAGGTGACCAAGGGGACAGTGAAGGCTGATGACAGAACGCTCGGCAGACACGTCGTCGCCTCGGCGTCCCCTCCCTCCGCCACCGACCGGAGCCTCCTCGGCAGAGGAGACGGCGGTCCGACCGTCCTTGGCCGAACGCATCCAGGCCAAGCTCTCCTCGGCCGCCGACGAGCACAAGGCCAACGCCGACCCCAACGGCTCGGCGCCCACCAAGAAGCCGGCCAAGAAGACGACACCCAAGCCGGTCACCCAGAGCCGCGGCCCGCGTCGGGCCCGGCTCCGGCTGACTCGGATCGACCCGTGGTCGGTGATGAAGTCGGCGTTCCTGCTCTCGATCGCCTTCGGTGTGGTCACCGTCGTCGCGGTCGCGATGGTGTGGACCGTGCTCGACGGCGCCGGCGTCTGGACCTCCATCAACGACACCGTCAAGGAGAGCATCGGCGGCCCCGAGACGGCGGACTTCGACATCGAGAACTACCTGGGGACCTCCCGGGTGCTCGGCTTCACCATGTTGGTCGCGGCCGTTGACGTCGTCCTGCTCACCGCGGTGGCCACTCTCGGCGCGTTCCTCTACAACATGTCAGCCGCCCTGCTCGGCGGCGTCGAAGTGACCCTCGCCGAGGACAACCACTGATTTCTGCGGCCAGTCCCCCCTGGGGTAATGTTCCGCGCTGGCAGTCCTCACGGACGATGCGTTTCCGGGGCCTATAGCTCAGACGGTTAGAGCGCTTCCCTGATAAGGAAGAGGTCAGAGGTTCAAGTCCTCTTAGGCCCACCCACCACCGACGTCGACACCCTGGAGATCCGATGAAGAAGTTGCTGCTCCTCGCGATGGCCGCCGCTGGCGCCATCGTCGCGAAGAAGAAGATCGAGGAAGGCAAGGCCGAGCAGGCCCTCTGGGCCGAGGCGACCGACACCGTCGACAAGGCGTGATCTGACTCGCTCGCTGGCCCAGGCCGTCGAGACGAGGGGCCTTGGCGCAATTGGTAGCGCACCTGCTTTGCAAGCAGGGGGTTAGGGGTTCGAGTCCCCTAGGCTCCACCAGAGAAACCGCAGGTCAGCCTGCGGTTCCTGCCATTTCTGAAGGCTACTGCCTGGTCTGGATTGCCGCCTGTATGCCAGATATATGCCAGATCGCCGGAGATGGTGTCGTGGATGTGGAGTTCAAGTTGTCCGACGACTAAGGACGTGTCAGACTGACGCCCTAACTCCCCACCGTCCCCCGGGACTGGTGGGGTTTTTCTTTCGGGAGGAGACGCGTGTCTGACCTGCGTGCCGCCATCGTCGTCGACTATCAGAACGTCCATCTCACTGGCCACGGCCGGTTCCAGTCCAGCAAGTACGGCCCCAAGCATGAGGCTCTGATCGACCCGCTGCACTTCGCGAACCAGTTGCTTCAGGTCCGCAACGCGAGGCAGCGAGACGGGAGACCGAACGCAGCCCTTCGGACCGTGGACGTCTACCGTGGCTTGCCCAGCAGCGACCACGACCCCGGCGCGTACGCCCGAAATCTCGCGCAGAAGGCGCAGTGGGAGCGCGACAAGCGGGTGACCGTCACACACCGGCCGCTTCGCTATCGCTACCAGCGCGACGGAGCTGGCCGTCCGATCACCGACCCGGTCACCGGGATCAAGGTCCCCCAGGGTCCGCCGTCGGAGAAGGGCGTCGACGTCATGTGCGCCCTCGCCGTCCTACGCCATGCTCGCCGACAGGACATCGACGTCGTCATCCTGGCGTCTCTTGATAGTGACTTGATCCCGGCCCTGGACGAGGCAGTCAGCATCGGCAAGAGAGTCGAGACGTTCTCGTGGTGGTCGCCGGACGACTGGTCTTTCGAGATGCACTTGAGCGACCGCGCGAAGCGGATCTGGAACACCCGGCTCGGCGAGAAAGAGTTCCTGCGCTGCATTGACCGCGCCGACTACACCTGACTCGAGGTCAGATGGGCCTCATTAGAGCGGTCGAGATCTTCACGCCGGGCGCGGAGGCCGCGCTTGCCACACACATTCACGGGCAGCTCACCGCTGGCGATGCGACGTCGGATGGCCGCCGACGGCCGCCCTGGACGTTGCGCTCGGTCACGCATCCACGCCCTCGGTTGTCAGCGCCGGGCGAGCTGCTCCACGTGCGCCTTGGCTGACCGCATGTTCTCGGCGACATCCTTGTCGAAGGCCTTCTTGAGTATCGGTGTCAGCAGGCGCACCGGGCCGCGCGGCTTCAGCGTCCACGTGGACAGGAGTCGCGAGCCGGTCGCGGTCGGCTCGACCTCGAGCAGCACCTCGACCACGAGCATCCACGACTTCGACTCGGTGATCCACCGACTGGGGCGTTCATACGCACGGTAGACGACCTCGTTCTCGGGTGCGCCGGACCACTTGGCGCGCAGCCGGGAGCCGACTTTGATCGGCTCGGGCGTCAGCAGCTCGACGGACTTGAGCTTGTCGCTCCAGCGTTGCTCGTGCCGCACGTCGCTGAGCTCGTCGAACACAGCCTCGGGCGAGGCCTCGATGTCGATCTGGTTGTGGAAAGTGACCACGGCGACTCCTAGAGCAGTCACTAGTGTTGCCACTAGTGGAGGTTCCACCTATCGTGGATCGAGTCATGGAGGATGTCAAGAGGACCGGCGTAAGCCGTCGCGACCGGGCCGCTGCCACGCGGCTTCGCATCGTGACGAGTGCGCATGACCTGTTTGTCGAGCGTGGGTACGCCGCCACCACCATGGACGAGATCGCGGCCCGAGCGGGCGTGGCGGTGCAAACCGTGTACTACACGTTTCGTACCAAAGGCCTGCTCCTCCGCGATGTCGTCGAGCACGCCGGCGCTGGCCGGCCAGACGTTCCGCCGGTCGCCGAGCGACCGTGGATGCATGAGGCGCTGAGCGACGGGAGTGGCGACCGGGCGCTAGCGGTGGCGGTCGAGCACGGGGTGGACATCTACGTCCGGGCGGCGCCACTTTGGAGGTCACTGCACGCCGCCGCAATCAGCGACCCTGAGGTCGACGCGTACGCCCGGGCCATGGCGGCCGACCGCCGGGCAGGGATGGGCGGACTGGTCGCTCGACTCGACTCTCTCGGGTACCTGCGCGAGCGGCTCACGGCCGACCGTGCAACGGATCTAGTCTTCGCCCTCTTCAGTCACGAGACCTTCCTCGCGCTGACTCGGGACGCACAGTGGACCACCGAGGACTACAAGGCCTGGCTCTACTCGACGCTGCGCGGGCAACTGGCTGGGGCGACGGACACCGGTCGCGACGCACTCCGGTCGCTGTCGTACGAGACTCACGTCTCGTGAGCAGCGGGAGCAAGGTGCCAGAGAGGAGTCACATGAGCCTGAAGCCGACTATCACCCCGCTTTGCAAGCAGGGGGTTAGGGGTTCGAGTCCCCTAGGCTCCACCGAAGAAACAGCACGGCAGCCGGCGGTTTCGTCCTTTCGGAACTGGTTCCTGGCGCGGTGAACACGGTGTCGAGAGCGAGGATTTCCTAGCTGCTCTGCGCGGGCCGCAGGGCACAGGTGCCCCGGCGCTTCCAGGACGGTGGCTGCCGGTAGTAGGCCTTGAGTCCGCCGCGTTCGGGGACGGGCACCGTGAACCAGTCGGCCCAGTCCACCTGGTAGCCGAGTGTCTCGGCCATCACCTCGACCGCTCTTGCGCTGGGGATGCCCACCGGAGCGATCTGCTGCCCGGTCACCTGCTCGAGCGAGTTGAGGTGACTGCCGGTGCTCTCGGTCGCCAGCCGGATGGTTGCGTGCTCGCTGAGGTGGAACTCGCTGTCGATGATGATCAGCCGCGGGCGGAGCAGGTCGATCAGCTTCAGCAGCCGGTAGTGGTCCATCACGTGGTAGTACAAGCCGTAGATCGCGACGACGTCGAAGGCCTCACCTGCGGCCGCGAGCCGCGGGATCTCGTCGTACACATCGCCATGGATGAACGAGATCCGCTCGTTGAGGTCGGTGGCCGGGTAGGTGTCGAACTGCTCGATCATGTCCTTGCGGCCCTCGATGCCGACGACCCGGCTGGCACCGGACGCGGCCAGCGCGTACGACCAGCGCCCATCGTGCGAGGCAAGGTCCAGCACGCTCGCTCCGCGGAGCTCCTCCTCGAAGGGACGGACCAGGAAGTCGTGACGCTTGTTCAGGCGATTGATGTTCAGCTGCTTGCCCTGGTAGCGAGGCATCTGCTCGAGAAAGTCGAAAAAACCCATCTGCTGCCGTGCTCCCGTTCGGACCGTTGAGGTGACCTGACCCTAAGCCACCGGTTCGGTCTCAGTACGCCGCCATCGGCGACCCGCGCAGGCAGTCAGGACGAGGTGGCACACTCTGCGCGTGAGGTTATGGCGCACTGTGGTGGTGGTTACGGCGCTGACCGTGTCCCTGACCGGGTGCTCCGATGGCTCCGAACCCACACCGGCCCCCTCGTTCGGTGAGACGCCGACCGGCACCCCGACGTACGACGCCGAGGCACAGGCCAACGAGGCAGTGCTGTCATTGGTGCCGACCGAGGCGACGGACCTGACCGTCACCGACTTCGACCAGATCCGCCTGCAGCTCGGCGTGCCCGACCTGACGGGGGAGGACCCGAAGCGGTTCCGGGACGCGTTCTGGCGCGATGCCGAGACACAAGCGCCCCTGCTTCTCGGTGGGATGCTGCGCAGCGTCGACGACGAGCTCGAGCGCGACTACGGATGGTCGCAGGACGACGTGGCCTGGGAAGCACACTTCGGCGGACCGGCCGGCGTGGGCTGGGTGCTCAAGATCCGTGACGACCTGCCGATGGGCGACATCATCCGGGCCGTCGACGCCGACATCGGACCGCTCGCAGGGGGAGTGGTCCGCAGTGAGGATCACCTGGTGGTGCGCAACGTCGCGCTTGACGGCGGCGACAGCTGGGCGGCCGAGCCCGAGCTGGTGGCCCTGGTCGGTCCGGCGGGCTCCTCGACGTACCTGACCCGCGACTGCATCCCCTTCGACGACATCTTCGGTCCCGGGGTGCGCGAGGAGCTGGCCCCATCGCCCGCAGCCGATGTGGACGGCATCGAGGAGCTCGGTGCCTTCTCGGTCATCTTCGGCGGCGAGCTGGCGACGGTGCGGCTAGGAGCGGAGCGCACCGACCTCTTCGACCGGATGAGGCTGCCCCAGATCCTGCCGGTGACCGTCCCCGAGTTCGGGCTGGGCTACCAGCGGCCGGCCGCTGACCCGTTGGGTGGGCGGATCGGCTGGAACATCGGCGACCCGGTGGTCGCGGCCACCCTCGCGCTGGAGAAGAAGCTGCCGTTCGCGATCTGCGCGGACTAGCTGCGCTCAGAGCTGCTCAGCTGCGTGCAGGTTGCGCACCGTCGGGGAGGTCGACACCGACGCGGGGTCGGGGTAGGTCCCGAAGAGCCGGTCGGCCGTGCCAGCGCTGGTCACGGTAAACCAGTAGTGCTCGTTCTTGTAGTGGTGGAGCCGGTGGTTGCGCCACACGGACCGGTACCAGCGGCTCTTCGGCCGGTAGTCGCTGTGCACCAGGTAGTGGGTCCACTCGTAGCTGAACTTGATGCCGTAGACCGCCACCAGAAGTGAGAGAGCGCTCGGAGTGGACGGCATCGCGAGCAGCGCTACCGCGACGTAGGCAGGGAGCAGCCATACCAGTGCTCTCCAGGGGATGAAGACCAACGGGATGTCCCTGGGGTCGACATGGTGCGCCCGATGGTCGCGCGCCAGCAGGGAGTCGATCTTGACGGGTCCGACCCGACGCGGGCGCCAGTGCAGGATCAGCACGTGGATCACCCACTCGATCACGGGGAACAGCGCGACCAGGGCAACCGGGATCACCAGCTCCCACCAGGATCCGCCGCCCACGATCACGCGGGCCGCGACAGCCGCGACCAGAAAGGCCGAGATCATGAAGGGGCTGGGGTGGCTCCAGAAGGACCTCCACGCCGCACCGAGCGAGACGTTGGTACGCCGCTTGCCGGTGATCCGGTCCTCGTCCTTCGCGAGCCGTTCGGCGGCGAGAGACTCCAGCTCCGGGCTGACTTTGGTCATCGGGTCGTGTCCTCTGCATCCAGTGCCGCCAGCGCAGCGATGAGGTTGTCGGTGGCCGGGCGGAGCACCCTTTCGGCAGCGACACGGGCAGTCTCGGGGTCGCCGGCGCCGATCGCCGCGGTGAGCACGCGATAGGCGCTCACCTGGCCGACCTCCTCGGCCATGGCTGCTGCCAGCGCCTCCAGCGCGGGCTCGTACGCCGCGCGCAGACTGTTGAACATCAGTCGGAAGACCAGTGAGTCCGCTGCGTCGACGACGAGGTCCCAGAACTCCAACGCATGGAGCTGCCGCTCCACGTCAGCGGTGGGGCCGTCGTCGACGGCCGCCAGCGCGTCCAGGGTGCTGGTGAGCTGTGCTGCCAGCGGTGGGCCGCCGCGTTCGGCGGCGAGCGCGGCGACGCTCGGACCGACGGCCAGCCGGGCCTCGAGGATGCTGCGGGCGACCGAGGGGTCGAGGGTGCCGCGGCGGACGAGCAGCTGTGGCAGCAGGTCCAGCCCGGCGTAGCGCCGGAAGTCGCGCACCGTGGTCGCCCCTCCGTGCCGCACCTCGAGCAGCCGGGTCTGGGCCATCCGCTGCAGCGCCTCGCGGACAGCCGGTCGGGACACCCCGAGCACCTCGGCGAGGCGGCGTTCGCTCGGCAGCGACTCGCCGGCGCCGATCTCGCCGTCGACGACCTCGGCCAGGACCTGGTCGAAGACCTCGTCGGGCACCGAGCGGCGGTTGATGGGTTGCAGCGGCATACCAGAGACCGTAGAGGCCCTCCTGGCCAGAGGTCAAGTGGTATGACCAGTTAGCGGGATCGCCTCCGAAGGGAAGCGAGCCTGAGCGCAGCCCGGAACCGCTGCCACCGCGAGTAGGTCTCGCTGAGGCGGGTCCGCTCGTCGCGGACCAGCGCCCAGAAGGCATCGGCCTCGCGCGGATCGGGCTGCTCGGCGGCGAAGATCTTCCGGTCGGCCTCGGCTGCGAGCTCCTCGCCCCGCTCGAGGGCCCGCGCCTCGGCCGGTCGGGTCAGCCCGACGGGCACCTGTCGGCCCAGGTCCCGGGCCTGGTCGACCAGCTCCAGCCAGGCCCCGGCGTAGCGCTCACTCACCCGAGGGGCGGCCAGCCGACGCCGTCGGCGCCACCACTTCGCGGCAGGTACGACGCCGGGTAGCGCGAGGAGCAGCACCAGTCCGAACCAGGGCCAGACCGGTGGACCGGGCTCGGGTGCCGTGGCTGGGTCGGCGTCGTCGGGCTGCTCAGGACTCGGCTCGGGGCTCTGCTCCGGCGGTTGCTGGGGCTCTGGACGCTCCGGGGAGGTCTCGTCAGGCGTCTCTTCCGGGAAGATCCGGTCCGGCCGCTGGCCCCCGGCCCCACGGCTGGGCGGCGGGGGCCGATGTCCCATGAACCGGTCGGTGTCCAGGGTGTACCAGGTGCCGTCCTCACCCCGGAGCTCCACCCAGGCGGAGACGTCCTTGCCCCTGACCACGCCGTCGTCGGGCACCAGCGCGCCGACCACCACGCGGGCCGGCACCCGCAACCGGTTGGCCATCAGCGCCATCGCCGCGGCGTACTGCTCGTCGTTGCCCACCGATGGCGTGGTGAGCACGAACCGGCTCAGCCGCTTGAGCGAGTGACCCGGCCCGTACTCCTCCTCGCCAGCGACCGCGCCGTCGCTGTAGCGCCCCTCCCTCTTGAGCCGCGCGGCCACCTGCAGCACCGCGTCGACAGGCGACTCGGCGCCGATCGACCAACCCAGTACTGCTGGGTCGAGGAACGCCGCCTCGTCGTAGAGCTCCTCGTCAAGAGCCGTCGACGGGCGCAGGTCGGAGGTGACGCGCTGGTCGGCCAGCACCGTGTCGATCACGTAGTCGCGACCGGGGGAGACCTCGTCGGTCGTCACCGCCGTCTGGGTCGCCGGGTCGTAGCGAAGGTCCTCCTTGGCGGCAGCCGAGCCGTCGCCCAGGAAGTCGAAGCCCTGGAGGGCTCCGGCGGTCGGCAACCACGGCAGTGCCCAACCGGCACCAAGGGTCAGCGCGACCTCGGCCCGGTCGCCCTCGGCCGGGTTGTCGATGGTCGAGGACAGGCGAAGGAAACGGTCGTCGGTCCGCTCCGGGTCGGTGTCGTTGTCGGCCGCCCAGTGAGTGCCGTCGTAGGTGTCCAGCGCCGCGAAGCGAACCCGCGTGCCGCCCGGTGCACCCCGCACCCGCAGCAGCTCGGTGGCGAAGACGTTGCCGCTGGGAGCCGGCACCTTCCGCGTGTAGTCGCGAAAGCTGTCCAATGGAGTGGGCAGCGTCGCGACGTCGTAGGCCGGCAGCAGGCCGCGCAGGACCAACCGGCCGTCGCCCGAGGCGGTGCCCGTGACGAAGGTGGCGATCACCGCGGCGACGGCGACCATCACCGCGGCGGCGATCATCCGGCTCCTCTGGCCAGGGTCGGGGGCCGCGTCGCCCACCTCGGTCTGTCCGCCGCGCACGCGCAACCAGACCAGGGCGAGGACCCCGAAGCCCAGCCCGTGCAGGAGCACGCTCACCGGCTGCGACCTCGAGAGCAGCAGCGCCGTCACCAGCAGCAGCACCACCGGCACGAGGGGGACCGCGGCGGCCTGGGAGCGCATGGCGAGGAAGGCCGCGAACGCCGAGGCGGTCAAGCAGAGGAGCACGACAGGGAGCAACGCCAGGCCGGTCGCATCGATCAGTGGATGGGTGCCGGTGAGCAGGGGCCACCCCTGGAGGGTCACCGGGAAGCCGGCGCCGAAGGCGCCCAGACCCACGATCGGCCCGGACCCCACCAGGTACACCACCAGAGTTCCGAGAATGACGAACTCCAGGCCACCACCGAGCGCCACCACGATGACGGCGACCGCGATCCCCGCCGCGATCGCTCCCACGCCGGCGACCCACAGGCCGGGCCCGCGATAGGTCGACTCCCAGGCCAGCAGCGCGATCAGGCACAACCCGGCCGTGAAGGCAGCGTCCACCCAGTCCTGCGCCAGCAGCCGGGGGCTCACTGCCAGCTCCTGCGGGCATGGGTGACGAGCAGCCGAGGCAGCAGCTCCAACCGGGGCACGGTGACCAGCCCGGGCACGAAGGCCGAGTCGCTGGGGTCGAGGGTCAGGTCCGCGCGCAGCGCCAGGTGGCGCACGTCGGCAACGAACGCACTGCGTGCCTGGAGCACGACGGACGTCTCGGCCGCGCTGCCGGTGACGATCACCAGCTGACTGGCGTCGGGGGCGTGGTGGGCGGCCCGGCGGGCGGCGTACAGCAGGTCAGCGCCGTCGCTGGCCCTGGCCGTCGCCGCCAGGCAGCAGGCGTCGAGCACCGGTCCGGTCGGGCCGGAGACCTGCTCGCGGCCGCAGGCGAAGGTCAGGGAGAAGTCGTCCTGGGCGAAGCGCACCAGCACCGACGCCGCGATGCTCATCGCCAGCTCGAACTCGGCGCGGCCGGAGTAGGCCTCGACCCGGTCGTCGACCAGCACGACGACGTGGCTGCGTCGGGTGTCGTGGTACTGCCGCACGTGCAGCTCGCCGGTGCGCGCCGACGACCGCCAGTGCACGTGCCGCAGGTCGTCGCCGCGCACGTACTCGCGCAAGGCATGGAACGCCAGGTCGCTCATCGAGATCTCGTCGCTCGGCGTGCCCTCGAGGTCCCGCACGAAGCCGATGCCGAGCGCGTCGATGGCGACCATCCGGGGCCGGACGAAGAGGTCGACAGGAGTGGCCCAGGTGGCCCGGCTGACGGCCAGGCCCAGGGGATCGGTACGCCGCATCCGGGCGGGCCCGATCCGCAGCACGCCGCGCGGCAGCGCCGGCACCCCGAACTCCGTCGCGGCCGAGGCACCGACGGCGAGCGGAGGCACTCGGAGCGCGATCGGCGGCCGGTTGACGCGGTGGTCGACCTCGATCTCGACCACGGTGCTGCCCATCGGCAGGGCGCCGACGTTGGTGACCTCCAGCAGACCGCCGCTCGTCTCGCCGGACATGGTCCGGCCCGGCCGGAGCTCGAGGCGGGCGATGACCCGGCTCGGCAGCCGGACGACCAGCAGCGCGAGCACCAGCACGACCACGCAGAGAGCGCCGAGCAGCTGCAGCTCGGCGAAGTTGCCGAAGACGCCCAGCGCGCAGCCCCAGCACGGCGACCACCAGGACCGCCCGTCCCGCAGGGGTCAGGAACCGCAGCGGCCCGCGGACCCGACGCAGCGGGCGGGCGATGTCAGGAAGGGCCAGGTCTGCCACGGCTGCTCGCTCAGCCGCGGTCGACGGGGGGAGGCACCGCGGCGAGCAGGTCGGCGATCACCTCGCTGACGGTGACGCCGCTGAACTGCGCCTGCGGGTCGAGCAGCAGCCGATGGCACAAGACGGGTTCCGCCAGCACGTTGATGTCCTCGGGCACGACCGCGGTCCGCCCAGCTGACAAGGCCCAGGCCTTCGCGACCCGCACGAGCGCGAGGCAGCCGCGGGTCGACAGCCCCAGCGAGACCTGCTCATGGCTGCGGGAAGCCTCGGCCAGCTGCCGCACGTAGCGCACCAGGGCCCGGTCCACGTGCACCTCGGTGGCCAGCGCGATCATCCGCGCGATGTGCTCGGTGGTAGCGATCGGCTTGACCAGCGCGGCCCGGTCGCGCACGGCCGACTCCAGCAGCACCGCCTCGGTGGCCTCGGCGTCGGGGTAACCGACCGAGACCTTCATCAGGAACCGGTCGAGCTGGGCCTCGGGCAGCCGATAGGTGCCGGCCTGCTCGACGGGGTTCTGCGTGGCGATCACCATGAACGGTCGCGGCACGTCGTGGGTGACGCCGTCGACGGTGACGTGGCCCTCCTCCATCACCTCCAGCAGCGCCGACTGGGTCTTGGGTGAGGCCCGGTTGATCTCGTCGGCGAGCACGATGTCGTGGAAGACCGGCCCGGGGTGGAACTCGAAGACCCGCTTGTGCTGGTCGTAGATGGTGACCCCGGTGACGTCGGTGGGCAACAGGTCGGGAGTGAACTGGATCCGCGCATGGCTGCCCTTGACGGCGTTCGCGAGCGACCTGGCCAGCATCGTCTTGCCCGTGCCGGGGAGATCTTCCAGGAGCAGGTGGCCCCCGGAAACCAGGCAGGTCAGCGTCAGCCGGATCACCTGGTCCTTGCCGAGCAGTGCCTGCCCCATGCCGACGGACATCTTCCCGAATGCGTCGGCGAACCACGTCGACTGTTCGCTCGTCAGGGCCACCCCCGGACCCTAACGGTGGTGGAGGCGCGAGCGCAGGCGGTGTCCGACGGTGTCCGACGGTGTCTGATGGTGTCCGGTGCTCCGTACCCTGGGTCCGTGCGCCGCTTCCTCGCTCCGACCATGCTGGGCGCGCACCTGCTCGCGCTCGTCGCGGTGAGCAGTGCGGGATGGCTCGGCTACTGGCAGTACGACGCGTGGCAGGACCGACGGGCGGCGGAGTCGATCGATCTGACCCGCCTCGAGCCGGTGCCACTCGCCGCCGTGATGGGTCCCGACGACCCGTTCCCCGGGGACCAGGTCGGGCAGCCGGTGTCGGTCATCGGCACCTGGGTGCCCGCCGGAACCGTCTTCGTCTCCGGTCGCGAGCACGCCGGCGCCGACGGATACTGGGTGGTGACGCCACTGGCGGTAGCGGCTGCCGAGGCCCCCGCGCTCCCGATCGTGCGCGGCTGGGTGGCGGCTCCCGAGGAGGCACCGGAGCCGCCCTCGGGTCGCGCCGAGCTGGTCGCCTGGCTCCAGCCGACCGAGGGCACCGGGGAGCCCGACGACGACCCGACCGATGACGTGCTCCCGCAGGTGCGGACGGCGGACCTGATCCAGCACGTCGACCAGGACCTGTACGGCGCCTACGCCGTCGCGCAGGAGCCCGAGCCGGGGCTGGCCGCGGCGTCGCTGGAGCAGCTGCCGGAAGTGGGCCGCTTCACCGCTCTGCGCAACTTGCTCTACGCCATCGAGTGGGGCTTCTTCGCCGCCTTCGCCGCCTTCATCTGGTGGCGCTTCGTCACCGAGCAGCCCGACGACGACGACCCCGGCGACCCGGACGGCGAGCAGCCCGACGACTCCTTCCTGGTGGGACCTAGGGTGGAGACGTGATGAGTCTGTTCAAGGCCTACCGGGTGCTCGCCCTGGTCGTCGGCGTGCTGCTCGCGTTCTGCTCCTTGGTGGCATTGCCGATGAAGTACCTCCTGGAAGAGGGCACCGACCTGCAGCAGTTCGGCGAGTCCGCGAGCTTCATGTGGGTCGTGCACGGCTGGGTGTTCATGATCTACGTGGTGGTCGCCGTACTGCTCTCCCGCAGGGCGAACTGGTCGCTCGGCTTCACCCTGCTGGCCCTGGTCGCCGGCCTGGTCCCGCTGCTGATCTTCTGGGTCGAGCACCAGGTCAACCTCAAGGTGCGCGCCGAGAACCCCGAGCTCGCGTCAGCGGCCTGACCCGATGACCACCGCGTTCGTGCTGGGCGGTGGCGGCGTGCTCGGCGCTGTCGAGGTTGGGATGCTGCGGGCCCTGTTCGAGCGCGGAGTCACCCCTGAGCTGGTGCTCGGCACCAGCGTCGGCGCCCTCAACGGCGCCATGGTCGCCCGCCAGCCCGACGCCAGTGTGATCGACCGGCTGACCGAGCTGTGGCGCAGTGCGAGCTCGTCGGGACGCGAGGTGGTCAGCGCCCACCCGCTGCGCACCGTCCGACGGGCGGTCGCCACCGGCACCAACCTCTACTCCGTGCAGCCGATCAAGCAGCGGCTCATCGACGAGTTCGGCGACCTCACCATCGAGGAGCTCTCGGTGCGCTTCCAGGTGTGTGCGGCGAGCATCGAGCGGGCCGCGGAGCACTGGTTCGACTCAGGCCCCGTGGTGGATGCGGTGGTCGCCAGCGCCGCGGTGCCCGGCCTGCTGCCGCCGGTGAAGGTCGGCGACGAGCACTTCCTCGACGGCGGCATCGTCAACTCGATCCCGCTCGGTCGCGCCGTCCAGCTCGGCGCCACCCGGGTGTTCGTGCTCCAGGTCGGCCGGATCGATCGTCCGCTCACCGTGCCGAAGCGACCTTGGGAGGTCGCGCGCGTCTCGTTCGAGATCGCCCGGCGGCACCGCTTCCAGCGGGAGCTGTCGGAGCTGCCCGAGGGCGTCGAGTGCCACGTGCTACCGGCCAAGGGCACCTCGGAGCGGGACGACACCATCTGGGCCGCTCGCGACTTCAGCAGCATCGAGCGGCGGATCGAGAGCACCTACGAGGCAAGCGTCGACTACCTCCGCGAGCACACATGATCCGAGTGGTACGCCGAGCGGTGATCGCGCCGGGCGTCGTACTGCTGGCTGGACTGATGTGGATCACGGCACCGCTGTGGCTGCTCGCTGCCGCCGCACTCTCGCCGCTGCTGCCCGGGCACTGGCGGGCGCTGCGGCTGATGTGGGTCTTCATCATGTATCTCACGATCGAGGCGCTGCTGCTCCTCACCCTCCTGGGGCTGTGGCTGGCCAGTGGGTTCGGCCGACACATCCGTCGGCCCTACTGGGAGGGCATCCACTACGACCTGGTGCAGGGCGTCATGTTCGTCTTCTTCACCGAGGCCAAGCGAGTGCTGAACCTGACCATCGTCACCGATGGGCCGACTCCCGACGCCTACCCCGGGCGGCCGATCCTGGTCGTCTGCCGCCATGCCGGGCCGGGCGACTCGTTCACGCTCATCCATGCGCTGATGCACTGGTACGCA
Source organism: uncultured Actinomycetota bacterium (assembly GCA_963829975.1). GTDB lineage: Bacteria > Actinomycetota > Actinomycetes > Propionibacteriales > Nocardioidaceae > Nocardioides. The sequence goes on from CAWHKK010000012.1 coordinate 55,748, forward strand.
CGCGAGCCTCGCGTCGTACTGAAGAACACGCTGGCGTGGGACCCTGCCATCGACGTGATCCTGCGTCGGATCCCGGCGAAGTTCATCAGCCCGGACCCCGGCGTCGGGTGAGGACCTCGAGAGCCAGATCGCCACCCTGGCGGACGGACTCGACGAGAACGACGCGTTCGTGATCTTTCCCGAGGGCGGCAACTTCACGGCGGCCCGGCGCGAGCGGGGCATCGAGCGGCTGCGCAAGCTCGGCATGGAGCGGATGGCCGAACGTGCCGAGGCGATGACCAACGTGCTGGCTCCACGACCCGGAGGCTTCATCGCCGCCCTCGACGCGGCACCCGACGCCGATGTGGTGCTGGTCGCTCACACCGGGCTCGACCACATGCTCACCGTCGGCGACATCTGGCGCGAGCTGCCGATGGACAAGCAGCTGGTGATGCGCTGGTGGACCGTCCCACGCGCCGACATCCCGGCCGCCAGAGATCAGCGGATCGACTGGTTGTTCGGGTGGTGGGAGCAGATCGACTTCTGGATCGAGGCCAACCGCTCCGCCTGACTCGCCTACTTCTTGCCCTCCTCGAGGTCCACGACCTCGGCGGGATCGTCCGGCGTGGAGACCGGGTGAGCCTCGTCGGCGGCATCGGAGAGCGCCTCGTCCGGAGACGCACCTCCGGTGTCCTCAAGACCGGACTGGGGGGCTGATGGGGTCGCCGGCGGGGTCGGGGCTGATGTCGGGGCCGGTGCCGGGTTGTACGACGACTGCCAGTTGTCGCTCTGTCCGCCGCTCTGGAGCTTCTTGGCCACGAACGCGACGCCCCCGGCGATGCCGGTGAACAGCACGAACCGCTTCAGCTTGCCCTTCTTCTTGGGCTTCTCGCCCTTGAGCTCTGCGACCTTCGCGTCGGCGAGGTCGCGAGCCGCGGTGGCCCGCTCGGCGGCCTTGGCGGCGCCGGCGGCGATCACCGGTGCGGCCTTCTCCCGGGCATCAGCCATGGCCGGACCGGCCTTGTCGCGCGCGTCGGCCCAGGCGGGCACGACGGTGTCCTGCACGAAGTCGCGCGCGGACCCGAGGGCGGCTTCGGCGTGGGGCCTCACCTGGTCGACGTAGTCCCCCGCCTGATCGATCAGTGACTTCTTGCTTCGCAATCCCATTGCCGAGCCTTCCTTGTGGTTCTGAGGTCCCGCGTGCGGTGTTCTTCCATCCCACCACGTCGGGGCAAACCCGGCCACCCCGCCATTGGTAGGTGCGTGCAAGGATCGTGGGGGCGCTCCAGCGGAGTGCCCGACTGATCCTGACGACCGGTACCCAGAGAAGGGCAGGCCATGGCAGACCAGCAGGCCATTTTGAAGACCAACAAGGGTGACATCACCCTCAACCTCTTCCCGAACCACGCCCCGGAGACGGTGGCCAACTTCGTCGGACTAGCCAAGGGCGAGAAGGACTACGACGCGGGCAACGGCCGCTCCGGCCCGTTCTACGACGGCCTCGGCTTCCACCGCGTGATCTCGGGCTTCATGCTCCAGGGCGGTTGCCCGCTCGGCACCGGCACCGGCGGCCCGGGTTACACGTTCAAGGACGAGATCCACCCGGAGCTGGTCTTCGACAAGCCCTACCTGCTGGCCATGGCGAACGCCGGCCCGGGCACCAACGGCTCGCAGTTCTTCATCACCGTGGGCGCCACCCCGTGGCTCAACACCAAGCACACGATCTTCGGCGAGGTCGCCGACCAGGCGAGCCGCGACGTGGTCGATGCGATCGAATCCGCGCCGACCGCTGCCGGCGACCGCCCGATCGACCCCGTGGTCATCGAGACCGTCGAGGTCGTCGGCTGAACCAGCAGCCTCCGCCCGGGAGCCCCGCTGAGGGGGAGGTGCCGACCTGCTACCGGCACCCCGGGCGGGAGACCTACATCCGGTGCCAGCGGTGCGACCGGTCGATCTGCCCTGACTGCATGAACGACGCGGCCGTGGGCTTCCAGTGCCCCAGCTGCATCGCCGAGGGCAAGAAGAGCACCCGCTCCGGCCGGACGGCGTACGGCGGGATGTTGTCGGCCGACACCTCGCTCACCTCGGGCGTGCTCATCGTGCTCAACGTCGCGGTGTGGTTCGCGGTGACCGTCACCGGCGGCAACGGAAGTCGCCTGGTCGACCTGCTCGCGCTGCGGCCCAACGGGCTGTGCGTCTCGGGCGAGGCCGCCTTCGACACCAGCCGGGCGGACTGCGCCGGCCTCGGCACCTGGCTGCCGGGCTTCGTGGACGGCGGCTACTGGCAGCTGGTCACCGCCGGGTTCACCCATGTGAGCGTCCTGCACATCGGCTTCAACATGTTCGCATTGTGGGTGATCGGTCCGCAGCTCGAGGCAGCCCTCGGCCGCGCTCGCTTCCTGGCCCTCTACTTCCTGTCGCTGCTAGCCGGTTCGACCGTGGTGCTGTGGGCTGCTCCAGAGTTCCAGGCGACGCTCGGTGCCTCGGGTGCGATCTACGGGCTCTTCGCGGCGCTGCTGATCGTGGCGCTGAAGGTCGGTGGCGACGTACGCCAGCTGGTGATCCTGATCGGGATCAACGTCTTCCTCACCTTCGCGGTGCCCAACATCTCCTGGCAGGGCCATCTGGGCGGTTTCCTGGGTGGTGCTGCCATCGCGGCCGCGCTCGTCTACGCCCCCCGCAAGCACCGGACCCAGCTCCAGGTCGCGGCGATGGTGCTCGTGGCGGCCCTGATCGCGGTCGCCGTGGTGGTCCGCACCGCCGCCCTCACCTGACCCGGCTCGAGTTGACGGTGTGGAGGGTCGACCCGGCTCGAGTTCACAGTGTGGAGGGTCGACCCGGCTCGAGTTGACGGTGTGACCGGTCGACCCGGCTCGAGTTCACGGTCGATACAAACCACACGTGTGTAGTTCTACACAGGTTCATCCACAGTTGGGGATGAACTATGTGGTGAACAAGCGCCGGGTCGACGTCGTACGGCGTCAACTCAAGCCGGGTCGACGTCGTACGGCGTCAACTCGAGCCGGGTCGAGCGATCTGAGCGTGAAGACGAGCCGGGTGGGCTATTCCCAGCGGGTGGCGAAGGTGAAGCCGACCGCCATGAAGGCAATGCCGACCACCAGGTTCTTCTGGCCGAGGTCGTTGAAGATCGCGAGCTCCGAGACGTCGTCGCTGATCAGGTAGAACGTGCAGATCCAGAGCAGACCGAGGATGAAGCATCCGAGCATCCCGACCACCACGCCGCGGCCGCGGCCGAGAGGAGTCTTCGGGTGCGCGGAGATGATCAGGCCCAGGAAGAACAGGCCGAAGCCGACCAGGTAGTTCCAGCCCTTGAGGTCGCCCATGAAGTTCGGGCCGCCGGGACCCTCCGGAGCGCCGTCCGAGTTCAGCGCGGTCGGATCGGGGCGGACGCCGAAGTAGTAGTACAGGATCCAGGCGACGCCGAGAACCATGAGGCCCACGGCCACCACGAAGCGCACACTGAGCAACGGACCCGCGGTGGGATCGGCGAACTGCTGCTGGGGCTTGGACTTGGACAAGGCTTGCTCCATCGATCACGATCGTGACAGGTCATGGGACGCGGCTACCTTAGTCGTCATGACACACGAGCAGACGGGAGGCCCTGGACACTCGGCGAAGAGCCCCCGAGGTCGCCGCACGCTCTGGCGGATCGGTACGCCGCTCGTCGTGCTGGTGAGCGGCACCCTGTTCGCGGTCAGCTATGCCAACAGCGAGGGGACCGACCTGCGTCCCGGGCGTTACACCGACCTGGCCTCGCTCGCCAAGGCCGAGTCCGACGAGTACGACGACATCCGACTCGAGATCGCCGCCCTCAACGCGGACGTCGCGGAGCTCACGGGCTCGGTGGACGACCAGGCGGTCAAGCGCCTGCGGCGCCAGATCGACGAGGTCTCCGGCCCGGCCGGTCTCGAAGCGGGGGCTGGCCCCGGCGTGACGGTCACCCTCGCGGACGCCTCCGAGGACGTGGCGGACCAGGTCATCGAGGACGGCGAGATCAACCCGAACCGCCTCGTGGTGCACCAGCAGGACATCCAGGCCGTGGTGAACGCCATGTGGCTGGGCGGCGCGGAGGCGGTCACCCTCCAGGGTCAGCGCATCGTGTCCACCACGGGGATCCAGTGCAAGGGCAACGCGGTGCTCATCCAGGGCGTGCCGTACCCCCAGCCCTACGTCGTCTCGGCGATCGGCAGTCCGACCGACATCGAGGCGGCCATCGACCGCGACGACGACGTCGCCGCCTACCGCAGCGACGCCGCGGACCCGACCATCGCCGTGGGCTGGAGCATCGAGATCGAGGATCGCGTCGAGGCGCCGGCCTACGCCGGCCTGCTGGATCTCCTCTACGCCGAGCCGACCCGCTGAGGGCGACCGGCTAGCTCCACCCGACTCCGCGACGCTGCCCGAGCGGTGGGAAGGGAGTCTCCGTCTCGCTGGGGAGGTCGGTCGGTTCGGGGGACTCGCTCGGCTCGGGCTCGACGTAGGTCGACACCACGATCGTGATCGTCGACCCCTCTGGTGGCGTCTGGCCGGCCTCGGGGCTCTGCTGGATCACCGTGCCCGCCGGTTCGGTCGTGGCGTTGGACTCCACCACCGACGGCACGAAGTTGGCTTCCCGGATCGCCTTCTCCGCCTCGTCCTGCTTCCGACCGACGACGTCCGGCACCTTCTCCTTGCCGTCGGAGTAGAAGATCGTCACCGTCGAGCCGTCGGCGGCCAGGACTCCGGCCGCCGGCTCGGTGCGCAACACCCGGCCCTTGTCCTCGTCGGACTCCTCCTCTTCGAAGTCGACCAGGAAGCCGGCATTGCGCAGCACGCCGGCCGCATCGCCACGTTGCTTGCCCTCGACCACCGGGATCGTCACTTCGGGCTTGCCCTCGGAGATGACGAGGGTGACCTCGGAGCCGGGGTCGACGAAGTCGTCGGCGCCCGGCTCCTGCTCCAGCACCTTGCCGGCCCGGACCACGGAGTCGGGCCGTGAGGTGACCGGACCCACCGTCAGCCCGGCGTCGCCGATCGCGTTGCGAGCGTCGGCCTCCTTCATCCCGATCGTGTCGGGCACCTGGGTCTGCTCGGGCGGTGCCTCGAACAGCCGCGGCCACAAGAAGTACGCCGCGAGGACCAGTCCGACCACGAGCAGCACGAGCAGCGCCCACAGCCCCGCTCGGCCGCGGGGCTCGTCGTCGTACTCCTCGTACTCGGGGAGCGGACGGGGGGTCACCGGAGTGGGCGGCACCGGACTCGGCACCGACGGCACCACGGCCGTGGCCGCGGTCTCCGGAGCGGGCGCTGTGATCGCGGCCTCGACCGGACGACCGGCCAGGTAGCGCTCGATGTCGCTGCGCATCGCGGCCGCGGACTGGTATCGATCCTCGAGCCGCTTGGCCAACGCCTTCATCACGATCGCGTCCACCTCCGGCGGGAGGGCCGTGTCGTGGTCCGACGGCGGCGTCACCGGTTCGCGCACGTGCTGGTAGGCGACGGCCACCGGGCTGTCGCCCACGAACGGGGGACGCCCGGTCAGCAGCTCGTAGAGCAGGCAGCCGGCCGAGTAGACGTCGGAGCGCGAGTCGACGGTCTCGCCCCGCGCCTGTTCGGGCGAGAGGTACTGCGCCGTGCCGACCACGGCGGCGGTCTGGGTCATCGTCGACTGGGCGTCACTGATCGCCCGCGCGATGCCGAAGTCCATCACCTTCACGTCGCCACTCGGGGTGAGCATGACGTTGCCGGGTTTGATGTCGCGGTGGATGATCCCCGCGCGATGGCTGTAGTCGAGCGCCGCGAGGACGCCGCCGGTGAGCTCCAGGGCCCGCTCCGGGAGGATCTTGCGGCCTTCCCGCAGGATGTCGCGAAGAGTCCGACCGGCGACGTACTCCATCACGATGTAGGGCTGCGCGACGTCGGTGCCATCGGTCGACGGCTCTTCGCCAGTGTCGTAGACGGCAACGATCGTGGGGTGGTTGAGGGAGGCCGACGACTGCGCCTCCCGGCGGAAGCGAGCCTGGAAGGTGGCGTCGCTGGCCAGGTCGGTGCGCAGCCGCTTGACGGCCACGACGCGGCCGAGGCGGGTGTCGGTGCCCTTGCGTACCTCGGCCATCCCGCCGCGGCCCAGTAGTTCCCCGAGCTCGTATCGACCACCGACGACTGTCGGTTGCGAGTTGCTCATCAGGTTCTCTTTCTCAGCGTGAGGTTCATGGGCTGGCAGGCACGGCACCCGACGCGCCACCCGTCGGGGCGCCCGCGGGAGCGGCAGATGGAGTTGTCACTGGAGTCGTCGGTGGCGTGGTCGGCGGCGGAGCCGAGGTGGGCGGGGTCGTCGGTGGGTCGCTCGTCTCGGTCGTCGGCGGCACGCTGGTCTCCTCCGACGGGGGCGGCTCGGTGGTCTTGTCGGGCGTCTCGGTCGGCTCCGACTCGGGGGGCGAGTCGCTCTTGGACGGCGACTGCGTGCGGCTCGGCCGCGTGGAGTCGTCGGTCGGCGGGGCGTCGGTACCGTCGCCGGTCGTCACCAGCAGCACGACGGCGGCCACGAGTGCGGCGGCGAGCAGCGTGACGATGACGGCCAACCAGGGGCTCCGGCCGGCTGCGCGGCTCCCTGCTCGGCTGGGCTGCGACGGGCGGGCGGCCGGCGGCAAGGGTGGGGAGGCGGTCGCCGGCAGGACCTGGGTGGCGTCGGCGGCCGCAACCGCGGCCGCGGCCGGCGCAACGACGGGTACCACTGTCTGGTGCCGCAACATCTCGGTGGCCGGGTCGCGCAGCGCCGCCGCGAACTCCGCACCGTCGGCGAAGCGCTCGCCAGGGTCCTTGGCCAACGCGCGGCGCACCACCGCAGCCAGGTCGGCCGGTACGTCGGCCGGCAGGTCCGGCAGGGGTTCGCGGATGTGGGCCAGGGCGGTGGCGATGGGGGAGTCGGCCTCGAACGGCCGGCGCCCGGCCAGGCACTCGAAGGCCACCACGCCCAGGGAGTAGACGTCGGAGCGCGAGGTGGCCGGCAGGCCCTGCGCCTGTTCGGGCGAGAGGTACTGGGGGGTGCCCATCACCGCACCGGTCTGGGTCATGCCGGCCCCGTCGGCGGCCCGGGCTATCCCGAAGTCGGTGACCTTCAGCTGCCCACCGGGAGTAACCATCAGGTTCGCGGGCTTCACGTCGCGGTGCACGATGCCGGCCGCATGAGCAGCCCCGATCGCCTCGCCTGCCTGCGCGAGCAGGTCGCGCACCGCATCGGGGTCGAGGTGGCGGCTGGACTCGGCGCCCTGGCGTAGCAGCACCGAGAGCGGCTCGCCCTCCACCAGCTCCATCACCAGGTAGGGACGTGGCACGCCAGAGCCGTCGGCGACGCCGGCCGAGTGAGCCTCACCGAAGTCGAAGACCCCAGCCACACCCGGATGGTGCAGCGCAGCGGCATGGCGGGCCTCGATGGCGAAGCGCTGGCGGAAGGCGGGGTCGTCGGCGTACTCGGCCTTGAGCACCTTGACCGCGACCTGACGACCTAGGGCCGTGTCAGTCGCGCGCCAGACCTCGCCCATGCCCCCGGTGGCGATCCGGGAGTCGAGCCGGTAGCGGTCGGCGTCGTCGACGAAGCGCTCGCTGGCCCGGTCGGTCACTGCATCACCGCTTCCATCACGGCCCTGGCGATCGGTCCGCCGAGCACGCCGCCAGCGATCTCACCGCGCTCGATGCCAGGAGCCGACTCGATCACGATCGCCACGGCCACCTGGGGGTTGTCGGCCGGAGCGAAGGACACGAACCAGGCGTAGGGGGGCACCGACTCGATACCGCTCTGCGCGGTGCCGGTCTTGCCGGCCACCCTGACGCCCGGGATCTGGGCAGGGCTGGCGGTGCCCACGTCGACGGTGTTCACCAGCATCTCGGTGAGCTGGTCGGCGGTGGACGAGGAGACCGCCTGCGACAGCTCACTTGCCTCGGTCTGCTCGAGGTCCTGGTAGTCGGCCGACTGGACCTTGTTGACGAGGTAGGGGCGCATCACCACCCCGTCGTTGGCGATGCCCGCTGCCACCATGGCCATCTGCAGCGGGGTCGCGGAGACCTCGAACTGACCGATGCCGGTCTGAGCGGTCTCCGGCTCGTTGGGGTCATCCGGGTAGTTGGACTGGGCCTGCGGCAAGTCCTCGAGGTAGTCGCTGTTGAACCCGAACGCCTCGGCCTGCTCGAGCATCTTCTCGGCGCCGACGTCGTTGGCCATCCGGGCGAAGGTCGTGTTGCACGACCACTCGATGGCGGTAGTGAACGGGATCTTGTCGGGGCTGCACTGCGAGCGCCCGTCGTTGCTGATGTCGGCGCTGGTCTGAGGCACGTCGTAGATCGCGCCCGCGGGCACGTCGTCGTCCGACTCGTAGAGGCCGTTCTCGATAGCCGCTGCCGCCGTCACCAGCTTGAACGTCGAGCCCGGGGGCAACCGCTTCGAGGTGGCACGGTTCATCAGCGGCTCGGCGGGGTCGGCGAGCAGTCGCTGGTAGGCAGCGTCGACCGAGCCGAGGTCGTGGGAGGCCAGCTTGTTGGGGTCGTACGACGGCAGCGACACCATCGCCAGGATCTTGCCCGTGGCCGGCTCGATGGCCACCACCGAGCCCTCGAGGTCCCCCGGCAGCGCGGGGTTGTTGGCGAGGCCGTCGTACGCCGCCTGCTGCGCGTCGGGGTCGATCGTGAGCTCGACGCTGCCGCCCTGGTTGTCCTGGTTGCTCAGCATGTCGACCAGTCGCGTCACGAACAACCGCGGGTCCTCGCCGGAGAGCACTGCGTTCTGCGTCTGCTCCAGGCCGGTCTGGGTGTAGAAGGAGAAGAACCCGGTGATCGGCGCGTACGAGAAGGGCGTGTTGTAGGTGCGCTGGAACTTGTACTCGTCGCCGCTCGGCACGCTCTCCGCGATCGGGTCGCGGCCGACCAGGATCGCGCCGCGCTCGCGCGAGAAGGCCGCCTCGATGATCCGTCGGTTTCGTGGGTTGTCGTTGTAGCCGTCGGCCGCCCAGAACTGGAGATAGGTGGCGTTCACCATCAGCGCCAGGAAGAGGAACATGCAGAAGATAGAGATGGTCCGGATCGGCTTGTTCATCGTGCGCCCACCTCCGCTCGGACCGCACTGCTGAGGAACGGGGTCATCTCGCGCTTCACAGCTTGATCACCTGGGTCGACTGGTCGTCCGCCGGCTGGTCGTCGTCGGCCGACAGATCCGGCACCGGGCGCCGGGCCTGGTCGGAGACGCGCAGCAGCAGGGCGATGATCACCCAGTTGGCAATCAGCGAGGAGCCGCCGTAGGAGAGGAACGGCGTGGTCAGACCCGTGAGCGGGATCAGCCGGGTCACCCCGCCGATCACCACGAACACCTGCAGAGCGAAGACGCCCGCTAGTCCGGTGGCCAGCAGCTTGCCGAAGCCGTCGCGACAGATCAGGGCCGCGCGCAGGGCCCGTTCGACGATGAGGCCGTAGAGCAGGATCACTGCGACCACCGCAGTCAGACCCAGCTCTTCACCGATCGCGCCGATGATGAAGTCCGAGTGCACGAACGGCACCCGGCCGGGATCGCCCTCACCGAAGCCACGCCCGATGAGTCCCCCCAGGCCATGCCGAACAGCGACTCGACGATCTGGCCGCTGCCAGGGGTCTTGTCGTAGTACTCCATCGGATCGAGCCAGATGTTGACCCGGTTCTGCACGTGGCCGAAGAGCTTGAAGGCCAGCAGGGCGCCGCCGAAGAACATCAGCGCGCCGACGAACAGCCAGCCGGGGCGCTCGGTGGCGACGTAGAGCATCACCAGGAAGAGCCCGAAGAACAACAGGCTCGACCCCAGGTCCTTCTGGAAGACCAGGATGCCGAGGCTGACCAGCCACATCGCCAGGATCGGGCCGAGGTCGCGGCCGCGCGGGAGGTCGACGAAAACGAAGCGGCGGCCGGCCAGGGCGAGCGCATCGCGGTGGAGCACCAGGTAGCCGGAGAACGCGATCACCAGCAGCACCTTCGCGATCTCACCGGGCTGCAGGCCGAACGGGCCGACCGCGATCCAGATCCGGGCGCCGTTCACCTCGTTGCCGACGATCGGGGCCATCGGGAGCAGGAGCAGCAGGATCGCGAGCAGCCCCGCTGTGTAGGTGAAGCGGGTCAGCACCCGGTGGTCGCGCAGCAGGAGCAGGGTGGCCACGAACAGGGCGACGCCGACCGTCATCCAGGTGAGCTGCTGGCGCGCCCACGTCGTGTCATCGGTCAGGTCGATGCGGTGCAGGACCGCGAGACCGAGCCCGTTGAGGGCCGCCACCACGGGGAGCAGCACGGGGTCGGCGTACGGCGCGACCGCGCGGACCACGAGGTGAGCGAGCACGATCAGCGCAGCCAGCCAGCCGCCGTACGCGACGACGTCGGCGGGCACGTGTCCTTCGACCCCGATCCCGACCGCGGCGTAGCCGCCGACACCGACCAGCAGGGCGAGGACGAGCAGGAACAGCTCAGCCCCCCGGCGGCGACGATGGACGAACCCGAGGAAGCTCGGGGCGGGGGAGGTCGATGCCCGGCGGGCCATCACGGCTCCTCGACGGGCTTCTGGAGCTTGGCGAGCTCGCGGACCGCGGCCTCCGCGGCATCGAGGTCACCCACCTCGATCGAGTCCTGCACCCGCTCGGCGTCGAGCTTCGGCAACCGGTCCAGCTCGACGTCCGAGGACTGGTAGGGCTCGGAGAGCGAGATGCCGGGCAGGTCGGCGTTGATGCCGCGGAAGATGGTCACCTTGCCGCCCTGATCGCCGATGTAGTACTGCCGTTGGGTCCATGACCACGCGAGCGCGCCGGCTACCCACACCAGCCCGATGACGACGGCCAGCACCAGCAGTCGCTTGGCCCACTGGTAGCGCCCCGGGGCCCGCGGCGCGTAGCGCGCCGTCTCCGGGTCGATGGGGTCGGCCTTGATCGCATGGGGCAAGTCGTCGAGCAGCTCGGCATCGATCGGCTCCAGCTCACCGGTGTCGCCGGCGCGGTGACCGCGGAACAGGCTGCCAACCCCACTGGCCATCCCGCTGGCCATGGATGACCGACCAGGGCGGCGCCGCAGCTCCGCGGCCGCGCCGACCAGCATCGGTTCGAGCCCGCCGTACGCCGGGTCGGCGGCCGCCGCGTCTTCGGTCACCACGTCGGCGACGATGCAGGTGACGTTGTCGGAGCTGCCGGCTTCGAGGCTGGCCCGGACCAGCTCCACGGCGGCGTAGTCCGGAGTGCCCATGGAGAGAACGTCGGCGAGGCGGCCGTCGTCGAGGACACCGCAGGCGCCGTCGCTGCAGAGGAAGAGCCGGTCGCCCGGCACCAGCTCGAGCATGAACAGGTCGGGCTCGGCCTCGTGGATGCCGTCGAGGGCCTTGAGGATCAGGTTGCGGTGGGGGTGCACCCGCGCCTCGACCTCGGTGATGCGGCCTTCGTCGATCAGGCTCTGCACGAACGTGTGGTCGGTGGTGAGCTGCGAGAGCTCACCGTCGCGGAAGAGATAGCCGCGGCTGTCGCCGACGTGGCCGATGCCGACCCTGGACCCGTCGAAGAGCGCCACGGTCGCGGTGGTGCTGGTGCCGTTGAGGTCGGGGTCCGCGTCGACGAGGCGCCCGATCCGCACGTGTGCCTCGTGCATCTCCTCGGTGATCCGGTCCAGCAGCTCGGTCTCGGTGGGCGCGGTGTCGAGAGTGCGCAGCTCGTGGATCGCGGTGCTCGACGCGATGTCGCCGCGCGCGGCACCGCCGACGCCGTCGCAGACGGCGAGGAGCCAGGGGCCGGCGTATCCGGAGTCCTGGTTGTCCTTGCGGACTCGTCCGACGTCAGAGATCGCGGAGTAGTGGAGGCGCAGGCTCACTTGCGCAGCTCCAGGATGGTCTTGCCGATCCGGACCTGGGTGCCGAGGGTGATGGTCGTGGGTTGGGTGATGCGGACGGTGCCGATGTAGGTGCCGTTGGTCGAGCCGAGGTCCTCGACGAACCACTGGTCACCGGACGCTGCGATCCGGGCGTGCCGCGTGGAGACGTAGTCGTCATCGAGGCGGATCGCCGCGTCGGTGCCCCGCCCGATCAGGATCGGAGCCTGGGCGAGGGATGCCGTGGCACCGTTGTTGCTGCCGGAGGTGACCACGACCTGCGACGGGGAGCCGCGACGCTTCGGAGGTGCCTTCTGCTTGGGGCCGCTGGGCACGGTCCGGGCGCCCTCGGGCACCCGGGCACCGAACATGTCGGAGCGGATCACCGAGATGGCCGACAGCACGAAGATCCACAGGATCGCCAGGTAGGCGATCCGGATCAGGAACAGCGTGAGCTCAGACACCGGGACTCCCGTCGCCGTCGTCGCGGACGATCCGCACCGTCATGGTGGTGGTGCCGACCTTCACGGTGGTGCCGTCTCGCAGCGTGGCACGAGGCACCTTCCGCCCGTCGACAAGCATGCCGTTGGTCGAGCCCATGTCGTGGACCTCGAGCTCCGGGTCCTCGGTCTCCGAACCCGCCGAGAGCACCAGGAACTCCACGTGCTTGCGGCTGACTCCCGGGTCGTTGATCCGCAGGTCGGCCTCGGTGCCGCGCCCGACCACGAGCCCCGGAGGTTGCAGCGGATGGCGGGTCCCATTGACCTCGAGCAGGGCCCGGGCTCGGCTGACCTGGGTATGGGTGCTGTGCCCGGTGACCTTGGCCTGGGCCTGGCTCCGGATCCGGAAGCGACCGGTGGTCAGGTCGTTGCTCGCCTCGAAGGCGATCTTCACCGGCCCCGGGAAGACGTAGCTCTGAGCATCTGCGTGCTCCTGGACCTGGTCGAGCAGCTCCTTGGCCATCGCGGAGTCGTACGGCGCCAGCCGGTCGAGGTCGGTCTGCGCGAGCTCGACGTGGAAGTCGTTGGGCACCAACCGCCGGTCGCGGGAGAGGATCTGAGCGTTGTTGTCGCACTCGCGCTGCAGCGCGGCCGCGATCTCGACGGGTTGGACCGCACTCCGGAAGGCCCGCGCGAAAACCCCGGAGATCATCTGTTCAAGTCGTTGTTCGAACCGCTGAAGTCCACTCATGAAGCCTCCTCTCCGGATCTTCGACACCGAGTCCACGGCACGCGAACGCGCCCAGCTTCCGCTGGGCTCGGTCGATCGTATCGGGGGATGAAGTACCCCCGTCGAACCCGGCGCACCGGTTTGGGGCTGGCTCCGGCGCTGGGATAGCCTTGCCCGGCTACACGCGCGAGTGGCGGAATAGGCAGACGCGCACGGTTCAGGTCCGTGTGTCCGAAAGGACGTGGGGGTTCAACTCCCCCCTCGCGCACGTTGCTGTGACAGCCCCGGATCTTCGGATCCGGGGTTTTGTCCGTCCAGTCCTGACCGCTCTCCTTCACCTCCCGGATACTGGGCCCGTGACCCAGGCCGACGCGCACGAACAGCTGTCCCTGGCCGAGCCGATGCGCTCGCGCAGGAGCACCCGAGTGTTCGACGACCAGCACGAGCTGGCCGCCGCTGAGCTCGACCTGCTCCTGCGTGCCGCGCAGTGGGCGCCGAGCTGGGGCAACCTGCAGCCGTGGGCGATGGTGGTGGCTCGGCGAGGGAGCCGGGCCCACCAGGCGCTCGTGCCACGACTCAGCCGCGGCAACAGCGCTTGGGTGCCGCGGGCATCCGTCGTGATCATCACCGCGGCGCAGGTCGCCTACCATCCCGACGTCGACCTGGAGGATGCCCACGCGAGAGGAGCATTCAAGGGCGAGCACGTTGCCTGCTACGACCTCGGCCAAGCAGCCGCACACCTGACCCTGCAGGCCGTCGCGATGGAGCTGCACGCTCATCAGTTCGCCGGCTTCGACACGGAGGGTGTGGCTCAGGACCTGGGGGTGCCGCCGTGGTTCCGGGTGCTCAGCGGCATCGCGGTCGGCCGCTACGGCGACCCGGCTGAGGTCCCCGAGCGGGACCGCGAACGCGAGCAGCGGCCGCGGGTGCGCCGGAGTCTTGCCGAGCTCGTGCATCTCGGCGAGTGGGGGGACCACTGGCGGGAGGTCGCGCGATGAGCGCTCGCCTGCGCACCCTGCTGCTCCTGATCCTGCTGGCTGCCGTGATCAACCTCCCGCTCGGGCACAGCGCCTGGTCCGACGCGCAGCTCGACCGCAACGGCATCGACGTCACCGCAGTGGTCGTCGACCACGGCACCCTCCCCCCGAAGGACGACCCGCGGTTCTTCATCGACTTCCGCTACCCCGAGGACATCGACCCGGCAGGCGATGAGTGGTCGGTCGGCGTCAGCCCCTCGACCTACGACGAAGCAGTGGCTAGTGGGACGCTCGAGGTGCGGATGCTGCCCGACCGTCCCTCGCGCTTCCGGGTCGAGGGTCAGGACACCAGCAACCTGATCCTGGGACTCACCATCTTCGCCGACCTGATCCTGCTCGGGCTCGCGATCCTGACCTGGCGCTTCGGTGGCACCCTCGGCCGACGCCCGGCCCTGCGGATGGTCGCGATCGACGACCTGCAGAGGTGCAAGCCCGGTGGGGAGCTGGAGCAGGTCGGTGACCTGTGGGTCGCCAAGGGCGAGGTCGTCGAGAAGTCCGAAGACACGGTCGTGCTCGACCTCGGGGGACGTCGGGTGGTGGTCGAGCTGCAACGGCTTCGCCAACCCCGTCGGCTACCAACAGCCCGCGCAGGTGGTCGGCCGGATGATCGGCTAGGAGCGGCTGACACAATTCTGGGCATGACCAAGCTCCAGGACTTCTCGGCCACCGCGATCGACGGGCAGGAGATCAACCTCTCGTCGTACGACGGAAAAGTAGTGCTCGTCGTCAACACCGCCTCCAAGTGCGGACTCACCCCGCAGTTCGAGGGGCTCCAGGCGCTGCACGAGCAGTACGGCGAGCAGGGCCTCGACGTGCTGGGCTTCCCGTGTGACCAGTTCGCCAACCAGGAGCCCGGGAGCGAGGACGAGATCGCGGAGTTCTGCCAGCGCAACTACGGCGTGAGCTTCCAGATGTTCAGCAAGATCGACGTCAACGGAGACGACGCGCATCCGTTGTTCAAGTGGCTTCGGCAGCAGAAGAGCGGACTGCTGGGCGACAGGATCAAGTGGAACTTCTCGAAGTTCTTGATCGGCAAGGGACGGCGAGGTCATCGACCGCTACGCGCCGACCACCCTCCCGGAGAAGCTCGGCAGCGACATCGAGAAGGCCCTAGCGGGGTAACGGCACCCCATGGCCACCTTCTCCGCTAAGACCACTGCCCAGGCCGACGTGGCCGCCGAGCGTGCCGCCATCTGGAAGGCGCTGGTGGACCCCGACCTGGTCGCCCGGCTGACTCCGTTCGTCAAGTCGATCCGCGCCGACGGGAGCCACTGGCGCTGGCAGCTCTCCGGCATCGACCTGCTCGGCCGCAAGCTGGCGCCGGTGTTCACCGAACGGATGGTCTTCGAGGAACAGCAGCGCATCGAGTTCCATCACGAGCCGGCTGCCGACACGCCCGAGATGGCTGGCGTCAACGGGTGGTACGACCTGTCCGAAGGGCCCGGTGGCACCACCCGCTTGGAGACCAGCCTCGAGATCTGTCTCGAAGCCCCGTTGCCGAAGGTGTCGGGTCCGGCAGTACGGGCCGCGATGAAAGGCGTGATGGCCACCATGGGTAGCCGGTTCTCCAAGAACCTGCTGGACCACCTCGGCGTGCCTCGCTGACGACCAGTACGACCACAAGCGTCCAGCCGGCAGACCCGACTTGCCGGTAACCCCGCGCTGGCAGGAAGGTGGTCGCGTGTCCAGGTCCGCAACCACCTCGTCGTACTCGATCACGATGCGCCTGCACACGGCGCCCGACCATGCGGTGGTGGGGGCGGTGGCAACGGCGATCGCCCAGGCCGGGGGCATCGTGACCGCGATCGACGTCGCGGAGTCCAGCACCAACCGCCTCGTCGTCGATGTCACGTGTTCGGCCGCCGACGCCGACCACGCACACCAGCTGAAGCTGGCCGTCGACGAGGTCCCGGGCGTCGAGGTCTACAAGGTGAGCGACCGGACGTTCCTGCTGCACCTCGGCGGCAAGATCGAGGTGACGAGCAAGGTCCCCCTGCGCAACCGGGACGACCTGTCGATGGCCTACACCCCCGGTGTGGGTCGGGTCAGCATGGCGATCGCCGAGCATCCCGAGGACGTCTGGCGGCTGACCAGCAAGGGCAACACGGTGGCCGTGGTCACCGACGGGTCAGCGGTGCTCGGCCTGGGCAACATCGGTCCCGGTGCTGCCCTGCCGGTGATGGAGGGAAAGGCCGCGCTGTTCAAGCGGTTCGCCGACATCGACGCCTGGCCGATCTGCCTGGCCACGCAGGACACCGACGAGATCGTGCGCGCGGTCGAGCTGATCGCTCCGGGGTTCGGAGGCATCAACCTCGAGGACATCGCGGCCCCGAGGTGCTTCGAGATCGAGCGGCGTCTGCGCGAGAGTCTCGACATCCCGGTCTTCCACGACGACCAGCACGGCACGGCCATCGTGGTGCTCGCTGCCCTCACCAACGCCTTGCGCGTGGTCCGCAAGGAGCTCCCGACCGCGCGCGTCGTCGTGGCCGGCGCCGGCGCGGCCGGCACCGCCATCGTCACGCTGCTCCTCGCCGCCGGCGTCACCGACGTCGTGGTCTGGGACCGCGAGGGCTGCCTCTCGGCTGACGACGAGGCGCTGACCGGGGAGAAGGCAGCGCTGGCCTCGGTGACCAACCCCCGGAAGGTCCGCGGTGACCTGCGCGCGGGACTCCAGGGAGCCGACATCTTCGTCGGGGTGAGCGGTCCGGGGGTGCTGCGGGCCGAGTGGATCGAGGACATGGCCGCCGACGCGGTGGTCTTCGCCCTGGCGAACCCCGACCCGGAGGTCGACCCGGCCGAGGCCGGCAAGTACGCCGCGGTCGTGGCCAGCGGTCGCTCCGACTACCCCAACCAGATCAACAACGTGCTCGCCTTCCCCGGCGTCTTCCGGGGCCTGCTCGACGCCCGTGCTTCGGAGATCACCATCGAGATGCTGCTGCGAGCAGCGGAGGCCATCGCGCTGGTGGTGGGCGACGACGAGCTCAACCCGACCTTCATCATCCCCTCGGTCTTCGACTCCGAGGTGCCGAAGGCGGTCGCCGCGGCCATCCGCGGCCACTAGCCGAACGCGTCCGCCATCTTGTCGGGGTGGCGGAAGTCGAGCTTGCGCAAGGCCCGGTCGCGGGCGGCGGCGGACTTGGCCACGATCTCCACAGCGAACGGGTAGTCGACGTACATCGCCGCCAGCGCGAAGCCCTCGTCGGTGCGCTTGCGCCAGACGTAGCGATAGGGGGTCCCCTCCGCCGTGCCGACCTGCTCCCGCTTGGCCTCCGGATACTGCTTCTCGAAGTACCTGCGGGCCGCATCGACCGCCGCCAGCTCGTTGTAGGTCACCGTGACCCACTGTCGGGGGATCTTGAAGTCGCACTCGTACATCGCCGGCCGGACGTACTCGGGGTGGGAGACCAGCACATCCACGCAGTTGTCGCGTTGGGGATGGAACGTGGGGAACACCCAGCGCAGGCCCTCCATCCCGCTCGGGGTCGTGCACGCGTCGCTCGAGGTGGCGCCGGTGCCGTCCCAGCAGACGACCTGGGCGGGGGGAGCGGGGGAAGGGATCTTCTTCGTCAGCAGCTGCGCACCCAGGCCACCGACCAAGGTCAGCACGGCCAGCAGCGGGAAGACGACAAGCGGCGTGCGCCAGCGGACGACCTGTCGCAGCCACGCTCGCAGTTGAGACGGCTGGGCGGCCGCGGCCGCCGGCTCCGTGACCGCGACGTCCGCACCGCAGCTGAGGCAGAAGCGGAAGGTGCCGGCGGGCTCACCGCAACGGCGGCACGCCTCCGGAGTGCCCGGCTTCAGCTCCTCGGTCTCGCTCACTACCGCTGCCCCCATGGTGTCCCCGTGCCCCAACAATTGTGAACCCACTCCAGTGCCCCGTGGGGCCGTTCCGGTAACTAGGCCGCGGCAACTTTACATTTCGCTACCTCTTGTCAAACCAGTTTACAAACGCTACCTTCTTGTAAAGCCAGCCGAGAGGGGCAGAAATGACGAGCGACCAGATCGCGAACAGCACGGTTCCCACGGGATCCAGTGACGCCTGGACCGACCAGAAGCGCTACCTGTGGTTGATCGGTCTGGTCGTCCCCTCCCTGGCCTTCGCCGGCTACGGACTCTGGCTCGCCACCGGACTCGGCGCGTGGTTCTGGATCGGTCCCGTCGTGATCCTGGTGATCGTCCCGGCGATCGACCTGTTCGCCGGTCTCGACCAGTCCAACCCCCCAGACGACGCGATCGAAGCGCTGGAGAGGGACAAGTACTACCGCTGGGTCACCTATCTCTTCCTGCCCATCCAGTACGCCGGCTTCATCGGCGCGATGTACCTCATCGCCCGCGGTGACCCGCTCGGGATCGGCGGCGACCTGAGCGTCGTCGACAAGCTCGGCCTGGCCGTGTCGATCGGGGCCATCGGCGGCATCGGCATCAACACCGCCCACGAGCTCGGGCACAAGCGAGAGGCAAACGAGCGGTGGCTGTCGAAGATCGCGCTCGCGCCGACGTTCTACGGCCACTTCTACATCGAGCACAACCGCGGCCACCATGTGCGGGTCGCGACGCCCGAGGACCCCGCTTCCTCACGAATGGGCGAGAGCCTCTACGAGTTCCTCCCGCGCACGGTCATCGGCTCCCTCAAGAGTGCCTGGCACATCGAGAGGCGGCGTTACGCCCGCAAGCACCAGCACCCGTTCCGGATCGGCAACGACGTGCTGAACGCCTGGCTGATGTCGGTGGTCCTGTGGGGAGCGGTCGTGGTCTGGCTCGGGATCGGGATCCTGCCCTTCCTGGTGGTCCAGGCATCCGGGTTCCTGCTCCTGGAGGTCGTCAACTACATGGAGCACTACGGCATGCTGCGCCAGAAGGTCGGCAAGCCCGGCAAGGAGCGCTACGAGCGGGTCGACCCGTCCCACTCCTGGAACTCGAACAACGTCGCCACCAACGTGCTGCTCTACCACCTGCAGCGCCACAGCGACCACCACGCGAACCCGACCCGGCGCTACCAGACGCTGCGGGACTTCGAGGAGTCCCCGGTGCTCCCCACCGGATATGCCGGGATGATCGTGCTCGCCCTGTTCCCGCCCATCTGGCGCCGGGTGATGGACCCTCGCGTGGTGGCGCACTTCGGTGGTGACCTCAGCAGGGCCAACCTCAGTCCCCGCAAGCGCGACCGCCTCCTTGCGAAGTACCCGCCCCCCACCGCACCGACGGCCGAGGAGATCGCCGCCTCGGACCTGGCCGAGGCTGACGCGGCCGCTCTGCTCGCGACCGAAGAGGTCCTCGCCGCTCGCTGCCCCGGCTGTGGTTATGTCTACGAGGTCGAGGTCGGCAACGAGTTCGAAGGCTTCGCCGCCGGCACTGCCTGGACGGACATCCCGCGGGACTGGTGCTGCCCCGACTGCGGCGTGCGCGAGGCGGCCGACTTCGTGCCCGTGCAGAAGGTGGGTGCGTGATGGGCCTGCGGATCGAGGTCGACCGTGGCAAGTGCGAAGGCCTGGGCATGTGCGAGGCGATGGCGAACGACTTCTTCGAGCTCGACGACGACGAGGTGATGCACGTGCTCAACGAGACGCCGGCGGAGACCGAGCGGGGCCACGTCCATGCGGCCGTGCAGGCCTGTCCGGTGCTCGCGCTGACGCTCGTCGGCTGAGGCTTGGCCGATGACTACGCTCGTTGGTGTGACCGCCGAACCTTCCCTGACCATGCGCGATCGCGTGGTCGCGGTGGCGGTGCGGCTCACCTCCGAGGTGGGCTGGTCCGAGGTCACCATGGCCAAGCTGGCCGACGAGGTCGGGGTCAGTCGACAGACCGTCTACAACGAGATCGGTAGCAAGGCCAGCCTGGCCGAGGCGATGATCCTGCGCGAGCTCGACCGGTTCCTCGCCGTGGTCAGCGTCGCCTTCGACCGTCACCCCCGCGACATCGTTGCGGCGATCCGGGCAGCGTGCGTGGGAGTGCTCGAGCACGCCCAGGACAACCGGCTGCTGCATGCCGTGGTCTCGGCCACGCACGGCGCCGACACCGAGCTGCTGCCGCTGTTGACCACGCACGCGGAGTCGCTGCTCGGGGTGGCCAAGGTGGTGCTCAAGGACAGGATCGAGCCCTACGACGTGGACCTGGACAGCAAGCAGCTGGAGGCCGCAATCGACACCGTCGTCCGAGTGGTGCTCAGCCATGTCATGCAGCCGTCGGGACCCCCGCGGGAGACCGGCGAGGACATCGCCTGGATCGCGGCCAGGGTGCTGCGCGCCTGACCTTCGACTGGCTCACGCGGTACCGGTCAGGCTGCGTTGGCCCGCGCCTCGGCCAGCTCCACCGACGCGCGGAAGGCGCGGGTGATGTACGGCGGCACGGTGAGCCCTTGCTGCTGCGCGAACAGCAGGTCGTGCTCGACCAGGGCGATCTTCTGGGTGAAGTCGTCGAGCTCGCCGGTGATGCCGAGAGAGGCCATCACCTCGCCGAAGTCGGCCGCCTGCTCGGGGCAGTAGGCGCCGACCGGCGCGAACGAGATCGCGCGCATCTTGCGCACCAGCCATTGCTGCCAGCGAGCCAGCCGGTGCCAGTGCTGGCGGGCGGACAGCTGGTAGAACGCGTAGTGGCCCGGCTCCTGCCGCTTGATCTGCGCGATCGCGGTGCTGGCGACGGCGTCCTCACCGAGCTCGAGGATGCCGTCGTACAGCATGTTGTAGGCGAGCACGGCCGAGCGCTCGGTGGCCATGCCGGTCAGGTAGTAGAGCATCCGGGACACGTCCTGGAAGACGCCCGCGTGGCCGAGCGCGCCGAGCACCTTGATCTTCGCGCCGATACCGAGGTCGGGCTGGGCGAGCGGCCGGTCGAGGTGGCGCTGCAGCTCGTCGAGGATCTGCCCGTGCCGGATCTCCTGCGGGTGCCACACGTCGCGGAAGAAGTGCACGTCGACCTCGGGCGGGTCCGGCAGCAGGATCGCGAGCTCGGCGACGTTCTTGTCGACCTCCAGCTCGACCCTGGCCATGTAGTCGAGCACGTGGCCGAACCTGGCGTCGAGCCGGGCCGGGTCGATCACCGTGAAGTCCACCGACGACATCTCGATCGGCGGGTGCTCGTGAGCGATCCGGTCAACGTGGTCGATCAGTCGTTGATCGCTCTCGCTGCCCATCTGGAGAGCCTAGTCTCTGGTCGGTGAGCGAGACTCCACAGGTCGCCGGCGTACGGCTCGGCACACCGGCAGGGCGAGCGGTCGTTGCCGCCGCTGCGCTGGGCTCGGGGATGGCCCTCCTCGACGGCACCGTCGTCAACGTCGCGCTGAAGACCATCGGTGAGGACCTGGACGCCTCGCTGGCCGAGCTGCAGTGGATCACCAACGGTTACCTGCTCTCGCTGGCGAGCCTCATCCTGCTCGGCGGGTCGTTGGGCGACCGGTTCGGAAGGCGCCGGATCTTCGTGATCGGCACCGCGTGCTTCGCCGCCGCCTCGCTGCTCTGCGGCATCGCCCCGAACCCCGAGATGCTGATCGCGGCGAGGGTGCTCCAGGGTGTCGGGGGTGCGCTCCTGACGCCGGGGAGCCTGGCGATGATCCAAGGCGTGTTCGTCCCTTCGGACCGCCCGAAGGCGATCGGTGCGTGGTCGGGGCTCGGCAGCATCGCGGCCGCGATCGGACCGTTGGTCGGCGGCTCACTGGTCGCCTATGCCCACTGGCGCTGGATCTTCCTGGTCAACCTCCCGATCGCGGCGATCACGATCCTGGTCGCCCAGCGGCACGTGCCCGAGACCCGCGACCCCAACGCCTCTACTCACTTCGACGTGGCCGGTGCGGTGCTGGCGACACTGGCGCTCGCCGGCACGACGTACGCGCTGATCGAGTGGGGTGGGACGTTCGCGGTGTACGCCGCGGTGCTGGCGGTGCTGGCCGCCGTCCTGTTCGTCGTCGTGGAGCGACGCGAGCGCGAGCCGATGCTGGTGCTCGGCATCTTCTCCGACCGCACCTTCACCGCTGCCAACGTGATGACGCTGGTCGTCTACGCCGCCCTGGGTGCCGCCGGCTTCTTCATCACGCTGCAGCTGCAGACGGTGGCGGGCTGGGACGCCCTCGAGGCCGGGATCGCGACGCTTCCGATCACCGTCTGCCTCATCCTCCTGGCAGCCAAGGGCGGTGAGCTCGGCGCTCGGATCGGGCCCCGCATCCCCATGACGTTCGGGCCGATCATCATGGGGGCGAGCTGCTTGATGCTGCTCGCCATCGACGACGACGTGAGCTACTGGTCCGAGGTCTTCCCCGGTGTGACCGTCTTCGGCCTCGGGCTGGCGCTGATGGTCGCCCCGCTGACCGCGACGGTGCTCGCTGCCGCGCCCGACGCGCACGCCGGCATCGCCAGCGGCGTCAACAACGCCGTCGCCCGGGCCGGATCGCTGCTCGCGGTCGCTGCCCTGCCGGTCGCGGTGGGCCTGACCGGCGACGACTACGCCGTCCCGTCAGTGTTCAACGACGGCTACCGCTCGGCGATGATCGCGTGCGCCGGCCTCCTGGTGCTCGGTGGCGCGGTCTCGTGGCTGACCATCCGCAACGCCGTGCTGGACGAGCAGGCGCCTGCCCGAGAAGACGGCTGACGGTTGCTGCTTCCGCATACGCTGGTCAGGCGATGAGGGGGGACAAGCGAGGGAGGCGCATCTGCGGGGCGGGAGTCGTCATCATCCTGGTCCTGCTGACGGGCTGTGGCGAGCCCTCGGTCGAGAAGGACACCACCGAGCCCACCGACCGTGGGAGCGCGGTCGCCAGCCCCTCCGAAGCCGAGGGCACGGCCTCGGCCGTGCTGGATCCCGAGCACGCCATGGATCCACCCGGTCCGGTCGAGACGCCACTGCTGAGCGCCGACATCCTGGTCATCAGCAACGAGACGCTCGACCCGGGTCTGGTGCAGCGCATCTCGCGCCTCGAGGGCGTCGCCGCCACCACCACGATCTCCCTCAAGCAGGTGCCGATCGAGAACCGGCTCTACGACATCGCGGCCGTCGATCCTGCTGAGTACCGACGATTCACCGAGGCACGCAGCGCCCAGTTCCAACCCCAGTGGGACCGGCTCGCCGGGGGCGAGATAGCCGGCGGCGAAGATCTGCAGAAGCGGCTTCCCCTCGATGCCGACGGATACCTCACCCTGGACGTCGCGGCCGATGCCCCTCGGATCCACGTCGGCGCGTACGCGCCCCAGGTGCCGACGATCGAGCTGGTCGTCAACGCGAAGTGGGGCGAGACCCTGGGCATCGACCAACGCAACGCCCTGGTCATCTCGACCCTGCCGACCTCCCCCCAGAGCATGCAGGGGCCGATCCAGAGGCTCGTCGGGGGCGCCGGCTCGGTGCAGATGATGGACATCGCCAGCCGTCTGGGCCTGGACCCCGAGGCGGCCCAGACCGCCGTGCTGGTCGGCACCTACGCCGAAGCCGTGGGTACCTTCCGCTACCGGGTCTCGGGCGGTGGAGTGATCCCCGACGCGGCTTGGGTGCGCGAACACATCGTCACCACGACGGTGCCGATCCTGGGCCAGGTCACCTGCAACAAGGCGATGATTCCGCAGCTGCAGGCGGCGCTGGGCGACATCGTGGCTCGCGGACTGGCCGACAAGATCCATCCCGGTGACTTCGCCGGCTGCTACTACCCGCGGTTCATCGCCGGGTCCACTCAGCTCTCCAACCACGCCTTCGGGCTGGCTCTCGACATCAACGTGGCCGACAACCAACGAGGCACGGTCGGCGAGATGGACCGCGGCGTCGTCGACGCGTTCAAGAAGTGGGGCTTCGGCTGGGGAGGCGACTGGAACTACACCGACCCCATGCATTTCGAGCTGAACCGGATCGTCAACCCCGGCTGACTCGCGGCTGGCTGGCTGGTGGCTAGCGTGAGCACATGCGCGCAGCCCAGGTCGTCACGCCCACCGGTCCCGCCGATGTCACGGTTCGCGACGTGCCGGAGCCGGCGCCCGGGCCCGACGACGTGCTGATCGAGGTGCACCGCGTCGGCATCTCGTTCCCTGACCTGCTGTTGAGCAAGGGCGAGTACCAGCTCAAGCCCGAGCCGCCGTTCTCGCTGGGAGTCGACGTCGCTGGCACGGTGGTCAGCGGAGCAGGTTTCGAGCCGGGCCAGCGGGTCGCGGCCGTCGGGGCGTACGGCGGGGCGCAGGAACGCACCGCCGTGCCGGGCATGTTCACGTTCTCGCTGCCCGACTCGACGTCGTACGACGAGGGCGCCGCGCTGCCCATGAACTACCTGACCGCTCAGTTCGCGCTCGCGGAGCGCGGTCAGCTGCAGCAGGGCGAGACCGTGCTCGTGCACGGTGCGGCCGGCGGCGTCGGCACCGCGACCATCCAGGTGGCGAAGGGGATGGGTGCCCGCACGATCGCCGTGGTGAGCACGGAGGAGAAGATGGTGGTGGCCCGCAGCGCCGGGGCCGACGAGGTCGTGCTCGGCGAGGGCTTCAAGGACGTCGTCCAGGAGCTGACCGGAGGCAAGGGCGTCGACGTGGTGCTCGACGTCGTCGGTGGTGATGCGTTCACCGACTCGCTGCGAGTGCTGGGCACGCAGGGCCGGGTCCTGGTCGTCGGGTTCGCGTCCGGGCAGGGGATCCCGGAGGTGAAGGTCAACCGGCTGCTGCTCAACAACATCGACATCCGCGGTGTCGGCTGGGGAGCATTCGCCATGCTCCGGCGCGGCTACATGCAGGAGCAGTGGCGGGCGCTGCTGCCGATGATCGAGAGCGGTGTGGTGAAGCCGCCGATCGGTGCGGTCTACGAGCTCGAGGACTTCGGTCAGGCGCTGATCGACATGGACGACCGCAAGACGCTGGGCAAGTCCGTCGTCCGGGTCCGTGACTGAGTCGGCGCACCGGCAGTCGGCATACGCGGTCCGCTTCGAGTGGGGCCCAACTGGCGCGGCCGCCACCGCGGCGGGCGCCGACATCGCGGTGATCGTCGACGTGTTGTCCTTCACCACCACGCTGACCATTGCGGTCGAGCAGGGGATCACCGTTCTTCCGTACCGCTGGAAGGACTCCGGGGCGGAGGCCTACGCCGCGGACCACGACGCCGTGCTGGCCGTCGGTCGGTTCGAGGGTGGTGGAGCTACCGGCCGGGTGAGCCTGTCACCATCCGCGATGTCGGCGGTCGACGGCGTGGACCGACTGGTGCTGCCGTCGCCCAACGGTTCCTCGATCAGCTTCGACCTGGCCGCGTCCGGCCAGACCGTCGTCGGTGCCTGCTTGCGCAACCGAACCGCGGTGGCCCGGTGGTTGGCCCCGCGGCTGGCCGCGGGCGACCGGGTGGCTGTGCTGGCGGCCGGTGAGCGCTGGCCGGACGGTGCGCTGCGACCCGGCGTCGAGGACCTCTGGGGGGCGGGCGCGGTGCTTTCTGCGCTCACCCTCACTGCTGCTAGCCCCGAGGCGCGACACGCGGCGCTCGCGTTCGAGGCCGTCCGTGACCGCCTCGACGCGGAGCTGCTGGCCTGCGCGAGCGGACGGGAGCTGGTCGCCGCTGGATTCCGGGACGACGTGTCGATGGCGGCGGCCATGGACGTCAGCACTGTCGTGCCGGTGCTCCGCGACGGGGCATTCGTCGCCGCTGATCGCGTTTGAGACTGGCTCCTAAACCTCTCCTCGGTTCGCTATTTACTGACAAAATCCCGTAGGCATGGGTTTGCACTTACGACCTGTGGGGCCACCTCGGCCGCTCGACACGTTCGGAGGAACACCACCGTGACACGACGATTCACTCGCTGGGGCGCGCTCGGCGCAGCTACGGCACTCATCCTGGTGCCGCTGGCAACCACGGCCAGCTCGGCGGGCCCGGTGATCTCCCAGGCTGACGCGACCGCCCTCCTGGTGGGCATCGGCGGCAACGAGGGTGACAGCGGTGTGGTCAAGGCCATCAACTACGGCCAGGGCGAGGTCAAGACGGGTGAAGTCGTCCCGCCCATCAGCGTGCTCGGCAACCAGGACGTGCTCGACGTCGGTGTGCTGGTGCAGGACGCAGCGGCCAGGGTGAACGGTCGCAACGGCGTGTCCGAGGCGTGTTCCGGCGTTGCTGGCGACGGTGGCCAGACCGCGACCGTCGGCGAGTCGGAGTGCATCACGCCGGGCGACCCCGTCGGCATCACCATCGCCAACCTGGACCTCACCGGCTCTGTGCTGATCGATCCCGAGTCCGCGCTCGGCGGTCTTGCCGCGCTGCAGCCCATCATGGACCAGCTCGTCGGCCCGCTGACGCAGGCCATCTCTGACGGCCTCGAGCCGCTCGGTGCCACCGGGCTGGAGGGCACCCTCGGGGCCGTCGAGGCTCGCTGTGAGGCGGACCCCACCTCGGCCTCAGGTACCGCCAACATCGTGGACACGAAGCTGACGCTCTCCATCGCCGGCACCAGCGTCGACCTGGTGGAGTTCCCCGCCAACCCGGCGCCGAACACCAAGGTGCTCACCGACCTCGACCTCGTCCTCAACGTGGTGATCGACGCCTTGCGGGTCGACATCAACAACACGCTCGACGGCGCGCTCGCGCCCGCTGAGCGCCATCATCGACCCGATCCAGGACACGATCGTCGACCAGCTGATCGCCCAGATCGCGCCGCAGCTGGCTCCTCTCGAGGAGAACATCCTCGACGTCACGCTCAACAAGCAGACCCGGCCGGAGAAGGGCGCGATCGAGGTCACGCCATCGACCTCAAGCTGCTGCCTGGCGCCGCGCAGTTCGGTCAGCCGCCGCTGGTCACCGCGGAGATCGCTCGGGTCTCCTGCGGGCCCAACGCGCGCACCGGCAACCCGGGCAACCCCGGCAACCCGGGCAACCCGGGCAACCCGGGCAACCCCGGTGGCCCGGACGGCCTGCCTGACGTGCCGACCGCCGTCGACTCCGGTGTCGACGGTGGCCAGGGCGCAAGCGCGCTGTGGATCCTGCTGAGCCTGGTCGGAGCCACGGCTGCGGGCGCTGTTCGGCTGGCGCCGGCTGCAGCTGAACGGCTGAACCCGGAATCGATGAGGGCTCCGAAGTCGGAACGACGAGGCCCGCCGACAGAGCAGCGACCTGCGCGTGCACGTGCTCGTGCTCTTCAGCCTGCTCTGTGCGCTGGTCGTCGCCGCCGGACTCGCTACGCCATCGGGGGGGCCAGTGACGGCCCCTCCGATGGTGGCACCGCCGCCCTTCGGCGTCAGATGCACGAGGCCGAAACGGTCGATCCGCCCGCTGACCCGGCGGCGAGGACGTGCTCTACGTCCCGTCGATCGACCTGCTCGCACCCATCGTCAACATCGAGATGGACACGGCGGGAGTCCTGTCACCTCCAGGCGACACCCAGCTCGTCGGTTGGTGGCAGCGCAGCGCCGAGCCTGGCGCCACCAGTGGCCAGACCGTGATCACCGGCCACACCGTGCACGCAGGCGGTGGCGTGATGAACCGGCTGGGCGAGCTGGGCGCGGGTGACGTCATCCGGGTCCGAGACGACGACCAGGTCGATCGAGTACCGGGTCACCGACATCGCCACCCTGTCGACCGCCGAAGTGGCCGAGCACGCCGTGCCGCTCTTCGCCCAGGACCGGGAGGAAGGCCGCCTGGTCCTGGTGACCTGCACCGACTGGGTCGACGGCGACTACCTCAGCAACATCATCGTGGTCGCCGACCCGGTCCGTACCTGACCCACCTGGCGACCCCACCTGCAGAGGGGGCCCTCCCCGCAGCCGGTTAGGGTCGGAAACTGTGAGCATCCTCGATGACGCCCGCGAGGGCATGAACCTCGACATCCGGCCTCAGGACGACCTGTTCGGACACGTCAACGGCCGCTGGCTCGACGAGGTCGAGATCCCCGCCGACCGCTCCACGTGGGGCGCGTTCGTCACCCTCGCGGACACCGCCGAGCAGCACGTGCGCGAGATCATCGAGTCGCTGGCGGCGGGTTCGCCCGACGCGGAGGATGCCGAGGACGCGCGCAAGATCGGCGATCTCTTCGCCTCGTTCATGGACACCGACCGGATCGCCGCCACGGGCACCCGCCCGATCCGACCGCTGATCGACGCGGTCGCGGCGCTGCGCGACGTCCGTGACCTGGCGGCGTTCCTGGGTGAGTTCGAGCGGATCGGCGGCCACGGGCTGTTCGGCAGCTACGTCAACACCGACGACCGCAACTCCGACCGCTATCTCTTCCACATCACCCAGGGCGGGCTCGGGCTGCCGGACGAGTCCTACTACCGCGACGACAAGTTCGCCGAGATCCGGGAGAAGTACGTCGGCTACCTCACCGACCTGCTCACGCTCGGCCGGCACGAGGACGCGCCGGCGGCGGCGGCCACCATCCTCGGCATCGACACCCAGCTGGCGGCCGGCCACTGGGAGCGGGCCGAGACCCGCGACGTGCAGAAGAGCTACAACCTGCTGACGGACGTGCAGCTCACGGAGCTGTGCCCGGCCTTCGACTGGGACGCCTACGTCACCAACCTGGGCGCCTCCGACATCGACCCGAGCAGGTGCTGGCCGAGGTCTGCGTCCGCCAGCCGTCGTACCTCGCCCACCTCTCGACCGTGCTCGAGTCGGTGCCGATCGAGGACTGGAAGGCCTGGCTGCTCGCCCACGTGCTGCGGTCGGCCGCGCCGTACCTCACCGACGACTTCGTGGAGACCAACTTCGACTTCTACGGCCGCACCCTCAACGGCACCCCCGAGCTGCGCGACCGCTGGAAGCGCGGCGTCGGCCTGGTCGAGGGCGCGCTGGGCGAGGCGGTCGGCAAGGAGTACGTCGCCCGCCACTTCCCGCCGGAGTCCAAGAAGCAGATGGACGACCTGGTCGCCAACCTGCTCGCGGCCTACCGGGAGTCGATCTCCCAGCTCGACTGGATGAGCGAGGAGACCAAGCAGAAGGCCTTCGAGAAGCTCGACACGTTCCGGCCCAAGATCGGCTACCCCGAGAGGTTCCGCGACTACTCGGCGCTGCAGGATCCGCAAGGACGACCTGATGGGCAACGTCGCGGCCGCCTCGGCGTTCGAGACCGACCGCGAGCTGCGCAAGATCGGGCAGCCGGTCGACCGCGACGAGTGGTTCATGCTCCCGCAGACCGTCAACGCCTACTACAACCCCGGCACCAACGAGATCTGCTTCCCGGCCGGGATCCTGCAGAGCCCGTTCTTCTCGCCCGACGCCGAACCGGCCGAGAACTACGGCGGCATCGGGGCGGTGATCGGCCACGAGGTCGGCCACGGTTTCGACGACCAGGGGGCGCAGTACGACGGCGCCGGCAACCTCAACGACTGGTGGACCGCCGACGACAAGGCCGCCTTCGAGGTGAAGTCGAAGGCCCTGATCGAGCAGTACGACGGCTTCTCGCCGCGCACCCTGCCCGACGAGAACGTCAACGGTGCGCTCACCGTCGGGGAGAACATCGGCGACCTCGGCGGCCTGACCATCGCCCACAAGGCGTTCGTGATCTCGCAGGGCGGATCGACGCGTCGGTCGAGGAACGCCGCAAGGTCTTCCTCAACTGGGCGCACGTCTGGCGGACCAAGCGCCGGGTCGAGCAGGAGCGGCAGCTGCTGACGATCGACCCGCACAGCCCGTCGGAGTTCCGCGCCAACATCGTGCGCAACCTCGACGAGTTCCACGAGGTCTTCGGCACCGCCGAGGGCGACGGGCTCTGGCTGGACCCGGAGGCGCGCGTCCGGATCTGGTGATGGGGTCTCCGCATCGTGTGACGGCGCCCACCTGGTGACGCCTCTCCACCGTGCAGAGGGGCAGATGTGACGGCCGTGACATTGCGCGGCGCTCCTCGGCGGCCCCAGACTCCGGGGTACTCGGGACGTGCAGGTTCCAGCCGCTCCCTCCTCGAAAAGAGATCTTCGTGATTCAGCGATTCCGTCAGCTCGTCCTCACGCTGACCGTTAGCTTGGGCGTCGCCATGGCCACCGTGGTGGTCTCGCCACCCGCCCATGCCGACCCCACCGGGTCGAGCTGCATGGACCCGACCATCGAGGGAAGCTTCGCCAAGGGCAGCGTCACCAACAGCTATGGGATGACCATCTCGGTCGTCAAGTTCAACGCGGTCGGCTTCACCTCGGCGAACTGCCCCACGTCGTACACCGATTATCGCTACAAGGCGGCGTTCACCTACAACGAACGCACAACGAGCGCCTACCACTCGAGCATCGAGCCGGTGTACAGCTACCGCTCTGGTCAGTTGGTCCGGACGGGCACCCGGATCGAGTTCCCCGAGCAGACGCTGGCCTTCCAGGGCTACAAGGACGTAGACCTGGCCGTCACGGCCGGCTCCAGGTCGGTCTTCACCTCCACCTGGTGCCGGAGCAACGAGGAGACCTGGGACTACCACTACGCGTGGCTTCCGTCGACCGTGGTCACTTTCGACACCGGCGAGAGCGACGGCACCCCGCGTGGGCGGGTGAACGCCTGCCCGTGACCTGGGCTAGGTGGCGCCGGGCTTCGTCTCGTCGGGCGCCACCCCCGCCACCAGCTCGTCGAGCAGTTCGCGCACCTCTCCCTCGAACTGGGTTCCCCGCACCAGCGGTTCGGCAGCCCTCGCGTCTGCGAGCGCGGCGACGTGGTCACCCAGTCGCAGCCGAGCCGACGCTCGGGTGTGCAGGAACGACCCGGTCACCCCCGACAGACCGTGCTCCCGGGCCAGGTCGACGGCGCGGGAGGCGACCGCGACCGCTTCGTCTGCCCGGCCGGCCTCGATCAGCGCATAGGCAAGGTTGTTGCGGGTCGCGGCGCGGTTGAAGGAGTGACGCATCCGGTCACACTGGACGACCGCCTCCTGGGTGTAGCGGAGCTCGAGGTCGCTGCTTCCTGCGTCCCCGGCGACGGCTCCCAGGTTGACCAGGCACGCCATCACCTCCTCGGCCAGCCCGTGGTGGCGGGCGAGCCGCAGTGCGTCCTCGAGGATCTGGAGCGCCTCCGGGTGCCGACTCTGTTGCGCACGCACCCAGCCGAGGTTGCGCATGCCGTGCACGACTGCGGCGGTGTCTCCGGCCGCGGTCAGCACCGGCAGCGCCCGCTCGAGCACCGCATCGGCGGCGTCCGGATCGGACCGCTGGATCAGGCAGTAGGCGCGCACCATCTCCTGACGGGCTTCCGCGGCCGGGTCATCACCCGGCAACAGCGCCGCCATGGCCTCGTCGACCGAGCCCAGCGCGGCCAGGGCGGCGGCCTTCTCCCAGCTGAGCCGCACCCGCAGCGGCTCGTCGACTCGGGCGCCGGTTTCCTCACCCATGAACTCGCCCATGATCTGGTCCGCGATCGCGACCACATCGGAGTAGCGGCCCAACCTGCGCAGGCAGCCGATCAGGCCACGGTGGGCCACGGCGCCGGCGCCCCGCGCGATGGCCTCGCGGAAGTGGGGCTCCGCCTCGTCGTAGCGGCCGAGCAGCTCCAGCAGCTCGCCGGTGGCCACCAGCCGCTGTGGGAGTGCCGCTCGGCGCGCTGGTGCCACGTCGTCGGAGCGGCGCAGCTCGAGATCACGGTAGAGGTGCAGGAGCGCCTCGTCGTGCGCCCCGCGGCTGAGCGCCGTCTCGGCGGCTTCCTCGAGCGCGACCAGCGCGCGCTCGCTGGCACCGGCGAGGTAGAGGTGGCGAGCAAGGTAGCCGGGCAGGTCGTCCGCCGGCACCAGACCGGGACCAACCTCCGCGGCGGCCAGGTGCAGCTGACGTCGGCGGGCGCGAGTGGTCCGGAGGTAGGCGGTGCTCTGCACGAGCGCGTGCACGAAGTCGGCACCAGCGAGCAGCCCCTGCTCCCTCAACCTGGTGAGCGCCTGGCGGGTCGCTTCACTGGGTTCGGCCAGGCGTGCGGACAGCGCGACGACGAGGCTCTCCTCGATCGGCGCACCCAGGACCGAGGCGATGGTGAGCGCGCGTTCCTGGTCGGCAGGCAGCGCGTCGATCCTGGCGCCGAGCAGGCCCTCGATGGAGTCCGGCACCAGATCCAGCGCGGCGTCCAGTCCCGTTGCGGCGGTGACCAGCACGTCGCCGTCGACGAGCGACACGAGGCCGCGATCACGGATGGCGAAGGCCAGCTCGCCGACGTAGAGCGGGTTGCCCCCCGAACGTCGGAGCACCTCATCGATGAGGTCGTCGGGGGGAGCTCCGCCGAGGAGGTCGGCGAGCAGCGACGCCACGTCAGCGCGGTCGAGCGGTCCGAGCTCGAGGAGGTCGAGCTCGGCGGTCGCGGGCACCTGCTCGCGCGACGTGGCGATCAGCAGCACGTCGGAGTCGCCGACCTCGAACAAGATGTCGTCGAGAAGGTCGAGCGAGGGTTGGTCCGCCCAGTGCAGGTCCTCCAGCACCACGACGCAGGGGGCAGCCCGGCGCAGCGCGGCCGAGACGTCGCGGGCGACCAGGTCCCTCCGCGCGGCGGGGGGAAGACCCTCGAGACGGTGGTCGAGGTGTCGCCCGGTGACGATCCGCAGACCGTCGGTGATCGACCCGTCCGCGAGCCCGGCCAGGGCGCCCGCCCAGGGCCGGTAGGAGCGACCGCGCTCCTGGGGCGCACAGCCACCCTCGTGCCAGGGGTGCGATGACCGGGTCCGGGCCTCTTCGAGCAGCCGGGACTTGCCGGTGCCGGCTTCCGCGACGATGGCGATACCTCGCACCGCTCCGGGCCGCTGGGCGGCGGTCAGCACAGCCAGCTCGGTCTCCCGCCCGTAGACGCGGCTGCTGTGCGCGACCCGTCGCTGCAGGCTGCGTTCCCGGGGGCCGAGCAGGAGGAAGGCCGGCAGCGGCTCCGTGCGGCCCTTGACCTGCAGCGGGCCGATGTCCTGGTAGTCGAAGTCGGCATCGGTCAGCCGGAAGGTGGTCTCCCCGACCACCAGGGCACCCGGCGGAGCGTTCGACTGCAGTCGCTGCGACATGTTCACGGAGTTGCCGAGGATGTTGTAGTCGGTCTTGATGTCTCCCTGGACCAGGCGAGCCATGACGGCGCCGGTGTCGATGCCGATGCGCAGCGTCAGCTCCGAAGCCTCCCTGGGCGCGACAGCCAGCAGCGCCGGGAACTCATGCAGCATCTCGTGGGCGCAGCGCACCGCCCGCGTCGCGTCGTCCTCGTGGGCCACCGGGGCGCCGAAGTAGCAGAGCAGTGCGTCCCCGGCGAAGGCGCCGACGTGCCCGTTGCCGCGCTTCACGATCCGGACCAACCCAGCCAGGATCGGGTCCACGACCATGGCCAGCGTCTCTGGATCGAGCCGACCGGCAAGCGCCGTGAAGCCGGAGAGGTCGGCGAAGAGGGCACTCACAAGGCGGCGTTCCTCTGGCAGTCGCCCGCCGTGCTCGATCAGCTCCTCGCGCAGCTGCTCACCGACCAGCGCTCGTAGCACCTCGTCGACCTCACCCGCTGCACCGGCACCGGCGGTCCGCCTTGCTCCGCAGCGACCGCAGAACTGGTGGTCAGCGGGACAGCGGAACTCACACGCCGGGCATGACCAATGCACGGGTGGAGCGTAACGGGCGCCGGCTTGGAGTGGCGTGTAATGATAATTACATGATTACAAACGAGGAGAAGGTGCGCGGCTGGTTCGCCGGCCGCCTGCCGCAGGAGTGGACGACCGCGCCCGCGAGGGTCACGGTCGATCGCGAGGAGATCACAGTGGTCCTCACGCTCGACGACGTGACCACGGGTGAGTCCGAGATCGAGCAGGCAGAGGCGCGGGCCGGCCGGGCGAGTGCGTTCCGTGAAGAGACGAGGGACGCGCGGGTCAAGATCGCGCGGGAGGCCGAGCACCGCTATGGGCGAAAGGTCTCGTGGGGAGTGCAGGTCGGATCCGGAGACTCTCAGCACGAGGAACTCTGGACCCACGTGGCCGCTCCGGTGATGACCCGGTTGCGCCAGCCCAACCGGTTGGTGCTGGACACGCTGGTCGACTCCGGCGTGGCGCGGTCGCGATCCGAGGCGCTGGCCTGGTGCGTGCGTCTGGTCGGCCAGCACGAGGAGGACTGGCTCGCCGAGCTGCGCGAAGCCGTGGCGGGGGTTGCCGACGTGCGCGGCAAGGGGCCGGCTGCCTGATCTCAGCCCGGGAGCGTCACCCCGAGCTGGACGGTGACGGCGCGCCTCAGCCGGGCCTGCACCGCCGGCAGATCGTGGTCGGCGCCATCGAGCTCGGCCAACGCCTCGACGCAGCGCCACTCGTCGTAGAGCGAAGACTCACGACGCGCGACGGCGAGACTGGCGCGGATCGTCGCCAGGCCTCCGACCCGATCACCGGCGGCCACCTGAGCACACCCCCTGATGCGGTCGAGGTAGGAGAGCGGTGCTCCGACCTCGAGGTTGTTCAACTGCACCGCTTCGATCAGGTCCAGCGCGGCCTCCGGGCGACCGGCGAGCAGCTGGCACTCCGCGCGCATCGCGTCCACGCTCAGCACGTCGTAGTCCTCCTGGTCACTGACGTGCACCTCCCGGGCGCTGGCGAAGAGCTCCTCTGCCACCTGGTGCTCGCCCATGGCCATCGCCAACCTGGCCTGCTGGGTGACGGTGAAGGCCTGGTCTCCGTTCATCCGGGTGCCCCGCCAGAGGTGGAGCGACTCCAGCACGGCCTCCTCAGCCTCGGCGAGCCGGTTCTGGAAGACCAGGATCTCGGCGACGTTCGCGTGCTGCAGCGCGATGTCGAGTGGTCGACCCAACCGGGCGTAGGTCTCGGCGGCTGCCGAGTAGTGCTCGAGGGCCCGGGGCCACTGGCCCTGTTGCTGGGCGGCCACCCCCAGCACGTTGTGCCCACGAGCGACGCCCAGCAGGTCGTTCGCCCTCGCGTACAGCTCGACGGCCGTGAACGCATGATCGAGGTCGACCACCTCGCCTGCATAGCTGCGGGCGACGACCTCGATCTCCAGCGCTCGTGCCTGGGTACGGGTGTCCCCCGCCGCCTTTCCCTCCCTCATCGCCGTCGCTGCCCAGGTGATCGCCTCCGGGAACCGCCCCTTGACCAGCAGGCTCTGGGCATAACGCTCGGCGAGAGCCGCGCGCAACTTGAGAGCAGCCGGGCTCCGCTCGCCTTCGAGCACGCGACGCCCGCGGGCGGCCCAGCGCATTGCTTCGGTGTGCCGGCCGGTAGCCCGACGGTGCACGGCGCTGAGCACCGCGAGCCTGCCGAGCGCCAAGCGGTCGTGACGGAGCCGGTTGCGTGCCTGTTCCAGGGCGCGGCCCATCGCCTCGTAGTCACCGAGGTTGTCGTAGACCTCAGCCAACGACTCGTGGACCAGGCCCAGGTCGCGGCGGTCGAGGTCGCGCAGGTGGCTGGCCGAAGCGAGCACGCGCTCGTAGCACTCGGCGGCTTCTGTGTGTGCATACTGCCCGGCGGCGTGCAGCCCCGCCTGCATCGACAGGGCATAGGCCTCCGCGTACCGCTCACCCTTGAAGTTGTGCAGCGACAGGAGGTTGATCCTGTTGCTGTCGGTCGACGGGCGGGTGGCGATGACGTCGGCAACGGTGGCGTGGAGCCGGACCCGCCGCTGGAACGGCAGCCCTTCGTAGGCGGCCTCCCGAAGGAGATGGTGGGTGAAGCGGAAGTCGCCGTCTGGCTGAGGCACCAAGAACTCCGCGAGGTCGTCGAGGTCGGCCTCCCGCACCCGACCCGCGCCGGCTGAGCGGACCACCGTGTCGAGCACCTGGGCGTCGAAGGTCATGCCGAGGACCGCAGCGGTCCGGAGGAGCGACCGCTGAGGTGGAGCCAACCGGTCGATGCGGGCGGCCACCATGTCCTCGACGTTCTCGGGCAGGTCGACGGTGCTTCCCGTCGACTGCAGGTGCACCGCCATCTCATTGAGGAACAGCGGATTGCCCTGCGCCCTCTCGACCAGGCCAGCGACCCGATGCGCCGGGAGCCCCGAGACCGCTGATGCCAACAAGTCGTCGGCCTGCCGCTCGGTGAGTGGCTCGACCGCCATCGAGACCAGCTGCGCCACCTCGGGCGGCCGCCAGCTGGAGTCCGGTCGACGGGTCGCCAGGACCAGCCAGGGCCGGTCATGGGTGTCACGGGCCAGCTGATCGAGGAGATCGGCGGTGGCACCGTCCATGAACTGCACGTCGTCGAAGACCCACACCGTTGGCGACTCGTACATCAGTCCGAGCAGCTCGCTGACCGTCGACTCGAGCAGGCGTTTGCGGGCAGACGCGGTGAGCCGCTCGACCTCCGGCGTGCCCTCGACCTCGACTCCCGCGACCGCCGCGATCAGGGGAAGCCGGTCCACCAGGTGGGGGGCGCGGTCGAGCACGAGTGCTCGCAGGTCCTCACCACGGACGCCCGCTTCCTCGCCGAACAACCGGTGGAAGGGGTGGTACGGCGTGCCCGTGGCGTAGAGGTCGCCATGGAGCCGGAGAACGGTCGGCTGGTGGACCCGGGCCAGCAGCTCGCGGACCAGTCGAGACTTCCCGATGCCGGGTGGCCCGCAGAGGTCCACCAGACTGCCCCGCCCGCGCGCCGCCGTGTCATACGACGCGAGCAGGACTTCCAGCTCCTGGGCCCGACCCACGAGTGGGAGGTCGTGCACGTCCTCCGAGGTCGATGGCTGCGACCCGTGCGACCGGGCGGCGCCCACCCCCGAGGCTTCCACGGGATCACGCTTGCCCTTCACCGAGAACGGCGCGAGGGGCTCGGTGACGTAGTCGGTGCGACATCGCTCGAGAGCCGTCCGGCTGGCCACCAGCTGTCCCGGCTCGGCCTTGGCCATCAGCCTCGCCGCGAGGTTCACCGCGTCGCCGGTGATCGAGTAGACCCTGCGCACCGGAAGGCCGTAGTCGCCGGCGAAGACCCGGCCGACGTTGAGACCGGCGCTCAGTGGCAGCTCTTGGTCGCTGTCCATCACCTGCCGGGCGGTGGCGAAGAGGCGGGTGGTGTCGTCGCCCGCACTCCTCGGCGCTCCGGCCACCAAGATCACCTTGCCGCCGTCGGGATAGATGTCGGTGGCGAGGAACGTGACGTCGTTGGCCGTTGCCGCCCGCTGGCACGCGGACACCACTGCGTCGATCGCCCGAGCTGTGGCCGCGAGTCCGTTGCGCTCCCGAAAGGTGTCGACGCCCGCAAAGCCGATGAAGCAGACCGCAACCCCGCGATGTTCGTAGGCGCCGTCGTTGTTCAGCAGATGAGCGGCCAGCGGCGGCGGAAGTGCCTGGACCAGGTCGAGACCGCTCGGTCGGGCGGCAGGTCCCGCCGTCCGCTCCGCTGGCGGCGCCTCGGTGAGCAGCCGTCCGGCACCCACCGGGGGGCCCAACCGCGCGCCTGCGCGGGACAGCGCGGTGGCACTGGCAGGACTGACGACCACCTGCCCGGCCTGGGCCGCGGCTTCCATCTGCGCAACCATGCTGACTTCGGGGCCGGTGACGATCAGCTCGCGGAACTCCTCGCCCACCAGCAGGAAGTCCAGTGCCCCGGTGTGCATCCCGATCGACATCTTCAGCCGGACCTCGCCCGACGACGTGCGGATCCGGCCGACCTCGGTGATGACCTGCTGCATCTCCAAAGCGGCGGCGGC
This sequence comes from uncultured Actinomycetota bacterium, assembly GCA_963829975.1. Classification (GTDB taxonomy): domain Bacteria; phylum Actinomycetota; class Actinomycetes; order Propionibacteriales; family Nocardioidaceae; genus Nocardioides. The sequence continues at coordinate 93,234 of CAWHKK010000012.1, forward strand.
CGCCCGACTGGCATGACCGTCGTCCTGGTAGAGCAGCAGGACAGCGTCGCCACCCCACTTGACCAGGCCGGCGCCGTACTCGTAGGCGGAGCCGAGCAGCGCACCGAAGACGTGGTTGAGGGTGTCGCCCATCTCCTCGGCGCCCACCCTGCCTCGGGCGGCGAGCTGCTCGGTGAGCTGGGTGAATCCGGAGATGTCGGCGAACACTGCGGTGCCCTCCACGACACGCGCGGTCTCGTCGGGGGTGCGCTGGAGCCACTCGATGACGATCCGGGGCACGTACGGCTGCAGGCCCGAAGTGGCGGGACCTGGAGGGGTGGCGGCCCCGACCCGGTGCATGGGTGCTCCTCTCGAACCGCCCTCCCCGACCCATCATCGGGGACAGGTGGCCCGGAGGAAACCCGATAGGTCCCGTTCGTCCGCCTCCGGGCAGTTACGTGCGGCCCGGCGACGCAACTTTTTGGGCAAAATTTCCTTCGTTGAGCGCTCATCCGTTGGCCGCCGTGTCAATCTGGGGTGAGGTGGAGCCGCGAATAGGCTCCGTTCTTGGGGCTGACCTCCTGCATCACGCACACCCCCGAGGTGCTCATGCTCCCCACCACCAACGGCCGTGCTCGTGCCACCCGCCGCTCGTTGTCGGTGGTGTCTGCCGTCTTCGTCCTGGCGGTCACCGCACTCGTCAGCACGTCGGCTCCAGCTCAGGCAGTCGCCCTCCCCACCGCGACCACCCTCGCCGCGTCGAGCGCGAGCGTGACACAGGGCGACAGCGTCACCCTCACCGCTTCGGTGTCCGTCACCGGCGTCGGTGGACTCGGGGTCACGCCGTCAGGGGCAGTGACCTACAGCGCTGCGACCTCCGCCGGCACGGTCCAACTCGGCAGCTCCCCCATTGCAGCCGGGTGCACGCTGTCGCCGTGCACGTCCACGCTGACCACCACCAGTCTTCCGATCGGCGACGTGGTCGTCACGGCTCGCTACGGCGGTGACGCGCTCACCCAGCCGAGCTCGGGCACTGCGAATGTGCACGTCGCCCCGGTCGTGGTGCCGCCGACCCCACCGACCCTCACCTCCACCAGTCAGGTCGGTTCGGTCAGCCTGCACTGGGTGGCGGGTTCGGGTGGCGGCCAGGTCGCGTCGTACTCGCTCTACCGCAGTGCCACCTCAGGCGGCAGCTTCGCCAAGATCGCAGCCAACCTGCCCACCGGCGACTACCAGGACACCACGGTCCCCACGGGCACGACGTTCTTCTACCGCGCCAGCACCGTGAATGCAGATGGTGTCGAGTCGGTCCTCTCGAACGAGGCGAGCGGCCAAGCGCAGCCGATGGGCGGGGGTTCGACGTTCTCTACGACCAGCTGTCCCGCGGGCCAGTCGTGCGCCTCGCCCGCGGTCAGTGGGTCGTCAGCCGATAGCTCGACCACGACGTTGACCGCAACCACCACGACGTCGGCCGCCTCGCACGTGCTGACCACGGCAGTGGGTGGCCCCCATCTCGTGGCGTGCGCCGACGACACACCGCGGTGGCTGTCCACCACGTTCAACGACACCTCGAGCGATGCGTACAAGACCGTCAAGGTGGTCCTGAAGGGCGCCGCTGCCAGCTATATGCGAGACCAGAGCGGATATCGGGATCACTCGATCGGTTGCCTCGGTCTGGGCGAGCCGTGGGTGACGGCGCCGGACGGCCAGCCTGCACAGTGGAGTCCGGCCGATGGGCTCTACGTCGGCACCGCGTTCTACTGCACGAACCCCAGCATGACCGCTTACCAGGTGGGGAGCACCGGCTTCTACTCGCAACCCTGTCTAGAGGTGAAGTCCAGCGGAGGTGCCACCAACCCCGGTGACCCCAACCCCAACGGACATGATCGCCAGTTCTCCATGACCTACTACCTGCCGCCCGGCGACGGCCGGGTCAGCGGCAGCCCCTGAGCACCGTCTGACTGCAGGGGGAGGACGCCGATGGTCGGTGTCCGCTGGTAGACAGGCCCGATGACCGACCGCGACGACGTCCGCCGCGAGGCCCAGACCCACCTGCGCGCACTGGTCGGGCCGCAGGGTGGGCAGCGCGAGGCGGTCCTGCGCGAGGACCAGTGGACGGCGATCGAGGCGCTGGCGGTCGACAAGCGGCGGTCGCTGGTGGTGCAGCGCACCGGTTGGGGCAAGTCGGCGGTCTACTTCGTGGCCACGCTGCTGCTGCGTGAGCAGGGGGCCGGGCCAACGGTGATCGTCTCCCCGTTGCTTGCCCTGATGCGCAACCAGATCCAGGCTGCCGAGCGCGCTGGCATCCGCGCGGTGACCATCAACTCCACCAACCTCGAGCAGTGGGAGGAGACCCACGCGGCGATCGCCGACGGTCAGGTCGACGTGCTGCTGGTGAGCCCGGAGCGGCTCAACAACCCCGGGTTCCGCGACGAGGTGCTGCCGCGGTTGGCCGCGACCTGCGGGCTGTTGGTGGTCGACGAGGCACACTGCATCTCGGACTGGGGCCACGACTTCCGCCCCGACTACCGCCGGATCCGCACGTCTGCTCGGCGACCTGCCCGACGGCATCCCGGTGCTGGCCACGACTGCCACCGCGAACGCCCGGGTCACCACCGACGTCGCCGAGCAGCTCGGCACCGAGACACTGGTGCTGCGCGGGCTCGCTCGATCGGGAGTCCCTGCGGCTCGGCGTGGTGCAGCTGAAGACCGCCGAACAACGGCTGGCCTGGCTCGCCGACCATCTCTCCGAGCAGCCCGGCTCCGGCATCATCTACTGCCTGACGGTGGCGGCCACCCAGGAGGTCGCGGACTACCTGCGCTCGCGTGGTCACGACGTGGCGGCGTACTCCGGCCAGACCGAGCCGACCGAGCGGCTCGCGCTGGAGGAGGCGCTGGCGACCGGCACGGTCAAGGCGTTGGTCGCCACGAGTGCGCTCGGCATGGGTTTCGACGCGACGCTCGGCTTCGTGGTCAACCTCGGGGCGCCGTCGTCGCCGGTGGCCTACTACCAACAGGTCGGTCGTGCCGGTCGCGGCCTGGCGCCCGACCAGAGCGCCGCCGTCGTACTGCTGCCGGCGATCGAGGACCGCGACATCTGGGCCTACTTCGCCTCGGTCGGCTTCCCGCGCGAGGAGATGGTGCGCCAGACCCTGGAGGTGTTGCAGGACGAGGGCCGGCCGATGAGCGTGGGCGCGATCGAGGCCCGCGTCGAGCTCAACCGCACCCGACTGGAGTCGATGCTGAAGGTGCTCGACGTCGACGGCGCCGTACGCCGGGTCCGCGGCGGCTGGGAGGCGACCGGCCAGGAGTGGGCCTACGACGAGGAGCGCTACCAGCGGGTGCGCGAGGCGCGCGAGCGCGAGCAGCAGGCGATGCTCGACTACCTGGCGACCGACAGGTGCCGGATGTGGTTCCTGCGTCACCAGCTCGACGACCCGGACGCGGCCGAGTGCGGCCGCTGCGACAACTGCGGCGGGCTGGCGCTCTCGGGCGAGGTGTCGGCGGCCGCGGTCGAGGAGGCCTCGGCCCGGCTCTCGCGTCCCGGCGTCGTGGTCGAGCCGCGCAAGATGTGGCCGACGGCGCTGAGCTCGACTGGGGGTCCGCTCTCCGGCAAGATCAAGGAGGGCGCCGAGGCAGGCCGCGCGATCGCCCGGCTGACCGACCTCGGCTACGGCAACGCGCTGCGCGACCTGTTCCGCGAGGAGACGCCCGACGGCCCGGTGCCGGTGCCACTGGTGAAGGCGATGCTCGAGGTGCTGGGCGACTGGCAGCCGCGAGGTCGACGGCCTGGTGGTCGTCGAGTCGCTGACCCACCCGACCCTGACCGCCGACCTGGCCGACGGCCTGTCCCGCTTCCTCAAGATGCCGATGCTCGGGCAGCTACACGATCGTCGACCCCGACGTCCGGCCCGGGCAGGGTGCGATGAACTCCGCCCAGCGGGTGGCCGCCCTGCGCCGGCGGTTCCGGCTCGACGCCGACCTGCCCGAGGACGCCCGGGTGCTGCTCGTGGACGACCTCACCGTGAGCGGATGGACGCTGACCATGGCGGCCTACGACCTGCGCGAGGCCGGTGCCGCCGAGGTGCTGCCGCTGGTGCTCGCCGACCCAGTTCTAGGCTGCGACTACATGCGCTTCGGACTCACGATCCTGACCGACCTCCCGTGGGCCGAGGCGGAGCCGAGGTGGCGGGCGGCCGAGGAGCTGGGCTTCGACCACGCCTGGACCTACGACCACCTCGTGTGGGGCGGGCTGCCCGAGTCGCCGTGGGTCGGGGCGATGCCGACCCTGGCCGCGGCGGCGATGGTGACCTCCAGGCTCCGGCTCGGCACGCTGGTCGCGGCACCGAACTTCCGGCACCCGGTGGCCTTCCACCGCGAGGTGCAGGCGCTGGACGACATCTCGGGGGGCCGGT